>NZ_CP047141.1:495000-1457500 GCF_009933595.1 Ligilactobacillus animalis
TTTTGTTAGGGTTTAGACTCAATTTGATGAAATTAGCTCAGGCTGGTGTTAAAACGATCTTGATCGCTATTTTCTTAGTTGCCGTGACGATCTGTTTAACGTATTATCTCTGTGAACGTTTTGGAGCGGAAAGTGATTTAGCGATCTTAACAGCTGCCGGTTGTGGTATCTGTGGCGCGGCTGCTGTTATGGGTGTTTCACCACAGATCACCGGTGATGGTGTTGATGAAGAGACTAAGCGAGAAAATGAAGTTTTAGCGATCGCAGTGGTCTGCGTGATGGGGACTTTATTTACTTTGATCGAGATCGGATTAAAGCCAGTATTACATATGACACAGTCGCAGTTTGGGATCATGGCAGGGGGCTCACTACATGAGATCGCCCATGCCGTTGCTGCTGGTGGAGCTGGGGGGACACTTAGTTTAGATGATGCTTTGATCATGAAACTATCACGTGTCTTATTGTTAGCTCCCGTAGCGTTATTGATCGGTATTTGGTATCAAAAACTACTTGCTAAAAGAAATCAAGCTAAGGGCACAACGACTACTGGAAAACAAAAATTACCAATTCCATGGTTTATGGCTGGTTTCTTGATCTCAAGTATCATTGGAACTTTTATTCCGTTACCTCAAGTTTTGATCGATGGTTTAGTTCAAGCAGCTTATATTTTCTTGGGAATGGCAATGGCTGCTTTAGGAATGTCGGTCAACTTTGCGGTAATTGCTAAACGTGGTAAAAGCGTCTTTACAGCAGCTTTGATCTCTTCGATCGTATTATTGATCTTAGCCGCTGGGGCTGCTAAATTATTCTTTTAGTTAATAGCGTACTATCTGCTGATAGTACGCTATTTTTACAGGTCTTTGTTTGAAATGAAAGCGGAATTATGCTATTTTTAAATTGTAATTGAAAATAATTCTCAATTAGAATTGGGGGGGGAGATAATGCAAAAATTATCTGAAGTAATGACGCGGGGCAAATATGTCGTAGCTCAAGTGACGGCGGAGCATCAATTGAAAAAACGTCTCAGCGAGATGGGGATGGTGCGAGGTAAAGTTTTAACAGTGATCACTCAAAATATGCAGGCCAATGGGGCTATGATCCATTTTCAAGGGCAACGTCTAGCTTTAAGTGATAGTATTGCAAGTTGTATTGAGGTTTTAAGTGTTAATGAGCTAGCGGAGCAAGAATTAAAGCCGCTTTCCCAGTTGAATTTAAAACAAAGCTGTTTAGTTGCCAAGATAGGTGGTAAAAAAGAATTAAAGCGGCGCCTGATGGATATGGGATTGACGCAAAATACTTTAGTTACTCTAGTAAACACAGCACCATTAGGCGACCCGCTCGAGATCTTGTTACGGGGCTATAAGCTGACCTTACGTCGATCGGAAGCTGAGTTGATCATGGTAAGGGAGATAAGCATATGAAAGAAATAGCACTAGCCGGAAATGCCAATAGTGGTAAAACGACTTTATTCAATTATTTGACTGGAGCTAATCAGCGCGTTGGAAATTGGCCAGGGGTCACGGTCGAGCGTAAGGCAGGGTATTTAAAAAAGGATAAGGCGATCTTATTACAAGATCTACCTGGGATCTATTCACTATCACCATATACACCAGAAGAATTAGTCACACGTAAGTATTTATTGGAAAAACGACCAGCCAAGATCGTTGATGTAGTTGATGCGACCAATATCGAGCGCAATTTATACTTAACTTTGCAATTATTAGAAACTAAGATACCGCTTGTATTGGCGTTAAATATGGCCGATCTCTTAAAAAAACAAGGGCGACGGATCAATACGAAAAAGTTAGCTTATCTTTTGGGGATCCCAGTGATCAAGATCAGTGCGCTCAAACGGAAAAATATCGATATATTAGTGGGGGAGATACAAAAAAAGCAAGCCCCACCAGAGATTATTCCCAAATACGATCCCCGGTTAGAATCAGCTTTAGCTCAAATAGTAGACCAGTTACAGGGAATCGTAGCCAAAGATGAGTTGCGGTTTTACGCGATCAAGTTGTTTGAACGCGATGAACAGATCCGGGCTGAATTGAAGTTAGATGCTAAACGCCGAGAAACGATCGCTGACTTGATCCAAACAGCAGAAAAGATTTTTGACGATGAGAGTAGCAGTATTATCATTAATGCCCGCTATGACTTTATTTCACGCGTTATGGATCAATGTGTGATCGATGAAGGCGATTTTTCATTGAGCATCTCTGATCGGATCGATCTTGTCGTGACGAATCGCTTTTTGGCATTGCCGATCTTTTTTGGAGTCATGTGGGCTGTTTATTATTTATCGATCCAAGTTATTGGAACAGCTGGATCGGATTGGTTAAATGATGTTTTATTTGGAGAGTATATTCCTAAATTTACCGCAGATCTGCTTAGCTCATGGCAAGTAGCTCTGTTTATGCAAGGACTGATCATTGATGGGATCATCGGTGGGGTCGGAGCGGTGCTCGGCTTTTTGCCACAGATCATGATGCTTTTTTTATGTTTAGGGATCTTAGAAGACTGTGGCTATATGTCTCGGATCGCCTTCGTGATGGATCGGATCTTTCGGCGTTTCAATTTATCGGGCAAATCGTTTATCCCGCTATTAGTTTCTACGGGCTGTGGAGTTCCTGGGATCATGGCGACCCGAACGATCGAAGCCGAAAAAGATCGCAAGATGACGATCATGCTAACGACTTTTATGCCATGTTCGGCTAAATTGACCGTGATTGCTTTGATCGTGGGGACTTTTTTTAAGGGTCAAAGTTTAGCTGCTCCAGCGGCTTATTTTTTAGGGATCATTGCTGTGATCGGCTCGGGGATCTATTTGAAAAAAACGGCTTTATTTGCTGGCGATCCTCAGCCCTTTGTGATGGAGTTGCCCGCTTATCATCTCCCCAGATTAGATAATATCGTACGGTATGTTTGGCTAAAGAGTAAAGGTTTCGTCCAAAAAGCAGGAACGATCATTTTTGCTTCAATGGTCGTGATCTGGTTTTTATCGAATTTCAATTTTAGATTAGAACAAGTTCCCCAAGAAAGCAGTATGTTGAAGAGTATCGGAAGCTTATTAGCTCCAGTATTTGTGCCCCTTGGATTTGGCGATTGGCGTGCTGTCTCAGCTGTCTTGACTGGTTTGATCGCTAAAGAAAATTGTGTCGCGACTCTTCAAGTGGCTTTTGGCAATCCGCCGACCCAAGCGCGCTTTGACCAACTTTTGACAGCAGCCTATACCCCAATGGCAGCCTATGCTTTTCTGGCGTTCAATCTGTTATGTGCGCCGTGTTTTGCTGCGATCGGAGCAATGCATAAAGAATATGGGGATGCGAGTTGGACTTAGCGTGCTATCGGTTACCAAACGTTTTTAGCTTATTTAGCAGCCATGTTGATCTATCAGATCTCAGTCCTTGCAAGTGGTGATTATTCAAGCTATAATGTGATCCTTGTTTTATTAGGTATCACATTGATCGTTTACGGCTTATTTATCAAGAAAAGTAAACCACAACCGTTAGAACAAGCAATAGAAATGAGGGATTCAGAATGGTCGCAACGGTGATCTTGGGTCTAGTGATCTTTGGGCTAGTTGCATGGGTCGTGTATACTAGGATCATTAAGCAAAAAAACAGCGAATGTAGTTCGTGCCACAATGCCGGCTGTCCGCTGATCGATGTCCAAAAGATTAATAAAAAAGAACGTTTATAGTTTTAAAAGGGTGAGAAGTAATTCTTACTCTTTTTTTAAGGTATAAAATTTAACTATTTTGATACGATCTGTGCTAAACTATTCTTGTTAATGTAAGTGCTTTAATTGCTATTTTTAAAGGTTTACTAAATATTTAGAGAATGGGGTGTAGCGGAAGATGAGTACACGTGAAAGATTTGAAACGACTGAGATAAATGGGCGTAATCGCTTATTTTCGCCAACTAAAACGATCATTGAGACTGCCTTCTATGGAAATAATGTTCAGGCGGTAACTGACTTAAAGATGGCATACGAGCTAGCTAAAAAGAGTCCAAAAACGATCGTGACCGATCAACCGATCAAGCATACCAGTGAACTAGGTTTACCTAAAGATGCTGTGATGTTAGTCGATAATCATGGACGGATCGTGGGTCGAACAGCAGCTGCACGGAAGATCTTAGGTCGCCCTGGAGTAGATAATGATGAATTAGAGGCCGTTTTGCGTGAAGCAGTCTATCAAGGAAATGAGCGTCAATTTTATCAAGCACAAGCGATCGTAGGCTTGGATGAAGAGTTCATGTTAAAAGCGCATCTGATGGTACCAAAGGGTTATGAGGTCAATTTGCTATCATATTTACTGAATTTCCAGATCCTTGATTCAGAGTATGCTAAGCGCTATGCAGCTTCTAAAGCGTACAGTGAAGACGATATCTATCTTTACTGTGATCCTGAATGGAATGATCCTCAATATCCAGATGGCTTAGCGCTTTTTGATCCCGAACATAATGTAGCTGCGATCCTAGGGCTACGCTATTTTGGTGAGTTAAAAAAGGCAACTTTGACCCTTGCTTGGGCAACAGCGCATCGCAATGGCTATACTGCATGTCATGGAGGGGAAAAGACATTTCATTTCAAAGATAAAGAGGATAAAGTCTTTGCCTTCTACGGTCTTTCTGGTTCAGGCAAGTCGACTCTGACTCATGCCAAACATGCTGGAAAATTCGATGATATCACGATCTTACACGATGATGCTTTTATCATTGATCGTAAGGATGGGAGTTCGATCGCGCTTGAACCAGCATATTTTGACAAGACAAGTGATTATTTACCTGGATCAAAAGAAATGGAATACTTCACTACCGTAATGAATGTTGGAGTTACACAAGATATGCAGGGCAAGAAGATCTTAGTAACTGATGACTTGCGCAACGGTAATGGTCGTACGATCAAATCACGTTATTCGGCTAAAAATCGGGTCGATCGTGAACAAGCACCACTTGATTCGATCTTTTGGATCATGAAAGATGACAGTTTGCCACCAGTCGTTAAATTATCGGATCCCGTGATCGCAGCGACCTTTGGATTGACTTTAGCGACTAAGCGTTCGACGGCGGAAAATGTTATCGGTGAATCCCGCAATAAGCTAGTGATCGAGCCGTTTGCTAACCCATTTAGAGTCTATCCGCTGACAGAGGATTATCAAGACTTCAAGGAACTCTTTGAAAAACAGCAGGCTAATTGTTATATCATCAATACGGATTCGTATAACGGTAAAAATATCGATAAAGATACGACGTTGGGCATTTTAGAAGCGATCGCCAATGAAACAGCTGATTGGACTGAATTTGGTGCATTACCACAGATGAGTTATCTAAGTCTTCCAGGGTATGAGGTTGATTTAAATGATACCGCCTATGCTAAAAAATTACGCCAACGTTTGCAAGATCGTCTAGATTGGGTAAATAATTACACCAAGACGCATCCACAAGAAGAATTACCCGTTGAGATCACTACAAAATTAGAAGAATTGGTCGCAAAACTGGGATAAAAAAAGAGCGTTCGAAATTTAAAGAATTTCGAATGCTCTTTTTTATCAGCTCTTGAGCCAAAAGTAGTAAGTCAAAATGACTAAGCTTATAGTATAGATCGTACCTACGCTAAACAAGATCAGGCTTAACATATCTGTCCTAGAGTCAGCAAAAGCTAATAAGATCAAAGCCAAGCCAAAGCTGAGCATGATCAAAGCAACATGTTTACCAGCTTTAGTGGCTGCTAGCGGTGAAATGTCACCAAAAGTGTTACCAGCCAGCAAACGTAACCATTTACCTCTAAAAAATTGAATACATAGCACTAAAAATGATCCACCGACAGTTAGTAAAAAAATTTGCATTCTTATCACCCATTCAGTGTGTCAAGTCACCAAGCTAATTTACCATAGTAAGCTTTGTTCTTGGCTTTTAGGTCAAGACGTGCCCAGTGATCGAGGATCGCAGCAATACAAAAACATAGCGGTTCATCGGCCTGTTCAGCAATATGAAATTCTAAGGCAGTCCCAGTAGCGGTTTGAACTTCTGAGATCGTCATGATACATTGGCGTCCATGGTAGACTTTGTAGTTAAATGTCATTAGATTACCGATGATAAACCAATTGAGCCCTTTGACAAAGAGCATTTCATGGCTGATACCATAATAACGTCGCAAAGAACCAACATGGTGGCGTTTGTCATAGAGATCAAATTTTGGAAAAAAGCCCAGGGTCCGCTGTTTGATCTCGGCTAGTCGCTTACCTGTAACGTCATAGACTGATAAGACGCCAGGTGAAAGGCCCCATTTGCCAACTAATAGGTAGATCAGGCGACCAGAACTATCTTTGACGCGGATGGTCCCACGATTGGACAGTTCGGTGCGTCGAGTATATAGATTGCGCACATTAAGCACCTCGCTCTTGCTAGCACTGATTGACTTTAATTTTTCTTAGCCAAAACTTCTTCGATCGCGATCCCAGCGCCATCTTCGGTGTTAGGTGCAGTGACGTATTTAGCTAACATCTTAACTTCATCACTACCGTTGCCCATGGCATAGCTGATCCCAGCAGCTTTGAGCATCGAGACGTCATTGTTGTTATCACCGATCGCCATTACATTGTCCATTGGGATGTTCAAGCTATCCGCATAAGCTTGGAGTGCGACACCCTTTTGTGCATTGACGTGGTTGATCTCGATATTTCCGGGACCCGAAGATGTGATCACAAGATTGTCATTTTTAGAAAGTTCATCTTTGATCGGTCCTAAAACTTTTTGGCCTTCAGGACTAAAGACCACGATCTTACCGATAACAGTTTTAGGATCATCAACTAAGTCCATATAGTTGTCAACGTAATTGATATTCATAAGTTCCATGCGGGCCGAAGCCAGAGTCACAGCTAATTTATAAGGGGTATCAGGACTGATGCTAGCTAATAATTCAGCAAAATTTTCGATCCGTTTAGCCTTGTTATCAGAGCAAACGCCTTTAGCTGTGATCACTTCAAAGTAGAGTCCATTTTTCTTCAAAGTCAACATGATCTTTTTGGCAATGGAGTCTGGGATCGGAGCAGCGCTGATCTCTTTACCTTCTTCGTCTAAAACAAAGGCTCCATTCAAGGTGATCATTGGGCAGTTAAAGCCTGCTTCGGTGATCAACGGTTTAACTTCATCATAAGCACGTCCAGTTGAAACGATAAAATGGACCCCTTGTTTTTGTGCTTCCTTGACTGCAGCAGCATTTCGCTTGGAAATGACCATTTTGTCGTTTAACAATGTTCCGTCCATGTCAGACGCAATAATTTGAACCATAGTATAATATCCCACCTTAATTTATCTAATGACTTTATTCTAACATGAAAGTAAAAATTTTACACACCCAGCACTTGTAAGCGCTAACGGTGTTATTATTTTTCAGTTATGGTAAAATTAATGCGAGGTGTAATATATTGAAAGAATTGATTCATAATGATTGGCAGCAAGTTTTAGCGCCAGTGTTCGAATCGGAAAACTATGCCAAACTGCATAACTTTTTAAAATATGAATATGGTCATTACGCGATCCATCCAGATATGTACCACATCTTCGAGGCCTTTGAATGGACACCTTTTTCACAAGTCAAAGTGGTGATCTTAGGCCAAGATCCGTATCATGGCCCTGATCAAGCTCATGGTTTGAGTTTCTCAGTTTTACCTGGAGTCAAAGTCCCACCGTCACTGCAAAATATCTATAAAGAATTGCAAAGTGACTTAGGGATCGCACCGGTAAACCATGGTTATCTCGAAAAGTGGGCTAAGCAAGGTGTATTATTGCTCAATTCGGTCTTGACTGTCCGAGATGGGCAAGCATTTTCTCATCGTGGTCAAGGCTGGGAAGCTTTAACAGATCTAGCCATCCAGGAATTGTCCAAGCGACCTATGCCAGTTGTGTTTGTCTTGTGGGGAAAAGCAGCACAAAATAAGCTGGCTTTGATCGATCAGAGTAAAAATGTAGTCATCATGTCATCACATCCGAGTCCGTTATCGGCAAGTCGGGGATTTTTTGGTTCAAAACCATTTTCAAAAACGAATGCAGCCTTAGAGGCAATGGGGGAAACACCGATCGACTGGCAATTGCCACAGACCGTAAATGTGTCACAAAAAGGAGGATTTTAAATGGAGATCTTAGAAACATTAAAGCAAAAAGTAAGTAAGCAAACACTGACGTTGGTCTTCCCAGAAGGAAATGACAGTCGGGTCGTCAATGCAGCGGTTCGTCTAGCCAAAGAAGAATTATTGACGCCGATCGTGTTAGGCTCTAGAGAACAAGTTCAAGCGCATAGCCGTGAGCCTTTACCACAAAATTTACAAGCTTTAGATCCAGAAACTTATCCTAAAGAAGAATTTGATAAGTTAGTGGCTGCTTTTGTGGAGCGTCGGAAGGGCAAAAATACGCCCGAGCAAGCTGCCGAGATGTTAAAGGACGTAAACTATTTTGGGACGATGCTGGTTTATTTAGGTCAAGCCGATGGAATGGTCTCGGGGGCGATCCACTCAACTGGGGCCACAGTTCGACCAGTGTTACAGATCATCAAGACAAAGCCAAATGTCAGACGGACAAGTGGGGCTTTCTTGATGCTACGAGGCGATGAAAAATACATTTTTTCAGATTGTGCGATCAATATCGATCCCGATGCCCAAGATCTAGCTGAGATCGCGGTCGAAAGTGCTAAAGCAGCACGCTTATTTGATATTGAACCCCGGATCGCTTTGATGAGTTTTTCGACTAAGGGTTCTGCTAAATCACCATTAGTTGAAAAAGTGATCGAAGCAACTAAGATCGCTCAAAAATTAGCACCCGAAGAAGAGATCGATGGTGAATTACAATTTGACGCTGCTTTTGTACCCGGAGTTGCTGCTAAAAAAACACCCGAATCACCGGTAGCTGGAAAAGCCAATGTCTTTGTCTTTCCGGAATTACAATCAGGTAATATCGGATATAAGATCGCCCAACGTTTAGGCGGCTTTGAAGCGGTCGGTCCGATCTTACAAGGCTTGAATCAACCAGTTTCAGACTTGTCACGGGGATGTGACGAAGAAGAAGTCTACAAAGTATCATTGATCACAGCCGCACAGGCAGCAGATGGGAAGTAACATGGAATTTCAAGTAAGTAATGCAGAAGAAACACAAGCGCTCGCTCAAAAATTGGCGTCATATTTAAAGCCCCAAGATCTTATCTTATTAGATGGTGATCTTGGAGCGGGAAAGACGACTTTTACAAAGGGCTTAGCTAAGGGACTTGGGATCAAAAAAAATGTTAAAAGTCCGACTTTTACTTTGATCCGTGAGTACCATGAAGGTCGTTTGCCTTTGTATCATATGGACGTTTATCGTTTAGAAGATACTGGTGGAGCTGATCTAGGGTTAGAAGAATATTTTAATGGTGAAGGTGTCAGTGTGGTCGAGTGGTCACAATTTGTTGCTGATGAACTTCCAGCGCAATATTTGGTCGTCAAGCTGTTAAAAGACGAAACAGACGATGACAAGCGGACACTAGTCTTTGAACCACATGGAGCTCACTATGAACAATTGATAGCCAACTTATAGCGGGTAAAATTCAATACAACAAGGGACCTAGTACGATGTAAATTCATGCTAGGTCCCTTGTTGTTTATACGGTATTGAACGTTTTTACTATTTATTGTATTGACGCACAAAAGGCTTTAACTTTGTTGTCCCAAATTCCTTAGCTTGGTGCAATAAGATCTCAGCACAAGCATGACTGTCAAAAAGCGCATTGTGGTGATGTTTTAAGTCGATACCTAGGCTATCACAGACGGTGTTTAGCTTATGGTTGGGGAGATCTTGATAAAATTTCTTGCTGGTTTTGACTGTATCTAGGACCATGAAGCTCGGGGTCGCTAGATCATAAGCTGCTAGGGTCCTGTTTAAGACGCTACAGTCAAATGGAGCATTATGGGCTACCACTAATTGATCGGGAGTAAAAAAGTCACTGATATGGGGCCAGAGCTCCACAAACGTTGGGGCATTGGCGACGTCTTTGGCGGTAATACCGTGGATCTTAGTGTTAAAGCTCGAAAAATAAGTCTGGGGATCGATCAAAGAATAAAGCTCATCAACGATTTGACCATCGCGAACAACAGAAAGGGCTAATGAACAGGCACTACTGCGTTTAGCATTAGCAGTTTCGAAATCAAAAGCAATAAAATTCATTGATAACTTCCTTTCATAGTATGATAAATTTAATTTAGTTCATTGGTCTCTAGCATTACGGGGCAGTGATCAGAACCTAAGATCTCAGGTAGGATCTGACTGTCCTTTACTTGGGGGAGTAGAGCATTGGAGCAGATGAAATAATCGATCCGCCAACCAGCATTGCGTGCTCTAGCATTGAACCGGTAGCTCCACCACGAGTAAGCGCCAGTTTTATCAGGGTAAATGTGTCTGAAAGTGTCGGTGAAGCCCCGTGCTAATAAGGCGGTCATCGCTTGGCGTTCTTGGATACTAAACCCGGCATTTTTTTGATTTGGTTTAGGATTTTTGAGGTCGATCTCATTATGAGCCACATTTAGGTCGCCGCATAAGATAACGGGCTTTTTGGTTGCTAAGTTGGTTAGATGATCGCTAAAAGCTGCTTCCCATTGAAGGCGAAAATCCAAGCGCTTTAATTTATCTTGCGAATTAGGGGTATAACAATTTACGAGATAAAAATCTTCATATTCTAACGTTAAAACCCGACCTTCTTGATCGAATTCAGCAAGTCCGAGCCCTTTAGTTACAGCCAGTGGCTTTTTCTTGGTGAAGATAGCTGTTCCGGAATAGCCCTTTTTTTGCGCATAATTCCAATATTGATAGTAATCAGGTAGATCTAGGTCAACTTGACCTGCTTGGAGTTTAGTTTCTTGTAAGCAGAAGAAGTCAGCATCTAAGTCGGTAAAAACTTCTAAAAAATTTTTCTTTAAAACAGCTCGCAAGCCATTCACATTCCACGAAATAAATTTCATCAGCACGCCTCACTATTAAATAAACTTATTTACCTAAGGATAAGGCAAGGACTATCGCAAGTCAAAATAAAAAATGGTAAAATTAAGAAGATAAAAGAGATTTAAAGGTGTAAAACATGACAATGACAATAAATGAAAAAATCATAAATGAATTTCCAGAGATCAAGATCCGTTTAGCTGAACCGTTATCTTTGTACACCAACACAAAAACCGGTGGGCCAGCGGATATCGTAGCATTTCCCACAACGGGCAAACAAGCCCAAGCTTTAGTTGTATTTGCTAAGGAAAATGATCTGCCTTTGACTGTGATCGGCAATGCTAGCAATTTGATCGTCCAAGATGGTGGCATCCGTGGATTAGTGATGATCTTGACCGAATTAAATGAGATCTGGTGTGATGGAAACAAAGTTCACGCGACTGCTGGGGCTTCTTTGATCGAAACGACTGAAGTGGCATATCAACACGGTTTGACCGGTTTGGAATTTGCCGCGGGGATCCCCGGTTCGATCGGTGGCGCGGTCTTTATGAACGCTGGTGCTTACGGGGGCGAGATCAAGGATGTCTTAGCCCAAGTTACCGTGGTAACACCTCAAGGCGAGCTAAAAACTTACACTAACGAAGAATTAAGATTTGGTTATCGGATGAGCCGTTTACAAGCCGAAGACGATATCGTATTAGAAGCCGCCTTTGAATTGGCAACAGGTGATAAGCAACAGATCCGGCAACGGATGGATGAACTCAATTTCTTGCGGGCATCTAAACAACCACTGGAGTATCCGTCATGTGGGAGCGTCTTTAAGCGTCCAGTTGGCCATTTTACGGGGAAATTGATCCACGATGCAGGACTTCAAGGTTTTACGATCGGTGGGGCGCAAGTATCTAAAAAACATGCTGGCTTTATCGTGAATATCGGTGGAGCAACAGCGACAGATTATTTGGCTGTGATCAAGCATATTCAAGCTGTGATCTTAAAAGAATTCGATGTTCGATTGGAGACTGAGGTCCGGATCATCGGTGAAGAAAAATAAAATAAGAATGTAGTAAAAGACCCAGCATGATTTGTACCATACTGGGTCTTTTGCTAACCATTTATGTTAGAGAAGCTTATTTTGACTGTCATATTGGTTGATCAACTGGCGACCAATGGCGATCGCAGCCCAAATGATGAGTTGAATGATCGTCATAAAGATCACAAAGATCAACATGCGTGGGTTCCACATCGCAATGAGTTGCTTGATGACGGCATCAGGCTCGATAAAAAGATAAGCTGTGTGAAGGCGTAAGAAACGCCCCACATAGATCCCGATCGAAGCGGCTAAAGTCAAGATCAAAGCAAGCGATGTGCGCGGGATCCAGCCTCGTAATTTGAAACGGGCTTGCAGCGTCTGGGCAACATGCTCCAAACTCCACATCCCCATCAGTGCACAACCAAAGGCGCTGGCAACTAGATTGGTAAAGTTGAGCCACATATGAAGATCAAAGCTCATTAATCCGTTGGTGGGATTATACGGATCCATCCGCGCTAAGTGAAAAAGATCGGTGATCACATAAGGGGCATTGGGATAGAATAAAAGCCATAGTAAAAATAACCCCCAGTAGATCAGTTTAGGTTGTGTTTTGTGCATATGCATAGCGATCTCGATCGGAATATAGCCGAGGAATGTATTGAGCAAAAGAAAGCTGTAAAACGATCCTTGCCGATAAACGGTCAAGTAAACATAGAGCATATATAGCCAAAACGTGACCCTAACGATCCAAGTCAATTTTTTTGTCATAAAAATCACCTGCCATTATTGCCCTCTATTGTAGCAAAAATCAGGGACGATGAGTAATCTTTGACTCGATTTAGCGAAATCTTAAATTATTGGGTGAGTAAGTATTCCCTGCCCCAAAGTTTGTGATCCATGCTATAATACAAATTGTTGAAATGTAGCAGAGGGGGGAATTTATGTCTTTTGATTGGAGCAATCTATTTTCATGGCAGAATCTAGTTAGCTTACTAGATGTTCTGGTCGTTTGGTATGTGATCTACATGCTGATGATGCTCTTACGCGGAACCAAAGCGGTCCAACTTTTTCGTGGGATCGTAGTTATTATCTTGATCAAGTTGGTGAGTTGGTATATCGGACTTGAGACTGTTTCTTGGATCATGGACCAAGTGATCAATTGGGGGATCATCGCGATCATCGTGATCTTCCAGCCCGAGATCAGGCGCGGGTTAGAGCATCTAGGTCGTGGGTCGTTATTTGCTAACTATAATAAGAAAGAAAATGAAGCCGAGATAAAATTGGTCGATGCCCTTGATCAAGCGATCCAATATATGTCAAAAAGGCGGATCGGTGCCTTGATCACGGTTCAAATGAATACAGGGCTAGATGATTATATCGAAACCGGGATCCCACTGGATGCGGATGTCAGCGGGGCATTATTGATCAATATCTTTATCCCTAATACTCCGTTACACGATGGGGCTGTTATCATTAAAGATAATCGGATCGCCGTTGCTGCGGCTTACTTACCTTTATCTGAAAGTAATTTGATCCCAAAGGAATTAGGTACGCGCCACCGAGCAGCTGTTGGGATCAGCGAAGTGACTGATGCTTTGACGATCGTTGTATCCGAAGAGACTGGTGGTGTGACGATCACTAAAAATAATGAATTGATCCGTGATCTAACGCAACAAGATTATCGTAAACTCTTGTATAATGAATTAGTACCAACACAAGAAGAAAAGACGAGTGCCGTTGCGCGCTTTTTTACTGAGATCTTTGGTAAGAGGGGGCAAAAACATTGAAATTTGACAAAATTTTAGGTACTAAAAATATGTATCGGTTACTCTCGCTGTTTTTTGCACTGCTCTTATTTTTCTATGTTAGCTATCAAAGGCTAGGAACGACGCGGATCTCGGATAAAGAAGTTGCTAATTCGAAATTGACGACGACTAAGACGTTATCACTTAAAGTGCCGTTGACCTTAAATGTTGACAATAGTAAGTATTACGTTACGGGTTATCCTGAACAAGTCAAAGTTGATATTTCAGGACCTAGTGCGCTGGTCACGGCCTTGGACAATACCCGGAATTTTGAAGTCTATGCCGATCTATCAGATCTAAAGTCAGGTACACACACCGTTAAGTTAAAGACGAGCGGTTTCAATAAAGAATTGAGTGTAGCTTTATCGCCTGAAAAGATCAAAGTCAAGATCGCGCCTAAAAAGACGGTCAAGATGCCGATCCAGGTCAGATATGATACCAGCTTGATCCAAAATGGTTATGTGGCGGGCAGTCCGTCACTAAGTACCCAAACAGTCGATGTGACCGGGGCTAAAGTCGATATCAATAAGTTGGATAGTGTGGTAGCTAACCTCAATTTACCTGAAAATAGTCACGGCGATTATGGTCGGACCGTTTTATTGCAGGCGTTAGATAAAGAAGGGCATCCTTTGCCCGTCAGCTTATCGCCAGAAACGGTCAAGGTCAATTTACCGATCAGCCAAGCCACCGCAACTAAGGAAGTCAAATTAGAATTAGTGACCGAGAATAACGGCGTTCCTGGTAAAACGTATCAGCTTTCAACGGAAACTAAGTCGATCAAATTGCGAGGGACTAAGAGTGCTTTAAATAAGATAAATAGCTTGCGGGTCCCAGTCTCAGTTACTGGGGTCAATGAATCAACGACTAAGACGGTCAGCTTGAGTCCGACCCAAGCGGGAGTAGCCAGTGTTACGCCAGCTTCGGTCGTTGTGCAAATAACAGTTGGCGATGAGCAAGCTGATGCTCCGCTCGAACGCTCACTACCAACGAGTTCGAGTTCAAGTAAAGCGGCGGAAAGCACAAGTTCAAGTCAGCCAAGTTCAACGGATGAGTCAAAAAAAGATACGACTGAAACTTCCAGTGCAACAAGTAGTTCAGAAGTTTCAAGCGATCAAACTACTAATTGAAAATGAGTATATAAAGAAATGAGGATTTAAGATGAAATATTTTGGGACTGATGGTGTCAGAGGGATTGCAAATCAAACATTAACACCAGAATTAGCATTTAAGTTAGGACGCTGTGGGGGCTATGTTTTGACGCAACACGCTAAAAATAGCGAACAACCACCACGGGTCTTAGTCGCACGTGATACCCGGATCTCGGGCCAAATGTTAGAACAGGCGTTGATCGCAGGTCTACTTTCAGTCGGGATCGAAGTTTTTTCACTTGGTGTGATCACAACTCCAGGTGTTGCTTACTTAGTTCGTTTACAAGCCGCTGATGCAGGGGTCATGATCTCAGCTTCGCATAATCCAGTTCAAGATAATGGGATCAAGTTCTTTGGGGGCGATGGTTACAAATTATCCGACGATCAAGAAGAAGAGATCGAAGCATTACTTGAAAAAGATGAAGATATCTTACCGCGTCCAGCAGCTGAAGGCTTAGGAACTTTGAATAATTATCGTGAAGGTGCCTTAAAGTATACGCAATTCTTGGAACAAACGATCCCAGATGATCTCAGTGGAATGCGGATCGCAGTTGACGGGGCTAATGGTGCAACTAGTGCTTTAGTTTCACGGTTGTTTGCTGATCTGGGGGCTGAATTTGAAACAATGGCTACAAGTCCAGATGGTCTAAATATCAATGCTGGGGTAGGTTCTACTCATCCAGAAGCTTTGGCTAAGTTTGTTTTAGAAACTAAAGCTCAAGTTGGGGTAGCATTTGATGGTGATGGCGATCGCTGTATCGCAGTCGATGAATTAGGAAATATCATCGATGGTGACAAGATCATGTATATCTGTGGGAAATATATGAGTGAACGTGGCCGTTTGAAGAAGGATACGATCGTAACGACCGTTATGAGTAACATTGGTTTGTATAAGGCAATGGAACAACATGAACTAAATTCGGTCAAGACAAAGGTCGGTGACCGCTATGTGGTCGAAGAAATGCGTAAGAGTGGCTATAATGTTGGTGGTGAACAATCAGGACACGTAGTCTTCTTGGATTTCAACACAACTGGTGATGGGATGTTAACAGCACTTCAATTATTGAATGTGATCAAACAAACTGGTAAGCCACTTTCAGAATTGGCTGCCGAAGTGACGACTTATCCACAAGAATTAGTCAACGTTCGTGTAACAGATAAGAAATTAGCCCTTGAAAATCAAGCAATCAAGGCTGTTATCGCACAAGTTGAAGAACAAATGGGAAATGAAGGACGTGTGTTGGTTCGCCCTAGTGGTACCGAAGATCTTTTGCGTGTAATGGCAGAAGCACCAACTAAAGAATTGGTCCACGACTACGTGATGCAGATCGTAGATGTCGTTAAGGCTGAAATGGGTATCGAAGAATAGTATCAAAAAAAGCAGGTGTGTATACCTGCTTTTTTAATATTTCACTTTATCTAAATAAATTGATTATGTAATTTAAGACCCTGAATGCCAAGTAGATACAGCTAGTTACGATGAAAAAGTAAAGTAGGGCAAATAAGATCGGAACAAACCAAGCATTGGTATGAAACAAGACTAACATAGTCTGAAGTTCAGCCTTAGCGCCCTTTGTTTGATCTAAGAGTAAAAAAACTAGACGAATAAGCGAAATGAAGAATCCTAAGTAGAGGCTTGCTTTAAATTGAGTACGATTGATCATGAATAGTAGCCAGGCTATCTGCGTTAGTTTAAATAGCGAATCCTTTCTTTATCTATTACTAAAACGTTTAGACTAGTGAAGTCTAAAGTGTTAGAACTATAGATTTATTATAATATGGATAAGCTGACTTGAGTAGGGATTTTTTGAAGGACAATAAAAATTTAAAAGTTTGAGAGTTAAAGTTTGACATCGCTTTCAAAAAGGTATATCGTGAGAGTGTAAGGTATGATTAATTACCTTCTAATCAATTCTCTTTCTCTCTTATGCAACCGCTGTAGTCTTAGTAGTCTTACTAGAAGCTATAGCGGTTTTTGTGTATAATGAATGGGACTTTTGATAAAAGGGAGGACGCCATTAGATGAAAAGTAATGAAACTTTGAATTTGATCGAAGAGATCACGCGTAAAGATGGCACTAAATATTACGAGATCTCCAATATTCCGCAAAACGGTCGGGCTGAATTAGCGGCTGTACGGGGATTTATTGAGAGCGTTAGGATCTTACAACTGAATATCCCACGTTCAAGTAGTTTGATCAAGTACGAAAAATATATCAATGAAAATTTTGAAATGCCAGCTGAAGATTTTGATCATTTTGAGGAATGGGTCAAAACACCTGAAATGCAAGAAGTTGTAAATACGATCTTGCGGGAAAATCATATTGCCTAATTATATATAAAAACCAGAGTCAAGAGATGATATTCTCAAAACTCTGGTTTTTATTTTATCTTTAATATTTTATATATTAGTAAAATGTTAATTAAAGGCTCAATTAATTCTTAAAATTCGATTATACACCTTGTGGGAGTGAGTATCAAACAAAAAAACCTGTAAAAATACGGATATTTTTAAATATCTTAACAGAATGTTATATATTTTTTTGTTAAAAATACAGGGTATATTTTTAATGTTTTTTACATTGATATGTTATTATGTATACAGGATATGTGTTAATTATTTTGATAAGGAGGAAAGAGGAATGACCGCTGGTTTTGATTTGTCTCAGGAAATAGAAGCGTTTGCCCGAGGCAAAAATTTTCATGCGCAAACTTTTTTGGGGGCACATCCAGCTGCAGAAGCGGGATATGTCTTTCGCGTGTGGGCCCCAAAAGCTCAACAAATTTGGCTAGTTGGTGAGTTTAATGATTGGGAAGAAGATCTACCAATGAAGTTGGGAGATCATGGTATTTGGAGTGCGGTGGCTCCCAATGCCAAACGTGGCCAAATGTACAAATTTAAAGTCAAACAACATGATGGGCGTATCGTATATAAGATCGATCCATTTGCCTTTCGCTTTGAAGAACGTCCAAATGATGCTTCGATCATCTATGATATTCCAGAATATAAATGGCATGATGGACTATGGCGCGGACGTCATAAACGTTCGAATTACTTTGAACGTCCAATGAACATTTATGAGATCCATCCCGGTTCATGGAAGTCACATGCTGATGGTACCCCGTATACGATCGGTGATCTAACAAAAGAGTTGATCCCATACTTAAAGAAAATGAATTATACCCATGTTGAATTTATGCCTTTAATGGAACATCCCTTAGGTGCTTCTTGGGGGTATCAATTGATCGGGTATTTTGCGGTCAGTTCCGCTTATGGAACTCCTGAAGAATTCCAAGCATTCGTTGATGCATGTCATAAAGAAAATATCGGAGTGATCGTGGATTGGGTCCCAGGTCATTTTTGTATCAATGATGATACCTTGCCATATTACGATGGGACGCCGACTTTTGAATATGAAGATCCCGATCGCGCCAAAAATATCGGTTGGGGTTCGCAAAACTTTGACTTGGGCAAACCAGAAGTTCAATCCTTCTTGCTTTCAAGTGCCTTTTTCTGGATCGAAAAATTCCATCTAGATGGTTTACGGGTCGATGCGGTCTCCAATATGATCTATCTGGATTATGATGAAGGTCCTTGGAAACCAAACATTTATGGTGGAAACAGAAATTTAGAGGGTTGGCACTTTTTGCGCAAGTTGAACAAAGAAGTCAAGTTTGCGCATCCTAAGGTGATCTTGATCGCTGAAGAAAGTTCGGCTGGGACGAAAGTGACGGGCATGTTAGAAGAAGATTCATTAGGCTTTGATTACAAGTGGAATATGGGCTGGATGAATGATGTCTTGAACTTTTATCAAATGGATCCACTCTTTAGAGGAGATCACTTAGATATGTTGACCTTTTCTTGGATGTATCGCTTATCGGAAAATTATATTTTGCCATTATCTCATGATGAAGTCGTTCATGGTAAGAAGAGCCTGTTGCACAAAATGTGGGGTGGGGATCGCTACAAGCAATTTGCCCAACTTAGGAATTTACTCACTTATCAAATAACACACCCCGGAAAAAAATTACTCTTTATGGGGGGCGAATTTGGTCAATTTATCGAATGGCGCTACTACGAAGGGTTGACTTGGGATAGTTTAGATGACGAACTGAATAAGAAAATGCAACATTTCACAGCTAAACTCAATGAATTTTATCGTGAACACCGTGCGCTATGGGAGTTAGAGGATAAAGAAGAGAGTTTAGAAGTGATCGATGCTAATAACAAGACGGCGACCATCTTGAGTTTTATTCGCCATGGCAAGCGGAAGAAAGATTTCTTAGTGGTGGTCATGAATCTCACCACGATCGAGCAACAAAACTTCGAGATCGGCGTACCCTATCCAGGGAGTTATCGTGAAGTTTGGAACACGGAAATGGAAGAATTCGGTGGAACTTGGACTAAACATAACCCATTGGCTAAGACGAAAGAAAAAGTCTTTAAGAACTATGATCAAGTGATCAGCTTAACGGTTCCGGCTCTAGGCGTCGTGATCTTAAAACCAGAAGATGTGAATTTGCGCTACATCAACAAGAAATATCTCGAACCTAAAGAACCAAAGAAAGTTAAAGCAAAAACAGTCGCTAAAAAGCAAAAACAACAAGCTAAGGGAGGTAAAGGACGTCAGGTGAAGCGTCCGAAAAAATAATGAAAAACGAAATGTTAGCAATGATCTTAGCTGGTGGTAAGGGTACCAGACTAGGGAAATTAACGCAAAATATCGCTAAACCCGCCGTACCGTTTGGGGGACGGTATCGTATCATCGATTTTACTTTGAGTAACTGTGTCAATTCAGGGATCAAAAATATTGGGGTCGTGACCCAATATCAACCGCTCGTTTTAAATAATCATATCGGTAATGGTGCTAGTTGGGGCTTGGATCGTTTGGATTCTGGGATCACGATCTTGCAACCTTATTCAAATAATGAGGGTTCTAAGTGGTTTGAAGGTACCTCACATGCAATTTACCAAAATATCGACTACATTGATTCAATGGACCCAGAGTATCTCTTAGTTCTCTCAGGTGATCATATCTACAAGATGGATTATGAAGATATGTTAGCTAAACACAAAAAGAGCAATGCAACTCTCAGTGTGGCCGTGATCGATGTTCCTTGGGATGAAGCTAGTCGTTTTGGAATCATGAATACCGACGAAAATGACCGGATCATTGAATTTGAAGAAAAACCCGAAAAGCCAAAGAGCAACCACGCTTCAATGGGGATCTATATCTTTACTTGGGCTCGTTTGCGCGATGTCTTGTTGAATAGTTTCAAAAAAGACGTTGATATGTATGATTTTGGTAAAAACGTTATTCCATTTTACATTAAAAGTGGCGATAATGTGCAGGCTTATCACTTCTCAGGTTACTGGAAAGATGTTGGGACGATCGATTCTTTATGGACGACCAACATGGAATTTATCGACAATGAAGGCGATCTAGATGTGCGCGACAAGACGTGGCCGATTTATTCGAAAAATCCGATCGCACCACCGCAATTCATCACTAACACTGCACGCGTTAAAAACTCGATGATCGTGGATGGTTGCTTTATCTCAGGTAGGATCGATCACAGTATTTTAGCAGCTAATGTACAAGTCAAAGAAGGCTCAGTCGTGAAGGATAGTGTTGTGATGACGGGCGCTTCGATCGGTAAAAATGTGATCATCAACCGTGCGATCATCGGTGAAAATGCAATTATTGGTGATGGTGCTGTGATCGACGGAACTGATGAGATCGCAGTCGTAGGCAATTCAGAAGTATTAGGGGTGACAATTAATGAAGGCTAATAAGATGTGTGCGATTTTAGGTAATGAGCATGAATATAACGGGTTATTGCCATTAACGGCAAAT
Organism: Ligilactobacillus animalis; assembly: GCF_009933595.1. NCBI lineage: Bacteria > Bacillati > Bacillota > Bacilli > Lactobacillales > Lactobacillaceae > Ligilactobacillus > Ligilactobacillus animalis. The sequence continues at coordinate 515,802 of NZ_CP047141.1, forward strand.
CGCCCACTCTCTACACTTTATTTTGATTGTAAATATCGGATCATGGACTTTGCACTATCAAGTGCTGTCAATGCCAATGTCAGGACAGTTTACATGATCTTAAATGAAGGGCGCTTTAAGTCAGTTTTTGATCATTTAGGTGGTAGTCGTGAATGGGGCTTGGATAGCATCGGGAGTTACCAATATCTTGGCTTTTATCAAGATATCTTACGTAAAAAAGTTGAAGGTAAACCATATTTTAGTGATATGATCGGCTTTTTGAAGAAATCAAAATCAGAATATACGGTTTTCTTTGGCAATAAGATGTTATGTAATGTCGACTTGCGTTCGATCTTGGATGTTCATCAAGCTCACGATAGCAAGATCACGGTCGTCTTTAAACGGGTACCTAAAGAAAAGATAGCGCCCGATGATTGCATTTTGACGCTTGAAGACGATAATAGAGTTAAGCAAACAGATATTTTCAGCGAGCTTGATGAAGCTTCTGACCTTTACAACTTATCGATGAGCATCTTTTTAGTCAAAACTGATTGGTTGATCGATCTGTTACACAAGGGTCAAAATGCAGGTGCACCAGCAAGTGTGCAGGAATTATTGAACCGTAAGATGACACGGACCAACACACGTGCTTACGAATATACGGGTTACTTGAGCAATATTTATGACATCAAGAGCTACTATGATGCCAACATGGATATGCTTGATCCAGAGCATTTCAACACTTTGTTGTTCTCCAGTCAGCGTGTGATCACTCGGACTAAAAACGAAGTGGCGACCCACTTTTACGATTCTTCTGATGTCAACTCCAGTCAATTTGCGACTGGCTGTGTCATCAAAGGTAAAGTCGATCGCAGTTTGGTCTCACGACGGACTACGATCGAAGAGGGTGCGCGTGTCAAAGATTCTGTGATCATGAGTAATGCGCAGATCAAACGCGGAGCTAAGTTGCAATATGCGATCTTAGATAAAAATGTTGAAGTAGAAGCTGGCGTCACCATTCAAGGAACACCTGAAAATCCAGTTGTGATCACAAAAGATAGTCATATTGTGGCAGATATCTACGGGGGCGAAAACTAGTGAAGATCTTATTTACCGCAGCGGAATGCGCACCATTTTTTAAAACGGGGGGTCTCGGTGATGTGGCCGGGGCGTTACCTAAGAGCATGGCTAAAAAGGGCAATGAAGTTAAAGTCTTTTTACCTTTTTACACAAAAATGCCAGAAAAATATCAGTCACAGTTGACTGATCTCTTTAATTTTTATGTTGCTGTTGGTTGGCGCAATGAGTATTGTGGTGTCAAAGTTTTAGAATTAGACGGGGTCGAATATTATTTCTTAGATAACAAGTATTATTTTGATCGCCCTGATCTTTATGGCTATTACGATGATGGCGAACGTTTTGCTTTCTTCCAACAAGCCGTGATCGAATTGATGGGGCGGATCAATTATATTCCTGACATCTTACATGTCAATGACTATCATACTGCCTTTATTCCTTTCTTGTTACGGGAAAAATACGGTTGGATCGAAGCATTCAGCCACATTGCAACTGTGCTTACGATCCACAACCTTGAATTTCAAGGGCAGTATGGGCGTGAAGTTTTGCCTGAACTCTTTGGCATGTCGACTAAACGCTACGATGATGGAACGATCCAAATGGGCACAGCCGTAAACTTTATGAAAGCAGGTATTTTTTATTCTGATCGGGTCAATACGGTCAGTCCATCTTATGCCGCTGAGATCCAGACGCCTGAATTTGGATGTGGCTTAGATGAAGTTTTACGGATGGTCAATTACAAGCTCTCAGGTATCTTGAATGGGATCGATTATGATACTTTTGATCCTAAGACTGATAAGGCATTGCCGTATAAATTCGACCGTAAGAACTTAAAGGGTAAAGCTAAAAATAAGGCTGCTTTGCAAAAGAAATTTGGGTTGCCAGTCAGAAAAGATGTCCCATTGATCGGGGTCGTCAGTCGCTTGACTTATCAAAAGGGCTTTCAGTTGGTAGTCCAAGAGATGGCAAATTTGATGCAATTTGACGTCCAATTTGTCTTGTTGGGCACCGGATATGAGAATTTTGAGCATGACTTTACTTATTTTGCAGGACGTTATCCAGATAAATGCAGCGTCAGCATCGACTTTGATGTTAATTTAGCTCAGCAGATCTATGCTGGCTGTGACATGTTCTTGATGCCATCTGCTTTTGAACCATGTGGATTATCACAATTGATCTCAATGCGTTACGGTACTTTGCCGATCGTTCATCAGATCGGGGGGTTACGTGACAGTGTGTGGGCTTATAATCCAATTGAACAGGTCGGGACCGGCTTTGGTTTTGAGAAATTCTCTTCATTTTGGATGATGGAAGAGATCAAGTTGGCGCTTAGCGTTTACAATGATCAACAAAAGGTTTGGCAAAAGATGATGCGCATTGCAATGGAATCAGATTTTAGTTGGGATAGTGCAAGTCAAAATTATTTGGACTTGTATACACAGATTTTAAGATAGTCGCAAGGAGTTTGTCAGCTATCGGTTTATAAGGGAGGATACTTAATGAAAATCACACAGGAGCGTTTTGTACGCGAGTTTAAGAAGCAATTAGCCGAGAAGTTTGCTTTAGATGTCAAAGATGCTGCTCCGATCGAGTTGTATCAGACTTTAGTTTCAGTGGTCAAATCCGGTTACTCCGAAATTTGGCGTAATACTTGGAAGAGTTATATCAAAAATGACCAAAAGCAAGTTTATTATTTTTCGATCGAATTTTTACCAGGTCGTTTATTAAAGAGCAATCTTTTGAACATGGGTTGGTACGATGTGGTCGATAAAGGCTTAAAGCAAATGGGACTTAGTCTGGATAAGATCTCGGAGTCTGAAGTTGATATGGCACTTGGCAACGGGGGCTTAGGTCGTTTAGCTTCTTGCTTTATGGACGCTTTAGCTTCAGATGGCTTACCAGGTAATGGAAATGGTATCCGCTATAAATATGGCTTGTTCAAGCAAAAATTTGTTGATGGTTACCAGATCGAGTTACCAAATGAATGGCTGACTGACGGTAACAATTGGGCTGTAGCACGTGAAAGTAAAGCGGTCGACGTTTTGATGGGTGGTCAAGTCCACTTGATCGATAATGGTAAATATTTAGAAGCGATCTATGAAGGGGCCGATGTGATCAAGGCTGTCCCTTATGACACGGGGATCGTCGGTTATCGCAATGATCACGTTAATACGATGCGCCTTTGGGATGCTCAGATCCCAGCTTCTGAAGAAGTTAAATATCCAACGATCGAGGACCGTCGTCGGGTCGAGGATCTGACCTCAGTGCTTTATCCTGATGATTCGAACTACGAAGGACGTATTTTACGCTTGAAGCAAGAATATTTCTTTACCTCAGCTGGGATCCAAAGTATCATTCGGCACTATAAGAAATATGATCGTCCGTTAAATGAGATCAGTGAACATATTGCGATCCATATCAATGATACGCATCCAGCTATGTGTGTGGCTGAATTCATGCGGATCTTGCTCGATAAAGAACACATTGATTGGGATGAAGCTTGGCAACAAACAGTCAAGACGATGAGTTATACTAACCACACGATCATGGCTGAAGCTTTGGAAAAATGGCCTGTTGAAATGTTGGCCACAGTCCAACCACGTATCTTGCAGATCATCCAAGAGATCGATCGGCGCTATGCCTTGGAACTTGAAGGTAAAAAAGATCATGACTTTATCGAACGGACACGGATCATCAAAGACGGTATGGTCAAGATGGCTCACTTAGCAATTATTGGTTCACATAGCACTAATGGTGTAGCTAAATTACACACAGAGCTGTTAGAAAATGATGTTTTACGTGATTTCTACGAATTGTACCCTGAACGTTTCAATAATAAGACAAATGGGATCACAGTTCGGCGTTGGCTCCAAGTAGCTAACCCTGAATTGTCCAAGACGATCGATCAAGCTATCGGAACGGCTTGGCGCTTTGATGCTAAGAAATTACATGAGCTAGAAAAACATGTCGGCGATAAGAAGTTACTAGAAAAGATCGGTAGAGCTAAACTGGATAATAAGAAAAAGTTAGCAGCCTTTATCAAAGAAGATACCGGGATCGAAGTTTCACCGCATGCGATCTTTGATGTTCAGATCAAGCGACTTCACGCTTACAAACGACAATTGCTCAACTTGTTACACATCGTTAAATTGTATCTAGATCTTAAAGATGATCCAAACCGCGATGTTGAACCACGGGTATTTATTTTTGGGGCTAAAGCCGCACCAAGTTACCACTATGCAAAGGCAATCATCAAGTGTATCAATGAAGTTGCCAATATGATCAATAACGATAAGACGATCAATGATAAGTTAAAAGTTGTCTTCTTGGAAAACTACGGTGTTTCATTGGCAGAAAAAATCATCCCAGCTGCTGATGTGGGTGAACAGATCTCGACTGCAACTAAGGAAGCTTCAGGGACTTCTAACATGAAGTTGATGTTAAACGGTGCTTTGACAGTGGCGACCTTAGATGGAGCTAACATTGAGATCAAAGATCATGTTGGTGAAGATAACATCTTTATCTTTGGTTTAACCAAAGATGAAGTTTTAGAATACGAGAAGAATCATCACTACTATGCTGCCGAATACTACAATAGCAATCCTGTCATCAAACGTGTCTTAGATGCTTTTGTTGATGGAACGATCCCAAATATTGAAGTTGAAGGGCATGAGATCTATGATTCCTTATTGCGGGTCAATGATGAATACTTTGTTTTACGTGATTTTGCTTCCTATGTCCAAGCGCAAGAGGCTGTCAGTGAGGCTTACAAAGATAAGCAAAACTGGAACAAGATGTGTTTGATAAATATTGCCAATGCAGTCTATTTCTCAGCTGATGATACGGTTGAAAAATATGCTAAAGAGATTTGGGATATCAAGCCAAACTCAACTGAAATGAGGGGAAAAGCAAAAGATGTATATCCACTTTGATTCGTGGCAAGAAAAGTATAAAAAACCATTTGGGGCTATCAAAGTCGATCGACCGGTAAAATTCATGCTTGAGGCCTATGACGTTGATGTTACCAGTGTTGAACTTTACGTCTATGCTGATGGAAAGTTGATCCCGGAGATCATCGGAATGGAAAATAAGAGTTCAGGGCGTTATTATACGACTTACATCCCAAGAAAAAGTGGATTATACTTCTATTATTTCAAACTGGTGATCCGGCAAAATGAACATGAACTTGTGCGCTATTACTGTGCTAATGGTGGTGGTCAGGGACAGTTAACTGAGAGTAGCGAAATATTGGAAAATAATTCTTACCAGCTGACCTGTTATGATAAAACGGTCAATGCACCTGAATGGTATCAAAATGGGATCTGTTATCAGATCTTTCCCGACCGTTTTTACAATGGAAATCTCGATGGTTACATCGAAGGTAAAAAGCGGGATACTTTTATCTATGCAACGATCCAAGATGATCCGATGTACATCAGAAATCACGACGGCAGTATTGCCCGCTGGGATTTCTATGGTGGAAATCTCAAAGGGATCATTAAAAAGATCCCGTATCTAAAGGAATTAGGTGTCTCGATCATTTATTTGAATCCGATCTTTGAAGCTGCAAGTAATCACCGTTATGATACGAGTGATTATTTCAAGATCGATCCGATGTTGGGCAATGAAAAAGTCTTTAAAGAATTAGTGACTAAGTTGCATAAAGCTGGGATCCACTTGATCTTAGATGGAGTCTTCTCGCATGTGGGGCGTAACAGTAAGTACTTTAACTTTAACGGCAACTACGGTGAACATGTTGGAGCTGCGCAGGATAAGAATAGCGAGTATTATCCGTGGTTTAGTTTTGAACGCTATCCCGACAAGTACCGTTGTTGGTGGGGCAATGCCGATCTCCCAGTTGTAGATAAGAACAACCCGCAATTTCAACAGTTTATCTACGGTGAAAAAGACAGTGTTTTAGCTAAATGGAATCAATTAGGTGTAGATGGTTGGCGGTTAGATGTCGCCGATGAGTTACCTGATCCTTTTATTGCTAAGATCCGTAAGAATTTAGACGGTTATCGTGACCGATTGTTGTTAGGTGAAGTTTGGGAAGATGCATCTAATAAAGTTGCTTACAGTCAACGTCGCCACTATGTCAAGGGTGATGAGTTAGATGGTGTTATGAACTATCCTTTACGCGAAGCGATCTTAGATCTATTGGAGCAAAAGCGTTCCGCTGAGACGATCGCTAAAGAGATGATGAAATTACGGGAAAATTATCCCCTGGACTTCTATCTAAATTCGCTCAATAATATCGGGACCCATGATACAAAGCGGGTCTTGACCGCTTTAGGTGGCGATATGACTAAAGTCAAGCGGGCTTTTGAACTACTTTTCATGTTCCCAGGAGTACCATGTATCTATTATGGTGATGAAGCTGGGGTGCCTGGTGGAACTGATCCAGATAATAGACGCTTTTATCCTTGGGATCGTGAAGATCACGCTCTTTTGGAACATGTACGTTCATTGACGGTTAAACGTCAAGCTGAACCCGCTTTGACCAAGGGAGAGTTGACGCTGCTAGCTGGTGAAGGTTTCTTTGGAGTCGGACGCTATCAAGCTGGACGTGAGATAGTCTATCTGTTGAATGCCAGTGAAAAACCAAGTATATTCTATGCCGATAAATTACAGCAATTCCATGATGAATGGAATCTACGGGCAATGACGACTAAGGCCAATGGTAAAGAATTTGGACCGTTTGAAAGCCTCACGCTAACATCTGATAATTGTTAAATAAAAATAGTGTTTAGGAGCGAGTTCTTCTAGACACTATTTTTTTGTGATCGTGGTATTTTTTATAGTTCGTTCTGTGTGTTGAATACGCTTGTTTTTTTACATAATCTTTACATAACGACCCACATGTTTTTACAAAAAAGGCATAAAATTAAAGGTGTAATTAACTCTAATATTTTAGGAGAAATTAGGATGAAAAAAGCAATTGTTAGTTTCGTAATGCTCTTGACAGCAGTCCTCTTTCTTGCGGGCTGTGCGGGACAAAAGAGTGATAAACAAAATATTACGATCGTTGGATCAACTGCCTTACAACCAATGGTAGAAATGGCGGCTGAAGAATATCAACGCGATCACAGTGATGTAAGTATCACAGTCCAAGGTGGCGGTTCAGGTACAGGTTTGAGCCAAGTTCAGGCTGGGGCGGTCACGATCGGTAACTCAGATGTGTTTGCCCGAGAATTACCGGGGATCAAACCGAAAGAACTAGTCGATCATACCGTGGCAGTTTTAGGGCTAGCGCCAGTTGTCAATAAAGACAGTGGCGTAAAACAAGTAACAATGGCGCAATTACGTGGTATCTTTACTGGTAAGTACACTAACTGGAAGCAGTTGGGTGGTAAAGATCAAAAGATCATGGTCATCAATCGTGCCCAAGGTAGTGGGACACGTGTTGCTTTTGAAAATAACGTGATGCAGGGACAGAAAATGTTGAAAGCTCAAGAACAAGAATCAAATGGGACGGTGCAACGTATGGTCGTAAGTACGCCTGGTGCGATCAGCTATTTATCATTTTCATATATCAATAAGGATATGACGGCCCTAAAAGTGGATGGCGTCAAACCGACCGCTCAAAATATCAAAGATAATTCTTGGAAGATCTGGGCATATGAACATATGTATACTAAGGGCAAACCAGATAAAATGACAAAACAGTTTTTAGACTATATGTACTCAGATGTCGTGCAAAAGAATTTGGTGACAGCATTAGGTTACATTCCGATCAATGAGATGAAAGTGCAAAAAGATGCTAATAACCAAGTAACACCAATTATCACAGATGAGGTGAAACAAGATGGATCCAATTAGAGAAAAAATTTTAAAACCGTCTAAGGAGACGCGCCAAGACTTCATTGGTAAAACATTGAGTTATGCCAGTATTTTCTTGATCGTCGGAGTTGTGCTAGCGATCTTTTTATTTGTTGCGTCGAAGGGGATCGCGACTTTTACACAAAATAAAGCTAGCTTAGTGGAATTTTTGACAGGAAGTGAATGGAATCCAGGAGCTACTGGACCAAATGGCCGACCGCTAGTAGGAGCATTACCGATGATCTTAGGATCTTTTGGGGTGACTTTATTGGCTGCGCTGTTTGCGACCCCATTTGCGATCGGGACAGCACTTTACATGACAGAACTTTCGTCTAAACGAAGTCAAAAGTTTATGCAAAGTGTCATCGAATTATTAGTTGGTATCCCGTCGGTTGTTTACGGGTTTATCGGATTGACGGTCGTGGTACCTTTTGTGCGCGATCATTTTGGCGGTTCAGGTTATGGGATCTTGTCCGGGGCGTTTGTGCTCTTTGTGATGGTCTTACCAACGATCACTTCAATGACAGTCGATAGTTTACGCGCTGTACCAAAATATTACAAATCAGCTTCCCTAGCTTTAGGGGCGACTGAATGGCAAACGATCTACCGCGTCTTATTACGCGCGGCCTTGCCGGGGATCATGACTGCGATCGTTTTTGGGATGGCACGAGCTTTTGGTGAAGCTTTAGCTGTTCAAATGGTCATCGGGAATGCGACCCTGTTACCAGAAAGCTTATTGGCTCCTGCTTCGACCTTGACCAGTGTCTTGACGATGGGGATCGGTAATACGGTCATGGGCACTGTCTCAAACAACGCTTTATGGTCATTGGCGTTAGTCCTCTTGTTGATGTCACTTATCTTCAACATTGCAGTGCGCTTTATCAGTCGGAAAGGAAAGATGTAATCTATGAATACGAAAAAAGTAAATAAACTTGCTTTAGGTGTGATCAAATTGATCGCCGGGATCGTGGTCTTGATCTTAGCCTTTTTGATCGGTCGGATCTTATTGAACGGTTTACCACATGTTTCGTGGCATTTCTTGACGACACCTTCACGTTCCTTTACTGCTGGTGGCGGGATCGGGATCCAGTTGTTCAATTCCTTTTATCTCTTGGTCTTGACGCTGTTGATCTCATTTCCACTTTCTTTAGGCGCTGGGATCTATCTAGCCGAATATGCACCTAAAAATCGTGTGACCGAAACTGTGCGAATGGCGATCGAAGTTTTGAGTTCTTTACCGTCAGTGGTTGTCGGCTTGTTTGGCTTCTTGCTCTTTGTTGTTCAATTCAAGATGGGCTTTTCGATCATTTCGGGTGCGATCGCTTTGACATTTTTCAACTTACCATTATTGACGCGTAATGTTGAAGATTCATTGAATAACGTTCCTAAATTGCAACGTGAAGCGGGCTTAGCTTTAGGTTTATCTAAATGGCACACGGTCACAAAGATCATTTTACCTGAGGCCTTACCGGGGATCATTACCGGGATCGTCCTTTGTGCCGGCCGTGTTTTTGGTGAAGCAGCAGCCTTGATCTATACTGCTGGTCAAAGTGCAACTAATATCGATTTTATGAATTGGAATCCTTTTAGTGAATCCAGTCCGCTCAACCTTTTCCGACCAGCGGAAACTTTGGCGGTGCATATCTGGAAGATCAACTCGGAAGGGATCATGCCGGATGCTGAACAGATCTCAGCTGGTGCGTCAGCAGTTTTGATCGTAGCCGTTTTGATTTTTAATTTATCGGCGCGTTATTTGGGTAATCGCTTGTATAAACGTTTAACTGCAAGTAAATAGATGAGGAAGATGACAATGAATGTAGGTAAATATGATTTAAATGAGACATCGATCTTAAAGTTTGATCCAAAAGTTCAAGAAGTTGCGCTCTCGACCCATGATCTGCAAGTTTATTATGGTAACAAACACGCTTTTTTTGATGGGAACCTTCAATTTGAGCGCTATAAGATTACCGCTCTAGTTGGGGCATCGGGATCTGGAAAATCAACTTTCTTACGTTCTTTGAACCGGATGAATGACGATGTAGCAACAGTGACGGGTGAGATCATGTATCGCGGGATCGATATCAATTCTAAGAAGATCAACCTCTATGAGATGCGTAAACAGATCGGGATGGTTTTCCAACGACCTAATCCATTTTCTAAATCGATCAAAGAAAACATCACGTTTGCACTCAAGGAAAATGGGATCAAAGATAAGCAAAAATTAGATGAGATCGTCGAAAAGAGTTTGCGCGGGGCTGCACTTTGGGATGAAGTCAAAGATGACCTAAATAAGAGTGCTTTGGCCTTATCTGGGGGACAGCAACAACGACTTTGCATTGCGCGGGCGATCGCAATGGGACCTGATATCTTATTGATGGATGAACCTTGTAGTGCGCTTGATCCGATCTCAACTTTAAAAGTTGAAGAAACGATGCTTGAATTAAAGAAAAAATATACGATCATCATTGTGACCCATAATATGCAACAAGCTTCGCGGGCCAGTGACTATACAGCCTTTTTCCATATGGGGCATGTGATCGAATACGATAAGACAAAAAATATCTTTACCAATCCACGGATACAAGCAACTGAAGATTATATCTCAGGGAATTTTGGTTAGGACGAGGTTTATCATGGAAAAAGAAAAAATTATTACTAGTCAAAATGTCCATTTGTACTATGGGCAAAAAGAAGCTTTAAAAGGGATCGATCTAGATTTTCCTAAATCTGGTATCCATGCGCTGATCGGGCCTTCAGGTTGTGGGAAGTCGACTTATCTGAGATGTTTGAATCGGATGAATGATTTGATCGATAATGTTAAAATTACAGGAGCGATCAAATTAGACGGGCAAGATATCTATAGTCCTAAGACAGACACGGTCGAATTGCGCAAAAAAGTTGGTATGGTCTTTCAACAGCCCAATCCTTTCCCGTTTTCGATCTATGAAAATGTTGTCTATGGTCTACGGATCGCTGGGGTCAAAGATAAACAACTGTTGGATGAGCGGGTCGAAACGAGTTTGAAGCAAGCAGCCGTATGGGATGATGTTAAAGATGACTTGCATAAGAGTGCTTTAGCCTTATCAGGTGGGCAGCAACAACGGGTCTGCATTGCCCGGGTGCTTGCGGTCAAACCAGAAGTTATCTTATTAGATGAACCGACGAGTGCGCTTGACCCAGTTTCAAGTAATAAAGTCGAAGAGATGCTTTTAACGCTAAAAGATGATTATACTTGTATTATCGTGACCCATAATATGCAACAAGCTTCCCGGATCTCAGATACGACTTCATTTTTCTTGAATGGAAATCTGATTGAAACGGGACCGACGAAACAGATTTTTGTTAATCCGAATAAAAAAGAGACCGATGACTATTTAAGCGGTCGCTTTGGTTAATTGAACAAGGAGGAATTTTATGCAACGCCACATTGATACTCAGATCCAAGCTTTACGTCAGGAATTTATCACAATGGGCCTTGAAGTTAAGGCGTCACTTGAAAAAGCGATCATCTCACTTAAAGAAGATGACAAACAAGCTGCCAAAGAGATCATCGAACACGATGAAGTGATCAACAATCACGAGACACATTTAGAGAAAAAGACAGCTCAGATCATTGCCTTGCAAAGTCCAGTAGCAGGCGATCTGCGTGAGATCATTTCGATCTTAAAAGCTAGTTCTGATCTTGAACGTTTAGCCGATCACGCTGTAAGTATCGCTAAAAATGTGTTATTACTCAAAGAAGAACGCCGTGACGATGAGATCGATATGATGATCGTTAAGATGGGTGATAATGTTTTAGAGATGCTAGCAAGTATTTTGAAAGCCTACACTGAAATGGATGAAAAATTAGCGATCAAGATCGCCGAAATGGATGCCGGTAATGATGGGATCTTTTTGGATATCAGAAAGCGTGCGATGGATTTGATCAAAACAAATCCTAAATTTGCCAGTGAGGGGATCGATTACTTGCAGATCGCTAATCACTTAGAGCGCTCAGGCGACTATATCACTAATATCGCGGAATGGATCGTATATACCAAAAAAGGTAAGATCACTGAATTAGGGCGCAACGATTTCTAAGGATTTTTACGCTAGCTTGATGAAGTTTAATTAAAATCTTGGGAAAATAGTACGTTTTCTTAAGCAAGTGTGTTAAAATGTATGTGTACTCGAAAGTGAGTAATTTACTGTAAAATCTTTAGGAGGCTGTTTTATGTCATTCGTAAACGGTAGTGAAATTTTTTCTGCAGCTCGCAAGGGCCATTATGCAGTAGGTGCTTTTAACACAAATAACTTGGAATGGACACGTGCTATTCTTAAAGGCGCTCAAGAAAAGAACGTACCTGTATTGATCCAAGTATCAATGGGTGCTGCTAAGTACATGGGCGGTTACAAATTAGTTCGTGACTTAGTTGCAAGCGAAATGGAATCAATGAACATCACTGTTCCAGTTGTTATGCACTTAGACCATGGTAACTACGAAGCTGCTAAGGAATGTATCGAAGCAGGTTTCTCATCAGTTATGTTTGATGGCCATGACTTACCATTCGAAGAAAACTTGGCTAAGACAAAAGAAATCGTTGAATTAGCACATGCTAAAGGCATTTCTGTTGAAGCTGAAGTTGGTTCTATCGGTGGTGAAGAAGACGGTGTTGTTGGTGCTGGTGAATTAGCTGACGTTGAAGAAGCAAAACAAATTGCTGCACTTGGCGTTGACTACTTAGCATGCGGTATCGGTAACATCCACGGTCAATACCCAGCAAACTGGCAAGGTCTTAACTTTGACCGCTTGAAGGAATTAGCAGACGCTATGCCAGATATGCCATTAGTATTGCACGGTGGTTCTGGTATCCCTCAAGAACAAGTTGTTAAAGCTATCTCAATGGGTGTTTCCAAGCTTAACATCAACACAGAATGCCAAATCGCATTTGCTGAAGCAACACGTAAGTACATCGAAGAAGGCAAGGATAAAGAAGGTAAAGGTTACGACCCTCGTAAACTTCTTGCACCTGGTACACAAGCTATCACAGATACAGTTGAAGAAATCATCGACTGGATCGGTACACCAGAAGCTAAATAATCTAAAGATTGCCAAAAAGGCCCTAGGAAATTTCCTAGGGCCTTTTTTTAGATATGATCATGTTTACTCTTGTATTGCAATAGCTGTTCGCCGACCATTTTGTAGATCACAGCATTGATGATCACGTGTTTTGTTAGTTTGCTCAGTGATAGACCGGTGGGTAGTGGCTTGGTATAACCGCCATTTTGCAGTGCTTGATTGAAGATCTGCGCAAAACTATCATAGGATTCCTTGATCGAAAATTCATGTAACAATTGCTCATTATAATTTTTGATCGTTTCTAAAGGATAGACCGATTTTAAGAGACTGATCACCAATAGTTCGGCTAAGTGAGTTGCATTGTACTTTTTCTTAAGGGGACGTGACATGAGGCCTTTTTTGACATAACTGTTGATCATTGAAGGCGTCAAAGGTGCTCCTAAAAAGCCAGTCAAATAGCGATTGCCAAGATTGACCAATTGATCCATATATAGTTCGAAATCAGGGAAATCTTCCCAATAGGGCAATCGCTTATTCGTGAAACGATCTAATTGCTTTTGGATGTTTAACTTCTCCATCGCGCTCGTCCTTTTATCTAGTTTAAGTGTATTATAACACATTATTTTAAGAACTATTGATTTTTAAAAACTTTTAAACTAGACTTTAAATCTATATATAATTGACTTATATATACAATAGGTGTAGACTGAAACTAGATTTTAGAAGGTGGTGTCAAATATGGATCGACGTGAACAGATCACAAATGAAGTTTGGAGTGCGATCACACACGGTATCGGAGTAGGACTAAGTATTTGGTTACTAGTTTTATTGATCTTAAAGGGGATCGCAACACAAAATATTGTCAGTTTTATAGCATATTTGGTCTACGGTTTGTGTTTGTTGAGCTTGTATTTAGCTTCGACTTTATTTCATTGTCTATATTTCACCAAAGCTAGGCGGTTATTTCAAGCATTCGACCACTCCAGTATTTATTTACTGATAGCCGGTACCTATATGCCATATTGCCTGATCGGGATCGGCGGCAAGTTTGGTTGGGGATTATGGATCGCGGTAGCTCTTTTGATGCTCTTTGGGATCTTGTATCATGCTTTAGCTGACCCTAGGCGCCAGATCGTTGAGACCGTGATCTGTGTTTTAGCGGGATGGCTGTGTGTCTTAGGTTTTAAACCACTATTTCAGGTCTTAGGTTTTCCCGGGTTATTATTGCTGTTAGCAGGCGGCGTTGCTTTTACTTTAGGCGCGGTCGTTTATAGCTTAAAACTGAAGTATGTCCATATTTATTGGCATTTGCTGGTGATCTTAGGCTCAGCTTTGATGTTTTGTTCGATCTATTTTTATCTATAAAATAAAAATATTTTATTTTTAGGTGGAAGCGTTTGCGACGAGTGCTATTTAATGTTATCCTTATCTTAGAGGATAGTGTCTCAAGAAAGGAGAGTGGTACTCATGCCAACGATACAGTTGACGACAGAACAGCGCAGAGCGTTAAAAGGATTTGCTAACGAATTTGAAACTGTAAATGCATTAGCTGATCGCAATCGGCAAAAGATAATTCTTTTATTATGTGAACGACTCCATGAAGGAATGACTGTTACTGAAATCACCAAAATGATGGCCATTACCCAACCGGCAGTTTCACATCATCTAAAAATCTTGCGCGAAGCTGGTCTAGTTTCATTTAAAAAAGAGGGATTGCAAAGCTTTTACCATGTAACACTTGAAGCACCTTTAAAAAGCTTGGAAGATGCGATCCATCAAGTTCGTTTGACGGTGGATACAACAACTAAATAGTAAGATAGTTGTTTCAGCTTGCACTAGGCTTTTAAGCAGGCCGGGTGCGACCGTTGGGACAAATTTTTTTATTACGAGAATATAAAAAGAGACGCTAGAAATTTTCTAGCGCCTCTTTTGTTTTAATTAGCAAAGTAAGTCAGGATCTGTTCTTCAGTTAGATTCTCTTTGTCACGGGTATCTAAGACGATCTGACCATCATTCAAGACGATAATACGATTGCCGTAACGTAAAGCATCTTGAAGACGATGGGTGATCATTAGACAGGTCAGATTCTTTTCGGTGATCACTTCATCGGTCAGCTTTAATAGTTCAGCACTCGTGTTAGGGTCAAGTGCAGCTGTATGTTCATCTAAGAGTAAGATATCTGGGCGTGCGATCGTTGCCATCAAAAAGCTCAATGTTTGCCGTTGCCCCCCGGAGAGATCACCGGTGAAAGTTTGTAATCGCTCGGATAGATTGTTAGGGAGTTTAGCTGTCAATTCTTTGAATTGGGGGAGATGAGCTTGTAAGCGTCGGGGACGCAAAGTGCGTTTTTGCCCACGTTTTAAAGCGAGTAAAAGATTTTCAGCGACGGTCATTCGAGGAGCGGTGCCCATCTTAGGATCTTGAAAGACTTGCGCGATATAGGAAGCACGTTTGACTTCTGAGAGTGGGGTCAGATCAAGTCCGTCTAAAAGAAGCTGTCCGGTAGCTGGTTTGAGCGAACCGTTGATCACATTTAAAAGGGTCGATTTTCCAGCACCGTTTGTACCTAGAAGTGTGATAAAATCACCGGCTTCGATCGTAAGTGAAAGGTCTTTTAAGATCTTTTTTTCTTCACTTGTTCCGGGGTTGACCACAGTCGTAATATTTTTTAATTCGAGTGTCATGGCTTTTGGACTCCTTTCTTCAATGTCTTGCTGAAATTAAATTTCTTCTCTAAGACCGGTAACATTAGGCATAATGCTAAGATCAAAGATGAAAGCAATTTGAAATCATTAGTACTAAATCCAAGTTTTAAAACGATAAGTAAAACGAAACGGTAGAAGATGCTACCTAGGATGACCGCGACTAACCGAGCAGTCAAACTGAGTTCACCAAAGGCAACTTCACCGATAATGATCGCAGCTAGGCCGATAACGATCGTACCGACCCCCATATTGACATCGGCATAACCGTCATTTTGGGCGATCAAGCCACCGCAAAGACCGATCAAGCCGTTAGAGATCATCAAGCCTAAGATCTCCATGTTATCCGTATTGATCCCTAATGAACGAGCCATCAGTTTGTTATCACCCGTCGCGATAAATGCTTGTCCTAGATCAGTATTTAAAAATAAAGCTAGCAGTAAGATCAAAAGGGTAAGCAAGATCAAGCCCAGAGTTACTGAAGGAAAACTGTTAGGTAGTTCGCGTAACATCCCAGTGTTGAGTAAAGTATTTTGGTTGAGTAAGCCAACGGTCGCTTTTCCTAGGACACGGAGGTTGATCGAGTAGATCCCTGTCATGACTAAGATCCCAGCCAATAGCACAGGAATCTTTCCTTTGGTGTATAAGATCCCTGTCAAAAAACCGGTCAAAAGTCCTGCCCCAAAGGAAGCTAAAGTTGCGATAAAAGGTGATGTTCCTTGGGTGATCAGGGAAACACAGACACAGGCGCCAAAGGGAAAGGTCCCTTCAACTGTCATATCGGGGAATTTTAAGATCCTAAAGGTCAAGTAAAGTCCGAGACCAAGGATGCCCCAGAGCAAACCTTGTCCGATTGCTGATACGATTAGATTCATTTGATAACAACTCCTTTTTTACTGATCTGTGTAATTAATTCATTAGGGAGAGTGATCCCTAGTTGTTGGGCCTGCTTTTGGTTGAGGTAGGTAGTCCCTTCGGTCGGGTATTTGATCGCCATGTCGGCTGGATCTTTTCCTTTCAAGATCGCAGCGGTCATCTTCCCTGTCATTTTACCAAGTTCGTATTGGCTAACACTGACAGTGGCTAGTCCACCTTGACGTGTCATTTCAGAAGTTGAAGGAAATATCGGGATCTTATTTTGGTTGGCATTTTTGAGGACCGTTTGAAAGCCTGAGGCCACAGTGTTGTCATTTGGAATATAGATCGCTTGAACGTTGCTTGCCATTGTAGCGGAAACTTGTTGGATGTCATTAGTCGAAGTGATCGTGTATTCTTTGACTTGGATCCCCGATTTTTGAGCTAGTTTTGAGAACTCTTTGACTTCAGCTGCCGATGAATCATCGCTTGAAGTGTGTAAGACGCCAACGGTTTTTAGATCAGGCATGAGCGCTTTGATCAATTGAAGTTGGCGGGCGATCGGTTCTCGGTGCTGAACTCCCGTGATATTACCACCGGGATGCTTGAGATCTTTAACTAGGCCAGCTCCGATCGGATCACTGATCGCCCCCATAACGATAGGGGTCGTCTTAGTTGTATTAGCTAATGATTGGGCGGCTGGGGTCGCGATCCCAATCATGACCGCGGCATCTTCATTTTCAAAGCGTTGGCTCATGGATTTGAGGTTGCTTTGATCGTTTTGGGCATTTTGAAAATCGATCTTGATGTTTTTACCCGCGACAAAGCCTTCTTCCTTTAAGGCGGCAACGATCCCGCGATGGATCTCATCTAAAGCGGGATGTGATGTTAATTGTAAGATCCCAACAGTTGGGGTCTGATTTTTTTTTGCTTGATCAGTTGAGCGGAAAAATGCAAAGATCAAAAATAAAAATAAAACTGCAATTGTGCTAATTAAGCGTTTCATAAGTAAATTCCTCCTTTTGATTTTTTACGTTCGTATCTATTGCGATAAGAAAAAAAGCACTTCCCACTGAGCGCGGGAAGTGCTTTTAACAAGACCCGCATGGTAGTTGATCCATGCGGGCCGATCTAAGAGAACCAGCACAGATACGAACGATACGTTACGTACGGTCGCATCTGTGCACACAGAAGCAACCTAGTGCTGGCTTTGCCAACGAATATTTGTAAGTTGCATAACTGTCTTGTTCATAGTTCTCTTCCTTTCCGAATTGATTATGAGTGAATTGTACTATACTAAAAATTAGTTGTCAATTAAAAAAATCACTTTTTTGCTTTTCTAAAAAAGGTGTGCTACAATAACTCAGTAGTCAACTTGGGGATGTTTAGGATTCGACAGGTATAGGTCGGGCTTGAGTTGCGCTTAGTAGGTTGCGGCTACTATAAAACGCTCAGTTTAAATTATAACTGCAAAAAATAATAACAACTCTTACGCTTTAGCTGCCTAGTCAGCACTGCGTAGATCCGTCTGATATCGTCTGTGTGTCAGTTGCGGGTCCTATATTAGCAGACTACGCTCAGTGTTTTAGCCTGAAATACTGAGAAGAGACTTTTAGGCTAGTCGTTGATGTTGGCCCTGTCATCCGGCGTGATCAACGATGAAATTCAAATAGTATGACTATGAGCGTAGAGACTTGAGTTACGATATGCTTGGACGCGGGTTCGACTCCCGCCATCTCCATAAGTAAAGCCCTTATCGATAAGATTTTCGATAAGGGCTTTTTGTTATTGTGTATCCTCTAAAGTCGATTCAACGGTAGGGGCTTGTTCGTTAGTATTTTCGCCACTATCACTTTGTTTGAGCTCTGGAGCATCGGAGTGATATTTATCAGCCGTCGTGTGATCGTTATTTTTAGACCATAGACTAGTTGAACGTCCCTTGAGCGCGGCTTGGATCTTATCCAATTGCTCAACTTGGTTTTTATAGTTGAAATCTTTGGGATCGACCGGCGTAAAACCAGTTGGCACATAGAAGCGCAAGAGGTTCTTATTGTTGAGCGAATCTGAAAGTGAAAGCGCCGAGTTAACATATTCTTGTGCTGCTTTTAGTTGAGCTTGTACTTTTTTAGACGGATGCGTCACCACATTGCCAGTGCTGTTTTCGTAGGTCGTGCTACCAACAACGGTATATTTTGGTGTGATGAAATTCTCATTTCTAAAAGCGACAGTTTGATCGTGATCTTTTGAGAAGAGATCTGAACCAAACAAAAGATATTTTTTCGAATCGATCCCGGCTAGATGAAGTAACGTCGGCATGACGTCGATCTCACCACCGTATTGTTCGAAGATCCCACCATTTTCTTGACCTGGGATGTGGACCATAAATGGAACACGTTGCATTTGAACATTATCAAAGTCACTCCAAGTCGAGGAAGATTTGCCTAAAAGAGAAGCTAATTTTAAATTCCGTGAGTTAGAGATCCCGTAATGATCGCCATAAAGTACGATCACCGAATCATCATAAAGTCCAGACGCTTTGAGATAATCAAAGAATTCTTTAACGGCTTGGTCCAAATAGTGGGCCGTAACAAAGTAATTATCGACTGAACTGTCGCCCGTATTAGCTGCTTCAAAGCTCTTGTTTTGGTCGTCTAAACTGAATGGAAAGTGATTAGAGACCGTGATGAATTTAGCATAAAACGGTTGTTGTAACTTTTCTAAGTATTTAACTGAATCATGGAACAACAACTTATCTTTAAGGCCGTATTCACTTAGGTTGTTAGCGTCTTGGTTATAGTAGCTTGCATCAAAGAAGTATTGGTAACCAAAGTTCTTATACACCTTGTCGCGATTCCAAAATGAACCGGAATTGCCGTGAAAAACGGCTGAAGAATAGTTTTGACTCTGATTCAAGATCGCGGGCATAGCCTCAAAGGTGTTATCTGTGCCTAAAGTTGAAAACATCGAACCTTGAGGCAAACCATATGCGCCAGTCTCAAGCATCGTTTCAGCATCGGAAGTCTTGCCTTGTCCGACTTGATTAAAGAAATTAGCAAACGAGAACGTCTCTTTACCGTGATAAAGACTGTTTAAAAACGGTGTGACTTCTTGGCCATTTAATTTATAGTCGATCAAGAATTGTTGGAAACTTTCAAGATGGATGACGATGATATTTTTATTTTTAGCGATCCCAAACATCTTTGGATCGGGAGCAGCATAGTTAGCTTGGGTAAAATCAATGATCTTGTTTAGATCAGCCCCAGTAGCTTTAGACCGTGTTTGGCTCGTCTTAGCTGTTTTTAGCCCATCATATACGGTAAAGGCATCGATCCCTAGGTATTTGACTAAATAGTTGCGGTCAAAGGTCCGTGTCAGTAATTGCGGACGATCGATCTCACCTAATGTGATATTTAATAGTAGAAACATTAAGGAAAAAGATGTCATGGCGACAGCCTGATTTTTGGGGATGAAGCGTTTATCGAGCTTGATCTGCCGTGTTAATAGCAGCAGTAAGACAACTACTACATCGATAATGATCACAAGGTCTTGGGGCTTTAAGAGTGAGAAGGAACTGCCACTTAGCCCTTGAGAGACCGAAGAATACCCAAAGATCACGTTCATAGTCATAAAATCAGTAAATTCGCGGTAATAGATAACGCTGATCAATAAAAATGCCGTATTAGCTATGTAAAGTAATAATAGACATAAATAGGCAGGGATCGTTTTTCGGATGTAAAGTGCGATGCTAAAGAGCAAGAGTGTCGTCGCGATCGGGTTTATCAATAGGATGAAATACTGATAGATCCCGTGAACACCAAGGTGAAAATCGATCAAATAAACTAGGATCGTTTTTAACCAAAACAGGCACGAGACAAGTGCAAAAAAGCCCCACCGTGTATTGATAAAATTTCGTAATTTTGTCCAGTTCACAGGTGCAAACCGTCCTTTCAAAGTAATTGACATATCACCTAATTCTAAACCAGTTAGCGGTCAAGCGTCAATTTTTCAAGGGAATTTTAGCAAATATTAAAGATATCGTTGGGTAAGTTTGAAGTTATGAAAACAGAAAAATCGTTTTCAATTATTATGGATTTCTTAAAAAATATATATTTTATTCACATAAAACAAATTACTACTGTGGCAAAGCCTAGTGGTGATAAAGATGGGAATTTGTGAAAAAAAGTATGTGAAAAAAGTTTTCATATAAAATAAAATGAAAGAATTAACCTAAAATTCTTCTTGTAATGGTTTGCATAAAACTGCTAAAATATTATCTTGCATGAGAATTATTGAGAAAAGAATTAAAGAGAAACGAGGGAATTAATTATGTGGATAGCCTTGATCCCCGCTTTAGCATGGGGAAGTATTGGATTGATCAGTGGTAAGTTGGGTGGTAATGCTAATCAACAAACCTTAGGGATGACTTGGGGGGCTTTGCTCTTTGCGATCGTAATGACCGTGGTTGCTCCAGGAAACTTTTTAGCAAATAACAATTGGCAACTTTGGGTAGCCGGTATCTTATCTGGTTTGTTCTGGAGTTTAGGTCAAAATCAACAGTTCCACGCAATGAAAGCAGTCGGGATCTCCAAGACTGTGCCGATCTCAACGGGGGCGCAGTTGGTGACTAACGCCTTAGCGGGGATCTTCTTGTTCCATGAGTGGACAACAACGCGCCAATTATCATTAGGTTCACTAGCTTTAGTCATTTTAGTCGTAGGTGCTGTTTTAACGGCTTTACGTGATAAGAGTGCTAATAGTAGCGAACAAAATGAAGACTGGAAAAAAGGAACGACTGCCTTAGTGCTATCAACAGCTGGTTACTTAGGCTATACGGTCGTTGTCAACTTATTAAAAGTTGATGCCCAAGCGATGGTCTTACCTCAAGCTTTAGGGATGGTCGCTGGCGCTTCGATGTTTGCTTTAGGTAAAGATGCATTCAAGAAGGAAAGCTTCAAAAATATCATTACAGGTCTAGTTTGGGGCACAGGTAACTTATGTATGTTCCAAGCAACTGCAATGATCGGGTTAGCAGTAAGTTTTTCACTTTCACAAACCGGGATCGTTATCTCGACATTTGGTTCGATCTTACTCTTAGGCGAACACAAAACGAAAAAAGAAATGGTCTATGTTACAGTTGGTTCATTGATGGTCATCATCGGTGGCGTAATGTTAGGTCTTTTAAAATAATGATCTATATGCCATGGCGCACGAGCGGCATGGCTTTTTATATATGGAGAACGGTGGCGTTTACATTTATGGTGATCGTCTAATTGTAAAATTAAGGGTTTTTAAGCGTAAATCTTAATTTATATTTGATTTTGACTTTAAAATTCTGTATTTTATAGTATAATTAAACCCGTAATAAAATTGTAAAGGGAGAGCGAATTATAACATGGCACACATTAAATTTGATAGTTCAAACTTAACAAAGTTTGTTCACGACAATGAATTAAACGAAATGCAAGCAATGGTCAATGCCGCTGACGAACAACTTCGTCAAGGTACTGGTGCAGGCGCAGATTTTCGCGGTTGGTTAGATCTACCAGTTGACTACGATAAAGAAGAATTTGCCCGTATCAAAGAAGCAGCTAAAAAGATCCAAAACGATTCAGAAGTTTTAGTTGTGATCGGTATCGGTGGTTCTTACTTAGGTGCACGTGCTGCAATTGATTTCTTGCAAAACACATTCTACAACTTGTTACCACAAGAAAAACGCAATGCACCACAAATTTTCTTTGCAGGTAACTCGATCTCTGGTTCATATGTTCATGACTTGGTCGAACTCATCGGGGACAAAGATTTCTCTGTCAACGTGATCTCAAAATCAGGTACAACAACTGAACCATCGATCGCTTTCCGTGTCTTTAAAGAAAAATTGATCGAAAAATATGGTGAAGAAGGCGCTAAGAAGCGGATCTATGCTACAACAGACCGCGCACGTGGCGCATTGAAGACCGAAGCTGATGCAGAAGGTTACGAAACATTCGTGATTCCTGATGATGTTGGTGGTCGTTTCTCAGTCTTGACACCAGTTGGTTTATTACCGATCGCGGTTTCAGGTGCTGATATCGATGCTTTGATGCAAGGGGCTGCTGATGCTCGTAGTGAATATACTGATGCAGATCTTGCTAAAAACGAAGCTTACCAATATGCTGCTTTGCGTAACATCTTGTATCGCAAGGGTTACACAACTGAGATCTTGGAAAACTACGAACCTACCTTACAATACTTCGCTGAATGGTGGAAGCAATTGATGGGTGAATCTGAAGGTAAAGATCAAAAGGGTATCTACCCATCTTCAGCTAACTTTACAACTGACTTGCACTCCTTGGGTCAATACATCCAAGAAGGCCGTCGTAACTTGATGGAAACAGTTATCCACGTTGGAACACCAACACATGATACTGAAATTCCTAAGGAAGAAGAAAACTTGGACGGTTTAGCTTATCTTGAAGGTAAGACAATGAACTATGTCAACGATCGTGCAATGGAAGGTGTTGTGTTGGCTCATACTGATGGTGATGTGCCTAACATGATCGTTAACATCCCAGATCAAACAGCTTATACTTTAGGTTACTTGATCTACTTCTTCGAGATCGCAGTTGGTATTTCAGGCTACTTGAATGGTATCAACCCATTCAACCAACCAGGTGTTGAAGCTTACAAGAAGAACATGTTTGCTTTACTCGGTCGCCCAGGTTACGAAGAATTAACTAAAGAATTGAATGCTCGTTTAGATAAATAGGCATTAATAAAAAAGATCCGCAAACTGATCTCAGTTTGCGGATCTTTTTATTTGGTAAATAATGCTGAAAAGAGCATGAATAGTGCGGGCAAAATATTATTTAGGAAGTGGATCATAATGCTGACCAAGAGTTTACCTGTCTTTTTGTAATAATATGCTAAGACCCAGCCCAAAGTACAATATAAAAGGAGCGTCCAAAAAATATCACCGAGATGGAAATGAAGCATGCCAAAGACTAGTCCACTAAAAAAGATCGCTAAAACGGTATTTTTAGGGAAGAAGTAACGCATAAAAATCCCCCGAAAGAGCAATTCTTCACATAGCGGAGCAAAGATCGCTGTCATCAGAAACATCATGAGTGCGGCATTAGTCGAAAGTTTAAACATTTGTTGTAAAGCTTGATCATTTTGGGTCTGTCCAAATTGACTCATGAACATTCCGTAGATGATCTTAATGATAAACAAAGTGATAAAACCTGTGATAATGGCATTGATATCCTGATTAGATAATTTTTGGAAGATCTTATCAGTATTAGGCTGATCTTTTTTGAATTGCCAGTTAAAAATAACGATCACGAGTGCATATCCCAGTAAAAGTAAGCCCCATGTCAAAATATTTGTCGCTAACGGACTGAAGTTTTGGGGGAGAATATGAGGTAAGGAAAAAACTTGTTGCGGCAAGATCAAGCACAAGCCTAATAAAATGAATTTGATAGTGCGCCAGGCATAACTTCCTAGTGTTTTTAAGTTCATAGTAAAGTCCTTTCTGTAAAAAGTGTAATAAAAAAAGGCTGACGTTATGACGTCAAGCCTTAACATAGGTATTATAACCCAAAAATAGCTTTATATAAAAGGGTCGCGCAAGCACCGGCTGCAAATGGTGCGACAACTGGGATCCACGCATAACGCCATTGGGATGATCCCTTGTGCTTAAGTGGGAACAACGCATGGACGATACGAGGACCCAAGTCACGTGCTGGGTTCAAAGCAGGACCAGTTGGACCACCAAAGGAAGTTACGATAACCATAACTAAGAGACCAATACCGATAAAGCCGGCACCTTGGTTACCATGGTTGAAGATCGGTGAATGTGTGATCGCTAAAGCACTGAAAACTAAGGTGAATGTACCAAAGAATTCATTGACAAAACCATTGAAACGACTTTCAGTCGCATCGATCGTTGAGAAGGTAGCCAAAACAGCTTCTGGATCTTCGGTGATATCGTAGTGTGGCTTGAAACAAGCTAATACGACCAATTGTCCGGCAATTGCACCTAAGAATTGCATACTTATGTAAGGTAAGACTTCATGCCATGGGAAATCGCCTGCGATAGCTAAACCTAAAGTAAATGCGGGGTTGATGTGGTTACCTGAGATCTTACCAAACATCAAAGCTGGGATCATTACGGCAAAACCGTAACCGATCGAGATAACGATCCAACCACTGTGGTAACCCTTAGTTCCTTTCAATTCAACGTTGGCCACAGAACCGTTACCCAACATGATCATGAGGGCTGTTCCGAAAAATTCGGCCATTAATCTTGAGTTTAATGCGAACTCCATATTTTCCTCCTAATAAATAACAATGAAATAATACACTCATATAACTATAATGATTGCAATGGCGGGTGTCAATAGGCTTTCAGAAATATTTTTTTACTAAAAAAGTAGCGTTTTAGTGAGCTAAACAGGGGGTAAGGGTTGTGTTTTTCACTAAAACGCATACAATTATAGGAGTAGTATCAATATTTGGATGAAAGGATAGTTTTAAATAAAAGTTATATGATATCAAAAGCAGTTGCACAATTGCTAAATCAGCGTAAAGAAAAATTTTTGATCCCAGCTGAGATCGTAGCTAATGTCCAAGAGAATAATAGTCTTGAACATGCATTTTTAGTTTTAAGTAAGGTCAAATACGCTAAGATCCCCGTCTTAGACCAAGATCAACATTTCAAGGGACTATTGTCGTTGGCGATGATCACAGAGACGATGTTAGGCTTGACCGGGATCGATCCGACTCGTTTGGGCCGGATCCAGGTCAAAGATGTCATGCAGACAGATGTTCCAACGATCTGTCCGCCATATGAAATGGAAGAGATCTTGCATCTTTTAGTCGATCAGACCTTTTTGGCAGTCGTCGATGAAGAAGGAGTCTTTACCGGGATCTTGACCCGCCGCGAAGTGATGAAAGCTGTCAATTATTTAGCGCATGATTTAGAAAAAGAATATACAGTCGAAAAAAAATAACCAAAAAAATGCTCAAACTACAGATCTGCAGTTTGAGCATTGATTTTATGCAGTAGCACCTAAATTCAACGGTGAAGTCGGGATATTGAAGCCTGCATCTTTTAGGGCCCGTAAGTAGTTATCCAGTAAAATGCGCTGGACTGTAGCTTGAGCACCATTTTTAGTATATGCAGTGACCCGGAAAACTAATTCGCCATTTGTAAGGGGCACCACGCCTAAGATCGTTGGGCCTGTGACGATCTCGGGTAAATTAGGGACGACTTTTTGATTTACTTGGGCGATGATTTTTTTCATTTCACTAGCATCCTTTTTAGGATCTAAGCGAATATCGATCACAGCTTGCATATTGTTACGTGACATGTTGCTAACGACGGTGATACTGCGGTTAGGGATAAAGTTTAATGTTCCGTCATCACTGATTACTTGCGTTGTGCGTAGACCAATAGCGTGGATCTTGCCCGTGATCGCATTTATTTTAACGACATCGCCGACAGAAAATTGTTGTTCGAGTAGAATGAAAAAACCAGTCACAATATCAGTGACAAAGCCTTGAGCCCCTAAACCAAGCGCCACACTGACGATCCCAGCTGAAGCCAACAAGGTACTGACAGGGATGCCTAAGATCGAAAGGATGGCGTAAAAGTAGAAGAACAAAACACAGTAATGAAAGATGTTTTGGGTCAGCGTATAGATCGTTCCTAAACGCCCGATCGAGTAATTAGAATTCTTTTTCTTAGCGGTAGAAAAACTGCGAGTGATGATCTTTTTCCCGATAGAATGAATGATCAAGAAAAGTAGGGAGATCAAAACAAGTGAGATAGTCACCATGATGATCTTAGTGATAATGTTGTCCCAATTGATGTTTTTTATGTAATTGTCCAAGACGCCCGTTTGTTTGACCACTTGTTTTGAAACGTCGGATGAGAGCGTCTTATCGGTTGCAACTAATAGATACAAGTATGATCCGTCCTTTATGTTCAGAATTTATGTACTAATGATAGCAAATTTTTTTGAAAAGTGCGAAAGAAGTTTTTTTATTTTGAACAATATTTTTTGCGTAATAATTGCAGTTTTTGTAATTGAATGATATTCTAAAGACAATGAAGACTTAATGGAGGGTATAAAATGACAATAACGTTTGGACAGATTGCTGGGTTAATTGCAGCGTTAGCATTTTTGATCTTAGTTGTTTTCATTTGTACAGTGCTAAAGCATTTAGTGACGACTGTTAAAGAGATGAATAACAGCATTCAGATCTTGACCAAGGACGCTAACAGTATTGCTGGCAATGTGGATGAGCTTTTGGTAAAGACGAATGTTTTGATGGAAGATGTCAACCATAAAGTAAGCGAATTAGATCCTTTGTTTAAAACGGCGGCTGAGCTAAGTGAAAGTGTATCTGATTTGAACGTAGCAAGTCGTTCAATGGCTGATAAGGTAGTACGTTCAACTGAAAGTGCAGCTAAGACAAGTGCTGCATTGCGCGTCGGTAAAATGGCACTTGGCTTTTACCAACGACACAAACAAAAGCAAAGTAAGTAAACTTTAAGGAGTGGAGTATTATGAGTAAGAAATTGTTAGTTGGTCTAGGAATGCTTGCAGCTGGTGCAGGTGCAGCTTTGGTCGCTTCAAAGAAGTTGACTGCTGACCAAAAAGATAAGTTAGCGATGAAAGTCGATGAGACCGTCTTGAACGGACGCGAAAAGGCATTGAAATATAATCAATACTTGCAACAATTCTTGGAAGAAAATGGCGTAGATGACTTAAAAGAAAAAGTTATTAGCCGAGCTGACGAATTCAAGAATGAACAAGCTGTTCAAGATGCTTTGGCTTCATTGAAACAAGCAACTTCTGACTTAAAAGAACGGTTGGAGAATACTAAAGATAAGTTCGATGATCTAGCTGAAGATGAAGCTTCTGAAGATTGGAACGACGATATCGTGATCGATGGCCGTTCTGCTTTTGGTGAAGCTAAGGATAAAAAAGATCAACCTTACGAAAAACCAACTGAAACATTTTATCCACACAACGATTAGAGTACAAAAATAGCGCCCCATCATTGGAGCGCTATTTTTGTACTCTAATTTTCTAATCTAAAGGGATGATCTGAAGTTCTTTGGTCGTATGTGTGAATGGTTCATTACCATCTTTAGTCAAGTAAACACAGTCTTCGATCCGGACACCAGCAACTCCAGGAACATAGATCCCAGGTTCGATCGAGAAGCACATGCCAGGTTCAAGGACCAATTCATTTCCTTCCATGATAGATGGAAATTCATGATCGCTTTGACCGATACCATGTCCTAAGCGATGGATGAAGTATTCACCGTAGCCGGCTTTAGTGATGATGTCACGTGCGATCTTATCTAATTCAAAAGCACGCATCCCAGGCTTAGCTGCAGCTTGAGCGGCTAATTGTGCTTCTAAGCAGACTTGGTAGATCTCCTTAGCTTTATCGCTGACTTTACCAAAAGCAACCGTTCGGGAAGCATCAGACATATAGCCTTTGTAATCAACACCTAGATCAAACAAGCAAAGTTCATTTGGTTTGATAAGATCAGCTTTGGGAGCTCCATGAGGATCAGCAACATTAGCACCACTCTGGACGATCGTATCGAAACTCATATGCATAATACCGTTTTTCTTCATCGTGTATTCGATCTCGGCCACAACATCTTGTTCAGTCCGTTTGGTCGAAAGCGCCTTAAAGCCAGCTTCAAAGGCAATATCAGCCCATTTACCAGCTGTTTTTAGCAATTCGATCTCTTCTGGTGTCTTAAAGAGCTTTTCACGTTCGATCACAGGCGAGAGATTGCCGGAAAATTCAGCTTGGGGGAAATATTTGCGGAGAGCTTCAAAGCGAACTACCGTCAAGTTATCTTTTTCCAAAGCCCAATGCTTAGGCGATGCTAACTCGGTGATATGTTCTTTGATCAAAGCATAAGGATCTTCATGGTCTAAATAGCCATAGACAGGATATTTCCAGCCGGCTTTTTTGATCGCTTCGACTTCAAGTGCAGGTGCGAAGATGAAAGGATCTTTATCCGGGAAGATAAAGAGTGCTAGTGTCCGTTCAAACGGATCGCTACCAAAGCCGGTAAAATATTGGATGTTTTTCCAATCACTGATATAAGCAATATCCAAGTTGTTGTCAGCCAACCATGTTTGGATAGTATTAAGATGTGACATAAAAGCACTTCCTTTAATTGTTTTCAAAGCGACTACATTATAACACACTTTAGCAATAAGTGATGGCTAGATATCTTTGAAAATGAAAATACATGAAAAGAAGCTTGCAAATTCTTGAAACGCTTGCAATTGGCTAAAAACTTTGATAAATTAAATAGGGTCGCAATGAAAACGATTTTGAAAATAAAATTAGTGAGAGGATAAAACCATGGAAAAACAAACAATTACAATCTACGATGTTGCACGTGAAGCTGCTGTCTCAATGGCTACGGTCTCACGGGTCGTTAATGGCAACCCAAATGTTAAACCGGCAACACGTAAAAAAGTGCTTGAAGTTATCGATCGTTTGGATTACCGTCCAAATGCGGTCGCTCGTGGCTTGGCAAGTAAAAAGACTACCACAGTCGGGGTCATTATCCCTGATGTGACAAACGTCTATTTTTCTTCTTTAGCTCGTGGGATCGACGACGTAGCTTCAATGTACAAATATAACATTATTTTAGCTAACTCCGATGGCAATCCTCAAAAGGAAGCACAAGTTTTAAATACTTTATTGGCTAAACAAGTTGATGGGATCATCTTTATGGGCAACAATTTGACAGACGAGTTACGCGCACAATTTACCCACTCTAAGACACCGATCGTCTTAGCGGGTTCAGTTGATGCTAAAAATGAAGTTGAAAGTGTCCATGTTGACTACGTGGCTGCGGTCGAAGAAGCCGTAGCTGATCTGATCAACCACGGTAACAAGCGAGTAGCTTTCATCACCGGACCAATGAGTGATCCGATCAACGGTGAATACCGTTTGAAGGGTTACAAGAACGTTTTGGCTAAGCATGGTATCGAATATGATCCAGATCTTGTATTTGAAACAGACTATAGCTATCGTGCAGGTGAAGTTTTATGGCCTGCGTTGGCATCGGCTAAAGCAACAGCTGCTTTTGTCGGGGATGACGAATTAGCCTGTGGTGTTTTGAACGGGGCTAAGGATGCAGGGGTCAAAGTACCAGCTGAGTTTGAGATCATTACCAGCAACAATTCTAAGTTGACTGAGATCGTTCGACCACAGCTTTCTTCGATCACACAACCACTGTATGATATCGGTGCGGTCTCAATGCGCTTCTTGACTAAGATGATGAATAAAGAAGATATGTCTTCAGATGAAAAGACGATCGAATTACCATACGGCTATATCAAGCGCGCTTCAACTAAATAAGTCACCTAACGAGCAGGGAAAGCCCTTGCTCGTTTTTGGTCATAAGGATAAAAAATGAAAACAAACAAATTATTTAATTGGCAAAATTTATGTTTATTTGGGGCTGGGCTCATTATACTCGTATTGTTTATCAGTTCATCAATGCCCTACACTAAACAAACTTCAGTCCCATTTTTAGAACAGCATCTAGCCCAAAAGCCACTCGAAAATTGGTTAAGTCAAATTTCATTCAGATATGCTGGGAAAGAGATCAGTATCGCAAATATTGGCTATTATAAATTTGTGGAATTTTTTATCCGCAAAGGGGCCCATTTTGGGACATATTTTCTACTAGGAGGGCTTACCGCTTTAGGACTCGCCCGCTATTGGTCTAAGTTAGGACACGTAGCGTTTGTTAGTTGGGCGTTAGCAACGCTTTATGCCGAGACTGATGAACTTCACCAAATGTTTACTGGTGACCGGACACCACTGATCCAAGATGTGATCTTAGATTCCTGTGGAGCGTTATTAGGGGTCATGTTGGCAGTATTGTTTTTATATAGGTTGCAAAAACGGCGAAATCGTTGAGAATCTTGCAACGGATAATATTTTTTGTTAAAATATACACGGCTTATTGCTAAATTTTACTTTTCGGAAAGAGGTATTAGAAATGTCAGGACATTCAAAATGGCATAACATCCAAGGGCGTAAAAACGCTCAAGATGCAAAACGTGGAAAAATTTTCCAAAAAATCTCGCGAGATCTATACATGGCTGCAAAGAGTGGCGGTCCTGACCCAGACGCCAACCCACAATTGCGCCTTGTAATGGAAAAAGCACGTGCTGCTAACATGCCAAAAGATAACATCAAACGTGCCCTTGATAAAGCTACTGGTGCAAATGGTGCTAACTACGAAGAGATCACTTATGAAGGTTATGGCCCAGCTGGGGTAGCGATCTTAGTTCACGCTTTGACAGATAACCGTAACCGGACTGCTTCGGCTGTGCGGACTGATTTCAACCGTAATGGCGGTAACTTAGGTGAAACAGGTTCCGTTAGTTTCATGTTTGATCGTAAAGGTTACATTGCGATCGTGCGTGAAGACCTAGATGTGGATGAAGATCAAATGTTTGAAGATGTGATTGAAGCAGGTGCTGAAGATCTGCAAACATCTGATGAAGTCTTTGAGATCTATACAGAACCAAAGATCTTCGAAGATGTACGTGATGCTTTACAAGCTAAGTATGACTTATATTCAGCTGAGATCACGATGGTACCACAAAATACGGTCCCAGTTCCAGAAGACAAGGTCGAACAATTACAACGTTTGATCGATCGCCTTGAAGACGAAGATGATGTGTCTGAAGTATTTACTTCAGCTGAATTTCCAGATGAAGACTAATTAAACATAGGGTTGCAATTTTTGCAGCCCTTTTATTTTACATAAAAATCCAGGAATGCCAAGTATTTTAACGCTATTTATGCTATAATATGGACTGTGACTAAAGATTTGGATTTTCAAATTACGTTAAAAGATATGCTAGTAATAAAACTTATGGAGGGAACTATGGTCAATAGAGTAACAGTTTTAGGCAGCTTGAACGTCGATAATATCATGCAAGTCAAGCGTCTGCCGTTGCCCGGTGAAACAATGACGATGTCAGCTAAAAAAATTGCAGGAGGAGGCAAGGGTGCTAACCAAGCGATCGCTGCTGCTCGCTCTGGGGCCCAAACCGCTTTTATCGGTAAAGTAGGAGCTGACGAACAGGGACGTTTGATGAAGGGTTACCTCGAAGATGCAAAGATCGATGCAACTAGTGTGACGTTGGCAACTGAAGAAACTGGCCAAGCATTTATTTTATTACAAGAAAACGGTGAAAATAGTATTCTCGTCTTAGGCGGTGCTAATCAAGCGATCACTGATGACGATATCGAAGCTGCCAAGGAAAAGATCACAACAGCAGATTTCTTGATCACTCAGTTTGAAACACCGATCGAAGCTTCGATCACGGCTTTTAAATATGCTAAAGAAAATGATGTGGTAACGATCTTAAATCCTGCACCGGCCAAACGTGTGCCAGAAGCATTGCTTAAAAATGTTGATCTGATCGTATTAAATGAGACCGAAACAGAATTGTTGACTGAGATCAAGATCGATGAAGAAGAATCTTGGCATCAAGCTGCAGCTAAGTTAGCTAAAATGGGTGTGAAAAATACGATCATCACTTTAGGAAGTAAGGGTGCTTACTATAAGACGACAACTGCTGAAGGCTTTATCAAGGCTTTTAAAGTTGCTACTTTGGATACGACAGCAGCAGGTGACACTTTCCTAGGTGCGCTTAGTTCGCAATTACACAAAGATCTCTCTAATATTGAAGAAGCGATCGTTTTTGCTAGCATGGCTTCGGCTTTGGCTGTACAAAAATTGGGGGCGATCCCATCGATCCCACAATTAAGTGAAGTCAATGACGCTTTAGGTGAAGCGAATTTTTAATAATATAACGACATTTGATGACTGTTGCGGCAGTCATTTTTTTTATCCCAAAATTCAAAAAATATTTTTCCCTGCTTTGCGTATTTATAAAGTGAAGGAGGGATGAAAGATGGAATTAGCAACGAAACTATTGACGGATGCGGTAGCTGTATCGGCCTTAGATATTTTACTTTTGCCGACCAAAACGTGTTATCAAGTTAAATACTTTATCCGTGATCGTTATCTTGTCCAAAGTGAATTAACTTTTGAACAAGCCCAAAAGTTGCTGGCCTTTTTTAAGTTCAAAGCGGATATGATGCTAAGTGAACATCGGAGGCCACAATTAGGTGCGTGGCAACAAAAGATCGGCAAGCAGCAGCTGTACCTGCGTTTTTCGACAGTTGGTGATTTTTTAGGTCGAGAATCAATGGTCATTCGATTGATATATCCACTAAAAAGCGTCAAATATCAATATTTAGTACCTGAGCAATGGACGCTCTTAGAACAAGCGTGTCAAAAACGGGGACTGGTTATTTTTGCTGGTCCGATGGGTTCGGGAAAGACCACAGCAATGTATCAACTGGCTAAAAATCAAAAGCAACAGCAGGTAATGTGTAATGAAGATCCGATCGAGATCAGAGAAGATAGTTTTTTGCAAGTCCAAGTAAATCCAAAGGCTCAAATGGATTATTCGACTTTGCTCAAAGCCGCGTTAAGACATCATCCAGATATCTTTATCGTCGGTGAGATCCGTGATCGGCAAACTGCTCGTGCTGTGCTGACAGCTGCTTTAAGTGGGCATTTAGTTTTGAGTACGTTGCATGCAACCAGTGCTTATGGTGTTATCGAGCGTTTAGCCGACCTAGGGATCACGTGGTCAGAATTGGAAAGTGTTTTGCAATTGGTCTCATATCAACGTTTGCTACCATTAAAGTCAAAAGGCCAAGCGGTTTTGTTTGACATCATTCAGTAAGATGAGCTTTTTAGCGCAAATGTAGAGCGAGCAAATAGTGGGATGTCAGCAGATTGGGGGCGCTATCTTGAACAAAATGCGACTAAGGGAAAAATTACCGTTGCGACAGCGAAAAAATTTGTACATGGCTAAGTGGACTTTGCGACAACAAGCGAATTTTTTTGATCTCTTAGCTGATCTCTTAACGGCAGGCTTTTCACTCAAACAAGCCTTACAGAGTTTAAAGATGTTTTTGCCCAAAAATGGGTTGGCGACGGTGATCGCAGAGTTAGAAAACGGTCAAAGCTTCAGTCAGGCCTTAAGATCTAAGGTGACAACTAATATTTACTGTCAGCTTGTGATTGCTGAAAAACATGGTAGTGTAGATCAAAGTGTTTTGCAGTTAGGAAAGTACCTAAAAAAGCGTGTGCAACAACGTGAGAAGTTACAGTCATTGTTGTTATACCCAGCGATCATTTTAGGATTATTATTTTTTTTGATGATCGCTTTGAAGATATGGTTGGCGCCTGAGATCGCACAATTTTCAGTCTCAACGACTGGTAAAGATCCATTTTCCTATCTGAACTTTGTTAAATTGGGTGGTCTGGTCTTGTTGAGTTTATTAAGCTTAGGGGGACTCTACTTTTTTTACTGGTGGAAAAAGCAGTCGATCTTGGGGCGGCACAGTTGGTATAGCAGCTTACCGATCGTTGGTAGCCTATATCGTCAATATAATTGTTATTATTTGACCTTTAATTTGGGATTACTGATCGAAAGTGGTTTGGAGTTTCAACAAATTTGTAGATTGCTAGAACAGTTTGAGGAAAAAAGTCTACTTTATCACTTGGGTCATGCCTTTTCACGGCGGTTAGCCCGTGGAGAAAATTTGGCACAGATCTTGGGGTACTATCCATTTATTTCACCTGAATTGGCGCTTTTTTTTCAAAAAGGTCGTTCGAAAGAAGAGATCGGTAAAGATCTATTGGCTTATTCCAAACTCGCCTATCAAAAATTATTAGAGAAAACGAATCAGTTGTTAGCTTGGATCCAACCGTTATTGTTTATGGTGATCGCAATAGTGATCATTTGCACATACTTAGCGTTATTATTACCGCTATATTCAAGTTTAGGGGGACTATATAAATGAAAAAAACTAAGATGAAAGCCTTCACTTTGGTGGAAATGGCGATCGTGATCTTTATCATCAGTTTGTTGATCTTGATCATCATTCCTAACGTCGCTAAACAGCGTTCCAATGCTGAAAATGTCAACACTCAAGCCTTACAAGCCGAGTTGGATACCCAAGCTCAACTATATGCCGATGAAAAAGGAACGGCGATGGAAAATGTTGCTCCAACAGATCTCGAAAAAGCTGGATATTTGACAGCTAAGCAAGTCGCTGCCATCGAAAAACATCATCTTAAAGTCGAAAAGAAAGATCAATGACCATGAAAGTTCAAGGCTTTACGCTGGTTGAAGTGACCTTAACGCTTTTTATTGCAACTTGTATATTTTTATTTGGGATCGGTCCAGGGACGCATACATTAGCTAGTTTACAAGAAAAGCTGTTCTTTAATGAATTGCGTCAAACCTGGTTTGCAGCGATCTATCAAGGAGAGCAACAAAAGCAATATACTTGGATCCAATTTGAACCAAAACAGGTCAAGTTTAGTGTTGGCCAAAAGACCTTAAAAATTCTGATATACCCAAAATCATTGACGCCGACGACCGATCACCAAGAGTTATCGGTGAGTGGTCTAGGTTCACTTAGTCCTACGATGGAAACTTTTACTTCAACTTTAGGTAAAGAGTATCAAGTGCATTTTCAATTAGGGTATGGCACACAATATCGGATCGAAGAACATGTTAAAAGGTAGGTGATAGTGTGCACGTACGGGCTTTTTTGTTGGCTGATGCACTCAGTGGGATGAGTGTGTTATTAGTCATCAGTACGTTATTGTATCTGACAGATCTGCGTTTGCATCAAGCGACAACACAAGCTTATTTACAAGTTCAAGTAGCTCAAAAGTTACTAGTGCAGAGTCAAGCACAAACGACAAAAGCTAAAGGGGGAAAAATTGAAGTTCAGATCACAGATCGAGCCGGGCATCCAGTTACACTTGAATTGCACAAAGATTAGGGGCTTTACTTTGATCGAGGCCACGGTTGCGCTAGTAGTGACAGCTATGGGTCTAGCGTTATTAGCGGGTATCGGCTCGAATATGCAAAAACAAATGGTAGCAAAACAGGAAATTGATCAGTTTGAGTGGGAACGTTTTGTGAGTTTGCTACAAAATGAGCGCCAACATTTTGCCTTAGTAAAAAAGCCAGGTGAAAATGTGGAAAATATCTATTTGTATAGTCGAAAAGCTAAAAAAGATTATATCGTTCATTATGAAAGTGAACGTGATAAAGTGATCATGGAGACGGCATCTGGTGGTTATATGCCGTTATTATATCGAGTATCTAGTTTTCGTGCTATCAAGCAAGATAAGACGATAAAAATAACCGTCCAGATCGATCAAAGGACTTATCAGACGACCTTTAGTTTACCACTACAGAAAGAAAGTGGACTATGAAACTAAAAGGAACATTGCTGAGTTCAGCACTATTGATGTTAGTTTTGGTGACTGCTGTTTTTTATGCGCAATTGTTAGGACACCAGCTCCAGCAATTGACATATCAACGGCAAAGCATGTATTATCGTGCGCGTACCTTAGCTGTGTTAGCCCAAAAACTTGATTTAAAGCCTGGGCAAAAGGCGAGTTCAGCTCAAGGACAAGTGGAAATGTTAAAAGATCAAGTCAGAGTGCTTCTTCCCAATGGCCAAAAATATACCCTGGATCAAATCGACTAGATACCACGACTTGAAATTCTAGTAGGATGTGCGATAATAAGACATTAGTAAAAAAGTTGATTAGGGTGTAAAAAATGGCATTAGCAAAAGTAGAAGAAAAATTTCAATTATTGAATGAAGCGATCGAGCTCTTGCAAAAAAATGTGGAATGTTCAGCATTAGATGCTTTGATCGAGACATTCGAGAATTTGTTAGATGATGGTCGAGTTCATGTTGAAGATGGAACACCAGATGAAGCAACAGTCGCTAAGCTAAAAGATCTCTACCAAAAGATCGATTTAGCTTCTCTATCTAAAGAAGAACAACGCTCAGTATTGCAATTGTGCCTTTTACAAGCTTATAAGCGTGAAAAAGTCCAAGTAAATCACCAAATGACACCCGATACGATCGGATTTTTATTAGCATATCTGATCGAAAAAGTTGGGAAATATACGGCTGGCCTAAAATT
The DNA here is from genome assembly GCF_009933595.1 of Ligilactobacillus animalis. NCBI lineage: Bacteria > Bacillati > Bacillota > Bacilli > Lactobacillales > Lactobacillaceae > Ligilactobacillus > Ligilactobacillus animalis. The sequence goes on from NZ_CP047141.1 coordinate 552,400, forward strand.
GTTGGATCTAACAGTTGGGACAGGAAATTTGTTATCAGCGATCCTGAGCACCTTAGAGAAGAGTGGCTGGAAAGAGCTTGACGTCTATGGGGTCGACAACGATGATACGATGTTAGCTTTAGCCAATATCTCGGCTGAATTGATGCAAAGTAAAACGCAATTAATCCATCAAGATGCATTGGCTGAGTTGCAAGTACCACCAGCTGATATTGTCGTAGCTGATCTGCCGGTCGGTTATTATCCACTTGATAGTCGGGCAAAAGAGTATCAGACAGCATTTGCTGAAGGGCATTCTTACGTGCATTATCTATTGATCGAACAAGCGCTTGAGCAATTAGTAGCTGGCGGTTGGGGCGTTTTTGTCGTTCCACGTGGGATGTTTGAAGCGCCTGAAGCTAAACGATTACTGCAATTGATCCAAGAAAAAGGCTATTTGCAAGGACTACTCAATTTACCACAGCAACTATTTATCAATGAAAATTCACAAAAATCGATCTTGCTCCTGCAAAAGAAGGGAGCACAAGCTAAGCAAGCTGAACCTATCTTGCTAGGAGAATTTCCACTGATGAAAAATCAATCGGAGTTTGTTGAATTTATGAAAGAGATCGATAACTGGCAAGCCCAAAACTTTGCTTAAAAGATAAAGAGTTACTTTCCCTAAAAGGGGGAGTAACTCTTTATTTGTTCCTGTGGTTGAATTTTATTCATCTAAAAATGAAATAGTTGAATTTTACTTAACTAAAAGATTAAGCTAAACTTAATTATATGAAATATTAAAGGAGTTTTTTGATGGAAAATGAAGAGCAATATGCCCGTGGCTTAAAGAGCCGGCATGTCCAGCTGATCGCATTAGGCGGAACGATCGGGACCGGGCTATTTTTAGGTTCAGGAAAATCGATCCAGTTAGCAGGACCTTCGATCGTCTTAGCCTATCTTATAACAGGTGCGATCTGTTTCTTGTTGATGCGTGCGATGGGGGAATTGCTACTTTCAGATTTAAAGAGCCATTCGTTTATTGATTTTATTGAACGCTATTTAGGCAAAGATATTGGTTTTATCACCGGCTGGACGTATTGGGTCTGTTGGATCACGATCGCGATGGCTGATGTGACGGCAAGTGGGATGTACATCCATTATTGGTTCCCACATATTCCCGAGTGGATCCCTGGTTTTGTCATCTTAGCGATCTTGCTGGCCCTGAATTTGATCACCGTTGCTTTGTTTGGTGAAACTGAATTCTGGTTTGCGTTGATCAAGGTCATTGCGATCATTGCATTGATCGTGATCGGGATCGTTTTGGTCGTGATCGGTTATGAAACACCTAGTGGACATGCTTCTGTGATGAATTTAGTTGATTATGGTGGCCTTTTCCCTAAAGGTTTAGGCGGATTTTTGATGTCATTTCAAATGGTAACATTTGGTTTTATCGGGATCGAAATGATCGGTGTCACTGCTTCTGAGACACAAGATCCTAAAACCGTGATCCCTAAGGCGATCAATGAGATCCCACTTCGGATAATTATTTTTTATGTGGGCTCATTACTAGCCTTGATGTGTATCTATCCTTGGCGATCGATCACACCAGATCAAAGTCCATTTGTTCAAGTTTTTGAAAATATTGGTATTCCTGCTGCGGCTGGAATTATTAATTTTGTTGTTTTAACAGCAGCTGCTTCAGCATGTAATAGTTCAATCTTTAATACTGGTCGAATGGTCTTTTCTTTAACATATAAAGAAAAAGGTCGCTTTGCTAAAAAGATGAGCAAACTTTCACGGCATCAAGTTCCAGCTAATGCGATCCGCTTTTCAACAGCAGTGATCGCTTTAACAGTCGTAGCCAACTTGGTGATCCCAAACACATCTCTCTTTACTTTTATCTCGAGTGTAGCAACAACATGTTTCCTCTTTATCTGGGGTGCGATCGTGGTCGCTCACTTGAAATATCGTAAAGAGTTGAAAGCTAAGGGACAAAAAAATGAATCTAATTTCAAGATGCCACTTTATCCAGCATCAGACTATGCTGTCTTGATCTTTTTAGCTTTTGTTTGTGTGATCATGTGCTTTGAACAAGCCACTTTGATCGCGTTGCTAGCTTCATTAGTTTGGTTTGCAGCACTCTTTATGTTGAATAAATTGCGTAAGAAGCATTTATCTGAAAATCAATAGAATGTCGTATGAATAACGAGGGTCCTACTATGATGCGTATTTTTTGCATCGTGGTGGGACCCTTGGCGCATTTTTTGAGCGCCACTATTTTTGCTTTGGTCTAAGCAGTTACCTTTTACGTGATTTTCAGCTATACTATATTAGAGATATATCAATCATGATAGTATATGTGATTCACCCGAAAGACAAATGTGGTGTGAATGAGACAAAAAAATCTAAGAAAGGAGAGGCTATATTTCTTTCGCAAGCAATATGCTTGACTACATTTTATATAGCAGGAATTTTTTTGAATAGTGAAAAAAAGGAACGCAGAGAAGCACAGCTAGCTAAGAAAGCTGAGACGATCAAAGCTTTTGCGAGTGAAGTTATCTTGCAAAGTCCTACCCAGATGTTGATCGATGGGCGCCCATATATTTTAGAGAAGAATTATCGCAATGGATTTGAGGTCGAAAAGTTAGAGGAACGTTTTAGCAATATTTTGACCAAGTATGATTACATTGTAGGTGATTGGGGTTATGATCAATTGCGGCTGCGAGGCTTTTATGCTGCCGGTAGCAATAAAGGAACACCGACGCAAAGCATTGAACGCTTACAGGATTATCTTTACGAATACTGTAATTTTGGCTGTGCTTATTTTGTCTTGCGCAACTTAGACGTTCAGACTCCAACACCATCGCATAACAGTGGTAAAAATAAAAAGACCAGCCATAAGCGGCGGACACAAAATAGAAAAGAAAAGTCGCAAAAGCCATATACAGCACAACGTGTATATGATATAAATAAAAAGCAACCTCGGTCGAAAAAATATACGACAGACCAGGTCAAAAAACGCAAACGGCGCTTTACGATCCGCCAAAAAAATAAATAAGGGGTAGTTTACCAAAATGAAAAAATATGCAGGCTATATGATCGATCTTGATGGCACGATCTACCGTGGTAAGGAAAAGATCCCAGCTGCGAAACGTTTTATCGAAAATTTACAGGCTAAAAATATTCCATTTCTCTTTGTGACTAATAATAGTACACAAGCACCGGAAAAAGTCGTTGCTAATTTAGCGAAGAACTTTGATATTCATGTTACAGTCAATAATGTTTTTACTTCGGCCTTAGCGACAGCAGACTATATTGCTGATCTGGATAGTGAAAAAAGAACAGCTTATGTGATCGGTGAATTAGGGCTAAAACAAGCTATTTTAGATCGAGGCTTTAAATTTGAGGAGACAACACCTGATTATGTAGTTGTAGGGTTGGATTATGATGTAACGTATCATAAATTTGAATTAGCAACATTAGCGATCAAGCGTGGGGCTACTTTTATTGGAACGAATGCAGATACAAATTTACCTAATGAGCGTGGCTTAGTTCCTGGAGCAGGCTCAGTGATCGCCTTAGTTGAATGTGCAACACAGCAAAAAGCGCAATATGTTGGTAAGCCAGAAACGATAATCATGGAAAAAGCTTTGAAGCGCTTAGGTCTAGCTAAAGATCAAGTAGCAATGGTCGGTGACAACTACATGACGGATATTCAAGCTGGGATCAATTTTGGGATCGATACGATCTTAGTTTATACAGGCGTCTCAACGAAGGAACAAGTGGCTGATAAAGCTATCAAACCGACAGTTGAGCTCGATTCTTTAGACCAATGGAAAGTCTAAGCGTTCGATATCTAAAAGAGGCCGGGCTCCAGCTTTTGGTGCTGTTATTTTTAGTGACGTTTTGCATAACGCTAACGATCAATTTCCATCCACTTTACTGGTGGTTCATGCACCATTACAAACTGTATCAAGAGGTCGGTCTGACAAAACAAGGGCTACGGGATAACTATTTGTCATTGCTGGCATATCTCAATTATCCGTGGGTCACAGAGCTCAAATTATCTTTACCGATCTCCTATAATGGCATGCGGCATTTTGAAGATGTCAAACGGCTATTTTTCTTGAATTATAGTGTTTTAGCCCTGACTGCTTGGCCAGCGCTACGTTATTTATATGATCTGACACTAAAAAAACGGCTTTGGCTCTTACAAGGAAAGATCTATGGTCTAAGTTTGATCGTAGCCGGATTTATTTGTTTTATAGTGGTCGATTTTGAAGATTTTTTTATCTTCTTTCATGAAGTGTTATTTAGAAATGATGACTGGATATTTGATCCGAATTTAGATCCGATCATCAATGCTTTGCCAAGTGAGTATTTTTTAGCGTGTTTCGGCATATTTGTGGGAACATTTACTTTGAGTTTGCTTGGCATCTATCTTATTGGAAAATGGCAATTAAAAAACGTGGTCGCTTAAATTGACCACGTTTTTTTGTGTTGATATTATTTTTTTGAAGTTTTTGATTTGATTGCCCCAATGATCGCTGGAATCAAAGAAACAGCGATGATCCCGATGATGATCAAGGAGAAATGTTCTTTAACGATCGGGAAATTACCAAAGAAATAACCTGCACCACAGCAAAGTGTTACCCAAGCCGTTGCACCGATCAAACAGTAACGGATAAAGGTCTTGAAATTACCACCACTACCGCCGTAAACAAAGGGTGCCAATGTACGGATGATCGGCATGAAACGGGCTAATGAGATCGCGATCCCACCGTGCTTGTCGAAGAATTCTTCGGTTCGTTTTAAATCAGACTCTTTGATGATTCGACTGAAAAATTTAGTCTTAGTCAATTTTTTACCTAGATAATGCCCGATAAAGAAGTTAAGTGAGTCACCTAAAACAGCAGCGAACCAGAAGAGGGCAACAAAGATCCAAATATCTAGGCTATATTTAGGATTTGCCGACATTGCACTGGCGGCAAATAAAAGCGAATCTCCGGGTAAAAACGGCATAATAACAGCACCGGTCTCGATAAAGATGATCGAAAATAAGATCAGGTAAGTCCAATCACCGAAGAGATTAACGATCGTAACTAAGTGGACATCGATGTGTAAGATAAAATCAATTAGTTGTGACATTGCTATAGGCGTTCATTGTCGGCTGTAAAAACATGAACATATTCCTTTCGTAATTGTAGTTGTTGATTTTTGACAACTATAGGAGAGTGCCGACAGTAGCGTTTACTCTCTTATATAAATATACTACACTTTTAGCTTAATGTACTTAATTATCTTGAGCAGCTTCAAATTTTTTAATTAGCTGCGTACTATGAGCAGGTTGGCGTTTTTCCGGATAGATCCGCAGTAGTGCGCTATTGATGACGCTAGGAGCTTCGCCAAAACCGGTGGCCATCAAATTTAATTTATCAGCTTGGGCGGCGATATCCCCGATCGCGTAAACGCCAGGGATCGAGGTCTCATTTTTAGCATTGACCGCGATATTATGATGGTCAAGTTCGAGTGCCCAACTTTCGAGTAACTTGGAACTTGAGGCAAACCCGTAATTGACTAGAAGGTGATCGACAGTCAATTCTTTTTTCTCAGCACTTCGAGGTTTTTCCAGGCTGATGCAAAGTTTATCTTGGATAGAAGAAAGATCAGTGATCAAATATGGGGTGTGTAGGATCGTGTCGGTTTCTTTCAGCGCCGAAACACTAGATTCTAAAGCTCTGAATTTATCCCGTCGGTGGATCAAGTGAACAGCTTTAGCGATCGGTGCTAATTCTAAAGCCCAATCAACTGCTGAGTCACCACCACCTGCGATCGCCACTTCTTTATCACTAAAGTCCTTGAGATCTTTGACAAAATAGTGGAGTTGTTTGCCTTCGAATCTTTCTGCTGCTGCTACCTTTAATTTACGTGGTTCAAAAGCCCCAGCTCCAGTAGCGATAATGATCGTTTTTGAATAAGTTGTTCGCTTGGAAGTTTTGATCTCAAAGCCACCATCGATTTGGGTGAAGCTTTCCACGCGTTCATTTAAAAAGATATCAGGATCGAATTTTTCGACTTGTTGTTTTAGATGATCGATCAATTCTGTTCCGGTGATCTCGGGAAAAGCAGGGATGTCGTAGATCCTTTTCGCAGGGAATAAGGCGCTGACTTGACCCCCTAACTGTCCTAAACTTTCGATGATCTGGGTTTTGGCCAAGCGCATCCGAGCATAGGTCGCCGCAAACATGCCAACTGGACCACCACCGATGATCGTAATATCATAAAATTCTTTAGCTACCATAAAGAGGTTGCTCCCTTCATAATTCTTGTCGGTTAAAGTTACAATATCATATTAAAGGTGTAAAATAAAATTGGCAATAACTTGTGAGTTAAAGTATCATATCTAAATGAAAGATATATTTATAGAGATAAGGAAGAAATAATAGATGGAGTTTTTACAATTAGACACTGATAAATTGATCCCAAGTGCGGTCATCAAAACAAATTTGGGCGAGATAACCTTGGCACTTTTCCCTGAGCAAGCCCCTAAAACGGTCGAAAATTTTGTGACTTTGGCCAAAAACGGCTACTACGATGGCGTTATCTTTCATCGTGTGATCTCAGATTTTATGATCCAGACCGGCGACCCTACTGGAACTGGAATGGGGGGCGAAAGTATCTGGGGTGAAGCCTTTGAAGATGAGTTTTCCGAGGAGCTTTATAATTTACGGGGCGCTGTTTCAATGGCCAATGCTGGCCCTAATACGAATGGAAGTCAATTCTTTATCGTTCAAAATAAAAATATGCCTAAGCGTATTATCAAGCAATTAACGACCTATCCTAAAGAAATAGTTCAAGCATATCGTCAAGGCGGGACCCCTTGGTTAGATGGACGCCATACTGTTTTTGGTCAGGTCATTTCTGGTATGGAAGTAGTTGATAAAATTGCTAAAGCTAAGACTGGTTGGGGCGATAAACCTAAAAAAGAAATTGTAATTAAAAATATCGAAATACTATAGAGGTAGTTGATCATGGAAATAACTTATCGTATCGGAATGATACTGGAAGGATATGTGACCGGGATCCAACCTTATGGTGCTTTTGTCGCGCTTGACGAGGAGACACAGGGATTGATCCATATTTCCGAGTGCCATCATGGTTTTGTAGATGATATCCAAAATTATTTAAAAGTCGGACAAAGAGTGCGAGTGATGATCATCGATATCGATGAGTATACTCAAAAGATCTCGCTTTCGGTCAGATGTTTGGAGAAGACTTTTGATTTTAACCAACCACGGCATACGCGTTATCAGCATAAGAAATATTGGACTAATCGACATGTATATGAAGGTTTTACCCCAATAGCCAAACGTTTGGATCGTTGGGTCGATGAAGCTTTGGCCGACATTGCAGCCGGAAAATAAAGTATTTGGAGCAGAAATAAAAAATTTCTGCTTTTTTTTATAAAAAAATGTTGACGTTCTTTCACTGATGTTGGTATACTATAAAAGTTGCTGATGCAGAGCAGTTACTTAAAAATATAATATAAAAAAGATGTTGACATCATCTTGAAAATCATGATATTATATTTAAGCTGATTTGTTAAAGCATAACAAAAAAATTATTTTCTTATTGACATTGATTAATGGTTTTGATAAGATAAATAAGTCGTCTGATTACGACGTTGAAAAAATAATTTAAAAAAGTTATTGACAACGAAAATCAGATATGATATAATAATTATGTTGATTGTATCGGTTAGATAAATCAATTAAGTAGATCTTTGAAAACTGAACAAAGTTTCGATAAGCAAATGTGCAGGGTCTCTTATCTAAGTGATAAGAGCAATAAACATTTTGCGAAGTCAATTCGCTAGTAAAAATAAAGAGTCACAAACTTTAAATTGAGAGTTTGATCCTGGCTCAGGATGAACGCTGGCGGCGTGCCTAATACATGCAAGTCGAACGAAACTTCTTTATCACCGAGTGCTTGCACTCACCGATAAAGAGTTGAGTGGCGAACGGGTGAGTAACACGTGGGCAACCTGCCCAAAAGAGGGGGATAACACTTGGAAACAGGTGCTAATACCGCATAACCATAGTTACCGCATGGTAACTATGTAAAAGGTGGCTATGCTACCGCTTTTGGATGGGCCCGCGGCGCATTAGCTAGTTGGTGAGGTAAAGGCTTACCAAGGCAATGATGCGTAGCCGAACTGAGAGGTTGATCGGCCACATTGGGACTGAGACACGGCCCAAACTCCTACGGGAGGCAGCAGTAGGGAATCTTCCACAATGGGCGAAAGCCTGATGGAGCAACGCCGCGTGGGTGAAGAAGGTCTTCGGATCGTAAAACCCTGTTGTTAGAGAAGAAAGTGCGTGAGAGTAACTGTTCACGTTTCGACGGTATCTAACCAGAAAGCCACGGCTAACTACGTGCCAGCAGCCGCGGTAATACGTAGGTGGCAAGCGTTATCCGGATTTATTGGGCGTAAAGGGAACGCAGGCGGTCTTTTAAGTCTGATGTGAAAGCCTTCGGCTTAACCGGAGTAGTGCATTGGAAACTGGGAGACTTGAGTGCAGAAGAGGAGAGTGGAACTCCATGTGTAGCGGTGAAATGCGTAGATATATGGAAGAACACCAGTGGCGAAAGCGGCTCTCTGGTCTGTAACTGACGCTGAGGTTCGAAAGCGTGGGTAGCAAACAGGATTAGATACCCTGGTAGTCCACGCCGTAAACGATGAATGCTAAGTGTTGGAGGGTTTCCGCCCTTCAGTGCTGCAGCTAACGCAATAAGCATTCCGCCTGGGGAGTACGACCGCAAGGTTGAAACTCAAAGGAATTGACGGGGGCCCGCACAAGCGGTGGAGCATGTGGTTTAATTCGAAGCAACGCGAAGAACCTTACCAGGTCTTGACATCTTCTGATAATCCTAGAGATAGGACTTTCCCTTCGGGGACAGAATGACAGGTGGTGCATGGTTGTCGTCAGCTCGTGTCGTGAGATGTTGGGTTAAGTCCCGCAACGAGCGCAACCCTTATTGTTAGTTGCCAGCATTAAGTTGGGCACTCTAGCAAGACTGCCGGTGACAAACCGGAGGAAGGTGGGGATGACGTCAAATCATCATGCCCCTTATGACCTGGGCTACACACGTGCTACAATGGACGGTACAACGAGTCGCAAGACCGCGAGGTTTAGCAAATCTCTTAAAGCCGTTCTCAGTTCGGATTGTAGGCTGCAACTCGCCTACATGAAGTCGGAATCGCTAGTAATCGCGGATCAGCATGCCGCGGTGAATACGTTCCCGGGCCTTGTACACACCGCCCGTCACACCATGAGAGTTTGTAACACCCAAAGCCGGTGGGGTAACCTTTTGGAGCCAGCCGTCTAAGGTGGGACAGATGATTGGGGTGAAGTCGTAACAAGGTAGCCGTAGGAGAACCTGCGGCTGGATCACCTCCTTTCTAAGGATAATTTCGGAAACCTGCACTTTATCGTAAACTTTGTTTAGTTTTGAGAGGTCTACTCTCAAACTTGTTCTTTGAAAACTAGATAATATCTTTTATTTCTTTGTTAATTAAAATAACCGAGAACACCGCGTTTTAAAGAGTTTAAAACATTAATGTTTAATCGCTAAACTCATAACCATTATCGTAAGATAATATAGGTTAAGTTATTAAGGGCGCATGGTGGATGCCTTGGCACTAGGAGCCGATGAAGGACGTGACTAACTGCGATAAGCTTCGGGGAGTTGTAAGTAAACTGTGATCCGGAGATTTCCGAATGGGGAAACCCAACAGGAGTAAAGACCTGTTATCACTGAGTGAATACATAGCTCAGTTGAAGGTAGACGTGGGGAACTGAAACATCTAAGTACCCATAGGAAGAGAAAGAAAATTCGATTCCCTGAGTAGCGGCGAGCGAAAAGGGAACAGCCCAAACCAAGAAGCTTGCTTCTTGGGGTTGTAGGACTGGACATTTGAGTTACCAAGAAACGAAGTAGTTGAATGATTTGGGAAGATCAGCCAGAGAAGGTGATAGCCCTGTAAGCGAAACTTCGTTTCCTCAGCCCAGTATCCTGAGTACGGCGGAACACGTGAAACTCCGTCGGAATCCGGGAGGACCATCTCCCAAGGCTAAATACTCCCTAGTGACCGATAGTGAACCAGTACCGTGAGGGAAAGGTGAAAAGCACCCCGGGAGGGGAGTGAAATAGTTCCTGAAACCATGTGCCTACAAGTAGTCAGAGCCCGTTAATGGGTGATGGCGTGCCTTTTGTAGAATGAACCGGCGAGTTACGTTAGCGTGCGAGGTTAAGGCGCAAAGGCCGGAGCCGTAGCGAAAGCGAGTCTGAATAGGGCGAATGAGTATGTTGACGTAGACCCGAAACCAGGTGACCTACCCATGTCCAGGTTGAAGGTGCGGTAAGACGCACTGGAGGACCGAACCCGTGTATGTTGAAAAATGCTGGGATGAGGTGTGGGTAGAGGTGAAATTCCAAACGAACTTGGAGATAGCTGGTTCTCTCCGAAATAGCTTTAGGGCTAGCCTCGGAGTTAAGGATCGTGGAGGTAGAGCACTGTTTGGACTAGGGGCCCGTCTTGGGTTACTGAATTCAGATAAACTCCGAATGCCACAGATCTATATCCGGGAGTCAGACTGCGAGTGATAAGATCCGTAGTCGAAAGGGAAACAGCCCAGACCACCGATTAAGGTCCCTAAATATGTGTTAAGTGGAAAAGGATGTGGAATTGCACAGACAACTAGGATGTTGGCTTAGAAGCAGCCACCATTTAAAGAGTGCGTAATAGCTCACTAGTCGAGTGATCCTGCGCCGAAAATGTAACGGGGCTAAACACATTACCGAAATCGTGGATGCAACTATGTTGCATGGTAGGAGAGCGTTCTAAGGGCGATGAAGCTAGACCGTAAGGACTGGTGGAGCGCTTAGAAGTGAGAATGCCGGTATGAGTAGCGAAAGATCAGTGAGAATCTGGTCCACCGTATGACTAAGGTTTCCTGGGGAAGGCTCGTCCTCCCAGGGTTAGTCGGGACCTAAGCCGAGGCCGAGAGGCGTAGGCGATGGATAACAGGTTGAGATTCCTGTACTGGTTTGATTTGTTTGAACGATGGAGGGACGCAGGAGGCTAGAGATGCGTGCTGTTGGATATGCACGTCCAAGCAACGAGTCTGATGATGAGTCAAATGCTTATCGTCTTAAGGACAAGTTGTGACGGGGAGCGAAATTAAAGTAGCGAAGTGATCGATGTCATACTGCCGAGAAAAGCTTCTAGTTAGAATCAGACCACCCGTACCGCAAACCGACACAGGTAGTCGAGGCGAGTAGCCTAAGGTGAGCGAGAGAACTCTCGTTAAGGAACTCGGCAAAATGACCCCGTAACTTCGGGAGAAGGGGTGCTGCACAATGTGCAGCCGCAGTGAATAGGCCCAGGCGACTGTTTATCAAAAACACAGGTTTCTGCAAAATCGTAAGATGAAGTATAGGGGCTGACGCCTGCCCGGTGCTGGAAGGTTAAGAGGATGGGTTAGCGTAAGCGAAGCTCAGAATTGAAGCCCCAGTAAACGGCGGCCGTAACTATAACGGTCCTAAGGTAGCGAAATTCCTTGTCGGGTAAGTTCCGACCCGCACGAAAGGCGTAACGATCTGGGCACTGTCTCAACGAGAGACTCGGTGAAATTATAATACCCGTGAAGATGCGGGTTACCCGCGACAGGACGGAAAGACCCCATGGAGCTTTACTGTAGCTTGATATTGGGTGTTTGTACAACTTGTACAGGATAGGTAGGAGCCGTAGAAGTCGGAACGCTAGTTTCGATCGAGGCGCTGGTGGGATACTACCCTCGTTGTATGAACACTCTAACCCTCGCCGCTCATCGCGGCGGGAGACAGTGTCAGGTGGGCAGTTTGACTGGGGCGGTCGCCTCCTAAAAGGTAACGGAGGCGCCCAAAGGTTCCCTCAGAATGGTTGGAAATCATTCGCAGAGTGTAAAGGCATAAGGGAGCTTGACTGCGAGACCTACAAGTCGAGCAGGGACGAAAGTCGGGCTTAGTGATCCGGTGGTTCCGCATGGAAGGGCCATCGCTCAACGGATAAAAGCTACCCTGGGGATAACAGGCTTATCTCCCCCAAGAGTCCACATCGACGGGGAGGTTTGGCACCTCGATGTCGGCTCATCGCATCCTGGGGCTGTAGTCGGTCCCAAGGGTTGGGCTGTTCGCCCATTAAAGCGGTACGCGAGCTGGGTTCAGAACGTCGTGAGACAGTTCGGTCCCTATCCGTCGCGGGCGTAGGAAATTTGAGAGGATCTGTCCTTAGTACGAGAGGACCGGGATGGACATACCGCTGGTGTACCAGTTGTTCTGCCAAGGGCATCGCTGGGTAGCTATGTATGGATGAGATAAACGCTGAAAGCATCTAAGTGCGAAACTCACCTCGAGATAAGATTTCCCATTCCTTTATGGAAGTAAGACCCCTGAGAGATGATCAGGTAGATAGGATGGAAGTGGAAGTACGGTGACGTATGGAGCGGACCATTACTAATCGGTCGAGGACTTAACCAAGTCAAAAACGTAGCGTTTTCGGAAATAAAGATATTGTCTAGTTTTGAGAGAACAAGGTTCTCACAAAAAAGTGTGGTGGCGATAGCACAAAGGCTACACCTGTTCCCATTCCGAACACAGAAGTTAAGCTTTGTAACGCCGATAGTAGTTAGGGGATCGCCCCTTGCGAGGGTAGGAAGTTGCCACGCTATCATTATGGAGGATTAGCTCAGTTGGGAGAGCGTCTGCCTTACAAGCAGAGGGTCACAGGTTCGAGCCCTGTATCCTCCATCATGAGTCGTTAGCTCAGTCGGTAGAGCATCTGACTTTTAATCAGAGGGTCGACAGTTCGAGCCTGTCACGACTCATTAAAACAAAAAAAGCACTTGACAATTATTTATAATTGTTATAAAATAATTAAGTCACTTGCTTTTAGCGCCGACTTAGCTCAGCTGGCAGAGCATCTGATTTGTAATCAGAGGGTCGGAGGTTCGAATCCTCTAGTCGGCACCATTAATGCGGAAGTAGTTCAGTGGTAGAACACCACCTTGCCATGGTGGGGGTCGCGGGTTCGAATCCCGTCTTCCGCTTGATCAATAATTTAATATTAGCTGATCATGCCGGGGTGGCGGAACTGGCAGACGCACAGGACTTAAAATCCTGCGGTGAGTGATCACCGTACCGGTTCGATTCCGGTCCTCGGCATTAAATATTAATAATACGCACCCATAGCGCAACTGGATAGAGTGTCTGACTACGAATCAGAAGGTTGCAGGTTCGACTCCTGCTGGGTGCATATATCGGGAAATAGCTCAGCTTGGTAGAGCACCTGGTTTGGGACCAGGGGGTCGCAGGTTCGAATCCTGTTTTCCCGATTGAACGAAAGTTCTTAAAATCAACATCGCGGTGTAGCTCAGCTGGCTAGAGCGTCCGGTTCATACCCGGGAGGTCGGGGGTTCGATCCCCTCCGCCGCGATTTACGTACTAGTGCCTCGGACCTTTAGCTCAGTTGGTTAGAGCAGACGGCTCATAACCGTCCGGTCGTAGGTTCGAGTCCTACAAGGTCCATTTGATCTATTTATTAGATGGATCATAGTATGTAACTAAATATTATGGAGGATTACCCAAGTCTGGCTGAAGGGAACGGTCTTGAAAACCGTCAGGTGGGTCAAACCACGCAAGAGTTCGAATCTCTTATCCTCCTTTTTATTATCGCGGGATGGAGCAGTCTGGTAGCTCGTCGGGCTCATAACCCGAAGGTCGTAGGTTCAAATCCTGCTCCCGCAATAATGGTCCTATGGTGTAGGGGTTATCACGCCTGCCTGTCACGCAGGAGATCACCGGTTCAAATCCGGTTAGGACCGTAAATATGGCTCGGTAGCTCAGTTGGTAGAGCAAAGGATTGAAGCTCCTTGTGTCGGCGGTTCGATTCCGTCCCGCGCCATTAACAACATTATATGCGGGTGTAGTTTAGTGGTAAAACCACAGCCTTCCAAGCTGTTGTCGCGAGTTCGATTCTCGTCACCCGCTTAAGTGTTAAATGGGCCTATAGCTCAGCTGGTTAGAGCGCACGCCTGATAAGCGTGAGGTCGGTGGTTCGAGTCCACTTAGGCCCATCTGGAGAAGTACTCAAGTGGCTGAAGAGGCGCCCCTGCTAAGGGTGTAGGCCGGTAACACGGCGCGAGGGTTCAAATCCCTCCTTCTCCGTTAATATGACCCGTTGGTCAAGTGGTTAAGACACCGCCCTTTCACGGCGGTAACATGGGTTCGAATCCCGTACGGGTCATCACAATATATAATTATCGCGGGATGGAGCAGTCTGGTAGCTCGTCGGGCTCATAACCCGAAGGTCGTAGGTTCAAATCCTGCTCCCGCAATATGGTCCTATGGTGTAGGGGTTATCACGCCTGCCTGTCACGCAGGAGATCACCGGTTCAAATCCGGTTAGGACCGTTGTGACTTTATATTTTGGCTGCCGTTATGGTAGCTTTTTTTATGAAATCAACCTAACTTTATTTACAAGTAAAGTTAGATGTAGTATTATTATATAGTATATTGGCTATGGCGATAGTGGCGAAGTGGTTAACGCACCGGATTGTGGCTCCGGCACTCGTGGGTTCGATTCCCATCTATCGCCCTTGATGCCGGTGTGGCGGAATTGGCAGACGCGCTGGACTCAAAATCCAGTGTCCGTTGAGGACGTATCGGTTCGACCCCGATCACCGGTATTTCTTGGGACTAGGTAACTTTACCTAGTCTTTTTTTATATCTAAGAAAACCTTTTGCAAATATTTAGGCCTTTTACCTTGAATAAGTGAAATCTTGTGTTAGAATAAGAACGTTACAACTCACTCATTCCCGATAGGATTCACTATCTAGTGAAGATGCCTTGTAACCACAAAATTGAAATGGGGGAATTCAAAGTGTCAGAAAGACATTTATTTACATCAGAATCAGTCTCAGAAGGACATCCAGATAAAATCGCAGATCAAATCAGTGATGCGATCTTAGATGCATTGTTGGAAAAAGATCCCAATGCACGTGTAGCAGCAGAAACAACTGTTACTACAGGTTTAGTAGTTGTTGTCGGTGAAATTTCAACTAATAAGTATGTTGATATTCAAAAAGTAGTACGCGATACGATCAAAGAGATCGGCTATACTAATGGCAAATACGGTTTCGACGGCGATAATTGTGCTGTTTTGACTGCGATCGATGAACAATCAGCTGATATCGCTTTAGGTGTCGATAACTCATTGGAAACAAAAGAGGGTCAAGCAGATCCGCTCGATCAGATCGGTGCGGGTGATCAAGGCTTGATGTTTGGTTATGCGATCGATGAAACACCTGAATTGATGCCATTACCGATCGCATTGAGCCATCGGTTGATGCGTAAGATCGCTCAAGTGCGCAAGTCAGGCGAACTTACCTATTTAGGACCTGATGCTAAGGCACAAGTTACCGTTGAATATGCTGACGATGGTAAACCTTTGCGCGTTGATACAGTTGTTTTATCAACACAACATGCAGCTGAAATTGGGTTGGAACAAATTAGACAAGATATTTTAGAAAAAGTTATCCAAACGGAGATTCCAGCTGAGTTGCTTGATGAGAAAACAAAATATTTCATCAATCCAACTGGACGCTTCGTTATCGGTGGACCACAAGGCGATGCAGGGCTGACCGGTCGCAAGATCATTGTTGATACTTATGGCGGTTTTGCTCATCATGGTGGTGGTGCTTTCTCTGGTAAGGATGCTACTAAAGTAGACCGTTCAGCTAGCTATGCTGCACGTTATATTGCTAAAAATATCGTAGCTGCTGGGATCGCATCTCAAGTTGAGGTTCAGATCGCATATGCTATTGGGGTCGCACAACCAGTCTCGATCGCGGTCGACACATTTGGAACCTCGAAAGTAAGCAATCAAGCACTAGTTGCAGATATTCGCAAGATTTTTGATCTGCGCCCAGCGGGGATCATTGAAATGCTTGATCTTCGTCGTCCGATCTATAAGCAAACTGCTGCTTATGGTCATTTTGGACGGACTGATGTTGAGTTGCCTTGGGAAAAAACGGATAAGGTTGCTGAATTGAAGGCAGAATTGAATTTAGATTAAAAATTATAACTATTTTTGAGCATTAGTCGATACGGACTAGTGCTCTTTTTATATTAATTGGAGTGAAAAAGCTAGCATGAATCAGCGATAGAGGATATAATCGAAGTAAGGTTTTAAATTAAGCAATTATTATAATTTTTTAAATATTAGGAGGGTCGAATTTTGAAGAGTAGAAAAGAACGTCTTGAGAATAAAAAACAACAGCTGTTATCTGAAAATATAAAATCTGTCAAAAAAGCTACGACATATATTGGAACGACTGTTTTGATGGGAACAGCTGGTTTAGTTTTGAGTAAAGCTAAGGCGCAAGCAGATACGGTTCAGATCGATCAAAATACATCATCTAATAATAATAATGAAAATACTAGTGCAAATTCCAATAATATAAATGAACAAAGTCAAGTTTCGGCACAAACAGCGCAAACTCAGATACAAGATCGATCTGCAACACCTACCCAAGACCAAAGTCAAGTTGCTCCAGCTAGTCAAGCAGTACCTAATTCAGCTACTACACCAACAGTCAGTGTTTCACGGGCTTATCCAGGAAATGTGCAAATATTTTTGAATAATATCGCTGGTCCTGCACAACAGGTCGCTCAACAACGCGGACTATATGCATCTTTGATGATCGCGCAAGCTGCCCTTGAAAGCGGATGGGGTGGTAGTTATTTATCGACCTCAGCTTACAATCTTTTCGGGGTCAAGTGGTCAGGCTCAGGGGCATATATTGAGTTACCAACGCAGGAATTTTATAATGGTTCCTACCATACGATCTATGATAAATTCCAACGTTATTCAAGCTATGCAGAATCTTTAAATGGCTATGCAAATGTGATCACGACCCGTTTCCCTAAATCTACGCGGGCTAATTCGGCTAATTATGCAATTGCCGCGCAAAATCTGCGTTATGGGGTATATGGAACATATGCGACTGCACCAGACTATGCGGATAAATTGATCCGAGTGATCCAGGCCTATAATTTAATAGCTTATGATGTTGGGGGTTCGTCAGTTGACACGAATCAAACACCAACGACTAACAATAATAATGCGGGCCAAACGCAAACAAGTGGCAATGGGACTTACACTGTCAAGGCGGGTGACTCTTTATACCGGATCGCTAAAAACCACAATATGAGTTTGCAAGAATTGAAGAGCTTGAATAACTTGAGTAGCGATCTGATTTTTGCAGGTCAAGTTTTAAAAGTTTCAGGCCAAGTAACTACGAATCAGCCAAGTACGAATACAAATACATCACAAAACTCAAATCAAGCCCAAACAAGTGGCAATGGGACGTATACGGTCAAAGCAGGTGACTCTTTGTACCGCATCGCAGTTAACCACAACATGAGTTTACAAGAATTGAAGAATTTGAATAACTTGAGCAGTAATTTGATCATACCCGGTCAAGTTTTGAAGGTCTCAGGCCAAGCAACTTCGAACCAACCAAGTACAAATACATCACAAAATTCAAATCAGACCCAAGCAAGTGGCAACGGGACGTATACGGTCAAGGCGGGCGACTCTTTGTACCGTATTGCAGTCAACCACAATATGAGCTTACAAGAGTTGAAGAATTTGAATAACTTGAGCAGTAATTTGATCATGCCTGGTCAAGTTTTGAAGGTCTCGGGCCAAGCAACTTCGAACCAACCAAGTACAAATACATCACAAAATTCAAATCAGACCCAAGCAAGTGGCAACGGGACGTATACGGTCAAGGCGGGCGACTCTTTGTACCGTATTGCAGTCAACCACAATATGAGCTTACAAGAGTTGAAGAATTTGAATAATTTGAGCAGCAACTTGATCATGCCTGGTCAAGTTTTGAAAGTTTCAGGACAAGCAAATACAAGCCAGCCAAGTACGAACACAAATACATCACAAAATTCAAATCAAGCCCAAGCAAGTGGCAATGGGACGTATACGGTCAAGGCGGGCGACTCTTTGTACCGTATTGCAGTCAACCACAATATGAGCTTACAAGAGTTGAAGAATTTGAATAACTTGAGCAGTAATTTGATCATGCCTGGTCAAGTTTTGAAGGTCTCTGGTAAAACAGTTTCTAACAAGCCAAGTACAAATACTGCTCAAAATTCAAATCAAAATCAAGCAAATGGTAATGGAACGTATACGGTCAAGGCGGGTGATTCCTTGTGGGCGATCGCTAATTCACATAAAATGACGTTAAATGACTTAAAACAAGTCAATAACTTATCAAGTGATCTGATCTATGTTGGCCAGACGCTTAAAGTAACTAAAGGTGCAGTTACAACGGCTAATAAGACAAACGCCCAAAGTAGTCCAAAGAAAACATATACAGTCAAAGCGGGTGACTCACTTTGGCGGATCGCTTCCAATAATGGTACGACGGTAAATCAATTGAAAGCCTTGAATAATTTGACCTCAGACATGATCTATGTCGGACAAAATTTGAAATTAAAATAATTTTCTCTTGAATTAGTCGAGCGGTTTTGCTAAGATGAAGTAAATATTTGAACGCAGATAAGGAGTATTAGGAAGAACTGAGCTATTTTCAGAGAGTATACGGTTGCTGTGAGTATACAAGTTGGTTTTTCTGAACTCGCCTTTGAGTTTTTCACCGAAGTTAGTAAGTGAAAACGGTCCTTCCCGTTACGAAGTTAAGTGTCAACTTAGTGTTGGAATATGGGTGGTACCGCGGTTTTTCGTCCTATATGGAGTTTATAACTCTATATAGGACTTTTTTATTTTCTAGAAAGGAACTATGGATAGATGAGCTATAATCATAAAGAGATCGAAAAAAAATGGCAACGTTATTGGGATGAACATAAGACGTTCAAGACAACTGAGGATAAGGATAAAAAGAATTACTATGCTTTAGATATGTTTCCTTACCCATCGGGACAAGGGCTACATGTAGGCCATCCAGAAGGGTATACGGCAACTGACATCATTTCACGTATGAAACGGATGCAAGGCTACAATGTTTTACATCCAATGGGGTGGGATGCTTTTGGTTTACCAGCGGAACAATATGCGTTGAATACAGGTAATTCGCCACGTGAATTTACTAAGAAAAATATTAACAATTTTAGACGTCAAATCAAATCATTGGGTCTTTCTTACGATTGGGATCGCGAAGTAAATACGACCGATTCGGCTTATTATAAATGGACACAATGGATCTTTGAACAACTTTACAAACGTGGTCTAGCTTATGAAGCTGAGATCCCAGTTAACTGGAGTCCAGATCTAGGGACTGTAGTGGCTAATGAAGAAGTTATCGACGGTAAGACCGAACGGGGTGGCTTCCCAGTTATCCGTAAACCAATGCGTCAATGGGTCCTAAAGATCACGGCTTATGCGGATCGTTTGATCGATGATCTAGAAGATCTTGATTGGCCTGAAGCGATTAAAGAACAACAACGCAACTGGATCGGACGCTCAGTTGGTGCTACGATCGATTTTAAAGTTGATGGTCAAGATGAACAATTAGAAGTATTTACTACACGTCCAGATACTTTATTTGGTGCTTCAGCGATCACGATCGCACCTGAACATGAACTGGTAGCTAGTTTAACGACACCAGAACAAAAAGCAGCTGTTGAAGCTTACGTTGAAGAGATCTCACACAAGTCTGATCTTGAAAGAACAGATCTAGCTAAAGAAAAAACTGGGGTCTTTACCGGAAGTTATGCGATCAATCCAGTAAATGGTGAAAAATTACCGATCTGGTTAGCTGATTATGTCTTGGCTTCATATGGTACCGGAGCGGTTATGGTCTCGGCTGCCCATGATCCGCGTGATTGGGAATTTGCAAAGAAATATGATTTGCCGATCATCCCAGTCATTGCTGGGGGAGATGTTGAAAAAGAAGTTTACACCGGTGAGGGTGAATATATCAACTCCGATTTCTTGAATGGTTTGACCAAAGAAGAAGCGATCGGGACGATGATCAACTGGTTGAAAGAACACGGTGTGGGTGATAAGAAAGTAAATTACCGCTTACGTGATTGGACTTTCTCACGTCAACGCTACTGGGGCGAACCGATCCCTGTGATCCACTGGGAAGATGGCGAAACAACTTTAGTTCCAGAAGATGAATTACCACTTCTTTTACCTAAGTCAAATGACATCAAGCCTTCAGGTACAGGTGAAAGTCCATTGGCTAACCTCGAAGATTGGGTCAATGTAGTCGATGAAAATGGACGTAAAGGGAAACGCGAAACTAACACAATGCCACAATGGGCTGGTAGTTCATGGTACTTCTTGCGTTATATTGATCCACACAACAATGAAATGATCGCTGATCCTGAAAAATTAAAGGCTTGGTTACCAGTAGATCTTTACGTTGGTGGGGCTGAACATGCAGTCTTGCACTTATTGTATGCTCGTTTCTGGCACAAATTCTTATATGATCTAGGCGTTGTCCCAACTAAAGAACCATTCCAAAAATTGGTCAACCAAGGGATGATCTTAGGTAACAACCATGAAAAAATGTCTAAATCTAAGGGTAATGTGGTCAACCCGGATGATATCGTTGAGCAATACGGCGCCGATACATTACGTTTATACGAAATGTTCATGGGACCACTTGATGCTTCGATTGCTTGGAGCGAAGATGGCTTGAATGGGGCTAATAAGTTCATCAATCGTGTTTGGAACTTGCTGATCGATGAAAATGGTCAATTACGCGACCGGATCACAACGATCAACGAAGGTAATTTGGATTTGATTTACAATCAAACAGTCAAGAAAGTTACTGAAGACTACGAAAAATTGCATTTCAACACTGCAATTTCACAATTGATGGTCTTAGTCAATGAATTCTACAAGGCTGATTCCTTACCACTAGAATACGTTGAAGGCTTAGTCAAATTGATCTCGCCGATCACACCGCATATGGCTGAAGAACTTTGGACTTTATTAGGTAATGTTGGAAGTATCGCCTATGCTAAATGGCCAACATATGATGAAAATAAATTAGTCGAAGATACAGTTGAGATTGTTGTCCAAGTTAATGGTAAGATCAAGCAACACTTGAAGGTTTCGCGGACAGCTTCAAAAGAAGAGTTAGAAGAACTTGCTTTGAATGACGAAAAGATCAAGGCTGAGCTTGAAGGTAAGACGATCCGTCGGGTGATCGCAGTACCAGGCAAATTAGTCAATGTAGTTGCTAACTAATAGTAAATAAAGAAATGAGATCCAGTGGGGGTCTCATTTCTTTATTTTTTAACAGACGAAAATTAAAATGTGTTTGATTTTTTGAAAGAAATTTGCGAAATCAAAGTAAATTGGATAGAATAGAACGTAAACATATTTATAAAAAGGAACATTAATATCTCAGAAAGGATTTTAATAGCATGAAAAACGAACTATCTCGTGCATTGACGCACCGCCATGTACAGATGATCGCGATCGGCGGTGCCATAGGAACGGGGCTTTTCTTAGGATCTGGGAGTGCGATCCAAAAAGCAGGGCCTGCGATCATTCTCGCTTATTTGGTTGCAGGGATCTTTTGCTTTTTGATGATGCGTGCGATCGGGGAATTGATCTTATCTGATACCTCTAAAGCATCATTTATTGAATTTGTACGCCAATATCTCGGTGAAAAGTGGGAATTTGTTGTTGGTTGGACTTATTGGCTATGTTGGGAAAGTTTAGCTATGGCCGATCTGACCGCCAGTGGGATCTACATTCGCTACTGGTTCCCTAATATTCCCCAATGGGTGACGGCTTTAGCGATCATTTTGATCTTGTTAGCCTTTAATTTACTGAGTGTGGGAGTTTTTGGCGAATTAGAAGCTTGGTTTTCTAGTATCAAGGTTTTAGCGATCATGGCTTTGATCGCGACGGGGTTGATCTTATTATTGACCTCGGCTAATGTTGGTGGTCATCAAGTACAATTGAGTAACTTAGTCGATTACGGTGGCCTTTTTCCAAAAGGATTTTCCGGGTTATTAGCTGCTTTTCCGATGGTCATCTTTGCCTTTACAGGGATCGAAATGGTCGGTTTGACTTCGGGTGAAACGGCTGATCCTAAAAAAGATCTTCCACGGGCGATCAACACGTTACCGATGCGGATCGGTCTCTTTTATGTCGGTTCGATGTTTGTCTTGATGTGCATCTATCCTTGGAACGAGATCGCAACGACTTCAAGTCCATTTGTCCAAGTCTTTTCTGGGATCGGGATCAAGATGGCTGCAGCTGTGATCAATTTTGTGGTTCTGACTGCGGCACTATCAGCATGTAATAGTGCGATCTTTAGTACGAGTCGGACGCTGTTTGTTTTGGCCAATAGCGGACAAGCACCAAAGAAGATGGCTAAGATCAGTAATCGCAGTGTACCGGTCGGATCTTTAGTCTTTTCTTCGTCGGTCCTCTTTATTATCGTGATCTTGAACTATATTTTACCAAGTAGCATCTTTGAGATCATCTCAGGGGTGGCTACGGTCAGCTTTATCTTTGTTTGGATCATTTTAGTTTGGTGCCACTATAAGTATCGGCAACAAAATAAAACCGCTAAAAGTATTTTTCCGATGCCACTTTATCCTTGGACTAACTTCTTAACGATCGCCTTTTTTGTGATCGTCTTAGGACTATTGGCAACGAGTACAAGTACTTTGATCTCGATCATTTTTGCGCTGGTCTGGTTTAGTTTATTGTTCATCCTTTCAGGAAAACTCAAAACCACTAAAGAAAATAATTAAGCACAAACACCTTAGAGTTCAGACTCTGAGGTGTTTTTAAGTTGAAAATCTTTTTTAGTACTATATTTTTTGCTAGAATCTATACTGAAACAGTAGAAAGGAATATATGCTATGAAAGAACAAACGATGAAAGAAAAAATGCTTCGTGGTTCGGCGTGGATGACAGCTGGGAGTATCATTTCCCGCATCTTAGGTGCGCTCTACATCATTCCCTGGTATAGCTGGTTTGGAAGTGACAAACTGCAGGCAAATGCCCTGTATACAAAGGGGTATACTGTTTATAGTATTTTTTTGATGATCGCGATCTCGGGTATCCCTTCAGCTGTTGCTAAACAAGTTGCACATTATAATTCTAAAAATGAATATGGCGTTTCAAAAAGATTATTTAAGACAAGTTTAGTAGCTTTGTTCATCTTAGGGGCAGTCTGTACGCTGGTCTTTTGGTTGATCGCACCTTGGATCTCACAAGGTGATCCAAGGATGGTCTCGATCTATCGTTCCTTGGCCTTAGCTTTATTGATCATTCCGTCGATGAGTCTTTTGCGCGGATATTTTCAGGGCTTTCAGGATATGGCACCATCTGCTTTATCGCAATTGATCGAACAATTTTTGCGAATAATCTATATGTTGTTAGCGACCTATATCACGATCAAAGTTATGGGGTTACCATTTGAAGCCGGCGTTTGGCAGTCGACTTTTGCAGCTTTTATCGGCGCTGTAGGTGGAACTCTATTGTTAGTGGGATATTATCTCAAGCATAAAAAAAGATTAGATAAGCTAGTATCTCAGAGTAACGATCAGCTCAAAATAACCAATGCGACCTTATTAAAAGAGGTCTTATATCAGGCTTTACCCTTTATTTTTATTGCATGTGCGATGTCGATGTTTAATTTGGTCGATCAGTTTACCTTCCCTGTGATCATGCAACAAGCAGGTGCGTATAGTATGGCTCAGATCAATGCCTTATATGCTCTATTTGCGGGGAATACCAATAAGCTGATCATGATCGTGGTGGCACTATCGACTGCAATGGCAACGACAGCGATCCCACTTTTAAGTGAAGCTGTTGCTAAATGCGATAGTACTTTGATGAAAAAACAACTATTAGAATCTCTAGAGTTGTTGTTTTTTGTGATGTTACCAGCTGTCTTTGGTATGGCTGCAGTCAGTCGTCCGCTTTATCTAGTATTCTACGGTTATGAGGCAACGGGGATCTTTGTTTTAGCGATCTCAGCGTATGTGGCGTTAGCAATGGGACTATTCAATGTTTTAGGTTCATTATTGCAAGGGATCTATGAAAATAAACAAGCTATCAAATATACCGCTTGGGGGCTAGGGCTAAAATTAGTCCTGCAATATCCATTGACTCTTTGGTTGGGTGTTTTTGGACCACTTTTAGCGACAGGGATCGCGATGAGTTGGGCCAGCTATTTAATGCTGCGCTTTTTATATTTGAAATATAATTTACCGACAGGACAGTTACAAGTTAATGTCAATAAGATGTTCATGGTAGCATTACTGATGTTTGGTGTGACTTTACTGTTTGTAGGTGGTTATTATATGATATTTCCCGGGAATAGTCGCTGGTCAGCTTTGGTGAGTTTGAGCTTAGCTGCTGGGGTCGGGGGATACTTATATTTATTAGCGTGTTTTAAACTCGGTCTAGTACAACGAATCTTAGGCACAAAGGTGACAAGTAAATTACAAAAGATATTTAGGTGGAAATAAGATGAGATTAGATAAATATTTAGCGACGGTGGGTCTGGGAACACGCTCTGAAGTAAAAAAATTATTACGCAAAAAAAGTGTCAGTGTTGACGGTGCGGTCATCACTGACGGAAAATTTCAACTTGATCCTGCTATTTCCCAGGTTATGGTAGGACAAAAAGTACTGACGTATCAAAATTATTATTACTATATGCTAAATAAACCAAAAGGGGTTGTTTCAGCAACAACAGATCGGGTCGAGAAAACAGTTTTAGATCTGTTGGTCGAACCTGCAAGTAACCAAAAACTTTTCCCAGTGGGGCGTTTAGATAAAGACACGACGGGATTGTTGCTTTTGACAAATGATGGGGCCTTGAGTCATGAATTACTGAGTCCCAAAAAGCACGTGGCTAAAACTTATGTTGCCCAGATCGCAGGAATAGTAACACCAGCAACTTGTGTGACCTTTGCTAGTTCGATGACGTTAAAAAATGGCGAAAAAACTAAGCCCGCCAAATTGAAGATCTTGACTGTTGATGAAGCACATGAGCGGTCTAAGGTCGAGATCACGATCACGGAAGGTAAATATCATCAAGTGAAACGGATGTTTGCAGCGGCAGGGATGAAGGTCTTGGAGCTAGAACGTCTTCAAATGGGGAGTTTAAAACTCGATCCCACTCTAAAACGGGGAGATTACCGTCCCTTAAGCGAGCAGGAACTAGCTAAATTGCGCCATGAAAGCTTGTAGATGTTCAATGATATCGGTCGGTAAAACAACATATTTACTTTGCGAGAGGTCACTGGCAACGGCACTGTGTAAATAAACGGCAGCATCTAAAACGTCAGCTGGAGCTAGTGTTTTGAATTGCCCCATAAAAGCAGCAATGATCCCCGTTAAAGTATCGCCCATCCCACCAGTCGCCATGTAGGGACCGCCGATGGGTAACCGACTGATCGTACCATCTTGGTGATAGATCTCAGTGTGATATTTTTTTAAAACGACGTGAGCAGCTAGCCTTTGTTGGGCACTTTGATTGGCCTGAGGCAGTTGTTCTGCGATCGCTAGTCCAGATAAACGAGCCCATTCGGCCTGATGTGGGGTGTAGATCACCTGACATGTTGGGTGTAAGGGCTCGTTTTGTTGTGCAAGTAGTGTGATCGCTGATCCATCAATGATCAAAGTTGCGGTTGGGCTTACGGTTGATAAGGTAATTTTCAATATCTGTCTTGCAAGTTGATCGAGGCCTAGACCAGGGCCAATAACGATCGTATCAGCTTGCTTTATAGCTTGAGTCAAGGTCTCAAAATCACTGTGATCAACGACCATTGCTTCGGGTAAGCGAGCATGAAGTGCAAAAAAATTTGAACTATCTGTGGCACATGTGACAAGACCGGCACCGGCATGGACAGCAGCGCTAGCCGACATGATCGCAGCCCCACTCATATTTTTATTTCCGCCGATGATCAAGATCTTACCGAAATTTCCTTTGTGACTTTGCTTAGGCCGTGGCTTGATGACTTGTTTTAGACAAAGCGTGGTCAAATTTTTCATAGTTTCCATTTGTATCCAACTCCGATCACTCAAGGTATTCTATGTCCAAGTTAAGTCATTTTAGTATATTTTTCAACTGATAAGATAAGTGTTAAGGTGGAAGTTGTTAAAATTTATGCTAAAATAGGGGAGAGATCGAATCTAAATAAGAGGTGGATTTTTATGACAATCGATTGGAAAGAAGAAGCCGCTAAACGCAAAGACGATATGTTGGCGGACTTAAAGACCATGCTTCGGATCGAAAGTGTACGTGATGAAGCAAAAGGAACTCCTGAAGCTCCACTTGGACCTGGTCCTAAGGAAGCTTTAGACAAATTTTTAGAAATTGGTCAACGTGATGGCTTTGAAACACTTGAATTAGATGGCTTAGCTGGACACATTGAATATGGTGATGGTCCTGAAACGTTAGGGATGCTAGCTCACGTAGATGTTATGCCAGCTGGTAAAGGTTGGAATACTGATCCATTTGAACCTGTTGAAAAAGATGGCCGTTTATACGCACGTGGGGCTTCAGATGATAAGGGCCCAAGTATGGCTGCATACTACGGTTTAAAGATCGTTAAGGAACTTGGTTTGCCAGTTTCGAAAAAGGTACGTTTTATCTTAGGAACTGACGAAGAAAGCCAATGGCGTGGTATGACGCACTACTTTGAAAAAATGCCACAACCTGATTTTGGCTTTTCACCTGATGCCTTTTTCCCAATTATCAATGGTGAAAAGGGTAATGTTAGCTTTGTCGCTGATTTTGCTGGAACCAATGGTGGTAAAGTTGAATTAGTTAGCTTCGAAGCTGGTTTACGTGAAAACATGGTACCACGTGATGCTGAAGTTTACTTGAAAGCCGAAGACTCAAAGGCTATTTTGAGTGCTTTTGATGAATTTGTAGCCCAAAATCCTATTACAGGGACAGCTTACTTGAAAGAAGGCAAGGTCTACTTGCATATTATTGGTAAAGCAGCCCATGCCCAAGAACCACGTAATGGTGAAAATGCAGCTACTTATATGGCTACTTTCTTGCAACAATTTGATTTTGGTGGTGCAGCAGCTAACTTTATCAAGTTCACGGCTGACTACTTGCATCAAGATTCACGGATGGAAGCTTTTGGTGTTGCTTATACCGATGAGATCATGGGTGATTTAACGATGAACTCAGGGATCTACAATTTTGAAGCGGGCAAAGGTGGACAGATCACCCTTAATTTCCGTTTCCCTAAAGGTACAGATGAAAAAGATATCGAAGCTGGTTTGCAAAAAGCTGCCCAACCATTAGATATCGAAGTAAAACGTAGTGGTAAATTACAAGTGCCACATTACGTTTCCCCTGAAGATCCATTGGTCAAGACTTTGCTTAATGTTTACCAAGAACAAACAGGTGAACAAGCTGAAGGTAAAGTTGTCGGTGGTGGCACATACGGCCGTTTGATGGAACGTGGGGTCGCTTTTGGCGCGATGTTCCCAGGTGTACCCGATACAATGCATCAAGCAAACGAATTTATGCCGATCGATGACCTTGTGAAGGCAGCAGCGATCTATGCGCAATCGATCTATGAGCTGATCAAATAAGAATAGTTTTAGTAAAAGACTGTCGGATGGCAGTCTTTTTTGATAATTTCAAAAAAAGGGCGTAAAATGAAGTTAGAGCAACATTAGCCTAGCGGAGTAAGTAACAGTTAGAAAGTTCAAAATGTGAAGCTGGGATTACTTGAGATAAGGACCGCGGGCCATGTTTGCGGTAATTATAGAAAGGAAAAACTATATTTCTTTTGCAAGTATGAACGATGTACTTGTTTGCATTTTATATAGCAGGGAATTTAAGATGAAGAAAGGTTTTTTGGAAAAGAATTCAGCCCAAAGCGATGAGAAAACAACACTATTTAAAGTTTTAAGTCGGCGTGAAGATCTTTTTTTGCGAGTTGATAACAGCTTGTTGCCTAAATTAGACGATGATGCCAAGCTAAAAAAGATGCTTGATACTTTATTACGCAAGCGGTCTAAGGCAAATCGGCGCGAGATCATAAATATCACTCAGCATAATTACCGAATCTTTCTTTAATGATCAATGAGGTGAAGCAATTGTTTTTAACTACAGGTGAAGTCAAGCAAGCTTACACGATCAAAGGGATCGTAAATGCGACCGTCAAGAAAACTTTGACAGCAGAACAACTTGATGAAGTTGATAATTTCGATGAGCTCTATCGGCAAGTTCAAGATATTTTGATCGAACGCGCAGTCGCTAAAGACGGTGACGGGATCATTGGTGTTAGTTTTGAGCCCCAGATCGTCCGCGTTTCAGTGGGGCCTAAATATTTGATGTTGCATGGTTACGGAACTGTGATCAGTTTAAACTAGGTTGCTTGACTATTTGGGTTTTTAGTGTAAAATAGTAGAAGTTAATGCCACTATGGCGGAATTGGCAGACGCGCAACGTTCAGGTCGTTGTTTGGTTTATCCAAGTACAGGTTCGACTCCTGCTAGTGGCATAAGACTTTACCGTTCTTGTAGACTTGTAGGCCAGTGTTTACTGGCTTACAAGTCTTTTTTAGCTTACATGTGTCGCTCAGGACAATTAACAGAAAAAATGCTATAATCTAAGTATAGTTAAACATTTAAATAACCAGTTGGGAGTGGAGAATTATGGAATTGATCAAACAAGAATACCGCAACATTTTAGTGCCAGTTGATGGTTCCAAAACAGCTGAAAAAGCTTTAGAGCGTGCAACTGAGATCGCGTTACGAAATAAAGCACACTTAGATATTTTAAATGTGATCGATCTCAAGCAATTTTCCGTTAGCTTTGGTGGGATGGTCGACGCTAATGGTGATGCAGTCTACCAAGCATTTGAAGATGTTGAAGGCTATTTGAATACCTTAGTTGAACGTGTAAAAAAACAAGGGCTAGAAGATGTAACGGCTCACGCACGTTTTGGATCGCCACGGGCCGTGATCGCGCGCGAATTTCCTGATGACCATGAAAATGATCTCATCATCATGGGACCAACTGGCTTAAATCCAGTCGAACGGTTATTAGTTGGGGCGGTAACTGACTATGTTACTCGTGTCGCTAAGTGTGATGTTATCATTGCACGTTAAGAATTAATCTATTTTCAGAGAAAGGTCAAGAATGCAAATCAATACTATTTCACTTGTGATCTATGCAGCACTGATCGTTTTATCGGCGTATAATTTACGCTTAGCTTGGCGTTTATCTAAATTACAGACTTCGGCCTTGTTGCGCCGACCAGAAGATATTTTGCCTGATGAAAGTGCGCGCTTGCAAGCGATCAATCAAGACAAGAAGAAATGGAAAATTTTAGGGCGAGTCTTTTTCTGGGTGGCGTTGTTAGTTGCTTTTGTCGGTGAGATGGAAGAATTAGCGTTCTTTCTCAGTTTATATTCTATCTGCAATATCGTTGTATTGCGTGGAAATATTGCAACCCTAAATATTTTAGTAGCTAAATAATAAGTTTGTATGTGAGGCAGAGAAAATCAAACGATACAGTATGATATTATTAGATGGACTAGCGGCTGTGATCGTCTTATTGGCGTTATGTCGTTTAGTGCCTGACCAAGCTTGGCGGTCAGTATTGTATTACTATACGATCAGTAATTATTTGATGTTATTTCCATATAACCGACGCCAACAACTACTAACGAAACAAAGTAAGGTAGTCGTTGAAGAGAGTGGCCCATTGCGCCGTTCTAAACCCAAGACAAAGCGTCAGATCGATAGTGAACTTTTAACTAATTTAGTAAAATCATTTGCGAAAATTTGTTTAGAGATAATTATAGCTCCGTACTATTTTATGGGCTATTACTTTAAGACTGAAAAATAGTGACTTCGATGAGTGAAGTCACTATTTTTTTAGGCTTTATTAAATTAATTTACTATTAATGACTAGTAGAAGAAGAGATCGAAAAGGAGAAAATGCTGGTAGAGATTCAGAAGAGATATGAAAATATAATGAAATTTATTTAATTTTTCGTATTGACTAATCTCTAAATGCTTTGCTATAATCTGTTTATTCTAATGTAAACTTTCAGAAAAAATTTATATAGGGGGATTTTCTATGGGTAAACTGTGGAAAAAAATGACGCATAAAAAAGATCCGAAAGAGTATCAAAAAAAGGATGCCCATCTACTTCAAGTTTTAGGTGTTAAGGACTTTTTAGCGTTAGGTGTAGGGACGATCGTATCGACCTCAATTTTCACACTTCCAGGGATCGTGGCAGCACAACATGCGGGTCCTGCCGTTGTTTTATCCTTTTTAGCAGCAGCAGTTGTTGCAGGGCTAGTTGCCTTTGCATATGCTGAAATGTCTTCGGCTTTACCATTTGCTGGTTCAGCTTACTCTTGGATAAACGTTGTCTTTGGTGAAGGCTTTGGCTGGATCGCTGGTTGGGCTTTGCTAGCTGAATACTTTATCGCAGTCGCCTTTGTTGCTTCGGGACTTTCAGCCAATTTACAAGGTCTTTTGGAACCACTAGGCTTTAAATTACCAGTGCAGTTATCCGCAGCTTTTGGAACTAATGGTGGTGTAGTTGATATTTTGGCGATCTTAGTGGTCGTTTTAGTTGCTATTTTACTTTCACGCGGAACATCTGGTGCGGCAGCTGTTGAAAATTTATTGGTTATCTTGAAAGTGGCTGCGATCTTAGTTTTCATCGCTGTTGGTGCAACAGCTATCAAAACAGCTAACTATCATCCATTTATTCCAGCTCACAAAGTCAATGCTGATGGGACTTCGTTTGGTGGTTGGCAAGGGATCTATGCCGGTATTTCATCGATCTTTTTATCATATATCGGTTTTGATTCGATCGCAGCTAATGCGGCCGAAGCTAAGAATCCGTCTAAAACGATGCCACGCGGAATCTTGGGTTCCTTGTTGATCGCGGTCGTGTTATTCTCAGGTGTTTCTTTAGTCTTGGTCGGGATGTTCCATTATTCAAACTATGCTGGTAACGCTGAACCAGTTGGTTGGGCGTTACGCCATGCCGGTTATCCGATCGTTGCGACAGTTGTCCAAGCAATCGCTGTGATCGGGATGTTTACTGCTTTGATCGGGATGACCTTAGCAGGTTCGCGTCTGCTCTATTCATTTGGGCGTGATGGATTATTACCTAAGTGGTTGGGTGAGTTAGATAAGAATAACTTACCAAATCATGCGTTGATCTTACTGTCTGGTGTTGCGATCGTTTTAGGGGCAGTCTTCCCATTTGCCTTTCTATCACAATTGATCTCAGCTGGAACATTGATCGCCTTCATGTTTGTGACGATCGGGATCTACCGCTTACGTCCCCGTGAAGGTAAAGACTTACCAGTGCCAGGATTTAAGATGCCACTTTATCCGGTCTTACCAGCAGTAGCATTTTTAGGTGCGTTGTTTGTTTTCTTAGGTTTAGATCACATGGCAAAATTTGTTACCGGGATCTGGTTTGTCCTAGGACTTTTAGTTTATATTTTCTATGGAATGAATAATGTAGAAAAACAAAAATAGGTAAGAAAAAATGCGTGAAAATCTTTCACGCATTTTTTGTTTCTAAAAGGATATCAAGGCAAGACTAAAGTTGTATTTTCAAAGTTTTGCAACCATTTTTTACGCTCGACTCGCTTTTGAAAGGCTTCGAGCGTATTTTTTTCAAGATAAGCCGGTGTAGGGACGATCTTTTCTGAAAATAGATCAGTTAGCCCGTATGGCGCAATGAATTCAAAATCTGTTGCTGGCGAGTGGCAGATCCCAACGGCACTACAGGTTTCGGGGAAAGTCGCGATCACGTCAGCTATCGTATCTTTACCTTGAAAGTCTGGTCTATGAGGATTATTAAGCGAAATATTAGTCAATTCCCACAGATATTTAGAGTGACGCTGATTTAGTTCAGTTTTACGGGTTAGATATTGTTCATAGGACTCATTAGGATCACGGTAATAGATGTCTAAATTTCCAAGCATCAAATTGAATGGTTTTTCTTCGCGTTCAGACCAAACTAGGTCGCGGATACTGCCAGCACAAAGAAAAGCGTCTCCGAGATGCATTTTATCTAAAATCGTAAAAACTTCACGAAATTCAGGTCTTTTCTGGATCAATGTTAACAATTGTTCATCTAATGTCATAGGTAATGCGGCTTCCTTTCAAAGTATTTCGCATTTTTCTACAATAGCACATCAGTTTGGATTTGGCAAAAAGAAAAAAGCAGTCTTTTTGCTGTTAATTGTCAAGGGATTGAACTAAAATATAAGCGAAGATGTAGCTATATTTTGAAAAGAGGTCTTTACAGATGAAACACTATAAAACGATCTTAGTTGGCCTAGATGGTTCGACTAATTCACTTAGTGCCCTTGAAAAAGCCGGGGAATTGGCACAACTCATGGATGCTAAGTTGGTTTTGGTCACTGTAGTCAAACCAGAATTTCAAGTTGGTTTTGGTGGACCTGGACTTGAGGTCAACACTTTGTCAGCTAAGCAACTTGAAGAAAAACAAGCGCAAGCACAAAAAATGTTGACCGAATATCAAGCAAAGCTACCTGGGCAAGTCAAGCAGCAAGCAGTGGTCGTTCTCGGTGATCCTAAGGTGATGTTGAGCGAAACATTACCGCAGAAGTATCAAGCTGAATTGGTGATCGTTGGTGCAACTGGCTTAAATAAGCTCGATCGTTTTATTTTAGGTTCGACGGCGTCGTATGTAGTTCGAAATACCAAGGCAGATACGCTGGTCGTCAATGAATAGTTAAATTTTTTGATTATTACAGACGAAACTTTTTTGTAACGAAATCTTAAAAAAAGATGGTTAACAAATGCATTCAAAAGTGGTAAATTAGTCAAGTCGAGATCAATTTATATTTTTTGGGAGGATTTGTGATGGGCAACAAACTTGATATTTTGCATGAGTATCAGTTAGCGGAGCAAAAATGTGCCGAGCTCACCAATGTTTGCGAAAAATTACATGGAACTAAACGGGGTAGCCATCTGGTGGCTGTATATGATGCTAAGCTAAAAGATACAAAAGACCGCCGAGATCATTTAGGTGTGATCTTAAAAGCGATGGATGCTGCAGAAGATTAGAATTTGAAAAACAATTACGGGAAGTGATACGTCGCTTCCTGTTTTTTTTAGCATCTGACAGCATGGTGCAAAATGTAGCTTAAAATGATAAAATTAACAAGAGAATCAGTTTAGTAAGTGGGTGGAGCGGACCCATTTTTTAGTTTAGAAAGGATTTTTGGATAGATGCCACAAAAGACAAAAAAGACGCCAATGATGGAACAGTATTTGGCGGTCAAAAAACAGTATCCCGACGCCTTTTTATTTTATCGTTTAGGGGATTTCTATGAAATGTTTTACAACGATGCGGTCAAGGGAGCTCAGATCCTTGAGTTGACTTTGACGACGCGCAATAAAAATGCGGTCGATCCGATCCCGATGTGTGGTGTACCGCATCATGCTGCACAAAATTACATTGATATTTTAGTTGACCAGGGCTATAAGGTAGCGATCTGTGAACAAGTCGAAGATCCTAAGACAGCTAAGGGAATGGTCAAGCGTGAAGTGGTCCAACTAGTGACACCTGGGACGATCATCGACCAAAATGCAAGTGAAGCTAAAGAAAACAACTACTTAACAGCGCTACACGAAGAAAAGGGACAGTATGGTTTTGCGTATGCTGATCTATCGACGGGGGAGATCAAAGTTGCAACCTTAACAAGTACTGAATCGCTCTTAAATGAATTGATGAGTTTGCAGACTAAAGAAGTCGTGATCGATGATTCACTCAGTCAGCCAACGCAAACATTATTAGAACAGTTGAAAGTTTTGACGTCAACTCAGCCAGAAGTGACACCAAGTGCAGAAGTTTCGTATGTAAGTCAAGACCTCCAACAGACTTTAGAAAAGCAAACGGTCAAGCAATTGCTAGCATATTTGACGACAACGCAAAAACGCTCTTTAGCCCATCTACAAAAAGCTGTCCACTATGAACCATCCCACTATTTGAAATTAGATCACAATGCCCAACGTAATTTAGAATTATTGAAAAATTTACGGACACATAAAAAATCCGGGACCTTACTTTGGCTGTTAGATGAGACTAAAACAGCCATGGGAGCGCGTTTATTGAAACAATGGATCGGGCGCCCATTATTAGATCTCAAACAGATCGAGCAACGCCAAGCGATCGTGGAAGATCTATTAGATAATTATTTTGAACGCTCTGGGATCATTGAACAATTGACCCAAGTTTATGATCTTGAGCGTTTAGCCGGGCGCGTAGCATTTGGCAATGTCAATGGTCGCGATCTAGTCCAGTTGCGGACCTCACTCGCTCATATTCCGCAGATCCGCTATATTTTAGAACAACTAGATCAAGATATTTATCGTGATTTCTTAGCTGAATTAGATCCAGTCGAAGACGTCGCTGATCTGATCGAACAGGCGATCGTCGACGAGCCACCACTGTCGATCACTGAAGGTAATTTGATCAGAGCTGGCTATAATTCTCAGTTAGATGAGTACAACGATGCGATGAAAAATGGTAAACAGTGGTTAGCTCAGTTAGAAGCGCGCGAACGTCAAGTAACAGGGATCTCAAATCTAAAGATCGGTTTCAACCGGGTGTTTGGTTATTATATTGAAGTTTCGAAAGCTAATGTCAAAAAACTTCCGCAAGATCGTTATCAACGAAAACAAACGCTGACAAATGCTGAGCGCTTTATCACGCCTGAATTAAAGGAAAAAGAAGAATTGATCTTAGGTGCGGAGACTAAAGCTTATGAGCTAGAATATCAATTATTCACCCAGATCCGTGACCAGATCAAAGATCAGATCAAACGCCTGCAAAAATTAGCAGCTAAGGTCGCTCAATTAGATGTCTTGCAAAGTTTTGCGACTGTTAGTGAGGATAACCATTTTGTCCGCCCAGTGTTGAGTCAAAATGAGCGAACTTTGGATATCGTTGATGGTTGGCATCCAGTCGTCGAAAAAGTTTTAGGTAAGCAAAGTTATATTCCAAATGATGTCAAAATGTCTTCGGAGTTGGATATCTTATTGATCACTGGGCCAAATATGTCTGGGAAAAGTACCTATATGCGACAATTGGCACTCAGTGTGATCATGGCGCAGATGGGATGTTTTGTACCAGCTAAACAAGCCAAAATGCCGATCTTTGACCAGATCTTTACCCGGATCGGGGCAGCTGATGATCTGATCTCAGGGGAATCCACTTTCATGGTCGAAATGAAAGAAGCTAATTTAGCTTTAAAACAGGCGACCCCAAATAGCTTGTTGCTCTTTGATGAGTTAGGACGTGGGACGGCTACTTATGATGGAATGGCCTTAGCCCAAGCGATCATCGAGTATGTGCATGATAAAGTCAAAGCTAAGACATTATTTTCGACGCACTATCACGAACTGACTGTCCTCGAACAAGAATTACCACATTTGGCAAACATTCATGTTGGCGCAGTCGAAAAAGACGGTGAATTAGTCTTTTTACACAAGATGCAAGCCGGTCCAGCTGATCGCTCTTATGGGGTCCATGTTGCAAAACTAGCTGGTATGCCCGCAAGTTTATTGACCCGAGCCGATACGATCTTACATCAACTAGAAGGAAAAGAGGCACCTAAGACGACGACCACACTTAAGGAGGTCGCTCCAGTTCAAGTTGAAGCTGATGATAGTGAGGCCCAACTTTCGCTCTTTAGTCCCGAAGTTGTAACAACAAAAGAACCTGTTGGCAAAGAAATGGACGTCTTAAACGAGATCTTGGATCTGAATTTAATGGCAATGACGCCGATGGATGTAATGAATGCAGTCTTTAAGTGGCAAGAAAAATTAAAATAGCAAGGTGAGACGAAAATGGCTAAAATCCATGAGTTAGCGACTGTTTTAGCCGATCAGATCGCAGCCGGCGAAGTTGTTGAAAGGCCAGCCTCAGTGGTCAAAGAGTTGGTCGAAAATGCGATCGATGCTAACAGTACGCAGATCGATATTTATGTTAAAGAAGCAGGTATCAAAGAAGTTACTGTGATCGATAATGGTGAAGGGATCGCTGCTGAAGATGTCCCACTGGCATTTTTTAGGCATGCGACAAGTAAGATCAAGGATCGCCAAGACCTTTTTCAGGTAAATACGTTAGGCTTTCGGGGCGAAGCATTACCAAGTATTGCCTCAGTGGCCGACGTTTGTTTGGAGACTGCACTTCAGACTGAAACGCAGGGGACATTTTATCACGTGCGTGGCGGCGAAGTTACGGCTCATAAGCCAGCAGCCATGCGCCAAGGTACAAAGATCACGGTAACTGATCTATTTTATAATACACCTGCCCGTTTAAAGTACCTCAGTTCGCTTCAGACCGAGCTAGCAGCGATCAGTGATATCGTCAACCGTTTGGCTTTAAGTCATGGTGAGATCGCTTTTGCACTATATAATAATGGTAAGCGGATCTTGCAAACGGCGGGAAATGGGAAATTGATCCAAACGGTAAGTGCGATCTACGGGATCCAAAATGCCCGACAGATGGTGGCCTTTTCGGGCGAAGACCTAGATTTTAAGGTCCAAGGTTACGTGTCGTTACCTAAATTGACGCGTGCATCCCGAAATTATATCAGTTTACTGATCAATGGCCGGTACATCAAAAATAAGCAATTGCTAAAAGCAGTTTTACAAGGCTATGGCTCAAAGTTGATGGTCGGACGCTATCCCATTGGAGTTATCGATATCCACTTGGATCCTTTGTTAGTTGATGTCAATGTGCATCCGACCAAACAAGAGGTCAGGATCAGCAAAGAAGAGCAGTTAGCAAATTTGATCGAACAAACGATCTACGCGCGTTTAGCTAAAGAAAATCTGATCCCGAGTGCCTTGGAAAATCTCGGCTCAAAACCTAAAACTAAACGTGAACCTAAAGCCGAACAGTTGGATTTTACCTTAGCTGAAACTAGTGATAGTTATGAAGTAAAGCCAAAGCCAAAGCCAAAGCGTTCAACGGCTGAAATAACCCAGGTTTTAATGGGGAGCTCTTTAGCACAGACTCAAGAAACTACGCCTAAGCCTGCTAAAGCACAAGATGTGGCGCTAACTAAGCCAGTGATCATTGAAGATAAGCGCCAACTGGATTCTGACGAACTCAAAGCGTGGGATGAAAAGTATCGAGCAAAAGTGCAAGCCAAGCCAATAAATACCGCTGAGTTAGAAGTTGAACATGCTGATGATCAGAGTAGTCAAACACCGGTAAAAGAAAAATTTCCTGGGTTAACTTATATCGGACAACTCCATGGAACTTATTTATTGGCGCAAGCAGCAGATGGCTTATACTTAGTTGACCAGCATGCTGCCCAAGAGCGGTGTAAATATGAATACTACCGTGAAGCGATCGGTGAAGTTTCCAAAGCTCAGCAGGAGTTGTTAGTGCCGATCATCTTATCTTATCCGACGACAGATACGCTAAAGATCAGTGAAAATCGCGCTAAATTAGCCGAGTTAGGGATCGAACTAGAAGAGTTTGGACAAAACACTTTTATCGTAAGGCGTCACCCGACATGGTTCATCAAGGGACAAGAAGAAGACACGATCAGAGAAATGATCGAATGGTTTTTAGAAGATCATAAATTGACAGTTGCAAAATTTCGCGAAAAAACAGCGATCATGATGAGCTGTAAACGATCGATCAAGGCCAATCACCATTTAGATGATTTCCAAGCTAAGGCTTTATTGGAACAGCTGGCTAAATGTAATAATCCATTCAATTGTCCGCATGGTAGACCAACTTTAGTGCATTTTAGAAATTCAGAGCTTGAGCGGATGTTCAAACGGATCCAAGATCCCCACCAAGGAAAACAGACAGAATTGTAAAAAAGTTCGGTCAAGGTGCTGTTTCTGTGGTAACATTAAAAGGCATGTAGAAAAAGAACAGGTGAAAATTTATGTATGAATATATCATTGGGACGATAGTTAAAGTTACTCCGCGTTATATCGTAGTCGAGCGTGATCAAATGGGGTATTTAGTCTTTGTGGCTAATCCATTTCGCTATCAAGTCGATCTTGAGCGCCAGCAAAAGATCTATTTGCACCAAGCTGTTCGTGAGACTGAGATCATGCTTTACGGTTTTGTCGACGAAGCTGAAAAGCAACTTTTCTTGAAGTTATTGAATGTTTCAGGGATCGGGCCGAAAAGTGCGCTAGCGATCTTAGCTAGTGAAAACCACAGCGGTTTGATCAATGCGATCGAACAAGAAGATGATGGTTATCTGACTAATTTCCCTGGTATTGGTAAGAAAACGGCTAAGCAGATCATTTTAGACTTGAAGGGCAAGTTAAATGATCTAGACCAGACTAAGCTCGTCGGCCAACAAGGGATCGAGTTGACCACGACTGAGCAACCATATTTACAAGAGGCGATCGAAGCCTTGACCGCATTAGGGTATACGAAAACTGAGATCAAGCGCGTTGCTAAGAAGTTGGAAAATTACACTGGCGATTCGACCGATGCTTATTTGCGGCAAGGTTTACGCTTGATCATGAAAAAATAAGTAGAAGGGACTGATTTGGATGGAAGATGAGCGTCTGATCTCAAATGCGGCTTTTGATCAAAATGATGAGCAAACAGAATTGAGTCTACGTCCGCAAAAATTAGCGCAATATATCGGCCAAGAAAAGATCAAGCAAAAAGTGGCGATCTATATCGAAGCTGCCAAAAGTCGCCAAGAGTCACTCGATCATGTCTTGCTCTATGGGCCAC
The DNA here is from genome assembly GCF_009933595.1 of Ligilactobacillus animalis. NCBI lineage: Bacteria > Bacillati > Bacillota > Bacilli > Lactobacillales > Lactobacillaceae > Ligilactobacillus > Ligilactobacillus animalis. Next base: position 591,231 of record NZ_CP047141.1, read on the forward strand.
CTGGTTTAGGTAAGACGACATTAGCGACGATCATTGCTAATGAATTGGAAGTTAAGATCAAGACGACGACAGGGCCTGCTATTGAGCGACCAGGTGATCTAGTGGCGTTATTAAATGAGCTTGAACCAGGCGATGTGTTATTTATCGATGAGATCCATCGGATGCCAAAGAGTATTGAAGAGATGCTTTATTCGGCGATGGAAGATTTTTATATCGATATCATCGTTGGCCAAGATGCGACCGCTCATCCAGTCAGATTCCCGTTGCCACCATTTACTTTGATCGGAGCTACGACTAAGGCTGGCATGTTGTCGGCCCCTTTGCGCGCGCGTTTTGGGATCGTCGAGCATATGAACTACTACACTGATGCTGAACTAGCGCAGATCGTTACCCGGTCTGCAAGTGTTTTTTCAACTGCGATCAGTGAGCAAGGCGCCTTGGAGATCTCGCGCCGTTCGCGGGGGACTCCGCGGGTGGCTAACCGCTTATTAAAGCGTGTGCGTGATTTTGCACAAGTAGCGGCCAAAGATCAGATCGACCTTGAGATCGTGAAATTTGCTTTGGAAATGCTACATGTTGATGATCGGGGCTTAGATGAGACCGATCATAAAGTTTTAAGAACAATGATCGAATTATACGGCGGTGGGCCAGTGGGCTTGAACACTTTAGCTGCCAATATCGGTGAAGATACGGAAACGATCGCCGATATGATCGAACCTTATCTCTTACAGATCGGGTTTATCAAACGAACTACTCGGGGGCGTGTGGTGACCCCGTTGGCGTATGAGCATTTACACCTACCATATAACAAAAATTAAAGAGGATGATTTTTTTGACAGAAGAACATTTAACGACCGAAGATTTTGATTATGATCTACCCGAAGAATTGATCGCACAAACACCGTTAGAGCATCGCGACCAATCACGGATGTTAGTTTTAGATTCTAAAACAGGAGAATATCAAGATGACTATTTTTACAATGTGATCGACCGCTTAAACCCTGGTGATGCTTTAGTCATGAACGATTCACGCGTTTTACCAGCTCGGATCTATGGCGTCAAACCAGATACTGGTGGACATTTAGAAGTGCTACTTTTAAATAATATCAAAGGTGATCAATGGGAGACCTTGGTCAAACCAGCTAAACGGGCTAAAGTTGGTACTAAGATCAGCTTTGGCAACGGTGAATTAACGGCCGTTGTCAAAGAAGAACTTGAACATGGAGGTCGCATCGTTGAATTTGAATACGACGGTATCTTCCTAGAAGTCTTAGAAAGCTTGGGTGAAATGCCATTACCACCATACATCAAGGAAAAATTAGACGATCCTGAAATGTATCAAACAGTTTATTCTAAAGAAGTCGGTTCGGCAGCTGCTCCTACAGCTGGGCTCCACTTTACGGAAGAATTACTGGCTAAGATCGAAGCTAAAGGTGTCAAATTAGTCTATCTGACACTACATGTTGGTTTAGGAACTTTTAGACCAGTCAGTGTGGACAACATTGAAGAGCACAAGATGCACAGTGAATTTTACCGTTTGTCAGAAGAAGCAGCAGAAACATTAAATGAAGTTCGCAAAAATGGTGGTCGGATCGTAGCTACGGGTACGACTTCGATCCGGACGCTAGAAACGATCGGAAGCAAGTTTAACGGTGAGATCAAGGCTGATAGCGGTTGGACCGACATCTTTATCAAGCCAGGTTACGAATGGAAAGTGGTCAATGCCTTTATCACTAATTTCCATTTACCAAAATCAACACTAGTAATGTTAGTTTCAGCCTTTACAGGGCGTGAAAATATTTTGAATGCTTATTGCCACGCAGTTGAAGAAAAGTATCGCTTCTTTAGCTTTGGTGATGCAATGTTTATTTATTAAAACAAGTATGATTTCCCTAGAAAGATGAAATGTGGGGGATAAGATAAAAAAGAATCAAGAAAGGAAGTATATAATTCTTTCTAAATGGCATAATGTATATGCTATTCCACATTTTTATAGCACGAATAGATGACTGAACCAGCAATTAAATATCGTTTGATCAAAAAAGAAAAACATACTGGCGCACGTTTAGGTGAGATCATCACCCCACATGGAACATTCCCAACACCGATGTTCATGCCAGTTGGGACCCAAGCGACCGTAAAAGCTATGTCACCAGAGGAACTAAAAGCCATGGGGGCTGGGATCATTTTATCCAACACCTATCACTTATGGTTACGTCCTGGTGAAGATCTAGTCAAAGAAGCCGGTGGTCTGCATAAATTTATGAACTGGGATCAAGGTATCTTGACTGATTCCGGTGGCTTTCAGGTCTTTTCACTAGCTGATATGCGTAATATTACAGAAGAAGGCGTCCATTTCAAGAGCCACTTGAATGGGGCACCGCTTTTCTTGTCACCGGAAAAGGCGATCCAGATCGAAAATGCTTTGGGCTCGGATATCATGATGAGTTTTGATGAATGCCCACCATTTTATGAAAGTTATGATTACATCAAAAAATCAGTTGAACGGACAAGTCGTTGGGCCGAACGTGGCTTAAAAGCACACCAAAATCCTGAAAAGCAAGCATTATTCGGGATCGTTCAAGGGGGCGGGCACGAAGACCTACGTAAGTTAAGCGCCCGTGACCTCGTTTCGTTAGATTTCCCAGGTTATTCGATCGGGGGACTATCAGTTGGTGAATCTAAAGCCGAGATGAATCGCGTCTTAGACTTTACGACACCGTTACTTCCTGAAGACAAACCACGTTACTTGATGGGTGTCGGTTCCCCAGATGCTTTGATCGATGGGGTCTTACGTGGGGTCGATATGTTTGATTGCGTCTTGCCAACACGGATCGCACGCAATGGTACATGTATGACATCACATGGACGTTTAGTCGTTAAAAATGCTAAATATGCGCGTGACTTCTCACCGATCGATGATAACTGTGATTGCTACACTTGCCGCAATTACACACGTGCTTATGTGCGTCACTTATTCAAAGCTGATGAGACCTTTGGCTTGCGTTTGACGAGTTATCATAACTTGTATTTCTTGCTCAATTTGATGAAGCAAGTTCGCCAAGCAATCATGGATGATAATCTGCTCGAATTTAAAGAACATTTCTTTGAAGAGTACGGTTTGAATGTTAAAAATCCAAAAAACTTTTAGTTCTTAAGGCAATTACGCTAGTTTTTAACAGATTTTTTTGATACAGTTATAAAGAACACATATACTAAGGAGGCAAATATTGTGAATTCTTCAATTTCAACAATTGTAATGTTTGTTGTTTTGATCGGTTTGATGTATTTTATGATGATCAGACCACAAAAGAAGCAACAACAACAACATCAAGAAATGATGAACGCATTGAAACCAGGCGATGAGATCGTAACTATCGGTGGTTTACATGGGGTCGTAAGTGAAGTAAATGCAGATAAAAACATCGTAACGATCGATTGCGATGGGGTTTACCTTGACTTTACTCGTTCAGCTATCGCACGCGTTTTAAAGAAAGCGGCTGAAACAACGACAACAGCCACAACGACTGAAGCCAAAAATGACTCAGTTGTGGCAGATGAAACAAAAGAAGATAAATAATTTTGGGGGATGTCTGTGTGACATCCTTTTTTAGTAGACTTTACTTGCGAGTTTTAGTAAAACGGAGTATTATGAAACAAACTAAATTGATGCCTGAGCATCAGTGGGGAGGAATTTTAAATGAGAAAATTAGGTGTTATCGGAATTGGTAATGTTGGTGTAACTGTGGCTTATACGATCGTTTCTCAAGGGATCGCTGATGAACTTGTGATGATCGATGCCAATGATAAAAAAGTCTTGGCTGAAAAGTTGGACTTTGAAGATGCAATGCCACGGATGCCATATCACACCGAGATCAAGATCCAAGATTATGCTGATCTAAAGGATGCCGATGTTGTGATCACTGCCTTTGGTGATATTCAAGCCAGTGTCAGAACCGGTAATCGTTTTGCCGAATTTGAGATCAACAGCAAAAATGCGGTCGAAGTAGGGCGTAAGTTAAAAGAAGCTGGTTTTAATGGGGTCTTGATCAATATTTCCAACCCATGTGATGCGATCACGACGATCTTGCAACAAGAGACTGGTTTACCTCGCAACCGTGTCTTTGGAACGGGGACTTTCTTGGATACCGCGCGGATGCAACATGTAGTGGGTGACTACTTGCATCAAGACAGTCGTAATATCGATGGCTATGTTCTAGGTGAACATGGTAATTCCCAATTCAACGCTTGGTCAACGGTTCGGGCTAATAATAAGCTGATCACGGAGATCTTGAGTCAAGCTGAGATCGAAGCTTTGGATAGTAAACCATCTGAAGGGGCTTGGACCGTGGCAAGCGGTAAGGGTTATACTTCTTATGCGATCGCAACTTGCGGGGTGCGTTTAGCGCAAGCAGTCATGTCTAACGCTAAATTGTTTGCTCCGGCTTCAGTATATGTTGAATCTCTAGGGACATACATCGGTTATCCAGCGATCATCGGAGCTGATGGGGTCGAAGAAGTAGTTGAGCTCAAGTTGAATGCTAAAGAAGAAGAACAATTGGCACGCTCAGTCCAATATATCAAAAATCACGTAGCCCAACTCGGTAAGGATTAAACCGAGCGTGTGAGAGCCTAAAGAAACGTCAGGATGCAAGTGCATTCTGGCGTTTTTTTAGTATTTGTTAGGTGTTATAGCATAAAAAAATAGGCACCTTGCCAACGCAAAGTACCTATCTAAAAATTAAACTTTTAATTTAAAGGTTCGAGTGTAAAATTAAGTTCCAGTGGTTTATCAGCTTTGAGCCAGTAAGCTTCGTGAACTGGTGCGCCCCAAGAATCATCCCCGCCGACACCCATTTGGTCAGCCATGAGACGTAACCAAGCAAAGCGCATTGGTGGTAATTCATCTTGATGGAGCGCTTCTTCAAGCATCATCGTGCTATACGGTAAAAGGCTAGCTGAAAATGCGTGTTTATCAGCGCTGATCGTTAAGCCAAGGTCTTTGTCATCCGTAAGTGCTAAGGCACGGACATCACAGTGGTTACCGGTCTCTTGTGGAACTAAATAAGGAGCGACACTATCTTTTGCAGTCGTAGTAAATGTTCCTAAGCGAGCTCCTAGTTTACGGTCGAGATAATTTTCGGCTGGACCGCGACCATAGTAAGTCATGTTGTCGTACTTAGCAGGTAACTTGAATTCAAGCCCAAATGTCGGTAAGGATGGCAAGTCGGGATGCCCTGGATATTTGGCATTGACGTTGACTTTACCTGTCCCATCGACCAAATATGTGACCTGAACAGTGACTTGCTTTGGTAATGGCAGTTCATAGGTGTAGCTTACTTCAACGGCGTGTTCTTTAGGTGTGACTTGAAGATCAACGACCTTGGCAAATTTGCCAGCACCTAACCACATTGCACGTTCAAAGCCATGACCACAGCCACGGTCATTATCAGTCATTGGACGCCAGAATAATAGTTGTGGCGTTCGCATGATAAATTCTTGGCCACTGTATTTAAGTGAGACTAAACCACCTTTGTCTTTAGATAAGAGCACTTCGAAGTTCTTACCCGAGATCCCGATATTGACATCACCCATAGCGACTTTAGGTGTACCCTGAGCTTTAAATTTAGGTAAAGCTTGGCGGATCACTGTTTGTCCAAAGTTGATCTCAAAGCCAGCTTTAGCCCAAGCTGTATCCTTGGCTAAATGTTGTTGAACTTCATAGATGATCTCACCTGTTTCGGGTAGTGGAAGCTCAAGGTCAAAGTGCTTGCTTTCTTGCGGTAAGACGATCAATTGATAGTCTTTTTCAAAAATAACTTTGCCGTCTTGTAAGACTCGAGCAGTAAAGTAGCTATCGACGCTATTAGTGAACAAGCCATCATTAGTCAAGGTGACACCCGTTTCATCGGGTTCGATCTTAATGTCAGCGTATAGATGCTTGACTTCCTGGGCTTTAGGTGAGATCATCCGGTCAGCAAAGACTAACCCATCGCCACAGAATTCATAATCACTTGGGCGGTCGTTAAAATCGCCCCCATAAGCTAAGCGCGTCGTATCACCTAATTTTTGATAGATCGCTTGGTCAATGTAATCCCAAATAAAGCCACCTTGATAGTGTGGATATTTTTCGAGTTTAGTGTAGAGGTCTAAGCCACCGACTGAGTTCCCCATCGCATGCATGTATTCACATGAGATATATGGCTTTTTAGGCTCGTTTTGGAGATATTCTTCGATCTCATGTGGTTTAGCGTACATTCGACTTTCGATATCTGTAATGTAGTCAAATTCGCGGTTCCAAGTCACACCTTCGTAATGAACGACACGGGTTGGATCTTTGTGACGTAAATAATCGCCCATGGCTGCAATATCTGTTCCAGCATAAGATTCATTACCTAACGACCAGATGAGCACGCTAGGGTGGTTTTTATCACGTTCAAACATGCTGTTTGCACGATCGATACAGGTCGGTTCCCATTCTGGGAGGTTGCCAGGGATGTTCCACGATGGTTCGCAGGCACCAAGTTTTTGCCAAGAACCGTGGGATTCAAGGTTAGCTTCATCGATCAAATAGATCCCATATTCATCACATAAACGATACCAAAGCGTTTGGTTAGGGTAGTGCGATGTCCGCACGGCGTTAATGTTATGGCGCTTCATAAATTTGATATCCCATAGCATATCTTCTTTGGTGATCGCCCGGCCGAGTTTAGGATCAAATTCGTGGCGGTTGACCCCTTTAAAGAGGATACGTTTACCATTTAGCAACATTAGCCCATCTTGGATCTCGAAGCGTCTAAAGCCGACTTTTTCCGGAACAAATTCGAAAACAGCTCCGTCTTTATCTTCTAAAGTCAATTCGAGTGTATATAGATTTGGAAGTTCAGCACTCCAAGGCGCTACTTGACTCAATTCTTGGCCTAAATTGATCGTTTGGGTCAAAGGTACTTTGGTCTCAAAAGCAACGCGCTTATCGGGATCTAAGAGGCGCGCATGTAAAAAGTTATCGTCAGTTTGCCCAGTTACAGTTGCTTTTAGTTCAAAAATGCCGGTCTCGTAATCATCATCTAAGTTTGCGGTAACATGGATATCAGCTAGATGAGCTTTAGGCAAAGCATACAAGAAGACATCCCGGAAGATTCCGTTCAAGCGCCAGAAATCTTGGTCTTCGATCCAGCTAGCACTGCTGTATTTGAAGACTTCAACGGCTAAGTGGTTTTGACCTTCAACTAAATATGGTGTCAGATCAAAGTCACTTGGAGTAAAGGAATCTTCACTATAGCCGATAAAGTGGCCGTTCAACCAAACATAAAAGGCAGTCGCGACCCCTTGAAATGAAATATGAACGGGCTTATCTTTTAGCGCATGATCTAATTCAAAGGTCTTGATATAAGATGCGATCTTATTTTTCTTAGGTAATTTAGGGGGCCGGAGTTCTTCGTGACCATCCCATGGATATTGGGTATTAACATATTTATAACCATCAAATCCTTGTGTTTGCAAATGACCGGGAACTTGAATGTAGTCAAAACGGCCAAAGTCAAAATCTGGTTTGATAAAATCAAGTTTTTGACTAGCGATATCAGGTTCGAGATGAACGCGCCAAGTTCCATTTAGACTTTGGTTTAGTGAATTTTTACCTGTTTTAGCACTGTAAAACTCGTGGTCGGAATGAGCGGCTAAACGATTTACGGCAAAGACAGTTGGGTCTTCAAGCCAAGATAATTTTGGTTTTGTTACATGCATCAGTAGGCTTCCTCCTTGGATAGATAGTAATTTTTAAGTTCTTGCTACATCTCTATCGTAAACGATTACATTTAGATATTCAAGTTATATTTAGTAAAAATATTACTTTTTAGGGAAAATTAAATTACTAAAATGTCTGATAGGTTATGGATAGAGTGCAGTGTTAAAAGTCAAGTGATACGACTTCAAATATGAATTTAAGTAATTTTTAGTAAATAATCCTTGATTTATCTTTTGAAAGCGGTTAATATTAGAGTTGTAAAAGAAATAGTAATTATAGTTAGGAGAATTATGATGGAAACAAAAGAACGCCCTGTAAGTAAATTTACTTCACGTTTATCATATACTTTTGGCGCTTTTGGTAATGACGTATTTTATGCTGCCTTATCAAGTTATTTGATCATGTTCATTACCTCACACCTTTTTAATACAGGTGATAAAGCAACTAATAACCGTTTGATCAGTTATGTGACTTTGATCATCATGATCTTGCGGATCGTTGAGTTATTGATCGATCCTTTTATCGGAAATGCGATTGATCGAACAAAAACGCGTTGGGGACATTTTCGTCCTTGGGTCGTAGTTGGTGGGACGATCAGTTCGATCGCACTTTTGATCTTATTTACTAATATGGGGGGCTTGAATAAATCAAACCCTTGGTTATACCTCTTTATCTTTGCCGTATTGTATATCACGATGGACATCTTTTATTCCTTTAAGGATATCGGTTTTTGGTCGATGCTACCAGCGCTTTCCTTTGATTCACGGGAACGTGAAAAGATCGCAACGTTAGCTCGTATCGGTTCAACGATCGGTGGTTCTTTAGTCGGGGTCGTCGTAATGCCATTGGTGTTATTCTTCTCACTTCAAAGTAATGGTGGGACTGGTGATGATCGTGGTTGGTTCTGGTTTGCCTTTATCGTCTGTGCTACCGCCTTTCTTAGTGCGTTGGCTGTTGGTTTTGGGACCCGCGAAGTTGAAAATGATCTCCGGAAAAACGAAGAAGATACAGCTGGTATCGGCGCTGTCTTAAAGATGTTAGTCAAAAATGACCAATTGTTATGGGTAGCGATCGCTTATCTCTTCTATGGTATCGGGATCAACTTGGTAAATGCGCTTGAATTGTATTACTTCACGTATATCATGGGCTTTTCTAAAGGCTTCTCGATCCTTTCATTCATCAATATGATCGTCGGGCTTTTCTCGGTCGCTTTCTTCCCATTCTTAGCGAAGAAGTTCAGCCGTAAGCCATTATTTATCGGATGTTTAACAATGATGTTGATCGGTCTAGCAGTCTTTTCTGTTGCCGGAAGCAATTTGGCTTTAGTTTTATTTGCAGCTGAATTGTTCTTCATCCCACAACCAGTCGTCTTCTTGATCATTTTGATGATCATCACTGACTCAGTTGAATATGGTCAATGGAAATTAGGTCACCGTGATGAATCATTAGCCTTATCCGTTCGTCCGTTAGTCGATAAATTCGGTGGGGCTATCTCCAACGGTGTTGTTGGTCAGATCGCTGTTTTAGCTGGGATGACTACGGGTGCGACAGCTTCTTCTATCACAGCAAGCGATCAATTTACCTTCAAGATCATGATGTTTGCGATCCCAGCAGTCATGATGTTGATCGGGATGTTTATCTTTGCTAAGAAGATCACTTTGACCGAAGAACGTCACGCACAGATCGTGGCTGAGTTGGAAAAAACTTGGGGTGATCAATTTAGCAGTGAAAGTAGCGAAGCCGGTGTCTTGATCAAAGATGATGAATTGACAGCCATGGTACCTGTAGCTGGTAAAGTAGTAGCTTTAAATGATGTCTCTGATCCAACCTTTGCTTCGGGCAAGATGGGAGCCGGTGTTGCGATCGTTCCTAGTGATGGTAAAGTTTATGCTCCATTTGATGGGGTCATCAAGACAGTCTTTGTCACACGCCATGCGATCGGCTTAGTTTCCGACAATGGGATCCCAGCCTTGATCCACGTTGGTATCGGAACTGTTAAGATGAAAGGGACAGGTTTTGTAACTTATGTCAATGAAGGACAACATGTGACAAAAGGTGAACAGATCATGGAATTCTGGGATCCAGCGATCAAGAAGGCTGGCTTAGATGATACGGTGATGTTTACATTTGCTAACTCAGATCTCTTTGAAAAATTTGAAGTTGAAGTCAAGCCTGGGACAGAAGTAAGTCATACAGATGTCGCAGTCGAGATCGAAAAATAGTTTTACTAAAAACCTCGCTGGTAACCCGGCGAGGTTTTTTGCGGTCGATAAGTAAACTATTTTAGTTGAAAAAAGTTTAATTTTCGGCTACAATACAGGAAATTATACCAACGAAAAGAGGGCGCTTAGATGAACTATCAAGAACAAGATCCACAATTATGGGCAGCTATTGCAGCAGAAAAGAAACGCCAACAAGGAAATATCGAGTTGATCGCTTCAGAAAATATCGTTTCTGAAGGGGTCTTAGCAGCGCAAGGCAGTGTTTTGACCAACAAATACGCTGAAGGTTATCCAGGGAAACGTTATTACGGTGGTTGTGAGTACATCGACGTTGTAGAAGACTTGGCGATCGACCGTGCAAAAGAACTTTTTGGAGCTAAATATGCTAATGTTCAACCGCACTCTGGTTCACAAGCTAATGCAGCCGCATATCGTTCCTTGATCGCACCAGGTGATACGGTCTTGGGGATGGATCTTGCTAGTGGTGGTCATTTGACGCATGGATCGCCCGTCAACTTTAGTGGGCAAACATATAATTTTGTCAGCTACGGTGTTGATAAGGAGACAGAACGCTTAGATTATGATGCGATCTTAGCTTTAGCCAAAGAGGTCAAGCCTAAGTTGGTCGTAGCTGGTGCCAGTGCGTACCCACGTGAGATCGATTTTGAACGCTTTGGTCAGATCGCTAAAGACGTCGGAGCTTACCTGATGGTCGATATGGCGCATATCGCAGGCTTAGTTGCAGCGGGTAAACACCAAAATCCAGTGCCGTATGCTGATATCGTAACGACTACGACACACAAAACTTTACGCGGACCACGGGGCGGTTTGATCTTGACCAACGATGAACAATTGGCTAAGAAGATCAATAGTGCTGTTTTCCCTGGCTTACAAGGTGGTCCTTTAGAACATGTTATCGCGGGTAAAGCAGTTGCTTTTGGTGAGGCATTGCGTCCCGAATTTAATGATTACGCTGCTCAAGTTATCAAGAATGCTCAAGCGATGGCAGAAGTGTTTGCACAAAATGATAAAGCCCGACTGATCTCTGGTGGGACAGATAATCATTTGTTATTAGTTGATGTTTTAGGCTTTGGCTTGAATGGTAAAGAAGCAGAGCAATTGCTCGACAGTGTTTCTTTGACCGTCAACAAGAACTCGATCCCATTTGAAACGCTTAGTCCATTTAAGACGAGTGGGATTCGCTTAGGTACGCCAGCAATCACGAGCCGTGGCTTTGATGAAGCCGATGCTAAGCAAGTTGCTGAATTGATCTTAGCAGTCCTTGAATCAAAAGGTGAAGCCGAAGTTTTAGCTGATGTGAAAGCTAAAGTAGCTCAGTTGACAGCCACTCATCCGATCTATGAATAGAAAATAATACAAAAGACCGTAAAAACGCAACCACGTTTTTACGGTCTTTTTTGGTATGAACTAATTTAAGCTACTGTCACGCTTGATCAATTTAGTTGCCAAGGTCACCATTTCGGGTGTCTCTTGATCTTGTTCAGCTAAGGTACTGAGTAAAGTCACCGCTGAACGTCCCATTTGTTCGGTGAAGACTTTGATACTGCTGAGAGCGGGGAAAGCAAATTTAGCTAAAGATGTGTCATTAAATGAGATCAAGCTGACACGCTCGGGTACAGGAATATCATTTTCTTGTAATGCGCGTAAAGCTCCGACGGCGATCGCATCGTTAGCGATGAAGAAAGCTTGCGGTAAGTCTTCGCCTAACTCTTTGATCGCTTGATTCATCATCTGATAACCTGATTCAGGTGAGAATTTTCCGATGTAAACATAACGCGGATCGTAAAGTTTTAGATCGCTCAAATAGTTTTTAAATGATCTAAAACGGGGATCGATCAAGGAATCGGTTTGATCGGCGGTTTTTTCTTCCCCCGCTAAAAGTCCGATCTTGGTTTGGTCTTGGTTCAAAAAGTGGTCTAAAGCCATTTTAACAGCACCATCAAAATCAGAAACGACACAATTGTAGCCCAAATTCAAAGTGTTGCTATCGACAAATACTAAATTTGAGTTTAAAGCAGCAATGTCGTGGCTTTCTTGGCGACTGTATTTCCCGATCGCGATCACGCCATTAGCTTGGGTCGCTTTTTCCAAAGGATCATTATGGAAGATCCGTGTGATCTCATAACCGAGCTTGTGAGCTTGTTTTTCGATCCCCAAGCGGATCGCGTAGTAATAAAGATCGTGGACTTCTTCTTGTTCGGTGTACCATTGAATGATCGCTAAACGTTTCTCTAAAGGTCGATCTGTTATTTGCTTTTTATTTTGAGTGTGCTTGACGTAATTTAGTTCTTCAGCGATCTTAAATATCCTGTTTCGAGTATCAGGACTGACAGACATTGTTTCGTCATAGTTTAAAACGCGTGAGACTGTAGCAGCAGAAACACCTGCTTTAGTTGCGATATCTTTGATCGTAGCCATATTTTCCTCCATTCATGATCGTTACGTATAAGTATATGTAATCTAGTATAGCATAAGCTTAGTAAAAAAACGCCTACAAGTTGTATATATTTTAGTAAAGGCCAGAATGAGCTTTTTTAAGAATGGGAAAAGAGACAGATTTATTTTACTAAATTTTAAGTAAAAACAGTTGCTAAATTCCGAAATTGTCTCTATAATTGTAACTGTAAATAAAACGCTTGCACAAATGAAGAGAGGTAATAAAAAATGGAAAAAACAGAATTAAAACAACGCTTTGAAGAGATCTTTGGTCGGCCCTCAGATGCAGAATTCTTCTCACCTGGTCGGATCAATTTGATCGGTGAACATACCGATTACAATGGAGGCCATGTTTTTCCATGTGCGATCACTTTAGGGACTTATGGTGCTGCTGCTAAACGTGACGATCAAACATTGCGCTTTTACTCAGAAAACTTTGCGGATGAAGGGATCATTGAAGTTCCATTAGCTGACCTACATTTTGATAAAGCCGATAAATGGACGAATTATCCTAAGGGCATGATCCATTTCTTAAAAGAAGCTGGACATAAGATCGATACCGGGATAGATGTCTATGTCAACGGTAATATCCCTAATGGTTCCGGTCTATCATCATCAGCTTCATTGGAATTGTTGATGGGTGTCATTGCCCAACATTTATTTGATCTCGACCTTGAACGCCTCGATCTAGTAAAGATCGGGATGAAGACTGAAAATGACTTCATCGGTGTAAATTCAGGGATCATGGATCAATTTGCCGTGGGTATGGGCCAAGCAAACAAAGCGATCTTGTTAGATACTAACACTTTGAAGTATGATCTTGTACCTTTGGACCTAAAAGACAACGTGATCGTGATCATGAATACAAATAAACGCCGTGAATTAGCTGATTCTAAGTACAATGAACGTCGCAGTGAATGTGAGACTGCGTTAGAAGAGTTGAACACTAAATTAGCTGCTAAGAGCTTAGGTGCTTTGGATGAGCAAACATTTGATGAATACAGTTATTTGATCGCTGATGAAGATCGTTTGAAGCGCGCACGGCATGCAGTTTGGGAAAATCAAAGAACTTTACAAGCACGTGAAGCTTTACAAGCAGAAGATCTCGAAAAATTCGGGCGTTTAGTAAATGCCTCACACGTTTCATTGGAACACGACTATGAAGTAACGGGTAAGGAATTGGATACGCTAGCTCATACAGCTTGGCAACAACCAGGCGTTTTAGGTGCCCGGATGACAGGTGCTGGTTTTGGTGGTTGTGGGATCGCGATCGTAAATAAAGCCGATGTGGAAGCCTTTAAGGAAAATGTTGGTAAAGTTTACGAAGAAAAGATCGGCTATGCACCAGCATTCTATATTGCTGAGATCGCCGACGGAACAAAGAAATTGTAAAAAAATGGGGGCATAAGAGATGAAGGTAGATGTAGTGACACGCTTTGTAGATGGCGTTATCGCAAATAGTGACTATACCGAAATGGATAAGCCTTACCTGTATAATCGAGTTTTAGCGCTAGTTGGTGAAGGCGAGCTTGAACAAGAAGTGGAAACGACTGACTTGATCGCGTTGAAAGATGAATTATTAACCATCGCGGCTAAAAATGGTAAAGTGGGCGAAACTCAAAATGAACGCGATAATTTAGGCGCTGAATTGATGAATTTCATCATGCCAGCACCGAGCGTTTTGAATCAACGTTTCTGGCAAACATATGAAACAGATAAACAAAAGGCGATCGCAGATTTCTATGCTTTGAGTAAACAAAATGATTATATCAAAACTAAAGCGATCGCTAAAAATATCGCCTATAGTGTGCCGACACAATATGGTGATATCGAGATCACGATCAATTTATCTAAGCCGGAAAAAGATCCTAAAGCGATCGCAGCTGCTAAAAAGATGAAACAAACAGGTTATCCTAAGTGCCAATTATGTATTGAAAATGAAGGTTATCAAGGGCGGCTCGATTATCCAGCACGGGCTAACCACCGGATCATTCGCTTTGATCTAGGTAACAAGACCTGGGGCTTTCAATATTCACCTTATGCATACTTTAATGAACATTGTATCTTTTTAGATGGCAAACATGAGCCAATGGCGATCACAAACAAGACATTTAGCCAATTATTAGCGATCGTGGACCGATTCCCAGGCTACTTTGCTGGGAGCAATGCGGATCTGCCGATCGTTGGTGGTTCGATCTTGACACATGAACACTACCAAGGTGGTAACCATGAATTTGCGATGCAAAAAGCACCGATCGAAAAAGCCTTACATTTTGCGGGCTTTGCCGATGTTGAGGCTGGGATCGTTAAATGGCCGATGTCTGTCATCAGACTACGAGCTAAAGATCAAGCTCGCCTAGTTGAACTAGCAAGTAAGATCTTGGATAAGTGGCGCACTTATTCGGATGAGAGCGTGGATGTCTTAGCCAGCTCAAATGGCGAACCACACCACACGATCACTCCGATCGCACGTAAGTCAGGTGCTGAATTTGAACTAGATCTAGTGTTACGGGATAATCAAACTTCCGCTGAATATCCAGATGGTATTTTCCATCCCCATCAAGATGTACAACACATTAAAAAAGAAAACATTGGTCTGATCGAAGTGATGGGCTTAGCGATCTTACCACCACGTCTAAAAGACGAGCTGACTGAAGTTGAAAAATACTTACTAGGAAAGCCCAACCAAATGGCCGACTACCATGCTAAGTGGGCTGAAAAGATCAAGGCTGATCATCCAGAAGTAAGTGAACAAAATGTTGATAATTTAGTCAAAGCTGAAGTCGGTAAAGTCTTTGCACGCGTTTTAGAGGATGCAGGAGTCTTTAAACGCGACCAAAAGGGGCAAGCAGCATTTGTGAGATTTGCTGAATTTGTAGGCTTAGAGGGGTAATTTAATTTAGAAAGTAGAGAGTGTATTGATGAACAAGTTGATTGAATTTGATGAAAAAAATAAAGTCTTTCATTTGCATAATGATAAGATCTCATACATTTTATCGGTAGAAGAAGGTGGCTATTTAAGTCACTTATACTTTGGGAAAAAAGTGAATGGGTATCATGGTCAGTTGCGTTATCCGCGGGTAGATCGAGGCTTTTCAGGGAATTTACCTGAGAGTCTAGACCGGACATATTCACTTGACTCGTTACTTCAAGAGTATAGTGGTGTTGGGAATTGTGATTATCGCACACCGGCTTTGGATCTACAAAATGCGGATGGTTCATTTGCAGCTCGTTTAGTCTATCAAGGCTACGAGATCACAGCGGGTAAACCTAAACTTGAAGGCTTGCCAGCGGCCTATGCTAACGCTGATGAAGCTCAGACCCTAGTGCTCTTTCTTAAAGATGAGGTCAGTGGTGTCGAAGTTACCTTGTTATACACGATCTTCAAAGATCTAGCCATTGTAGCCCGTTCCGCTAAGGTCACTAATGCAGGTGCTGAACCGGTAGAACTCAAAAAAGTCGCTTCTATGCAACTTGATTTTATCAAACAAGATATGGATGTCATCTCCTTACCTGGAGCTCATGCTAATGAACGCCATATCCAACGTGAGGCGATCGGACAAGGTAGAAAAGTCTTTGAAAGTCGCCGAGGTGCTTCAAGTCACCAAATGAACAGTTTTATCGCGGTCTTAGAGCACAACGCCGATGAATTTTCGGGTGAAGTTTACGGCTTTAACTTAGTGTATTCCGGTAATCACAGTTTTGAGATCGAGAAAGACCAATTCGAACAAACACGTGTGGTCGCTGGGATCAACGATTATAATTTTAGCTGGCACTTAGAAGCCGGTGAAAGCTTCCAAGCACCGGAAGTTTTACTAGCTTTCTCAGCTAACGGCTTGAATGAGATGAGTCAAAATTACCATGAATTGATCAGAGAACATATCGTCCGTGGTAAATTCAAACATCAAGAACGTGAGATCCTCGTAAATAACTGGGAAGCAACGTATTTTGAATTCAATGAAGATAAGTTAAAGACGATCGTTGATGATGCTAAAGAATTAGGGATCGAAATGTTTGTCCTAGATGATGGCTGGTTTGGTCATCGAGATGATGATAATACTTCGTTAGGGGATTGGACCGTTTATGAACGTAAATTCCCTCAAGGCATCAAGCATTTTGCTGATTATGTCCACGAACAAGGCTTGAAGTTTGGACTTTGGTTCGAACCAGAGATGATCTCCATCGATTCAAAGCTCTACCAAGAGCATCCTGAATATTTGATGCAAGTTCCTGGAAGAAAGCCAAGTCCTTCGCGAAATCAATTTATCTTGGATCTAACGCAAAAGGCTGTACGTGAAAACGTAGTAGCACAATTGAGTGCTCTATTAGATGGTGGCTTTATCGATTACATCAAGTGGGATATGAACCGTCATATCTCAGATGTTTATTCGGTGTCCTTGCCAAAACAACGCCAAGGCGAAGTCTACCACCGCTATATGCTAGGGCTTTACGAGATCTTAGAAACATTGACGACCAAATATCCAGATATCTTATGGGAAGGTTGTTCAGGTGGCGGTGGCCGTTTTGACACGGGTTATGCTTATTACATGCCACAGTCATGGACAAGTGATAATACCGATGCGATCGCACGTCAAACGATCCAATATGGTACTTCACTAGTTTATCCACCATCTGTCTTCACCGCGCATGTTTCGGCCGTGCCTAACCATCAAACTGGGCGGATCACGCCATTTGAAACTCGTGGTGCAGTAGCAATGAGTGCCGTCTTTGGTTATGAGCTCGATCTGACTCAATTGACAGCCGATGAAAAGGAAGCGGTCAAAGAACAGGTCAAGACTTATAAAGCGATCCGACCATTAGTCCAATTTGGTGATTTTATCCGCTTGAAAGATCCAGCTAAGGGTAACCAATGTGCCTGGATGTTTGTTTCCAGAGATAAAAATGAAGCTTTGGTCTTTGTCTTTGACCGCTTAGCTTCAGCACAACCAACCTTGACCTTGACTAAGTTAGCCGGTTTAGACCCAGCCAAAAATTATCAAGATCAAAAAACTAAGGCGCTCTTTAGTGGGAACGAATTGATGGAGTTAGGGTTCTATGATCCCGTTAAACGCCATGATTTCACGGCGGATATGTACCACTTTAAAGCCGTAACAGATTAATAATATCTCTTTTAAGGGCAAACTCATATGATGGAGTTTGCCTTTTTAGCTTGAAGAATAACCTTAGTATATGGTATCTTATCCGATAAACAGGCATAAGAAAGGAAGGTCGTGGATGAAAAGAAAGTTTTGGTGGCCGATATTACTATTGGTAGTCCTCATTTTTGGTGGCTGGTTGATCGTTTCACAAAGTTTACGTGATAATGCAAGCCAGCAATATGAAAAAACTAAAGTGCCAACTTTATTTTTGCACGGTTATGGCAGTAGTCATCGTGCAGAAGAGCATATGACGCAGGCAATCGTCAAGGCCGGAGTTACCCAAAATGTGATCCGGGCGACAGTGGCTAAAGATGGGACAGTCAAATTGCAAGGGGCGCTACCGCAAAGTGCATATAATCCACTAGTCGAAGTGGAATTTGAAGATAATAAAAATGCGAATTATCGTCAAAATGGGGTCTGGCTCAAAAATGTTTTGGTCAAACTCCAAAAAACGTATGGCTTTAAGAAATTTAATGCTGTTGCGCATTCGATGGGAAATCTGACTTTGGCCTACTACATGTTGGATAATGGTCAAAATAAAAAATTACCTCAATTGCAAAAGCAAGTCAATATTGCAGGGCATTATAATGGGATCATTGGTATGGATGATCAAGCCAATCAAATGCAGTTAGAAGAAGATGGTGCTCCTAAACAGATGACAGGAACTTACCAACAGCTATTGAAATTGGATGATAGTTATCCTAAAAAGCAGGTCTCGGTCCTAAATATCTATGGTGATCTAAATGACGGATCTGATTCTGATGGTCGAGTAAGCAATAATTCTTCACGATCAGAGAAATATCTTTTGCAAGAGGTTTACCGCAGTTACCAAGAGCTTGAGATCAAGGGTGAAGGCGGACAACATAGTAAGTTGCATGAAAATCGTCAAGTTGACCGAGCTATCATTAATTTTATTTGGAAAAAATAGTTTAAAAGAGATGTTTGCTACAAAAACGAGTGGTAGGCATCTCTTTTTATTATATTTTAATTAGAATTTTGGATAACAAAATAAATATCAGGAGAACAAGTTGCTAAAAAACATTTGTTATTTTTTATTGATGGATAATTTTTTTGTTAAGTATAAAGTGTGGATAAATATCAGTTCATTGGACAAAAAATGTGATCACAAGTCATTTATTTTGAAGTTATTAACTATTTTTCGGTTTTTTAGATAAATATAAATTATTTTAAATATCATTCGATATAAGAGCGGTTTTTTAGCAGTTTGACACCCAAAGCTAAATATAATAACATTCGACTATCGAATATTTTGGTATTCGAAATAAATTGAAAGAGGTGGCGTGTTTGAAAAAGTTAATGGACGCTCAAGAAGTAATGGAGTTGATCCCTAACCGCTATCCGATCTGTTATATTGATTATGTCGAAGAATTGGTTTTAGGTGAGAAGATCACCGCTGTGAAAAATGTGACGATCAATGAGTCATTTTTCCAAGGCCATTTTCCTAAAAATCCAGTCATGCCTGGGGTCTTGATCATTGAGACCCTAGCGCAAGCGGCTTCGATCATGATCTTAAAAGATCCTAACTTTTTAGGTAAGACCGCCTATTTAGGCGCGATCCATAATGCACGTTTTCGTCAAGTAGTTCGTCCAGGGGATGTCTTACAACTGGAAGTAACGATGGACAAACAAAAAGAAAACATGGGGATCGTCAAAGCTAAAGCCCTCGTTGAAGGGAAAAAGGTCTGCACGGCTGAGTTGATGTTTATCGTTGGTCAGTCTAAGGATAAAATTTAATGGTGTTAGGTACTTTTTTCTGGTATTATTTTGATAACCAAACAATATGGTAATCAAAATATTCAAGGTGAGGTAGTTATGGATAAAAGAAGTAGGTACATCAATGATGCTTTGGTCAAGATCTATAGTGATATTCTTTGGATCGAGGAAAAAGAACTTAAGAAGAGCCGTTTCAATGATTTAACGATCAAGGAGATGCATGCGATCAGTGCTATTTCAATGTATAACCATAAAACTGCTTCTGAAGTGGCTAAAGAACTCCATTTAACACCGGGTTCGTTAACTGCGACCGTTGATCGCCTCGTTAAAAAGGGTTATGTTGAGCGGATCAGAAGTAGTGATGATCGCCGGGTCATTCGCTTAGGTTTGACTAAAAAGGGCCGAGTAATGTTTCGCGCACATGATGCTTTTCACCATAAAATGGTCGAAGGGTTTCTCAAGGATACGACGCCGGCTGAGTTACAAGTGGTCGAAAAAGCGATCCGAAATTTGGAGTCGTTCTTAGCCGAGCATTCTTAAATCAAAAGACGGAAGTGGCGTAATGGACGAATTGAAAATTGTTGCAAGTGCGAGTTATGTACCGCCAACAGTCATCACAAATGACCAATTAGCACAAATAATGGACACTTCAGACGAATGGATCACGACGCGAACGGGGATAAAAGAGCGTCGCGTGAGTTTGAAGGCAAATACGTCAAGTCTGTGCGTCCAAGTTGCTAAAGAATTATTAAAAAAAAGTAAGATCAAGGCAGAAGAAGTCGATCTGATCATCGTGGCTACCATGTCACCCGATAGTAATACACCGGCAACTGCTGCGATCGTGCAGGGAGAAATTGAAGCTAAAAATGCATTTGCCTTTGATATCTCGGCTGCTTGCTCGGGCTTTGTCTACGGGTTAAAAGTGGCAGCTAATTTCTTAAAGGATGAACAGATCAAAAATGTTTTGTTGATCGGAGGCGAGGTCTTATCCAAGTTAGTTGATTGGACTGACCGCAAGACAGCTGTTTTATTTGGCGATGGAGCGGCAGGAGTTTTACTGACTAGTGCTGACACACAGCAGAGTTATTTATTGAGCTCTGATATCAAAACTTTTGGAGCTTCGCATGCTAAATTGACGGCTGGATGTGACCAAGTATCACCCAGCTTTCCGCCTACTGGACCACAAAGACCGACAGCTTTTGGGATGGATGGACGTGAGGTCTATAACTTTGCGACCCGTCAAGTACCTAAGTCATTGGTCCGGGCCTGTGAACAAGCGGGGCTGACGCCAGATCAAGTCGATCTATTTTTATTACATCAAGCAAATGCACGGATCATTCAAAGTGTAGCTAAGAAGATGAAGTTACCATTGGAAAAATTTCCAACTAATATCGCTAAATATGGAAATACCTCGGCGACAAGTATTCCGCTTTTACTAGCTGAGCTAAGTGAGCAGGGCGTGCTTGAACGCGGGCAGATCATTGCCTTTAGTGGTTTTGGTGGGGGCTTGACTTTGGGGACAGTTATCATCAAGTATTAATGATTTTTGGAGGAATAAAAAATGACAAAAGAAGAAATTTTAAACAAAGTACAAGAGATCGTAAGTGAACAATTAGATGTTGATGCAGCTGATATCGTTTTGACAGCTGACATCAAAGAAGATCTTGAAGCTGATAGCTTAGATGTGTTTGAGATCATGAACGAGCTTGAAGATGAATTGGATATCCAACTTGAAGCAGATGAAAGCATCAAAACGATCCAAGATGTTGTTGACCATGTGGCTAAACAACTCGAAGCTAACGACTAAGGTCAGGTGAGCTAAATGAAAAAAGCGGTCATCTTATTTAGCGGTCAAGGAGCGCAATTTGATGGAATGGGGCTTGATTTTTATCAAGCAGATCCTGATTTTCAAGCTGGGATCGCTCGAGCCACACAGCTGACGGGGCTTCCGCTACTAAAAATCTTTCAAAACAGCCAACAAGCAAGTACGTTAGAATTACAACCCGCCTTGACTGCTTTTGCATATAATGTCTATCAGCTCTTGGCTCGTGATCTAAAACTTGAAGTTGGCGGTGCTTTGGGCTTGTCATTGGGGGAATATCCCGCTTTGATAGCTAGTCGAGCGCTGAGTGAACAAGCTGGTCTAGAGCTAGTGAAAAAGCGAGCTCAATACATGGAAGCAGAAGTAGCTCAAAAGCCAGGGGCGATGTTAGCTGTGTTAAAGCCCGAGCTCGCTGAATTGGAGCGGTTATGTGTCAAATGCAGTACCCCAGAAGAAGGTGTTTGGATCGCAAATTACAATGCGCCCAAACAAGTTGTTGTTGGGGGACATAAGCTAGCAGTTGACAGGTTAGCTCAAGCTTTAGCTGCTGCAAATAAAAAAGTGATCGCTTTGAACGTAGCTGGGGCATTTCATACACCACTTTTTTCAACATCTGAACAGCAATTAAAACAAGCTGTCGTCCAGATCGAGTGGCAAGAACCGGGATTTACAGTCTTTAGTAATACGATCGAAGCTCCATTTACCAAGGCTAACTTAGCCCAGATCTTACCAAGACAAGTTGCTGCCCCGACCCATTTTGCGACCTGTCTATCTCAGATCGTTGCCCAAGAAAAGCCAGATGTCTTACTTGAGATCGGACCGGGTGACGCCTTGAGCAAATTTGCGCGTCAGATCGCTAAAAAAATCCCACGTTATCGGTTGGATACGTGGGAGCATTATCAAGCCACATTGGCAGAATTGAGGAATTAAAGATGGAATTAACGGGAAAAAATGTTTTTATCTCGGGTTCTTCGCGCGGGATCGGAGCTAGCATGGCGGTCGCTTTTGCTAAAAAAGGAGCTAATGTTGCGCTTAACGCTCGCAAAATAGTCCCAAGCGAATTGCTTGATGAATTAAAGCAGACTGGTGTTCAAGTCGAAGTTATTTTAGGTGATATTTCCCAGCCCGCTGACGTTAAGCGAATGGTCAAAGAAGCTAAAGCCAAATTTGGTCAGATCGACATTTTAGTCAACAATGCGGGGATCACCGATGATAAGTTACTGATCGGTATGAAAGAAGCAGATTTTACCAACGTGATCGATGTTAACTTGACGGGAACATTTCGCATGACGCAAGCTTTTTTAAAGCAAATGTATAAAAAACGTCAAGGGGTGATCATCAATGTCGCTTCTGTGGTCGGGCTTTACGGCAATGTAGGTCAGGCTAATTATGCTGCCAGCAAGGCGGGGATCATTGGCTTGACCAAAACGACGGCTAAAGAGGGTGCTTTGCGCAACATTAGATGTAATGCGATCGCACCGGGAATGATCGCCAGTGATATGACAGCTATCTTAAGCGATAAAGTCAAAGACCAAGTTAAAGAGCAGATCTTATTAAAACGCCTTGGGACACCGGATGAAGTGGCACATGCAGCGATCTTTTTAGCTGAAAATGATTATTTGACAGGCCAAGTGCTCACGGTCGATGGTGGGTTAGCCTTTTAAAGCAGAACAAAACGAGAGGTGTTTTAGATGACAAGAGTAGTAATTACAGGAATGGGGGCGGTCACCCCGATCGGTAATGATGTGACTGAATATAGTGACAATTTATTTCAGGGAAAGTTGGGGATCGCTCCGATCACTAAATTTGATGCCACTGAGACTGGAGTCACCAATGCGGGTGAAGTCAAAGATTTTGATACCACTTTACGGGTCGGTAAAAAAGCGGCCAAACGCATGGATCTTTTTTCACAATATGCCGTTGATAGTGCCCTTCAAGCAGTGAAGCAAGCTCAAATCACCTCTGAAAATACCGCTTCTAAAGATCTTGGCGTTATTTTTAGTTCGGGGATCGGGGGCTTGACGACGATCCAAGAACAAGTGATCAAGATGCATGAAAAAGGTCCTAAGCGGGTCTCACCGATGTTTGTTCCGACCTCGATCGTCAATATGGCAGCCGGGAATATCGCTTTGCGGATCGGGGCTAAAAATATCTGTACTTCGATCGTAACGGCATGTGCTTCAGGGACCAATGCGATCGGTGAAGCTTACCGCCAGATCAAAGAAGGGCGGGCCAAGGTGATGGTCGCTGGTGGGGCAGAAGCATCAGTCAATGAGATCGGGATCGCTGGTTTTGCAGCATTAACGGCTCTATCGACGCAAACTGATCCGCAAAAAGCCTCTATCCCATTTGATAAAGACCGCTCTGGCTTTGTCATGGGCGAGGGTAGTGGTGCTTTAGTCTTGGAGAGTTTAGAACATGCTAAGGCACGGGGCGCTAAGATCTTAGGTGAGGTCGTTGGTTATGGTAGCAACTGTGATGCCTTTCATATGACGGCACCTGATCCGACGGGCGAAGGAGCTGCGACTGCAATGCAACTGGCCCTCGCTGAAGCAAAGATCGAGCCAGCGCAAGTTGATTATATCAATGCTCATGGGACGGCAACTAAAGCTAATGATGCTGCTGAAGCAAAAGCGATCAATTTAGTTTTTGGTGAAGATAGTAAAGTTTTAGTCGGAAGTACCAAAGCGATGACAGGGCATTTATTAGGTGCTGCTGGGGCGATCGAAGCCATTGCGGTAGTTGCTAGCTTACAAAAGGGGCAATTACCTGTTAATATAGGTATGACAGAACAAGATAAAGAGTGTAAAGTTAATGTAGTAACACAGGCTAAAGCCCACCCTGAAAAACTTGAATATGCCTTGAGCAATTCATTAGGTTTTGGGGGCCATAATGCAGTTTTAGCTTTTAGAAAATGGAGTTGAGAGACTTGGACTTTAATGATATTGAAAAATTAATGGATGATTTTAAAAAGTCAGAAATGCGTGAATTAGAGATCACGACGGATGGCTTTCATATCCATTTGAGTAAAAATGAGATCCCATTTTTACCAGTGCGTGAAAAAGCTGAGCAACCAGCGATCACCGCCGTTGAAGAAAATGTGCCACCGGTAACAAAAGATACCAAGGCTGAAGGGGAATTCATCAAATCGCCGATGGTCGGTAGTGTTTATTTACAACCTAAACCTGATCAAGATCCTTATGTAACGGTGGGTTCACGTGTTCATAAAGGGGACGTGGTCTGCATCATCGAAGCGATGAAGATGATGACTGAGATCAAAAGTGATCAAGATGGTATCGTGACTGAGGTCTTGGTCGAAAATGAAGACTTAGTCGAATTTGATCAACCGCTGTTCAAAGTAGGGCGAGGTTAAATGATGAAGTTAAGTAGTGCAGAGATCAAAAAGATCTTGCCCCATCGTTACCCGTTGTTGCTGATCGATCGGGTCGAAGAATTAGAACCCGGAAAGTCAGCGCGGGCGCTTCGCTGTGTGACAGAACATGAAGCTTTGTTTGCAGGACAGGAATTATCTGTCTTGCCTGAAACTTTGATCATCGAGTCTTTAGCACAGACAGGGGCCTGTGCGTTGCTGACGTTGCCAGAGTTTGTTGGTAAGACTGCTTATTTTGGCGGGATCAAAGCAGCAGAATTTATACGCCCTGTGTACCCAGGGGATGTGTTAGAACTTGAGGTAAAACTTGAAAAGATCAAGAGCAGTATCGGCAGTGGTAAAGCGACCGCCAAAGTGGCTGGTCAAGTAGTTTGCCTAGCTGAATTGACTTTTATGATCGGATAAAAGAGGTAGTTACATGTTTTCTAAAGTATTGGTGGCCAACCGTGGTGAGATCGCGGTCCGCATTATTCGCTCTTTAAAAGAGCTTGGTATCAAATCAGTTGCGATCTACTCGACTGAAGATCGTGAAAGTTTGCATGTCAAACTGGCAGATCAAGCGGTCTGTGTTGGATCGGCTAAACCAAAAGATTCATATCTGAATATGAAAAATATCTTGGCAGCTGCTGTTTTGACGGGTGCTGAAGCGATCCATCCCGGATTTGGCTTCTTATCAGAAAACAGTCGCTTCGTAGAGTTGTGTGAGGCTTGTGGCTTAGTCTTTATCGGGCCACGTTCCGAGACGATCGAATTGATGGGAAATAAAGCCAATGCCCGGATCCAGATGCAAAAACACGATATTCCGGTGATCCCTGGCAGTACTGGCTTTTTAGAAGATGTTGCAGAGGCTAAGCGGGTCGCTAAAGAGGTCGGTTATCCGGTCTTATTGAAGGCGGCAGCTGGTGGCGGTGGTAAAGGTATCCGGCGGGTCGATACAGAAAAAGAGCTCGCTAATTCCTTTAATGAGGCTAAACGTGAAGCCCAGATGGCCTTTGGTGATGCGCGGATGTATTTGGAAAAGATCATGGAAGATGTTAAGCATATCGAAGTCCAGATCTTTCGCGATGATGCCGGCAACACGGTCTATTTCCCAGAACGGGATTGTTCATTGCAAAGAAATAAACAAAAGATGATCGAAGAAAGTCCGTGTGCGTTGATCACGGAAGCTAAACGCAAATACTTAGGTGAATTGGCGGTCAAAGCAGCTGAAGCGATCGATTACCGTAATACTGGGACGATCGAATTTTTGATGGATCAAGACCATAAATTTTATTTCATGGAAATGAATACGCGGATCCAAGTGGAACATACTGTCACAGAAATGGTGACTGGCGTTGACCTGGTCAAGGCCCAAGTCAAGGTCGCTTTTGGCCAAGATCTACCATTTGAGCAGGCTGATATCAAATTACTGGGGACCGCGATTGAATGTCGGATCAATGCTGAAGATCCCGCCAAGAATTTTACGCCTTCTGTTGGTAAAGTCGACTATCTGCACTTCCCGGTGGGTAACTTAGGGATGCGGATCGATTCTGATTTGTATGCTGGGGTCAAGATCTCACCATATTACGATTCGATGATTGCTAAAGTTATCGTTTTGGGTGAAAATCGCCATGAAGCGATCGAAAAGCTAAAACGTTTATTAAGTGAGATGGTGATCTCGGGTATCAAGACTAACCAGAATTTCTATCTGACTATTTTAGAAGACCAAGGTTTCTTGGATGGAACGTTTAACACTGATTACTTAGAACGTGTTTTATTACCAGAGTGGAAACGAGGAAATACCGATGAAACTGTTTGATGAGGCCAATACAGTCCAAAATAAACAAGTAAAGGCCAATAAAGCCGCTGAAAAAAAGGTTCCAGCTGGCTTGTGGGTCGCTTGTCCTAAATGTGGCTATGAGATCTTTCATCAAGATTTAGGCCCATTACAAGAATGTCCACAATGTTTTTATGGTTTTAGAATAAAGGCTAAAAAGCGTCTATCGTGGCTGGTCGATGAGTTTATTCCTTGGGATGAAGACTTGGTGACCGATGATCCGTTGGACTTTCCTGAGTATGCTGAAAAATTAGCTAAAGCGCAAAAAACGACAGAGTTGAATGATTCCGTTTTGACAGGTCTGGCTCAGATTGCAGACCAAAAATTTGCTTTAGGGATCATGGATCCATATTTTATCATGGGTTCATTAGGCAAAGTTACTGGCGAAAAATTGACGCGTTTATTTGAGCGTGCGACTAAAGAATGCTTACCCGTCGTCGTTTTTACGGCGTCAGGGGGCGCACGGATGCAAGAAGGGATCCATGCCTTGATGCAGATGGCTAAAGTTTCAAATGCCGTCGCTAAGCACTCAGAGGCTGGCTTGTTGTATATCTCAGTCTTGACCGATCCGACAACTGGCGGAGCTACGGCTAGTTTTGGGATGCAAGGTGATCTGATCTTGGCTGAGCCTCATGCTTTAGTCGGATTTGCCGGTAAGCGGGTGATCGAACAGACGATGCATCAAAAGATCCCAGCTGATCTGCAAAGTGCCGAAACGGTGTTGCAAAATGGCTTTATCGATACGATTGTTAAGCGGCGCGAGCAAAAACAAACTTTGGCACAGTTATTGAGATTCCATCAAAAGGAAGGTGAAGCTAATGGCAAATAGTAAGACGCCAGCTCAGGTAGTAGCTGCAGCTAGATCACAAGCTAAAATCACCACCCCTGAACTTATTGAGCATTTATTTGATGATTTTTTTGAATTACATGGTGATCGTCAAGGTTCAGATGATCCTGCGATCGTTGGTGGCTTGGCCCGATTTTGTGGCCGTCCAGTCACTGTCGTCGCAACTGACAAGGGTAAAACTCCTAAGCAGCGTGTGGCTAAGCATTTTGGCTCACCTGAACCAGCGGGGTACCGCAAATTATTGCGGTTAGCTAAACAAGCCGAAAAATTTGGTCGTCCAGTAGTGACTTTTGTCAATACAGCCGGTGCTTATCCGGGGCGTAGTGCCGAAGAACAAGGACAAGGTGAAGCGCTCGCCCGCTGCTTGTTAGAACTTGGACAATTGGAAGTGCCGCTGATCACGTTTATCTTTGGTGAGGGTGGTAGTGGAGGCGCTCTTGCCATGGCCTGTGGTGATCGGGTGTATATGTTAGAAGATAGCATGTACTCTGTTTTATCACCTGAAGGGTTCGCGTCTATTTTGTGGAAGGATAGTCAGCGAGCAGATGAGGCCGCTGAAGTGATGCAGTTGACCCCAGAAGCGTTGTTAGAGCACGGCGCGATCGAAGGGGTGATCGCAGAAGATGAAAATGACCATTTGGCGACGGTAGCAGCGATCAAGGCTGTTTTAAAACGTGATCTAGAGCTTTTAGTAAAAAAAGATCCAACCGAATTGTTAGCCGAGCGGTATGAACGTTTTCGGAAATTTTAAAGTAAGGAAATTATGATCATGGGAGATTTATTAGCAAATAAAACGATTTTGGTAATGGGTGTCGCTAATCGACGCTCGATCGCTTGGGGTTGTGCCCAAGTAATGCAAGAGCAAGGCGCTAATTTGATCTATACTTATCAAAATGAGCGCTTAAAAAAAGGTTTACTCAAGTTGACGGGCGATGAAGCTTCCTTACTTGAGTGTGATGTTGCAGATGATAACAGCATCGCCCAAGCTTTTAGTGAGATCAAAACACGATATGGCAAGATCGATGGGATCGTTCATGCGATCGCTTATGCTCCAAAAGCAGAACTTGAAGGTGAGATCACGAATGCGACTCGTGCTGGTTTTCAAACGGCACTCGATGTTTCAGCATACTCTTTGATCGCTGTTAGCAAGGTGGCGATGGAGTTAGAGCTTTTAAATGATCCTGCCAGTTTAGTAACTTTGACCTATATGGGTTCGACTCGGGCGATCCCAAGCTATAATACGATGGGGATCGCCAAAGCCGCTTTAGAATCTAGTGTGCGTTATCTAGCACGTGATCTGGGTAAGTTTGGGGTCCGGGTAAATGCGATCTCAGCGGGTGCGATCAAAACACTAGCTGTGACGGGGATCAAGGGTCACTCTGACCTCCTAGAGATCTCCAAGCAACGAACGGTCGATCAAGAGGCTGTGACGATCAGAGAAGTCGGGGGAACTTGTGCCTTTTTGATGAGTGACTTAGCGACTGGTGTAGTTGGCGATGTCATTTATGTAGATAAGGGTGTCCACTTGATCTAATGAAAACAAAGTAATACGCTCACGAGTGATTCGGGGCGTTTTTTTGTGCAATGGATCATACATGCAATTCTCCGCACTGAATTATGTCGGGCTGCGAATTGCAGGATCTAGAAAATAACAATGATATCCCTTCGAGGCCAAAAGTGCCTCCAAGTGATATTACCGTTATTTTTACGCTCCTTTTCGTAATTCTTCGCACTGAATTACTTGTTAAATATTAGCTGAATTAGTAAAATAAACATAACTATAATTAATCATGAAAGTGGTGCTTAACTTGGCTAAGAAAGAACAAAAAGCATTGTTTGTTATTTTTGGTGGGACTGGTGATCTTGCACAACGCAAATTGTATCCTGCCTTGTTTAATCTGTATAAGCGTGGCTACTTAAAAAAACACTTTGCAGTTATCGGTACAGCAAGACGCCCTTGGTCAAACGGCTATTACCGTGATGTAGTTAGATCATCGATCGATGGGATGGTCAACTCCCAGACCCAGATCGATGAATTTGCTAGCCATTTCTACTATCAATCACATAATGTCAATGATGTTGACCACTATGAGACTTTACGTGTTTTGGCCGATAAGTTAGACCAAGATTATGGCTTAGAAGGCAACCGCTTGTATTATTTAGCGATGTCACCTAGTTTCTTTGGGACGATCTGTGAACATTTGAAATCACAAGGTCTAACTAAAACGGCAGGTTATAATCGTGTGATCATCGAAAAACCATTTGGGCATGACTATGCTAGTGCTAAAGAATTAAACGATGAGATCAGTAAATATTTCCCAGAAGAAGCGACCTTCAGGATCGACCACTATCTAGGTAAAGAAATGATCCAAAATATTATGGCGCTGCGCTTTGGCAACAGCATTTTAAGTGCGATCTGGAACAATAAGATGATCAGTAATATCCAAGTGACACTCAGCGAATCATTAGGTGTCGAAGAACGTGGAGGCTATTATGATACAGCCGGCGCTTTGCGGGATATGGTCCAAAACCATATTTTACAGATCGTTGCGTTACTTGTGATGGATCGGCCGGATTCTTATTGTGCTAAAGACGTCCGGAAGCGAAAAGTTGAAACTTTTGAGGCGTTGAAGATCTATTCACCCGAAGAAGTCGCACAAAATTTTGTCCGCGGTCAATATGGTGAGGGTAAGGATATGGTGGCTTACCGTGATGAAAGTATGATCGCTCCCGATTCAATGACTGAGACTTTTGTAGCGGGTAAACTTGAAGTGGATAACTGTGATATGGCGGGTGTGCCGATCTATATCCGGACAGGTAAAAGATTAGCTACGAAAGCTACACGGATCGATATCGTCTTTAAACAAGATGATGATTCCTTATTTGGCGGCCAAGGTTTAGCCGATAATACTGTGACGATCAATGTTGAACCCGATACTGGGATCGACTTTACTTTGAACACCAAAAAGATCGGTCAAGAATTTGCAACACGGCAAACTAATATCGGTTATCGCTTGACTGAAGAACAAGTTGCTAAAGTTCCTGAAGCTTACGAACGCTTGATCTTAAATGCGTTGCAAGGTAATTCGGTAAACTTTACGCACTGGGACGAATTGGAATATTCTTGGAAATTCGTTGATGCGATCAGAAATGCTTGGGATCAAGAAGACCTACCAGTTGATTATTTCCCAAATTATGCCTGCGGGACGATGGGACCACAAGCATCAGATGAATTATTGGCTAAAGCAGGTCACCATTGGATCTTCTAAAAAAGTTGAATGATTAAATATTTGGGACCTTGGGATGTTTTAGCCTGGGTCCTATTTGTAATGTGAGGAAACTGATGAAACAACGTGATATCATCCATGTGGATATGGATTGTTTTTATGCTTCGATCGAGATGCGCGATGAGCCTAAGTTACGTGATAAACCAGTTGTGATCGCCCGTGACCCGCGTAAAACCGGGGGACATGGAGTCGTAGCAACGGCCAATTATCAGGCGCGGGCTTTTGGGATCCATTCGGCGATGAATGCGCAACAAGCCTTAAAACTTTGTCCTAAAGCAGTTTTTGTAACACCAAATTTTGAAAAATATCGTAAAGTATCGCGCCAGATCCATGCGATCTTTGCTGAGTTTTCCGATCTAGTTGAACCGATCGCTTTTGATGAGGCTTATTTAGATATTACGGCTGATAAACAAAAACTTGGCTCAGCGGTCTTGACCGCGCATCGCTTACAGCAAAGGATCTATGATGAAACGCAACTGACGTGTTCGATCGGCGTTTCGTACAATAAATTTTTAGCAAAATTGGCTTCGGATTTTTGCAAGCCGGTGGGAACGACCGTGGTCAGGCCAGAGGAGGTAAAAGCTTTCTTATTCCCACTACCGATCGAAAAATTTCGTGGCGTGGGTAAAAAGACTGCGCCTAAGATGCATGCTTTAGGGATCGAGAAGGGTGAAGATCTCTATGCCAAATCAGAGCGCTATTTAAATAAACATTTTGGCAAGATCGGTACGGTCTTGTACCAGCAGGTGCGGGGGATCGATGAACGACCAGTCGAAGTTCGGGAACGCAAATCGATCGGGACGGAGCGGACATTTATTCGCCCGTTAGTGAGTGAAGCCCAAGTCAATGATGAATTTAGGCAATTAGCCACACGTCTGGTAAAAGAATTAAATAACAAGCAAAAGCATGGCAAGACCTTGGTTTTGAAATTGCGGACAGCTTCATTTGAAACGGTCACGAAACGCTTGACTAAGCAAGACTATTTCTTAAATGATGTCGCGACCATCGTCTATTATGCCATGCAGTTATTTGAAGAAGTAGCCCCGGCAGAGTTAGAATTACGCTTGTTGGGCCTGACGATGACGGGGTTAGCCCCACTGGAATTTGAAAACTTGAGTCTACCATTGTTTGAACAATAGGGAAATAACGTGGTATACTACATTGTTATAGGTATTTAACTACAAAAAAAGATAAGGAAACGAAAAATGAAGGTTGAAGAAGAAATCTTAGCACAGATCAAACAGTATGATACGATCATTATCCATCGCCACCAGCGTCCCGATCCAGATGCCTATGGATCACAATGTGGGTTAGCTGAAATTATTCGCGAAACATTTCCGACTAAGACAGTCTATCAAGTCGGTAAAAATGTCAAAGGCCTAAGTTGGCTCGATACGCCCCAAGAGATCAGCGATGAATGCTATCGGGATGCTTTAGTGATCGTCACTGATACAGCTAATCAACCGCGTGTCGATGATGACCGCTATACTAAGGGCAAGTTTTTGATCAAGATCGATCATCATCCAAATGATGACCCTTATGGTGATATTTGTTGGGTCGATAGTTCAGCTTCCAGCTGTTCTGAGATCATCACGCGTTTAGTAGAAAATTTAGATGGCAAATTAAAACTAAATGCAAAAGCGGCGCGTCTATTGTATGCGGGGATCGTTGGGGATACGGGACGTTTCATGTATAATGCCACGACCCCAGCTACTATGCGGGCAGCGGCTAAATTGATGGAATATGATTTTGATGCCAGTCAAGTAAATCGGACTTTAGACGAAGTGACGCCAGAGGTTGCGCGGTTATCAGCCTATGTTTTAGAAAACATCAAGTACACTGAACACAATGCAGCTTACGTGGTTTTAGATAATGAGACGCTGGAACAATTTACATTAGAGGATGCTGGCACAGCTCCAATCGTACCATTAGTGGGTAAGATCTCTTCTGTCATTTGTTGGACCGTGCTCGTGCAACAAAAAGACGAGACCTATCGTTTACGGATCCGCTCCAAGGGGCCTGTGATCAACGAATTAGCTAAGGAATATGAAGGTGGCGGTCATACCCTAGCCAGCGGAGCGATTCTGAGAAGCCTAGATGAGCTGCCAACTTATCTTGCTAAATTAGATAAGATTGCTGCAAGCGCAGAAAAATAGAAATTGAGGATATTATGAATAAGACATTTAAAGATTTTAACTTAAAACCCTTCTTAAATGAAGCGTTGACCGAGATCGGATTTCAAGCACCGACTGAAGTGCAAAAACGCTTGATCCCGGTGATCAAAAAGGGCAAAAGTGTTGTCGGACAATCGCAAACGGGGAGTGGTAAGACTCATACTTTCTTGCTACCGATCTTTAATGCGATCGATCCAGCTGTCCATGCAGTCCAAGCTGTTATTACGACTCCGAGTCGGGAATTAGCCTATCAGATCTATGGTGCGGCTAAGCAACTAGCTAAGCATTCTGAAACTGAGATCTTAGTCCAAAACTATGTCGGTGGGACTGATAAATTACGCCAGATCGAAAAATTAAAGCATCACCAACCACAGATCGTGATCGGGACACCGGGACGGATCTTGGATCTGATGCGTTCAAATGCTTTAGATGTGCATAATGCGCATTATTTAGTCGTTGATGAAGCTGATATGACGTTAGACTTAGGTTTCTTAAAAGAGACCGATGCGATCGCATCAGCTTTGCCAAAAGATCTCCAAATGTTGGTCTTTTCAGCAACGATCCCCCAAAAATTAAAACCATTCTTACAAAAATATATGAATGATCCCGTGGTTGAAGTGGTGGAAAATAAAACAGTTATCAGTCCGACAATCGATAACTGGTTACTTTCGACTAAAGGACGCGATAAAAAGCAATTGATCTATCAATTGTTGACGATGGGTGAGCCATATTTGGCATTAGTTTTTGCTAACACCAAAGAACGGGCTGACGAATTGACGACTTATTTGCGTCATCAAGGTCTAAAAGTCGCTAAGATCCACGGGGGTATCCAACCACGGGAACGCAAACGTTTGATGCGTGAGATCCAAAATCTCGAATATCAATATGTCGTTGCAACTGATCTCGCAGCTCGTGGGATCGATATCGAGGGGGTCTCGCATGTGATCAATGACGATCTACCAGAAGACCTTGAATTTTTCGTACACCGTGTTGGTCGGACTGGGCGTAACAACCTTAAGGGCATAGCGATCACATTGTATGTCCCAAGTGAAGAAGCTCAGATCGAAGAATTAGAAAAGATGGGAGTCACTTTTGTCCCTAAAGCGCTCAAAAATGGTGAGATCGTGGATTCGTATGATCGCAATCGGCGCCAAAAACGCCGGACGAGACAAGAAAGTCTTGATCCTAAGATGATCGGGATGGTCAAAAAGGCTAAGAAGAAGCGCAAACCAGGCTACAAGAATAAGATCAAGCGGGCGTTAAAACGTGATGCTCAACAAAAACGCAAGATCGCACGCCGACAAGAACGTAAAAATCAACGTTCGTAAGCTTGACAAAAGGGTGATTTTTGCCTATACTTTGCATTGACTCAGGATATGTCAGTCAGCTATTTTGCTAAAGCGAGGGTCCGGTGGGTGAAAGGACTTGCAAAAACTGATTGGTGCTCCCTGAAACTAATATTATTACATGAAAATAACGTGCTCACGTATTTGAGCAGCTGAGAGGTTACGACTAACATCGTTGCAAGCAAGGTGGTACCGCGCTAAGGCGTCCTTGCTAGCAGCGGTGTTTTTTTGCCTTCAGCCCAGAAAGGATCAAAGATGAAAGAATTATCAAGTGCCCAAATCCGGCAAATGTATTTAGATTTCTTTGCACAAAAAGGTCACGATATCATGAAAAGTGCACCTTTAGTTCCTCAAGATGACCCAACTTTACTTTGGATCAACTCTGGGGTCGCTACGATGAAAAAATATTTTGATGGTTCTGTTGTGCCTAAGAACCACCGCATGACGAGTTCTCAAAAATCGATCAGAACTAACGATATCGAAAATGTTGGGCGGACTGCGCGCCACCATACGTTATTTGAAATGTTAGGTAACTTCTCGATCGGTGATTACTTCAAAAAAGAAGCGATCAATTGGGCCTGGGAATTGTTGACGAGTGAGGAATGGTTTGCTTTGGATCCCGAAAAACTTTACATCACAGTTTATCCAAAAGATACTGATGCTAAGAAGATCTGGCTTGAAGCTGGTGTCAAAGAAGATCATATCTACGAAGACGAAGACAACTTCTGGGATATCGGGGAAGGTCCATCTGGTCCCGACTCTGAGATCTTCTATGACCGTGGCCAAGCGATGAACAACGTGGCTGAAGATGATCCACAAAACTATCCAGGGGGCGAAAATGAACGTTACCTTGAGATCTGGAATATCGTGTTCTCTCAATTCAACCACAAGCCAGACGGCACTTACGAAGAACTACCACATAAAAACATTGATACGGGCATGGGCTTAGAACGTGTCGTTTCTGTTTTCCAAAACGCTAAGACAAACTTTGAGACTGATCTTTTCATGCCACTTATCAAGGAAACTGAAAAGTTAAGTGGTAAGTATCATTATGGTCAAGACCCTGAAAAAGATATCTCATTTAAGGTCATCGCTGATCATGCACGGGCTGTGACTTTTGCGATCGGCGACGGTGCTTTACCTTCAAACGAAGGACGTGGCTATGTTATCCGCCGTTTGATCCGGCGAGCTGTTATGCATGGTCAAAAACTTGGGATCGACCAAGCATTCTTGTATAAATTAGTACCGATCGTGGGTCAGATCATGGAAGCCGCTTATCCAGAAGTTTTGGAACAAGCTGACTACATTCAAAAAGTCATCCGCATGGAAGAAGATCGTTTCAATGAGACCCTAAAAGATGGGGTCGCTTTATTGGATGACTTGATCGAACAAACTAAAGCTGCTGGTCAAACTGAACTTTCTGGAGCAGGTGTCTTCAAGCTTTACGATACTTACGGTTTCCCATATGAATTGACACTTGAATATGCAAGTGATAATGGTCTAGGTGTGGATAAAGCTGGTTTTGATACTGAAATGGAAAAACAACGTGAACGTGCGCGAAATGCGCGTTCTGGGGCTAAATCCATGGGCGTTCAAAATGGCTTATTGACTGATATCACGACCCCAAGTGAATATGTCGGTTATAGCGAATTAAATGCTTTAGGGACTGTTGAAGATATCATTTTAGATGATGCTTTGGTAAATGAAGCACAAGCTGATACGACGGTACAAGTTATCTTTGACAAGACACCATTTTATGCTGAAATGGGGGGCCAGGTAGCCGATAAAGGTCTCGTCAAAGATGAAGACGGCAATGTGGTAGCTGAAGTGATGGACGTGCAACATGCACCAAATGGCCAAAACATGCATACCTTGAAATTACGCCAAAAATTGGTTAAGGGCATGACTTACCGCTTAGAAGTAAACCGTGAATTCCATAATAAGGTCAAAAAGAACCATACAGCAACTCACTTGTTAGACCAAGCCTTGCGTGATGTTTTAGGCGAACACACACATCAAGCTGGTTCATTGGTGGAACCAACTTACTTGCGCTTTGACTTCACGAACCTTGGCGCAGTTACAGCTGAACAATTGCAACAAGTTGAAGATATCGTTAATGCTAAGATCTGGGCTAATTTACCAGTCGAAACAGTGGTCACGGACCTTGAATCTGCTCAAAAGATGGGTGCGATCGCATTGTTTGGCGATAAATATGGCGATACCGTGCGTGTTGTTAAAGCCGGCGACTACTCCATGGAATTCTGTGGTGGTAATCACGTTGACAATACTAACGAACTTGGTCTCTTCAAGATCGTTTCTGAATCCGGTGTTGGTGCTGGGGTTCGACGGATTGAAGCGGTAACTTCTAAGGAAGCTTTTGAATTCTTAGAACAACGTAATAATTTATTGCAAGAAACAGCTGCTGAAATGAAAGTCGTACAATTAAAAGAAGTGCCACGTAAGGTCGAAGCTTTACAAGCACAGATCAAAGAGTTAGAACAACAAAAACAAGCACTTGAAGCTAAGTTTGCAAGTCAACAAGCACAAGATATCTTCAAAGATGTTAATGAAGTCAACGGTCATACGTTGATCGCGGCTAAAGTCAACGTTTCTGGAATGGATCAATTGCGTCAATTAGCTGATCAATGGAAAGAAAAAGATCTATCCGAAGTGTTAGTCTTAGCGACAGCACCAGCTAAGGATAAGGTCAACTTGATCGTGGGTGTTTCCAATGCCGGCATCAAAGCAGGCATCAAAGCAGGGGACTTGATCAAAGGCATCGCTCCACTTGTTGGTGGTGGCGGTGGTGGTCGCCCTAACTTAGCCCAAGCTGGTGGTAAGAACCCAGCTGGTATCGGTGAAGCTTTAGCTAAAGCCAAGACTTGGTTGGCTGATAAATAATTTAGCGTTAAAAGATCTTAGAAGGTGATTTCTAAGGTCTTTTATTCGTTAGCATGACGTTTAGTTTACAAACATAATCTTTTTGTAATATACAAATTGAGAGATATTCATTGTAGCGTAAGCATTTGTTTAGTAAAATAGAACTAGTAGACAAGATCACGGAGGTGTTTTGAGATGAGTTCGTTGGATAAAACAATGTATTTTAACTTTGATGACGGCGATAAAAAGGATGTGCGCGAGACGCTAGAAACCGTTTATGCGGCTTTGGAAGAAAAAGGCTATAATCCGATCAACCAAATAGTAGGCTATCTATTATCAGGGGACCCAGCCTATATTCCGCGGTTAAACGATGCGCGCAACCTGATCAGAAGACATGAACGTGATGAGATAATCGAAGAGTTGGTTCGTTCATATCTCAACAAGGAGGAAGAAAATTAATGGCGCGATTGATGGGGCTAGACGTAGGTTCAAGAACCGTCGGAGTAGCAGTCAGCGACGAATTGGGCTGGACAGCTCAAGGTGTTGAGATCGTTAGGATCAATGAAGATGAAGAACAGTTTGGGATCGACCGGATCGCTGAATTGGTCTTAGAATATGATGTTAAGGGTTTTGTTCTCGGATTGCCTAAGAATATGAACAATACTTTAGGACCTCGAGCAGAAGCTTCTAAAAATTATGGTAAACTTTTAGAAGAAAGATTTGCTTTACCCGTTGATTTTTGTGATGAACGATTGACAACGGTCGAAGCAGAACGTATGCTAGTTGAACAAGCTGATACTTCACGCAAGAAGCGCAAGCAAGTTATCGATAAACTAGCTGCGGGCTTGATCTTGCAAAACTATCTTGATAGCAAAGGCAAGTTACTCTCAGAATTATAAGAAAGAGCAGGTATTGATAATGAGTGAACAAGAAGAAAAGATGATCACATTAGTTGACGCAGATGGCAACGAAACTTTATACGAAATTTTATTCACATTTGAATCAGAAGATTACGGCAAGGCTTATATCTTGTTGATCCCAGCCGGTTCAGAACCTGAAGAACAAGTTGATGTTTTAGCCTTCTCCTTTAACCCTGACGAAGATGGTCAAGCTAAGGATGCTGAACTTTACGATATCGAAAGTGATGAAGAATGGGATATGGTCGAAGGTGTCTTAGATACTTTCTTGAATGACGAAAATCTCCAATAATTCTTTTCGCTTACAGGCCCTGGATATCTTTTGGATATTGAGGGCCTTTTTCTGTAAGTGGTGTACGGTGCGATCCGCATTTCTCCACACGTAGATATTAACGTGTTGCAAAAATCTAAGCCTAGCGTATAGCTACAGTCAAGCAATAATGCAAAAAACACATCATCGTTTGATTTAGGCTATCCGTACGGCTCAAAACGATTTTCTCCACACTTAGATATTATGCTAAAATATAGTATGTTAATTTTTAATTAGGGGGCTTTTTTGAGAATGCCTGAAAATAAGCGACGTTTTAAAGTTAAGATTGCAAATGAAGTTTATACGATCATTGGTAAAGCTGAACCAGATCATATGGCAGCTGTTGTCAAGATCGTGGAAGAACAATTGGCGGAGATCAAGGAATTGATGCCGTCATTGAATAATGAAAAAGCAGCGATCCTATTAGCGATCAATGCAGTCTCAGATCAATTATATAAACAAGAAGAATTGCTGAAATTAAAGCAAACAGAACCAAAAGAATAGAGAAAAAATGATTTTAACAATAGGTATTTTGATCGTACTAGTAGCAGCTTTTCGTCATGGAACGCATAAAGGACTAGCAGCGATCTTTATCAAGCTAGTTGGCTTTGTAGTGGTCGCAGGTCTGGGGCTTTACTTTGCGCCTAGTTTGGGACAAAAGTTAAGTAGTATATTTGCAACGACAGGAGTGAATCGGATCTTCTACCAGATGCTGGCCTTTTGGATGATCGCGCTCATCGGTGGCCTAGGACTACGGCTCATTACAAATGCAGTACGCCAAACAGCTAAGAAGATACCGATCATTTCCCAAGCTGACCGTCTATTAGGTGGGCTTTTTTCGTTGGCAATGACGTATGGGGTGATCTTCTTTTTGTTGCTACTAGTGGATACTTGGCCTGGTGTGCAACCAAAGCCATTTATTGCCGAATCTAGCGTAGCACAGTTTATGCTAAAAAAGACACCAGTCATCTCACAACAAGTATTAGATAACTGGTTACTTGAACCACAGGGGGATGGAAATGAATCGTAAAAGTTTAGCGATCCTCGAATACGACAAGATCAAACAAAAGTTGTTCCAACATGCGACAACTGAAATGGGTAAGCGGCAAGTCAAACGCTTAAGACCCAGCACCGATCTTGATGAGATCCAGGTGAAGCTCTTACAAACAAAAGATGGCGCAGATATTTTGCGCTTAAAAGGTGGGGTACCAGTCCCACAGTTAACGTTGATCACCGATCATCTCAAGCGCTTAGAGATCGGAGCAACGCTAAATGGCAAGGAATTAGCTGAGATCAGTCAGGTATTGCGCTCAGCTAACGAAGTGCATCGCTTTTTTATGGCTCTAGCCGATGAAAAAGTTGAATTGAACTATCTATATGAA
This sequence comes from Ligilactobacillus animalis, assembly GCF_009933595.1. Taxonomy (NCBI): domain Bacteria; kingdom Bacillati; phylum Bacillota; class Bacilli; order Lactobacillales; family Lactobacillaceae; genus Ligilactobacillus; species Ligilactobacillus animalis. Next base: position 630,722 of record NZ_CP047141.1, read on the forward strand.
CTCGAAGAACAACTCGAGACGCTACCGCAATTAGCTAAGCGACTGCAAGTATCGTTGGAAGCTGATGGCTATGTGACCGATGACGCCTCTAGCCTCTTACGCTCATTGCGCCGTCAGATCTCAACGACTGAAGCCACGATCAGAAATCGTTTAGTGGCACTGACCCGTGGTAATAATGCCAAGTATCTAAGCGGAGCCAATGTGACGATCAGAAATGACCGCTATGTTATCCCTGTGCGAGCTGAGCATAAGGGCAAATTTGGTGGGATCGTTCACGACCAAAGTTCTTCGGGGCAGACCTACTTTATCGAACCACGTGAGATCGTAGAATTGAATAATCGCCTCAAGCAAGAGCAAGTGGCTGAAAAAGAGGAGATCTTGCGGATCTTGCGCGAACTATCGGAAGAGACGATGCCTTATACGGCTGAATTAGCCCACGATGCTAAGATCTTAGGTGAATTTGATTTTATCAATGCTAAAGCCAAATATGCTAAAGAGCTCAAAGCAACGCAACCTTTATTGTCAGAACAAAAAGATATTTACTTGCGCCAAGTTTGGCATCCGCTTCTAGAGATGGATAAAGCGGTCAAAAACGATATTATCCTAGGAAAAGATTATCAAGCAATGGTGATCACTGGACCTAATACAGGTGGGAAGACGATCACGTTAAAGACTTTGGGGTTAGTGCAAATGATGGGCCAATCAGGGCTATTTATCCCGGCTTTTGAAAATAGTCGGATCGGAGTCTTTAAGAATATTTTTGCTGATATCGGGGATGAACAATCGATCGAGCAAAGTTTAAGTACGTTCTCCTCTCATATGACAAATATCGTCAATATTTTAGAGCATGTCGATCAAGACTCCCTTGTTTTATTCGATGAGTTGGGGGCTGGAACTGATCCGCAAGAAGGGGCTGCGCTTGCGATCGCGATCTTAGACGCTATCGGGGCCAGTGGGGCTTACGTTTTGGCAACGACGCACTATCCCGAACTCAAGACATATGGCTTTGAGCGGACCCAAACGATCAACGCTTCGATGGAATTCAACGAAGAAACATTACGGCCGACATATCGGTTACTGATCGGGATCCCGGGCCAAAGTAATGCGTTCAATATTTCTGAGCGCTTGGGTCTATCCCAAACGATCGTCACAGCTGCGCGGAATTTAGTCGCTAAAGACAGCCAAGATCTCAATAATATGATCGCTGATCTGGTCGCAAAACGACGTCAAGCAGAAGAAGAGGCGATCAGTTTACAAGCTAACCTTGATGAGGCACAAAAATTGCACCACGATTTGGCAACGGCCTATGAACGTTTTGTCAATGAGCGAGAGCAAATGCAAGATCAAGCTAAGCAAAAAGCTAACGAGATCGTCGAACAAGCTAAACAAAAAGCGGATGAGATCATCGGTGAATTACGTGCCTTGAAACAAAATGCGGCGACTGAGATCAAGGAAAATGAATTGATCGATTCCAAAGCGCAGTTAAATGCGCTTGAGCAAAAACGAGCTTTGAAGAAAAATAAAGTCTTGAAACGTGCTAAGCGCAAACAAGCTTTCAAGCCAAATGATGATGTGATGGTGACCTCTTATGGCCAACGTGGGGTCTTGGTGCAAAAAGTCGGGGAGCATGTTTGGGAAGTGCAGTTAGGGATCTTGAAGATGAAGATCGATGAAGCTGATCTTGAAAAGGTCAATGTTGAACCAAAGAAAGTCAAACGTGCTGGGACTGTCTTGCGCTCAGCGTCAACGAGCCATGTTTCACCGCAACTTGATCTTCGGGGCAAACGCTATGAAGAAGCAATGACTGAGGTAGATCGCTATATTGACGCTGCTATCTTAGCGGGATATCCGTCAGTGACGATCGTGCATGGTAAAGGGACCGGGGCCTTGCGCCAAGGGATCACTCAATATTTGCAATCTAATCGCGCTGTCAAAAGCTTTAATTTTGCAGCGCCAAATAATGGTGGCAATGGGGCAACGGTCGTTTATTTCCGCTAAAACAAATAAGTTGCTTTTTTGTTTAGATGTGATATATTCTTACTGAATAAATACGAAATGAAAAGTGAGGGAACAGCTTATGGTAAAAGAATGGACAGATGAAGATTTTGCACAAGAAACTGCAAATGGTGTGACTTTGACTGATTTTTGGGCAACATGGTGTGGCCCTTGTCGGATGCAAGCACCTGTAGTTGAAAAGCTTGCCGAAGAGATGGCAGGCCAAGTTAAGATCGGTAAAGTTGATGTTGATAAGAACCAAGCTACAGCTGCTAAATATGGTGTAATGAGTATCCCGACCTTATTGATCCAAAAAGATGGTCAAGTGGTCGATACTTTGATCGGTTACCATGATAAAGGCGCACTCAAAGCAAAATTAGAACAATATCTTTAAGATACAACGCGGGAGCCACCATGATGTTTTGCATCGTGGTAGCTCCCGCGTTATTTGTTAGACTATTTTATTTTGCTTCTGGTTCAGTCAAGATGTTAAGCGGTTTTTGTTCTTCGATAAAGTCGAGATCAAGGGGATCTTTAGTGTCGACTTGGACTAAGAGCGTTATAGTATCATGTGTCTTTTTATCAATGATCGCTTCGGTAATGAAACCGAGTTGATTTTGGATCGTTTCGGCTAAAAATCCCGCTTCGATCAAAAATTCACAAGCTGAGTTCAGTTTTTGTCGTGTCTCAACGATCTGACCGGTCAATTCAAAGTATTGTTGTTCTTTTTTGGCTTTGACGCGCTTTAAGTGCCCCCAATTTGCCTGTTCAAAGAAGATCGGTAACTCTTCATCCTTAGCTAAAGGAAAGAGGCGAGCCAAACGTCTACCTGCCCAATAGAGAATATTGTTATCCTTACCTAGGATATCGGGGATCAAGGCATCGCGGATCAAGGTCGCGCTGAGCTGATTTTGCGAACTTGCCAGTTCATAAAAATTATCTTGCATTAAAAAAGACACATCCTTAATAATAGTTATTACTCTAATTATACCGTGTTACTAATGATTTTTAAACTCGAGGGTTAGTAGTTAGTTTGAAATCGAGGTGTGATTTAGTGCATAATTGTAGTGAGGTGATGTTCATGGATAAGATTTTAATAGCGACCAAAAATGAAGGTAAGGCTAAAGAGTATCGTAAACTATTTGAACCAAAGGGCTTTGAAATTGTGACGTTAAATGACCTAAATGATCCGATCGAGATCGTTGAAGATGGTGAAACATTTGCGCAAAATGCGGCTATCAAAGCGACAGCCTTAGCTGAAAAGTACCAAGTGATCGCTTTAGCAGACGATTCAGGTCTCATGGTCGATCAGTTGGATGGAGCGCCAGGGATCTATTCAGCGCGTTATGCTGGTGATCACGATGATGAGGCCAATAAGCAAAAATTGTTAGCTGAATTAGCTGGTGTTGCCCCAGATAAACGAACAGCTCATTTTCATTGTGCGATCGTCGTTGCTAGTCCGGCTGGCAAACAGTTGACAGTTGAAGGTGAGGTCAACGGTATGATCCTAGAAGAACAACGCGGCCAAGGCGGATTTGGTTATGATCCACTGTTTTATTATCCACCATTTGAGCGCTCCTTTGCCCAATTGTCAATGGAAGAAAAGAACAGTGTCAGTCACCGTGGTCGAGCAGTCAAAGCTTTGATGGAGCGTTTTGACGCCTGGCTAAACGAGGTACGATAAAATGAAATATTTAGTTGTTAGTGATAGTCACGGTGATAAGGCGATCTTGCAAAAATTGATCACGGCTTATGCGGGGAAAGTTGATCTGATGTTACATTGTGGTGATTCAGAGTTGCCCGCAACAGATGAAGTTTTCAAACATTTTAAAGTCGTTCGTGGTAACTGTGACTATGATCTGGAGTTACAAGATGAACAATTTTTTGATCGTGGTCAAGACAAGATCTTGTTAGTTCACGGGCATTTGCTCGGTGTAGGCTTTGGCTTGGGTGGTTTGCAAGCTAAAATGGAAGAGTTAGGTGCCAATATGGCTTTCTTTGGGCATACCCATCAATTAGGGGTCGAAGTGATCAATGGTAAATTTATTTTGAATCCGGGCAGTATCAGCTATCCACGTGGGAAATTCACTGCGCTCGGTGGCACATTTGCGATAGTTGAGACTTTCGCTAGTGAAAATGGTAAGCGGATCGAGGTCCAATACTATGATCGTAAGTTAAATGCGGTCCCGGAATTGCAAGTGACATTTAATGCCAAGTGAGAGTGCATATCTCAAACGTAAGCTAGTTATTTGGTGTGTTATCACATTGTTAGTGTTTGCGACTAGATTTTACCTCGCTTTTGCCTGGCTAGATCTAGTTTTTGTCCTCTGTGTTATTTGGACGGGACTGCTCTTTTTAGGCTATTGCTTTTTTGCGTTAAAAAATTTGGATAAATAGTTGACGTTATTTAAAAAGAGAGTATACTATTAAGAGTAGTCATTGCCCGTTGGTCAAATTGGTTAAGACGTCGCCCTCTCAAGGCGGAGTTACGGGTTCGATCCCCGTACGGGTGATAAATCAGAGCTGTTGGTTTAGCCAGCGGCTTTTTTTATAAAGTTATTGAATAATTCTTTTAAATTTGTTAATGTTAACAAATTGTTACCAAAAAATAAGTTTAAAGGTGCTATAATAGGTGAAGTAAGTAAAAGGATTACTATCAAGTTAGGAGGAGAAACATGCTTAGAAAAACGAAAAATTTTCTACGTGCACACGGTGTCGAGTATGAAAAAGAGCACGTTAATCCGTTGATGGTGCCTGAGAAAGTATATGTACTGAAGTTTGGCAAAAAAGACGGTAAGTTTTTGAACCGTTTTATCGTTGAACATAGCTATACCTGGACAGGACGTGACAAGATCAATAAGATCACTTTAAGGTTGCACGGCCAACAACATCCACGTGAATTTGCCAACGAGGCTAAATTATTACAGTACTTGAAAAAGCATGCCCACCGTTACGTTAAGGAAGAAGACCGTTATAAGCATAAACATACGGTCAAACGTAGGTAGGATATAAGACGGAGAGCTTGGGTGCAGGAACGCCCAAGCTTTTTTTGTGGATCCGAGTAGCTGAGGTGCATATGTAAGATTATACAAAAAGATCACTCAAATTTGGCAAAAATTCGAGTGATCTTTTTAAGTAGTTGGGCATACAGGGTTCGAACCTGTAAATTATGGATTCAGAGTCCACTGCCTTACCGATTTGGCGAATGCCCAATAAAAACTCAACTATTACAGTTTATGCCTGTCGCGTAGCTTTGTCAATACTTATAAATAGAATTATTTTGTTGCACTAGTAGATCAGAATATAACTCTTTTTGCATAGATAATCGTTAAAAATATTTTGATATACACTTTTATGTTGTTACTAAAAGGTGTATAATGAATAAACATTAATAATTATGTATAAGAAGAAGGGTTTAATGTGAATAAAAAGAAAATCAAACTTTTTGGTTTGGTAATGATGATCTTTTCAACGATCTTTGGATTTGCGAATTCGACCGTCGCTTATGAACAGATGGGATATGGGAGTATCATGTGGTATATCTTAGCGGCGATCTTTTTCTTTCTTCCCAGTGCTTTGATGTTAGCCGAGTATGGTGCTGCCTTTAAAGAAGCAAAAGGTGGGATCTATTCTTGGCTAGCGGGCTCAGTTGGAGAAAAGATCGCTTTTATCGGGACCTTTATCTGGTTAGCCTCGTGGGTGATCTGGCTAGTCTCGACGTCAAATAAGGTCTGGATTCCGTTATCGGCTTTGCTTTTCGGTAAAGATACCACCCAAAGCTGGAATTTTTTAGGTCTAGGCGCAACGCAGACGATCGGGTTATTAGCGATCATTTGGATCTTGGGGGTCACATTCTTCAGTACTCGTGGGATGGATTTTGTGGCTAAAGTTGGCTCGATCGGTGGGATATTCACGATCGCTTTGAATGTGATCTTTTGCGTAGCTAGTATTGTGATCTGGATCGCTGATCATGGGGCTTTAAAGCAGCCGATCACAGGCTGGAGCAGTTTTACAACTTCACCTAATCCAGATTTTAGTACGCTGGTCGCTTTGCTATCCTTTGTGGTCTATGCGATCTTTGCTTATGCTGGGATGGAATCGCTCGGGGGCGTCATGGATGACGTTGAAAAACCGGAAAAGACTTTTCCGCGAGCTGTTTTGATCTCGACTTTAGTGATCGCTCTTAGTTATTCGTTGATGATCTTTATGTGGGGGATCAGTACTAATTGGCAAGAAGTCATTGGAAAAAATGAAGCTAACCTGGGAAATATTACATATGTTTTGATGAATAATTTAGGGGTCGTTTTAGGTCAAGCGTTGGGCTTAACCGCACAAACGAGCCAATTTCTCGGCGTCTTGATGACACGTTTTGCTGGTTTGGGAATGTTTATCGGTTATGTCGGGGCCTTTTTCATCTTAGTCTATTCGCCGATCAAGTCATTTATTTTAGGTTCTGACCCTAAGCTTTGGCCTAAAAAAATGACAAACTTAAACAAAGCGGGAATGCCAGCCTTTTCAATGTGGCTTCAGGCGACGATCGTTTGTATCTTTATCTTTTTAGTTGCTTTTGGAGGCTCGGCTGCTCAAAAGTTCTATACGATCTTGACGGACATGGCTAATGTTTCAACGAGTTGTCCATATCTCTTTTTAGTTGGTGCGTTTCCGTTCTTCAAGCAAAGAACAGATATCGAGCGCCCATTTGAATTTTTCAAGAGTCGTAAATGGACCTGGATCGTCACGATCATTGTTTTGCTCGTCCTTGTAGGTGGGATAATCTTCACTTGTGTTGAACCTATTTTACAACACGAGTATGATACCGCCTTTTGGACGATCATTGGACCGGTCTTCTTTGGCGTGATCGCTTGGATCTTTTATCATCAAGCAGTAGCTAAGGGAAAACTCAATAAATAGTTGTTAAAGTACGAATGTGTAGGCAAAAGTTTACATATTCGTACTTTTTAAGTGCTATAATCAGGAAAAATCAAGTACTGGAGATGAGCTGATGAAAGTTGTCGTTGTTGGTGGGACTGGTTTTGTTGGACAAGGTATCTTACAGGTTCTGGTCAAGGATAAGACACTGGAACTACACAGTTTATCACGTGGTGGCAAGCGTTCACACAGTGTAGCTGGTGTTACGTATCAAAGAGTAGATCTAAAGCAGATGGGAGCTTGGCAAGTGTTGCTCAACGAAGCGGATTGGGTCATCGATTGTGTGGGGATCTTGTGGCCTGATCGCAAAAGACAGTTGAATTATCAAAATGCTAGTATTCAACCAGGTAAACAGATCATTACGACCATCAAAACAAGTGAGACCAAATTTTTGTTCATTTCCGCTAATGCGGGACCGCCAGCTTATTTAAAAGCTAAGCGGGCCGTTGAAAAATACGCACGTCAAGTTCTAGGCAAGCGTGCCTATGTTGTATATCCCGGCTTGATCTATGATCGTACTAAAAAGAGTACTTATTATTTAGGCAAGATCTTACACGTAATTACAGCTTTGCCTGGGCTAAAGAGGTATCGTCCGGTCGAACGAAAAATACTGGCGCAAGCGATCGAAAAAATTTTACAGGGGGAAACGAGCGAGTTTGAAATGTTTCGCAAATGATATGTTATGTTTTATTACATTTCCAGGGCGTGATTTTACTAGTGTTAATTTAATTATAAATGCTTTTGTTTTAGGGTTTTAAAGGGGGGGGTGGAATTTTGATTAGTAACATGCTACAAAAATTAATCAAAAATTAATTTTATTTTTGGAATTTGAGATAAACCCCGTTTTTATAGGCTTTTTTAATAGTATTATGATACGAAATCTAAGTTCTATATTATGGTTTTGATTTCCATGTACTATCTTCTGACAAAAGTTGTGCTATAATAATTTTATATTAAATTCTAGTAAAGGGGAGTTCCCATGAAGAAGTTTATTGCAATGTTAAGTGCAGTGTTTGGATTATTTATGTTGGGTGTTTTCTCCCAGCCACAGATCCAAGCTGCATCAGAAAAGACATATACGATCGACACGGATGTGACTTTCCCGCCGTTTGTGTATGCCAACACAGAGAATAAGTATGTGGGGATCGATTTAGATCTTTTACGTGCAATTGCTAAAGAAGAGGGTTTTAAAGTTAAGATCCGCCCCGTTGGCTTCAACGCTGCTGTTCAATCCGTAAGTGCTGGCCAAGCCGATGGGATGATCGCTGGGATGTCGATCACAGAAGAACGGAAGCAAAAATTTGATTTTTCTGATCCATACTATTCAGCTGGGATCGTAATGGCGGTCAAAGATGGTAGTGGAATCAAATCTCTATCTGAATTGAAGGGTAAAAAAGTTGCCGTTAAGACTGGAACAGCAGGGGCTGATTATGCTAATTCGATCAAGGATAAATACGGTTTTGAGATCGTAACATTCGATGATTCTGATGGTGTGTACAATGATGTCATCAATGGTAACTCTGCTGCTTGCTTTGAAGATAGTGCTGTGATGTATTATGCGATCAAAAATGGCTTAGATCTAAAAGTTGTAACTAAGCCAGCTAATACGACAGAAACGGGTTTTGCTGTTAAAAAGGGCCAAAACCAAGAGCTACTCAAGATGTTCAATGAAGGTCTAGCTAAGTTGAAAGCTAATGGTGAGTATGATAAGATCATCAAAAAATATACAGAAGGTAAAGCAACTTCTAAAACTAAAGTCAAATCACAAACAGAAACGGCTGAAGATCGAACAGTTTTAGGTATCTTAAAAGAAAACAAAGATGCCTTTATCTCAGGGATCATTGAGACGCTGAAGTTGACCGTTGTGGGTATCTTTTGTGCCACGATCTTTGGTATCTTTGTCGGTCTGTTAGGTGTCGTACCAAACAAATTCTGCCGTGGACTTTCAACAACGATCATATACATCTTCCGTGGGTTACCATTGATCGTGTTGGCACTGTTCATCTATAATGGTGTCCCAAGCTTGATCGGTAGCAAAGTGCCAGCCTTCTTAGCTGGTGTTATCACGTTGATGTTAAATGAAGGTGCCTATACTGCTGCCTTTGTTAAAGGTGGGATCGAATCGGTCGATAAAGGGCAGATGGAAGCCGCACGTAGTTTAGGGATGCCGTTTGGTAAATCGATGCGTCGGGTCATCTTACCTCAAGGGATCAAGATCATGGTCCCATCGTTTATCAACCAATTCATCATTACCTTAAAAGATACCTCGATCTTATCTGTTATCGGGTTACTTGAACTTACTCAGACTGGTAAGATCATTATCGCACGAAACCTCGAAGGCTTTAGAGTGTGGGCGATCGTTGCGGTGATCTATCTAGTCATCATTACAGTTTTAACGCTTCTTTCGAAGTGGATCGAACGGAGGATCAATAATTAATGACAGATTTAAAAGTAGATGTTACGAATTTAAAGAAAAACTACGGCTCAAATCAAGTGTTAAAGGGCATTGATTTTAAAGTTGCGAATAATGAAGTGGTCGTTTTGATCGGGCCTTCTGGTTCAGGGAAGAGTACTTTATTGCGTTGCTTGAATAAGCTCGAAGAACCAACTTCCGGGTCGATCGTGATCGATGGGCATGATATCAGTGATCCTAAGACAAATATCGATAAAGCCCGTGAAAATATCGGGATGGTATTCCAACATTTTAACTTGTTCAACAATTTGAGTGTGGGTGAAAACATCATGCTAGCACCGGTTGAGTTGGGCAAGGCCAATAAGGATGAAGCGATGACGACTGCTAAACAGTTACTGGAAACGGTCGGTTTAGCTGATAAGTTCGATGCGATGCCAGCCTCACTTTCCGGGGGACAAAAGCAACGGGTCGCGATCGCGCGTGCTTTGGCGATGAATCCAGATATCATGTTGTTTGACGAACCGACCTCAGCGCTTGACCCCGAAATGGTCGGTGATGTTTTGGAAGTTATGAAAGATCTAGCTAAAGATGGGATGACGATGGTCGTTGTGACCCACGAAATGGGCTTTGCCAAAGAAGTGGCTGATCGTGTTGTCTTCATGGCTGAGGGTCATGTTGTCGAAGAAGGACGTCCCGAAGCGATCTTTGAAGATCCCCAAAATGAACGGACTAAAGCGTTCTTGGAAAAAGTTATCAATATCTAATGTAGAGAGTTCTGCTGGAATATTGGCAGAACTTTTTATATTTTTTGGCAGATACCTATGTAAAAAAATATTGATATATACTATAATGAAAGAGCTTTGGTAAAGCAAAAAATTTTTAGGGGGGATCGAAGTGACGCAAGCGATTCTAGTCATGCACGAAAAAAACGGGGATTATTACCGGATGAACAAAACTTCTTTTGAAAAGTTACCGGTGATCGGTGAGCATATTTATAATAGTGACGGTCTGACTTATCTGATTGAAGACGTGGTATCTTTAGCCGGATATGAGTCGACTAAAGCAGTTACGGCGATCCTCGTAGTTAAACCGACTGCTAAGACTGATCCAGTCAGTGAACTTTACGGCTTGGATCCTGAAAAAGACTTTGAAATGTAATTAAAAAGTGAACTGCTCAAGGTAGTTCACTTTTTTGCTTGGGTTTGTAATTTGAAGTTATTTTTGCTAGAGTGTAAATATTATGATGACAGGAGTGATGAATATGGTAGCAGATCCTGAGCTGCCTGCTTCATGGCGCAAAACCTTTATGACCCTCTGGTTAGGGTGTTTTATGACGGGGTTGAATTTTTCGATGACGATGCCATTTATGGCGCTCTATATTGAAACCTTGCATCCCTATGGAAAATTTGAATTGAACTTATATGCGGGCCTAGCCTTTGCTGTTACATATCTAGCCCAGGCGATCGTTTCACCACTGTGGGGCAATCTTGCCGATCAAAAAGGACGCAAACTCATGTGTTTACGAGCTTCTGGGGTGATGACTTTTACGATCTTTGCTGTTGGCTTAGTCCACCATGCTTGGACGATCGTATTATTGCGCTTCGTTCAAGGAGCTTTTTCTGGTTATATCAATAATGCGACTGCTTTTATGGCAGGCGAGACCCCGCATAATCGTTCTGGGGCTGTGATGGCAAATATGATGACTGCCAACGTGACGGGGAATTTGCTCGGCCCTTTAGTTGGTGGTCTATTAGCTGGTTTTGCTGGCTATCGAGTAACGTTTTTTGTTTGCGGGGCGATGATGGGGATCGTCTTTTTGCTGACCTTATTTAATACAAAAGAGCATTTTACGCCGATCCCAGCTAAAAAGATGAAACCGATGAAAGAGATCTTTGCACAGTTAGAAAACAAACAGTTGATCATTGCAATGTTTATCACGACGCTGTTTATCCAATCGGCCTTGATGTCGATCGCGCCGATCGTCAGTTTGTTGGTCAAATCATTGATGCACGGTACGGGTAATGTATCCTTTGTCAGTGGGGTCGTAGCGGCAATGCCTGGTTTTGGGACGTTGTTAGTCGCTTCACGCTTAGGTGTCAAGATGGATAAGATCGGACCACTAAAAGTATTAGTCTTTGGCTTAGTGGCTGCTATGGTAGTCTTTTTGCCGATGTATTTTGTGACGTCACCGTGGAGTTTAGGCTTTTGGCGCTTCTTATTGGGGATCGCTAATGCAGCGTTATTACCAGCAGTTCAAACGGTCTTGACGGTCAGTGTTCCACGGGAAGCCTTTGGGCGCATCTTTAGTTATAATCAGTCATTTCAAGCGGCTGGGGCGATGCTTGGTTCAATGATGGGGTCGCTCATCTCGGGTCTGTTCGACTATCAAGCGGTCTTCTTGGTAACAGCAGCCTTGATGGCATTGAACTTGCTTTTGATCTGGAAAGTTCACCGTCCACTTGAAAACGAAGAATAATCAAAGCGCAAAGCACCAAGGACCTCATCACGATATTGGTGAGATCCTTGGTGCTTTGTCTCATACTATTCAAATGAGAGCTCCAATAAGTACATATTTTTCTCGGTCAAATGTGATGTTGTAGCCCAAATTTCATGATGATCGATGTAGTCGTGACCAGCTAGTTGCCAAAAGCTGTCTAAAAGATCACCGTTTTGAGCTAAAAAATCATCAGTCAGACAATTGACCATTAATTTGTTGTCAGGAAAATAAATATTTGCATCAGCGACTTTGACCGCATCTTTGAAAAAGATCTGGATCACATTGTCATAACGTGATCTCAAAGCAAAGATCTTTTCAGGATGGCGCTTCAAATATGATAAAACGTTGAAAATCGAATCAGAATTACTTGCCAAAAATACTACCCCCATTGTCTATCAACATTTTAGCACAATCATTTGAATTATGCTTGCGAGAAGTTTTAGGTAAAATGTTTTGCATGTTGGCGTGGTAAATCTATAATAGAGATAGGTGTTTTTAGAAAAAAAGAGTTGGTGAAAATAGTGATACATTTTTATTTAGTCCGCCACGGACAGACGCGTTTGAATCGATCACGCCGATTGCAGGGGACAACGAATTCTCCGTTGACCAAAAAAGGGATCCGCATGGCCAAGCGGCTAGGCAAAGAGTTGGAAAATATCCGGTTTGAGGCTGTTTATACGAGTGATCTTCAGCGGACCCAAGAAACAGCGCGCTATATTCTCGCGGAAAATAAACAGGGTTATCCACCGATCTATAGTGATCCCGATCTGCGTGAATTGAGTTTTGGTAAATTTGAAGAAGCCAATAATTTTACGATGGTCCCTACAGCTTTGCGAACGCTAGGGTTGCGCAAGATCTTGCGGGATTTTGCCAATGAAGAGCACGTCTCTGAGTTGACCGAGCTTTTTCGGACGATGGATGGTGAAGAAGAGATCGAGACTTCAGTTCACCTCGAACAGCGCTTTACCCGAGCTTTAAAGACGATCGCCTGTGAATATGAAGGCAAAGATTGCAACATTTTGATCGTAACGCATGGTTTGATCTTGTCGAATTTCTTAGAGTCGTTGAACGGCGATGTACCGCTATTTTTAGTCGACAATTCGCGGGCTAGTCGGGTAGACTATGCTGATGGTAAATTCGAGATCATCTATATCAATCAATTGAAACAAGAGGGAAATCGAGCATGAACGAAAAGACAGCTGCCTTACTACACCAGCTGGTAGACCAGAAGATCGTCCCTGGGGTCTCCTATGCTATGATCTGCCAAGACGATATCCAAACTGAAGTCTTTGGCAATAAGCAACTAGTTCCAACGGTAAAACCACTAGAAGAGGGAGCTTTATATGATCTGGCTTCGTTGACGAAGGTCATTGGGACGACGACGGTGATCTTACAGCTGTTAGAGGCAAAAAAACTACGATTAGACGATCGGGTCGCTAAATATTTACCGCGGTTCACCGATCAAAGGGTGACTCTACGCCACTTATTGACCCACACGTCTGCTCTTAGTGGTTACATAAAAAATCGTGATCAATTACCACCAGCGGAATTAATGGCGGCTTTATATACTTTGAAGCCAGCTGCTTGGTTGGGGAAAAAGGTCGTTTATGCAGATATCGGGCTGATCTTACTCGGACAGATCATCGAAGCTTTTTACCACCGACCGGTACAAGCGGTGATCACGACTGAGGTCTTACGGCCATTAGGCATGAAAGCTTCGACCTTTACTCCGGAAAAAAAGCAGTGTGTGCCCACTGAGTTAACGGCGACTAGAGGCTTGATCCAAGGTGAAGTCCATGATCCTAAGGCTTTTATTTTGGGTGAGCATTGTGGGTCGGCAGGGTTATTTTCTAATTTGGCCGATCTGGTGAAATTTGCTAAATGGATGCTTGCTCCCCAAACGATCCCGGGAGTGTTAGCGCCAGAAACGGTCGCGATGCTCTATGCTGATCATACTCCGACCCACGATCTTGGTCGTTCACTGGGCTGGGATCTGCGCTATGATCGCAATAACACGCCTTGTCTCTATCATACTGGATTTACTGGGACTTTTATGTTACTTGATCAAAAAGGGAAAAATGCCTTGATCGTTTTATCAAATCGCGTGCATCCAAGTGCTGATAATGAAGTGTTTTTAGAATGGCGTGATAAGATCATCGCAACGTATCTGGCAGAAAAGGACTGAGTGGAAAAGGTTTACAATTTATATGAGTGTGATAGAATAAAAGTATAGACTTTTAGATAAGGCGATGATGAATATGAGTAGTGAACCATTATTTTTAGAACCATATTTTCAAGAAAAAATTTGGGGTGGCGACCGGTTATATACCGAGTACGGTTATCAGATCCCAAGTGATCATACAGGCGAATGTTGGGCGATCTCAGCGCACCAACATGGACCGGCGATCGTTGAAAATGGACCATATAAAGGTTTGACTTTGACGGAGGTCTGGGATAAGCACCGTGAAGTTTTTGGTGATGCTAAGGGCGATGTTTTCCCACTATTGACGAAGATCTTGGATGCTAAAGCCGATCTTTCCGTACAAGTCCACCCCGATGATGCTTATGCTAAAGAACATGAAGGTGAATTGGGCAAGACCGAATGCTGGTATGTATTGGCTGCCGATGAAGGAGCTCAGATGTATTACGGTCATCATGCTAAGACGCGTGAAGAGTTAGCTGAGATGATCGAAAATAAACAATGGGATAAGTTGTTACGCAAGATCCCAGTCAAAGCCGGTGATTTCCTATATGTTCCAGCCGGTACGATCCATGCGATCGGTAAAGGGATCATGGTCCTAGAGACGCAACAAAGTTCAGATACGACTTATCGCTTGTATGATTTTGATCGGGTCGATAAAACGACTGGTAAAAAGCGGGAGTTGCATTTGAAGCAATCGATCGATATGACCAACGTTCCCCATGTTGATCCTAAATTGGATATTCAAACGACTGTAACAGGGGATAAAAAAGTTACCCGTTTTGTCGATACTGATTTCTTTGCCGTTTATAAATGGGAGATCGATGGTAGTGCGACCTTTGAACGCCAGCAAGCACCATATACACTGGCCTCAGTCTTAGATGGAAACGGCCAGTTGGAAGTAGAGGGTCGTACCTATGAACTCAAGAAGGGGATGCATTTTATCTTACCTTATGCCGTTAAATCTTGGACGTTGGCTGGAAAGATGATGTTGATTGCTTCTGAACCGGGTAAAAAAGCATAGTTAAAGTTGAAAAGTCGGGTGTCCGTCAACTGATATGGATAGACCCGTACGGCACTTCCTACAGAAATGTGGGAAGTGTTTTTTTACGCAAAAAACTGGTATGGAATTTTTATCCATACCAGAAAGTGTACACCCAACATTTTGGTTAATATGTTGGTTTGATTTTTAGTTCTTCTTGAGCAGTTAGATCAGCTTCAGGATACTTACGCTTCAAAGCTGTCAGTAAGATCCGCTTAGCCAATTCACCGTTGCGGGCTAAGATCGGGCCGTGGAAGTAAGAACAGTAGACATTCTTATAGATCGCACCTTCACCCTGGTCTTTACCGTTGTTACCGTGGCCACTGATGACTTTTCCTAAAGGACGTTCATCTTTACCGAGATAGGTGACACCATTGTGGTTTTCAAAACCATGGTATTTTTGCCCTGTTTCTTCGTTTTCGATCACGATATCGCCGATGAAGCGGTTATTGTCTTGGCTTTCGGTGTAATGATCAAGTGCGGAGATCCCCTCGATGCGCTCGCCATTTGCCCCAATATAATATTTACCTAGTAATTGGTAGCCCCCACAGATCGCAAGCATTGGACCGCCGTCTTCGATATAATCAGTCAAAGCTTTTTTTTTGGCTTGGATATCCTTAGAAACGATGACTTGCTCATAATCTTGACCACCACCGAAAAAGGCAATGTCGAATTTCGTAGCATCAAACGGTTGGTCAAGTGAGATAACTTCTGAAGTCAACTCGATATCCATCTGTTTAGCATAGTATTCTAAGACTAAAACATTACCGATATCACCATAAGTGTTCAGTAGATCGCCATAAAGGTGTGCTAAGTGAAGTTGGTATTTCATATTAATCCATGCCTCCCTTGATATAGCCTTCATCTGCTAAAAGTTTCCGTAATTGCAAGACTGCAGTGTAGGTTGCTAGTACGTAGATGTGTTCTGTTGGCATCGTTTTGAGATAAGCTAAGACGTCTTTTAGACTTTCACGTTGCGCAAAGTTTTCTTCGGGAACACCAGCTACGCGCAACCGGAATGTGATGTCTTTGTAACGTTCGCCCCCGGTCAAGACACTAGGGATCTTGTCAAACGGTAAGTTTTCAAAATCACCATCCCAGATCCAGCTCGTATCGATCCCGTCAGCGTAATTGGCATTCAACAAGACTGCCAGTGAAAATGGTTTATCATCGGTCTTGATCATTTCTAAAACTTGGTCAAGGCCAACTGGGTTTTTGACCAAGATCATAGTCACTTCTTTGCCATCAAGATCGATAACTTCTTGACGTCCAAAGACCTTTTCGTCATTTTGACTGAGCGCTTGGCAGATCGTTTCGGGTTCGACATCTAGCTGTGAGCCGACTGCATAAGCGGCTAGGGCGTTATAGATGTTGTAAGTCCCACCGATGTGCAACTCAACTTCATGTCCATTGATCGTAAATTTAGAAGATTGTGGAGTTTGAGCACTGATCTGATCGACTTTGTAAGTCAATTCAGGGCGCTTGAAGCCACAATGCGGGCAGAAGTATTTACCTAAGTTGCTGTAAGAACGGTATTTGAAATGCAAGATATGTTGACAACTAGGACACAACAGCCCATCGGTGTTAGCTGGTGCGAGTTGGTCTTTTTCAGCTTTATCTGCAAAACCGTAATAAATAACTTTATTAGGTAGTTCCTTACTATTAAATATAGGTGCATCTCCATTTGCAAGAACAAGTGCGTCAGGATGCATCAACACACCTTTTAAGATCTTGTCATAAGTCGTGTAGATCTCACCATAGCGATCCATTTGATCACGGAAAAGGTTAGTCAACACGAACATTTTTGGTTTGATATATTCACAGACGATCGGCACATTGGCCTCATCGGTTTCAAGGACAGCGAGCTTTTTGCCAGAGCTCGTTTTTTGAGCTGTCAAAAAGGCGGTCACGATCCCTTGTTTCATATTAGAACCGCTCTTATTAGTCAAAACATTACCGTATTTAGCTTGGAGCACTTTTACGGTCAAAGCGGTCGTCAGTGTTTTACCATTGGTCCCAGTGATGATCACGATCTCGTAATCTTTAGCTAAAGCTTTTAAAACATCAGGATCAATTTTTAAAGTTAATTTACCAGGCAGAGAGGTCCCACCGTGCATAAAGTTATGCAAGAACCAGTGAGAAGTTTTACCCGCAGTAATTGCGATTGAACTTTTAAATGACATGAAATTTCCTCCGATTTTTTTATGTCAACTTGTATCTTACCATAAAATCTAGATCAGTGCGCAGAAAAACGGGTCGAGCCTAGCTGATAGCAACATCTAACAAATTTATTAATGAAATTTACGCATAAATCATATATACTAGTTTAGGAACTATTAAAAGGATGGTGGCGTTAGTGGCACAGCTTTTTTTCCGCTATGGAGCAATGAACAGCGGCAAGACGATCGAGATCTTAAAAGTCGCCCATAATTATGAAGAGCAAGATAAAAGCGTAATTATTATGACTAGTGGCTTGGATGACCGCGATGAAGTCGGTTATGTTTCGAGCCGGATTGGCCTTAAGCGTAAGGCATTTCCGATCTTTGAGGAAGATGACCTTTTGGCTAAGGTCAAAGAACTAGACCCAAACGCTGCATGTGTTTTGGTCGATGAAGCTCAATTTTTGAGTAAGCATCATGTTTTAGAATTAACACGGGTGGTCGATGAATTAAATATCCCCGTGATGACATTTGGCTTGAAAAATGATTTCCGTAATGAACTTTTTGAAGGTTCAAAATATTTACTACTATATGCGGATAAGATCGAAGAGATGAAAACGATCTGCTGGTTCTGCAACAAAAAAGCGATCATGAACTTACGGGTCAATGATGGCAAGCCTGTTTATGATGGCAAGCAGATCGAGATCGGTGGCAATGAATCTTACTATCCGGTGTGCCGTAAACATTACGTCGCGCCACCAACTGATACAAATAATACTATTAAATAAGGAGAATTTTATGGATAAGTTATTTGACAGATTGCAAATGCTTGAAGATCGGTATGAAGAACTCGGCGAATTGCTCTCTGATCCGGATGTGATCGCAGATACTAAGCGCTTTATGGAACTTTCAAAAGAGATGGCCGATCTGCGTGAAACAGTCGAAAAGTATAACAAATATAAGCAAGTCATCCAACAGATCAAAGATGACGAAGAGATGCTCAGTGCTGGACTTGACGATGATGAAATGACAACGATGGTCAAAGAAGAATTGGCAAGTTCAAAGACTGAAAAAGAACAATTAGAAGAAGAGATCAAGATCTTACTTCTACCTAAGGACCCTAACGATGATAAAAACATCATCATGGAGATCCGTGGCGCTGCTGGTGGGGATGAAGCGAGTCTATTTGCGGGCGATCTATTCACGATGTACAGCAAGTATGCTGAACATCAAGGGTGGAACATTGAAGTTATCGACAAGACGATGACAGAAGTAGGTGGTTTCAAGGAAATCGCATTGCTCATCAATGGTCGAAGCGTTTACTCTAAGTTGAAATATGAATCTGGGGCTCACCGTGTTCAACGGATCCCTGTAACTGAATCTCAAGGTCGAGTGCATACCTCAACGGCTACTGTAGTTGTCATGCCCGAAGAAGAAGATGTTGAGATCGAGATCGATCCAAAAGATATCAGAGTTGACGTTTACCGCGCTTCTGGTGCCGGTGGTCAGCATATCAACAAGACATCTTCAGCTGTGCGGATGACTCACTTGCCAACGGGGATCGTTGTTGCTATGCAAGATCAACGTTCACAACAACAAAACCGTGAAAAAGCAATGAAGATCTTGCGCGCACGTGTCTATGACTATTATGCTGCCCAAGAGCAAAGTGCTTATGACGAAAACCGTAAATCTGCTGTCGGTACTGGGGATCGTTCTGAACGGATCAGAACTTACAACTATCCACAAAACCGCGTGACTGATCACCGGATCGGCTTGAGCTTGAACAAGCTTGACCGGATCATGAACGGTGAATTAGAAGATGTGATCGATGCTTTAGTTCTTTACGATCAAACTAAAGCCTTAGAAGAATTACAAAATGGATAAAATGACAGTTTTTAAAGCTCAGCAATGGGCTTTTTCTTTTATCAAAGATCATGGGAAAGATCCAAGTGCCGCTGATCTGCTCTTGCAAGGCCAGATGAATTGGAGTACAACAGAGATGTTGATGAACTATCAGACGCAATTGTCAGCTGAACAATTAGAGCGCTTTTTTACCAATGTCAAATTATACTGCCAAGATCACCCAGCCCAATATTTGCTAGGAAAAGCTAACTTTTTTGGCTTGGAGTTCAAAGTCAGCGAAGCAACCTTGATCCCACGACCAGAGACAGAAGAATTGGTCGAGTGGATCTTGGAAGCCGAGCCTAAAACTTCGCTGCGGGTCTTAGATATCGGGACTGGTACCGGAGCGATCGGGCTAAGTTTGAAACATGAACGTCCTGCTTGGGAAGTGACTTTAAGTGATATTTCTTCCCAAGCCCTAGCAGTTGCTAAAGAAAACAAGCAAGCCTTGAAGCTAGAGGCCACGTTGATCGAAAGTGATCTTTTCCAAAATATCACGGGCAAATTTGATGTGATCGTCTCAAATCCCCCGTATATTGCCGAATCAGAGGCAGAATTAATGGATAAAAGTGTTTTAGAGCATGAACCTAAAACGGCTTTATTTGCGCCAGATGAAGGCTTATATCTTTATAAGAAATTAGCTGAAAAGCTCAGCCAACATCTGACAGAACACGGTAAGCTCTATTTAGAGATCGGCTTTCAACAAGGTCCAAGTGTAGTCGAGATCTTTAGCCAAGCTTATCCGACAGCTAAAGTCGAATTACGCCAGGATATCACCGGACATGACCGGATGGTAAAAGTGAGTTTTTAATAGAAAAGAGGAAATAATAGTGCTGATAACTGAGATCTATACACCAGATAAAGTTGCTTTGGCCGCTAAAGAACTACAGTTGGGCGAGTTGGTCGCTTTTCCGACTGAGACCGTTTATGGGCTAGGGGCCGATGCAACTAACGCTCAAGCGGTCAAACGCGTTTATCTTGCTAAAGGACGTCCGTCAGATAATCCTTTGATCGTGACGGTTTGTTCACGGGAAATGGTCGAACGCTACGTCGAAAAATTGCCTACAGCAGCCCAAAAATTGATGGATGCCTTTTGGCCGGGCTCGTTGACAATCATTTTGCCGATTAAACCCGATTCACTGCCCGATGCAGTCACAGGTGGCTTAAAGACCGCGGCCTTTCGGATGCCTGACAATCAAACAACGCTAGAATTGATCAAAGAAGCTGGAGTCCCATTAGTTGGACCATCAGCTAACTCTTCGGGCAAACCGAGCCCTACGACAGCCGAACACGTCTTTCATGACTTGGAAGGTAAGATCAAAGGGATCGTTGATGATGGTCCGACTACGGTTGGGGTCGAATCCACGATCGTTGACTTAAGTACCGCTGTGCCGACTGTTTTGCGTCCGGGAGCAGTCACACCCGAGCAGATCAGCGAAATTTTAGGTTGTGAAGTGCGTTCAGATAAGCATCATGTTGGTCAAGCCGAGACACCTAAAGCCCCCGGGATGAAATACAAGCACTATGCTCCTGATGCTCAGGTCTTGATCGTAAATGCTGCTGAGTGGGAAGAAGCTTTGGCTTGGGCTAAGGCACAAACGGCTAAGATCGGCGTGATGGCTTTTGAGCCAGAAGTAGCTAAAGTGTCTAAGCTACCAGAAAATATCGCAGGCTACTCATTAGGCACAAACGTCAAGAGTGCTAGCAGTCGGCTCTTTTCGGGTCTCAGAACTTTTGATAGCCAAGACTACATTTTATGTGCAGGCGTTGCCGAGACAGGTTTAGGTGAAGCTTATATGAACCGCTTAAAGAAAGCAGCTGGAAATGTTTTCTTTAAGGAATTCAGTAAGAATAAATAATTTAACGCGAATAGTAGCAAATAGGCGCGTTTTCGGCTAAAATAAGTAGCAGAGCTAGACAAAGGAGGAATTTTAACAATGGGTAAATTTGAAGTCTTAGATCATCCATTGATCCAACATAAACTAACGATCATTCGCGATAAGGATTGCGGGACACGGGAATTTCGTCAATGTGTCGATGAGATCGCAACTTTGATGGCATATGAAGTTTCACGTGAGATGCCGTTAGAAGATGTTGAGATCGAAACACCGATGGGCAAGACATACAAAAAACGTTTGGCTGGTAAGAAAGTCGTCGTTGTACCGATCTTACGGGCTGGACTTGGGATGGTAGAAGGTATTTTGAATCTTATCCCTGCTGCTAAAGTTGGTCACATTGGGATGTATCGTGATGAAGAAACGATGCAACCACACGAATATTTCGTTAAGATGCCTAGCGATCTAGCTAGTCGAGAAGTTTTTGTGGTCGATCCAATGTTGGCAACCGGTGGTTCAGCTATCATGGCTGTAGATGCTTTGAAGAAACGCGGTGCGCAATCGATCAAGTTTGTGTGTTTAGTTGCTGCGCCAGAAGGTGTGGAAGCTTTACGTAAAGCACATCCAGATATCGATATTTTCGCCGCTGCTTTAGATGATCGTCTTGATGAAAATGGTTATATTGTTCCTGGTTTAGGTGACGCGGGTGACCGCTTGTTTGGTACTAAGTAGACAAGTCACGCAATGTGTCGCGTAGTCTAAATTAGTCAAACGCTTTAAATACGGTTGTTGCTCCATTTCTCCAACTTTTGAAATAAATTCATTTTCGTTTTGAATTTTGGGGGATTTGGTGGTATTATTGCTTTTGTATTCAAAAATAGTTTTCTATCTATGCTTGAATCTTAATCTTATGGTTCGACCATTTTGTTCAACCGTATTGATCACAATTGAAAAGAGGTGAAACTTGGTGAATGAAGAAGCTCAAGTTTTGAAGCTTTTTGGTATTCCTTTTAATGTAGGTAACTGCCTTTCAGGACTGGTTTCAGCATTGATCGTCTTTGGGCTCGTCTTTTGGTTTTCACGCAGATTGCAAATGAAGCCAAAGGGTAAGCAGAATATGATCGAGTGGATGATCGATTTTACAAATGGGATCGTCAAAAGCTCCATGCCTGATGAACAGGGGAAAAAATATGGACTCCTTATTTTTACTCTCTTCTTGTTTATCTTTGTTTCTAACCAAATAGGATTGGCTATTCAGCTTCCAATTAATGGTGTAAACTACATTAAAAGTCCAACTGCTTCGCCCGCGACGACTTTGACATTAGCATTTCTAGTCTTGCTCTTGTCACATCTCATGGGGGTTGCGAAGTTTGGCTTTAAGGGATATGTCAAGAATTCGTACTTTAGTCCAATGCCGGCCTTATTCCCAATTAATGTTTTGGAACAATTTACGAATTTCTTGACCCTGGCATTACGTCTTTACGGTAACATCTATTCTGGTGAAGTGTTGTTGACTGTTATCTATGAACAGTTGGCTAAATCACATACACCGTGGACGTATTTACCAGCGATTCCACTCGAAATGATTTGGCAGGGATTTTCAATCTTTATTGGATCGATCCAAGCTTACGTTTTCGTAACATTGACAATGGTATATATTTCTCAAAAGGTCGAAAAAGAATAATTAACTTATAGGATTAATTTTAAGGAGGATTTTTATTATGACAACAGCTTTAGCTTTACTTGGTGCGGGTCTTGCCGCAGGTTTTGCTGCTATCGGTACAGGTGTTGGTAACGGTTTGGTTATCGCAAAAACTTTAGAAGGTATGTCTCGTCAACCTGAACTTTCAGGCCAATTACGGACAACAATGTTTATCGGGGTCGGTTTGATCGAAGCTGTGCCGATCATCGCTATCGTTATCTCATTCATGTTGATGGCTAAATAATCTCTGATCTATCAGTATAACTTTGTCACATTATTGAAAGATTAGGAGGTGTCAATGAATGAACTCAGCATTACTATTGGCTACTGCTGAAGGTGGTGTACAATGGGGCGACTTCTTATTTTATCTCTGTACTTTCTTGATTTTGATCGCACTCGTTAAGCATTTTGCTTGGGGACCTGTGACCGAAATGATGGAAAAACGGGCCGATAAGATCGCAAACGACATTGATTCGGCAGAAAATGCCCGTAAAAAAGCGGAAGAGCTCGCAGCTAAACGTGAATCAGCGCTTAAAGATTCTCATGTTGAAGCTTCAAAAATCATTGATCGTGCAAAGAAGAACGGTGAACAGCAAAAAGCTACCATCGTAAATTCGGCACAAGAAGAAGTCAGCACATTGAAAAAGAATGCTAAAAAAGACATTGAACAAGAACGCCAAGAAGCGCTCTCCAATGTTAAAAACGATGTAGCTGCTTTATCTGTTGAAATTGCTTCAAAGATCATTCAAAAGGAATTGAGTGCTAAGGACCAAGAAGCCTTGGTCGACTCTTATATCGAAGGGTTGGGGAAGCAAGATGGCATTAGATAAGCAAACAATAGCTAAACGTTATGGAAAAGCTTTGTTTGAAACAGCTAAGGAACAAGATGTTTTGACAGAAACTTCTAGTGAATTAGTTCAGATCAAACAAGTCTTGCAAGCAGAACCACAATTTGTTGATTTCATGACAAGTGCAGCAATAAAACATGATGCTAAGCTTGAAATGTTAAAAAATCTACAAAGTGGTACTTCTGAATTGACATCTAACTTGTTAGCGATGTTATACGATTACAGACGGATCGCCAATTTAGAAGATATTATTGATGAATTCAACAGATTAACTGATGAAGACGAAAAGACAGTCCGTGCAACGGTGACAACTGCGGTCGAGTTGGATCAAACTCATAAAGATAAGATCGCAGCTTCCTTTGCTAAGGTAGTCGGAGCTAAAAAAGTAGAACTTGAAACAGTAGTTGATCCCGAGATCATTGGCGGGGTCGTCTTGAAATCAAGTAGCTATGTGTTTGATGGCTCCATCAAGTCGAAAATCGCAAACATTAAACGTCTGTTATTAAAATGATTTTTAAAGAGGTGAGACTTTTATGAGCATTAAGGCTGAGGAAATCAGTGCTCTTATCAAGCAACAATTAGCTAACTATAAAGACGAACTTACCGTTGATGAAGTTGGTACAGTTACTTACGTTGGTGACGGGATCGCTCGTGCTAATGGTCTTGATAATGCCCTTTCTGGTGAGCTTCTTCAATTCGAAGATGGTACATACGGAATGGCACAAAACTTAGAATCAAACGATGTCGGTATCGTTATCTTAGGTGCTTATAAAGGCATTCGTGAAGGCGATACGGTAAAACGTACCGGTAAGATCATGGAAGTCCCTGTTGGGGAAGCTTTGATCGGCCGTGTAGTAAACCCCTTAGGCCAACCGATCGACGGTTTAGGGGAGATAAAAACGGACAAGACTCGTCCGGTAGAACGTAAGGCTCCTGGCGTTATGGAACGTCAATCTGTTAATGAACCACTTCAAACAGGTATCAAAGCGATCGATGCACTTGTGCCGATCGGTCGTGGCCAACGTGAATTAGTTATCGGTGACCGTAAGACTGGTAAGACATCAGTTGCGGTCGATACGATCTTAAATCAAAAAGACCAAGACATGATCTGTATTTATGTCGCTATTGGTCAAAAGGAATCGACGGTTCGTACTCAAGTAGAAACATTGCGTAAATATGGTGCAATGGACTACACGATCGTTGTTTCAGCTGGGCCATCTTCACCAGCGCCATTGCTTTGGTTAGCTCCATATGCTGGGGCTGCTATGGGTGAAGAATTCATGTTCAACGGTAAGCATGTTTTGATCGTGTATGATGATCTTTCAAAACAAGCTGATGCTTACCGTGAACTTTCCTTGATCTTGAGACGTCCACCTGGTCGTGAAGCTTATCCTGGGGATGTTTTCTATCTTCACTCACGTTTGTTGGAACGTGCAGCTAAACTTAGTGATGAATTAGGTGGCGGTTCAATGACTGCTTTACCATTTATCGAAACTAAGGCTGGTGACGTTTCAGCTTATATTCCAACTAATGTTATCTCCATCACTGATGGTCAGATCTTCTTGGATAGCGATAACTTCTATTCTGGTATTCGTCCAGCTATCGATGCGGGTACTTCTGTTTCCCGTGTTGGTGGTTCGGCTCAGATCAAAGCGATGAAGAAAGTTGCTGGTACATTACGTTTGGACTTAGCTTCATATCGTGAATTAGAATCATTTGCACAATTTGGTTCTGATCTTGATGAAGCAACACAAGCTAAGTTGAATCGTGGTCGTCGGACAGTTGAAGTCTTGAAGCAACCACTTCACAAGCCACTTCCAGTTGAAAAGCAAGTCTTGATCTTATATGCTTTGACACACGGTTTCTTAGATTCTGTTGTTGTTGATGAGATCTTGCGTTATCAAGATGAAATGTTTGATTTCTTTGATAACAACCACAAAGATCTCTTAGATCACATTGCTAAGACTGGTCAATTACCAGACACAGATAAATTAGATACAGCAATCAAAGAATTTGCTGCTTCTTTCCAAGCAAATTCAAAATAAGAAAGGGTGGTGAGAGCTAATGCCAGCTTCTTTACAAGAAGTTAAGCGTCGAATCGTTTCGACTAAGAAAACTGGACAGATCACAAGTGCGATGCAAATGGTCTCGACTGCTAAGTTGAGTCAGATCCAAAAGCACTCTGTAAGTTATCAAGTTTATGCTTCGAAGATTCGTAGCGTGATTACCCATTTGGCACAATCTCATCTACTTGATTCTGCTTCAGCAGTTGAAAGTGGAAAAGACCAAGTGGGCAAACTCAACACCTTAGGTATGCTAAAACAACGTCCTGTGAAAAAGACCGGGATCGTCGTTGTGACTTCAGATCGTGGCTTGGTTGGTAGCTACAACAGCAACGTTATCAAACAAACGCTTGATCTGATCAAAGAAAACGGCCACACCAAAGATGATGTTGTGATCATCGCAGTTGGTGGTACCGGGGCTGAATTTTTCAGTAAACGTGGTTACAACGTTGCGTATGAATTTCGCGGTGTCAAAGACGTACCGACATTTAGAGAAGTACGTCCGATCGTTGAAGCTATCGTGACGATGTATAGCAATGGTCTGTACGATCAATTATTTGTTTGTTACAACCACTTTGTTAACACTTTGACCTCTATTTTCCGTGCTGAAAAGATGTTACCTATCACAGCTGAAAATATGGGTGATGATGACTTGACTGCACTTGATGAAGATCAAAAGTATCATATTGAATATGAAACAGAGCCTTCACGTGATGCGATCTTAGAAGTTATCTTGCCTCAATATGCGGAAAGTTTGGTTTATGGAGCTATTTTAGATGCTAAGACTTCTGAACATGCATCAAGTTCGACTGCGATGAAGTCAGCTTCTGATAACGCTAAAGATATTATTTCTGCGTTAGAACTTCAATATAACCGTGCACGTCAAAGTGCGATCACAACTGAAATTACGGAAATCACAGGTGCGCAAGCTGCCTTAGATTAGAACGATTAGGAGGAATTAACTAGATGAGTTACGGTAAAGTAGTTCAGGTAATCGGCCCAGTTGTCGATGTCCAATTCCCTCTTAGTGAATCCTTACCTGATATCAACAATGCTTTAACAGTTGAACGTGAAGATGGAACAAAATTGGTGATCGAAGTTGCTCTTGAATTGGGTGACGGCGTAATGCGTACGATCGCGATGGATTCCACTGATGGCCTTCAACGTGGGGCAAAAGTTGTTGATAACGGCGCAGCTATCAGCGTGCCCGTTGGTAATGATACTTTGGGACGTGTTTTCAACGTCTTAGGGGAAACAATTGATAATGGTCCAGAAATTAGTGCCGACCATCGCAGAGATCCTATCCACCGCGATGCGCCAGCTTATGACCAATTAAACACAAGTACAGAAATTCTTGAAACAGGTATCAAAGTTATCGACTTATTAGCTCCTTATATCAAGGGTGGTAAGATCGGTCTGTTCGGTGGTGCCGGTGTTGGTAAGACCGTTTTGATCCAAGAATTGATCCACAATATTGCACAAGAACATAACGGTATCTCCGTCTTTACTGGTGTTGGTGAACGTACACGTGAAGGTAATGACCTTTACTTTGAAATGAAGGAATCAGGCGTTTTAGAAAAAACAGCCATGGTCTTTGGTCAGATGAACGAGCCACCTGGAGCCCGGATGCGGGTTGCCTTGACTGGTTTGACGATCGCGGAATACTTCCGTGATGTTGAAGGCCAAGACGTGTTATTGTTTATCGATAACATTTTCCGCTTTACTCAAGCTGGTTCTGAAGTTTCCGCCTTGTTAGGCCGTATTCCATCTGCCGTTGGTTACCAACCAACATTGGCAACTGAAATGGGTCAATTGCAAGAACGTATCACTTCAACTAAGAAGGGTTCTGTTACATCTATCCAAGCCGTTTACGTGCCTGCCGATGACTATACTGACCCTGCGCCAGCAACGACCTTTGCTCACTTGGATGCTACAACTAACTTGGAACGTTCCTTGACTCAACAAGGTATCTACCCAGCTGTTGACCCATTGGCATCTACTTCAAGTGCTTTAGCACCTGAGATCGTGGGTGAAGAACATTACCGTGTAGCGACTGAAGTCCAACACGTATTACAACGTTACCGTGAATTACAAGATATCATTTCGATCTTAGGTATGGACGAATTATCTGATGAAGAAAAAGTTATCGTTTCACGTGCCCGCCGGATCCAATTCTTCTTGTCCCAAAACTTTAACGTTGCGGAACAATTTACTGGTGTTCCAGGTTCTTATGTACCAGTTGAAGAAACAGTTAAAGGCTTTAAAGAGATCCTTGAAGGTAAGTACGATGATCTTCCAGAAGATGCTTTCCGGAGCTGTGGTCCGATCGAAGATGTTGTGAAAAAAGCTGAACAGATGACACAAGGCAATTAAGGGGGTAGCGTCCAATGGATGAAAAACCTGTATTAACTGTCAATGTGGTTACGCCTGATGGATCAGTTTATGAAAATACAACTGATTTAGTGATCTGTACAACAACAGTCGGGCAAGTCGGTATCATGCCGAACCGCCTACCTTTGTTGGCATCACTGGCAATTGATAAAATCAGAGTCAAGACAGGTGAAGATACCTTTGATGAAGTCGCAGTTAGCGGTGGATTCATCGAATTTTCAAACAATGTTTTATCTGTAGTTGCATCAGCAGCTGAAAGAAAAGAAGAGATCGACACTTCACGGGCTGAACGGGCGCGTAAGCGTGCGGAGGCACGGATCGCTAAAGCTAAAGAAAACCACGATGATAATGAATTACAACGTGCTGAAGTTTCTTTACGTCGGGCGATCAACCGTTTGAGTGTTTCGAAGAAATAATCAAAAAGATCCTTGTCATTTTGGCAAGGATCTTTTTTTAACAACTGGGTAAGCATTTTATCTGATTTTTGCGTAGATATAGCTATATTTTTTTAGAGATTCGCCGTAAATGAGTGACTGAACTGAAAAATTATGCTATGATTATTTCGGATTGAGTAAAAGAGAAGAGGGAAAAAAGATGCAATATATAGGAATAATGGCGCTTTTGACGATCATCAGTCATTTTGTCTTTATCGCCTTGGCATTTGTGGGGCTCCAGTCTTTGAGACTCGATCGCTACATTGAACCGGCACGGCAAAATAGCTTCCGGCTTGTCTTAGTCATGGTCGCGGTAGCTCTTGGTTTTGCTTGCAGTTCGTTTTTTACGAGCTTTGTGGACAATGTGGTACATCTATCATATCTGATTTAAATAAATATAGTAATTTTCGGAGGAGTAACAATTGGAAAAGATTATTGTGCGTGGCGGGCATAGATTGAATGGAACAGTAGAGATCGAAGGAGCAAAAAATGCGGTCTTACCGATTTTAGCTGCGGGTATCTTACCAAGTGAAGGCCGCACCTTTTTAACAAATGTTCCGATCTTATCTGACGTTTATACGATGAACAATGTGATCCGCTTTTTAAACGTTAAGGTTGGTTTTGACGAAGAAAATAAAACGATTGCATTGGACGCAACTAATGAACTTTCTTATGAAGCACCATTTAAGTATGTCTCAAAGATGCGAGCATCGATCGTTGTTTTAGGACCACTTTTGGCGCGTTTAGGTCGTGCTAAAGTTGCGATGCCAGGTGGCTGTGCGATCGGTTCACGTCCGATCGACTTACATTTGAAAGGGCTTGAAGCTTTAGGGGCTGAGATCAACCGACATGATGGTTACATTGAAGCTTTTGCACCAAATGGACTCAAGGGTGCTAATATTTACCTTGATTTCCCAAGTGTTGGTGCAACGCAAAACATCATGATGGCAGCTACTTTAGCCAAAGGGACTACGATCATCGAAAATGTTGCGCGTGAACCAGAGATCGTTGACTTAGCTAACATTTTGAATAAAATGGGGGCTAAAGTCAAAGGTGCTGGGACTGAGACCTTGAAGATCACAGGGGTCGAGACTTTACATGGCACAGAACACGCGATCATCCAAGACCGGATCGAAGCCGGGACATTCATGGTGGCAGCCGCTTTGACTAAGGGTAATGTTTTGATCAAAGATGCCGTAGCTGAACATAACAAGCCGTTGATCTCTAAATTAGAAGAGATGGGCGTTCAAGTCTTAGAAGAAGAAAATGGTTTGCGTATCATTGGACCAGAACAATTGAAGCCAACAACGATCAAGACTTTACCACATCCAGGTTTCCCAACGGATATGCAACCACAATTTTCGATCTTGCAGTTAGCGGCTAAGGGTACGAGCATCTTGACCGAAACTGTTTTTGAAAATCGTTTCATGCACCTAGAAGAGATGCGTCGTATGAATGCTGACTTTAAGATCGAAGGTAATTCGGTCATCATTTACGGGCCAACTGATTTTTCAGGTGCTGAAGTAGCCGCAACTGATCTGCGGGCTGCTGCTGCCTTAGTTTTAGCTGGACTTTTGTCACGTGGGATCACTCAAGTCACACATTTACAATATTTGGATCGTGGTTATTACCACTTCCACCAAAAATTAGCTGCTTTAGGTGCAGAGATCAAACGGATCGACGATATCACAAACGAAGAATACGTTATTTCCAAGAAAAAGATCAAATAATAATTTTCAGGGCTGCAAGTTATCTTAGCAGCCTTTTTTAATAAAAAATTTTAAAATTAAACCAATTTGATTGGGGGAACACGGTTTTTCAGGTGCAATTAATATGCTATAATTGGCTGTGTGTATTTTAAAATGAATTGAACTGAGATCAACTCTCAGTCCTACTTACATGTTTAATTAAGAACAAAAGGAGAAAATTTTATGGCTAAAGATATCGGTATCGATCTAGGTACGGCAAATGTATTGATCAATGTCAAGGGTAAGGGCATTGTGCTAAATGAGCCTTCCGTTATAGCTGTCGATACGCAAACTGGCCGGGTCCTAGCAGTGGGTTCGGAAGCCTACAAGATGGTCGGCAGAACGCCAAGTAATATTCGTGCGATCCGCCCATTAAAAGATGGGGTCATTGCAGACTTTGACATGACAGAACAGATGTTATCGTATTTCATCAAGAAGTTAAATGTTAAAGGTGTGATGTCGAAGCCGGCCATTCTGATCTGCTGCCCAACTAATACGACTGACATTGAACGTAAAGCGATCCGTCAAGCCGCTGAAAAGTCTGGCGGGGGCGATGTTTATTTGGAAGAAGAGCCTAAAGTGGCGGCTGTTGGTGCAGGACTCGACATCTTCCAACCTTATGGCAATATGATCATTGATATCGGTGGTGGGACCAGTGATATTGCAGTCCTTTCCTTAGGTGATATCGTGATCAGTCGTTCTTTACGCAGTGCCGGTGATAAGTTGAACGCAAACATTGCTAATTACGTTCGCCAAGAATACGGTCTGATGATCGGTGAACATACAGCTGAAAAGATCAAGATCGAGATCGGCAGTGTCATCAAGGGTCACCGCAACAAGGAAATGACTGTGCGTGGCCGCGATGTCGTTAGCGGGTTACCAAAATCGATCCGCATCACGTCCGATGAAACGGTTGAGGCAATGCGTGACACGATGGATGCTATGATCGCAGCTGCTAAAGAAGTGTTGAGTGAAACTCCACCTGAACTTGCTTCTGATGTAATCGATCGTGGGATCGTGATCACTGGTGGTGGTGCCTTGCTTGACGGGATCGACACTTTATTTGCAGAAGAATTGACGATCCCAGTGATGATCGCAGACACACCACTTGATGATGTGGCAGTCGGTTCAGGTCAATTGCTCGAACAGATCGAAAAACTAAAAAAGAGTAAATAATGAAGATTTTTAGCAAGTTACTTATCTTACCGGTTAAGTTTTACCAAAAGGGGATCTCCCCCTTATTGCCACCGAGTTGTCGTTATTATCCGACCTGCTCAACTTATATGATCCAGGCGATCGAGAAACACGGCGCTTTATTGGGCTTGCTGATGGGATGTGCTCGTATTTTACGGTGTAATCCTTTCGTTAGAGGTGGCTATGATCCAGTTCCGGATCACTTTAGGTTACGTAGAAATAAAAATCCGAAAAAGTGAATTAACATAGGGGGATATACCTTGTCGAAAAAAGAACGTAATATTCAGATCATTGAAAATGAAAAGATGGTGAATGGTAATTTAGTCTTAGAATTGACGATCCAAGATGAAGTGATCGGTAGTGTCAAACAAGACGGAATGCGCTATATTGCCGTTTTATCCAATGGCGAAAAATTAAAGCTCAACTCAAGAAATGAAGCTGTTGACTATCTCTTGCGTGATTACCACTTACACCGCGGATAAGTTAATAAAAAAATAAGTTTGCCGACTGAGCCTTTCTTCAGTCGGCAAATTGTATATAATTAGTAGGAATCAAATAAAAGGAGTGACTTTTAATGGCGCGACAACAGTTCTTACACCGTGATGAAGACGATGATGCTCGTATCGACTGGGGCATTATCTTTTCGGTCCTTGTGTTAGCCGTGATCGGGATGATCTCGCTTTATGTTGCCTTGACCCATGATACAAGTACTGCTAGTGTGACTAGAACGATGATCACTCAGGCAATGTGGTACATCTTAGGGATCGGGGCTGTGATCTTTATCATGCAGTTTGATGCTGAACAGTTGTGGAAGATCGCCCCGTTGGCTTATGGACTAGGGATCTTCTTATTGATCTTAGTGCTATTCTTCTATAGTCGGCGAATGGCGATCCTAAACGGGGCCAAGAGTTGGTTTGCGATCGGCTCGTTATCATTTCAGCCTTCCGAAGTGATGAAACCTGCCTTTATTTTGATGATGGGGCGAGTCATTTCGCAACATAACAGTGAATATCCGGAACACACGACGCGTTCGGATTGGTTATTGTTAGGTAAACTCTTTGCGTGGACGATCCCAGTGGCAGTCCTCTTGAAGTTGCAAAATGACTTTGGGACGATGCTCGTGTTCTTTGCGATCTTAGGGGGGATGATCTTAGTTTCAGGTATCACCTGGAAAATCATTGCGCCGGTCGCGGGAGCCGTGACTGTTTTAGGTAGTTTAGCGATCTTTTTAGTTGTTTACGATAGGACTTTACTTGAAAAGATCGGTTTTCAGGCTTACCAGTTCAAACGGATCGATTCCTGGCTCGATCCTTCTGGAAGTACTAGTGGTAGTAGTTATCAGCTCTGGCAGAGTATGAAAGCGATCGGCTCAGGACAACTATTAGGTAAAGGCTTCAATGTTTCCAATGTTTATGTGCCGGTGCGCCAATCAGATATGATCTTTTCGGTCATTGGAGAAAACTTTGGCTTTATCGGTTGTTGTTTATTGATCTTTATCTACTTATTGTTGATCTTTCAAATGATCCAGGTGACTTTTGATACGAAAAATGAGTTTTATGCTTATATTTCGACTGGGGTCATCATGATGATCTTGTTCCACGTCTTTGAAAATATCGGGATGAACATCGGGCTCTTGCCTTTGACAGGTATTCCATTGCCATTTGTCAGTCAAGGGGGATCAGCTCTGATCGGGAACATGATCGGGGTCGGATTTGTGATGTCGATGCGTTATCACAATAAGAGTTATATGTTTAGTAATGGGACAGATTTTAGATAGGGTGAGTGTAAATGAAAAAATTTTATTGTTATGCACGTTGTAGTACCTGTAAAAAAGCCGAAAAATGGCTCTTGGAAAATCAAGTTCAATTTGACAAGCAAGATCTAGTTGCCGATCCTCCGACTAAAGAGGAGCTCTTAGCGATCTTTGCCAAAAGTGACCGACCATTGCGTTATTTCTTCAATACTAGTGGTCAAGACTATCGCAAGTTGAACTTAAAAGAAAAAGTTCCCACAATGACAAAAGAAGAAGCGGCAACGATGATGTCGGAAAATGGCAAACTCATCAAACGTCCGCTGATGGTCGATGAAAAGACCGTAACTTGTGGCTTTAAGCCTGAAGTTTATCAAGAAACTTGGCTTTGATCAAATAACCGTAATTCTAGCATGGTAAGCGTAGAATTACGGTTATTTTTTTCGCTTTAGGACGGCCTAGTGATGTATTTATTTTTACAGGGTGCTACTTTTTTATAAAAAATCCCCCAGCCGACAAGCAACTGGGGCACGCTTATCTATCGGTGGTCTTTCAACCAGTCATAGATAATGCTTGATACCAGATTGACTAGGATAGCCAAGATCAAGCTTAGGATTGTGGAGAGCATGGATTCATCCTAGCTCTATAATGCAAGCTGATCACTTGCGAACCAGTTTTACCTTCTGACATATATTTGTCAGAGGGTAATTTTTTTGCACTAAAAAAGGCGCTCCGTCCGATGAATTGAGCGGGGGAGAAAATTTTTTATTTGGAGTATATATTTATTTTCCGTAAGAAATAAAAGCAGTATTATTGAGTAAATAAAGAAGAACTCGAGGCGAAATGTTCACCACAGTTTACATATAAATAATAAGAAGCAATTATGGTAAGAGTAAGGATCCAGAAACAGAGATAGGGGGATCATATACAGAAGTCTTGAAATTAGAAAGGACAGCCGTAAGAGATATTGATGCGTAGCTGAAACGTATTCGATAAATGCAGCGTTTAGTAAACAATAGAGGCCTTACTATGATACAAGATCCGCATCATAATAAGGCCTCTGTTATTCATACGGTGCTGACCGCATTGTCTTACACGCTTTATCTTTGTTCGGCAAATTTTTTAGCTTCACCGACAAGATGGATGAAGAGCTTTAAGGAATTCTCGTGGTCTTGGTAAAGTGTTTCGGGATGCCACTGAACACCTAAGAAATTAAAGTTCTTACCGACTGCCGCTTCTACGATCCCGTCTGAACTGTAAGCTACCGGGATCAACTCCGGAGAGATATCTTTTAGCGCTTGATGATGAAATGAATTTACGCGTGCCGAAGTGCCAAAGAAGTCTTGGATCAAGTTGTCTTCTTTGACTTCGATCGAATGTGTCAGTGCTTGCCAAGGTGCTGTCTGGTATTGGTTGTGCTTGACAGCTAGCTTATCGTAGTCGCTTAGATCTTGGTAGAGACTGCCACCTAAAAAGACATTCGCGAGTTGGAGTCCGCGACAGATACCTAAAGTTGGAAGATCGCGTTCATAGGCTTGACGTAAGAATTCGATCTCAAAAGCGTCAAGCGCTGAGTCGATCGCACCTAATTTTAAGCTGGGTTCTTCATCGTAAAAATAAGGATCGATATCTTTACCGCCGGGCAATAAGAGACCGTCGATCCGATCGATCAAAGTACTGATGCTCTCAAGTGAGCTCTTAGGTGGGAT
Source organism: Ligilactobacillus animalis (assembly GCF_009933595.1). Taxonomy (NCBI): domain Bacteria; kingdom Bacillati; phylum Bacillota; class Bacilli; order Lactobacillales; family Lactobacillaceae; genus Ligilactobacillus; species Ligilactobacillus animalis. Next base: position 665,533 of record NZ_CP047141.1, read on the forward strand.
GATCACTGGGATCCCACCGGCTTTTTTAACGGCATCTAAATAGCCTTGCCCGATATAGGAGATAGGTAAGTTCGCGTGTTCGGGAATCAAGGCGCCGTTGAAATTTCCGATAATGCCAATGATTGGTTGCACGTAGATGCCTTCTTTCGTAAATATATTTTGAACAAGGTTTTCCAATTGAAAGTAATTCTCAATTAGACTACAATGATGATAGTATACTTATTTAGTTTAGCGGAGGAATGAAAAATGTCAACTCTTGAAGTAAAAAATCTCCACGTTTCGATCGATGGAAAAGAGATCTTGAAAGGCCTTGATCTTAAGATGCAGACGGGGGAGATCCATGCAATCATGGGCCCAAACGGAACTGGGAAGTCGACTTTATCAGAGGCGATCATGGGTAACCCAGCTTACACGATCACTAAAGGTGAGATCTTATTAGATGGTGAAAATATTTTGGATTGGGCAGTTGACGAACGTGCACGCGCAGGGCTCTTTTTAGCGATGCAATATCCAGCTGAGATTCCAGGGGTCACGAATGCTGAATTTATCCGCAGTGCGATCAATGCGCGTTTGCCTAAAGATGAACCGATCTCGATACGAAAATATCTAAAAGACCTCGAAGAAACGATGGCCTTTTTAGACATGCCATTTTCCATGGCAGAGCGCTACCTCAATGAAGGTTTCTCCGGTGGGGAAAAGAAACGCAATGAGATCTTGCAACTGATGATGATCAAGCCTAAATTTGCGATCTTAGATGAGATCGATTCTGGTTTGGATATCGATGCCTTAAAAGTCGTTTCTAAGGGGGTAAATGAGATGTGCAGTCCAGATTTTGGCTCGTTGATCATCACCCACTACCAACGACTCTTGAACTATATCGTACCAGATGTCGTGCATGTCATGATGGATGGTCGGATCGTAACGACTGGTGGCCCTGATCTAGCTAAGCGCTTGGAAGCAGAAGGCTATGCGGGTCTCCGTGATGAATTAGGGCTTGATATCAAGCTAGCAGAAGATAAAGCTTAGGTGGTGGCAAAAATGAGTGCATTAACAACACAAGCCCAGGCACTAGTAGAGTTTGGTAAGCAAACTAATGAGCCTAGCTGGTTTACCCAAAAAAGGACCCAAGCTTTAGAAAAAGCTCAAGAACTTGAGATGCCACGCTTTGAAAAAATCAAATATAAACGCTGGCCGATCGAAGTGACTAAGCCGGTGCAAGTGCTCCAAAATGACTTGCCTGAAGCTAAGGCAGCTGAGATCACGATCCAAAATAATGTTGTGGTCGAATTTGGGCAAACAACTGCTAAATTAGAACTCGATCCAGCATTAAAAGCTCAAGGGGTGATCGTCTGTGATTGGCAAACAGCTCTGCAAGAACATCCAGAACTCATCGAAGAGTATTTCATGGAAGCGGTCAAAGACGATGAAAATCGCTTGAATATGCAACATGTGGCTAACGTTACCAGTGGATTGTTGATCTACGTGCCTAAAAATGTCGTCCTAGAAGAACCATTGACGTCGTATTTCATTCAAGATGCTACAACGGAACAAGACTTTGTGCACCATGTTTTATTGATCGCTGATGTCAACAGTGAAGTCTCATATTTGGAGAATTTGCAGACTTACGGTGAACAAAAGACAACAGCCAGCGTGATCGTGGAAGTCTTTGCCAAGGCGGGTAGTCACGTAAAATTTGCCAGTGTCGATCGCTTGGGTAAAAATACGACCGCCTATCTCAATCGCCGGGGGCATTTGGAGCAAGATGCTAAGATCGACTGGTCGATGGGGATGATGAATGACGGTAATATCGTTGGTGACTTTGATTCTGATCTGATCGGTGATGGTTCTCACGCCGAAACTAAAGTCGTTGCGATCTCAACGGGTAAACAAGTCCAAGGGATCGATACCCGCGTGACAAACTATGGTAGACATTCGATCGGCCACATTCTCCAACACGGAGTCATCTTATCGCGGTCATCGCTAGTCTTTAACGGGATCGGCCACATCATTCATGGTGCCAAGGGAGCCGATGCGCAACAGGAAAGTCGGGTCTTGATGCTTTCGACTAAAGCGCGTGGCGATGCCAATCCGATCTTATTGATCGATGACAATGCCGTTACTGCTGGTCACGCCGCCAGTGTTGGGCGGGTCGATCAAGACCAATTGTATTACTTGATGAGTCGGGGCTTGTCAAAAGAGATCGCTGAACGTTTAGTGATCCGTGGTTTCTTAGGCCCAGTTTTGACAGCTATTCCAAGCCGAAAAGTCCAAGCAGAGCTCTCCGACATGATCGAAAGGAAGCTTATCGATGGACAAGAAGAAAAATGATTTTCGTGCTGATTTTAAGATCTTAGATCAAAAAGTCAACGGTGAGCCGTTAGTCTATTTGGACAATGCGGCTACGACCCAAAAGCCCCAAGCTGTGATCGAAAGCTTAGTGGACTACTATGAACATGATAATGCTAACGTCCACCGGGGTGTGCATACCTTGGCTCAACGAGCAACGCAAGCCTATGAAGCTACGCGCCAAAAGGTCAAGGAACTGATCAATGCCGATAGTGAGCGTGAAGTCGTCTACACTAAAGGCACGACGGAAAGTCTCAATTGGATCGCACGGGGTTACGCCCAAAAGATCTTGCAGCCAGGCGATGAGATTGTTTTATCCTATGCAGAACATCATTCCAATATCGTTCCCTGGCAGCAGGTCTGCGAAAAAACAGGGGCAAAGCTAGTTTATTTGGATCTAAATACAGATGGGCAAGTTGACTTAGAGAACGCTAAGCAATTGATCAATGAAAAGACCAAGATCGTATCGTTAGCACAGGTGTCAAATGTCCTAGGTGCTGTCAATCCGATCAAAGAACTCGCTCAATTAGCGCATAAAAATGGTGCTATCATGGTCGTGGATGGGGCGCAATCAGTACCTCATATGCCAGTAGACGTTAAAGAATTAGACATTGATTTTCTAGCTTTTTCCGGCCATAAGATTCTAGGGCCAACGGGGACTGGGATCTTGTGGGGCAAGCTGGAATTATTGAACCAGATGTCACCGCTTGATTTTGGAGGCGAGATGATCGATTTTGTCGAATTAGAGCATTCGACCTTTAAAGAAGTTCCGTGGAAATTTGAAGGTGGGACCCAAAATATCGCAGGAGTGATCGCTTTAGGCAAGGCGATCGACTATCTGCAAGCAGTTGGGTTAGCCAATATCGCCCAGCATGAGACCGAGTTGATGGAATATGTCTTGCCTAAGTTGCAAGCGATCGATGGGTTTGAATTATACGGTTCAGCTGATCCAGCCAAACATGCCGGGATCATCTCGTTTAACCTTGCAGGACTTCATCCACATGATACAGCGACAGCACTCGATATGGAGGGAGTTGCGATCCGGGCTGGTCATCACTGTGCCCAACCGTTGATGAAAAAATTACAGATCGCAGCTTCGGCCCGAGCCAGCTTTTATCTGTATAACACTAAAGAAGATGCCGATAAATTAGTGGAGGCATTGATCAAAACAAGGGAGTTCTTTCGATGAGTTTATCCAGTTTAGATAATTTATACCGTCAAATGATCTTAGAACATGCTAACCGTCCCCATCATCATGGTAATCTTCCCGCAGTCGACAAACAGATCGAATTGCGTAATCCGACTTGTGGGGATGTGTTAGAGCTAGAAGTCAAGCTCGATGATGAAGGCAAGATTGCTGACATTGCTTTTAGTGGGACCGGGTGTACGATCTCGCAGGCTTCGGCTTCAATGATGACCGATGAAGTGATCGGTAAGACGCCAGAACAGGTCAGTGAGATGGTCGAGGCTTTTTCCGAGATGATCACTAAAAATGAAGATAAAGATTATGAAGACTTATTAGGCGATGCTGTCGTCTTAGAGGGGGTCGCTCAATTTCCCGCACGGATCAAGTGTGCAACTTTAGCCTGGAAAGCGATCTACCAAGCATTAGAGAAGGAGGACAAAGCCCATGAGTGAAAATACAATGCCTGAATTGGGTGGCGAATACAAATACGGTTTTAAAGATGATATTGAACCGCTTTTTACAACAGGGGAAGGTTTGACTGAAGATATCGTCCGTCAGATCTCGGCTGCTAAAAATGAGCCAGAATGGATGTTAGATTTTCGATTGAAAGCCTATGAATTATACCGCAAGTTGCCAATGCCTGATTTTGGCCCTGACTTGTCACCCCTTGATTTTGAACATATCAATTACTTTAGACGTGATTCCGACCGCGTTGTCCGTGATTGGGATGATGTGCCCGAAGAGATCAAAAGGACATTTGACCGCCTAGGAGTACCCGAAGCGGAACGTAAATACTTAGCGGGTTCTTCGGCGCAGTATGAATCCGAAGTAGTCTATCACAATATGCGCAAAGATTTTGATAACTTGGGGATCGTCTTTATGGATACTGATTCAGCTGTCCAAGAATATCCTGAATTAGTCAAAAAATACTTCGGAAAATTGATCCCACCAACTGATAATAAGATGGCTGCGTTGAATTCGGCTGTTTGGTCAGGTGGGACCTTTATCTACGTGCCAAAAGGTGTTAAAGTCTCAGTACCGATCCAAAGTTATTTCCGAATCAATGCGGGTAACTCGGGGCAGTTTGAACGGACTTTGATCATTGTCGATGAAGGAGCAAGCATCAATTATGTGGAAGGCTGTACCGCACCAAACTATTCTGAAGATAGCTTGCACGCAGCGGTCGTTGAAGTAAATGTCTTAAAAGATGCTTACTGTCGTTACACCACGATCCAAAACTGGTCCGATAACGTCTACAGTTTAGAGACTAAGCGGGCACGGGCTTTGGAGAATGCGACGATGGAATGGGTCGATGGTAACTTAGGTTCAAAGGTTACTATGAAATACCCAAGTGTCTACTTAGATGGCCGTGGTGCGCGTGGAACGATGCTCTCGATCGCCTTTGCGGGTAAAGATATCGACTCTGATACCGGGGCTCGGATGATCCACAATGCTAAAAATACTTCATCTTCGATCGTTTCGAAGTCTCTGTGTAAAGATGGGGGCCGGGTCGACTACCGTGGACAAGTCCGCTTTGGCCGGCATTCAGACGGTTCATTTGCCCATATCGAATGTGATACGATCATCATGGATGACAAATCAGCAAGTGATACGATCCCATTCAATGAGATCTTGAACGGCAATGTTTCCATGGAACACGAAGCCAAAGTATCTAAGATCTCCGAAGAACAGCTCTACTACTTGATGAGCCGTGGGATCTCCGAAGAAAAAGCGACTGAAATGATCATCATGGGCTTTGTTGAACCATTCACCAAAGAATTACCAATGGAATATGCTGTTGAGTTGAACCGCTTGATCGAATATCAAATGGAAGACTCAGTGGGTTAAAGAAAGCACATCTTGGCGTTGGCTGGGATGTGTTTTTATTTTGGCTAAAAATTTAAATTTGTTCATGCAATGATAGATGAAGTATTATAGTGGCAAAGAAGGTGAGTGACTTGGATGAAAAGAAGTTTTCATTTACTGCAGAAGAAGTAGCAGAGTTTTTCAAAGAAATAAATTTAGAAGCATTAGTGAACAGTTTACGTTTAAGCATTGATGATGAAAAAAATCCCCGACCAGAAAACACTGGTCAGGGAAAGGGTAATTAAGCGATATCGTAAGGATTAGGGATGATCCTTGTGTCTAAGAGATATTGTTTGATGAAGGTGAGAGTAGCTGTTGTTTACATGTGTGGCTTAAAACCTTCGTTAATAATGTTTCCATTTCAGCTTGAGAATATGACAATGTGTGCATATTGATTACCTCCAATTAATTAAAGTACTACACACAAAGAAAAGGGGCGAGTTTCTCGCCCCAAAACAAAAAGCAGCCGGATGGCTGCTTTTTGCGCACTAATTTGAAAATTTAAGCTAATCGTTTGCAGAGAGTTCCAAGAGTTGAATAAAAGCTTGACTAAATTTATCAGCTTTTTCATCATCTAATTTTCCAAGTTTATTGGTAAGTTCTACAATATTTCGATTTGATTCAAGTTCAGAGGTTGTGTTAGCGACGGCAACTAGATCAGAAAGCGATATATCGAATGCTTCTGCAATTTTTATAAGTGTTTTGATACTAACATTTTGATCACTAGTTCTTTCTAAGCGTGAAATAAAATTAACGGAAAGTCCGCTTTTTTCGGCTAGTTGTTCTTGGGTAAAGTGATATTTTTTACGAAAGTATCTAACGTTATTTCCAATGTTTACTATTTTTGAGACCTCCTTATCTCTTTTAATAGTAATTAAAATTTTAAAATTGGATAACGGCATAAATGAATACTTTTACAAAAATAAATTATTACTATGTGAATATATTAATTTATTGCAATAAAAAATGCAAAAACTGTTTATATGTGTATATAACAGTAGTATAATATCGGTATATTCTAATAAAAGGAGAGTGCTCTTAATGAAAAAGAAGAAACTATTGTTTGGTGCTACAGCTGTAGCAACCACTATCGCAACAGGGGTAACAGCACAAGCTGATAGTGTAAATAACAATGCGACTGCAAATGTAGCTCAAGTTAGTGTACAATCACCAACTAAAACTGCTGAAAATAAAGTTGCAACAGCCGACAAAGCAGTTGCCGATGCACAAACAAGTGTCGATACCGCCCAACAAACTGTCAAGCGAACAAAATCTGACTTAGATAGTGCCAAGTCTGATCTAGATTCAGCCAAAGATCTAAAAGATCAAGCAACACCTGAAGCTATCGATCAAGCTAAATCAGATGCTGATTCAACTAAAGAAGTTCAAGACTAAGCTCAAACTACTGTTGATCAAACTCAACAAGACGTTGAACATCAAAGCGCAGTTGTCGACTCCGCTAAACAAGACTTAGATTCTAAAACATCTGATTTAAAAACAGCACAAAAAGATGAATTAGACGCACAACACGCTGTCGATCAAGCCCAACATGACGTTGATGCGTAAAAAGAAGCTGAACAAAAGCTTCCGCAATTGACTGAAGATGCTAACCAAGCTAAAGAAGCCGTTGACAGTGCACAAACCAGTGTCGATCAAGCTCAAACTAATTTTGATACAGCCCAAAAGAACTTAGCTGATGCTAACACCAATAAAACAACAGCTGATTCACAAGTCGAAGCTAAGAAATCAGAAGTCTCAACTGCTAAAGATGCTGTTGACACAGCACAAAAAGCGCTTGATACAAAAGGTTCAAAAGCCGAACTTGATCAAGCTCAAACCGATTTTGATTCTGCGAAATCAGCTCAAGCAAACGCTCAAAAAGATCTAACCGAAAAACAAACTGCTAAAGAAAATGCCGATAAAGCTGTCGTACCTGCAAAAGAAGATCTTGCTACGGCTAAAGATACGCAAAGCTTGTTACAAGAGGCTGTTGACCATGCTAAATCAAAACAACAAGCTCAAGCCAACGTTGTCACTGATTTACAAAACAAATTGAATCAAGCAAACCAAACAGCAACTAAGACCAACGTTCAAATTCACGTTACAAATGAATTGAAACAAGCTGTTCAAAAGTATGTCAACGATGTATATGCTAACGCTGATAAAACAACGCTCAATAACGATGCTAAAGCTATTCAAGATGCACTAACAAATCCAAAAAAATATGGATTCCCACATACTGATATCACAGGATCTGGATCAAATTCTAAAATTGAAACTAAAAACAACGGTGGACCCTTATCAATAAACTATATTCCATCATCTGAAGATGAAGAATTAATGGAACAACATAATAATCATCCACTATATGCTTCGTCAAAACAACTTGTGGGAAATCTAACCAATAAACAACTACTAGAATTAGAACAATTTACAGCTGATATCATCAACGCCATGCGTGATGCTTTAGGCATTAGTGATAAAGTTGGACACGTTATTGTCAATCAAGACGCCATTAATATTGCTAATCAACTTGGAAAAAATGAAGTTGCAACAACCAATGCTAATATAACAAAAGATGTTGCAAATAAATATGGATTAGATTACTCAAAATTGCGAAATGAATTATTGATCGATCGATATGGATTCTTCTTTAACTTCGTAGCACAATCCTTACCATGGAAAATGTCATACGTAAAAGGTATGCTTGCTTATAATTTAAACGAATATATTTCATTAGGCATTTTACTACCAAACGGACAAACTGTCACAGATCGAAATGGTAATCCTCTATATGATCATGATCTTGTAGGACTTGAAAGTAAATCACTCTTAGGGATCACACCAAATCTCATTAAACAAGCTAAAAATAATACAAATAAAGATCAATACTTTGGTTGGTCTCACCCCGATTTTCCTAATCGAAAAAACGACATCAATGTATCAACCCGCTTCATCTTTATTCCCCAAAGTATGATCACTGACAAATCAAAATTTGATCAAACACCGTTGTTCCAAAATACAACAAATGATACTACTGCTTTACGTTCCGAATTTGATCAAGCAACCAGTCGCTTACAATCGCTGACTAATACCTTGACTCAAGCTCAAGTAAAACTCGACACCGCTAACGCTCAAGTAAAAACCGCTCAAACAGCTTATGATCAAGCACTCAAACAACAAACTAACGCTGATCAAGCGCTTGCCACAGCTAAAACAGCCCTTCAAACTGCTGACCAAAACTTAGCCACAGCGCAAACAAAACTTGATTCAGCCAAACAAGCTTATGCTGATAGCTTAAAAGATACGGCTACTAAACAAGAAGCGCTCAAACAAGCACAAACTACTTTAGCGCAAAAACAAGCCGAATTAGATAACTTAGTTGCGTTACAAACAAAAGCTAACTCCCACTTAGCTGACGCCAACATCAATTATCTAAACGCTGAACGTCAATTAAAAGACGCTCAAAATCAACTTGCAGTAGCAAAGGATGCGTTTAATAAGGCAACAAGTACGCAAAAAGAAGCACAAAAACAAGCTGATCAAGACCCAGCTGAACTTCAAGAAGCTTTAGTAACAGCTCAACAAAATTTAGTTACAGCTCAAACTAACTTGGCTCAAGCACAAGCACAAAAAGACGAAGCTCAAAAGATTTTCGATACTGAATCTGCTAAACTACAAGAGCTTCAAACTAAGTTGACCGAAGCTAAACAAGCCCTTGAAACAGCCAAAACTAACGCTACTAAAGCAAATAATCATTACGAATCACTGCTTAACGCTGATAAGAACTTAGCTCAAGCTCAAACTGCTTACGATCAAGCCGTACTTGCTTATAATAAAGTACAAGCTGATTTAGCAACTGCCCAAGCAAAACTTGCTTCCGCTAAGCAAACGCAGCAACAAGCTCAAGCAGAACTAGCTAAGGCTAAGCAAGAACAGATGACATTGATGAACTTTGAAAAAGCATATCAAGCAGCTCAAAGTGAAAATCCAGCACGTAAGCTAAATGTGCATACGGTTGGAAATGAAAAACAACAACCGGCTAAGAAAAATAACGTCTTACCACAAATGGGTGATAAGAATAGCCTAGCAGGTGTAGTTTTAGGAATGATGACAACGCTAACTGCTTTAGGTACAGCTATTGTTTCACGGCGTAAACGTTCATAATTGAATAACTTTTCTCCTCTGGGTACTTTAACCTGGGGGAGTTTTTTAGTTTGTAATAATATATTTGTATTTTTTGAAAAGAACTATTTATTCGTAAATAGTTGTGTGATAAAATAATGTTGTGAATGAGATAGTAGAGTATTTTGTTAGATTGGTTAAAAATTTGTGATTGAGATATTTGGCTAGAGATTTAGCTAGTGTTGAGCTTGATGATTCATTGGGGAATATTGTGATTAATAATGTAGGATAAAAAGTGTGGGATTTTCAGTAGTGTAGCAACTGTTAGGGGATTATAGGTATAGTTGTTGCAAATTAGGAAGAATCTGTTGAATTTGTGATGGATTTCAATTGAGATAGTGTGAAAAGTGAGAATCTTTAAGAAGATCTATAAGAGGAGTTTAGGTGGCTACTTTTATAGGTCTTTTTATTATAATCCACTCGGAGTACCCGAGTGACTTTTTTTAATGCCCGAATAAATCTTTGCCTGTTTTTCCCGAATAAGTTGTGAAAGAAAATAGGGTATATTACAATGGTAAATTTAAATGATTATCTAAGTCATGAGACAATTAAAAAATATAGGAGTGGTAAATTGGATTGGGAATATGATATGACGATTGATATGGATACTCTCTATAAATTAATTGTTGTGATCTTACTGGAATGTGTTCCTTGGTATAATTAAAATGAGATAGAGATATACATGAGTAAATTATTATCACAGTATAATAGTAGTAAAGCAGAGGAGGTAATAGTAATTATGAAAAAATTAGCAGTTATTTTATCACTTTGTAGTGTGGGGGTGTTGCTCACTGCCTGTGCTCAAAAAAGTGAACCGACTAAAAAGGTAGAATCATCATCTCAGGTAAAACATAGTAGTAGCTCCAAAAGTTCACGTAGCAGTGCAAGTAGTACGACACTAGATAAAAAGGCTAGTGAATCCCAAAGTTCAACACCTTGGAATGCAGATAAGGATGCACAGTTACAAAGCTTTATCAGTAGTTGGCAGGGAAAAATGGGACAGTCATATACTAAATATGATGGACAAAATTCACTAAAAGCATCAACTGGAACAACTTATCCGGATATTTTCAGCGGAAATGGTGTTTATATGAATAACTCCAGACTTTCGATAGGATATAGTCCAACTGGTGAAGGGCCGTATGATTATAATGTCGTAGCGATCTATAATCATGATGGGACTCAACCACCGTTGCCAAATCATATCACCTATCTATTCGCATTTCATAATGGTCAACCTGTAGCTTTAGTTGATCAATCACGTGAAGGTGAAGTTCGTGTGACAGAAACTAAGAATGCAGATGTTAGAGAAGCTTTCCAAAGGATCGCAGGTGAAAATACAACTACAAGTAGTGATGAAAAAGAGCGTGAACCATCATTTAACGAATTAGCTGTTATGACGTATGCCATTGGTTATGGGGATGGTGATATAAATGGTGCAAAAGTTGCAGCAGATAATGGCTTTTTAGATTTATATTATATGCAGGATTCGGGACGTTATGGTATTGGTCAAGGAACATCGGCAAGTACGATCTTATTGCAACAAGACGGTGATAAAATGAAGTACTGGACCAAGGATACCAGTGGTGGAAGATCTACGGCAACGGCCCGTGTAGTTGAGCATACGGTTTCGATCGCTGAATTAAAATCACGCTACTTTTCGACAGCCGAACAGCGTGCAACTATAGAGCAGATCGCAAGTAAATTAAAAACAGGAACTTCCGAATAATAGTTTATAGCTTCCAGAGAGATTGAATCTCTGGAAGCTATTTTTTATCGAGAAATCTACGTCATAAAATAATTATCTACGTCATTTTGGGGTAAAATGACGTAGAAAAAAAGTTGGTGAATACTCATTAGCTTTTTTAGTAGTGTTATTCAGAGCTAGCTTTACCGAACAAAATAAAGTTTCTGTGAGAGAATTTTAGGGGAATTTACATAAAAGTATTTTGGCTCAATTTGCGTATCTTATAAGTGTAGACCAAAAAATCCCCCACTCAGTCTACGGACTAAATAGGGGAAAGAAACTAGTTTTGACTAGGTTTTTTATGTGCGATCAAGACAAGTAAAGCCAGTGCTATCACGACTTCAATGATGATATAAACTAACCGCAAAGCAATCTTTGTTCCGCCGAGCCAAACATCAAAGACTACGGAGAAGACAACAAGTGCGATCATTAGATACCATTGTGACCGATCAAAAGCAGTCCCATACTTGAGCTCGCGTCGTCTGATCGAAGGTAACAAGGCGCCAAGTCCGATCAAGACCACGATCGAGACGATATTGATGACTAATTCGTACCACCATGTGTGGCTAAATTGTTCCACGTCTTGTGGAGCGACCCCAAGTAGGGTAGCCAAGGCTGTAACGAGTAACAATAAAAGTCCAACAAGATATGCCAATTTATCATTTTTGATGAAGACATATTGGGATGGATATTTGCTGGAGTTTTTGCGGATCCGCATGAAAGCGTAGAAGATCCAGCAAGTTACCCCAGGTGAGATGATCCCGTTTAAGTTCAAAAGCCAGTTGAAGACGTCGTTCATCTCAGGTAAGAATACACCCAAGAACATGATGAAGGCACATAGCGTACAGGTCAAAATGTAACCGTTGATCGGAAGCCCATCTTTGGTCGTCTTACGTAAGAATTCAGGCATGTATTTATCACCAGTATCTGAGATCAACATCCGTGTCATTGCATCCAGTAGCACCGCTAACAAAGCACACATGTAAACGACCGAAGTCCAAGCGTAGACATACATGAAGACATCGCCTAGCCCAAATTGTTCGCCCAAAGCTTGGAAAGCATAGTAGGAACCATTCATTTTAAGGTCATTTGGCAAGTGATAAGCGTTAAAGTAGATCCCCAAGGCAAAAGAACCAAAGATCGTTAGAAAGGCTGTCATAATAGCTAAGGCGATCATCGCTTTCGGGAATTCCCGCTGTGGTTTACGCATTTGTGTTACGTATGGTGCGATCAATTCGCTCCCGTTAACGGCGTAGATCAACATCCCGACAGTCGTCCAATATTTCAGATCAAAATTAGGAATGATCGTATGTACATTCATCGGTTGTGTTGCCATATGCCCACCATTTTTAGCTAAGCCAACAAAGGCTAAAACAACAAAGAGGATCGTCATGACAAACATCATGCCCCCACCGACAACGCTTAGAAATTCCATTGAGTTAGCTAAGCGCCGTTGAATGATGATAAAGATAATGAAAATAATAAAAGTCCAAAGAGTAAATTGTGCATTTGACATGGTGTCTTGGAATTTGTCCGAACCAGTAAACGCCCAACCAAAGCCAACGACGACTGAGTTAGCTGAGTCAACGACATAAGGCACTGAAGCAGCCCAATAAGTCCAAGCAGTAAAGTAACCAAGAAATTCACCATTAGTTCCGCGGATCCAAGAGCTAAGCCCGCCACCTTCTTTATTGAAGACCGAGCCGAGTTGTCCGACCATTAGAGAATAGGGAATAACATACAAGAAAAGCATCAAGACCCAAGATGTGATAACTGTCATACCTTGGTTTTTAAAGTTATACATAATATCATCAAATCCGATGACGGTCACAAAAGCCATCAATGTCAAGATCGGCCAACTGATATATTTTCCGTGTGTCTGTGTGTTGTCCATGAAAATAAACCTTCCTTTTTACATAAAATAATCATACCTACAAAGAATATCCTAACTAAAGATAAGTTGCAAGGGTGAATCAGGTATAAGATGTAAAAATAGGCTTAGATATAGTAATTTACAATATGTATTGCTAAGTTCTAAAATATGCTTAGAGAGGGATATCGATGCCACTTACCGGTAAAGAAATGCTGAAATTTCTTAGAAAGCATGATTTAAAGAAGTGCAGATTGGGTGTTTCTGTACATAGTAGTAAAGGAGGAAAGCCGATGTCTAAAAAGCTTATGATGGCCTATCCAGCGATTTTTAGAGCTGAAGAAAACGGGGGATACTATATTGAATTTCCCAATCTAGAAGGGGTCTATACCGGGATTTCTGAAAATGATCTTCCACTTGGCTTAGAAATGGCAAGTGAAGTTTTAGGAATAATGTTGTCTGAATTTATCCAAAATGGTGAAAAATTTAATGCGCCTTCTCCGATAAATATGATAAAGCATAAGGAATCAGAATTTGTGACGTTAGTGGCTGTTGATGTCAGCCAGTATTTTGAAAAAGATAAATTAGTTAAGAAAAAACTATCTATTCCTAAATGGGTAGATGAGCGTGGCAAAAAATTGGGTGTTAATTTCTCTGCATCATTGACGCAAGCGATCCTTGAAACTACGGAATAGTCTTTTAGCAGATTATGGACGTACCAGCAATGAATAAGTATAATAGGCGGTAGTAGTAATGAGAAAAGGGATGCGAGATTAATGTTGATCGATTTTTTAAATGAATACTATCAAGCTGATCTGGAAACGATCCATGATGTAGCGGGAAACAAGCATTTGACAGGTCACAGTGAGCGATTTGCGTGTGATCTATTCGTTAAGATCTTCAAGGACAAAGACAAGTTTTATGCAGAGCAACATGTAAATCAAGTCTATTGTCCAGATATTTACCTTGATAATGTGATCTATGAGGATAATTACGTTATCGTTTTGAAGGATCGAGTGATGAATGACGTTGAAAAAGAAGATCTAACGCCGGCTAAAGCCTATCAATTTGGCGAAAAATTAGCGCTGTTCCATGCTGGATTGACCGGAGAAGTTGCTGTGCCTGATGATAAACGTGTATTGTCACAACGTTTGGAAGAGCAGGTGGCTAAATTTGTTGGTACGGCGTATGAAACTGAAGTTAATGAGGTCTTTTCGCTCTTAGAAGAAGACTTAGCTCCAGCTGATACAGACTATGATCTATTGCCCAAAGTCGTTTTGCACGGTGATTTTAGTATCCGTAACTTGATGCTATATGGTGATCATGAAGTGTTGATCGATTTTGAACGGGCTCATATGGGAGTGGCTTACGAGGATCTGATCAAGTTTTTCTTCAATGAAGTTAAAGAACTTGATCTGCGAAATGAATTTATCGCCGGTTATCGCAGTCAAAAAGAACTTGAGATCCCGAATTATAGTCTGCAACATTGCCTTTTATTCTGGTGTGCTTTGGACATTTTGGAATTTCACTTGACCCATGAAAAGCAAAAATTTGGTCAAATGGCTCATGAAATGTTCGAAACTATCAAACAGGGCACGGCTGTCCTTGAATTGTGAGCGTATTTTACGTACTGAGTTATTTTTTTCTTAAATACATGACAAGAAAAGGCTTTTCGTGGTATCATTTTCTTAGTTATTGGAGACAAAAAGACCGCTGTTATGGCTGATTTGTGGACAATAAAAAGCCGTATAATAATATTATATATAAGAGGATGGATATACCATTATGGCAGATAAAAAATTGCACATTGCATTGCTTTTTGGCGGAAACTCATCTGAACACGATGTTTCAAAGCGTTCCGCACACACAGTTTACGACGCATTAGATAAGGACAAATATGAAGTTTCAGTCTTCATGTTCACTAAGGATGGTTTCTTACTTGGCAACGAAGACTCAATGAAGATTTTTAATGGTGCTGTGGAAGATGAAGTGGTTGCCGAAGCGATCAAAGATGTTGATTTTTCCAACCCATTAGCTAACTTACAAAATCTTTCAGAAGTTAAAGATGTTGATCTTTTCTACCCAGTTATCCACGGTAACATGGGTGAAGACGGTACTGTCCAAGGCTTGTTCCGTTTATTGAACAAACCTTATATCGGTAGTGGGATCGCTTCTTCAGGTGTTTCCTTTGATAAGGACTTGACTAAGCAACTCTTGACTTTACATGGGATCCGCAATACTAAATATGTGGTGGTCACACCAGAAACACGTGCTGATCATCCATACGAAGAATGTGCTGCCAAATTAGGTGAAACATTATTCATCAAACCAGCACGCCAAGGTTCTTCCGTTGGGATCCACAAAGTTGCTAACAAAGAAGATTTTGAAGCAGCTTTAGATGATGCTTTTCGTTATGATTACAAGGTCTTGATCGAAGAAACGATCAATAGCCCACGTGAAGTTGAATGTTCCGTATTGGGTAACCGTGAAGCTAAGGCATCTAAATTAGGTGCAGTTGTAGTTCCTGAAGGTGATGACTTCTACGATTACAACAACAAATTCGTGGATGCTTCAGGCGTGGTCTTTGAAATTCCAGTTGAATTACCAGAAGATCTAACAAAAGAGATCCAACAAATGTCCTTAGATGCTTTCCGCGTATTAGACAACCGTGGTATGGCTCGGATGGACTTCTTAGTTGATGAAAACAATGTTCCTTACTTTGGTGAAGTTAATACCTTACCAGGGTTCACCAACATTTCATTATATCCACAACTTTGGGCTGTTTCTGGTATCAACTACAAGGCCTTGATCGATGAATTGATCCGTTTAGCGATCGCTGAATTCGATGACAATGCTAAGTTACACTATGACTTCCAAGAATTAGGTTCTGAAAAGCTTGGTGCAGGTCTTTTAACAGACGAAGATAAGAAATAATCGTTATATTTGACAAGAGGATGCGGTTTTGCCGTATCCTTTTTTTGTGGGGTGAGAAATTTTGAAAAAATTGGATCAAAATTTAGTGATCCTAGGTTGTATTATTGTATTTTTGAATAGTTTGATGTTGCGCTGGCCGATCTTTGGTCTTGTGAGTCTCATACTCTTGCCACTTTTAGCGACAACTTTGACGAAACAAACCGGGAAGAACTATTTAGCCAAATTATTTTATATCGTTATTTTGTTGTTTTTATGGTTACCTTTCAGTGCACTAAGTTTTAGTTTAGAGCGCTTGAATCAAGTAGCCCTTTCGCTACCGCTCAGTGCTTGGATCTTTACCAATCGGCGGATCATACTGGGGATAGGGCTGCTGATCTTTTTAGTGCTCTATTATCTAGCTTTGCGTTCATTTTTGGGGATCATCCCGTACTTTACCACCTCAGCTTCACTTAAGGAGACACTCAAGCAGAGTTTTTCTAAGACCAAGCACCATTTTTGGCATTATGCTAAATATATTGTATTAGGTGGGGCAAGTCTTTGGGGCGTTGATCTATTAGGGCTATGGGCAACAACTTTGGTAACTACTCAAAGCGTAGCCATCATCTATGCGGTTAGTTTTTGGACGCTCAAACAGATCTTATTATTGAGCCTAGTCTTTTGGAGCATTAAAAGTGAGCTGATAAGTAGGCCAGCTGTTGCTTTACCAGCTAATTGGAAAAAGTGGGGGGCAGGAGTTTTAGTGCTTTTAGCATTGGGGATCCAGGTAAATTTGGCACATAAAGCGTTAAATGTTGATCCGGGCACACTACCTCTCGTGATCTCACACCGTGGAGTCGATGGTAAAAATGGGGTTCAAAATACGTTACCTGCCTTGGATAAGACAACGCACGCCGCCAAACCAGCTTATGTTGAATTGGATATCCAAGAGACCGCTGATCGTCGGTTTGTGGTGAGCCATGATGAAAATCTCCGTAAATTAGCGCATAAGAACTTAGTGATCGCTGATAATTCCTTAGAACAACTGACCCAAGTCAAGCTTAAAGAGAACGGACATGTGGCTTATGTGACCAGTTTTGACAGCTATTTGAAGCAAGCTCAAAAACTAAAGCAACCACTCTTAGTAGAATTAAAGATCAATCAAGGGACAGGGAAAAAATTTAGTGAGTATTTTTGTGAATTATATGGGAAAAAGCTAGCTAAAAGAGATGCTGTTCATTCGATGGACCTAGCTGCGATCAATGAATTAAAACAACGCCTTCCTAAAATGCAGGCGGGTTATATTTTGCCATTCAATCTCTTTAGTTTGGCTGAAAATAAGGCAGATTTTTATTCACTTGAATATAAGACAGCAACTAAAAACTTTATCCAAACAGCGCATGCTAACGGAAAAAAAGTCTATCTTTGGACGATCAACTCGCCTAAACAAGCTTTGATGGCTTGGGTCTTGGGGGCTGATGGTGTGATCACCGATGAACCAAGTAAGATCGAAAAAAGTTTAGCTGATCGCAGTTCAAAAACATATTTGAAAGCCAATCTAAAATTATATCTAAAGGGGATGATCTAATGCCACGCTGTGATTGGGCGGATAGTGACCCCAAAATGCAAGCTTATCATGATAAAGAATGGGGTCGTCCCGAATATGATGAGCAAAAATTATTTGAATTGATGAGTTTAGAGTTGATGCAAGCCGGACTGAGTTGGCAAACTGTCTTGAACAAACGGTCTGCTTTGCGAGAAGTCTTTTATGATTTTGATATCCAAAAGGTCAGTCAGATGGATCAAACCGATGTCACACGCTTACTGCAAGATGAACGCATCATTCGTAATCGTTTGAAGCTAGAAGCGATCATCAATAATGCCAAAGTCGTCTGTCAGTTAGAACAAGCAGGCTCGAGTTTAGATGAGCTATTGTGGCAGACAGTTGACTATGAGCCATGTATCAACTACTTTACCAAACCAGAACAGGTTCCTGCTAAGACGGAAACTTCGCTTGAGTTAGCTAAAAAATTAAAAAGGCAGGGGTTTAGATTTTTAGGACCAACGACAGTCTATTCACTGATGCAAGCAGCAGGGTTGGTCAATGATCATTTGGTTGGTTGCCAGGCATAAAGAAAAAAGCTTCGTTGTCCCAGGTTTGGGATAACGAAGCTTAAATATTATTATTTCTTGTCTTTTTTGTTGAGCGCAGGTTTGTTTTCTAAGTCTGTTCTGACTACTAAAACATCGCAATCAGCTGTGCGGGTCACGTATTCAGTTACCGAACCGATCAAGAGACGTTCAACGGCATTTAAACCAGTTGCCCCGATCATGATGAGATCGATATTTTTTTCTTCAGGAAGATCCTTAGCAATAACTGCCTTTGGAGCACCATACTCTACTGAATAAGAAATGTTCTTAAGACCTTGTTCTTTAGCTTGATTTGCGTAACCTTCCATTGTCTTTTTCGCAGTTTCAGTCACTTGTTCGACCATTGCTGTATCGAAACTGGAGATATTTTGGAATGCACGAGTATCAACTACATGGACCAAATACAAACTAGTATCGTCACCGTTACGCTTAGCGACCGCAACAGCTTTCTTGAACGCCAATTCAGATTCATGTGAGCCATCGACCGGCACAAGAATGTTTTTATATCTTTGTAACATCAGGATCACCCTTTCTTCTTTATCAATTCTATTTTACTTTATTTATTTGAAAAATGAAAGCAAGAACAACTACGGCATGCGTAAGTATGTCGGCATTAAGATCGACATGATAAAGACCAAGATCGCATCCAAAATGAGCATCGTGATCTGAAAGGCGAGGATGCCTAAGAAAGCAGCGATGATCGTTAAAACACCCAAGATCGTTAAGATATATGCCCATAATGTCATGGCTTTTTTTAGGGCCGGATCATCCTTTGGAGAAAAGACACCAAAGAGCGTTTTAGTGCGGTGGGTGAAGAGATAAAAGCCCATGTAAAATAAGATCAAGCCTAAAACGAGCGTTAGACCTAAAGTTAACATTTCTTTCACGTGACAAAAATTCCTTTCTCTAAATAAAGATAGCGGTCAAGATAAAATCCCAACCGCTATCCAAAGCTTTTAACTTTAGAATATCCGATAATGCCGTTAATCATCCTTGTAGTTGAACCCGCGTGTAAGCAGGAAAATGTGTATCCCTAGTCTAACTTTTGACTCCCAGTAAAGGTCTGCCAGCTATTAGACATTGCGAATAACAAAAATTAAAGTTGTTCGGTCAACCTTACATTTATAGGATAACGCGTACATCTCAGAAGTTCATTATCATAGTAGCACATTTTTTTTAGGAATGCAATGAAACCAAATGAAGCGTTATCAAAAATTTTAGCTTTTAAATTTGTTCAAACGCTCATACTGTTCTTGCAAGGCTTTCTCATAACGACTGTTTTCTTTAGGTGCATAATAGTGCTTAGTTTTAAGCTTATCAGGGAGATATTGTTGTTTTACCCAGCCGTGCGGGTGATCGTGAGGATATTTATATCCAATTCCACGACCTAATTTTTTAGCACCTTGGTAATGCGCATCCCGTAAATGATCGGGCACATCCCCGTAGTTGCCGGCTCTAACATCGGCTAAAGCGGCATCGATCGCCATGATCGCCGAGTTTGATTTAGGTGAAAGACAAAGTTCGATCACGGCTTGGGCTAGGGGGATCCTGGCTTCGGGCAATCCGATCTTTTCGGCAGCTGTGATCGCTTGGACCGCATGGGCACAGGCGTTGGGATTGGCGAGGCCAATATCTTCATAAGCGATCGTCAGTAAGCGTCGGATGACTGAAGGTAGATCGCCCGCTTCAAGGAGGCGTGCCATGTAATGCAAAGCGGCATCCGTATCTGAACCACGGATCGATTTTTGAAACGCCGAGATCACGTCATAATGGGCATCGCCATCTTTATCTTGCACCAAGACTTTCCGTTGGACGCATTCTTCGATCGTTGGTAGATCGATCGTGAGCACTCCCGAATCATCGGGCTCTGTTGACATTACCGCCAATTCCAGCCCATTTAACGCACTGCGCAGATCACCATGGGTAACACGGGTCAAATGCAGGCGGGCTTCGCCGGTCAGCACGACATTTTGCTCGCCCAGCCCATTTTCTTTATCGGTGAGGGCCCGGTCGATTGCTTGGCCAATATCAGCTTCGGTCAAGGGTTTGACTTCAAAGATCTGAGTGCGACTGCGGATCGCCGGGTTGATCGTGATATAGGGATTTTCGGTCGTGGCGCCGATCAAGATGATACTGCCTTTTTCCAAATGGGGTAAGAGGAAATCTTGTTTTGGTTTAGTTAAGCGGTGGATCTCATCGAGTAGTAAGATCACAGTCCCACTGATCTTGGCTTCTTCAGCAACCATTTCGAGTTCTTTTTTCGAGTCGGTAGCGGCATTTAGCATGCGAAATGCGTATTTAGTCGAACCGGCGATCGCGCTAGCAATACTAGTTTTGCCGGTCCCTGGTGGTCCATATAAGATCATCGAAGACAATAATTTAGCTGAGACCATCCGAGCTAAGATCTTCCCGGGGGCGACAAGGTGTTGTTGTCCCACGATATCTTCGAGTTTTTTCGGACGCATCCGATAGGCTAATGGTTTCAAAAACACTCATCCTTTCGTTTGCTTAATAGTAGTATTATAGCAAACCGACACCAACTGACAAGCAAATAGCGATCGCAGGACGGCAAGGGATTTGTTATAATGGTAAAAATGAGAACTGTAAAGGATGAACAAGATGAAATTTGATGAAATTGGTGATCAAATTATTGATTCAGATCTGACAGAAGCGTTGCATGCTTTCACATTTCAAGTGATCCGGCGCTGGCAGATCTTAGATAGACAAAAAAATTTAAATACGCAAGCACTGCCCTTAGTTGGAACTAAAAATGAATATGTCACCGTCCAAGAGGCACAGTTGACACTAAAAACAAAAGCCAATCTTTCGTTAGAGAGTGCTTTGACCGACATGGAATTGCAAGGCCAAGCTTTACGCAAACGGTTAGGTAGCCAAGTCGTATTGTGGCCATTTTCGGAAAAACTACATGCAAGTTTAGCTAAGGGTGTCGGAAGCAAGATCCGCTTAGCTTTGCCCGAACAGCTATTCACTGAACTCTATGCCGCTAAATTCAGTAAATCAAAGATCTCGTATGTGACTTTTAGAAATCAAGTCTACCACAAATTATTGGAAGAATTTAGCCTAAAAAAAGCATTTTTGATCTATTTATTTGGCGCGACTCCTTATGCCTGGGGGACAAAAGCAAGTGAGAGCCAAGTATCACCTAAGCGCAGTGTAGCTGCTCAAGCTAAGCTAGCTGATACTGGGATCAAACTCAGTGGGACTTATCAAGAACCAAGTGAGATGCAAACTAAAGGTGTTCACTATATGGAATTTGACCTCTTAGACTTTGATCCATTCCACGAAAATGGTGTTACTGCCCACCAGTTGCGCTTACTTGAAGTGATGGCAGGTTATTTCTTATTGAATGAAAGCACGACGACACCAAGTGATCTTCAAGCTGCTGAAAGTTTAGCTAAGGAAGTGGCGCGTGAGAATCCATTTGCCAAGAGCCAGATCTTCGTCCAAGCTAATACTTTCTTGAAACAATTAGACCGATTTGCGCAAAAATTTGGTTATGCTAAGTGGCAAGGGACCTTTGATGTTTTAAAGAAACGTCTAGAAACGCCGGCTGAGACTCCAAGTGCGCGTTTGTTAAGAACACAGGGCAAACACGAAACGTTAGCTGACTATGGTGTCTTTTTAGCGCAAAATTACCAAGAAGCCGCCTTATTAAAAGAACCAAGTCGAGATAAAAATACGCAAACGATCTTGGATGAAGCGATCATTTCAGGGCTTAGTTACCAAGAAGTGATGCCAAGTCAAGGAATCATCGAGGTAAATGGCAAAATGCTCAAACGTGGGATCCAGACGACAAGAGAAAGTGCGATCATGACTGAACTCTGGCAACAAAAGCAGTTGGCTAAGCAATATCTCAGTGGACAGGCAGTCAATACGTCACAAGCTTGGATCGTCAATAACCGCCAAGAACTCAAGCAACTGTATCCAACGCTGAAGGGGAAAGCTGTGATCGTCAAAAATGCGGTCGGAGATTCCAAAGCGCAGACACAGTTGTTTAGGTTACCGCCAACCCAAGCGGAATTGACCCGTGCTTTTGAAGAGCAAGCCAAAGAGACCACACAAGTTATGATCGAGCAAGTTGTTCAAGGTTCAGTCTACCGTGCCTTAGTCGTCAATGATGAGATCATAAGTTTAGTTGAGCGCATTCCAGCTAATGTCGTTGGGGATGGACGTTCAACTTTAAAGGAATTGATCAACCGTAAAAATGCGCGGGCCCGAGCTGAATTTGAGACGATCACGCTAGGTGAGGTCGAACGTGAGACCTTAAAAGCACAAGGATTGAAACTAGAAAGTGTCATTCCACGTGGGATCCAAGTCCTCTTGCGTTATGATGCGACGTTTAATACTGGTTTGCAGGCTTATGAGGTCTTAGATGAAGTCGATAGTTCATATTTGACTGAGATCAAGCGTTTAGCTGAGGCTTTGCAACTCCACGATGGGGCTTTAGACATCATCATTCCAAACATCTATCAACCATACACGGAACAAGCGCAATTGACCTTCTTAAATGCGCATGCTTATCCGGCATTAGCTTTGAATGAATATGTCTTATTACAGACAGAAAAACAACCGATCGCACAAAAAGTGATCGCCCAATTTAAATAGCCAAAAGAGGCTGTGACAACATAATGTTTTGTCACAGCCTCTTTTGTTGTTTATTCAAATAATTTATGCAGACGTTCAAGTGGGGATTTTTTATGTTCGGGCTTTTCTTCTGCTTTCGTTGTTTTAGGGTAACGCTTGGCGACGTCAACTTCTTCAACATGTAGTGCAGTGTTTTTATCACAGACAACGACCGCTAGATCTTTTGGTCCATGATGCAACGTTTGATCAGTGTTACATGTGAAGGTAACATTTGCTTCTTGGGCGAGCTGCATCAACTCACTTAGAAGTGGATTTTCTACTTGACCATTGATGATGACGTGTAGTTCGGGATGGAGGGTCAATTCCTGCTTGAGATCAGCGAGATATTCGGGATCTTTGATCTGTTCAAAGGTCAAAGTTAGTTCGACCCGTTCACGGAAGGTCCCAAGATATTTGCGCTTTTCATCAGGTTTGAGTTGGGGTGTACCATACATCCCTTTATTCATGTGATTTTGCAGTTCATCTGATCCACTCATCTTTTAACCACCTTTCTATGATAAAGTATAGCAGATTTTTAAGTAAAATAAAAAGAGCCCAGTCAAAACTGAGCTCTGAAATAATATCAAAATTGATATTAAAGTTTGTTGTAGTATTCAACAACGAGTGATTCGTCGATGTTTGCATCGAGTTCGTCACGTTCTGGTAAACGAACTAATGAACCTTCCATTGTGTTTTCGTCAAAGGAAACAAATGGTACACGACCAACGATTGCTTCCAAAGCTTCTTTAACAACTTTCAAGTCTTTTGAACGTTCACGCAAGGAGATAACTTGGCCTGGTTTTACTTCGTATGAAGGGATATCCACGCGCTTGCCATCAACTGTGATGTGACCGTGGTTTACCAATTGACGAGCTTGGCGACGAGTTGTAGCCAAACCTAAACGGTAAACAACGTTATCCAAACGACGTTCCAACAATACCATGAAGTTGTCACCGTGCTTACCTTCGCGGATCTTACCAGCCTTTAAGAAAAGGTTAGCAAATTGGCGTTCAGATAAACCGTATGTCATACGAAGCTTTTGCTTTTCACGCAATTGCAAACCGTATTCAGACAACTTACGACGGTTGTTTTGACCATGTTGGCCTGGTGCGTATGGACGACGAGCTAATTCTTTACCTGTACCTGAAAGAGAGATCCCTAAACGACGGGAAACTTTCCAGGAAGGACCTGTATAACGAGACATTAAAAATTCCTCCAATATTTTGTTTGGAGTAAAATAATGTGTGAGTTTAGTATTCGTGCATTTTATTTTGCGACTTTCACCCTTGCAGCCGAAGGGGTACTTGGCGAACCAAACTGGCAATAAAATGTTGACGAGCTTACCGCTCACTGCTGCATTATTTTACACAAACGCTATTGTAGCAATTATCAAGACTAGTGTCAAGTAAAAATAAATCAGTTATTTTTATGCAAATAGAGTATAATATTAGTCGATATTATTAATATATTGGGGGATAAAAATATTTAAACGTCTTATTTTATTGAGCTTAGCACTCGTATTAGGGGGAGCATTGTTGACTCAGACCGAGTTTGCCAGCAAAAAACATACCGTTAAATGGGAGAAGGCCAGTGCGCCGGTCAATTTGCCGATCTTGATGTATCACAGTGTGGAAAATAAGCCGGGTAATGGTTTGTGTGTACCGCCTGAGCAGTTAGAGCAATAGTTGAAATATTTACATGAGCAGGACTACTATACAGTCACACCAGCTGAAGCGTATAAGATCTTGGCGCAAAATAAGGTACCCAAAAAGCACAAGAAACTGGTCATGGTGACTTTTGATGACGGGTATGAAAATAACTATACCGCGGCTTATCCACTTTTGAAGAAGTATCATATCCATGCAACGATCGGCTTGATCACAAGTAAAGTCGACACCCAAGGGATGCTGACATTAAAACAGGTCAAGGAAATGAAGAAGAGCAAGTGGGTGAGTTTTGTTAGCCATACTCAAAATCACCAAGAATTGAATCGCCTCGATGAAGCTGGCCAAAGAGAAGAGATGCAAGCTTCACGGACTTGGTTGAAACAAGATCTACATCAAAAACCAGATCTATTGGTCTATCCTGTAGGACGTTACAATGAAGTTTCACCAAAAGTAGCTAAGGAAAGTGGCTACAAGCTGGCTTTGACGACTAAGCCAGGCCTAGCTAACGCAGAACAGGGGCTTTATGAATTGCACAGACAACGAGTGGTCCCAGATATGACGCAAGAAGTTTTTGCTAAATTATTGCAACCATAAACAACAAGGGTTCGCCACATCATATCGTGGCGGACCCTTCGTTATTTTATATGATCATTTAATAGTCGTTTGGATCGGCAGTCAAGGGGCCGTATTCGTCCATTTGACTATCGCGATAATCCCACCATTCATTTTCATAACCCACGAAGCCAGCTTGCGTCATCGCATCGTTTAGGATGGTGTAGTATTTTTCTTGTTCAGCGGTCCGTTTAGCGTTACGAAAAGCCGCTGCAGAAAAGTCGTCAAAGGCAGTTTGCATCGGCATATCATTGCCTTCAAGATCGGTTAAAGTCAGATCAAAGGTCACGCCTTTTTGATGACTGAAATTTGGATCAGGTTCGGCCACAAAATTGGGGTCAGGGTAGACTTCAAAGAGTCGCTTTTGGGCTGAGACGGGGCGGTAAGCATCCCAGACTTTGAGGCGGTAACCTTGTGCTTTGACAAGTTCACTAGCTTTAGCCAACTTATGAGCTGTTCCAGTGCGAGCGATTGCCGTGGTGAAATCATAGATGACTTGCCCAGTAAAGTTATCAGGCGTAGCGTACTTTAGATCGACCAAGATCTCAGGGTCGAGTTTTTGGATATTGGTAAAACCAGTTAGATGTTTTTCCATACTTTCCTCCATTTTAGAGATGTTTACATAGCGTTTCGACAAATTCACTTAACAAAGCTTCATCTTCAGCGCTGAAACGATCTAATTCAGGCGAATCGATATCTAAAACGCCGATTTTTTTCCCGTCTTTGATCAAAGGTAAGACGATCTCTGAATTTGAAGCCGAATCACAGGCGATATGACCCGCAAATTCATGGACATTAGCGACGCGTAAAACTTTACCTGCTTGAAAGGCAGTACCACAGACACCTGCTCCGTTTTTGATATGCATGCAAGCAACTTTACCTTGGAAAGGTCCTAGATCAAGCTGGTCAGTCGTTTCATCGTAGAGATAAAAGCCGACCCAGTTGATATTTTCCAGTGTATCGTTCAACAAAGCTGAAGCGTTGGCGAGATTTGCGGTCCGGTTCGTTTCATTTTCCAATAAAGCATCGATTTGTGCACTTAAAATAGACATTTTATTTCCTCCGTGTCGATTGTAGCGTTTATAGTGTATCAATATCAGTAACTATGATATAATTAGCTTTAGATTTTATACGTAATTGCCGATTCTGGCAAGTGATAAAGTTTAAGCTAGCAATTTAAAGGATGGGACATCAGATGGTAGTAGTTTTAGTTACAATTGTATTAGTTGCAGTCGCAATCTATGCAAGCGTACTTTTCTTTCAACGTTCATTTGAAGAACGGATCACAAAAGCTAAAAGTAGCATAGAAGAGATCCTCGACTCACCGCTTGAGAAGGAACTCGAGGAAGTTAAAAAAATGACCTTATCAGGAGATAGTCTAAGTGAATTTGAAGCGGTAGAACACTCCTATTATGCTTTGGTGAACCAACAATTACCTGAGATCTCAGAGTATTTGAACAAGTTGCAAGCTGAATTAGAGCAGTACCGCTTTTGGAAGATCAACGGAGAGCTCAAGCAAAATGAAGCTCAGGTAGCTAAAGCCCAACAACAATATGAGCAATTAAAGCTTGAGTTAGCTGAGATCAAACAGACGGCTGAGATCCACAAAAAAGCGATCGGCGAACTCAAAGAAGAGTACCAAAAGATCAGAAAGACTTTATTGGCAAAGAATTTCTCTTACGGGCCAAGTATCGATGAGTTAGAAAAAGAATTAGCGACATTAGAAAAAGATTTTGACGAGTATTCTAAGGTGACTGAAGAAGGCGACTATGCCAAATCAAGTGAACTTTTAGAAAAGCTCAAGCAACAAACACGTTTATTGAAGATCGCGCTAAAGAAATTGCCACCGATCTATCGCAATTTAAAGAATATTTTCCCAGAACAGTTGCAGGAATTAAAAGCTGGCTATTCCAAATTGCAAGCTGAGAAATATGGCTTTAAAAAGGATCTAGCCAAGCACTTGGAAGCGATCGAACAAAAGTGCAAAGAAAATGAAGCTAACTTAAAACAAGCTGATGTACCTAAAGCTGAAGCCCTTGACCAACAGATCGCCGATATGATCGATGAAGCCTATGAGATCATGGAAAATGAGTATAACGCTAAGCTTAAAGTGACACGGCAAGAAAAACATCTAGCTGACTTTATCGAACATGCCAAGCATCAAGAAAAAGAATTATTGATCGAACTGGATCGCTTGAGCCAAAATTATACGCTCAACCATAATGAAATGGAAGAAGCGCATGCGTTGAATGAACAATTAAAGAAGATCGACAAGAATTTTACCGCTTATATGCAAGCTAAGCCAAAAGATGTGATCGTTTATTCCGAAGTTTTGGAACAACAAACGGCTGATCTGGAAGCTTTAAAGAAGATCGAACTCAAGCAAAAAGAGATCGGTGAAAGTGTGGCTGATCTCTTTGAAGAAGAAAAAGAAGCCCAAGCAGCGGTCCAAGGCTTTGATAACGATATCCACCGTTTGAAGCGCGAGATAGAGATCTTGAATTTACCCGGCTTGCCAAGTGATTACATTGAGTACTTCTTTAAAGTCGGACGTGAGATCGAAAGTTTGGATCAAGACTTGAATAAGATCCAGATCGATATGGAACAGATCGCGCGTGATCTGATCAATACGCAATCAGATCTTGATGTTTTGGCACAAAAGACCCAAGAGATCATCGATAGTTCAACTTTGACCGAAGCGATGTTACAATATTCCAACCGCTATCGGACACGATATCCAGAAGTTGCATCTGCCTATGCCCATGCAGTCGAGCTTTTCAACAAGAATTATGACTATATGGGAGCTTTAGATGTGATCTCTGAGGCACTTGAGACAGTTGAACCGGGATGTTATAAACGGATTGAAAATGACTATAAGGCGGGAAATAATCGCCGCGAAGTCATCTAAATATTTACTAAGGACTAAAGCTAAGTTGCACAACTAAGCTTTAGTCCTTATAATTTGTAATGGCAAATTAATTTGTACTTTTTGTGATTATAAATTACAATAAGTAAGTTAAATTATTAAAGAGGGGTCAGCATGATATATTTTGATAACAGTGCAACGACAAAAGTTCACCCAGAAGTTTTAACGACCTATACAAAAGTCAGCGAAGCGATCTGGGGCAATCCTTCCTCGTTACACAAGATGGGTGAAAATGCCTATAATCTACTTGAACAATCTCGGGCGCAGATCGCAGAACTCCTTGGATGTCAAAAAGAAGAGATCTTTTTTACTAGTGGGGGCACAGAAGGCGACAACTGGGCGATCAAAGGCACAGCGCTCGAAAAAGGGATCTATGGTAAACATTTGATCACGACACAAGTTGAACATCCAGCGGTGCTCAATTCGATGAAGCAACTTGAAAAGTTAGGCTTTGAAGTCACATATCTACCAGTTGATGAAAATGGCAGAGTATCGGTTGAAGAGCTAAAACAAGCTTTACGTAAGGATACGATCTTAGTATCAGTTATGGCGGTCAACAACGAAGTCGGCACGATCCAACCGATAAAAGAGATCGCTCAAGTCTTGGCTGATCATCCTAAAGTTCATTTTCATGTCGATGCAGTTCAAGCGGTAGGTAAAGGTTTAACGGATCTGATCATGGATGAAAGAGTCGATCTAGTGACTTTTTCAGGGCATAAATTCCACGCTCCACGTGGCGTTGGTTTCTTGTATAAGAAATCCGGACGAAAATTAGCGCCACTTTTATCTGGTGGTGGCCAAGAGAAGAATTTACGCAGTAGTACAGAGAATCTTCCGGCGATCGCTGCAATGGCTAAAGCCTTACGCTTATTGCTGGAAAATGAAACAAAAAATGTCGCCCATGAGCAGGCGATCCGGCAAAAGATCTTTGAGCATTTACAAGCGTTTGATAAAGTAACGCTCTTTTCACAGCTAGATGATAAGTTTGCGCCACATATCTTATGCTTTGCGATCGCAGGCGTACGTGGCGAAACGATCGTCCATGCGTTTGAAGATCAAGGCGTCTTTATCTCAACGACGAGTGCTTGTTCATCTAAAAAAGGCCAAGTTTCATCGACCTTACACGCAATGCAAGTCGATGATAAGATCGCCACATCGGCTGTCCGTGTCAGTCTAGATGAAAATAATACGCTGTCTGAAGCAGATAAATTTAATCAGATCTTCGATGATATCTATCAAAAATTTTTAAAGATCAATTCGTAAAAACAGAAAGGAAGCAAGATGCAATATACAGAAATTATGGTTCGTTATGGCGAACTTTCAACTAAGGGTAAAAACCGACGTAACTTTATCGATCGCTTAGGTTTCAATGTTCGACAAGCAATGCATGATTTTCCAAAATTAGTGGTCAAAGCTCATCGTGATCGGATGCACATCCAATTAAACGGTGAAGACTCGACTAAAGTCATGGAACGTTTGAAACAAGTTTTTGGGATCCAAAACTTCTCACCTTCGATCCGGGTCGCTCGTGATGTCGAAGAAGTTAAAAAGGTCGCAACACAAATGGTGGCTGAACAGTTCCACGAAGGTATGACGTTTAAGATCAACACGCGTCGCTCTGATCATAACTTCCAATATGATACCAACGAATTAAATGATATGTTGGGGGGCCACATCTTAAAGACGGTCCCAGGGATCAAAGTCAAGATGAAAGAGCCGGACATGATCTTACGCGTTGAAGTTCGAGTTAACGGGATCTATCTTTCTTCTGAAACGATCGATGGTGCCGGTGGTCTGCCGGTCGGGACAGCAGGTAAAGCGATGTTGATGCTTTCTGGTGGGATCGACTCACCAGTTGCTGGTTATTTAGCGATGAAACGTGGGGTGGATATCGAAATGGTCCACTTCTTTAGCCCACCATACACCAGTGAACAAGCTTTGAATAAGGCTAAGGAATTGACGGCTAAGTTGACTCCATATGTTGGTCGGATCCAATTTATCGCTGTGCCATTTACTGAGATCCAAGAAACGATCAAAGAAAAAGTGCCATCTGGTTACTTGATGACGATCCAACGGCGCTTTATGTTGCGTTTAAGTGAAATGATCGCTAAAAAGCGCAATGGTCTAGCGATCTTCAACGGGGAAGCTTTAGGGCAAGTAGCTTCACAAACACTGGAAAGTATGGCTGCGATCAATGATGTAACGACGATGCCTGTTTTACGTCCAGTAGTTTCAATGGATAAAAATGAGATCATCAAGATCGCCCAAGATATCGATACATTCGATCTTTCCATCCAACCATTTGAAGATTGCTGTACGATCTTTGCACCACCAGCTCCAAAGACTAAGCCAAAGATCGATAAGGCACGTTATTACGAAGAACGCCTTGATGTTGAAGGCTTGTTAGCTCGGGCAATGGAAAATATCACGATCACAGATATCAAGATCGGTGATGAATTTATGAACGAAAAACAAGCAGATTTCGCTGAATTGCTATAAAAAGCGCTTGACGCGTGCTTGTTTCAAGGCTAAAATACATCTATAAGCTTTGAACAAGAGGTTTTGATCGCTAACTGTTTTCAGAGAGAGGCGGGTGGGTGCGACGCTTTAACAGACGATCAGATAGTAGCTTGTGAGCTGTCCTACTGAAACTAAGTAAGTAAGACCGGATATCTATTCGTTAACGCAGATCAAAGAGGGGTAAAAACCCAATTTAGGTGGTACCACGGCACTGTCGTCCTAAGCGGATGGCGGTGCCTTTTTGTTTAGAGCCGGTCAAGATAAGAAAGGAAGATAATAATGGCACGTGACATCGAAATGTCAACCAAATACGATCCTAGTCAAGTTGAACCAGGACGTTATCAAAAATGGGTCGATGCTGGGTTGTTCAAGCCAAATGGCGACAAAGAAGCTAAACCATATTCGATCGTGATCCCACCACCAAACGTAACTGGTAAGTTACACTTGGGCCATGCTTGGGATACAACGTTACAAGATATGTTGATCAGACAAAAACGGATGCAAGGTTTTGATACCTTATGGCTTCCTGGGATGGACCATGCCGGGATCGCAACACAAGCTAAAGTTGAAGCACGTTTAGCTGAAGAAGGGATCTCCCGTTACGATCTAGGACGCGAAAAGTTCATCGATAAGGTTTGGGAATGGAAAGGCGAATATGCTGATATCATTCATGCGCAATGGGCTAAATTAGGTCTTTCTTTGGATTATGATCGTGAACGTTTTACCTTGGATGAAGGCTTATCGCATGCTGTTCGCCGTGTCTTTGTAAAGTTATATGAAAAAGGCTTGATCTACCGTGGTGAATACATCATCAACTGGGATCCAAAGGCTCGGACTGCTTTATCTGATATCGAAGTTATCCACCAAGATGACGAAGGTGCCTTTTACCATGTGAAATATCCATTTGTTGATGGAACAACATTCAATGGGAAAGATTACATTGAGATCGCAACGACACGTCCTGAAACAATGATGGGTGACGTGGCTGTAGCAGTTAATCCAAAAGATGAACGCTACAAAGACTTGGTCGGTAAAGAAGTGCTCTTGCCACTCCAAGGGCGTCATATCCCGATCATCGCCGATCAATATGTTGATCCTGAATTTGGGACTGGGATGGTGAAGATTACCCCAGCACATGACCCTAATGACTTTGAAGTCGGTAACCGTCATGACTTAGAACGGATCAACACGATGAACGATGATGGTACGATGAATGAACGAGCTGGTAAATACAACGGCATGGACCGTTTTGATGCTCGTAAAGCGATCGTTAAAGACCTTGAAGATCAAGGCTACATGTTAAACATCGAAAAGATCACGCACAGTGTGGGTCACTCTGAACGGACAGGTGTGCCAGTTGAAGCTCGTCTCTCAACACAATGGTTCGTTAAGATGAAACCATTAGCTCAAGCAGCTTTGGCTAACCAAGATTCGGATGATCGGGTCGACTTTGTGCCAGAACGTTTTGAAAAGACCTTTACTCAATGGATGGAAAACGTTCATGATTGGGTCATTTCACGCCAATTATGGTGGGGCCATCAGATCCCAGCTTGGTATAACAAGCATACGGGTGAAACTTATGTTGGTGAAGAAGCTCCAGCTGATATCGAAAATTGGGAACAAGATCCTGATGTTTTAGATACTTGGTTCTCTAGTGCTTTATGGCCATTTTCAACGATGGGCTGGCCAGATACAGATGCGCCTGACTTCAAGCGTTACTTCCCAACTAATACGTTAGTCACAGGTTATGATATCATCTTCTTCTGGGTATCACGGATGATCTTCCAAAGTATCGAATTTACTGGTCGCCGTCCATTTAAGGATGTTTTGATCCACGGTTTGATCCGGGATGAACAAGGACGCAAGATGAGTAAATCACTTGGCAACGGGATCGATCCAATGGACGTGATCGACAAGTATGGTGCTGATGCTTTACGTTGGTTCTTATCCAACGGTTCAGCACCAGGCCAAGACGTTCGTTTCTCCTATACGAAGATGGATGCAGCTTGGAACTTTATCAATAAGATCTGGAATGCTAGCCGCTTTGTGATCATGAACCTCGATGAAGATACGACTGCTACTTTACCAGCTAAAGCAGAATGGCAATTAGCTGACAAGTGGATCTTGAGCCGCTTGAATGATACTGTCAAAGAAGTAACGCGTCTCTTTGATAACTATGAATTTGGTGAAGCTGGTCGTGCCCTTTACAACTTCATCTGGAACGATTTCTGTGACTGGTACATCGAAATGGCTAAGGAAAACTTGACGGGTGACGATGCTAAGGCTAAGCAAAATACGCAAAGCATTTTATGCTATGTCTTGGATCAAACATTACGTCTCTTACATCCGATCATGCCATTTGTGACCGAACAGATCTGGTTAGAAATGCCACATGAAGGCGAATCTTTGGTAACAGCTGCTTACCCAGTTGAACACCCAGAATTCGATGATCAAGCTGCCGAAGAACAAATGGATAACTTGATCGAATTGATCAAAGCTGTGCGTAACAACCGGGCTGAAGTTAATGCACCAATGTCTTCAGCGATCGATATCTTGATCAAGACGACTTCTGAAACGACTAAAGCAGTCTTTGAAAATAACCAAGAATATATCGAACGCTTCTGCCATCCAAAACATCTTGAGATCGGCTCTGACGTGACAGCTCCAGCTTTAGCAATGACTTCTGTGATCACAGGCGCTGAAGTTTACTTGCCATTAGCTGACTTGATCGATCTAAACGAAGAGATCGCACGTTTAGAAAAAGAAGCTAAGAAATTAGAATCTGAAGTAACACGTGGTGAAAAGAAACTTGGCAATGAACGCTTTGTTGCTAATGCACCAGCTGAAGTTGTTGCTAAAGAAAAAGAAAAATTAGCGGGTTACCGTGAAAAATTAAGCGCAACTAACGAACGGATCAAAGATCTAAAAGCTCAAGTTGATTAATTTTTAAACAACGCTTGCCTTTCGGGGTGAGCGTTTTTTTACGTGCTTTGTGTTATACTGGAAATAAGATATTTTTAGGTAAATGAGGCGAAAAGATGCAGATCAAAAGCTATACTGAGGCGGTCGAATTTATTCATGGACGTCGCAAATTTACAAAGTCCCCCGACTTAGAGCGGATGCGCCGGTTTGCTCATTATCTGGGTGATCCACAAGAAAAGACCAAGTTCATCCATGTCACGGGAACCAATGGCAAAGGGTCAACGGTGGCTTTTTTGAGCGAACTTTTGCAAAGTCAAGGATTTACGGTGGGAACCTTCACTTCGCCTTACATCACGCGCTTTAACGAGCGGATCGCACTCAATGGCGAACCGATCAGTGATCAAATGTTGGTCGAGCTGTTAAACGAGTTGTTACCGGTCATTTCACGGCTCGATGAAGAATATGCCGGTGAGGGACCTAAGGAATTTGAAGTCGTCACAATGCTGATGTTTTTATATTTTGCTAAAATGGCCCCTGATTATGTGGTCGTTGAAGTGGGCATCGGCGGACTCTATGATTCGACTAATATTTTGACCCCTGAGTTAGCGGTGATCACTGAAGTTGCGTTAGACCATACTCAGATCTTAGGCGATACTTTGGCTAAGATCGCCACGGCAAAAGCAGGGATCATCAAACAAGATCGGCCGGTCGTCGTTGGAAAATTAGCACCAGAATGTTTGGCTGTTATTCAAGCACAGGCTGAAAAAAGAAATGCTCCTTTGTATCAAGCGGGAGTAGATTATACGTTCTTACCTGAAAAAAGAGCTAGTGTTTGGGGTGAAAGCTTTACATATCAAGGCTTTGGGCTCAAGGATAAGCTAGCGATCTCATTGTTAGGTCAATATCAGGTCGCCAATGCTAGTTTAGCTGTGAGTGTATTTTTGGTCTTGGCTAAAAGAGCGGGTTTTTCGCCAACGCTAAGCGAGATCAAAATCGCTTTAAAACAGACGACCTGGGCGGGGCGCTTTGAAAAGATAAATGATGAGCCACTGATCGTCTTGGATGGAGCCCACAATGCAGATGCGGTCCAGCAATTGGTCCAAACATTAAAACAAAATTTTGCCGATAAACAGATCTATGTTATCATGTCGGTCTTGGCTGATAAGCAGGCTAAGACAATGGTAAATAAATTAGAGCAGTTACCTAATGTCGAACTATTTACGGTCAGTTTTGATGCGCCCCGTGCACTCAGTCATGAACAAGGTCGTTTCTATGAAGCGTGGCCCGAAGCTTTGGCTGAGGTCATGCAAGAGATCTCAAGTGATGATATGCTATTATTTACGGGTTCGTTGTATTTTGTGTCGGAAGTAAGAAATTATTTTATTTAGATCGTGAGGATATGAGATGGATTTGAAATTAGTGATCTTTGATATGGATGGTGTCGTATTTGATTCTGAAAAAGTATACTTTGAAGCTAACAGGCTAGCGGCTGAAAAACTCCAAATGCCAAACTACACTTTGGAATATTACAAGCAATTTATCGGAGCAGGGACAGAACCTATGCTGGCTCAAATGGCTAAAGATTATGGTAGCCGTGAGTTAGTTGATCGTTTTTACCAGATGAGTATGGATAATGTTTATCCGATCGTAGAAGCTGGAAAATTAGAATTAAAACCAGGTTTTAAAGAATTGACCGCTTATTTGGATGAACAAAATATCCCTTATGTCATCGCTTCAAGTAATTTTAGAAAAGATATCGAATACTATTTGGAAAAGACAAATATTTCAGGTCGCTTTGCGCATATCGTTTCAGCTGACGATGTGACCCATGCTAAGCCATCCCCAGAGATCTTTGAAAAAGCTTGGCAAAAAGCTGGCTGTCCAGCTAAAAATGAAACTTTGATCATTGAGGATTCATTGAATGGCGTCAAAGCAGCCAATAATGCTGAGATCCCAGTCGTTATGGTGCCAGATATCATTCAACCGACCGCATATGAAAAAGAACATACGGTAGCGATCTTGCCCGATCTAGTAGCTGTGCGAGATCTCATCAAAAAATAAATTATTTCTAGGCCCGTTTGCGAATTTTATAAAGTAAGGGGGCTTGAAAATGAATTTAAAAAATTTAACAGATAAGATCGTTTTAAGTGAATTATTAGGCTTTTTGCTGGATAAGCAAGCAGCTGGTCAAGTGGTCGACCGCTACTTTGCGCAAGCTGATTCGCTAGCGCAGTTCCAGTATTTTGGGGTCACTGATTGGACTAAGCTGACCATTGATACCAAACTCCAGGATTATTTATTGCTTTTATGCGAATTTGCTAAGCGCTATGCTTTAAAACCACCGTTAGAATTGGGGCAGATCTGTTCTAGTAAGGTGATCGGCGAGTATATGAGTGCGAAGTTGGCCCTGCGTAAGCAAGAAGTCCTGTGGGGTGTCTATTTAGATACCAAAAATCAAATCTTGGCTCAAGAAGAGATCTTTGTGGGAACGCTAAATGAAGCCACGGTCCATCCAAGGGAGATCTTGAAATTAGCGCTGAAGTATAGCGCAGCCCGCTTTATCGTGGTCCGTAATCACCCTAGTGGTCAGGTGACACCTTCCCCAAATGACATCGCCTTGACTAGACGTTTACAGTCGTGTGGTGAGCTCTTAGGGATCGCGTTATTGGACCACATTATTGTTGGTGAGCATACATATTTGAGTATGCGTGAAGAAAAAATATTAATTAGATAGGTGAATTACATGTTACAAGGAACAGTACGTCGTTTTAATAAGGATAAAGGTTACGGGTTTATCACCCCTGATAATGCGCCAAAAGAGGATCTTTTTGTCCACTATACGGCGATCGAAAAATCAGGTTATAAGATCTTAGAAGAAGGTCAAAGAGTTGAATTCGTTGAAGTTGAAGGTAAAAAAGGCTTTCAAGCAGCTTTAGTCACGATCCTATAAAGGTTAAGATATTTTAAAAAAATTAGTTGAAATAAAAATTTATCTAGATTAAATAAAAATTAAGCTTTGATTTATGATATAATACTGAAATTGAAGAGAATCAATTTCAACAATTTATAAAATTTTTGGCTAGCTGGAGCAACTGCTCGAGTAAGAGGAAAATTTTTTCAAAAAAGGATCAAAATTTTTTCTTTTTATTTGTCATTGCCAAGGTAAAACATGAAAATATGTTGGAAACACGGCGATTCAATGTTACAATTAAAATATCTTGAATTAAGTACTCATTTAGAGTTTGCGAAGGGATGAAACAACGTGTTCGGAATCGGAACAAAAAATATCGGAATCGATTTAGGGACTGCTAATACGATCGTTTATGCTGAAAATAAGGGAATTGTATTACGCGAACCTTCTGTCGTAGCTAAAAATACTAAAACTGGCGAAGTCGTATCTGTTGGTTCAGAAGCGCGTGATATGATCGGGCGCACACCAGCAAGTATCGTAGCGATCCGTCCAATGAAAGACGGTGTCATTGCTGATTATGATACAACTGTCTCCATGATGAAATATTATATTGAAAAAGCTGTTGGTAGCAAGACTGCTAAGCCATATGTCATGGTCTGTGTACCTAGTGGTGTAACTGAAGTTGAAAAGCGTGCTGTGATCGATGCTACTCGAGTTGCAGGGGCTAAAGATGCTTACGTGATCGAAGAACCATTTGCAGCTGCGATCGGTGCTGGTCTACCAGTTATGGATCCAACTGGTAGCATGGTCGTTGATATCGGTGGTGGGACGACTGACGTTGCAACGATCTCCTTGGGTGGGATCGTATCTAGCCGTTCGATTCGGATGGCTGGTGACAAGATCGATGATTCGATCATCTACTATGTACGTAAAAATTACAATTTGTTGATCGGTGAACGTACAGCTGAACAATTAAAGATCAACGTTGCCTCTGCTTCTGTTGAAGCTGCTAAGGAATTGGATAGTCAAACGATCCGTGGACGTGATTTAGTGACAGGTCTACCTAAGACGATCGAGATCCGCCCCGAAGATGTAGCTGAAGCGATCCAAGAAGTAGTGCAAGAGATCATCACAGCTATCAAAGAAACATTAGAAGAAACATCTCCTGAGATCGCAGCTGACGTGATCGATCATGGGATCGTTTTAACTGGTGGTGGTGCGTTATTACGCCACTTACCAGATGTGATCTCTGAAGCAACAAAAGTGCCTGTATTCGTGGCTCAAGATCCACTTGACTGTGTGGCTGTTGGGACAGGCGAATCACTTAAGAGCATTGATGTAATGAAGAAAAGATAAATAGGCGGTTAAAGTCTAAAGTTAGGAGGTTGGGGTTTAGTCGTCCAGCCTCTTAATTTTTAATGCGGATCTTATCGAGTTCAGGAGGTTTTTTATGCAAAAGTTTTTTTTCAATAAAAAACTTGTTATTACACTGGTCGCTTTGATCATCAGTTTTTTACTGATCGCATTTTCGATCACAGTGCGTAATAATCGATCGATGCCAACATTTGTGCAACAGTTTGGTAATGAAGCTTTTGGTCTAGTTGATCGGGTCATCAGTTTTCCGGTTGCTGGAGTCGCGCATGTAGGTGGCTCTGTTTCTGATCTACTCAACACGTATGAGGAAAATCAGAAATTAAAGCAACAGATCGATAGTTTGGCAGCCGATAAAGTTGAAAACCAAACCTTACGTAAGGAAAATAAACAATTAAAAGAACAGTTGAAATTAGATGAAAGCTTGACTGATTATTCAAAGATCAGTGCCCATGTTTTATCTCGGACACCATCTTCTTGGCAAAATCAGATCGTGATCTCAAAGGGATCATTTGCAGGTGTGACTAAAAATGCTGCCGTTTTATCACGTAAGGGCTTAGTCGGACGGGTCGTGGAAGTCAATAAGACCAACAGTAAAGTTGAATTGCTCACGACGCAAAATGATTCGGCTAACCGTTTTGCAGTCCAATTGGAAAGTGATGGCGAAGTGATCAACGGTTTGATCACGGGCTATGACCGACAAAAAAATCAGTTGATCATGGGACAGATCACTTCTAAGAAGAAGATCAAGAAGAATACTGAGGTCATTACCTCTGGGATGGGTGGTAATACTCCTAAGGGCTTATTGATCGGAAAAGTCGTCAAAACAACGGATGATGATGATGGGTTAGCGACAAAAGTTTATATCGAGCCAGCTGCTGATATGACAGATCTTAGTGTTGTGACTGTGGCTAAACGTGCAGACTAGGGGGCAGAATGATGGCAAATTCCAAGCTAAAATATTATTTTCCTCTAGGGTTGATCATCTGCATCGTTTTGGATGGGACACTTAGTAGCTTATATGCTCAGTATTTTTTTACAAGTTCAATTTCGATCGAGAGTCGCTTGACCTTGTTATGGCTAGTGATGGCGATTTTCTATGGTGAAGTTGACCGTTTGATGCTATGGGCATTTATTGCTGGATTGATTTTTGATATGTACTATACGGGGATCTTAGGGATCTTTATGATCATTTTTCCTTTGATCGTTTATTTGAACCGAGAAGTGTATCGTTTTTTCACTTCTAACTTTATTGTGGTACTATTAATATATCTGATAGATGTTACGCTCGTTACGGCTTTGGCATATTGGGCCAACTCCCTGATCGGACTGACGGCAACTGGTTCAGCTGATTTTGTGGTGCAAACTTTAGGGCCGTCACTGGCGTATAACTTGGCGGTGTTTTCGCTATTATTTATCCCAGTCAAAAATTTCTTTGAGAAGTATTCTTCTCGATAAATAAGGAAGGTGCAAGCTGATGCAGGCAGCTGTGTTAAAGGGCTACAAAGACGGATATGAACTGATCATACGTGATAATGCAGATTTTGATCAGGCGCTGTCCGAATTAAAAGACCTATTTCGAAAACTACAACTTGATACTGTCGGTGAAGAAAAACAGATCTCGTTTACGGTCAATACCGAAAGACGCTTGTTGAGTGCAAAACAAAAGCAAAAGATCGAAGAATTAGTTGGAAATTATCCTCGTTTTTCGATCTATAAGTTTGTTTCTGATGTGGTAGATACTAAAGATGCACTTGAATTTATGGAAGAACATACCGTCCATGTCAATAGTGATACGATCCGTAACGGTCAAGTCAAGTTGATCAAGGGTGACGTCTTGTTTTTAGGCAATATCCATAAGGGTGGCATTTTGCAAGCGACCGGGAGTATCTTTGTTTTAGGAAATGTCGAAGGGATCTTACATGCTGGCTATAGTGATAATGTGATCTCAGTGATCGCTGGGAATTTTAAACGGGCACAACAAGTTCGGATCAGTGATCTAGTAGACATCATCGAGCCAGATATGCAAGCCGATAAAGTCGTTGCTTATGTCAATGACCTGCATGCTTTAAGCTATACGACGCTTGCTGAATTAAAAACACTTAGGCCTAAAATTTTTACACAAATAGGAGGGTTTTAAATGGGAAAATCGATCGTTATTACATCGGGAAAAGGCGGCGTTGGTAAGACAACTACGACTGCTAATCTCGGAACAGCCTTGGCTTTGATGGGCAAAAAAGTCTGTCTGGTCGATCTAGATATCGGTTTAAGAAACCTAGATGTTATTTTGGGCTTAGATAATCGTATCATTTACGATATCATTGATGTGGCGCAAGGTAGAGCTAAGTTACCCCAAGCCTTGATCAAAGACAAGCGTTTTGGCGACAATTTATTCCTGTTACCTGCAGCGCAAAATACGGATAAATCGGCCCTTGAACCGGAAGAAGCTAAACAGATCGTTGATGAGTTACGATCTGAGTTTGACTATGTGTTGCTCGATTGCCCAGCTGGGATCGAACAAGGTTTTGCTAATGCAGTAGCTGGTGCGGATGAAGCAATCGTAGTCTCGACACCTGAGATCTCAGCCGTTCGAGATGCTGATCGGGTAGTCGGGTTGCTTGAACAACAGAATTTAGAAGAACCACCGATGCTTATCATCAATCGGATCAAAAAGAAGATGATGCATGATGGTCAAATGATGGATGTTGATGAGATCACGCGGCATTTATCGATCAAATTGATCGGGATCGTCTTTGATGATGATAATGTAATTGGTTTTTCGAACAAGGGCGAACCTGTTATTTTAGATGAAAAGAGTGAAGCATCTAAGGGATATCGTAATATCGCACGGCGTTTAGAGGGTGAAACGATCCCGTTGATGACACTTAAAGAAGACGAACAAGGTGGCTTTTTCAAGAAGATGAGTTCTTGGTTCAAACGCAAATAAGCCAGATTTGTTGTTGACAGTTTTACCG
The DNA here is from genome assembly GCF_009933595.1 of Ligilactobacillus animalis. Taxonomy (NCBI): domain Bacteria; kingdom Bacillati; phylum Bacillota; class Bacilli; order Lactobacillales; family Lactobacillaceae; genus Ligilactobacillus; species Ligilactobacillus animalis. The sequence goes on from NZ_CP047141.1 coordinate 706,342, forward strand.
ATAAATGTTAATCTTTATGAAAAATTATTTAACGATATCGAGCGGAAGAGTAGAAGATGTTTACCTGAAAAAGAGACTATCCGGGAGCTGAAAAGGATAGAGGTGGCATTTTTGAACCACATCCGTGAATTGGTACACTGAACCTAAAGTAGTAGGTGTATCCGGTCAGAAGTCCGTTACACTTGAGTTAAGTTAACTCACTGAGACTCCTTTTGTGAGAAAGGAGTAAATATGAGGTGGAACCGCGTAAAACGCCCTCTTGGATTTTTTCCAAGAGGGTGTTTTTCTTTTACCAGTAAGTTAAAAAATGGAGGAATTTGGGATGGATTATATCATGGAAGTCATGCCCTCGTTGATTTCAGGGATGGGAGTGACCTTATCAGTATTTTTTTGGACCTTAGTTGGTTCTTTGCCTTTAGGTTTGATCGTTTCTTTAGGGATGATGTCACGATTTAAGATACTTCAAAAAATATTAGGTATCTATGTTTGGCTGATGCGAGGAACACCGCTGTTATTGCAATTGATCTTTGTCTTTTATGGACTTCCGCTGTTAGGAACAGGGATCGTGTTACCACGGTATGAAGCTGCGTTGGTGGCATTTATTTTGAACTACACAGCATATTTTGCTGAGATCTTTCGTGGGGGCTTGCAATCGATCGATAAAGGGCAATATGAAAGTGCTAAGGTCTTACGCTTGAGCTACTGGCAAACGATCCGCAAAGTCGTAGCTCCACAGGTGATCAAGATCGTGATCCCTTCGATCGGTAATGAAGTGATCAACTTAGTCAAGGACTCAAGTTTAGTTTATGTGATCGGTCTAGGTGATCTCTTGCGCGCAGGTAATGTTGCGACAAGTCGGGATGTGACTTTAGTGCCACTATTGCTAGTGGGCGCGATGTATTTGATGATGACGGCCTTTTTCACTTATGTTTTGAAAAAGATCGAGCAGCACTATAGTTATTGGAAATAAGGAGTGATCAACATGTTAGAACTAAAAGAAGTAACTAAAAAATTTGGCGATAGAACGATCTTGGATCATGTTGATCTGACTGTAGAAGATGGCAAGATCTTGTGTATCGTAGGGCAATCTGGTGGTGGTAAGACCACACTTTTACGGTGTATCAGTGGTTTAGAACGGATCGACAGCGGGCAGATCTTGGTAGATGGGGTCGCCTTTGATCCATACGTCAATAGTACCAATGATGCTGTGATCGGGGTGGTTTTCCAAGAATACAATCTCTTCCCGCATTTGACCGTGTTACAAAATGTGATGCTAGCTCCAACGATGGTCTTAAAAAAAGATAAGAAAGAAGCGCAAGCAGAAGCCCAAGAGCTTTTACAAAAGTTAGCGCTTGGTGATAAAGGTGAACTTTATCCTTGGCAACTATCAGGGGGACAAAAGCAACGGGTCGCGATTGCCCGCGCTCTAGCGATGAAACCACGGATCTTGTGCTATGATGAACCCACTTCAGCCTTAGATCCAGGTCTGCGCGATACTGTCAAAGAGATCATTTTGGATCTGAAAAAAGATAAAATGACGCAGATCATCGTTACGCACGATATTGATTTTGCTGAAGAGATCGCTGATGATATTTTACGTGTGAAACCACTGGCTAATTAAAGGAATTGAGATAGATGAAACGATATTTAAAATTACTAGCGCTTGGTTTAGGTCTAAGTCTCTTATTAGTCGTTTCGGGCTGCAATGATGTCAAAAAAAGAGCCGATACGGTCGATACTTGGCAACAGATCGAGCAAAAAAAGCGGGTCGTGATCGGACTAGATGATAGTTTTGTACCGATGGGTTTTCGCCAAAAAGATGGTAAGCTCGTTGGATATGATATCGATCTAGCTAAGGAAGTCTTTAAACTATACGGGATCACGCCTGATTTTCAGACGATCGATTGGTCAATGAAAGAAACTGAATTGCGCAACCAAACGATCGATCTGATCTGGAATGGCTATACCAAGACGGATGAACGTGCTAAAAATGTGGCTTTCAGTCAGCCATACCTAAAGAATGAACAATACTTAGTAAGTAAAAAAAGCCAACAGATCGTAAATGACAGTTCCATGAAAGGCAAGATCTTAGGTTTACAAAGTGGATCTTCGGGCTATCAAGCCTACTTGGATGAACCAAAAGTTTTAAAACAATATGTCAAAGAAGCGATCCAATACGACACCTTCAACAATGCTTTCATGGATCTAGATGCTGATCGCATCCAAGGACTATTGATCGACAGCGTTTATGCCAACTACTATATTGCGCATAAAAAAGATCCGGCTAGTTATCGGAAAGAAAACGCAGGGTTTGCGTCTGAAGATTTTGTAGTTGGAATGCGAAAGGGTGACAAGACCCTACAAAAGAAGATCAATGAAGCGTTTAAAGTTTTAAAGGAGAATGGGACGTTAGAACGTTTGAACCGTAAATGGTTCGGGGAAAATGTAAACTGACCCTGACAGCCTTAAAACTAAGGTGTATACTAGGTTAATGATCATATAATGGAGGGGTAGAATTTAATAATGGACACATTAGTTAGTGTGCTGACAGTGATCTTACTATTGAACGTTATTGCAGCAATCATCACTGTTTTTAAAGAAAAACGTGATATTACGGCAACTTGGGCTTGGCTCTTGGTGCTCAATCTATTGCCAGTGATCGGTTTTGGGATCTATTTACTAGTTGGTAAAAATATCTCCAAAGAAAAGATGTTTGATCTCAAGATGCAAGAACGACTCGGGATCGATCAGCTCGTTGAGTTGCAAAAGGAACAATGGCAAGAAGAAGAGCTCTTGCCAGAAGGCTTGCGTACGCCTGAAGCCCGCCAAACGGTGCGCTTGTTACTGGAGACTGATCAAGCTATCTTGACCAAAAATAATCAAGTCGATATTTACGATGACGGGCACGATAAGTTTGCTAAATTACTAGCCGATATCGATGCTGCAAAACATCACGTGCACTTGGAATATTATTCCTTTTTCAGTGATCGGATCGGTAATAAGATCTTAGCCAGTCTTGAAGCAGCCGCTAAACGTGGTGTTAAAGTCCGTGTGATCTATGATAGCATGGGGTCACGGGGCCAAGAACGGCATTTCTTTGATGAATTGGAAAAACTTGGTGGCGAGGCAGAACCATTCTTTGCTTATAAAAAAGCTTGGATCCACAGTCCCCGGATCAATTACCGTGAGCACCGTAAATTAGCGATCATTGATGGTAAGATCGGCTATATCGGTGGTTTTAACATCGGTGATCAATATCTCAGTCGTTCCAAGAAATTTGGTCACTGGCGCGATACGCATCTCCGCGTTGTCGGTAATGCTGTTATTGCCATGCAATCGCGCTTTTTGATGGATTGGAATGCAACGATCAAAAATGTTCGGGGCAAAGAACCAGTAAAATATGAAGAGAGTTTGTTTCCATTGCAACGACAAAAAGGCAATGTTGGTCTTCAGATCATCTCCTCAGGTCCGGATAGTGAAGTTGAAGCGATCAAGAAGGGCTATCTCAAACTGATCAGCGGAGCAAATGACTACATTTACATCCAAACTCCGTATTTGATACCAGACGATTCGGTGTTAGAAGCGTTAGTCGTAGCGGCCTTATCTGGGGTCAAAGTCAAGATCATGATCCCTTGTATGCCAGACCACGCTTTTGTTTATCGGGCAACTGAATATTACGCTAAAGTTTTGGTCGATAGTGGCGTCGAAGTTTACACGTATGACGATGGTTTCTTACATGCTAAGACATTTGTCGTCGATTCCCAGATCACTTCTGTTGGTTCAGCTAACCTTGATTTTAGAAGTTTTAAATTGAACTTTGAGGCTAATGCTTTTGGATATGATCGTAAATTGGCACTTAAACTCAAGGAGCTCTTTGAAGCTGATTTAGCTAAGTGTACAAAATTAACACCAGAATACTTTGAACGTCAATCACGTTGGCGTAAATTTAAACAATACTTTTCAAGATTGTTATCACCGATCTTGTAGGCAAAAGGGAAAGAAAGATGAAAAAACACAGAAAAAAGATCATTATTGGGGTCATTGGACTATTGTTGTTGATCTACGTAGGGGTAAATGGGTATCTCATCAATTATGCTTTTGTGCGTGATTCAGCCAGTTTAGGGGCCTCAGCACCGAAAAAAGCCGAACTCTTGAAGAAAGATCAGGCCTGGTTGACTCAGACTAAGCAACAAACTTGGACAGAAAAGTCAGCTGATGGCAAGTTGACGTTGAAAGCGCGCTATGTACCAGCTAAAAAGGCAACCAATGAGACGATCGTGATCGCTCATGGTTATCGTGAAAATAGCTTGCGGATGGCAAGTTACATTCGGATGTTTCATGACCTCGGCTACAATGTCTTAGCGCCTGATGATCGCGGAGCTGGTAGAAGTGAAGGCCACTATATAACTTTTGGTTGGCAAGATCGACTAGATTATCAAAATTGGCTCAAGCAGCTCATTGCTAAAAAGGGACAAGATTCCAAGATCGGCTTGTTCGGAGTGAGCATGGGGGGCGCCACTGTTATGATGATGAGTGGTGAAAAATTACCTAAGCAAGTCAAGGTGATCGTTGAAGATTGTGGCTATTCATCGATCAATGAAGAATTAGGGACACAATTGAGTGCGCAATTTGGTTTGCCAAAAGAACCGATCTTAACAACAGCCAGTTGGATGGCTCATCCATTTATCGGATTTAATTTCAAAAATGGGAGTGCAACTGAGCAATTAAAACAAAATAAATTGCCGACGCTATTTATCCACGGCAGTAAAGATAGCTTCGTTCCAACGGAAATGGTGTATGAAAACTATCAAGCCAGTGCTGGTAAAAAGGAATTATGGGTCGTAAAAGGTGCAGCCCATGGAATGTCTTACTACCAAGATCCAACGGTATATACTGAAAAAGTTGGTGCTTTCGTCGCTAAATATATGAACTAAAAAGGAACAACCTAATTTTTAGGCTGTTCCTTTTTAGTTCATCATTACTTTTAGAAGAAAGCACTAAGTGAGCCGAGGATCACACTACCAAGTGTGAAGATCAACATGAGCCAAACAACGACCATGGTGATCTTTTGAAATGTTGTGCGTTTCTTTTTTTCTCTCACGATACTCGACACCTTTCCAATTTTTACTATACTATACCTTTAAAGGTCGGTCGCTGTCAAATCTCATAGTACAAGTGAGTTATTAGTTTCTTTTGATGAAGCGTTAAGTTTTCCTTGTTTTTGGTGTGTCTACAATTGATTTGTAGCAAAAATGCTTGGTATAATAGGGGTAATATTTTTAATTGAGGATGGTAGTGATGTTTACAGCGATCGCAACGTGGTATATCATGCCAATTGTCATTTTGATCATTTGGATGGCATTGACATTTTTAAAGAAAAATTTCGCTAAATATTGGCCTAAACGCTTAAGGATCATCGATATTATGATGTTGGTGTTATTGTTAGGAATCCACGGGCTTTCGGTCACTTTGACGGGGCTTTCGTTATTACCGTTTTTAGCATTTGCGGCTAGTGCTTTTGGTCTAGTTTTGACGGTGTATTTAGTGTATACCGAAGATGACTTTCGGGTCCGCCGTTTTTTTGTGATCTACTGGCGAACGTTAGATATTTTTATCGTTGGGATGTACATTATTTTATTGTTGATTCAGGTCGCAAGTTTTTTAGGTATTATGTGAGTTAAGTACAAACAGACTAATATTTAGTAAATATCTAAAACGTTTTATAAAAATCGCGAATTTGTTAGTTATTATTGTGGTTCAAAGCGTAGAACTATGGTAATATCTAATTGTATAACATATATTTAATACATATTTTGATGATCGTTTTTAGATCGTCGTTATACATTGGAAGCAAGAAAGATGAAAGCTGTAGGAATTAGAAAATGACGGAATTTAATCATGTGACTGTACTATTAGAGGAAGCAGTTGAACAACTCAATATCAAACCAGACGGCGTCTACGTCGATTGTACTTTAGGTGGTGGGGGTCACACCAGTTTAATTTTGTCAAAGCTTTCAGATAAGGGCAGGTTGTTCTCGTTTGATCAAGATCAAACTGCGATCGATTACAATACTAAACGTTTACAAAATGAGTTAGCCAGTAAGAAATTGACCTTTATCAAAAGTAACTTTCGTAATCTAAAGGAATGTTTAGCCGAGCAACAGATCACTAAAGTTGATGGGATCTTATATGACTTAGGAGTTTCTTCACCGCAATTTGATGTTGGCGAACGTGGCTTTAGTTATCAACACGATGCAACACTGGATATGCGGATGGATCAAAGTCAAGCTTTGACTGCTAAAACAGTGATCAATGACTGGTCCTACCAAGAATTAGTTCGGATCTTCATGCGCTATGGTGAAGAAAAATTTGCTAAATCGATCGCTCGGCGGATCGAAGCCGCTAGAAAACAAGCACCGATCGAAACAACAGGCCAACTAGTTGAACTGATCAAAGCTGGGATCCCGGCCAAAGCTCGACGTAAGGGGGGCCATCCGGCTAAGAAAGTCTTCCAAGCAGTCCGTATAGCTGTCAATGATGAGCTAGGTGCTTTGGAAGAGTCCTTAGATCAAGCGTTTGAAGTGCTTGATGTTGGTGGGCGGATCAGTGTGATCACGTTCCAGTCGTTAGAAGATCGTTTAGTTAAAACGATGTTCAAAGAAAAAGCGAGTTTACCAGAACTTCCTGCCGGATTACCAATTATCCCAGCTGAACTTGAACCAGAATTTAAATTGATAACACGTAAGCCAATCTTACCGTCTGATGCGGAACTCGAAGCTAATCATCGGGCACACTCGGCTAAATTAAGAGCAATTGAAAAATTAAAGTAAAGGATGTGAGACTTTGGCACAAGCAGTAAGAAAACTCGAAACACCTCAAGCTCCACAGGTAAAAACTACGCTAGATCAGCAACCACAAAATACAGCTAGACAGTTGCGAAGGATGTATTTTAAACAAGAGCGCAATGCAGCGATCGCTTTAGGTGTATTATTAGTGGTCATGTCATGTTTGGTGATCTGGTCGAATACGGCCGTGACCAAGACCCAAGCAACGATCCAAGATATCAATCAAAAAGTCTCAACTTTACAGACTTCAAATGCTAACATGAAAGAAGAGATCAGCGAACTGTCTAGCCGGACACGTTTGATGGAGATCGCCAAGGATGTTGGTTTACAAATGAATGATAAAAACATAAGGAATGTTACCAAATGAGTACTAAAAAACGGCAGATAAATGTAAAACAAGACCCGCGAAATCGCAGTTATTTTGGAAGAGCGTTATTTTTCATCGTCATCATCGTCTTTCTTACATTTATTGGTCGTTTTTTTTATGTGGGTTTGACACACACGGCTCACGGAAAAAATCTGACCAAATTAGCACAGGCAATGTATGCCGAACAAACTGAGATCAAAGCCAAACGCGGGACGATCTATGATGCGCAAAATCAACCGATCGCTGAAGATACGACGACTTATTCGATCTATATCGTCTTATCTAAATCGGCGAAGACCCTTGAAGGTAAACCGGATTATTTGCAAGATTCACAAAAGACTAAAGCTGCTAAGGTCTTGAGTCAAAATTTAGGGATGAATTATGATGACCTGCTCAAGCTCTTTGATGCCGACGATGGTCTCTATCAAGTTGAGCTTGGTAGCAAAGGTAAACATATCTCAATGGAGACCAAAAAGAAGATCGAAGCTGCTAAGATCAGCGGGATCAAATTTACACCTGCTCAAGCACGGTTATATCCTAACGGGGTCTTTGCGTCTCACTTAGTTGGTCTGGCAGAAAATGAACAATCTCACTTAGTTGGGGTCATGGGCTTAGAAAAGGTTTTTGAAAAACAACTAAAGGGCGTCAACGGAGTCAATAAGCTCGCGATCGATTCACGCGGGACGACTTTGCCTAATTCTAAATCACAAAGTAAGCCCGCTAAAGATGGCGATAATGTTTATACCACTTTAGATACGCGGACTCAGACTTATTTAGAGACTTTGATGAATAAAGCGCAAGAAACTTATAAGCCAAAATCGATGACAGCTGTTTTGATGAATGCCAAGACGGGCGAGATCATTGCGGCGAGTCAACGGCCGACCTTTAACCCTCAGACTGGAGAAGGGCTAAATGATATGTGGCGCAATATCTTGTTAGAAGATACTTATGAACCAGGTTCGATCATGAAGATCTTGACGATGGCAGCAGCGATCAATAGTGGAAATTATAATGCTAACGCCACTTTTAAGTCAGGTTCTTATCAGATCGACGGTCAACGGATCAATGATTGGAATACGACTGGTTGGGGTGATATCACCTATCGTGAAGGCTTTATTCGTTCTTCAAATGTTGGGATGGCTAAGCTCGAACAAGCAATGGGAGAAAAGACGTGGCTAAATTACATCAAAAAATTTGGTCTTTTGAAGTCAACAAATGCTGGTTTAGGGAATGAAGCAGCTGGTAGTATCGAATACAAATATCCGATCGAACAAGCTAACACTGCTTTTGGCCAAGGAGTAAATGTGACTGTCTTCCAAATGCTCCAAGCAATGTCGGCTGTGGCTAATAATGGTAAGATGGTCAAACCTTATCTAGTAAGCAAAGTTGTTGACCCAAATAATGGTAAGACGGTCTTTTCGCAATCACCAACTGTAGTCGGAAAACCGATCAGAAGCTCAACTGCTAAGGAAGTTCGTGAAATGATGCAAGATGTTGTGACTGATAAAGACGGGACTGGGACGGCCTACAAGATCGATGGTTATGATGTTGGGGTCAAGACTGGGACAGCGCAGATCGCCAACGAAAATGGCACAGGTTATTTAAGTGGTGAGACTAATTATCTATTCTCTGTTGCTGGGATGGCGCCGATAAATGATCCTAAATACATTTTATACATCACGATGAAACAACCTAAGACCTTTGCTGATCAAGGTGAAACGGGAATGTTAGCTTCTATTTTTGATCCTTTGATGAAACGCGTTTTGGATGAGGCAAATGACTCAAATGATGAAAAGGCACAAACCAGTGTCCCAGACGTGAAGGGGATGTCACCTAAAGAAGCTAGTGAAGAAATGACCCAAAGCGACTTAGTACCAGCAGTGATTGGCGAAGGTAAAAAGGTCGTTAAACAATCACAGACTGCCGGCACGAGCATGTTGACTGGTGAGCGTGTGATCTTAGTCACAAATGGAACGCTGACGATGCCAGATATCACTGGTTGGTCGCGCCTTGATGTGATGAAATTATCCGAGCTGACTGGTATTGACTTAGACGTTCAGGGGAATGGCTATGTTACTAAGCAAAGCGTTGCACCTGGTGAAAAGCTAAGTAAGCAAACAAAATTGACAGTTGAGTTAAAATAAAATAGATAGAAAAAAAGAGGAAGGAAAAATAACATGACTATTTTTCAAATGTTGATCCCGGTGATCAGCAGTTTAGTATTGACTGCTTTATTTACACCGATGTTTATCAGCTATGCACACAAAAAAAAGCAAGGACAAATGATCCGCAAAGAAGGGCCAAGTTGGCACCAAGTAAAAGCGGGAACACCAACGATGGGGGGCTTTACCTTTAATTTAGCGATCATTGTTACGGGGCTTTGGGTCCCACTAGGCTTGCACATGCTAAGTCCTAAGATCTTGGTCTTAGACTTTATCTTACTGTTATATGGCTTTTTAGGTTTCTTTGACGATTCCGTCAAATTATGGAAAAAGCAAAATGAAGGCTTGAAGCCTTGGCAAAAATTATTGGGCCAAATAATCGGGGGCTTGATCTTTTTAGCTGTCTATCATCATGAAAAGTTGCCTTTTGCACTTTCATTCTTTGGACATGAGGTCACTTTAGGCTTCGTTTATGTTTTATTTGTGCTTTTTTGGTTGGTCGGCTTTTCAAATGCGGTCAATTTGACCGATGGAATCGATGGGTTGGTCTCAGGCCAAGCGATCATTGCTTTTGGTGCTTATGCGATCATCGCCTATCATCAAGCACAATACGATGTTTTGATCTTTTGTTTATCCGTGATCGGTGCTTTGATCGCCTTTTTAGGGTTCAATCATAAACCAGCCAAGATCTTCATGGGTGATACTGGCTCATTAGCTCTAGGGGGAGCTTTGGCAGCCGTTTCGATCATCTTACACCAAGAGTTGTCGTTGTTGGTGATCGGGATCATCTTCGTCTTAGAAACGCTTAGTGTGATCTTACAAGTCGCAAGCTTTAAATTGACGGGTAAACGGATCTTCAAGATGAGTCCTATCCACCACCATTTTGAAGAATGTGGCTGGAGTGAATGGCGTATCGATCTAACTTTTTGGGCAATTGGTCTAGTAGCTGCGATCATTGCAGTTATGACGATAATTTAATATCAAAGGAAGTCGTTAGACATGAAAAATGTGACAGATTATAAGGGTAAAAACGTATTAGTCGTTGGTTTAGGTAAAAGCGGGCTCAACAGTGCCTATCTGTTAAAAGAGCTCGGGGCAAATGTAACGGTAAATGATAAGAATATTCCAGCAGATAAGCAAGTCTTGGCTGAGTTGGAAAATGCCGGTATCAAAGTCGTTGTTGGCTCACATCCGCTTTCTTTATTGGATGATGCGGAATTGATCGTCAAAAATCCTGGGATCACATATACGAATCCCTTGATCGCTGAAGCCCAAAAAAGAGGCTTTTTGATCATCACCGAACCTGAATTAGCCTATGAGATCTCTGAAGCTGAGCTAGTGGGCGTTACTGGGACAAATGGTAAGACGACAACGACGACTTTGATCTCCTTGATGTTAAACCACCTAAAGGATAAAAATAAGGCGTATGCTTGTGGTAATATCGGGATCTCAGCCGTCGAAACGGCCCAAAAAGCAACGGCTGACGATATCTTAGTCATGGAACTCTCCAGTTTCCAATTACTTGGGATCACTAAGCTCCACCCTAAGATCGCGGTCTTGACTAATATTTACGAAGCTCATACCGATTATCATGGTTCACGTGAAAATTATGTCAAGGCTAAGATGCGTTTGTTGAAAAATCAAACTGCAGCTGATCACTTTGTAGTCAATTTTGACCAAGCTGAATGGCGTGAACTTAGCCAACAAGCTAAAGCAAAAGTCGTACCATTTTCACGGACAGCCTTTACTAAAGAAGGAGCCTATGAAGAAGATGGGATCTTGTATTTCAAAGATGAAGCGATCATGCCTGCTGATGAGATCAAAGTTCCTGGCACACATAACATTGAAAATGCTTTGGCAGCGATCGCGGTCGCTAAACTCATGGGGGTAGCAACTGCCGATATCGTTGAAGTATTGCAGACATTTTCGGGAGTCAGACATCGGACTCAATACGTGACAACGTTTGATGAGCGCAAGTTTTATAACGACTCTAAGGCAACCAATATCGAAGCAACTGAAAAGGCACTTGCTGGTTTCAAAACCCCAGTTGTCTTGTTAGCTGGTGGGCTAGATCGTGGCTTTACCTTTGAGCGTTTAGTACCATATCTAAAGGAACATGTCAGTGCTTTAGTCGTCTTTGGTGAGACTAAAGACTTATTGAAAGAAGCCGGAAAACAGGCGGGCTTAGAACAGATCGTCGTGGCTAAAGATGCGGTCGACGCTGTGCCTAAAGCCTATGCTCTCAGTCGACCAGGTGATACGATCTTATTGTCACCAGCATGTGCAAGTTGGGACCAATGGAAGACATTTGAAGAACGTGGCGATAAATTTATCGAAACAGTAGAAAATTTAGAAAAAAAGGATGAATAGTATGCGACTATTAGTATCTGGTGGCGGAACGGGTGGTCATATCTACCCAGCGCTAGCACTGATCGAAGCTATCAAACAACAACGACCTGACACAGAAGTCTTGTATGTCGGGACAACTAAGGGATTAGAGAGTAAGATCGTTCCCAATGCTGGGATCCCGTTTAAAACGATCGAGATCCAAGGATTTAAACGTTCACTTTCACCTGAAAACTTTAAGACGGTGTACCTCTTTTTAAAGAGCGTGCATGACTCTAAAAAGATCATCAAAGAATTCAAGCCAGATGTTGTGATCGGCACGGGCGGTTATGTCTGTGGGGCAGTGGTGTATGCGGCTGCTAAAATGAAAGTCAAAACGATCATTCACGAGCAAAATAGTGTTGCGGGTGTGACGAATAAATTCTTGAGTCACTATGTTGATAAAGTTGGGATCTGTTTTGATGATGTGAGAGCTGATTTTCCAGCTAAAAAAGTTGTCTTTACCGGTAATCCACGAGCTCAACAAGTAGCAACGATGAAACCAACGGGTCGTTTGGCGACCGAATACCAGCTTGATCCTAACAAAAAGACGATCTTGATCTTTGGTGGTTCACGTGGGGCTTTAGGGATCAACAATGCTAGCATAGAAGCGATCGAATATTTCAAAGATCAACCCTATCAAGTATTATTTGTGACGGGACGCGTCCATTATGATAAGATCATGGAAGATAGCCGTGTCAAGGACCTGCCTAAAAATGTAGTGATCAAGCCTTATATTGCTGACATGCCATCGATCTTACCCGAGATCGATGCGATCGTGGGTCGTGCTGGAGCCACCAGTTTGGCCGAGATCACTGCTTTAGGGATCCCAACGATCTTGATCCCTAGCCCATATGTCACACATGATCATCAAACTAAAAATGCTCAAAGTTTAGTAAACAAAGGTGCGGCGTTGATGATCAAGGAAAGTGAGTTGAACGGCAAGGTCTTATTTGAAAATATCCAAGCGATGATGGCTGATCCACAAAAGCAAGCACAAATGGCGGCTAATGCTAAAAAAGCAGGGGTACCGGATGCAGCTGATCGTTTGATCAAGGTGATGGAAGATTTACTAAACTAGTAGTTAGTGAGAGGGGCTGAAGAGGATCAGATTTTGGAAGAAAAAGAAGCCAGTTGTCCCTAATCAGAAACTTCAACCATGGCTCGAAAAACAAGCAAAACGCGGTCAAGCAAAGCCAAAACCACCAGCCAAAGATCTGTTCAATGGCAAATTGATCCGGCTGACTGAACAGCGTAAAAAAGCATTGCGTCAACAAGCGTTATTTCCGTTAGTCTTTTTTTCGATAATGACACTATTGACGCTTTGTTTGATCTTGCCGATCAGTCGTATTAGATCAGTGACAGTTGATTCAAATGATAAGCAGTTACGCGTGGCAGTCATCAAAGCCAGTGGACTCCATTACTATGAATCCCTGTTCAATGTGTGGTTCAATGCTAGCAAGATCGAGGATAAGATCCAGAACAAAGTAGGCTTAGTCGAACAGGCAACATTGCGCTATGTAAATGTTAATAATGTGGTGATCGACGTAAAAGAAGAGCCCCAAGTTGGTTATATTTATCGGAATAATAAGTATTATAAGATCGGAACGACTGGTCAATCTTTGAGTGAAGGAACTCCTTCAGTCAAGGGCAGTTACCCCGTATTTTATGCTTTTAAAGATAAGGCCAAGTTGAAATTAGCAGTCACAAAAGTGCAAGAACTACCGACTGAATTGAAAAAGTCCGTCTCAGAGATCCATTATGACCCATCTAAAGTAAATCCAAACCGGATCAAGCTTTACATGAATGATGGCAATGAGGTCATCGCCGATCTTTCGACGTTGACAAAGAAGATGGAATATTACCCTCAGATCGCGACTAAAATGGATCAAAAAGGCATCGTTGACCTTGAAGTTGGGGCGTTTTCATACCCTAAAAATTAAGAATTAGAAATAACTAAAATGTTGTGAACTAAATTTTTTATTTTGAGGGGTTGACAAGTAGCCAATTAATATATTTTTGTGTTAAAATTAACCTATTGAATTTAAATAATAAACAATGAGAACATTATTAAAATCATAAGGGAGGCAAATTGATGGGAAACTCTAGTATCTATGTTGGCATAGACATCGGTACGACTTCGATTAAAGTCATAATAGCTGAGTATCTCAAAGACCAGATCAACATAATCGGTTACGGTAATACACGTTCTGCCGGTCTCAATCGTGGAGTGATCGTTGATATTGACCAAGTTGTTAAGGCGATAAAAGAAGCTGTGAAACAAGCCGAAGAAAAGGCAAATATTCAAATTTCTGAGGTGAGCGTTGGTGTTCCAGCTAATATGCTCCAAATAGAGCGTTGTAAAGGGATGATCGCCATTGGAAACGAAGACGGTAACTCTAAAGAGATCAGTGACATTGATGTTCGGCGTGTGACCGAAGCTGCTTTGGTCCAAAATTTACCACCTGAACGCGATGTGATCGATATTGTTCCAGATGAATTTATCGTTGATGGCTTTGATGGGATCCAAGACCCACGAGGGATGGTCGGCGTCAGATTAGAGATGCAAGGGGTAATGTACACAGGTCCCAAGACGATCTTACATAATACTCGTAAATGTATCGAACGGGCAGGGTTAAAGGTCAGAGATATGATCGTAGCCCCACTTGCATTATCGCAAGTTGCCTTGACCGATGGGGAAAAGGACTTTGGAGCGATCTTGATCGATCTTGGCGGTGGTCAAACGACTGCTGCTGTAGTCCACGATCATCAATTGAAGTACACTTATGTCGATCAAGAGGGTGGCGATTATGTGACCCGTGATATTTCGATCGTCTTGAATACTTCGATCGAGAATGCTGAGATCTTAAAACGCAATTATGGCTATGCCGATGAAACATTAGCTTCAAATGAAGATACTTTCCCAGTAACTGTTGTGGGACAACAAGAGCCAGAGATGATCACTGAAGAGTATCTAGCTCAGATCATTGAAGCGCGCTTACAGCAGATCTTTGGTAAGCTAAAAGCTGATCTAGATCGGATCAATGCTTTACAGCTACCTGGGGGGATCGTATTAACTGGTGGCTTAGCAGCCTTACCAGGTGTCAAAGAATTGGCCCAAAAGATCTTTGGGGTCAATGTTAAAGTCTTTATTCCTCAAGAGATGAATTTACGGATCCCATCTTTTGCACAGGTCATCGGGATCGTAGAATACGTCACGCAAGAAAATGAGATCGATCAGATCGTCAGACGAACGCTCGACGGTCAAGAATTCATCAGTAAACCAAAAGTAAACCAGCTCGATGAAGATGAGCAACAAGATATCAAGCCTGATTTTGAGCCGGTAGCTGATGAGTATGATACACCTAAGGATAAAAAGAAAGATGATAAACCTAAGGGAATGGATCGATTCAAGGCGATATTTGACAAATTCTTTGACTAAAAGATTAGGAGATGGAGGAATATAGAATGGAATTTTCATTAGACGCAGATCAAATGGAACATGGTGCCACAATTAAAGTTATTGGTGTTGGTGGCGCTGGTGGTAATGCGGTCAACCGTATGATCGCTGATGACGTTAAAGGTGTGGAATTTATCGTTGCAAACACAGATGTGCAAGCATTGAAGAATTCTAACGCTGAAACAAAGATCCAATTAGGGCCTAAATTGACTCGTGGATTGGGTGCAGGGGCTAATCCTGAGATCGGAAGTAAGGCGGCTCAAGAAAGTGAAGAAGCTTTAGCGGAAGCCTTGAGTGGTGCCGACATGATCTTTGTCACGGCCGGTATGGGCGGTGGTACTGGTACTGGTGCTGCACCGATCATTGCTAAAATCGCTAAAGAACAAGGCGCTTTGACGGTCGGGGTCGTAACTCGTCCATTTAGTTTTGAAGGGCCAAAGCGGGCTCGTTTTGCTGCTGAAGGTGTAGCCAAGATGAAAGAGCATGTTGATACTTTAGTTATCATTGCTAACAACCGCTTGCTCGAGATCGTTGATAAGAAAACGCCGATGTTACAAGCTTTCCAAGAAGCAGATAACGTGTTACGTCAAGGTGTGCAAGGGATCTCTGATCTGATCACCTCACCAGGTTACGTGAACTTGGACTTTGCTGATGTGAAGACCGTGATGCAAAATCAAGGTTCTGCTTTGATGGGGATCGGTTCCGCTAATGGTGAAAACCGGACCGAAGAAGCAACTAAGAAGGCTATCTCTTCACCATTGCTCGAAGTTTCGATCGATGGGGCAGAACAAGTCTTGTTAAACATTACCGGTGGTCCAGATCTAAGCTTATTTGAAGCTCAAGCTGCTTCAGATATCGTTTCCCAAGCGGCTACAAGTGATGTCAACATCATCTTTGGGACTTCGATCAACGAATCCTTGGAAGATAATGTAGTCGTGACCGTGATCGCAACTGGGATCGATAAAAAGAAAAAAGAAAGTAGCACATCTAAAGTTGTACCACCACGGACGTTCAACACGCCAACGCCAAGTGCACCAGAAAACAACACGGCTGCACGCCCAGCGCAAAATAATGATCCATTGGGTGATTGGGATCTTTCACGCGAGATCAATGGTACAAGAAAAGCAGCCCAACAACGTGAAACTGAATTTCAAAATGTTGAGAAGAAGGATTTTAACGTCTTTGGTTCCAATTCTTCAGCTGAACAAAGTAGTGACGAAGACGATCTAAATAATCCACCATTCTTTACTCGGCGTCGTCATTAAGACAAGGAGGCTGAAAAATGTCATTTTCAAGCAAACTCAGTAGTTTCTTCAGCGCAGATGATGATTTTGAAAATTACGAAGAAGAGCCACGTGAGGAAAGTTATCCAGAATCTAAGGCTACCACTGAAAGTCGAGATGAGAGAAACGTAATGGCTTTGCACAATGAACGTCGGCCGCTTGAAAAGAAGATCATGCTGTTTGAACCTCGGATCTTTTCTGATGTTAAAGCGATCGCTAGCAAGCTTTTAGCTGGGCAAGCAGCTGTCGTTAATTTTCAAAGGATCGATGATGAACAAGCACATCGTGTCGTTGATTTTCTTTCAGGCGTAGTTTTTGCAGTCGATGGTGAGATCCAACGCATCGGTGAACAGATCTTTTTATGTACTCCGCATGACTTTGAAGTTGAGGGCAACTTAACTGATACGATGCGTAATGGTGATTATAAGTATAATTAAGGAGAATAATTTGGGAATATTAAGTCTTATCAGTAGTTTATTTAGTTTGTACTCTTTTTTGATCATTGCCTACTGTTTGTTATCTTGGTTTCCAGGTGCTTATCAGACACAATTAGGTCAGTTATTGATCAAAGTGTGCCAACCATATTTGCGGTTATTTGATTTTATTCCACCGATCGCCGGGATCAGTTTTGCCCCAGTGGTCGCATTGATCGTTTTACAGTTTGTTGAAAAAGGGGTCTTTATGTTGTTTTATCTCTTTTAGTGAAATGGGGGAGTGTGGTGAATAGTGAGGTCTATCAACATTTTCGCGCGGAAGAAAAACCGGTGATCGATTCGTTGAACGATTATATCAACCAGGCGCAAAATGAATACCGCCCGATCTTGACACACTTTTTAGATCCTAGACAACAACATATTGCCCAGTTCTTATTACAGGCTGATGATATGATCAAAGTCAAAGCTGAGGGAGGTTTTGCTCAAGCAGAAAGAAAGCGGCTCTTATTTTATCCTGACTATTATGAACCACAGGAAAAGGATTTTGAGTTGCAACTGTTAGAGATAAATTATCCAACTAAATTTGTATCGTTGACCCACGGACAAATTTTAGGAACTTTAGCAAATAGTGGGTTAGAGCGCGAAGTTTTAGGCGATATTATCACAGATTCACAGCGCTGGCAGATCGTCGTTCAAAAAAATATCAGTGATTATTTGCTCCAACAAGTCGAACGGATCGGTAAGATCAATGTTCGCTTGGAAGAAATGCCACTGACCCAGCGACTTGTCCCTAATAATGATTGGGAGCTTGAGACTGTTTCGGCCAGTTCGCTTCGGATCGACACGGTGATCGCGGCGGTCTATAATATGTCGCGTAACCGTGTCAAGGAATTGATCAATGCCAAGAAAGTCCAGCTAAATTGGATGGTGTTGACCAAACCAGATACAGAATTAGGCGTTTTAGATATCGTTTCGGTTCGTGGTTTTGGCCGGATCAAGTTGATCGATGTATTAGGCAAATCAAAGCGAGGTAAGTTGCGCTGTGAAGTTGCTGTAATTAGAAAATGATTTAAAAATTTGGAGGTGTTGGGGATGTCATTGACCCCTTTGGATATTCATAATAAAGAGTTTCATACCAAGTTACGTGGTTATGATCAAGATGAAGTCAACGATTTCTTAGATCAGATCATCAAAGACTACGAGTTAGTCTTAAAAGAAAATGCACATTTAACTGAGAGCTTGAAACAAAGCCAAGAAAAATTGAAGTATTTCAATGATTTAAAAGATTCCTTGAATCAATCGATCATCGTTGCCCAAGAAGCTGCTGATAAGGTCAAAGCTAATTCGCAACGTGAAGCTGAGATCATCAATCGTGAAGCGCAAAAGCAAGGTCAAGATATTATTGACCAAGCCAATGAAAAAGCGCGTCATATTATCGATGAAGCTTCTAAGAAATCAAAACGTTTGGCTTTGGAGACCGACGATCTGCGCAAGCAAGCCCGTATTTTCCGGCAAAAGCTTCAAGTTATGTTGGAATCCCAGCTTGAAGTTGTTAAAGGTAGTGAATGGGACGATATTTTGCAACAAGGTGAAACAACGAGCTATGAAGCGATCCAAGAAGCAATTCGTCACGATGATACCCTTGACAAATCCAATGCAAAAGAAGTAAAATCATTCTCAAATGATACAGACGCCGAAAATGAAGTTTATGTTGCTGACAATACACCTGTGAGTGAACCAGTTGAAGAAGCAAAAGAGGCTGAAACAGTGGTCATCTTCCCTGATTCTAACGACAATGCTAGTTCACAACGCTTTGCTGATGACAGCAACAACGACTAGGCGTCTAGCTTAACAGATATAGTGCTAAGATTATAAGAGAACACGGACCTCTTTTTACGATGTCAGCGAGCCGGAAAAATGGTGCAAGGACCGGCCATCCCCTGAATTTAGGTTTATCATCTCTTTTTTATCAAACTGAAAGCAAGTAGGTTTGGTCGGTTGATCGCGTTATATGATCAAAGAGTGGAATTTATTTAAATTCTTAAATTGGGTGGTACCGCGAGATCTCGTCCCTTTGTGGGCGGGATCTTTTTGTTTTATCAAAAAGAAAGGATAGCTGTGTCTTACCACCTGAGCACAGTGGGTAAAGAGTATGCGAATCAAAGATACTTTGAACTTAGGGAAAACCAAATTCCCAATGCGCGGCAATTTGCCTGTTCGTGAATTAGAACGTCAAAACGAATGGGAAGAAAATAAGGTTTACGAAAAGCGCCAAAAATTAAACGAAGGTAAACCAACTTTTGTCTTACATGATGGACCTCCATATGCCAATGGTAACATCCACATGGGACATGCGATGAACAAGATCTCAAAAGATATTATTGTCCGTGCTAAGTCAATGATGGGCTTTAGAGCACCATATGTGCCTGGCTGGGATACACACGGGTTACCGATCGAACAACAGCTCAAAAAAGCTGGGGTCGACCGTAAAGCCTTATCTGTAGCAGATTTCCGGGAAAAATGTCGTGAATATGCTTTAGAACAAGTTGATAAGCAACGGACTGACTTCAAACGTTTAGGGGTCGCAGGCGAGTGGGATAACCCATATGTGACTTTAGATCCTGAATATGAAGCTCAACAAATTCGGGTTTTTGGTAAGATGGCAGAAAATGATCTTATCTACAAAGGTAAGCGCCCAGTTTACTGGTCTTGGTCATCAGAATCTGCTTTAGCTGAAGCCGAAGTTGAATATCATGACGTAACTTCACCATCTGCTTTCTATGCAGAACGAGTTCTTGATGGTAAAGGTGTCTTGGATGAAGATACATACATGGTAGTATGGACAACGACACCATGGACGATCCCAGCTTCAGAAGGTATCACGATCGATGCTTCCTTTGACTATGCAGTGGTCCAACCAGCAGGTGAAGAACGTAAATTCGTGATGGCAGCAGATCTGATCCAAAAGAATGCTGAATTATTCGGTTGGGAAGATGTTAAGACCTTGAAAGTCGTTAAGGGTCAAGATCTCGAATACATCACAGCGCAACATCCATTCTATGAAGATCGTGAATTATTAGTCATGTTAGGTGACTTTGTAACGACTGAATCTGGTACAGGTTTAGTCCACACGGCTCCTGGCTATGGTGATGATGACTACAAGATGGGGATGAAGTATGGCCTAGAGATCTTTGCTCCTGTGAGTGATACTGGTCATTTAACGGCTGAATGTGGTCCTGAATTCGACGGTGTCTTTTATGAAGATGCTAATGAAGTTGCTTTGAACAAATTACGTGAAGCTAACTTACTCTTAAAGGAAATGGATTATGAACACAGCTATCCATTTGACTGGCGGACTAAAAAGCCGATCATCTTCCGGGCAACACCACAATGGTTCGCTTCGGTCGATAAGATCAGAGACAACATCTTGAATGCGATCAATGAAGTTAAGTTCTTACCTGAATGGGGTCAAAAACGTCTCTACAATATGATTCGTGACCGTGGTGACTGGGTCATCTCACGTCAACGTGTGTGGGGCGTTCCACTTCCGATCTTCTACGCTGAAGATGGAACAGCTATCATGGAAAAAGAAACGATCGAGCATGTGGCTAAATTAGTCGAAGAACACGGTTCAAATATCTGGTTCAAGTTAGATGCCAAGGATCTCTTGCCAGAAGGTTACACTAACGAACATTCACCAAATGGTAAGTTTACTAAAGAAACTGACATCATGGACGTGTGGTTTGACTCCGGTTCTTCCCACCAAGGTGTTTGTGCTCAACGTGATTACTTGACCTATCCAGCTGATCTTTACTTAGAAGGTTCTGACCAATATCGTGGTTGGTTCAACTCAAGTTTGATCACCAGTGTGGCGGTTTCTGGTCATGCTCCATACAAGCAGATCTTATCCCAAGGTTTCACGCTTGATGCTGAAGGACGTAAGATGAGTAAGTCATTGGGCAACACGATCGTTCCTGAAGAAGTTATCAAGAAGATGGGGGCTGAGATCATCCGCCTTTGGGTCTTGAGTGTTGATACTTCAGCTGACGTGCGTGTCTCAATGGAAAGTTTTGCACAAATTTCTGAAAGTTACCGTAAGTTTAGAAATACGATGCGTTTCTTATTGGCTAACACAACAGATTTTGATCCAGCTAAAGATACCATACCATTTGACGAACTCGAAGCGATCGATCAATACATGTTGATCTTAGTCAATAAATTTACAAAAGAGATCTTGGATGACTATGCTAACTATAACTTCATGGACATTTACAAGAAAGTCATCAATTTTGTGACGACAGAATTATCTGCTTTCTACTTGGCAGTAGCTAAAGATGTTGTTTATATCGAAGCTAAGGATGCTAAGAAGCGTCGCTCAATGCAAACTGTTTTATACGAAACAGTTGTCCGCTTAGCTAAGTTGATGACACCAGTAATGCCACATACAACTGAAGAAATTTGGAACTTTGTCAAAGAACCTGAAGAATATGTGCAATTAGCTGAAATGCCTGCCGTTGAACATTTTGATAGTGAAGCACAGATCATGGAAAACTGGACTCGCTTCATGAAAATTCGTTCCCATGTTTTGAAGAGTTTAGAAGAAGCCCGCAATCAAAAATTGATCGGTAAATCTTTTGAAGCTCATGTAACACTTTATGTTTCTGAAGGTGTCAAACAAGAGTTGGCTAACTTAGGAGCTGACGTGCGTGAAGCCTTGATCGTATCACAATTAGATATCGCTGATCTAGCTGATGCTCCAGCAGATACGGATGATTATGGTGAAGTTAAGATCAAAGTTGAACATGCAGCTGGTGAAACTTGCCCACGTTGCCGTCGGATCACACCTGATGTTGGTACTGACGAACGTTTCAAGGAATTATGTGCTAGCTGTGCTAAGATCGTAGCTGACAACTTCCCTGAAGCTGTTACAGAAGGCTTAGAAAAATAATATTTCCTAACAAGCTGTGTTTTTGCCGTGGCAAGAGCATGGCTTGTTGATGTTTAGCCGGATCGTATTTTTTGCTATAATGACAAGTGAGGTGAACGAAATGGATTTTGAAGAAAAAGTTACAAATGTTGAACATTTATTTGATGGTAAAGTGATCGATCTTGATCGTGAAACAGTGATGCTTCCCAATGGAAAAGAAGCCTTGCGTGAGATCGTCCGCCATCATGGGGCTGTTGGTGTGATCGCGATCACGCCACAAGATAAAATGGTCTTTATCAAGCAATGGCGCTCACCTTTAGGGCAAGTGACCTTAGAGATCCCAGCGGGAAAGATCGAGCCCGATGAACAAAATTCGCCTTTAGAAACGGCAACGCGTGAGTTAAATGAAGAAGCACGTTACACGGCGGAAAATTTGGAATTGGTGATGCCATTTTACACATCACCTGGTTTTGCCGATGAAAAGATCTATTTATACCATGCAAGTGGTTTAAGCCCCGTAACAACTGAATTACCCCAAGATGAAGATGAATTTTTAGAAAAGGTAGAATTGACTTTACCCGAAGCTTTAAAAGCCATGCAAGAGGGTCTGATCTGTGATAGTAAAACGATCATGGCCGTGATGTTTTGGCAATTGATGAATTAGGTAACTGCCAATGACAGAAAACAATCCCGAAGAAAAACCATTGCGTCGGAGTAAAAAAACGGTCGAAGCCCCAGAAGATACTGGTTTTAGCCGGACTAAGACGCGTCAAAAACAAAAATTAGAAAGCCAAGCAGAAAAGATAAAGCAATTAGCAAAAAAACTGAACTATGCCATTATCGGTCTGATCGTTGCGATCATTTTAGTTTTTCTCTTTATGCGTTTTGTCAATTTCTAAGTTAGAAAGGTCGTTTATTGATGAAGTATGGAATTATTTGTGCGATGGAAGAAGAGATCAAGGAATTGCGGGCTCAATTGACCCACAGTACTGAAAAAACATTAGGTGGGATCGCTTTTTATGAAGGCCAGCTCAATGGTCACACTGTTGTTTTAGTGCGTTCTGGGATCGGTAAAGTTCAAGCCGGTGTGACGACAGCATTATTGATCATTGAATTTGGAGTCGATCACTTGATCAACTCAGGTTCCGCTGGTGGGATCGGTACGGGTCTTAGTGTCGGCGATGTGGTCTTTTCAACTGGGGCAGCTTATCATGATGCTGATGCAACCGCATTTGGCTACCTACCAGGTCAGTTACCACAGCAACCACAGATCTATCCAGCTGATGAAAAGTTGGTGCATGCTTTAGAAAAAGCAGCTAAAAAAGCTGATCTGACAACTAAGACTGGCTTGATCGTCACTGGTGATCAATTTGTGGCTTCAAGTGATAAGATCCAAGCGATCAAAGAGATCTACCCTGAAGCGCTTTGCTGTGAAATGGAAGGGGCTGCGATCGCACAAGTGGCTTATCAATTTAAAGTGCCATTTGTCATCGTCCGGGCAATGTCAGATGTCGGTGATGAAGATGCTGGACAAACATTTGACGAATTTATCATTGATGCTGGCAAGCGTTCAGCTAAGATGATCTTAAATTTGATGCAAGATTAGTGAGGAATAGACGTGAATAATATTTATTTGGATAATGCTGGGACAACCCCGATGGATCCAGCTGTTATCAAAACGATGACTGAGATGATGAACGATGTCTTTGGCAATGCTTCGGCGACCAATTCTTTTGGCCGCAAAGCGCATAGTATTTTAGAGCAAAGTCGTCAAAAAATAGCTGCTTCGATCAATGCACAAGATCCTAATGAGATCATTTTTACGAGCGGGGGGACCGAAAGCGATAATACTGCGATCATCCAAACTGCTTTGAAACGAAAAAATGAGGGACGGCATTTGATCACGACTATGATCGAGCATGAAGCTGTTTTAAAACCCATGGCTTATTTGGAGGAAAATGGCTACGAGGTGACCTATTTACCAGTCGATGAAAATGGTGTGATCTCGTTGGATGATCTAAAACAAGCTCTACGGCCAGATACGATCTTAGTTTCGGTCATGACTGGGAACAATGAAGTTGGTAGTCATATGCCGATAACTGAGATCGGAGCTATCGTGGCTAAAAGCAATGCATGGTTTCATACAGATGCAGTTCAAGCTTATGGGATCTTAGATATCGATGTCAAACGCGATCAGATCGATCTCATGTCAACTTCAGCGCACAAATTGAATGGTCCAAAACAAATGGGCTTTTTATACGAACGTGATGGCCTTGATCTAGCACCACATCTTATGGGGGGCGATCAAGAAATGAAGAGACGGGCAGGAACAGAAAATATTCCGGCGATCGCAGCATTTGCTAAAGCGGTCGAGCTCGAACAAAACGCTCGCGCTGAATTGACAGCACGTTACCAAGGTTTCAAGCGCCAATTAGTAGATAAGCTAGCTGAAAATGGCGTGGACGTGAAGGTAAATGGTAAAATGGGAGCAGATGAACTCCCACAGATCATCAATCTATGGTTTGAGGGATGCCAAAATGATGCGATGTTGACCAATTTAGATCTAGCAGGGATCGCAGCTGCCGCTGGCTCTGCCTGCACAGCTGGATCTTTAGAACCTTCACATGTTTTAGCAGCAATGTATGGTAAAGACCAAGCTCGGGTGAGTCAATCACTGCGCTTTAGCTTTGGTAAATACAATACAGCAGCTGAGATCGATGAATTGGTCGCTCAATTGACTAAGATCAGTCAACGTATCAAAAAATAAGTTAGAGGTGTGTAATTATGGCATATGGTACAACAGCTAAAATTTTAGGTGATACGACCACATATCAACTATCACCAAATGTTAGGAAGTATTCTTTACGTGATACGGGCTTTATTGAGACTAAAGGTGGTAAATTCCAATTAGAACGTTCACTAGATCCAGCCTCACCATTTAAAGGCTTTAAACTAAAGATCGTTGTTTCCGCTGATCTAAAAAGTTTCAAAATGGTAACGACGACCGCTAATGGCTTAAAAGAAGTCAACATCTTCAAGGGAAAAGATGCAGCGGCTAACCAAGAACAATTGGAATATATCTTAGCTGATCTCGTGGCGCGTAATGTTATCGAAAAAGCATAAAAATTTAATATAAAAAAGTAAGCGAACCTTGTCAAAGTTAGGAATAATCGTTATAATGGTAGCTACTGAATAAAACGACCTTCAAATCGTCTGGATTCAGAATCTAATGAAATGATGGTGAGTTCTTACATGCAAGATAATAGTAAGACAAGAGTTGTTGTGGGCATGAGTGGTGGCGTTGACTCGTCAGTTGTGGCTTATTTGCTCAAGCAACAAGGTTATGATGTTGTCGGAGTTTTTATGAAAAACTGGGATGACAAAAATGATAGCGGAGTTTGTACCGCAACTGAAGACTACCAAGATGTAGCTAAGGTAGCCGATCAGATCGGGATCCCATATTACTCGGTCAACTTTGAAAAAGAATACTGGGATGGTGTTTTCACCTACTTCTTAGATGAATATAAAAAGGGACGTACACCTAATCCCGATGTGATGTGTAACAAAGAGGTCAAATTCAAGGCCTTCTTGGATTATGCGATGGAATTAGATGCCGATTATATCGCAATGGGACATTACGCACAGTTGTCACGTGATGAAGATGGCACGGTGCATCTATTGCGTGGGGCTGATGAAAATAAGGATCAAACTTATTTCTTGAGCCAATTAACACAAAAAAATCTGCAAAAAGCAATGTTTCCGATCGGGAATATGGACAAGTCAGAAGTGCGTAAGATCGCAGAAGAGGCTGGTCTAGCAACCGCTAAGAAGAAAGACTCGACGGGTGTTTGCTTTATTGGTGAACGTGACTTCAACAAGTTTTTAAGTGAATTTTTACCAGCTAAGCCAGGTTTGATGAAGACTTTGGATGGTGAAGTAAAGGGCGAACACTTTGGCTTGATGAACTACACGATCGGGCAACGCCGTGGTCTAGGGATCGGTGGCGATGCTAAGAGCAATGAGCCTTGGTTTGTTGTCGGTAAAGATCTAGCAACTAATACTTTGTTAGTTGGACAAGGCTATCACAATGAGTACCTATACGCAACAAGCTTAAAAGCAAGTGAATTGAGTTTTGTTGCGCCGATCGAGGATCGTGGCAATGAGTTCCATTGTACAGCGAAGTTCCGTTACCGCCAAAAAGATTCGGGCGTTACCGTTCGTTTTAACGCTGATCGCACAGAGGTAGAAGTTATCTTTGACGAACCCGTTAGAGCGATCACACCAGGGCAAGAAGTTGTCTTTTATGATGGCGCTGAATGCCTAGGTAGTGGAACGATCGATCACGCTTATCAAAACGGCAAGCAATTACAATACGTTTAGAGATTTAGGGACTGTAGCTTAAGGCTATGGTCCTTTTTTCTTTGGGCTAGGTATGCTAAAATTTAGACAATAGACATGGAAGAGGGATGGATTTTGACAAAGTTGTTTTTTGTACGCCATGGAAAAACTGAATGGAATTTAGAAGGGCGTTATCAAGGGGCGCGTGGTGATTCACCATTACTCCCCGAGAGTTATCGCGAGATCGAAGAATTGGCGACTTATTTAAATGATTTTAAATTTGCTAAGGTCTATTGTAGTCCGATCCGCCGAGCTAAAGTGACCGCACAAAAGCTAGTCGCTAATTTAGCACAGCCGGTCAAGTTAGAGGCTGATGTAGCTTTCCAAGAATTTAACTTAGGAAAGATGGAAGGGATGAAATTTACCGAAGTCGCAGAAAAATATCCAGCTGAACTCGACGGTTTCCGGCATCACCCCGATAAATACGATCCAAGTAAGATCGAAGGTGAAAGCTTTGAAGAGTTATTTGAAAGAATGACCCCAAAGATCAAGGCGATCTGTGAACGTTATCCGAAAGATAATGTCATTATTGTCAGTCATGGAGCGGCTTTGTGTGCTGAGATCAGACATTTACTTGGGGTCCCGTTAGACCAAATCCGGGCTAAGGGTGGATTAGCTAATACAAGTACCACGATCTTAGAGACGAAAGATGGTCAAAACTTTAAGTGTCTGGCTTGGAATAAGACAGATTATCTAAAAAAGAAACTTGATCCGACTGATATTGTGTAAGAAGGTGTAATGATGAAACGGGCTAAACAAGATGAAAAGATGCAACAAGTCATCCAAGAATTGATCCAAAAGATCGATGCTGATCCATACGACCAAGAGAGTTATTATGCTTTAGGGACGGCGTTAACTGAAGAAAAGAGCTTTGCCCAAGCGGAAGAACTTTTTAAAAAAGCGCTCAATGCTTTGAGTGATCGGACAGAAAAAACAGAATTATTGCATTATGGACTGGGCAATGTCTATTATGCAAGTGAACTCTATGATGAGGCGATCGCACAGTTCAACTTGATCCAAGATGGAAAATTACAAGCCGAAGCCTATACGATGTTGGCTCAAGCTTATTATGCGAAAGCTGACTATCAAAAGGCTTTAGTCTTTGCTTTGACAGCAAGTGAGAAGATGCGATCAGCAGCAACTTTAAGTTTGATGGGCGATTGTTTTTTAGCCTTGGGCAATTTTGGCCCAGCCAAGGACTATTACCAACAGGCTTTGCAATTAGAACCAAATGACACGCGGATCAATTTTCAGTTGGGTGTGCTCGCAGTTGTGAACGGTGCTGACCCAACATCATATTTTGCGCGCGCCAAGCAAAGTGATCCTAAGCTCTATCAAACATTAAAGACACGTCTAAACGATGTGGAACAGACGATGCAGGCAACAACAAAGAAAAAATAAGGCGGTAGATGATGCAACAAGAGACACTGACACTATTTGATGAGGATAAAAATGAAGGTTATTTAGTCGCCGAAGTTCTAAATATCTTTTTTGAAGCACCAGCAAGTTTGTATAAAGTAGCGCTTGTGGGCATCACCGAGACCGATCTTGATCTAGACAGTGAAGTGACGATCACAGGGAATTTTCCCGAGCTCGTTGAGGGAACAAGTTACTATTTTAAGGGAAAGATCACCGAACACCCTAAATATGGCCGTCAAGTCCAAGTGCTCAGCTATAAGCCAGAGATCTTGTCTTCAAAAGATGGTGTGATCGCGTATTTAGCTGGTGATCATTTTGAAGGGATCGGTAAGAAGACAGCTGAAAAAATCGTTGCTCAGTTGGGCGAAAATGCCGTCGATAAGCTTTTAAATGATCCAACAGTTGCTGATGAGTTGGGTTTGAGTGCCAAGCAAAAGGAGAACCTATTAGCCGGGATCACAGCGGATAATGGGGCTGAACACACTCTGATCGGCTTGAGTACATTAGGCTTTTCCGAGAAAATGGCGGGTAAGCTCTTTGAAAAATATCGTGAAAAGACTTTAGATGTCGTCCATGAAAATCCATATCAGCTAGTTTATGATATTGAAGGCTTCGGTTTTAATCGTGCTGATCAGCTAGCTTTGAAACTGGGTGTGGCTGCGACAGCTGAAGTTCGCTTAGCGGCGGCGATCTTTGAAAGCATGGCCCAATTGAGCCTATATTTGGGAAATACTTATACGGATGGTCCCACATTATTAAAAGAGGCCTTACGCTTATTAGAGCAGAGCCGCCCTGAGAAGATCGAACCTGAATTATTAGCTGATCAGTTATTGAAAATGGGTGAAAAAGGCCAAGTGATCTCAGATGATAGTCGGATCTATTTACGACGCTACTATGAAGCTGAATATACGATCGCTGAAGAGCTCAAGCGTTTGGCGACTAAAACAAGTGAGCAAGAGGTAAGTGATACCCAGATCGATGACTTTATCCAAGCAATCCAAAAAGATCTCCAGATAACGTATGGTCCTGATCAAAAAGCGGCGATCAAAGCGGCTGTTAAAGCCCCAGTCTTTTTACTGACCGGGGGACCTGGTACAGGTAAGACTACGATCATTATGGGGATCGTGCGGACGTTTGCGGCGCTACACGAGCTTGATCTATCAGATACGAGTCAAACGCCGATCCTCTTAGCTGCTCCTACCGGAAGAGCTGCTAAGAAGATGAGTGAAGCTACTGGGTTACCTGCTTCAACGATTCACCGCCTATTGGGCTTGAATGGTCGTGAAGATGAATTGCCTGAAGAGACAAAAGTACTAGAGGGTCAATTATTGATCGTTGATGAAACTTCGATGGTCGATACTGTCTTGTTACAGTTACTATTAGAAAGTATTCCCGAACAGATGCAAGTTATCTTTGTGGGGGACCGTAATCAGTTGCCTTCAGTGGGACCAGGTCAGGTCTTTTCTGATCTGTTAGCCAGTGAAACTTTACCGCAAAAAGAGCTCGCCAAGATCTATCGGCAAGGTGATGGGTCAACGATCATCAAATTGGCACATGCGGTCAAGGATGGGATCGTCCCACCTGATCTAATGCAAAAGACCAATGACCGTTCATTTATTCCTTGTCATGCCGATCAAGTGAGTTCAGTGGTCGAACAAGTCGTTACAGCAGCTTTAGCTAAGCAAAATAAGAGTGATGATGTTCAGATCTTAGCGCCTATGTATCGTGGGGCTGCCGGGATCACTAACTTGAATCAGACGCTACAGGCACTCTTGAATCCTAAAAAAACACAACAAAAAGAGATCAAGTTTGGAAATAACGTATTTCGGATCGGTGACCGTGTTTTACATTTAGTCAATGACCCAGAAAATAATATTTTTAATGGCGATATTGGTAAGATAGTCGGGATCGAGTTGAAAAAAGATCGCCCCAAAGAAGATAAGGTGATCATCTCATTTGATGGTCAAGAAGTCGAGTTTGGTCGTAAAGATCTCATCAACTTGACACTAGCTTATTGTATGTCGATCCATAAATCACAAGGTAGTGAATTTCCGATCGTGATCTTACCTATGGTCCAACAGTATTCACGGATGTTTGCCCGGAACTTGCTCTATACAGCTTTAACACGGGCCAAGGAAAAGCTTATCTTATTGGGTGAACCAGAAGCTTATGCTAAATGTATTCAAACTGTAGCCTTAAACCGTAAAACTACGCTTACGACGCGTTTATGGGAAGTTTTGGGTAAACCGAAGAGTTCGGACACTAAAGAAGCTACTAAAGCGGGAAGTGCGCCCAAGTTTATTTTAACGCCAGCTTTGGTCAAAACGGGTGAGATCGACCCGATGATCGGGATGGATAATTTGACACCGGCGGATTTCATGCGGTAATAAAGTGAGTCAATGTAGTCTACAAAACGAGGGTCCTACTATGATGCGTTTTTGGCATCATAGTAGGACCCTCGTTTTAGATCGGCATTAATCGCGTTTGGTAACAGGTACCCCTTGGATATTGATCCAGAAAGGATATTTGATCGTCCCAAAAAAGATATCGTAGTATTTACTTCCAGCTTCTTCACCGTCGATCTGACCGTACTCTAAAGAATTGATGATCAGATGGATATTTTTATCTTTGTAGTGATGAAGATAGGGAAGTTTAAGTTGCTTTTGGAAATAGATCGCGATACTCAATGCTAAAAATTTAAAAAAGCCTAAGTTATCAGCGATGATCAAGTCAAGCTGATGATCATTGATATCAGCTTCCGGGGATAAGATGATCCCATTTTCAAAATAAGGATGGTTAGCGATATTGACTAAGCGGGCATGTTTAAAGAACTCATATTTATCACCGATCCTCAAAGTAACTGCAAAGGCTTCTTGATTTAAAAAAGCGGTGAAAACATTTACGAGATACGCCAAAAAGTTCAAGTGAAGCTTGAGCAAGATCTTACGTAAACGCATATGTTTATGCACGTTAGCATTTAGACTGATCGTATAAGCATCAAGGCCGATCCCAAAATCATTTAAAAAGTATCCTTGTTCGTTATGAGTCGTTTCTTGATATTCCCCAACATTATAGTAAGTCGGTTCAGTTGCAGCCAAGATCTGCTCTAGGGCAACTAAAGGATCTGAAGCGGTCCCGATCCCCTTGGCAAAACCGTTATTATGGCCAACGGGGATAAAAGCAAGTGGAACTTCCAAAGGAGCTTCGTGTTTGAGGGCATTGAGCGTCTCATTTAAAGTTCCGTCTCCACCCACGACTAAAACGACACGGTCTTTGAGATTTTCCGCTTTTTGCTTGCCAAAATTTAAGTGGATCAACTGTTTAGCATGGCCAACATGTGTGGTTTGATGCGCTTCATATTTAACTTGGCGAGTAAGCAAAACCTGTTCGACTTGCTCCCAAACGTTAGCAGCTTGACCATGATCAGCATTTGGATTAACAATAATAAAGAAAGTTTTCAAAACGAGCGGTGATATAAAATATGGACGTTATGGGAATAACGAGAAAGATCATATATGTCCTTTCCTTTATTTTCGAACTAAGCAAAGCCTGATCCATATTAACTTTCTTCAGGCGCTAGTAACTATTAAACAATTATAGCTAATATTTTAGCAAGCGACAAGCACAAAAAAGCAAGCCAAAATCTACTCTTGGCTTGCTTTTTGGCGTTTAAACTGTAACAAACATTGGTAAGATCATTGGATGACGCTCGGTTTGTTCGAAAAGGAACGTTTGGAGCTCAGCAATGATATTTTCACGCAACATTGCTTCAGTAACTTTTTCATTTTTCAAAGTCTGTCTGATCGTCCGATAAACACGTTTACGTCCTTGTTTGATCAATTCACCAGATTCACGCATATAGATGAATCCACGTGATAGTAGATCAGGCCCAGCTAAGATCTCGCGTTTTTGCATATCGATCGTAGCAACTACAACGACGAGCCCTTCCTCTGAGAGGATCCGGCGATCGCGTAAGACGATATTACCGATGTCACCGATCCCGGAACCATCGACATAGACGTCTTCAGCGTTGAAGTGCCCAGCATAACGGGCGGAATCTTTAGTCAAGGCTAAGACATCACCGTTTTCCAAGATAAAGGAATTTTCGGTAGGGACATCGCATTTTTCAGCCAATTCAGTATGGATCTTCAACATCCGATACTCACCGTGGACTGGCATGAAGAATTTAGGCTTCATCAAACGAAGCATCAATTTTTGTTCTTCTTGCCCACCGTGTCCAGAAGCATGGATATTATTGACCTTACCATGGATGACCGTGGCGCCAGCTTCTTCAAGTTCGTTGATGACTTTGTTGACACTCAAGGTGTTACCTGGGATCGGCGAACTTGAAAAGACGACCGTATCGCCTGGTTGGATCGCTACTTGACGGTGGGTCCCATTAGCGATCCGACTTAGAGCAGCCATAGGTTCACCTTGCGAACCGGTACATAAGATCATGACTTTATTAGCGGGTAAGCTATTGATCTCGCGTGCATCAACGATCGCATCATCTGGGATATCAAGATAACCTAATTCCCGTCCGTTTACGATAGCTGCTTCCATACTACGGCCAAAGACTGCGATCTTACGTCCCTTAGCGATCGCAGCCGCCGCAGCTTGTTGGACACGTGAGATATTTGAAGCAAAGGTCGCAAAGATGATCCGACCTTCGACTTGTTCGAAGATCCGTTTGATCGATTTGCCGACCCAGCGTTCAGATTTGGTGAAGTTAGGGACTTCGGCATTAGTACTATCGGATAGTAAGCATAAAACGCCTTCTTCACCCAAGCGCGCCATCTTTTGAAGATTAGGGGCTTGGTTTGTGATCGGAGTTAGATCAAATTTATAGTCACCGGTGCAGACAACAGTACCAGAAGGGGTCTTGATCGCAACACCTAGGGTATCAGGGATCGAGTGCGTAGTTCTAAAGAAGGACACGCTCGTCTTTCTGAAACGTAGGACAGTATCTTCATTGATCTCATGCAATTCAGTTGAGTTCAATAGACCATGCTCTTCTAGTTTGCTCTTGATCAAGGCAAGGGCTAATGGACCAGCGTAGATCGGAACGTTTACCTGTTTCAAAAGGTAAGGGATACCACCGATATGGTCCTCGTGCCCGTGTGTAATGACTAAAGCTTTGATTTTTTGCTGATTTGCGACGAGGTATTGATAGTCGGGGATGACGTAATCGATCCCTAAAAGGTCATCTTCAGGGAACTTGATGCCGGCATCGACGACGATGATCTCGTCTTGAAATTGGATACCATAAGTATTTTTCCCAATTTCGCCCAGACCACCGAGTGCAAAAACGGCGGTCTCGTTATTTTTAACATTTAGTTTTTTCATCTTTTAAAACTCCGTAAGTTTAAAAGCTGGACTTTCCTTTTCGTATTCTAAAGCTGCGTCGCTCAATTCTTCGATAAATTCAACATTGTATTCGGTATTTGATTCTACTAAAACGCGTGCTTCTGGTTCTGAGTCAGCTTCTAAATATAAAGATTCCGTGTTTTCACGGCGTGGATTGATTTTTTTCGTTGGTTGATAATATACTTTAAAGATCATTAATGATTCTCCTTTTATGAAATTAATTATAGTTATTTGCACTTATATAAAAGTTCAAATCAGCAAAAATAAACTTCCGAACAGGGATTGTTTACACAATAATTAATCCTATTTTACCATAGTTTACAAACTAAGTATATAAAGTTGATCAAACGCGCCAGATAAAAGACTAGACAAGGTCACGGGCGAGATAAAGGCTAAGATACTTTTAAGTTTAGATGTCCAATAATGCTAGTTTGTCTAAATTTGGTATATAATCAAAGAGTAAACAAGTAGGTGAAGTTATGGAATTTTTATATCTGATCATTGGAGTGGTCATTGTCGGAACATTAGCCTTTATTTTTCAGCGATATCGCCGAAAGAAAGCATTGAAATTGATCCAGCTGGACAGTCAAAAATTGACGGATTCAGTGATGGAGGCAAGTTTAAAAAATTTAAAGCTGTTAAATGAAAGTTTAGCAGCTTCAGCCTTGATCTCAGATGTTTGGGGCAAGGGAGTCATGGCTTTTGAATATCAGCTTGAAGTTAAAGATTTAACTAACGCCGATCTAAATGGTCTAAAAAAACAGCTCGAACAGCAACTAGCAGTACATGCTAAAGCGCAAGGAATCAGGGGCTATCAGCAAAATAGGGCTTTTGTAGTCTCTGATATCTGGTTGAAAGATGGTATCTTGCATATCGACGTCTCCTATCTAGTCAATAAGGCAACTGTTGAATATGTCAATGATATGAATACTTTAGAACAAAATAATTAAGCAGGTCACAAATAACGAGGGTCTCCGGTATGATGCGTATGTACATCATGTCGGGGACCCTCGTTGTTATATGATTAAAGCAAGATCAAGTCTTCAGTGGCAGCGAATGGATTTTCTTTATTGATGTGATCAAAGAACAAGACGCCATTCAAGTGGTCGATCTCGTGTTGAACGACGATCGCAACATAGTCTCGTAAGCGTTCAACGTGTTCGTTGCCATCTAGATCATACCAGCGCAATTTGATCCGAGCATGGCGTGGAACGTAGCCAGGGATCTCACGGTCGACCGAAAGACAGCCTTCACCTTCTGCTAGGGCAGCCATTTGGACTGATTCACTCAAGATCGTTGGGTTGATCAAGATGTGCTTAAATAGTGGTTCTTGACCTTCTTCTTCGCCAGGAACTAGGACTGCAGTCATCCGTTTAGATACATCGATCTGAGGTGCTGCTAGTCCGACACCGGCGCGGAGGTTGTATTTTTCTGCGATCTCAGGGTCTTGGCTGTTTTCTAAAAATTCCATCATTTTTTGAGCAGTTTGCTTTTCTTCATCGCTCAATGGAAATGTAAATTTTTCTGCTCGTGCCCGCAAAGTTGGGTGCCCTTCGCGGATAATATCATGCATAGTGATCAAAAATAATCATCCCTTCATTTATTTCTACCTTGATTTTAGCACATTTTAGGAAAAAAGTTTTCAGCTTTTTAGCGTAACGTTTTCGTGACAAAGCATGGTAGCTGTTACATTATTGTTAGATAAGGCTAGAAATTATTGTGCTATAATTAAAGAGAATTTTAAATGTTTACGAAAGTACGTTTGCGTTTTAACACTAAAAGAGATATACTTTTACTTTTGTATCGTGGCGGTCCAAAAGAGATCACATTTCGGCAAGATGAAAAGTGGAGGATTCAAATGGATAATAATATGATGATTTGTGGGGAAAACCCTGAACTGCAGTTATTTTTACAGACATGTATCTTACACGATGAGCATTTAAAATGTTTTTGGTTCCAGATCAATGAAACACCTACTGACCAAGTTGTTTCATTAGTTGAAAGTTCAGCTTTTGCCGATAATTTTGTATTAGAGGCAACTGCACATCCAAAATGGGATGAATTACAGCTGATCTTACTGGGAACACCACCCAAAGATTATGTTGAGGCTGAGGGGGAAAATGCACAACGTCGCTGGGTCCAACTGGTGATCAATCAAGCAATGGCTAATGGTTTTAGGGGTAAGATCTGCGTGGTCTTGCCCCATGATCATCTGTGGGTCTATTCGGCTTTGCGCTTTTCAGGCTTACCCGCTAACAATGTCTTTGGTTTAGGCACGATGGGACTTTCTGAAACGGTTGCCCGCTTATTGGGTGAACGTTTAGATATCGGGAGCGATCCGATCTACGCTAACGTCATCGGCACACAAGACGAGGCTTTTATCGCTTGGAGTCGTGCGCAGATCGCCGGTAATTCGGTTTTAGGGATCGTTGCGCAAGATAATAGTTTATTTGGACAGGCAAAATTAGACGAGATCACTAAAGATTACCAAGCTAAATTGGTGCAAGCAAAGGAAGTCGTAACAGTTTTGTGTTTACAACGGATCTGTCGGGCATTGTTTTTCAATCATCCGATCTTAGTGCCTTTGACCCATGAGATCGAATTTGCTAAGCAAAAGATCGCGGTCAGTGAGCCTGTTGTTTTGTCGAAACAAGGGGTAGCTGTTTTGACAAAATTGACACTCTCAGAAGAAGAATCGACACAGTATATGGAAGTAAAGCAAAACGTTTTAGCTGAATTAGAAAATTTACGTAAACAATAGATAAAGGTGAGGTTTAAGATGAAGATCAGTGAAAATTTTGAATACCCACTATTACCTGAGTGGACGACCGCAGAGATCATTACTGCAAGTGAATTTTACGAAGCAGTTGAGAAAGTTTATACTACTGGGATCGAACGCGAAGAGTTTTTAGCTAAGCATAAAAAATTTTTGCAAATGGAGCCAGCGATCATGACTCAAAAACAACTCGATCGAGATTTTGAGCAAGCTTCAGGGCTCAGTATTTACCAGGCGGTTAAGCTGGCTAAGGCAACGACTGGCAAACGAGTAAAATTTAAGGAAAAGGGTTGATGGTGGTGACTGACTGGAAAACGATCAATGCTAGTGTGCAAGAGTGGTTCAAAGAAGTTCGGTGCCAATTGTTGGCTGGTTGTGAGGAAGAACTACAAGTTGCCCAAAAAAGTGGACGCACCGATCTAGTGACTAATATCGATAAGCAAGTTGAAAAATATTTGGTCACTCAGATCAAGCAGACTTTTCCTGGTTCGCGTGTTTTAGGCGAAGAAGGCGATCATGACCAAGATCTGGCGACCTACCAAGGTTTAGTTTGGATCATCGACCCGCTGGATGGGACCTTGAATTTTGTGAAGCAAAAGGACCATTTTGCAAGTATGCTAGCAGTTTATGAAAATGGTCATGAAAAATTGGGCTATATTCTCGATGTGATCAACGATAAACTCTATTGGGGCGGACCGGAAAGTGGCGTTTTTTGCAATACGGCTCGGTTGCCCCAAGTGCCTGATCTTTCCCTGGAACAGGGATTATTCGATGTCAGTGGACGGATGCTAGTGCGCAATTACCGCAATGTTGCCCAAGTTGCCGAAAAAAGTATGGGGATCCGCGTCTATGGCAGTGCAGGGATCGGTTTTATCCATGTTTTGACCGGTAAAACAGTGGGCTATTGCTCCCATCTGCATCCTTGGGATCATGCAGCTGGAAAGATATTGGCAAAAGCGCATGGTTTGAGCGTAAAAAGCATTGACGATAGTGAATTAGATGTGCTATCATCAAGTGATGTATTAGTAGCGACGAAAAATGCTAAGAACGATATTATCAAGCTGATGCGCAAGCGTTAGTTTGAAACTGTGGCACTAAGTCACAGTTTTTTTATGTGGGTTCTTGAAAATGAGATAATTTTTTTCATAACATTCAAAGTCGATAGGCCGTTAGGGTTATTGAATTGAAGGGGCATTTCTCAAGCAGTAGATTTTGAAAGGAAGAAACAACTTTGAAAACACGTGATGATATTCGTAATGTTGCGATCATTGCCCACGTTGACCATGGTAAGACAACATTAGTTAACGAATTATTAAAACAATCAGATACGCTTGATGAACATACCGACATCGGCGATCGTGCAATGGACTCAAATGATATTGAAAAGGAACGTGGGATCACGATCCTTTCCAAGAACACAGCGGTAAAATATAACGGTAAACAGATCAACATCTTAGATACACCAGGACACGCCGACTTTGGTGGGGAAGTGGAACGTATCATGAAAATGGTCGATGGTGTTTTGCTTATCGTGGATGCGTTCGAAGGAACGATGCCACAGACACGTTTCGTGTTGAAAAAAGCTTTAGAACAACACTTGACACCAGTGGTCGTGATCAATAAGATCGACCGCCCAGGTGCTCGTCCAGAAGAAGTTGTCGATGAAGTGTTAGATCTCTTTATCGAACTCGGTGCTGATGAAGAACAACTTGAATTCCCAGTTATCTACGCTTCTGCGATGAACGGGACTTCTTCTTTTGATTCCGACCCAGCTAAACAAGAACACACAATGGATCCGATCTTCAACACGATCTTGGATGCTATTCCAGCTCCAAAAGATAATGCTGATGAACCATTGCAATTCCAAGTTGCAATGCTTGACTACGATGATTTCGTAGGTCGTATCGGTATTGGTCGTGTCTTCCGTGGCAAGATCAAAGTGGGCGATCAAGTTACAGTTATGAAACTTGATGGTACACAAAAGAACTTCCGTGTAACTAAACTCTTTGGTTTCTTTGGTTTGAAACGTCTTGAGATCCAAGAAGCTAAAGCCGGTGACTTGATCGCTGTTTCAGGGATGGACGATATCTTCGTTGGGGAAACAGTTTGCCCAGCTGATCATCCTGAAGCATTACCATTATTGCGGATCGACCCACCTACATTGCAAATGACATTTATGACAAATGATTCTCCATTTGTTGGCCGCGACGGTGACAAGGTTACTGCACGTAAATTAGAAGATCGTTTGAAGATGCAATTGCACACGGACGTTTCTTTGAAGGTCGAAGATACTGATTCACCAGATGCCTGGACTGTTTCTGGTCGTGGTGAGTTACACTTGTCGATCTTGATCGAAATGTTACGTCGTGAAGGCTTCGAATTGGCCGTATCTCGTCCTAAGGTTATTTACCGTGAGATCGATGGTCAATTATGTGAACCATTTGAAAGTGTGATCATCGATACACCTGATGAATACTCCGGTTCTGTTATCGACTCAATGGCACAACGTAAAGGTGAAATGTTGAACATGGAAACTGGTTTGAACGGCCAAACACGTTTGGTATTCTCAACTCCAACACGTGGTTTGATCGGTTATGATTCCCAATTCCTTTCCATGACACGTGGTTACGGTATCTTGAACCACACATTTGCCGAATACAAACCAGTTATTCGCAACTGGGAACCTGGTCGTCGTAACGGTGCCTTGGTTTCGATCAACCAAGGTAAAGCAACGACTTATGCGATCATGGGTGTTGAAGGCCGTGGTACGATCTACGTTGATCCAGGTACAGAAGTTTATGAAGGTATGATCGTGGGTCAATCTTCACGTGAACGTGATATCTCAGTTAATATCACTAAAGGTAAGAACATGACCAACGTTCGTTCTTCTAACAAGGACCAAACAGCAACGATCAAGAAACCAACACATTTGACATTGGAAGAATCGCTTGAATTCTTGAATGAAGATGAATTGTTGGAGATCACGCCAGAAAATATTCGTTTGCGCAAACGGATCTTGGAAACAAATGCGCGTGAAAAAGCAGCTAAAAAAGCAGCTAAAGCAACACAATAATAGTTAAACTAAACCACAAGTGTGATTTCGATCGCACTTGTGGTTTTTTAGTAATTTTGTAAATATTTTTAATGTGTTACAGTTGGACAGACATATTCAAGCGGTTTTATGATATAATTGCGGAAGTATGAGAGGAGATCAAGTTGATGGAAAACTTTATTTCAAAACAACAGGCTTTAGCTGTTTTACAGCAAGATGCAGCTGAGATCTGTGACCTATTAGGCAAGCAAAGTAATATTTTGTGTCGGACGGATTGTCCCGCTTTTGAAGAAGTTGCCGACACAAGGATCTATGGCTTTTCTTGTGAAGTCAAGTTTTTGATACGTAGTGGTTTATTGACCACTTCGGAGGGGCATCAGCTGATAAAAGAACTTGAAGAAAAATTGGGTAATATCCAAGCAAGGGTGACACCAGACGTTGGAGTGGAATGGGAATGAAGACAAAGTTTCTAAATAAACTAAAATATTTTGATTATGGCTTATTTATACCTTTTCTCATTTTAGCCTTGATCGGGATCGTGATGGTTTATTCGGCTAGTTCGATCAATCTATCATATTTGACCGGGAAGACGATGCAGTATTTTATCCGGCAATCGATCTATGTGATCATGGGTATCGGTCTGACAGTACTATTTGCGCAAACGAACCCACGGTGGTGGCGCAACCCGCGGATGTTGCTCTATGGCTGGGGCTTTCTAATGTTGCTCTTAGGTTATGCCAAGTTCTTTACTTCAGCTATCAATGGGGCAAATGGCTGGATCAATTTAAAAGTGATCAGTATCCAGCCTTCTGAAATTTGTAAGTTATACTTAGTGATGTTTTTAGCTAATCTTTTTGCTAATTACACAACCAAAGGCAAAAATGTCTTTTATAAAAGAATGATGAGAAAGCGTGTTACCAAGGAATTATTGATGTTACTGATGGTGCTATCAATGTTGTTACTGATCGCATTAGCGCCTGACTTTGGTGGTTTTGGTATCAGTTTTGCGATCGTTGTCGTGATGTATTTAGCGTATGCTGATATAAACTATAAAAAGAGCACGTGGATCATTATTTTAGGGACCGCATTCCTAGGGATCGGGACTTATCTTTTGCAGTTTACCACGGCGCTTAACAACACGAGCCTTGGTTATATCAGGCAACGCTTTTTGGCAG
Organism: Ligilactobacillus animalis; assembly: GCF_009933595.1. NCBI lineage: Bacteria > Bacillati > Bacillota > Bacilli > Lactobacillales > Lactobacillaceae > Ligilactobacillus > Ligilactobacillus animalis. Next base: position 746,392 of record NZ_CP047141.1, read on the forward strand.
TGTTTGATCCATTTCAATATGCTAATTCGAGTGGTAAACAGTTGGTAAACTCATTTTATGCGGTCAGCAACGGTGGCTTGATCGGGCGCGGACTCGGTGAAAGTATCCAAAAAAGAGGCTATCTTCCCGAACCGTACACCGACTTTATTCTCTCAGTGATCGCCGAAGAATTAGGCGTATTGGGAGCGGTCGTCGTGCTGTGTTTACTGGCTTGGATCATTTTAAGGATCTTTTTGATCGGTATTCGATCAAAGAGCGTCTATGCGATGTATTTTTGTTATGGTGTAGGGACCTTTATTGCTGTTGAGACCTTCTTTAACGTTGGTGGGGCGATCGGCTTGCTACCGATCACCGGTGTTACATTGCCGTTTATCTCTTATGGGGGCTCAAGTATGATCGTTTTGACGGTTGCTTTGGGGATGGTGATGAATATTTCAGCAACGCAAAAACGGGGCCTTGAAGTAGAAGTTTTTGGTAAGTAAGTTTGTAGAAAATAGAAGAATTTAGGAAAGTGGTGTTTATTGATGAAAAAGATTTTAGTTGCTAACCGTGGCGAGATCGCTATTCGGATCATTCGAGCGTGTCACGAACTTAATTTACAGACAGTTGCGATCTATGCTAAAGAAGACGAGTACGGAGTCCATCGTTTTAGAGCCGATGAATCCTATCTTGTTGGAGCTGGAAAAAAACCGATCGAAGCTTATCTAGATATGGATGATATCATCCGGATCGCTAAAATGACAGGGGCCGATGGGATCCACCCAGGTTATGGTTTTCTGTCTGAAAATGAAGAATTTGCCCAAAAATGTGAAGATGCTGGGATCACATTTATTGGACCAACAGTTAAGCAATTACAAATGTTTGGTGACAAGATTGAAGCTAAAGAAGTGGCACATGCTGCTGGGCTAGAGACGATCCCCGGGACTGAAGATCCAGTTAGATCGATCACCCAAGTCCGTGAATTTGCCGATCAACATGGTTATCCGATCATGGTCAAAGCTGCTTTAGGTGGCGGGGGTCGTGGAATGCGGATCGTCTATTCTGAAGATGAATTAGAAGAAGCTTACAATCGTGCGCGTAGTGAAGCCATGCAATCTTTTGGCGATGATGAGCTTTATGTTGAAAAATACTTACAAAATCCTAAGCATATCGAAGTTCAGATCTTAGGGGATAAATATGGTAATATCTTGCATTTGTTTGAGCGTGATTGTTCGGTGCAACGTCGGCATCAAAAGGTGATCGAATTTGCGCCAAGCATCACCTTAGATGATAAGCGACGCCAAGAGATCTGCGAAGCGGCCGTTCGTTTAGCCAAAAGTGTCAACTATCAAAATGCTGGGACAGTCGAATTTTTAGTTACAGATGACAAATTTTATTTCATCGAAGTCAACCCGCGTGTCCAAGTTGAACATACAGTCACTGAAATGATCACAGAGATCGATATCGTTCAATCCCAGATCTTGATCGCTGCAGGTAAAGATCTCTTTAAAGATCTGCATCTGCCACACCAAAAAGACCTTAAATATCATGGCTGTGCGATCCAATGTCGGATCACGACTGAAGACCCTGAAAATAACTTCATGCCCGATACCGGTAAGATCGAAACATATCGTTCACCAGGTGGTTTTGGCGTGCGGTTAGATGGTGGGAATGCCTATGCCGGTGCCGTCGTGACCCCATTCTACGATTCACTGTTGGTCAAGACATGTGTGCAGGCACGGACCTTTAATGAAGCTGTAGCTAAAATGGATCGGGTCTTACGTGAATTTAAGATCCGTGGAGTCAAGACTAATATTGATTTCATGCGTAAAGTTATCAATAATGAAGTCTTTAAAGCCGGGGATGCTAATACGACTTTCATCGATCAAACCCCTAGCCTATTTGAGTTTGAACGTAAATCTAATACTGTCAACCAATTACTCAAATATATCGGGGATGTGACCGTCAACGGCTTCCCTGGTGTTAAGCAACAAAAGAAGATCTTTGTGCCTGATATCAAGTTAAAAGATACTTTTGCTCCAAGTGATGCTATCAATGCTAAAAAAGTCTTTGATGACTTAGGCGCTGAGGCAACGATGAAGTGGGTCAAAGACCAAAAAGAAGTTCTTTTGACCGATACTTCAATGCGTGATGCCCACCAAAGTTTATTTGCGACCCGGATGCGGACTAAAGATATGGCCCCAGTGATCGAAGTTTACGATAAAGCCTTGCCAAATGTCTTTTCCGCTGAAGTTTGGGGTGGGGCGACCTTTGATGTAGCCTACCGTTTCTTGAACGAAGATCCATGGCTACGCTTGCAGTTCATGCGTGAAAGAATGCCACATACGCTCTTGCAAATGCTTTTACGGGGCTCGAATGCGGTCGGCTATCAAAATTACCCAGATAACGTCTTAAAAGCATTTATCGATAAGAGTGCGGCTAATGGGGTCGATGTTTTCCGGATCTTTGATAGTTTGAACTGGATCGAACAAATGGAAAAGAGCATTCAATATGTACGTGATACGGGTAAAATCGCGGAAGGTACGATGTGTTATACCGGAGATATTTTAGATAAGAACGAAACTAAATATACTTTGGCTTACTATGAAAACTTAGCTAAACAATTAGTTGATGCCGGTTCTCAGATCATCGGGATCAAAGATATGGCTGGCTTGCTCAAACCAAAAGCTGCTTTTGAATTAGTCGGAGCTTTGAAGCAAAAAGTTGATGTACCGATCCATTTGCATACACATGATACGACTGGGAACGGGGTCTCAACTTATGTGGCTGCAACTAAAGCTGGTGTCGATATCGTTGATACAGCTATGAGCTCACTTTCGGGAACAACAAGTCAACCAAGTATGGGAAGCTTCTATTATGCATTAGAAGAAGATGCACGCCAACCAAAACTTGAAATGGAAAATGTTGAAAAGATCAACCAATATTGGCAAGGTGTAAAACCATTCTACCAAGCATTCATGAATGGAATGACTTCACCACAAACTGATATTTATCAAACAGGGATGCCAGGTGGTCAATACTCTAACCTACAACAACAAGCTAAGGCATTGGGGATCGATGACTTTGAATTAGTCAAGCAAACTTACCGCGATGTCAACGAACTTTTAGGTGATATCATCAAGGTCACACCAAGTTCAAAAGTGGTTGGTGACTTTGCGATCTTCATGATCCAAAATAACTTGACTAAAGATAACATTTTGACTCGTGGGCAACAACTCGACTTTCCTGAATCAGTAGTTGATTTCTTCTATGGTGATCTTGGCCAGCCATATGGTGGTTTCCCAGAAGAATTACAAAAAGTTGTCTTAAAAGGCAAAAAGCCGATCACAGTTCGTCCAGGGAGTTTAGCTGAGCCAGTTGACTTTGCTAAGATGGAAAAAGAATTGACCGAAAAGATCAAGCGTAAACCAACGGCTGAAGAAATGTTGAGCTATATTCTTTATCCAGATGTCTTCATGGGCTATGAAGAAAATACGAAACGCTTTGGTTCAATGGGTGTCTTGGATACGACCACGTTCTATCAAGGGATGCGCCCAGGCGAAACTGTTCGGGTCAAATTTAGACCAGGTCGTTCTTCGATCTTTAGATTGGATTCGATCTCTGATGCTGACGAAGATGGTAATCGCAGTCTCTTCTTCTCGGTCAACGGTCAAAACTTGCAGATCGTGATCCACGATAAGAGCAAGGAAGCTAAGGTCAATGCGATCCCTAAAGCCGAGCCAACTAACCCAAATCATATTGGGGCAACATTGAGTGGTTCAGTGCTAAATGTCTTAGTCAAAAAAGATCAAGTTGTTAAGAAGGGTGAACCATTAGTAGTTACCGAAGCGATGAAGATGGAAACTACGATCAAAGCACCGTTTGATGGTAAAGTAACGCATATTTACGTTAAAGATGGCGATATTTTAGCAAGTCAAGATCTGCTGCTTGAATTAGAGCCAGTTAAATAATGTTTGATCGTAACTTTTGGAAGAAAACGTGTGTGTGTTTTGTGATCATTTTGCCAGTCCTCTATTTATTGGCGATCTTTACAAGTGATGACAAGACTGATAAAAAAGAGTTGTCTCATTCAAACGAACCACACTCACAAGTTGTTCCTAAAGTAACTAAATTAAAAACACAAGGTTTGGCACGCTATATTGGCGTGTCAAATCTTGCTTTTAGCGCTGATTTTAGCCAACCAACGCAAGTGCTCACCAGTGCGGAAAATATCGAATGGCAGCAGTACCGCTGGGAAGATAAAACGTATATGTTGGTCGGGATCGATAAATATAGCGCTAAGGTCTGTGCTATCTATCTTTTAGGCGAATCGCCACTGGCAAGTGAGCTAAAAAATGGATTGAAAAAAAGCGAATTACAACAAAAATTTCCTCTAGCTATGGATTTTAAACTCAGATCAAATGAGCAAACGGCACAGATAAAATTAACGCAGACAGATCTGGCAACGAAGCCTTTGATCGCTTTTAAAAATGGCAGTTATGCGGTGAGCTATATTTCTAGGGTGACTAAAAAAGTAGTTGCAGTGGAATATCTTGATAAAGAAGAATTGCTACGCAGTGGTTTATATAAAGTTAGTTCACAGACTCCTTTACCAGTGCGTTATAGTACAGATGTTTTGTCCTCGGATGATCAAGATACGATGATACAAGAGATCTGGGAAGTGTTGACTTTTGAACGGGCACAGAGGAAAGTAGCGCAGTTGAGCCAGAGCGAAGAGGCGACAGCTGTAGCTCAAAGAATAAATCAGACGTTAGAAAACGATCCTAAAAAATATCTGTCCAAAAAACAATTAAAACAGTACCGGCGACTTAAGGCAGATCGCTTAAATGACGTTAAAGTTTTACAGTTAAGACCCAATGATGTGTCAGCCCAATTATTAGCCGATGCCCAAGTTGATGCTGAACGCTTTGATATATATATCAACGGACCAGTTGTGAATCCGGTGCAATTAGTAGCAACGACGGGAAAAAATCAAAGCTTTTGGAATAACATTTTGTTTTCTAAAAATACAAACATTGGATTTAACTATGAAAATTCATGCTTGATCGTAGTTTATGATAAAAATGGATAAAATATTTGAAAAATGATGATACAATAGTAGAAGATGTGTAGGTGATAAAAAGATGGCTTTTGAAGCAAAAAAACGTCGTGGCGTGATCGTATATCTTTATCATTTGCGCCAGAGTAAACAATTAAGACGTTATGGTAATCTTCAGTATGTTTCACGCAAGATGAAGTATGCCTTGATCTATATGGATGAGGTAGATGTAAAAAAGACGGTCGAAAAATTGAAACAGTTACGCTTTGTTAAAGCGGTCGAGATCTCGAATCGACCTGATATCACGACAGAATTTTCCAAACAGGATCATCAAGCATATAAACTGACTGAAGAAGATCAAGAGAAATTCAATTAGAAATTTAGATAAAGATCGCATATCTATAGTTGTGCGATGTGTTAGATCCCGATTGCGATCTAGTGTAGTAGTTGATAAAAGAAGAGAGCTGAGTTGTATGAGAATTGTAGCAGGAGAATATGGGGGGCGTCGTTTAAAGGCAGTACCCGGAATGAAGACTCGTCCCACAACGGATAAAGTCAAAGAGGCAATGTTTAACATTATTGGTCCGTACTTAGATGGGGGCCAAGTTTTAGATTTATTTGCTGGTTCGGGTGGTCTTAGTATCGAAGCTGTTTCACGTGGTGCTGACCATGCGACTTTGGTAGATCGACAATATCAAGCGATCAAAACGATCCATGAAAATTTGAGTGTTACCAAGGAAGAAGATAAATTTACAGTGCTAAAAGGTGATGCCTATAAGATGCTCAATAAATTGGCTAAACAAGAGCAAAGCTTCGATTATGTTTTTCTTGATCCACCGTATAAAAAACAACAGATCTTAGAATTGATGGAGCAATTAAAACAATTAGGGCTTTTAAATGCCGAGGCTTTGATCATTTGTGAAACAGATCAAGTTGCTGATCTGCCCGAAGAATTAGCTGATTTTGAACTTATTAAAAAAGCTGATTATGGGATCACAGAATTAACGTTTTATCGCTATAAGGAAGTGAACTGAAATGAAGGCGATCTTTCCTGGGAGCTTTGACCCCGTGACCAATGGACATTTAGACATTATCAAGCGCAGTGCGGCGATATTTGACGAAGTATTTGTCGTGGTTTTGACCAATACCGCCAAAAAGCCGATGTTTTCGGCAAATGAGCGTCAGAGCTTTATTCAAAAGGCAACTGAAAAAATCCCTAATGTCAAGGTTTTAGCTAAGGAAGCTGATCTAACGGTGAATGTTGCGCAAGAATTAGATGCCCAGATCATCATTCGCTCGGTCAGAAATACGCAAGACCTTGAATTTGAGCAAAATATTGCGGCGATGAATAAAGAACTGGCACCAAAGATCGAGACTTTGATCTTGTTGACCGATCCCAAGTATGCTTTTTTGTCGTCGACTTTGGTCAAAGAAGTTGCACGTTTTAAGGGTGAATTGGGGAATTTAGTTCCACCGATCGTTCAAGTAGCCTTGAGTAAAAAATAATTTTTTAAGAGTAGGAAATATTTCCTGCTCTTTTTTCGTATTTATATAGTAGGAGGCGAGAAAATGAATGATTGGTATGATTTTCTGATGGAATACAAGTGGCGGATCCTTTCAGGTGGTATTTTAGCGGTGATCTTGGCTATTGTAGGGATATTTGGATTTGAACGTTCAGCTACGAATGCGACTGAAGTTTTTGCGCCAAGTTCTTCAAGTCATCAGGTGATCCAAGCAGTTAAGTCAAAGAAAACAGCAGGCTACGTATATGTAGATGTTAAAGGCGAGGTCAACCATCCGGGGTTATATAAGCTTTCGGCTAGTGACCATGTGAGGCGACGCGATCGCTAGCGCTGGTGGTCCAACAGCTCAAGCAGAAGTTTCGCAGTTAAACTACGCCAAAAAACTGACCGACCAACTATTGATATATGTTCCTAAGCAAGGAGCAACTGTTGCTAGTGCTCAAACAGCAGTCGCTCCAGCAGAACCACAGACTTCTTTGACCGCGAACGCATCGGGAGCAGACGGTAGCAAAGTGAATTTAAATACAGCAACTAAAGAACAGCTGATGCAAGTCGATGGGATCGGTGATAAAAAAGCGACGAAGATCATCGAATATCGGCAACAGCATGGCTCATTCAAACAATTATCTGAATTAAAAGATATTTCGGGCATTGGTGATAAAACGTATCAGAAATTGAGTAAGTCTTTAACGATATAGGCAATAATAGTTATCTTTGATATACTATTACTAAATTTAGAGATGATGAGGTAGGAAAAAATGGAAAAACGCATCCCTTGGGATCAATATTTTATGTTACAAGCGGTTTTGCTATCGTTACGGAGTACTTGTACACGTTTATCCGTAGGGGCAATCTTGGTCAGAGATCAGCGAATGATCGCCGGTGGTTATAATGGCTCAGTTTCAGGTGATAAGCATTGCATTGATGACGGGTGTTACATGGTCGATGGGCATTGTTTACGTACGATCCATGCTGAGATGAATGCTGTTTTGCAATGTGCTAAGTTTGGGATCCCCACAGATGGGGCAGAGCTTTATGTCACGGATTTTCCATGTCTGCAATGTACTAAGATGTTATTGCAAGCAGGGATCAAAAAGATCCACTATCTCAGAAATTATAACAATGACCCTTATGCACTCGAATTGTTGAAGTTAAAAGAAGTTACACTCGAGCAAGTCAAACTCGATAAGGAATATATTGACACTGCTTTGTTCAAGCAATTGGTCGATAAAGGAGAGCCTAAGTAATTCAAGTCATGCTTTTATTGACAGCCTTTGTAGCTGTCAGTTTAAGTTTTTTGATACTTGACCATACTTGGATGGCAGGGATGGTCGTGTTAGTTTTATTCTTAAGACTGTTGGCCACTAAAAATATTCACCTGATCAGTAGTGTATTAGTGATTTGTGTGTTTTTTAGTATCCGGTTTTATACTTGGCAACAAAATGTACATCAAGTTATGCAAGTCACACCAGATGTGACCCAGAAGCAACATTTGCTGATCTACAGTGATGAAACTAAGATAAGTGGGGATCTATTGACATTTAAGGCCTGGTGGTGGGAAAAACGCCAGTGGGTGAATGGATATTATCGGATCCGAACTTTAGCTGAAAAAAAGACGTTATTACAAATAAACAAGACAAAGATCTGGAATGTGACGGGAAAAGTTTTACCGTTGCAAGCCCCGACCAATGAGGCTCAATTTGATTGGCGCCGTTTTTATCAAGGAAAGAACATCTTTTTAGCTTTTGCTGTGACACATTACACTTTGCAAAAGGTACCACCGGGACAAATGGCGTGGCGCGGGCGATTACATGATCTGCGCCAAGCATTGCGTTTAAAATTAAAAAGGCTTCCCCGACCATTAGATTGGTACAGTGCTACGTTGCTATTGGGGATAAGATCGTCTGACGCTAATAAAACTTTAGCTGATATCACGCGCTTAGGATTGTTGTATCTATTTAGTTTATCTGGCCTCCATGTTTTTTATGTAGTCAAAACTTTACGTCGTTTCTTAAAACTCTTGCGTTTACCAAAATGGCTAGAAATTCTAGTGGTTTTAGGTGTTTTGCCTGTTTATGCGATCTTAGGTGGGGCCTCTGCGAGTTTGGTACGTGCGGTCTGGATGTGTTGGCTAAAACTGGCAAAGAGGCTCATAAAAGGAGTGCGCTTAAAACTAGCCACTATTTGGGCAGTGGTTTTATTACTTGAACTATGGCGCTATCCGGCGTTGTTTTATCAACTAGGGGCACAGCTGAGCTATCTTTTGACTCTGGTGATCGTTACAAGTAAAACGAGTTCGAACTGGTTGTTTAATTTGAAGCTAAATGCTTTTAGTGCACCACTCGTATTATATTATACATATCAGTGGAATTTCTTGACCTTTTTGATAACAGGTTGGATGAACCTGATATTTGAGTATATTATTTTACCAGTGACCTTTATCGGTGCAGTAGTCCCATTTTTGCAGAATTTAGCAGCTCAGCTCTTACAGCTGATCTCAAGCGGTTTGAATTTATTAGCGCGCTTGCCGAGTAATTTGATTTTAGGTAGACCGCCATTGATAATGGTCTTGTTTTGGTTGGGTGTACTATTGTGGTTACAAGGTAGTTCGAAAAAAATTCGCTGGTTAGCTTTATTAGGGATGAGTTATTTTTTGACCTTTTTATTGTTACGTTATCCTTTGAGTAGTGAGGTCGTATATTTTGATATAGGTCAAGGTGACTGCACTTTGATCAGAGAACGTTTTTCGCGGCGAGTGATCTTGATCGATACTGGGGGTAAAGTTCATTTTTCAATGCCTAACTGGAAAAAGCATCCCACTAAGACAAGTGGTGAGACGATCGTGGCCAATTATTTGCTGAGCAAAGGGATCACCCGGATCGACCAACTATATTTAACGCATCAAGATGCAGACCATGTTGGAAATTTCCCAAGCTTGAGCCAATTGATCAAGATCAAACAGATCATCGTACCAGCTGGAATGGAAAATCTACCTAGTTTTAAGCATCGGTTGGCTAAGTCGGCGGTTATGCCTGAAGCAGTTAAAGGTGTAACTGATAGGGTGAAACTATCTGATCCACACTTGAAGTTGTTACATCCCTTCGCGCGTGGACAAGGAACAAATGCTGATTCACTCGTTTTGTGGCTCGATTTTTATGGCCTAAAATGTATTTTTACAGGTGATCTCGATCGCAAAGGCGAACTTGCGGTCAGCAAGAAATATCCTAATTTGACAGCAGATGTGTTAAAGACGGGGCATCATGGAAGTAAGACAGCGACTGATCCTAAATTCGTGCAACAATTAGCTCCTAAAGTTGCGATCATTTCTGCTGGGCGGCATAACCGGTACGGTCATCCAAATCAGGAAACTTTGGTGACTTTGCAGAAAGCAAAAGTTCCGTACTATGTGACGGCTAAAGTCGGGATGATAAAATTTACTGAAATGTTAGGGTATTTCTCATTTTGGGATCTTAAAGATAATTAGAGCTAATAGGATAAATATGGTATGATTGTTAAATCGGAATAATAGCAGAAGAAGGGAAGCGAGCTTTAGTTAAAACTATGGTGACGGTAGAAAAAGTCTTAAATGACATTGAAAAAAATCAGATGGCACCAGTTTATTTGGTCTTAGGTGAAGAGCAAGTCAATGCTGAGAAGATCAAACAAAAACTGATCGCCAATTTCCCGGAAGAAGAACGCGAATTCAATATTGGAATTTATGATATGGAAGAGGTAACGCTATCGACTGCGCTAGCCGACGCAATGTCGGTACCGTTTTTTGGAGAAAAGCGGCTCGTGTTTATAAATCGACCGTATTTTTTGACCGGTGAAGCTAAAAAAGTAAAACTCGAACACGATCTAGATGAATTGATCGCTTATGTAAATGATCCTGAACCGACGACGGTACTAGTTTTGATGGCACCTTATGCTAAACTAGATGAGCGTAAAAAAGTGGTCAAACAGATCAAACAAAAGGCTGTGGTAGTCGACAATAGTCCGCTGACAGAGATGGCTGTACGCAAGCATTTATCCGCCGAATTGGCCCAAAAAGGCTATACGATCGATCCTAGAGCCTTAGAGATCTTATTACAACGAACGAACGCCAACTTGACTGCGATCGCTAATGAGTTACCAAAGCTCTTATTGGTAGCTGAAGATAAGCAGATCACTGTTAATGAAGTATCTGCGATGGTCTCACGTTCTTTAGAGCAAAATGTGTTTGATCTGGTCGAACTTGTTTTGCAAAAAGATACGGCTAAAGCTTTGGAGCTATATCGTGATCTATTGCAACAAAAAGAAGAACCTTTAAAGATCAATGCGATCTTAGAAGGGCAGTTCCGGTTATTACTTCAAGTCGAGATCCTACAAAAACATGGCTATGCTCAAGGTAATATTGCAAGTACGTTAAAGGTCCATCCATATCGGGTCAAATTAGCTTTGCAAAAAACGCGGGTCTTTAAGCGCCAAGATTTAAAAAATGCTTATCTAGGTCTGATCCATATCGAGGAACGATTAAAAACTACGACGCAAGAGCCAGAATTACTTTTTCAACTATTTATGCTTAATTTTGCTCAAAAAGCGGTCGTGGTATAACAAAAAAGAGCTTGGAAATTTAATTTCCAAGCTCTTTTCAGTTATCATTCATTATTTAGCTAAACGTGCAGCCATACGAGACTTGTCACGCGCAGCCTTGTTAGCTTTGATCAAGCCTTTAGAATGTGCGCGGTCAACAGCTGAAACTGCTTCGCGGTAGAGTTTTTCAACATCTTCTGCACCTGCAGTCTTAGCTTTTTCAAATTTCTTGATTGCTGTACGCATCTTGCTTAATTCAGCAGAGTTACGAGCGTTAGCTTTTTCGTTTGTTTTTACACGTTCGATTGCGGATTTGATAATTGGCATGAATGTCACCTCCACCTGTATGATCCGTAACGGTATCATCTAAATTTTCAACATATCTCATTATACAAGAGCGTTTTAAACAATGCAACAGAAAAATGAATTTGATGTCAAGAAATATTCCTTGACACTTATTTATAAATTTAAGACTTGCATTTCAAAGCAAAATCTAGTAGATTAGATTAAGTACAGATGTACCGGACCTATAACTTAGTTTGGCGACGACACCGACGACTTACTCGGTTTTAGGCAGAATTTTTGAAAGGTGGAAATACAATGGCTATTTCAAACGAAAAGAAAAACGAAATCATGAAAAAATACGCACGTCATGAAGGCGATACAGGTTCAGCAGAAGTTCAAATCGCTGTTTTGACTGCAGATATCAACGAACTTAACGAACACGTACGTAGCCACAAGAAGGACTTTGCTTCCCAACGTGGTTTGATGAAGAAGATCGGTCATCGTCGTAACTTGTTGGCATACTTGCGTAACAAGGACGTTCAACGTTACCGTGAATTGATCAAGAGCTTAGGCTTGCGTCGTTAATCTTATTTTCGAAAGTGTTGCTAGGAGTGATTCTAGCAACACTTTTTTTCTGCCTGGATATAATTGTTAACTGGTACCGTAATTATGGTATAATCATATATTGATAGGTCGATTTTTCGACCCGTGTTAAATATGATAATTAAAATATTTTATACAAAAATCTAAAACAGAGGTGAGAATATGAGTGATATAAAGATCATTTCACTTGGTGGCGTACGTGAAAATGCTAAGAATATGTATGCCGTTGAAGTGAATGATGATATTTACATCCTAGATTGTGGATTGAAATATCCTGAAAATGAATTATTAGGGATCGATATCGTGATCCCTGATTTTGAATATTTACGTCAAAATGCACGCCGGATCGTCGGAGTATTTTTGACACATGGACATGCTGATGCAATCGGAGCATTACCATATTTTGTAAGTGAGTTTGATGTACCTGTCTTTGGTTCAGAATTGACGATTGCTTTAGCTAAAATTGCTTGTGAAAATGAAGAGATAGCAAAGAAATTCAATGATTTTCATGTTATCAATGAAAAAACAGAGATCGATTTTCCTAGCGCAACGGTGTCATTTTTCAAAACAACTCACTCGATCCCAGAAAGTTTAGGGGTAGCATTGAAAACAGATGAAGGAACGATCGTATATACTGGTGATTTCAAGTTTGATCAAACAGCTTCAGCGCAATATCAAACTGATCTCGCACGTTTGGCCGAGATCGGAAACGATGGCGTTTTAGCGCTGTTGAGTGACTCTGCAAATGCAGAAAATCCAAGTGAAACGGTCAATGAACGTGAGATCTATGATTTTATCAGTGAGACCTTTGAGTATCGTAAGGGGCGGATCATCGTTGCCTGCGTTGCTTCCAATATCTCACGGGTGCAACAAGTTTTGGATGCCGCCCAAGCTAACGATCGAAAAGTTGCTTTGACTGGACATGATGTTGAAAAAATCGTCCGGACAGCTTTGAAATTAAATAAACTTCACTTGCCGAGTGATGATATTTTGATTCCGATCAAAGATATCAAACGTTATGATGATGATCGGATCGTTATCCTAGAGGCTGGTCGTTCGGGTGAACCGTTGAAGTCCTTGCAAAAAATGGCTTTAAAACGGCATCGTTCCGTTTCGCTACATGAAGGTGATCTCGTCTTTATCACGACTACACCATCACATGCAATGGAGACCAACGTGGCTAAAACACGTGATATGATCTATCGCTCGGGTGCTGATGTCAAATCGATCTCAGATGAATTGAACTCTTCGGGTCATGCTAGCAAAAATGACTTGCAGTTGATGATGAATTTGTTAAAACCACGTTATGTATTACCAGTCCAGGGTGAATATCGTTTGTTAGCGGCTAATGCACACGCAGCGACAGAAGTTGGGATCCCAGCGGAAAATATCTTCTTACTAGCAAAAGGCGATGTGGCTGAATATACTCATGGCAAGATGTTAGTTGCCTCATCGGTCGAAGTCGGTAACACGATGATCGACGGGATCGGGGTAGGTGATATTGGTAATATTGTGCTTCGTGACCGTAAGATCTTGTCTGAAGATGGGATCTTTATCGCGGTAGTCACGATCGATCGCAAGAAGAAAAAGATCGTAGACCGACCAAAGATCACTTCAAGAGGTTTTGTTTACGTTAAGACAAGTCGCGATCTGATCGCTGAAAGTGCCGATATCATTACTAAAACTGTCCAATCAAATCTTGACAATAAAGAATTTGATTGGGGACATTTGAAACAAGATGTGCGTGAGCAGCTCAATCATTTTCTCTATGAGCAAACAAAGCGTCATCCCGTTATTCTGCCAGTGATCATGGAGATAAACCAATATCATGGTCATGGTAAAAACAAGAAGAATAATGGTTCGCACAAATAATGCGACTTAAAATTATGAAGGTTGTAACAAAGATATGTTACAGCCTTTTTGAATAAGGAAAGTGAACGATGGAACAAGAAGAATTATATGCGGCTGGTCAGGCAGCTTTAGAAAAAAGTGATTTTTTACAAGCTAAGGAATTATTATTACAAGCGTATCAAGCTAAAAAAACGTTTAAAGTAAATTATTTGCTCTTTACCGCACTAAAAGAATTGAAAGATCACCAAATGGCAAGTTTATTGGCTGAGGATTATCTGTTAGATTATTTACGAGATGATCAAAAGTTGACAGAATATGTAACAGAGATGATCTATGCCGGTAAGGTCAGAAAAATCGAGATGACCTTAAATTTGATGAGTGGTTTCATGTCAGCTAAAGAAAAAGCCAATTTCACGCGCTTATTTGATCAAACTTTGGCTACTGTAAGAACGCAAACGGATGTAAATGCTTTGACCAAAAGATTGAAGCATTTAGGTGCACTCGCTATTTTGGAGCAACGCCAAGTTTTTGAAGCTTCAGGAAGTTTGACGATTGCTGAATTTGTGGAAAGTGTTAGTGCTGACCTAGTGGATGAAGATGTGCATCCGTTAGTCAGAGCGGCTATTTTAGATGAATTGCGCTATCTTGGGAGTGAAAAAGCAGTCACATATCTGCTATTTACAGGTGAAAAACAAGACTTTGTTCCGGGTAACTTGAAAGAATTAGATGATTATGTGATGTATCAGCGTCTGACAGCTTTGCTGGAAAATGATCCTGAATATGCTGTAGATCAAAAGGAACAGATCTTAGCGGAATTAAAATTAAAATTGCAACTGCTTTATCCAAAATTGACAGCACCATATGCTGATCCGGAGAAACTTTATGCGGTATTGCTAGGAAAATCAGGCTTAGACGCACAAGAAAATGAATTTGCGCAGGCCTTGGAAAACAGCCTAGCACAGTGGACGGTTTAACTAATTCCAAATATTTTTTTAAAAAATTGGATTTTAGTATTTACAAAAATCAATAGTGACTATATAATAATTCAAGGTTTTCAGTTTAGAAGGAACCCGAGTAATAAATTACTTGGCATTCTTGACTGGAAGTAGTATAATAAAATTTAAAGGATTATCGGCAGAATTGCAGATTTTCTTTGCAAAATTACAGGAGGTTCTATTAATGGCAAAAGAACATTACGAAAGAACAAAACCCCATGTAAACATTGGTACAATTGGACACGTTGACCATGGGAAAACAACTTTAACAGCAGCTATCACAAAGGTTTTATCTGAAAAAGGTTTAGCTCAAGCTGAAGATTACGCTTCTATCGATGCTGCTCCAGAAGAACGTGAACGTGGTATCACAATCAACACAGCACACGTTGAATACGAAACAGAAGGCCGTCACTACGCACATATCGATGCTCCAGGACACGCTGACTACGTTAAGAACATGATCACTGGTGCTGCTCAAATGGACGGTGCTATCTTAGTTGTTGCTGCAACTGATGGTCCTATGCCACAAACACGTGAACACATCTTGCTTGCTCGCCAAGTTGGTGTTGAATACATCGTTGTATTCTTGAACAAGTGTGACTTGGTTGACGACGAAGAATTATTAGACTTGGTTGAAATGGAAGTTCGCGACTTATTGAGCGAATACGATTTCCCTGGTGATGATATTCCTGTTATCCGTGGTTCCGCTCTTAAAGCATTGGAAGATGATGAAGATGCTAAGAAGAAGATTCTTGAATTGATGGATACAGTTGACGAATACATCCCAACACCAGAACGTCCAACAGACAAGCCATTCTTGATGCCAGTTGAAGACGTATTTACGATCACAGGTCGTGGTACTGTTGCTTCCGGTCGTATCGATCGTGGTATCGTTAAAGTCGGCGACGAAGTTGAAATCGTTGGTTTGAAAGACGATGTTCTTAAGACAACTGTTACAGGTGTTGAAATGTTCCGTAAGACACTTGACGAAGGTGAAGCTGGTGACAACATCGGTGCATTGCTTCGTGGTGTTGACCGTACACAAATCGAACGTGGTCAAGTTCTTGCAAAACCAGGTTCAATCCAAACACACAAGAAGTTCAAGGGTGAAGTTTACGTCTTGACAAAAGAAGAAGGTGGCCGTCATACTCCATTCTTCTCAAACTACCGTCCACAATTCTATTTCCACACAACAGACGTTACAGGTGTTATCGAATTGCCTGAAGGTGTAGAAATGGTTATGCCTGGCGATAACGTAACATTCTCCGTTGAATTGATCGCTCCAGTTGCTATCGAAAAAGGTCTTAAATTCACAGTTCGTGAAGGTGGTCGTACAGTTGGTGCTGGTGTCGTTTCTGAAATCGACGACTAATATTCTTTTGAATATTGAAGAAGGCTTGGGTTCGTCCCAAGTCTTTTTTGTCTAAAAAATCGACTTTTTGTACTATAAACATTTACATTTAAAGCTTTCTAAGTTAAACTTAGTTAGTATGCAATTACTCAGTAAATTGTACAAACTATTTTACTCGGAGGGAAAATAATGTCTGTAAAATGGGAAAAAGAAGAAGGTACAAACAACGGTAAGTTGACCTTTGAAATCGAACCTGCAAAAATCAAGGAAGGTTTAGACACAGCATTTAACCGTGTCAAGAAAACTTTAAACGTACCTGGCTTCCGTAAGGGTAAGGTTCCTCGTCAAATCTTTAACAAAATGTTTGGCGAAGAATCACTTTACCAAGATGCTTTGAACGCTGTCTTGCCAGAAGCTTATGCTAATGCTGTAGCAGAATCAAACATCAAACCAGTAGCACAACCAGAGATCGACGTTGAATCAATGGAAAAAGATTCTACATGGGTCTTGACTGCTAAAGTTACGGTTGAACCAGAAGTTAAATTGGGTCAATACAAAGATCTTGAAGTTAAAGCACAATCAACAGAAGTTACTGACGAAGAAGTTGATGCTGAAATCAAGAAATTACAAGAACAACAAGCTGAATTAGTGTTGAAAGAAGATCAACCAGCTGCTGAAGGCGACACAGTTGTTATCGACTTTGAAGGTAAAGTTGACGGTGTTGCTTTTGACGGTGGTAAAGGTGAAAACTACTCACTTGAACTTGGCTCAAACACATTTATCCCAGGTTTTGAAGACCAATTAGTTGGTCACAAAGCTGGTGAAACAGTGGAAGTTAACGTAACATTCCCTGAAGAATACCATGCTGAAGACCTTAAGGGTAAAGATGCAGTCTTTGAAACAACGATCCACGAAGTTAAGACTAAGGAATTACCTGAACTTGACGACGAATTTGCTAAAGACGTTGACGAAGAAGTTGATACTTTAGTTGAATTGAAAGCTAAGACACGTGAACGTCTTGAAGCTCAAAAACAAAACGTTGCAAAAGAAGCTATCCAAGAAGAAGTTATCGATAAAGCAGTTGAAAATGCTGAAATCGGCGAGATCCCAGGTGCAATGATCGAAGAAGATGTACACCGTCAAATGGATCAATACTTAGCTGGTTTGCAACAACAAGGTATCAGTGCTGATATGTACTACAAACTTACAGGTTCTTCAGAAGAAGACTTGCACAAACAATTTGAAAGTGGTGCACAAAAGCGTGTTAAGACAAACCTTGTCTTAGAAGCTATCGTAGCTGCTGAAGATATCAAAGCTTCAGAAGAAGAAATCAATGCAGAGATCAAAGAATTAGCTACACAATACGGCATGGAAGAAGCTGCAGTTCGCTCAGCTCTTTCAGATGACATGTTGAACCATGACATTGCTATCAGAAAAGTCGTTAAAGAAATGACAGATTCTGCAAAACAAGTTTAATACTTGAGTGACAATATCAATTTAATCTTGTGATTTTAGGGATCGCAGCGGAATTTATCTGTTGCGATCCCTAAATTTATCCATTCACCTGATAAATAAAAAGTAAGTATTAGTTTTTAGTAGCAATGTCTGATAGAATATAAGTAATTATTAGATAAAGGTGATTTAGATGTACGAAAATACAGATCCAAACGAACCCGCAGTTTGCTCTTTTTGTGGCAAATCTGAGCGGCAAGTTAAAAGTATGATCTCGGGCCCTGGCGTGTATATATGTAATGAATGTGTCGAATTAGCCCAAACGATCATCAGCGAAGAAAATAAAGCTAGTGTTAAAGATGAATTTACTGATGTACCGACACCAAAAGAGATCGTTGATATTTTAAATCAATATGTTATCGGACAAGAACAGGCTAAAAAGACCTTGGCAGTAGCTGTATATAACCACTATAAGCGGATCAACGCTTCATTTGATACTGCTGACGATGATACGGAATTGCAAAAGAGTAATATCTGTCTTGTAGGGCCTACTGGTTCAGGTAAGACATTCTTAGCCCAAAGCTTAGCTAAGATCTTAAATGTCCCATTTACGATCGCTGATGCTACGACATTGACAGAAGCAGGCTACGTTGGTGAAGACGTTGAAAATATCTTGTTGAAGCTCTTACAAAATGCAGATTATGACGTTGAACGAGCTCAAAGAGGGATCGTTTATATCGATGAGATCGATAAGATAGCTAAGAAGAGTGAAAATGTCTCGATCACCCGTGATGTTTCGGGTGAAGGTGTCCAACAATCGCTTTTGAAGATCTTGGAAGGCACAGTCGCTAATGTTCCACCACAAGGGGGCAGAAAGCATCCACAACAAGAATTTATCCAGATCGATACGACAAATATCTTGTTTATCGTAGGTGGGGCTTTTGACGGTATCGAAACGATCGTTAAAAACCGTTTAGGAGATAAGACGATCGGTTTTGGTGCTGATAGCAAGCAAAGCTATGATGAATCTAAGAGTATTATGCAACAGATCATTCCTGAAGACCTCTTGAAATTTGGTTTGATCCCAGAATTTATCGGACGTTTGCCGATCTTGACGGCACTTGAAAAGCTTTCTGAAGATGATCTAGTTCGGATCTTGACTGAGCCTAAGAATGCTTTAGTCAAGCAATACAGCAAGTTGCTTGAATTTGATGGGGTAAAACTCGAATTTGAAGAAGATGCTTTACGTGAAGTGGCTCATTTAGCGATCGAACGTAATACTGGGGCCCGTGGCTTGCGTTCGATCATTGAAGCTACGATGCGTGATATCATGTTCGAGGTCCCAAGTAATAAGGAGATCGAAAAAGTTATCATTTCAAAAGATACGGTTTTAGGTAAAGCTGAACCTACCTTAGTGATGAAAGCCTAATTCTTAGTAAGCGTCTTTAAAATCTTAGGCAATTTTGGTAAAATTAAGTGCAGTAGGAATTTTAGGAGGTTAAGTTGGATATGAGTAAAGCACAAATCGGTGTTGTCGGTATGGCTGTTATGGGCAAGAACTTGGCTTTGAATATTGAAAGTCGGGGCTATAAAGTTGCGATCTTCAATCGTACAGGTTCAAAGACTGAGCAAGTTGTTGCCGATCATCCAGATAAAAATTTAGTTCCAAGTTATACGATCGAAGACTTTGTTAATTCATTGGAAAAACCACGTCGGATCATTTTGATGGTCAAAGCTGGTGCGCCAACAGATACAACGATCAAGAGTCTCTTGCCTTATCTTGATAAGGGCGATGTTTTGATCGATGGTGGGAATACTTTCTTTGAAGACACCATGCGTCGTAACGCTGAATTAGACAATTCAGGGATCAACTTTATCGGTATGGGTGTTTCTGGCGGTGAAAAGGGTGCCTTAGAAGGTCCTTCATTGATGCCAGGGGGACAAAAGGAAGCTTATGACCTTGTAGCGCCTATTTTGGATCAGATCGCTGCTAAAGCAGATGATGGCGAAGCATGTGTAACTTACATTGGACCTAATGGGGCTGGCCATTACGTTAAGATGGTCCACAATGGGATCGAATACGGTGATATGGAACTTATCGCTGAAAGTTATAACTTATTGCGTAACTTGCTAGATCTTTCAGTCGATGAGATCGCTGCTATCTTCCACGAATGGAAAGATGGCGAGCTTGATAGCTATTTGATCGATATTACGGCTGATATTTTGACCCGTAAAGATGATGAAGGTACTGATAAGCCGATCGTTGATGTGATCTTAGATCGTGCGGGTAATAAGGGAACTGGTAAGTGGAGTTCACAAAGCGCCCTTGAACTAGGTGTTCCACAATCATTGATCACCGAATCTGTTTACGCACGTTACATCTCTGCTCTTAAAGATGAACGCGTAGAAGCGGGTGAAGTTTTAGCTAAGCCAGAAGCATTTGATGCTAAAAAGCTTGATAAAAAAGAAGTTGTTGAAAAGATCCGCCAAGCGCTTTACTTTAGCAAGATCGTCAGCTATGCTCAAGGTTTTGAACAAATGCGCTTTGCCTCTGAAAAATATGACTGGAATTTAGATTATGGCTCTTTAGCTAAGATCTGGCGTGAAGGTTGTATCATTCGGGCTCAATTCTTGCAAAAGATCACAGATGCATTTGATAAGGAACCAGAATTGAAGAATTTGATGCTCGATCCATACTTTACTGAGATCACAGCTAAGTATCAAGCAGCAGTTAGAGAAGTAGCTGCCTTAGCTATTCAAGCGGGTGTACCTTGCCCAGGCTTTACTAGTGCAATTACCTACTACGATCAATATCGATCAGCTGTTTTACCAGCAAACTTGATCCAAGCACAACGTGATTACTTTGGGGCACATACTTATGAACGTGTCGACAAAGAAGGTAATTATCACTACGAATGGTATCACGAAGAATAAACTAGTTAGCAAAAGGTGGTACGAATTGATCGTATCCCTTTTTTTAGGCAAAAAATCAAGCATGATTATTATCTAAAAAATTATAATTAAATATCCAAATTTAATGTTGGGTGGCAAGATAATAAGAAGTATGCTATAATAAATCTTTCTTAAGGTAAAATTAAGGTATACTTATTGATGGCATCAATGTTAGAATTAAGTATGTTATCATTAAATAAATAATAAAAAGTTTAACAACAAGATATAGGAGTGTGGAATAATGAGTAAGATACTTATCATCGAAGACGAAGAAAATTTAGCTCATTTCGTTGAACTTGAATTAAAGCATGAAGGATATGAAACTTATACTTGTGAGAGTGGTCGGACTGGTTTAGAAGTAGCTTTGAGCGAAGAATGGGATGCCATCTTACTTGATTTGATGCTTCCTGACTTGAATGGCCTTGAAGTATGTCGTCGTGTCCGTCAAGTTAAAAACACCCCAATTATCATGATGACAGCGCGTGATTCTGTGATCGATCGTGTATCCGGTCTAGATCATGGGGCTGATGATTATGTGATCAAACCATTTGCGATCGAAGAGTTATTAGCCCGCTTGCGTGCCGTATTGCGTCGCGTTGATCTTGAAAGTGAATATAATTCATCTAAGCAAACAACAGTAAGCTATCGTGACCTTGTGATCGAAAAAGAAAATCGTGTTGTCCGTCGTGGCGATGAGATCATTGAATTGACAAAACGTGAATATGAATTATTGTTGACATTGATGGAAAATGTCAATGTAGTTTTGGCCCGTGATGTATTATTAAAAGAAGTTTGGGGTTACGAATCACAGATCGAAACTAATGTCGTGGATGTTTATATTCGCTACTTACGTAATAAGATCGATCGTCCAGGTGAGGATAGTTATATCCAAACTGTACGTGGAACCGGCTATGTAATGCGTTCCTAATGTGTATTCGAAAGGCTATTTTGCATAAAAAGCAGCTAAAAGATAGTCATGCAAAATCATTCTTCTCACTTAAGCTAAAATGGTCGGTTGGCACTGGGATCGGAGTTTTGCTGATTTTTGCTGTTTTTTCAGTCCTACTTTTTCAAAGTTTTTCGAGCCTATTACTAAATCAAGAAAAACAATATGCGCAGGAAGCGTTAGATACAGCCGTTGAAAGTTTAGCGACCAATACTAAAGAATTGACGCAAGATCGGGTTGAACATTCATTGAGTTTGCGGGTGCATAATGAACGGAATATAAAAGAACTACAGACACTTTATTCAAGTTCATTTTACACCTCACTAACACGGGAAAATATCAGTATCAGTGTCTACAACCTTTCAAACGAAATGGTTTTTGCTTCACGCGATGTGCCGGTAAAGTTTGATCAGGCTGAATTGACTGAGGAAAGTAAGATCGAACATACATCTGCGTATAATGTTTTGGTTTTAGGGAAAAAAGTTTTTTCTGAGAAAGATAAGCATTTGATCGGATATGTTCAAGTTACCAATGATCTGGTCAATTACGATCAGACTAGACGTAAATTGATCTTGATCTTTTTAGTATTCTCTTTGATCGCTGCGATCGGGATCGCTTTACTTAGTTATGGCTTATCGTCTTGGCTATTAGGACCGATTGATCTGATAAATGACACGATCGGCAAGATAAATGGTGATGATGAAAGTGATGCTTTAGCTAATTTACGTGTGCCTGAATTCAAGCATGAAGATGAATTGGCTGAACTAGGACGTTTATTTAACAAGATGCTCGATCGGATGCAACGATATATCGAACAGCAACAGCAATTCGTGGAAGATGTTTCACATGAACTTCGGACACCAGTTGCGATCATTCAAGGGCATCTCTCGCTTTTGAAACGTTGGGGCAAAGATGACCCAGCAGTCTTGGATGAGTCGATCGAGGCTTCCTTACAAGAGATCGCTCGAATGAAGAGTTTAGTTCAAGAAATGTTAGATCTTTCTCGAGCTGAACAAGTTGAGATCCAATTTGGCAAAGAGATCACTGATGCTAAGGAAGTCGGCTTACAGGTGTTCAATAACTTTCAGATGATCCATCCAGACTTTACCTTTGTGTTAGATGATGATCTTAAAGATATCACTAATGTTCAGATCTATCGGAATCACTTAGAACAGGTATTGATTATTTTAATGGATAATGCGGTCAAGTATTCACGTGAACGCAAAGAGGTCCATATGACGTTATCTAAAAACATCAATGATATTGATATCGTGATCCAAGATTTTGGTGAAGGGATCTCGCAAGAAAACATCGACCGGATCTTTGACCGTTTCTATCGTGTTGATAAAGCACGAAGCCGCGATAAGGGCGGTAATGGTCTAGGGCTTTCGATCGCTCGACGTTTGATCGAGGGCTATCACGGTAAACTAGTCGTTGAAAGTGCTGTGGGACAGGGTTCAGTCTTTCGTGTTTCCCTGCCTTTAGCCAAAAATAAAGATAAATAAAAAATAGGTTTTTCCTGCTTTGGAAAAACCTATTTTTTTATTTATGACGATTTTGTTTACCAGCGTTACGCTTCTTTTTAGAAGTAACTGAAGTAGTTGAAGGCTCAACTGTAGTTTCTTTAGCTTCAGTAACTACTTTCTTAGGCTGCTTAACTGGATTTTTCTTTAGATCTGCCAAGACTTCTTTTCTAATGCGAGGACGCATATAGTTGATGATCAAGGTTTGGATACATGCAAAGATCCCGCCAACAAAGAAGTAAAGCCCCAAACCAGCAGGGGAGATGTAAGTCATGAAAGTGATCATCAATGGACTAATGATCATCATTTGCCGCATTTGAGCTCGTTGTGCTTCTGGTACACCTAAAGTTGACAACCATCCTTGAAGTGCATAAACGACAAAGGAAAGAGCAACTAAGGTAAAACTCCGCTGCCCGAGGTTGATCCCATAGAAGTAGGATTGCGATAGTTCAGGTGAATATTGGATCGCAGCATAAAGTGCAGCAAAGATCGGCATTTGGATCAAAAGTGGTAAACAGCCGATCCCACCAGTCATTGAAATATTATTATCGCGGTAAAGCTGCATCATTTCTTGGTTGATCGCCATTCTTTCCGCATCGCTAGTAGCTTCTTTTTGCCGTTTGGTGATATCTTCCATCAATGGCTTGATGTGAGCGATCTTTTCTTGTTGGATCGTAGCATTTTTGGATTGCTTGATCATGATCGGCATCAAAACTAAGCGGACGATGAAAGTGATCACGATGATCGCCCAGCCTAAACTATTACCTAAGATCTGTGACAGCCAAACTAAAATATGTTGAGTTGGCACTGCCAAGTTGTCATAGACAAAACCATAAGGCTTACCTGAGGCAGTGTGTTGGACACACCCGCTCAGAAAGAACATTGCTGAAGCCATGATCGCAGTAATAGCTAATAATTTTTTATTTTTCATAGGTCAATTCCTTTCACTTATGAATAAAGGTATCGTTATTAACTATACTGGAAAAAAAGTGATATTTCAATGTATAATCCATAAGAACCGTTGTAATTACATATATGCTACGCTAAAACGTGTATAGCTATTTTCCGGGATCGATTTGAGAACGACCCGATCAACCCGTCCTGCTGGGGTAGGTGAAGCTTTGACGCCTTCGATAAAGGCAGAGAGCTTTTCAGGATCACCTTGTGCTTCAATATAAACAGAGCCATCATTTTTATTTAAAACTTTACCGGTGACTCCGATCTGATCAGCTAGGATCTTAGTCATATAACGAAAGCCAACTCCTTGAACGATACCATATACTTCTAAACTGATTGCTGCCATTTATCCCATTCCTTTCGTAAGATATTTCTAGCTATATTATACTACAGGAGAGAAATTTGCTAAAAAATAATAGTTGTCCTAGGGCTATTTTTAAAATTCTAGGGTCTCTAATTTCAGTAAAAAAGAGTTCGAATCATCTACAGGCGCCAAGGGGCTTTTTGATCATACTGTTTAGCTATATTATAATGCTAATGAGTACTTTAACAATTATTTAGTCATGTAGCATCCCAGTGATTGATTGTGCTGTGATGTTTTTTTATGTAGGAGCTAATCTATTTAGTTATCACAATAAAAAAGAGACGTCCCAGTGTATCTCTGGTTCATCCCTATTGGTGTTATTGCTGTAATTCTTTTTCACGATCTGCCAAGTAGTTTCTTAGATTCTGCGCTATCGTCAAGTATTACCATTTCCTTGATAAACTTGTGGGAGTAGGAACGGTAGCTATATACTTTGTTTTTTGTCCCACTTATCTCGGGCTCTTACTTGTCTTGTTTTCTATATCATAACGACTTAGCAGGGCTGTTGTTATTGTTACTGTCACGCTAAAAATTTGTAATGATAACTTGGCTAGTTTCGGAATGTCTTGGTTTGTTATTTACTCATACACACCCCACCAGCCAGTAACTGGTGGATCGCAAACGACCATTTCTTCTTTAATTCTTTTTCTCAAATGTTCTTTATCTTCTTCGGTAGCTTTATCGAACACTAACTCTTCTATATCGTTAAAGTAGACACTGCCTTCCATATCCACACGTCCATCTTTATCTCGTCTCAATGTATGAGTTTGTTCAATTTTACTATCAAATTTCATGAACTCGTATCTATCATCTGAATTCATATGTGTTATGGAAACATCATTAAGCAGCCACTCATAAGTTCTAGGGTTTATTTTGTATTTATACTCTATATACTTTAATTTTATGGGATCCATTCAATTTTCCCCCGATTCATCATATTAACTTCGACTGATATGTGATCCTTTCTGATTCCATCATACCCAGCTAATATCCCAATTATATCATGGTGAAGATCTGATCTAAAAGTATCCTTTAAATTCAAGTATTCTGCTAATTACGCTTTTTTCTATAAAGAGTAACTTAGTATCTTTTTATGACTCTAATTCAAGAAGTTCACTATCTTTTTTGCTAACATTTTCCCGGTAATAAGGTATTCATTCCCACATTTTCTAACATTTCGCCAATAGGGTAGCTTCCTGAGATAGTTAGGCTACTTTCAGGCGTGATCATCTGATAGATTGCTGATCAGTTGTAAATGGACTTAAAAACGTGTAACTTATGTAAATGAAAAAGGACTAGGAAAGTTAATTTCGTTGAATACTAATTACGATCGTCAAAATTGTGGTTAGTCTTTTTGTGTATCCGGCTTTGAAGCCATACAAAATAAGATAGCTCTAAAACTAAAACGTACGCTATCATCAAATCAATGGAGCATTTTCCGATATCAAGATCATTATCAAGGGATTATAAGGAAATTTGCTAAAAAATAAGAACTTCGCTAAACTTATAGAGTGAACAATCAGCAGTGAGAGGTGCGATGAAAATGAAAATTGGGATCGATAAGATCGGCTTTTTTACGTCACATTTATATGTAGATATGGCTAAACTAGCTCAAGCACGAAATGAGGATCCAAATAAATATTTGATCGGGATCGGCCAGACTAAAATGGCGGTCATCCCACCGACACAAGATGCAGTGACCTTGGCAGCTAATGCCGCGACTAAGATCTTGACGGTAGAAGATAAAGAAGCGATCGATCTAGTGATAGTTGCTACGGAATCAGGGGTAGATAACTCCAAATCAGCTGCAGCTTACGTTAGTGAATTGTTGGGTCTATCTCATGAGATCAGAACGATCGAGTTGAAACAAGCTTGTTATGCAGCAACGGCTGGCTTACAGTTAGCTAAGGGGCATATTGCTTTAGCTCCAGATAAAAAAGCTCTAGTGATCGGAAGTGATATTGCCCGCTATGGCTTGAAAACACCAGGTGAACCGACACAAGGTGGGGGCGCAGTGGCAATGTTAGTCTCTAAAGATCCTAAGCTTGTTGCCTTAGAGACTGAAAGCGCATATTATGCTAAAGATACTATGGATTTTTGGCGTCCGCTTTCTCAAACCGAGGCTAAAGTTGATGGCAAGTATTCAGCTAATATTTATCTAGAATTTTTTGAGAAAGTCTATCAAGACTATCTAGCAAAGACAGGGCTCAAGTTAACTGATTTTTCAGCGCTATTGTTCCATTTACCATACACAAAACAGGGGTTAAAGGGTCTACGTAAGGCCTTAGAAGGTGTCGATCCGACGATAGCTAGTCATTATTACAATGAATTTGAAGCAAGTCGCAAGTATAATATGGCAACTGGTAATCTATACACTGGTTCGTTATATTTGAGTTTGTTATCTCTTTTAGAAAACACGGATACACTAAAAGCTGGAGATCGGTTAGGTTTGTTTAGCTATGGTTCTGGAGCCCAGGGTGAGTTTTTCTCAGGACGCTTACAACCTAATTATAAAGAAGCCCTCACTTATCAAACTTCTGAAATGTTAGAGATGCGGACAGAAGTTAGTGTTGCTGAATATGAACAGCTCTTTTCTGCAATCTTAAAGGATGATCATAATCGAAAACTTGATGTTTCAAAAGATCCTGCCCAATTTGTATTAGCTGGGGTCAAAGATTTTAAACGACAATATTTGAAAAAATAAATTATAATGACCACCTTTTGCGTATCTATAAAGTATAGATAGTGAAAGGTGGTTATTTATATGAAGTTTGAAAATAGTGAAGAGATCGTTTTAGCCAAGTCAGCCCAAGTAGTGATCGACCGTTATTTGGAGCTCAGTATGAATGTGATCGCAGAATTTATTGCTAATTGTGATCAGATGTCATTTTTACAATGTAAGAAATTATTGAGTGCTAAATATCGCAATCGTTCGCAAAATACGTCAAATGAATTTTTTGAGTGTACGCTAGAGGCTACTTTTATTTTACTTGAAGAGATCTTTTTGAAAAATCAGCCTTTTTTTCCTGAACTTTTTATGGGGATCTGTAGTGGTAAAATGAAATTTTTGCTTGTTCAAGGGGTGATCGTAAGTCAAAAGATCGATCCTGAGCAACGATTTATTGTTTATCTACGCAAAGGGCGTTACTTTATTTACTTTATCGAACAAACTCCACCAGATAAAGCTAATTTAGCTAGATTAGATCTCTTTTTTGGCGGAAATAAGTTATTGAAATTGAGTAATGGTCAGCGTTTCAATTATTTTAGACAGCTCAGTAAAAAACAACATCGTTATTACAAACGATATAAGGATCCGATTCGGGCCTATCATGAGCAGATCTGCCAGCAGATCATGGCTTTACATCCACAAAAATTAGCTGTTACAGCCAATGATAAAATAACAGGTGCTTATTTAGAGGAACAATTGCTGTTAAGGAAGAGGTTAAATGAGATAATGAAGCAAGAACTCAGCCTTGATAATTGATAATTTTAAGTTTTTTTGTAACAATAGAGCTATGAACATCTTGCTCTCAACTGGGCAATTACGAAATAGAGGAGATACTTATGGCTAACCCAAATCAACTTAGTTTATCAGATCATAAACAAGCAACTAAAAGCTTGGCTAAGGCACTTTTAGATAAAGTGGCCTACCTAGAATCTTTTGAAAAAGCTGTTCAAAACCAAGATGATCGCTTGGTATACCAGCTGATCGATGGTAAACGTTATGCAACTGAGATCTTAAAACAAGATGGGGCTGAAGTTGATGATACCCATGAACATCTTGTACGTGATAGTTACGCTAAGATAAGTGATTATTTGAGTAAGAACTTGATCGATTATTTATGTGAGATGTACCCATTTTTCTATTTTGAAGAAACTGCGATCGGGCAGTATCAATTTTTCTTTGGAAATTGGTGGGGAAGACGACTATTTGGGACGTTAGATGTCTTAAACGTCAAATTCAATTTTGATGAAACTGAATATCAAAAATTAGCACGTGCTTTTGCTTTGGAAAGTGAAAATAAACGTTTGAATAGCGACCAGATCGCGCTCTTATCGCAACAATCAGACGAGTTACAAGAATTGATCGATGGTCAAAATGAGCGTGATCAACGTAAGGATGAACTTCGCCAAGAGATCAAACGAACTTCACAAGAAAAGGTGATGCCTTGGGAAACTTCAAAACTCAAGGAATCTAAGCAAAAATTGATCGATGAATTATCCTATCTATCTGAACTGGATGAAAAAGCGGGGAATGCTTACCGTCAGATCCGTGAAAATGAGGAAAAGGTCTTAGCACTTTCAAAGGAAGATACTTTGATGGGTTATGAGAAACAAAGTATCGTAGCTAAATTTGGTAGCTTTGAAAACTTTGAAGCGCATAATGACGCATTATACCGCAACTATATTGCAGATCTGATCGCTAAGTAAAAGTAGGTGAACAAAAATGACGAAAGAATATGAAAAACCAACGGAAACATTTCAACCAACTAGGGAGAATAATGCTGAAGAAACCAGTGCATATGCGGGTTCTTTGAGTACAACAGGGCGGTTGATGTCATATAACGATCAATTAAAAGAAAGCCTTAAGCGTGGGATCCACTTTACTGAAGTTTTAGATGAGTTGATCAATACTGATGACAAGAACGTTTTGCTAGAATCAGTCATGACTTTGACTGATTATCGCTTGGATACGGCATATTTGATCTTCCCGCAGCAATACAGTCGGGCTGACTATTACTTGATCTTTTTGAATCGTTTATTGCAACTTCATCAAAACGAGCAAGTTATTTTGCAATCCAGTGATCATCAAAATGAGCTTTATCATGAATTTCCAGGAATAAATATGGAAGGCTACTTTACTTTCAAGATCGATGAGAATATGCGTGAAGGCGCATATTACGTCGATAAAAGTACCGGTGCGCGTTTGTTTTACATCAACTTTAAGCGCCAGTTGATCCGTTTCAATAGTCAAGCTTTAACTGATTTATTAGTTGTTGATTATAGTGAAAAATTTGATTATAAGACCGTAAAACGTTTTGAAGAGTATTTAGTTGCAATCGGCAAGTATTTTAAAGAAGATTACGGTTTTGATGTTGATTTTAATCTACTTGATGCTTCTAATAATGCAAGTTATCAGATCTCTTCAGCTGATGAGCCACGTGAGGCATTAGATAAACTTTTCATCATCAGTGCAGATGCAGGTTACATGTTAGTAGCTGGTGAAAGTGGTCGTGCCGTCTTGCAGTTGAAGAATAAGGTAGTTGTTTCTATTTTGAGGCAAGCAGAACATGACGATCTAAACAATGCAAGTTGGGTCATTAAGGTCCATGATGAAGATCATAAAGTAGCTTGGTTCGATATTTTATACCAGTATGAGTTTATCAAGGATTGGTATTTAGATAATTTGACGAGCTTAGCTATCAAATCAGATGAGAGATTTTTTTAAGGACTAACGCATGGATATTACAAAATTAGCTAAAATTCAAAGACAGATCGAGACAAAGAATACTTTTCAAAATTTGACTAGTGAAAAAGATGAACTCGTTTACAGTGAGCTAAGTATAGCAGTGGCCGAACTGTTTAATAAGGTAGGCCAAGCAGATGAAACGACTTGCTTAAAAGCATATTGTAAAGCATTAGCTGCATTTTTAGGTGTTGCTAATACAAAAAAATGGGTCTATCTATTATTACTAACTCTAGAACAAGAAGAAAAGTTAGCTTCTAAATGGCGGTCGCGTTCTGTTGCAACGGTATATCTTACTTTGCAATAGCAGATCCTAAAAGCTCATTTAGAACGTCGAAATGAGCTTTTAGTACGGGCCTGGAATATTTTTATCAAGTTTGGTTTAACAGATTTAAAGTATTCACCTGAAATGATCGAAAACTGTTTTGCGGATCTATATATGAGAAAAAGTTAGATGATTTAATTTGACTAAATTAAATCGAATTTGAGTATGGGATAAGGCAAAAAACCACCACGAATAACTAGAGTGTAGCTAAAACTATACTCTAGTTATTTTTTGGCAAAATTGACGCTGACCTGTAAAACAGGCTATAATTGATAGTTAGAGAGTATTGAGTTGGGTGAAGGATCTTGCCTTCCCCACTAGAAAGTAGGAAGAGCGAAATGGATTTTGAAAAAATGTCGGAGCGCCAAAAGCATATTCGGAATTTTTCGATCGTTGCTCATATTGACCATGGGAAATCGACCTTAGCTGATCGCATTTTGGAATTGACTGATACGGTCTCAAAACGTGAAATGCAAGATCAGTTGCTCGATTCGATGGATCTGGAGCGCGAACGTGGGATCACGATCAAATTAAATGCGGTAGAACTTCATTACCATGCAAAAGATGGAGAAACTTATATTTTCCACTTGATCGATACACCTGGGCACGTGGACTTTTCATATGAAGTTTCACGTTCATTGGCAGCTTGTGAAGGTGCTGTTTTAGTGGTCGATGCAGCGCAAGGGATCGAAGCCCAAACTTTGGCAAATGTTTATTTAGCATTAGATGATGATCTTGAGATCGTACCAGTGATCAATAAGATCGATCTACCTTCAGCTGAACCAGAGCGTGTGCGCCAAGAGATCGAAGATGTGATCGGTTTAGATGCGTCTGAAGCGGTCTTGGCTTCAGCTAAAAACGGGATCGGGATCGAAGAAATGCTAGAAGAGATCGTTCAAAAAGTTCCAGCGCCAAGTGGAGATCTAAAAGCACCATTAAAAGCGCTGATCTTTGATTCGGTCTATGATGATTACCGCGGCGTTGTGTTGAGCTTGCGGGTCTTTGATGGAACTGTCAAGCCTGGTGATAAGGTCCGCTTGATGAATAGTGGTGCGGAATATGAAGTTATTGAAGTCGGGGTCAACTCGCCTAAGCCGATCAAGCGCGATTTCTTGATGGCTGGGGATGTAGGTTATTTGACTGCAAGTATCAAGGATATTCAAGATACACGTGTTGGTGATACTTTAACGCATGCTGATGATCCAACTGAAAAACCATTAGCGGGTTATCGTGAAATGAGCCCGATGGTGTATTCGGGGCTTTATCCGACCGATAATGCTAAATATAACGATCTGCGTGAAGCACTAGAAAAATTAAAGTTAAACGATGCAGCGCTAGAATTTGAACCTGAGACCTCACAAGCTTTAGGCTTTGGATTTAGATGTGGTTTCTTAGGGTTATTGCACATGGATGTTATCCAAGAACGTTTGGAACGTGAATTTGGAATGGACTTGATCACTACAGCGCCATCTGTAACGTATGATGTTGAGTTGACAGATGGCTCACATGTGAGTGTGTCTAATCCGTCTGAAATGCCAGATGTTCCAACGATCAAACAGATCAATGAACCTTATGTTAAAGCTGAGATCATGGTCCCAAGTGATTATGTTGGCGCAGTGATGGAATTATGCCAAGCTAAGCGTGGGAACTTTGTCACGATGGATTACCTTGATGATTATCGGGTCAATGTCATCTACGAAATGCCGTTATCAGAGATCATCTTTGATTTCTTTGATAAATTAAAATCTAGTACTCGTGGTTATGCTTCGCTCGACTATGAACTCGATGGGACCCGTCCAAGTGATCTAGTCAAGATCGATATCTTGTTGAACGGCGATAAAGTCGATGCGTTGAGTTTTATCGCTCACCGGCAATTTGCTCAACAGCGGGCTCGGGTCATTACAGATAAGCTAAAGACGATCATCCCACGTCAAAACTTTGAAATTCCGATCCAAGCAGCGATCGGAGCTAAGATCATTGCGCGGACTAATATCAAGGCTTATCGTAAAGACGTAACGGCGCGGATCCATACGGGTGACCCTGACCGGCGTGCAAAATTATTGGATAAGCAAAAACGTGGTAAGAAACGGATGAAAGCTGTTGGACGTGTAGTTGTTCCACAAGATGCGTTTATGGCTGTCTTAAAAACTGACGAAGAGATCAAATAGTTTAATTATCTCCCCAAAGCATATAACTTTAGGGAGATTTTTTTGTTTGATACAATGGAGAAAAATTAGTGATCATTGGAGGTAAGAAATGGAAGCTGAGAAAGTATTAGATTTTTGGTTTGAGGAATTGACTCCAAAACAGTGGTTCACTAAAGATCTAGTATTGGACAAGCAGATCGCAGAACGGTTTGGTGAACTACATAGGCAAGCTACGCAAGTAGAATTACAAGCATGGCGGAAGAGTGCTACAGGAAGTTTAGCCGAGATCATCATTTTAGATCAATTTTCGCGTAATATTTACCGTGATAGTCCACGTGCGTTTGCTTATGATGGGATGGCGCTCGTGTTAGCCCAAGAGGCGATCGCAAAGGGATTTAATACTGAGTTAGAGTTGGACAGGCGAGCATTTATGTATATGCCGTTTATGCATTCAGAATCACTAACAATCCATCAAGCAGCACTACGTTATTTTGCGACCCCTGGATTAGAGAAGAATCTTGAATTTGAAAAAAGGCATCTAGCGATCTTAGAGCGATTCAAGCGTTATCCGCATCGAAATGCGATCTTAGGAAGGGAGTCAACGGCTGAAGAGTTAGCTTTTCTCAAGGAACCAAATTCATCATTTTAGAAGAAAACTATGAGTTTCTAAGGGCTCATAGTTTTTTGTGTATCTTTTTTGGATAAAGGCTACTTATATGACAGAGATGTTTTTATTACTTAAATTAAAAAGTGGATTGAAAATAATTAGAAAAGATGCTAGTATTCATCTTGTATCTTAGTCATTTAGATTTTTATTTATGTAAGGGCTTTATAGGTCGAAGTTGAGCAGGCTGCGACTGACTATACCAGATATTTAGCAGATAGAGAACATGACGCAACTGTTGAATATAAACGACAGATCGATCGCAGACATGGTGGATAAAATTGCAGGTTGTTTATTTGGTGGTGCTTTAGGTGACGCACTGGGGTATCCGATCGAGTTTGATAAGGTCGATCAAATCGATCCTAAACATGATTTTACTAAGATCTCTGGACCACTATTGATCTCAGATGATACACAGATGACGCTTTTTACGGCTAATGCATTATTGTTAAACGGTGATCTAGCTGATAATACTTGGGCTTGTTACCAAGATTGGTTGGAGACTCAATTTAAACACGATCAAACTGAATTGAGCCATCGTCCAATCTCGTGGCTGATGGAATATCCCGAAATGTATGCTAGCCGTGAACCAGGAAGAACATGTTTATCGGCTTTGATGCGTGGTATTCCAGGAACTTTAAATGAACCGATAAATCAGAGTAAGGGGTGTGGTGCAGTGATGCGGGTCGCTCCACTGACTTTTGCTAGCAGAAATGAAGATATTTATTTACTGGCAGCTAGAAATTCGGCCTTAACTCATGGTCATCCAATGAGTATTTTAGCTTTGGCTGCATTAGTTGGGATCTTAAAACATATACTTGCAGGGCAAGATATTGCAAAGAGCATTACTTTAATGAGACAAGAGCTAAAGTCTAGCTTCAACTACAACGAACTTGTAGCATTTGATGAGTTGATACAAGAGGCTGTCTGGTTGAGTACAAGTGCTGAGGATGATCTACAAGCGATCAGTCAACTCGGTGAAGGTTGGATCGCAGAAGAGACGCTGGCTATTGCGATATATTGTGCTCTAAAGTATCAAGATGATCTTACTAAAGCCTTGCAAGTAGCTGTTATTCATGACGGTGATTCTGATTCGACTGGTGCAGTAACAGGGCAAATTTTAGGTGCAAAATTAGGGTTTGAAAAACTCCCTCAAGATCAGATCGCACGCTTAGATACTTTACGTCCATTGACAAAAATGGTAAAGCAGATGACAGATGATACACATACAAAATGATCTTCTTTGTAACTTTTTCTAACATGATATATTGTCAAATTAGTTCTTTCCGAATATAATAAGATATTTGGAGGGAATAAAATGAAAGCAACGTCTAATAACGTTATGAAAGGGATCTTTTGGTCAGCTGTTGCTTCGGCTGTCTGGGGGATCTCTGGTACAACGGTTCAATTTATTTCACAAAATCAAAACCTCCCAGCTGATTGGTATCTATCGATCAGAACTATGGGTGCAGGCGTGATTTTGTTGATCATTAGTTTATTTATGTATGGTAAGAAGACCTTTGGTGTCTTTTCATCATGGAGAACATTTGGATATTTATTAGCTTATGCAATTTTTGGTTTGATGGCTAACCTGTTGACCTTTTATATTTCGATTCAAAAAGGTAACGCTTCAGCAACTACGATCTTGCAATATCTAAGTCCATTGTTCATTGTTTTAGGTGGGATCTTTATCAAAAAGCAACGCCCATTATCGACTGATATGATTGCCTTTGTTGTTGCCCTAGTTGGGGTCATTTTAGCAATTACAAAAGGTGATTTCACGCAAATGTCGATCCCGATGGATTCATTACTTTGGGGGATCGGTTCTGGTATTACGGCTGCATTTTATGTTGTTTTACCAAAGCCGATCGCAAAAGACCATCCACCGATCGTGATCTTAGGTTGGGGGACATTTATCGCAGGGGTATTGTTTAACGCATATCGTCCTGTGTGGGTCGATCCGCCAGTGATCACAGGTGGGTTAGTTCTTTCGATCTCAACGGTCATCTTGTTGGGAACAATCATCCCATTTGGTTTATTGCTATACAGCTCACGTTTTGCGCCATCCGATGTTATTAGTATCATGGATGCCTTACAACCAGCTACGACAGCGGTCTTGAGTGTGATCTTCTTAGGTCTTGGTATGAATTGGATCGAAGTAGTCGGAATCGTATTGGTTATCGTAGCGATCTATATTTTACAGCGTGGCCGCAAGAATATGGAACAAGTCGGTTACCGCGAAGAAGATTTTTAAATATGATTTTATGACTGATCATGACAAGGTGTTATGGTCAGTTTTTTTATGGAAATGGAATTATGGAATTGTTAGAATGAAGCTAAGGTGGAGAGAGACGTATAATCTTGTAACGTTGTGATAAGGAGATGCTTTTATGACGTATCAGTTGCCTGATACTCTAATTTATGCAGAACATGAATATAGATTGGTTAGTATTTTGGATGAGAAGAATTTTTTTGATGTAGCTTCTTTGGGGATAACGATCAATGGATGTAGTACTGCGAATTATTCTGGGAGATTAGCCAGATTTGCGGTTGTAGATGATGAATCATTACTTAAAGATCTTGCAATAAGAACTAGTCAGTCTTTACCGATAAATAATGTCTTACCACGTAAAATAACTATAAAAGAACAGGTTGCTAACTTTGGCGATTATTATAGTGAATTTGGCAGTATCTTTTTGGGAGGAGACAATTACTATTTAGACTTAAATATACCAGTTGAATATACGGGCAAGTTATTAATTGCTGATGATTCCATTAAAGAATATCGTGTTGTTGGTATTTTCGATTCACCATTAAAGTTTAGAAAAAATCTCCTATTAATTGTTGAAGAAGGACTTGTTTTTGATGTGATTGATGTCTCTAATATAATAGAAAATGAGCGTAAACGTAGGATCATAACAGAAACAGAGATAAAGAACTTTTCTAATAACTCAGATGTTTTTAAGCTATTTAGCAAGGAATAGTGACCTAGGTACTTGATGAAATCGTGAAATGATCGGAAGTGACGAAAAGCCTAGATGGAAGCAAAAGATGATTTATTTACTTTGATAGATACGCTGAGCCTAGAAGGTAATGTTGAGCAAGCTAAAAGTATGTCAGCGTATATGCGTGATCAATTTGAATTTTTAGGTATAAAAACACCTAAGCGCCGGCAGCTTTGCCGTGAAGCTTTTAAAAATGCCAGAAAAACAGCTAAGATAGATTGGGAGTTTGTTGAGCTGTGTTGGCAAAAGCCTCAAAGAGAATATCAATATATCGCTTGTGATTATTTAGTGAAAATGAAGAAGTTTACGACCTTAGCAGATCTACCTAAATTGAAAAAATTGGTCATAACTAAATCGTGGTGGGAAACTGTTGATACTTTAGTCAAAGTATTCACGGACTTGTATTTGAGCTATCCAAGTGAAATGACGCCGATAATGCTTACTTGGAGTGAAGATAGTAATTTGTGGGTCAAAAGGGTCGCGCTCGAATTTCAATTGCTATTAAAAAAGCAAACTGATACAGAACTCTTAGCTAAGATCATCATAAATAATCTTGGTAGTGATGAATTTTTTATCAATAAAGCGATCGGGTGGGCCTTGCGTGATTATTCAAAGACAGATCCTAAGTGGGTGGCTGGATTTATTGCAACATACCGCAATGAATTGTCTGCTCTTAGTATTCGTGAGGGCAGTAAATATCTTACGTAAGCTAAAGATCAACTTTTTTGAAAAAATTAGTTGTTTCGAGCTGAAAGTTATGTTATTCTATAACAGTTGAGAAAAAAAGCAGAGGCTCCCGCTTCTCGCCTAGGGGACAAACAGTCCCGGGGCAGAATTATGAAATGTAATTCCGATAAAAACGGATCTGTGCGGGTGTCTTGTAAGTTTTACGAGATACCCGCATTTTTTCTGCATTTTCTCTGAATTTTTTTGGAGGTGAAACGCCATAGCAGTTGATAAGATGGTAAACGAAGGCATTCGCGCACGTGAGTTACGCTTGATTGCTGATGATGGTTCCCAGTTGGGGGTCAAATCTAAGCAAGAAGCTTTGAAGTTGGCAGAGCAAGCTAACTTAGACCTTGTTTTGGTAGCACCTAAAGCAAAACCACCTGTTGCCAAGATCATGGATTATGGGAAGTATCGTTTTGAGTTGCAGAAGAAACAGCGTGAAGCTCGTAAAAAGCAAAAAGTGATCAACGTTAAAGAAGTTCGTTTAAGCCCAACGATCGATACTAACGATTTTAATACTAAAGTTAAGAATGCACGTAAATTCTTGGCAAAAGGTGATAAAGTTAAGGTATCTATTCGCTTTAAGGGTCGTGCGATCACACATAAAGAGATCGGACGCGAAGTTCTTGATAGATTTGCTGCGGAAACAGATGATGTTGCAACAGTCGAATCTAAAGCAAAAATGGATGGACGCAGCATGTTCTTAATGCTTGCGCCTAAAGCCGAAAAATAGGCTGATAGTTTATTTAGGAGGA
Source organism: Ligilactobacillus animalis (assembly GCF_009933595.1). Taxonomy (NCBI): domain Bacteria; kingdom Bacillati; phylum Bacillota; class Bacilli; order Lactobacillales; family Lactobacillaceae; genus Ligilactobacillus; species Ligilactobacillus animalis. The sequence goes on from NZ_CP047141.1 coordinate 783,896, forward strand.
GTACAGTATTATGCCAAAACAAAAAACACACCGCGCATCAGCAAAACGCTTTAAGCGTACAGGAAATGGTGGTTTGAAGCGTGCTCACGCTTTCACATCTCACCGTTTCCACGGCAAGACAAAGAAACAACGCCGTCAATTGCGTAAGCCAGCAATGGTATCTGCTTCAGATATGAAGCGTATCAAGCAAATGCTTTCTCAAATGAAATAATTATTGAGATTCTATTACTCGGTTGCAATGTAAGATTGCATCATTATTGTGCTTTGCAGAAGCGATTGTTGGATCGTTTTTTCAGCGCACAGATCAGTTTTGTGAGTCCCGTATAACGTCGGGCTAAGTTTAAGGAGGAATTAACCATGCCACGTGTTAAAGGTGGAACAGTTACGCGTCAACGCCGTAAAAAAATGATCAAATTAGCTAAAGGATACCGCGGTTCAAAGCATATCCAATTTAAAGTAGCTAAGCAACAAGTTATGAAGTCTTACCAATACGCATTCCGCGATCGTCGTAAGACAAAATCAAACTTCCGTAAATTATGGATTGCTCGTATCAACGCAGCAGCTCGTATGAACGATATCAGCTACAGCAAGTTGATGCACGGTTTGAAATTAGCTAACATTGATGTTAACCGTAAAATGTTAGCTGATCTTGCAATCAGCGATGCAGCTGCTTTCACAGCGCTTGTTGATGAAGCTAAGAAAGCTTTGGCAAAATAATTTGTCACTCATCTAGTTAAAAGGCTGAGACTACTGTTGTCTCGGCTTTTTTCTTTAGCTGTCACATTAAATTTTGCTAAAAGTAGTTTTGCTAGCATATAATAGTAGTTAGAGACTATATTTTGAAGGAGATATACTTTGCTCAATAAATTTGAACCAACATGGATGGTCGAGTCGATCTATGATCTTTCACCGACTGAGTTAAGAGAAAAAGGGATCAAAGTTGTTTTGACTGACCTTGATAACACTTTGATCGCTTGGGATAATCCCGAGGGCACGCCTCAATTGCATGCGTGGTTACACAAGATGGAAGATGCTAAGATCCCGGTGGTCGTAGTGTCAAATAACAAGCATAAGCGGATCGAACACGCTTTAGCGGCCTTGGAACTACCTTTTGTTTCGCGGGCTTTGAAGCCACTTACCCGTGGGATCCAAATTGCTTTGAAGCGCTATGGCTTAAAGAAAAATGAGGTCGTTTTAGTTGGTGATCAATTAATGACTGATGTAATGGCTGCAAATAATGCTGGGATCCGTAGTATTTTGGTCAAGCCACTAGTGGATTCCGATGCGTGGAATACTAAGATCAATCGTTTCTTTGAAAAGATCGTTAAAAAACGTTTGATCAAAAAAGATAGATTGAGTACAAAATGGGGGCATACACTAGATGACTGAAAATGAAGAATTATACTGTATCGGTTGTGGGGCTAAGATCCAATCTGAAGATAAAGCCGAACCCGGTTATACCCCACAAGCAGCGATCCAAAAGGGCTTAGAAAATAGCGAGCTTTATTGTCAACGCTGTTTTAGATTACGCCACTACAATGAGGTAGCTGACGTTTCCTTAACTGATGATGACTTTTTGCGTCTGCTAAATCAGATCGGTCAAACTGATGCTTTGATCGTCAATGTCGTTGATATCTTTGATTTTAACGGTTCACTCATTCCAGGATTACACCGTTTTGTAGGGGATAACCCTGTTTTATTAGTCGGTAACAAGGAAGATCTTTTACCACATTCACTGAAGCGTTCTAAGATCAAAGATTGGATGCGTCAAGAGGCCAACAAACAGGGGCTTCGTCCAGTCGATGTCGCTTTGACTAGCGCAAAACGTGGTAAAGACCTCGAAGATCTGTTAGAATTGATCGACAAATATCGTGAAGGCCGCGATGTATATGTTGTTGGTGTTACTAACGTGGGTAAATCAACTCTGATCAATCGGATCATCAACCAAACGACAGGGGTCAAAGACTTGATCACGACTTCCCGTTTCCCAGGAACCACGCTTGATCGGATCGAGATCCCATTTGGTGATGGTCATTTCTTGATCGATACACCAGGGATCATCCATAAGCATCAAATGGCGCATTATCTATCACCTAAGGCTTTGCGTTTAGCTACGCCACAAAAAGAGATCAAGCCGAAAGTTTACCAATTAAATGAAGGGCAGACACTTTTCTTTGGCGCCTTAGCTCGTTTTGACTATATCTCTGGGGGAAAGCAAGGTGTGATCGTTTATACTGACAACAACTTAATGATCCATCGGACTAAGACCGAAAAAGCGACCGAGTTTTATGCTAAACATGCAGGTACGTTATTGACTCCACCGACAGCTGAAGAAATGAAAGATTTTCCTAAGCTAGTACGTTTTGAATTCAAGACGACCGAAAAAAGTGATCTTGTTTTCGCAGGTTTAGGTTGGGTCACAGTTAAAGCCAATAGCGTTGTTGCAGGCTGGGCTCCAGAAGGCGTAGCCGTTATTTTAAGAAGAGCGATGGTTTAAGAGAGGAATTAGAATATGAAACTTAAGGGTAAACAAAAACGCTATTTACGTGCTCAAGCACACGGAATGCGTCCGTTATTTCAAGTGGGTAAGGAAGGTTTGAGTGCAAACTGGCTCGCTCAGATCGAAGATGCTATTGAAAAACGTGAATTATTTAAGGTAAATATCTTACAAAATGCATTGGTCGAAGATGAAGAAGTGATCGCGTTTATCGAAGACAATACTGATATCCAAGTCGTGCAAAAGATCGGTCATGTTTTAGTATTGTTCAAACAAGCAAATAAACGCGATAATCGTTCATATTCACTTGAAGTTACTAAACTCTAAGAGGTGTAGGTAAGATGCTAAAGACCGAAACGACGGTGGCTTCTAAAGTCCAAGTTCAACCATTAAAAGCTGATAGCCGTGAACGGATCGGGATCATGGGGGGGACTTTTAATCCACCACATTTAGGACATTTGATCATGGCTAAGCAGGTGCAAGAGCAACTTGATCTAGATAAAGTATTATTTATGCCAGATAATTTGCCCCCACACATCGACCAAAAAGCTGCGATCGCTGCCAAATATCGCTTGCACATGGTCGAAATGAGTATTGCTTCTGAGCCTAAATTTCAACTCGAAGATATTGAGATCAGACGTGGTGGGGTCAGCTACACCTATGACACGGTCCAAGAGCTCAAGCAGCTATATCCCGATGCTGACCTCTACTTTATCATCGGGGGAGATATGGTCGAGTATTTGCCTAAATGGTACAAGGTCGATGAATTGGTCAAAATGATCCAATTTGTCAGTGTAGAGCGCAAGGGTTATGCGAAAAAAAGTGACTACCCTTTGATCTGGGTGGATGTTCCACGGATAGATATCAGTTCGTCGATGATCCGGGAAAGATTGCAACAAGGGCGCTCGATCAAGTACTTGGTAACAAGTGAAGTGGAAAATTATATCAGACAAGAAGGTCTTTATCATGACACAAACAGTTGAATACCAAAAACATTATTACGCTGGTTCGCGTGAAGAGCTGATCGCTAAAGTTAAAGAACAGGTCAGTGAAAAGCGGTTTAAACACATTTTAGGGGTCGAACAAGCTGCGTTAGAATTAGCCCGAGCTAACGATTATGAGCTTGAAAAAGCTAGTGTGGTAGCTTTAGTCCATGATTATGCTAAAGAACGTAGCGAAGCAGAGTTTAAAGCGATGATCGCTCAAGCTGGACTAGAGAAAGACTTATTGAATTGGAACAATTTTATCTGGCATGGAGTCGTTGGGGCTGAGATCATCAAAAAAGAATTACAGATCACTGATGAAGAGATCTTAAATGCGGTCCGGCGCCATACAGTTGGGGCCAAAGAAATGACAACGCTAGATCAGATCGTGTATGTCGCTGATTATATCGAACCAGGTCGTGATTTTCCTGGGGTCGACCAGGCACGTCAGATCGCTGCTAAAAGTTTACGGGCAGCAGTTGAGTTTGAAACTAAGCATACACTGCTCTATTTGATGAATAATAACAAAACAATTTATCCCGCTGCGATCTTGACATATAATGCATATGTCGCATCGTAGCCTATTTAGGAGGACTATATGAACAGTCAAGAATTATTAGAATTAGTTGTTCGCGCTGCAGATAGCAAGCGTGCGGAAGATATCATTGCTTTAGATGTCCAAAATATCAGTTTATTGGCTGATTACTTTGTGATCATGCAAGCAGGTTCTGAAAGACAAGTTAAAGCTGTAACTGAAGCGATCGTTGAAAAAGTTCATGAAGCAAATGAAGATATCAAGAGTGTTGAAGGTAAAGATGGTGCCAACTGGATCTTACTTGATCTAGGGGATGTGATCGTGCATGTCTTCAAAGAAGAAACACGTCAATTTTATAACTTAGAAAAATTATGGTCTGATGCACCATTAGTTGATATCGAAGAATGGGTCAAAGACTAAGATGATCTACTCGAGTTTTGCAAAGCTCTATGATGAGCTGATGGAACCAACGATGTATGATCAATGGTTAGATTTTGTTGAGCAAGAACTCCCCAAAACTACGGGACAGATACTGGATCTAGCCTGTGGTGCCGGCCGTTTAGCGGTCATGTTAGCTCAAAATGGTTATCAAGTTTCAGGAGTTGATCTATCAGAAGAAATGCTCGCTTTAGCTGAAATGCATGCTAGAGAAGCCAAGTTAGCGATCCCATTTATGCAGGGAAATATGCTAGACTTGAGTGAACTGGGACAGTATAGTGCGGTGACTTGTTTTGCGGACTCATTTTGCTACTTACAAGATGAAGTTCAAGTGCTTCAGGCTTTTAAAGAAGTCTATCAACATCTAGAAGATGATGGAAAATTTATTTTTGATGTGATCACACCTTATCAAACTGATGAGGTCTACCCCGGCTATATGTATAATTATACTGCTGAAGATCAAGCCTTTATCTGGAGTAGTTTTGCTGACGAATTTGAACATAGCGCGGTCCATGAATTGACCTTTTTTGTTTGGAATGAAGCGCTGGAGAGTTATGAAAGAATAAGTGAGATCCATCATGAACGGACTTATGAATTAGAGGTCTACCAGCGTTTGTTGACTCAAGCAGGATTTAAGGATATCACGGTAAGTGCTGATTTTGGTAAGGGCGACTTCACTTCGGAAACGACGCGGTGGTTTTTTAGTTGCCATAAGCAAATAGGGGGATAAAAAATGCCAGTTGCGGGAATTATTGCTGAATATAATCCATTTCATAATGGACATCTTTACCAGATACAAGAGGTCAAAAAAAAGTTCCCTGATGCACCATTAGTAGTAGCGATGAGTGGAAATTTTTTGCAACGTGGCGAACCAGCTAGCTTTGATAAGTGGACGCGTGCTGAACAAGCTTTAGCTAATGGAGCCGATCTTGTGGTCGAGATGCCTGTCTTGGCCTGTGTTCAACCAGCTGATCGTTTTGCTTTTAATGGTGTCTCGATCCTAGCCTCGTTAGGCGTGACGGATCTATTTTTTGGTGCCGAGCATGCGGAGTATGATTTTGCTGACTATGCGCGCCTAGTTCAAAGTGCACACGGTGATTTTAAAACGTATAGTGAATCTTATGCAGCAACATTTCAAAAAGCAGTTGCCGCTAAGATCGGTCATAATGTCGATCAGCCCAATGATCTTTTAGGGCTGGCGTATGCTAAAGCAAATTTAAAGTTGGGTGAGCCCTTGCGCTTGAACCCGATCCAGCGCAAAAATGCAAATTATCATGAAGTAGAATTAAAAGCGGGGACGATCGCCAGTGCAACTGCGATCAGGCAGCACTACTTAGCTGGAAATTTAGCGAAACTGAGTGCTTATGTCCCTGAAGCTACGTTAGCGACACTAAAAACACAAAGATTACTGACATGGGATGATTTTTTCCCATATTTAAAGTATAAATTGCTGTCAACTACACCCGCACGCTTAGGTGAGATCTATGGAATGGCTGAGGGGATCGAATATCGCTTAAAAGAGCAGATGGAACGATTACCAAGTACAGCTGATTTTGATCAGTGGTTAAAAGCAGTCAAGACCAAGCGTTTCACCTATACGCGTTTGTCGCGTTTGGCTTGTGCCTTATTGTTAGAACTGACCCCCGCTGAGGTCAAAGAGTACAATAAAGCCCCATATATGCGCCTGTTAGGCTTTAATGCCAAGGGACAACAGGTACTAAGTCGAGCTAAAAAAACAAGTGCGCACCAGATAATTGCTAAAGTTTCTAAAGATGATAAAAATGCAGCTTATCGGGTCGATTATCGCGCCGGAAAAATTTACCAGCTGCAAAATCAGCTGGAACAGGATCTAAAAAGAGCGCCAATACGCATTTTTTAAATAGGTGTCAAGGAAAAAGCATTGACAAAGCTTTTTAAAGCAAGTATAATCAATTTTGTTGCATTAGGAGGAATATAGCATGAAATGGTCATTAAATGAATTGCGCCAAACTGCTGATGAGCCGTTGATGTTTGAAGAGACTTTAGACCTTAAAGCTTCTTTGCAAAAACGGCGTCCAGAAATTCTGGATGTTTCCCCGGTTTTGGTCAAGGGTGTCTTTTCAGTTGATGAATTAGGCGTCTTAGGCTATGCCAAAGTTAAAACGACAGTCACTTTACCTTCAACGCGTTCACTTGAACCAGCTGAAGTCGACTTAGAGTTTGAATTTACGGAACATTATGTCAGTCACCATGAGCGTGATCTTTCACGGTTTGAGGATACAGATGTTGTGATCGTTTTAGAAAATGACATCTTAGATCTCAACAGTGTGATCGAAGACAATATTTTGTTACAAATTCCGATGCAGGTTTTAACGAAAGCCGAACAACAAGATGATGCGACAATGCCTAATGGTGGCGATTGGAACGTTGTCAGTGAAGGTGAGTTAAAGAAAATGCAAAAAGATGAAGATGGTGTTGATCCGCGATTGGCTAAACTCAAGGATTTTTTCGAAAATTCTAAAGATTAGTTGCAAAAGTGGTGAATAACAAGTAAAATTCTTTTTGTTGGATATTTTTAAAATTTTGAAGGAGGTGTTTCTCGATGGCTGTACCAGCACGTAAAACATCTAAAACACGTAAGAGATTACGTCGTACACACTACAAATTGTCAGTACCTGGCATGAGCGCTTGCCCTAACTGTGGTGAATTGAGAAAGTCACACCACGTTTGCCCAGCTTGCGGTTTCTACGGTGACAAAGAAGTTGTAAAAACAAAATAATTTTGTTAAATGATGATATGGGACCATGGCCCTGTCATTTTTTCTCAAAGTTCACGCCCCAGATCTGCGGATCATGGGGCGTTTCTTTTTAAGTACACGTAGTTGTGGATTTTGTGATAGAATTAGACATAAATGAATTTAACGGAGGTAGCAGATTTATATGGACGTACATAATGTTGAGCTGACGATCAGTGCAGTCCGCCCAGAACAATATCCAGCAGAAGGGTATCCTGAGATCGCCTTATCAGGGCGTTCCAATGTGGGAAAATCGTCACTGATCAACACCTTGATCAATCGTAAAAATTACGCCCGGACATCCAGTCAACCAGGTAAGACACAGACTTTGAACTTTTATAATATTGAAGATGAGCTATATTTTGTCGATGTGCCAGGTTATGGTTATGCAAAAGTTTCAAAAAAAGATCGTGAAAAATGGGGGAAAATGATCGAGACATATTTTGAAACACGGCAAGAATTGCGGGGAGTTATCTCATTAGTCGATGCTCGTCACGAACCGACCGAGCTTGATTGTCAGATGATCGAATTTTTACATTACTACAACTTGCCGATCTTAGTCGTTGGAACTAAGATCGATAAAATCGCTCGTGGTAAGTGGAATAAGAGTGAAAGCATCATTCGCAAAAAGTTGCGCTTACGTAAAGAAGATAAAGTCATTTTATTTTCAGCAGTTACTAAAACAGGTAAAGAACAGATCTGGGAATGGATCGATGCACATACAATGGGGGCTGAATAGATGGAATTTAATGAATACCAAGTAGCAGCAAATCGTACTTTATATGGAAATGAACAGGTTTTGACCAATTGTGCCTTGGGCTTAGCTGGTGAGAGTGGACAGTTGATCGATCTTGTGAAAGATTATACATTTAAGGGTAAAGATCTTGACCGTGAAAAATTAGTGGCTGAGATGGGAGATGTTTTGTGGTATCTATCTCAGATCGCACAATGGGCAGATATTCCTTTTGATGAGGTCGCACAAAAGAACATCGATACGTTGAATCGCCGTTATCCAAATGGATTCACTCCGAATGCATAATGATACAAATAATGAGAATGCCAGTGAAGTTTTCGTTCCTGGCATTCTCATTATTTTTTCTTATCCTTATCTTCTTTTTTAGGATCGGTACTTTCTTTTTCTTCGCGCTTAGCCTTTTTTTCCGGCTCGATCGCAAATTTACTGAAGAGATCTTCGAGTTTATTGGTTTGATTGATCTTAAGACCCATGAATATCACCTTGCTTTAACTTGTTTATCCCAAGGATAACAGGTCTTTGCCTAGATTTCAAATTAGATATATTCAATAATTTTTGTATAAAAACAACTTTTTTCGATTGTTTATTGCATAAATAATCTTATAGGGGTATAATACCTATAAATTAAAAAATAAGAAGTGGGAGTCAAGCCAAGTGGTGCGACACACAAATTTAAAAAAGGAGCTATTGGAAATGAATAAACTCAAGCAATTTATTTTAATGCTGGTCATGATGTTTGCGGTTTTTTTACCACTTAGTAATTTAACTGTCAAAGCTGACCAAACGGATACTTCTTTGGAAGATATCAAAAAAAGTGGAAAATTGGTAGTCGGTTTAAGCGCCGATTATCCACCATATGAATTTACAGCTAAAGTTGATGGCAAAACAGAGTATGTTGGGATCGATATTGAGATCGCTAAAAAATTGGCAAAAGATCTCGGTGTAAAACTTGAGATCAAAAATATGTCATTTGATTCGCTCTTAGTGGCTTTGGAAACAAATAAGGTCGATGCGATCATCTCGGCAATGAACCCGACGCCTGAAAGAAAAGAAAGTGTTGATTTTTCCGATATCTATTATTCGGGTAAACAATACATGGTCATCAACAAAAAAGATGCTAGCAAATACAAGACTTTAGCAGATTTTAAGGGACAAACAGTTGGGGCTCAAAATGGATCATTGCAATATAATTTAGTCAAAGATCAGATGCCTGGTACGACTGTCAAAGGACTTTCGAAGTTGAATAACTTAGTCTTAGCGCTACAATCAGGCAAAGTTAGCGGGATCGCCATGGAAGAACCAACAGCTAAAGCATATGTGGCTAACAATAGTCAACTATTAGCCTTTGATCCAGGCTTTTCTGTCAGTTCTGATCAAACCGGTTCAGCGATCGCATTTAGAAAAAATTCGCCTGCTCTAGTTGCTGCAGCAAATAAGACATTGGCTCAGATCAAAAAACAAAATTTACTTGATACAAAGTATGTGCCTGAAGCTGCTAAATACATGGAAACGACTACCAAAAATAATACCATGATGAGCTATTGGACATATTTTGCTAAAGGGATCGAATATACTTTGATCATCACGGTCACAGCGGTCTTCTTTGGTTTTATCTTAGGGACATTGCTCTCCTTGATGCGTCTATCTGAGAACAAGTTGTTGCATAGCATTGCAGTTTGCTATATCGAGTTTATCCGGGGCACACCGTTGATGGTCCAAGTGATGTTTGTCTACTTTGGTGTCGGTGCGGTGATCCAATCCTTACCAGCTTTGGTAGCCGGGATCATTGCGACTGCCTTGAATTCAGCGGCTTACATTGCTGAAGTTATTAGATCGGGGATCGAATCTATTCCAGCCGGTCAAACCGAGGCAGCTCGTTCGTTAGGGATGACACAAAAAGATACGTACCGTTATGTTGTTATTCCACAAGCATTGAAAAATATTTGGCCAGCTTTAGGTAATGAATTTGTGACATTGATCAAGGAAAGTTCGATCGTCTCGATCATCGGTGTCGGCGATCTGATGTATCAAACACAATTAGTACAATCTGCGACATATAAGGGTGTCATGCCACTGTTCATCGCAATGGTGATCTACTTTATCATGACATTTAGTTTGTCGAAATTACTCAACTTGTTTGAAAGGAAGTTAAACCATGGATAAAATGATCGAGATCAAAAACTTGAAGAAAAATTACGGTAAAAATGAAGTTTTAAAAGATATCACCGAGACAGTGAATAAGGGTCAAGTTATTTGTGTGATCGGACCTTCTGGCTCAGGTAAGAGTACATTTTTACGTTGCCTAAATGTTTTAGAAAAACCAACGAGTGGCAAGATCATTTTTGATGGTCAAGATCTAGCGCATATTTCTGAAAAACAACTAAATGTTTTACGTGAAAAGATGGGGATGGTCTTTCAAGGCTTCAATCTTTTCCCTAATATGAGCGTTTTAGAAAATATCAAGTTAGCACCGATGAAGGTCAAAAATGTCGATGAAAAGACCGCCACAGAACGCGGTAAGGAACTGCTTGATAAAGTCGGGCTTTTAGATAAAGCCGATCAATTCCCGGATAGTCTATCTGGGGGCCAAAAGCAACGGGTAGCGATCGCCCGTGCTTTAGCGATGGATCCGGAAGTTATTTTATTTGATGAACCAACTAGTGCGTTAGACCCTGAAATGGTCGGCGAAGTTTTGAAAGTTATGCAAGATCTAGCTGATAGTGGGATGACGATGGTCGTGGTCACACATGAAATGGGCTTTGCGCGTGAGGTAGCTGATGAAGTTTGGTTCATGGCAGATGGCTATGTCCAAGAGATCGGTAGTCCAGAAGAGATCTTTGAACATCCAAAATCTGCTCGTGCCAAAGATTTCTTAGCCAAAGTTTTATAAAATAAATGATCAGGGAATACGCTTGTCATTTTGATGGCAAGCGTATTTTTACGTATTGTAAAACTAATTTTTGCTGTATAATTAATATAGAGGAAGTAGTGAAAGGAAAAGTGAGATGGCATCAGAACATATTGAAAACAAATTAAAATTGTTACCTGATCTTCCCGGATGCTATCTGATGAAAGATATCAATAGCAAGATCATCTATGTGGGTAAGGCCAAGAATTTGAAGAACCGGGTCAGGTCTTACTTCAAAAGTAGTCATGAAGGTAAAACGGCTAAGTTGGTCTCTGAGATCTATGATTTTGAAACGATCATCACATCAACAGACAAAGAAGCGTTCTTGCTAGAAATAACGCTGATCCAAAAGTATACACCTCATTACAATATCAAGTTGAAACGGGGGACGGGTTACCCGTATATCAAGATCACTAACGAAAAAGACCCCGTGATAAAGATCGTTAGTCAAGTCAAAAAAGATGGGGGCTATTATTTTGGTCCTTATCCCAATGTTTACGCTGCGCAAGAAACATTACAGTTATTGCAAAAGGTGTATCCTTTAAGGCGTTGCAATGGTTATCAAAAGCGACCTTGCCTGTACTATCATATGGGCCAATGTTTAGGCGCGTGCTTTAAAGAAGTCGATCCAGCTGAGTATGAAAAAAACATCAAAAAGATCAAGTCTTTTTTGAGTGGTAATGTAGGTGGGATCAAGCGCAAATTGACCACAAAAATGCAACAAGCTGCAGAACAACTCGAATATGAGCGTGCCGGTGAGATCAGAGATCAGATCCGTTATGTTAAGATGACGGTCGAACGTCAAAAGATCATTTCTAATGACAATACGCCGCGTGATCTGTTCGGCTTTTATATGGATAAGGGGTGGATCTCTATCCAAGTTTTCTTCATTCGCCAAGCGCGGTTGATGAAACGAGAAAAACGCCTTTTCCCATGTATCGATACCCCTGAGGCTGAATTAGCTTCATTTATCTTACAGTTTTATAACCAAAAAAATCGGATCTTGCCTAAAGAGATCTTGGTTCCTGAAACGATCGATAAGGAGATCTTAGCTGATATTTTACAAACACCAGTTAGGACGCCAAAACGTGGGGCTAAAAGAGAATTGCTTGATCTGGCCAGCCAAAATGCTCAGCTAGTTTTAGAAGAAAAGTTTCGTTTACTAGAATTAGATGATCGTAAAACGACTGGAGCAATGAAAGAGATCACTGATGCCTTAGGTCTACCAGTGGGTCATCGGATCGAAGCCTTTGATCATTCGCATACACAGGGGTCAGACCTTGTTTCCGCGATGGTTTGTTTTGTGGATGGGCAACCAAAGAAAAATGATTATCGTAAATACAAATTGCAAACAGTCGATCATGCGGATGAAGCGGCTAGCACACGTGAAGTCATCTATCGGCGCTATAGTCGGTTATTGAAAGAAAAAAAGCCATTACCTGATTTGATCTTGATGGACGGGGCAGAGATCCAAGTTCAAGCAGCGGTCGATGTCTTGCATAATCAGTTAGGGTTGACGATCCCGGTAGCTGGAATGGTAAAAAATGAGCACCACAAGACGGCCGATCTTTTGCGCCAAGATGGCGAACGGATCGGACTAGATCCTAAGAGCGAGGGCTTTTATCTGTTGCAGAGGATCCAAGATGAAGTTCACCGATTTGCGGTGACGTTTCATCGGCAAGTTAGATCAAAAAATTCGCTTTCATCCAAGCTTGAACGGATCCCGGGTGTGGGACCAAAAACACGGATCAAACTTTTGCGTAATTATGGCTCTTTAAAGAAGATCGCGCAAGCTTCATTAGAAGAGCTCCAAGCTTTAGGGATCTCTAAAAAGGTCGCCCAAACGATCAAGCTAAGTTTAGATAATTAAGTGCTATTCTTGGTTGAAGAATGAGGCGTGAAACTGTTATACTTGTGCTTAGTGTTACAATATTTTGAAAATTTTTTAGGTAATATTGAATAATAATTAGAGATTATATAGAAACATCCCGGACAGCAGATGTTGTCGGATTATTTAGAAGGGTGAAATAAATGTTTGTAGATCAAGTTAAAATTCAAGTCAAAGCCGGTAAAGGTGGCGACGGTGCCGTGGCTTTCCGGCGCGAAAAATATGTTCCTAATGGGGGACCGGCTGGAGGAGATGGTGGTAAAGGTGGCAGTGTCATCTTGAAAGTCGATGAAGGTTTACGGACTTTGATGGATTTTCGTTATCACCGTATTTTTAAGGCTAAACCTGGCCAAAATGGAATGATCAAAGGGATGTATGGCCGTGGAGCAAAAGACTTATATATTGCAGTTCCACAAGGTACGACCGTAACGGATGCTGATACGGGTGAGGTCTTAGGCGATCTAGTCGAAAACGGAGCCGAGTTAGTCGTAGCCAAAGGTGGTCGCGGTGGCCGTGGCAATATTCATTTTGCTTCAGCTAAGAATCCAGCCCCTGAGATCGCTGAAAATGGTGAACCAGGGATCGAACGGAATTTAAAGCTCGAACTTAAAGTTTTAGCGGATGTCGGTCTAGTCGGGTTCCCATCAGTTGGTAAATCGACCTTACTTTCAGTCGTAACGAGTGCTAAACCTAAGATCGCTGACTATCACTTTACAACACTTGTACCAAACTTAGGGATGGTACGCTTGGATGACGGTCAAGATTTCGTCATGGCTGACTTGCCAGGGTTGATCGAAGGGGCTTCCCAAGGTGTTGGTTTAGGGATCCAATTTTTACGTCACGTTGAGCGGACAAGAGTGATCTTGCATTTGGTCGATATGTCTGGCACTGAAGGTCGTGATCCTTTTGAAGATTATCAAAAGATCAACGCTGAATTAAAGAAATATGATCCAGCTTTGTTAGAACGACCACAGATCGTAGTTGCATCCAAGATGGATATGCCAGATTCCGCTGAAAATTTGGCTAAATTTAAAGAACAACTTGCTAAAGATGATACTTTAGCGACTAAACCAGAAGTGTTAGCCATCTCTTCTTTGACACACCAAGGTTTAGATGAATTATTACACAAGACTGCTAAATTATTGGCTGAAACGCCAGCCTTTGAGACTAAAGCTGAAAAACTTCAAGGTGAACAGGCTAAAGTCTATGAGTTCGAGGAACAAGCAGCAGAAGCACCATTTACACTTACACGTGATGCAGATGCAACTTGGGTCCTTGGTGGTGCTAAGTTAGAAAAACTCTTCAAGATGACGAACCTAGATCACGAAGAAAGCATGATGCGTTTTGCTCGTCAATTGCGTGGAATGGGCGTTGATGATGCCTTGCGTGAGCGTGGAGCTAAGAACGGTGATCTTGTAAGAATTGGCAACTTTACATTTGAATTTGTTGAATAAGATTTAAAGGAAATATTTACAAATGGGAAAAAGGTTAAAGAAGAGTAGATATATTACAGGTTTTGATGGTATCAGAACGATCGCAGTCATCGGTGTTATCTTGTATCACTTAGCACCGTATCAATTTCAAGGTGGTTTCCTAGGTGTTCCGATCTTTTTTGTGGTTTCAGGCTATTTGATCACAGATCTATTGCTTCAAGAATGGCAACAAAATAAACGGATCGATATCAAGGGTTTTTATATTAGACGAATGAAGCGCCTATACCCAGCTTTAGTTACACTGGTATTAGTAACGACCGCCTACATTACTTTGTTTGCCCGTGATCTACTGACAAATATTCGGGCAATAATCGTGACCAATTTTTTATATGTTTATAATTGGTTTCAAGTGGCGCATCATGAATCTTATTTTGATAAGTTTGGGACCCAGTCACCGTTTACCCACTTATGGTCATTATCGATCGAAGGACAATTTTATCTTTTTTGGCCAATAATTATTTTATTACTGCTGAAATTTGTCAAGAAGAAGCAACCGATCTTTGATACGATGATCATTTTAGCGTTTATCTCAGCTTTGTTGATGGCGATCATGTATCGAAGTGGGCAAGATCCTTCCCGGGTTTATTACGGTACGGATACACGGATGTTTTCGATCTTATTAGGAACATCGTTAGCAGTTGTTTGGCCAAGTACAGCACTTAAAAAGAAATTGCAACCAAATTTTAGGTTAGCGCTAGATGTGATCGGTGGGGTCACAATGTTGCTGTTACTTTGGATGTTTATGCGCATGACAGGTGAAAGTACCTTGGTTTACCGAGGCGGAATGTTTTTCTTCTCCGTTTTATCGATGATCTTAGTCGCAGTTGTGGCTCATCCGGGGGCTGACATCAACCGGTTGTTGACAAATCCATTATTTACTTGGATCGGAAAGCGTAGTTACGGGATCTACTTATATCAATATCCGGTCTTAGTCTTTTTTGAAGATAAAGTCAATGTCGCTGATCACCCATTCTTGTATGGTGTGATCGAAGTAGCTTTGATCTTAGTGATCAGTGATCTTTCTTACCGTTATCTTGAATTGCCATTGCAACATTTTGACTATTCTAAGACATGGGCAACGATCAAGGAAGTTTTTGCACCAGAATCACGTTACGGCAAAAAACGCTGGTATCTAGCTGTGCCAAGTGTGATCATTTTGTTAGCTTTGACGGGTGCGATCATTTCACCGGCCCATGGTTCTGAAAGTAAGCAAAATTCAGCACTAGAAAAGGCGATCGAATCAAATAACAAAAAAGTGGCAACACAAAATAAGGAGATCCAAGCTGGTAAAAGCAGTCAAGCTTCAAGTGCTCAAACAGCAAGTTCAAGTTCTGAGCAAGCTGCAAGTAGTTCTGAGTCTAGTTCAAGTGATTCATTGACCCAAGCTGAGCTTACGCGAGCGCAAACTTTACCGATCACAGCGGTAGGGGATTCGGTCCTGGCTGATGCTTCAGCTACACTACAAGGGATCTTTCCTAATATGTATGTCGATGCTAAAGTCGGACGTCAGGTCAGAGAAGCAGTTCCGGTCTTGCAATCGTTAGCTCAAATGGGTAAACTATCTGACACAGTTTTGATCAGTGAAGGTACTAATGGTCCATTTACGGCAGATGAGATGCAACAGATCATGACGATCTTGGGTGATAAACGTAAAGTATATTGGATCAATGTTCACGTTCCGACACGGCGTTGGCAAGATCAAGTCAATGCTGATCTAAAGGAAGCAGCTAAGAAATATCACAATCTAAAGATAATTGATTGGTATGCTTACAGTAAAGATCATGCCGATTGGTTCTATAGTGATAATGTCCATCCAAATCCAGAAGGACTCAAATACTATGGACCTTTTGTAGCAAAACAGATACTAAAATAAATAAAAGATGCTTTCAGTTTTGAAGGCATCTTTTTTATTTAAGTAATAATTTTGCGGGGCTGATCTTAAGGCCAAAAAGTGGTCGGGGTGTCTCATTAGACATTAGACTCAGTGTTGTAGTTGACGCTACGGTTGCTAACTTTAAATGAAGTTCTTTTAGTGTCAGCGGTTTTTTAGTTGGCAATAAAATAACTTCGGTCGGCAAAAAGCGCACTATCCCCACTGGCAAAGTTTGCGTGGGCGTTGTGAAATAAACTTTTAAAGTTGGATCGAGTTCTGTGGTCAAATGTAAAAAATCACTGATACGCAATGGACTCACCTCGATCATATTATAAAACATTTGTTCGATAAAAACAAAATTTTTATTCTAGCGATCATGCTCCTCTGAGGTTTTATATCAGGGCACTTTGTCTACTTGGGGAAATGATGATAGAATATAAAAGGAATAATATGCAAAACTACTTCGGCTTTGCCGATTAGAATAGGAATATCAATTGATGGAATTAGAATTTTTAGGTACAGGTGCGGGCTCACCTGCGAAATTTCGCAATGTATCATCGGTCGCCCTAAAACTGTTAGATGAGGAAAATGCGGTATGGTTATTCGATGTTGGTGAAGGCACGCAACATCAGATCTTACGTACGACGATCAGACCACGTAAGGTCGATAAGATCTTTATAACGCATTTGCATGGAGATCATATCTTTGGCCTACCTGGTTTTTTGAGCAGTCGTTCATTTCAAGGGGGCGAAGAATTAAGGCCACTGACGATCTATGGACCTAAAGGGATCGCTGATTTTGTGAGGATAAGTTTGAAAGTTTCGCAAACACATCTTTCATACCCACTGCGTTTTGTAGAGTTAGCAGACGAAGGTGTGATTTTTGAGAATGATAAGTTCAAAGTTTCATTTTGTCGGCTAGATCATCGGATCGAATGTGTGGGTTACCGGATCGAAGAAAAAGACCATCCTGGTGAACTGTTGATCGATAAATTACGAGCTGAACATGTTCCTTCTGGCCCGATCTATGGTCGGATCAAAGCCGGTGAAGTTGTGACTTTACCCGATGGACGTACGCTTGATGGTAAGGATTATATCGGCGAACCTCAAAAGGGCCGGATCATTACGATCTTAGGTGATACTAGACAAACCCCAGGGATCTTAGAATTAGCTCAAGGTGCAGATGTGTTGGTACACGAGAGTACATTTGGCAAAGGTGAAGCCAAACTAGCACGTAACTATTATCATTCGACGTGTATCCAAGCCGCTAAGATCGCAAATAAAGCTGGTGTCAAGCAATTACTATTGAATCACATTTCGGCACGTTATGTCGGACCTTTAGCAGCGCAACTCCAAAAAGATGCTGCAAGTATCTTTAGCAATGTCAAGGTGGTCAAGGATTTCGATGTGATCGATGTTCCATTCAAAAAGAAAGGTGAGAAAAGCTAATGACAGGATATAAGCAATTAAAAGACCTAACGAATCGAGTTGTTTTGATCACAGGAGCTTCTTCTGGTTTAGGCGAACAGGTCGCTTACCAAGTGGCTAAGCAAGGAGCGATCGTAGTTGGGTGTGCGCGACGCAAGGATAAGCTTGAAAAGGTGATGGCTGTCTGTCGGGCGATCTCGGGGAGATTAGCCTATGCTTACCAATTAGATGTCTCTCATCCACATCAGATCGAAAAAGTGATCGATGAAGTAGAGGCAAATGTCGGTCCGATCGATGTTTTGATCAATGATGCAGGATTTGGCTTCATGCGTCAAGCTTTGGACTTTAGAATGGATATCGCCGAAAGAATGTTTCGGGTCAATGTCTTAGGCTTGATGTATGTAACTAAATATACAGCTTTAAATATGGCTAAACGTAAACGAGGCATGATCATCAATGTGGCCTCGATCGGTGGAAAGATCGCAACTCCGAAATCATCGATCTATTCAGCTACAAAAGCAGCAGTGATCGCGTATTCCAATGCACTGCGTTTAGAATTGAAGCCTTTAGGGATCGCAGTCTTGACGGTCAATCCAGGTCCAATCAGAACAGCTTTCTTTGAGATCGCCGATGAAACAGGCGAGTATATCGATCGGGTCAAGAAAATGTCATTGAATCCTGAGATCGTTGCTGAAAAGATCGTTAAAGCGATAGGGACGCGTAAACGTGAGCTCAATTTGCCATATTATATGGAATTAGCGCATCATGGATATCAAATTTTTCCTTGGCTAGGTGATCATCTGGCCGGTGGGATCTTTAATAAAAAATAATAAAGGATAGGTAAGATCTATGAAAAAACAATGGAGTTTGATCGGAATTTTAGTTTTAGTCTTAGTGATCGTGATCTTTTCATGGTTAAATGTGCAACCTGTGACCGTTAATTTTGGCTTTTCTCAAGTTACGATGCCGTTAGTGGTGATCTTAGTGATCTCGTTACTTTTGGGGGTCATTTTAGCAGTTCTTTTCTCGATGACGACGATCTTGCAACAAAAACAGGAATTAAAACAGGTCAAGAGTAAATTAGAATCTAACCAAGCAATGCGCCGTGCAGATAAAAACATTAAACAAGAGATAAAGCAAGATACAAAAACAGAAGAAAAATAGTTAGATGTAGGGGGAAAAATATTGGCTTCAGCAAAATATCAATGGCAAGAAGAAAACCTGGCCCCAACTCCAGCTAGCCAAGCGATCGCAGAAGAATTTGGCTTGGCTACGATAGCGGCTGAGCTGTTAGTGAAGAAGGGATATACGACGATCGAGGAAGTTCGTACATTCCTTGAGCCATCAAGTACGAGTTTTCACGATCCATATTTATTATATGATATGCAAAAAACAGTTGATCGGATCCAAGAAGCGATCGTTTCGGGTGAGCATATCACGATTTATGGGGACTATGATGCCGACGGGCTGACTAGTACTGCGATCATGTATGAAACTTTGACACAACTAGGTGCCGATGTTGATTACTATATCCCTGATCGGTTCAAAGATGGCTATGGACCTAATAAAGCTGCCTATGAGCGGTTGATCGCTGATGGAACTGAATTGATCGTGACCGTTGATAACGGTGTCTCAGGGCATGAAGCGATAACTTTAGCAAATGAAAAAGGGGTTGATGTGATCGTCACTGACCACCATGAATTACCACAAACGCTACCACATGCTTATGCGGTGATCCATCCCCGTCATCCTAAGGGAAAATATCCATTTGGCGATCTTTCAGGAGCAGGAGTAGCTTTCAAAGTAGCGACCGCACTCTTAGATGAGATCCCCCAAGATCTTTTAGATCTAGCAACGATCGGAACAGTGGCCGATCTCGTTTCACTGACGGGAGAGAATCGTGCTTTGGTAAAATTTGGTTTGACAGCTTTGGAAAATACCTTGCGTCCTGGCTTGTTGGCCTTATATGAAGTTGCAGGTGTTGACCAACAAACGATCACGTCGGAAACGATCGGCTTTTTGTTAGGACCACGCTTAAATGCGATCGGACGAATGCAGCATGCACAAAGCGGTGTTGAATTGCTGACAACATTAGATGATGAGTTAGCAACAGACCTAGCTAAAGAAGCTCAGAGCTTGAACATTCAAAGACAAAACATCGTTGAAGAGATCACGCAACAAGCATTGGACAAGCTTGAACAAGAACCAAAGCATTTAGTCAATGTTGTTGCCGGTCCTGATTGGCATGAAGGTGTCTTAGGGATCGTAGCGAGTCGGTTGGTCGAAAAAACAGGTCGACCAACTTTGGTGCTCAATATTTCAGATGAAGGCATTGCTAAGGGCTCGGGACGTTCGATCGAAGCCTTTCACCTATTCAATGCTTTGGATGGCCATCGGGAACTGATGACAAGTTTTGGGGGCCATCACATGGCGTGTGGGTTATCACTTGAAGCTAGCAATTTGTCTCAACTTCAAACGATCTTAGATGAAGAGGCAAAAGCTCAAGACCTTGATCCAACGAAAAAACCTGTTTTGCAGGTGACTGCTAAGCTTAAGGCCAGTGAAGTTACACTGGACCTGATCGCTTCGTTAGATAAACTAGCGCCTTTTGGAACGGATAATGAAGTCCCAGTGTTTGAGATCACGGACTACCAAGTTGTACAAGCTAAGGCTCTAGGCAAGACAAATGATCATTTGCGTTTGGATCTAAATACGGGTATGACTCAATTGGCAGCCTTGGCTTTTGGAGTCGGTGATGAATTACCGGAATTATTAGCTCAGCCTAAGTCATTAAAATTTGTCGCCGCGGTCGATAAAAATGAATGGCGGGGTAACATTAGTCCACAATTACTGATCAAAGACTTAGACCAAGTGGCTAAGAAAAAGCCACAAGTTATCATTGAACGCAGCGAACGATTACAAAAAGAGCAGTTTTTGAGTCCAGCTGTTTATGGCTTTTTCAATGCGAACCTGGCTAAACGCTTTGCTGCTCATCTGCCCGCTGGTTCAAAATGTGTCGTTTTTGATCAAAATCTACCACAGTTGACCGTAGATGAAGTAGTTTTGGTCGATCTCCCCCAAAATCTTGCGCAATTGGAATTTGTTTTAGGTAAACTTGATTGTGCCAAAGTCCGGGCTATTTTGTACACCAAGGCTAAAAGTGCACCGTTGCCCGAGCGAACAGATTTTACCAAGGTGTATAAATATGTTTTCCAAGTAGGACATCTGAATTTAAAAACAGACCTTGATCAAGCTGCAACTCAAGTGGGACTAGAAAAATCTCAACTAGTTTTAGTCTTAAAGGTGTTTTTTGAGGCGGGATTTGTTACAATAAAGAATGGAATTTTAGTCGGTGTAAAAAATGCACGTCCACATCGATTAGAAGATACAAATAGTTATCGCACACATGGCCAGCAAATACAAGTCGAAGAGCTAGTTTTGACTAGTTCAGATGAAGCATTGACTGACTGGCTATTACAACGTTTAGGTTAGTGGCGAGAGAAGGAGTTAAGAAAATGGCTTTGGATTTAAATAATTATGTTGAAAGCATCCCTGACTATCCTGAAAAAGGGATCATCTTTCGCGATATTACGCCCTTAATGGCTGATGGTGAAGCCTATCGTCAAGCAACGGATCGGATCGTTCAATTTGCCAAAGATAAGGGTGTTGAAATGGTCGCTTGTCCTGAAGCACGTGGCTTTATCGTAGGGTGCCCAGTGGCTTATGAGTTAGGTGTTGGCTTTGCTCCCGCACGTAAGGCAGGCAAGTTACCACGAGAAACGGTCGAAGCAAAATACGATCTAGAATATGGTACTTCTGCACTTTATATGCACAAAGATGCGATCAAACCGGGACAAAAAGTGTTGATCGTTGACGATCTATTGGCAACTGGCGGAACGATCGGCGCTACGATCGACCTAGTTGAACAACTCGGTGGTGAAGTAGTTGGCTGTGCCTTTATCATCGAATTAAAGGATCTAAATGGACGCGAACGTATCAAAGATTATGATACACTTTGTTTAATGGAATACTAAAAAGCAAGCCTAGTCAGCTAAAAGTTGACTGGGCTTTTTAAATATAGTAATTGCTTAAGCTATCAGAGTTAGTTTAGATAGAATATGGAATTACTATGTTGACGGTAGTAAATAAAATCAAGAAAGGAAAAGCTATATTTTATATAGCAGAAAAACGCATGGAAAAACAAACATTTGCCGTGATCGGGCTCGGGCGTTTTGGCGGTAGTGTCTGTCAAACACTAGCTGATGCTGGACAAGAAGTTTTAGCGATCGACCATGATGAGGCTAGAGTCAATGACTATAAAGATATTGCGACCCAAGCAGTTGTGGCTGATGCCCAAGACGAAGATGTTTTACGTTCGTTGGGGATCAGAAACTTTGACCATGTCATCATTGCGATCGGTGAAGATATTCAAGCAAGTATTTTGGTAACTTTAATGGTCAAAGAACAAGGCGTCAAATATGTAACGGCTAAAGCTCAAAATGAAAATCACGCTAAAGTGTTAGAAAAATTAGGTGTTGATCGGGTCGTCCACCCCGAACGCGACATGGGAGTCCGGATCGGGCGGAGTTTGACCTCTAAAAATATGATCGATTACTTGGATCTGGATTCAAACTTTAAGATGGCTGAGATCTTGATCACTAATCCGCGCTTCTTTGGACGGTCATTAGCTGAATTGAATTTTCGCGATAAGTACAAGCTAAATGTGATCGCGATCGCTCATAGTAAGAGTGAGATGAATCTGCCAGCCGCAGATGACGTTTTGGGCTTACACGACAGTATCTTGGTGGCTGGGCCGAAAGATGCGATCGATCAATTTGAAGAATTGATGAATTCTAAGTAAACTTAAAATATTCTTAATTATTGGCCCTTGCTTTTTGGGGGGCATTGGTCTTTAATTACTTTAGGGCAAGTGCTTGACTGATCAAGCCTTGTGCGATTAGTCTTGTAATCTAATATAAGAGTATTGTAATATAAATTAGTTGAGGTAGGTTTTACCTACGTATCAATATATAGATTAGGAGAAAAATATTGAAAGAAAAGTGGACAAAGTTTTTTAAAAATGAGTATGTCACATTTGCTTTAAAAACAGTTTTTTATTTTGCTGTTTTATTTGCACTGGTCTATCTCTATAGTTACAGTGGTGTAAATCAACCACACTTTATCTACAACGAATTTTAGGAGTGATTTGTTTGGCAGAAAATTTAATCAAAGCGATCGATCACTGGGGGATCGAAACGCCAACTAAAATTGCCTATGATTATTTAGGTAAGACCAATACGTATGCTGAGCTCAAGGCATATTCTGATGCTTTAGCTAGTTATTTGGTCGAATTAAACTTACCTAAAGGTGCACCTGTGATCGTTTTTGGTGGGCAGACATTTGAAATGATCGCTGCTTTTTTAGGTGCAGTCAAAGCAGGACATGCTTATATCCCTGTTGATGCTCATTCACCACTGGAACGGATCGAAGTTATAAATGAGATCGCTCGTCCAGCTGCTTGTATCGCAGTCGAAGAGTTGCCTTTAGAATTAGGGACATTACCCGTCGTTACACCAGCTAAGTTGGCAGAAATTTTTGCGACAAAGGCTACATATGAAGCCTCTGAAAACTATGTTGCTGGAGATGATAACTTCTATATCATTTTCACTTCTGGGACTACAGGGGTACCAAAGGGTGTTCAGATCAGCCACGATAATTTAGTCAGTTTCAACAATTGGATGCAAACGGATTTTGGTTTGGCTAAAGATGGCATCTGTTTATCACAACCACCATATTCCTTTGACCTCTCAGTGATGGATCTCTATCCAACTTTGACAGCAGGCCGGCAACTGACAGTCTTGCCTAAGGAAACAACGGATAACTTCAAGGAGTTATTTGCAGTTTTACCTAAATTGCATGTGAGTGAATGGGTCTCAACACCATCATTTATGGATATTTGCTTACTACAACCAACTTTTGATGCAAAAAATCTTCCTGAATTGACGCATTTCTTCTTCTGCGGGGAAGAATTAACGCACAAGACAGCTGCGACTTTAAAACAACGCTTTCCTGAAGCTAAGATCTATAATACTTATGGCCCAACTGAGGCGACTGTGGCTGTCAGTGCAGTTGAGATCACAGCTGAGATCTTGGAAAAATATCCACGGTTACCGATCGGCCAAGCTAAGGCAGATACCACTATCGTATTGATCGATGAAGAGGGCAAACCAGTTGAACAAGGGCAAAGTGGTGAGATCTTGATCGCAGGCCCAAGTGTTTCAAAGGGATATTTGAATAATCCAGAAAAAACGGCGCATGCGTTTGTTGAGTTTGACGGACGTCCTGCGTATAAAACCGGTGATCTGGGACAATATGATGAAGCCGGACAGTTGTTGTATAAGGGACGGATCGATTTTCAGATCAAGTTACACGGATTTAGGATCGAACTAGAAGATGTTGATCATCATTTAGATAAAGTGAGCTATGTTGCTCAAGCTACGACAGTCCCACGGTATGGTAAAGATCATAAAGTCAGTCAATTGATCGCTTATGTGGTCAAAGATGAGACTAAGACAGCAGATTTTGAGAGTGACTTCAAGCTGACCCAAGCGATCAAACAAGAACTCTTAGAAACGATGATGTCATATATGATGCCTCAAAAATTTATTTACGTCGATTCATTGCCGTTGACAGCTAACGGTAAGATCGATCGAAAATCTTTGATGAAAGAGGTTAATGACTAATGCTTAATATGCAACCGTACCAAGATCCGACCTATTTTGTATTACTGGCGATCGGTCTCTTGCCGATCATGGTAGGACTTTTATACGGTCGACGCTTTAGAGTTTATGAAACGATCATCTCGTTTCTATTTTTATTGCTGACCTTTGGGGGCGTAAAATGGGAACAAGGGGTCGCCTTGATCGGATATATTATTTTTGAACTTTTGCTGATCTATGGTTACCTTGCTTATCGAAAACGTAAAAATGCTTCTTGGATCTTCAATTTGACTGTTATTTTGTCGATCTTACCGCTAGTGATCGTTAAGCTAGCACCAGTCATGAATAATGGTCGTGAATCGATCATTGGCTTTTTAGGGATCAGTTATTTGACCTTTAAAGCTGTGGGGATGATCATGGAGATCAGAGATGGGATCATCAAAGAAGTTGGACTAAGTGAAGTTGTCCACTTCTTGCTCTTTTTCCCAACGATCTCATCTGGACCGATCGACCGCTACCGCAGATTTTTAGGTGATTATAAAAAGGTACCCGCACGTGATAAGTATTTAGCTTTATTAGATAAAGCCATGTGGTATATCTTTTTAGGCTTTGTCTACAAGTTTTTACTGGCATATCTATTTGGGGTCGTAATGTTACCTAAGATCTCTGCTTTGGCTTTAGCTCATGGTGGCTGGTCATGGTGGGTGATCGCGTATATGTATACCTACTCGATGGATCTGTTCTTTGACTTTGCAGGTTATAGTTTATTTGCGGTCGGGATCAGTTATATTATGGGGATCCAAACGCCGATGAACTTTAACAAACCATTTATTGCCAAGAATATCAAAGATTTCTGGAACAGATGGCATATGACTTTGTCGTTTTGGTTTAGAGATTACATCTACATGCGGTTAGTCTTCTTTATGATGAAGAAGAAATTGCTCAAGAGTCGTATTGCGATCGCCAATGTGGGTTATTTGACGCTCTTTTTGATCATGGGCTTTTGGCATGGAGTAACTTGGTATTACATCGTCTATGGTTTGTATCATGCAGTGGCGATCAATTTGTGTGATATGTGGTTACGCTTTAAAAAGCGCCACAAAGAGAAGATACCGCACAACAAATTTACGGAAGCTCTAGCTATCTTTATCACATTCAATGTAGTTTGCTTTAGCTTCTTGATTTTCTCAGGTTTTTTGAATACACTATTTTTTGCATAGATAATTTTTGGAGGTTTTAAACATGAAAGATACAGTATTGGACATTTTAGAAGATTTAACAGGTAGCGATGAAGTAAGAAACGATCTTGACATCGATATCTTTGAAACTGGTCTTTTAGACTCAATGGGAACAGTGCAAATGTTATTGGAATTACAAGCTCAATGTGGCGTTGACGTGCCAGTTTCTGAGTTTGAAAGAACTGAATGGAACACACCTAACAAAATTATCGCGAAAGTAGAAAGTATGCAGTAATGGACGTAAAAAAGAAGCTCTTTAAGATCTTCGGTCCGATCATTTTGGCGGCTGTCCTATTGACGCTTTTGTTGATCTCACCCTTTAATTTTCGTAAGATCAATGATAAGACAGTTGAGGTAGCTGCCTTGTCCCAGTCAAAGAATATTTTTAAAGGGACAGTGGTGAAGCAAAAAGCTCTGGAAGAAAATTATGTTCCATTTTTTGGTTCTTCGGAATTATCGCGAATGGACGCCTTTCATCCAGCTACCTTAGCTAGTCACTATGATCGCAGTTATCGCCCATTTTTACTTGGGGGACCAGGATCGACCTCGCTTTCTCAATTTTTTGGGATGCAAGGGATCAATCAACAGTTGAAAAATAAAAAAGCTGTGATGATCATCTCACCACAGTGGTTTGTGCCTAAGGGAACCGATCCCGGGGCCTTTGGTCTATATTATTCCAATCTTGAAGCTGTTACGTGGTTGCGTCAGGCACAAGACGATAAGATGGACCGTTTTGCGGCTAAGCGTCTATTGCAGATGCCATCAGTCCAAAATGATACGATCTTAAAACAAGCGATCCAAAAAGTTGCAGCTGGTCAAGAATTGTCTAGCTCGATGAAGACATATCTTGATTTGAAATACAACCAATTGCAACACGAAGATGAATTGTTTTCGACACTGGCTTTAAAGGATAATACGCAAAGGATCACTAGAGTTGCGAAAGTCTTACCCGATAAGTATGATTTTGAACAACTTGATGCGATCGCTTATAAACTAGGCCAAGAAAACACAACGAATAATCCGTTTGAGATCAGTAATAAGTTTTTTGATAAGAATTTGCGCAAAAAATACAAGAAGTTAAAGGGAAAGCAAAGCAAGTACAGCTATGTAAGATCGCCTGAGTTTGCTGATTTCCAATTAGTCTTGAATCAATTTGCCAAAAATAATACTGATGTGATCTTTGTGATCCCACCAGTAAACAAACATTGGTCAGATTATACTGGCTTATCACAAGAAATGTTGCAAGATTTTAACCAAAAGATCACTTATCAGTTGCGACAACAAGGTTTCAACAATATCGTTGACCTTTCTAAGGATGATGGTGAGCGCTATTTCATGCAAGATACGATCCACTTAGGTTGGCGTGGTTGGTTGAAGATGGATCAAGCAGTAGCTCCATTTTTAACTAAAGATCAACCAAAACCAAAATATCAGATCGATAATTACTTCTACAGTAAGTCTTGGCAACAGCTCGATGGTAAAGATCTAGATCAAGTAACAAAATAAAACGCATCTAATACGGCAACTTTTGCTGTATTAGATGCGTTTTTTTAAGCTTTATTTTCCCTTAGTCTTATTATGAAAACTAGCACTAGTGAAACTAAAGTCAATATTATTCCTAAATATAAGCCGGGTGGAGTAAAGGTCAAAGTCACTTGATGTTTACCTTGGCCGATATCAAAACCAACGAAGGTATCTTGGATCTTGTAGGTCTTGACTGCTTTACCATCGACCTTTGCCTGCCAGCCCTTGCTATAAGGGATCGTTGTCGCAAAGAGTTGGTTTGACTTAGTGATATCGATCGTGCCCGTTAATCTGTGAGCAGTAGCTTTTGTAAGCTGCCACGAACTCTTTTGGAGCTGGTTTAGTTTTTGTTCGACCAAGGATCTATCCATGCGGTAGAGGACGAAATTCTCCAACCAAAGACTGTTTTTCTTGAATTTAGCGGTAATAACGACTTCATTATCACTCCCAGATACAGTCGGATTTAAAACGATTGTATGTCTGAAGGTCTTATAGTAAGGATACTCTTTACTCCCTAAATACCAAGTAGCAGAATCGCCATCGAGACTAGCACCGAGTGTCAGGTAGTAAGGGTCATCAGTCTCAGGTGTGAATTTAAAGATAATCTGCGCGGGTTTAGCCAGATCGGTCTTTTTGAAAAAGGCACCCGTAAGGTTGATCTGCTTTTTAGTATTTTGAAAGACGACTTCATTAAAATTAGCAGCATAAAAATACTTAGTCGTATTAGCTGAGCCAGTCGCTGCATTTAGCCAATTCGTCTGATAGGTCAGTGGCTGATTATAGAGAACTTTGAGTTGCTTTAATTTTTTATCAGCACTATAACCAAGTCCGATCGCATAAGGATTTTGATAGATCCTAGTTTGATCAGTCTGGGCGCGTAGGGAATAAAGCTTGGTATCGGGACGATAACTGGTAACATTAAGGTCGACTTTATCTGAAGCTCTTAGATCAAGTTCGGCCTTATCTTTAGCTTGAAGGAGGTATTTCATATCGAGCAACGAATCGCTGATCAAAGTTCCATTATAGTAGCCCACATAGTTATCGCCATCGGGTTGACCTAATTGACCATAGAAATCAGGGATACTTTTTTCAAGGGCAGAACTAAAGTAAGAACCTGTTTTTAGATCATGAGCCAAGCTATCGTCTTTAGTCCGACCATAAAGCTGAGCCGTTCGATAAAAGCCAGTATCTAATTGGGCCAATTTCTTTTGATCTTGGGCGATGACTTTAGTTGGCCCAGCAAACTCAGCTTGAGTCAAATAGCTGATGTTATTGAGCGAATAAGCCGTATTAACTAACATTTCAAAGCATACCAAGAAAAAGATGACTAGCGGTGTTAGTCGTTGGTTGAGCGGTGTCTTTTTGACCGTCAAGACGAGTAAGAGCAAAACATTGAAGAGAGCTGTGAATAATAAAACTTGTTCTGATACGTAGTCAAAACTCTTGGAATTAAAATAAACATAGCTCAAGCCAGCTGTAAAGATCCCCAAGCAGATCAAAGATTGGTGATTTTTAAGGCAAAATTGATTTTCTTTGAGAGCCAAGGCAGCCAAGAAGATCATCCAAAAACTAACGACAAAGGAAAAGCGGTAGGGATACCATACGGGAAATTGCATCCCGTGCCACAATAGGTCAAGTGGTTCAAAGCATAAAGAAAGCCAAAGAAAGGTGCTCACTAAAAAGGCAGCTAGCTTTGAACGCCAGTCGGTCTTTAAGCTGATAAAATATAGCAGTGCGCCGATCAAAGCGAGACTACCGACAAAAAGGTTCGGGAATCCTTCGGGCATTTGTTCAAAATTAAATGCGCCGATCACAAATTTTGAAAGCATCTTGAGGGGAGCATATTCAAAGTGTAATTGGAAATTTTTTTCGGTGTATTGTCCTTTACTAGCGACCAACGAATAATAAGTTGGAACAAGGACAAGGGCCGAGACGCCAACAGCTAAAAGGGAACGACTTATAAAAAGGTAAAGCTGTGACCAAAACTTTTTGAGACCCGCAAAGTATGCTGTTTGATACCAAGCAAAAAATAAAACTAAAAATAGACAGATCATGTAAGCCATATAATAGTTGATGATCATCATTGCAGCTAGCCATAAGACGTAGGCGAGACTGCGCTTTTTTTGTAAGAGACGATATAAAGCTGAGATGATCAACGGTAAAAAGATCGGTGCATCTAGCCAAAGCATATTCAGTTGGTTAGCGATCATCCAGCCCATCAAAGCATAGCTGGTAGCAAGTGCTGGGATCATCCACCCATTCAATTTGAGTTCGTTTTTGAGTAAACGCCCAAAGGTATAGCCAGCACATCCGTATTTTAGTAGTAAGATGAGTAGACATCCAGCTGTCAGATATTTGCCAGGAAAAAAGACAAATAAGAGATTAAATGGACTCAATAGGTAATAGGCAGCTTCACCTATCATCGGGCCCCCTAAGGCTTTTGAAAATGAGTAGAGTAGTTCACTCGGGGAATGCAGCAAGGTATGGCGAAAATAAGCAAAAAAGTCGACATATTGCTGCCCCAGGTCGACTGTCAACACACTGGAGCTACCAAAGGGATAAAAGCCACGGTAGATAAAATACCCAAGCATGAGCAATACTGGAGTCCAAAAGCTCAAAACAAGGGGATAATGTTTTTTGAGATATTCTTTCATATCTAGCGTGATCCTTTCAAATTTTTGAATATTATCAGCTTATAGGATACCACAACGAGAAAAGGATTTCGAATAGTGCTTGTTTTAACTGGTCTTTTAAAAAATTTAGTATTTAAACGTCTGTATATCGTATATAATATAAAGGTAGTATCTGAGGTACCGATTTTAGTTAATTTGTGCTAGGATAATTCGTAGTGTTAATAATATTAGTAGAGGAGAATTGTGGTGAGATTCTTAAGAAAAGCGAATGCGCAAAATAAGCAAAAGCGTTCGCAAATACCATTCAGATTAAATTTTCTCTTTTTGATCGTCTTTTTACTTTTTGCAGCCTTGATCGGACAATTAGCTTATCTGCAGATCATTCATGGTCCTAAGTTCGAGTCGGAAGCAACTAGTAGTGACAATCAAACTGAGACCAGAAATGTGCAACGGGGTACGATCTACGATTCAACGGGAAAATTATTAGTCGCCAATAATACTTCACGTGCGATCACGTATACTAAACCGCTGAGCGTGACTTCAAGTCAAATGTATAAAGTCGCTAACAATTTAGTTAATTATGTCAGTGTTGAAACTGATACTTTGACCGAGCGTAATAAGGTCGATTATTATTTAGCTGATCCTAAACACACTGAAGCGGTCAATAAGCATATTCCCAATGCCGATACGATGCAAGATAATGAAAAATTGACTAAGTTGCAGACCGATTACGTTAAAAAGCACAACTTAGTCAAAAAGATGTCAGAGAAACAAGAACAAGCAGCTGTGTTATATGCCAAGATGGTAGGTGCTTATGCTTTATCGACCATCTATCTTAAGACAAGTGATGTCAGTGATACCGAGATGGCTGAAGTCGGCGAGCACTTGTCCTTATTACCAGGTGTCAAGATCGGCACTAGTTGGGCACGCTCTTATCCTAATGGTGAATCAGTTAAGAGTGTCATTGGGACTGTGACGTCAGAAAAGCAGGGACTTCCTAGCGATCAGATCAATAAATTACTGGCTGAGGGTTATTCGCGTAATGATAGTGTGGGTTCAAGTTATATCGAATCTCAATACGAAAATGCGCTCAAGGGAACAAAAGAGGTCATTAATGTTCAAACGCAAAATAATGAGATCATCAAAGAAGTCAAACAATATGGCGGTAGTCCCGGGGATAATCTGCAATTGACAATCAATGCGGATTTTCAAAATCAAGTCCAAAAGATCGTTGAGGATAATGTGAAAAATGCCGCTGGTAGCAATCCGTATATTCCAGGAGGCTATGCCGTTGTAATGAATCCTAAGACTGGTGGGATCTATGCTTTAGCTGGGGTCAGTCGTGACCTTTCCACGGGTGAAGTGAAAGAAAATGCACTGGGAACGATCAATCAGACTTTTGTAATGGGGTCTGTTGTCAAAGGGGCGATGGTCATGGGAGCTTTGAACGATGGTGTTATCACCCCGACCAACAATACTTTACTCGAAGAACCGATCAAGTTAGCCGGTACTGCGGCTAAGACATCTTGGTTCAACAAGACAGGGGCAGCTAACATGAGTCTTACCGCGGCCGATGCCTTACAGGTCTCATCTAACACGTACATGATGAAATTGGCAATGTTAGAAGGGGGCTTTAAATATACTTCGGGTGCAGCGCTCAATTTACCGACCTCGATCTTTGATAAATTGCGTCAAAACTTTAAACAATACGGTCTAGGTGTCAAAACTGGGATCGATATTCCAGGCGAAGCTAGTGGGTTTGAAGGGGCTGCCGATCAGTCACATATCGGTAATGCGTTAGACTTATCGTTTGGTAACTATGATGCGTATACTCCGATCCAATTAGCGCAATATGCTTCAACGATCGCTAATGGGGGCTATCGTTTGCAGCCACACATCCTAAAGTCGATCCGCAAGACGAATAGGGATGGTTCGTTAGGTCCTGTAAAATACGAAATGCAACCAAATGTTTTGAATGTCGTTGATGGTACAAAAGATCAATGGGATGTTGTTAAAACAGGTCTTTGGCGCGTGGTCCATGGTTCTAATACTTATCGGACTGGGGGCTCTATGGCTTCGGTAAAACCTGAGATCGCAGCTAAGACAGGGACAGCACAAACATTTTATAACAATACCGAGACTGAGACTTTAAGTGCGATCAGTTATGCACCAGCTAACGATCCCCAAGTCGTAGTTGTAGTTGCTTTCCCTAATATTACCGACTCCAACAGTAAGATCAATACTGAGACTGTCAAACAGATCTATGAAGCTTACTGGAAAACAGTTCAATCCAGTGATGGTTTTAAATAAATGATTTTTGATCGACTTTAAACAGGTAACAGGCGTGTTTAAAGTCAATTTTTTTGCTGTCAAGGAATTTTCCTTAACAAATAGCTAAAAAATACTGGTAATCGACGGCAAAAGATGATATGATATTAAACGTTGAAGATGCCAAGTGCATTTTTAGGAACTGATATGTATGGGAGGTTTAGAACATGCGTGTAAATATTACATTAGAATGTACAGAATGTCATGAACAAACATATTTGACAAACAAAAACAAGCGTAATAACCCAGATCGTCTTGAACTTAAGAAGTACTGCCCACGCGATCACAAGGTTACTTTACATCGTGAAACAAAATAACAACAGGTTTAAAACCCTGTTGTTTTTTTTTGAAAGTTTGATGAACCGGTTGCATAAAGGCAAGACCTCAGCTGTGGTTTGTGCTAAAATAGGATAAACCAGACCAAATTGGGGGACCAGTTATGAACAGCTTTCACAAAAAGCCGATCGTTACTTACGGACTGATTGCTGTCAATCTTTTAGTTTTTATTGGAATGACTCTAAGTGGCGGGACTCAAAATGCAGTCAACTTGATCGCATGGGGGGCTAAATACAACCCTTTGATCATTCAAGGTGAGCTTTGGCGCTTGTTCACGCCGATGTTTATTCATATCGGATTAGAGCATTTAGCCTTAAATCTATTGACATTGTATTTTCTGGGAGTACAGCTGGAACAGCTATTCGGCAAGTGGCGTTTTTTAGCCTTATATTTAATAAGTGGCGTGGGAGGCAACATCTTGAGTTTTGCACTCTCAAACAACATTTCAGCGGGGGCAAGTACTTCGCTGTTTGGGCTTTTTGGCGCCTATTTGATGCTAGGAGAATCATTTAGACAGAACCAGTATATCAGAATGATCTCACGGCAATTTTTAGTTTTGATCGTACTTAACCTTGGATTTGATCTCTTTGCAGGAGGTATCGATATTTGGGGGCACTTAGGTGGACTCTTGGCCGGCTTTTTGGCTTCTTATGCAGTCGGTGTGCCTAATGTAGGAGCTATTCCAAGGATGAAACGGATCGTTAGTGTTGTTGCTCTAGTAGTTGTATATGGATTATTGTTGCAGACCGGTTTCAATCACTGGCAATATCCAGTATAATTTTGAGGGAGAGGTTTTCATGAAGACGTTATATGATGTTCAACAGCTTTTGAAGCATTTTGGGATCTTTGTTTATGTCGGCAAAAGGCTTTGGGATATCGAATTGATGGCGATCGAGCTGGACAATTTATATAAAGCTGATGCGATCGATAAACAAGTCTTTTTGAGTGCCAAATTAGTCTTGACGCGGGAACACCGCATTGAGGAGCAATACGAAGCAGCTAAGGATATTTAGATTTGAGGAGACATATTAGTATGGACAAGAAACTTATCGGCGTTGACCTTGGTGGGACAACGATCAAATTTGCAATTTTAACAGCAGATGGTGAGATCCAACAAAAATGGAGTATTGAAACTAACATTTTGGATGAAGGTTCACATATCGTACCTGATATCATTGGATCGATCAACCATCACTTGAATTTATATGAAATGACACCAGACCAATTTATCGGTATTGGGATGGGGACACCAGGGACCGTTGATCGGGCTGCTGGCACGGTCGTAGGTGCTTACAACTTGAACTGGAAGACAGTTCAAAATGTTAAAGCTGAGATCGAAAAAGGCACAGGGATCAAGTTTGCGCTTGACAACGATGCTAACGTTGCTGCTTTAGGTGAACGTTGGAAAGGTGCGGGTGAAAATGCTGCTAACGTTGCATTTATCACTTTAGGTACCGGTGTTGGTGGCGGTTTGATCGCTGATGGCAACTTATTGCATGGTTTAGGTGCAGCGGGTGAAGTTGGTCATATCAACGTTCAACCTGATGGCTACCTTTGCACATGTGGTAACAAAGGTTGTTTAGAAACATATGCTTCAGCTACTGGTGTTGTACGCGTAGCACGTGATATGGCTGAAGAATTTGCTGGCGATTCTGAATTGAAGCGTGCTTTAGATAACGGTGAAGAGATCAGCTCCAAGATGGTCTTTGATCTAGCTAAACAAGATGATATCTTGGCTAAACGTGTTGTTGATCGTGTTTGTTATTACTTAGGGTTAGCAAGTGCTAATATCAGTAGCATTTTGCATCCAGAATATGTTGTTATCGGTGGCGGTGTTTCTGCTGCAGGGGACTTCTTATTGGATCAAGTTGAAGCTTACTTCAAGCAATTTGCATTCCCAACGATCCGCAATACGACAAAACTAAAATTAGCACAATTGGGTAACTCTGCTGGGGTTATCGGGGCTGCTTCTTTAGCTTTGGAATTTAAATAAACGTATTGATCAATTAAACAGTCTCGCTTTTGGGTGAGACTGTTTTAGTCTAGGAGGTTTTTTTTATGAATTTTGTATTGGGTGAAATTTCAGCATGGCTTTGGATCGACCTTGTTTTGGTCATTATCTTATTATGGATGCTTGGGACACAACTATATTGGTGGTACCGGGGCAAGAAAGTTGCTCATATCGTTGAAAGCGATGAGTTCAAACAAGGCCTACGTAAAGGACAAGTGATCGATCTACGCGATAGTGCAGAGTTTGGACGCTCACATATTTTAGGGGCAAGAAATATGCCATTTGCACAATTCAAACTCTATGAAAATGCCTTGCGCAAAGATGCGCCAGTTTATCTTTATGATACGACTAAAGCGATGCCGATCCGGATCGCAGCTCGTTTGAAAAAAGAAGGCTTTAACGACATCTACATTTTAAAGGGTGGTTACTCTAAATGGGATGGCAAAAAGAAAACTAAAAAAATCTAGTAGGTATGGGTGATGGCGATAAGGTTATCACCCATATTTTTGTAAAAAAGCTGTGAGGTAGGATCTGTTAGGCTTTAAAATATCAAAAACAGCTATGATGCGTAATTTTGCATCATAGCTGTTTGTCGTGCTGACCGACATTGAGGGCATTATTGATCTAACATTTTTTTGATAACAGGTACTTGTCCTAGTTCGGTAATATCTTCTTTGGAAAGTACGACTAGATTAGTATCTGATTCGGCAAGGTTGGTAAAAGCCGTGATACTTTGATCTTTGAAGTAATTATCATCAACGTTTTTTAAAGCTTCTTGGATCTTGGTGATCCGGTAACTTTCAGCGTCAGCCCGTGTTTTAGTCGCTTGGGCTTGGGCTTGTGCAGTTTCGACTAAGGCTTTATTTTTAGCGTCGGTCGTTAATTTGATGTTGCGTGCTTCCCCTTCGGCTCGAGCGATCGCAGCTACCCGTTCACGGTCGGCGGTCAACTGTTTGTCCATGGCTTTTTGGATCTCTTTAGAAGGGGTCAATTCATCGATATTGACCCGATCGACATTGATCCCATAGATATTTGTCAAATCTCCGATCGCATGTGCAAGTTCAGCATTGATCTTAGAGGTCGAACCTAACGCAGCGTTTAGATCCATCCGTCCGATGATATCACGTAGATGCCCCCGAACTAGTTGAGCCATGGATTCTACAGAGTCAGAGTTCTCATAAGTGTATTTTTTAGCATCAGTAACGTGATAGTTCAAAGTGACGCTTGCCTCGATCTCAGCATTATCTTGCGTGATGACAGAATATTTTTGTAAACGCAGTGGATGCATAGCTAATTCGACTGTCCGGATCTTTTGAAAGATAGGGACGTAGAATTGTAAGCCAGCATCGACTGAACGTGAGTATTTACCTAAGGTCTCAACGAGTCCCTTACAGTTTTGTCGAACGATCTTGATCCCAAACATAATAGTTCACTCCTCTTTATTATTAAGTGGTCGTAAAGTTAAGATATTCCCCACCGCTTCGATGATGATATAATCGTGACCGAGTTTTAAGGGTTGGTTACTTTCGATCAAGTAGCGATAATAGATGCCATCGACTTTAACTAGACCATCGAGTTCATCAAATTGCCTAGCCGAAACGCGTTTGCCTAAAAACATTCGTTTCTCTAAGGCCTCAGAACTAGTGGGCTTAGTTAAAGATTCATCAACGATCGATTGCAATGTTGCATTGACACTTTTATTTTCTTCTTTAGCCTTCTTACTTAGTTTTTCTTTTAATGAAGCTGGCAACCGAAATAAGAAGGTCGTCATTTCATCTTTGTCCATAAGCATCCTCACTTAAAAATATTTTAGCATTACGATATCATTATGATATCGCTAGGGAACGATAAAGTAAATAAAAATACCCACTCCAGAAAATGGAGTGGGTAGCTTATCTATTATCCTTGATGGGAAGAACGGCGCTTGCGCAATGCACGACGACGATGTTGATCCAACACAGCTTCGCGTTCTTCAATCGGTTCAACTACAGTCTTCTTGAATGCGTAAACACAACCTGCAACTGCACTAAAAGCAGTTAACGTGCCAACTAAGAAGCCTTTACCAAATGTCTTCATAGGGGAATTCCTCCTTTTTGAATTACTACTCCTATTATGAATGATTAGCCAAAAAATATCCAGTATTTAACTCTTTTGGCTAAAAAATATGATAGTATTAATCATGTGAATAAATTAGTCTTGTAGAAAGGAAAGATAATGGCACAAAAGCTACTATTGATCGTGGGACCAACTGCAGTGGGGAAAACGGCATTAGCTGTTGAATTAGCCCAAAAATTCAATGGTGAGGTCATCTCAGGAGATTCGATGCAGATCTACCGTGGACTGGATATTGGGACGGCTAAGGTGACTCCCGCCGAAATGCAGGGCATCAAGCATTATATGCTTGATATAAATGAGATCGATCAGCGCTTTTCTGTGGCGGATTTTATTGCGCATTGTAAACAAGATGCCCAAATGATCGCTAAGGAAGATAAACTGCCGATCTTAGCTGGGGGAACTGGTTTTTATCTTCATGCGTTATTAAATGATTTTAAGCTGGGGCAAGATAGTTATGATCAGGCTGAGACTAAACGCAACAAATGGCATGCTTTTGCAGCTGAATATGGGCAAAAAAAATTATGGGAAAAATTAGCTCAGATCGACCCTAAGGCAGCTGCAAAGATCCCATTTCAAAATGAACAACGGGTCGTGCGGGCTTTAGAGGTCTATGAAAAAACTGGGAATTTATTTTCTAGTCAGGCTGATCAAGAAAGTTCAGCTTACGATGCCTTGATCATCGGTTTGACGACGGAGCGGGCTTTATTGTACGAACGGATCAATCAACGGGTCGATCTGATGTTAGAACAGGGCTTGTTGGAAGAAGCTCGTTTTCTCTATGAGCAAGGTGGGGCTGAATTGCCTCCAGGAAAAGGGATCGGATATAAGGAATTTTATCCATATTTTGAGGATAAGAGCACGCTTGAAGAGGCTGTTTTGGCAGTCAAACAAAATTCACGACGCTATGCCAAACGTCAATTGACATGGTTTCGCAATAAAATGGATGTTAATTGGTTTGATATCGTACAACATCCAGCACAAAAAGAAAAAATTATTGAGTTGGTTACGGACTGGCTCGCAAAATAATGGAGGATTTTCAATGTTAAATTCATGGAAACAAAACTTACCAGAGGATCTGATCGCAAAGGTGGCGAAAGTTGATGAAAAGATCAGCGGTCACTTACAAAAGATCGATGAACAAGTGCTCTACAATCAACAACGCTTGTTAAGTTTATTTAGAAAACACCGGGTCGCTGAAGAAGATCTAGTTGGTTCAACAGGGTATGGCTTTGATGATATGGGACGTGAAAAACTTGAAGCGATCTTTGCTGACTACTTTAAAGTCGATGACGCTTTAGTTCGTCCGCAACTTATCTCAGGAACACATGCGATCGCAACTGCTTTTTACGGTGTTTTACGTCCTAAAGATACGCTTTATTATATGACAGGGATGCCATATGATACGATCCAACAAGTTATCGGTGTTGTGGGCGATAATCCAAAAACGCTCAAAGAATATGATATCAATTTTGACTACACTCCATTAAATGAACAAGGCAAAGTCGACTATGATGCAGTCAAAGAAAAATTACAAAATGATAAGTCGATCAAGATGGTCGCGATCCAACGCTCACGTGGTTATGCGACCCGCGATAGTTTCGTTGTTGATGAAGTTAAAGAAATGATCGAATTTGTAAAACAATATGCCCCCAATGCGGTGATCTTCATCGATAATTGTTACGGTGAATTTTCCGAAACAACAGAACCATCATTTTATGGAGCAGATCTGATGGCGGGTTCATTATTCAAAAATGCTGGTGCGGGGATCGCTAAAGGCGGTGCCTTTATCGTTGGGCGTAAAGATTTAGTGGCTCAAGCAGCGGCGCAACTTTATGCTCCTGGTTTAGGTAAGGCTGAAGGTCCAACTTGGGGCTATCTACGTGATTTCTATCAAGGTGTCTTTATGGCACCACATACAACAGGTGAAGCGATCAAGGGTGCGATCTATACGGCTGCTTTGTTAGAAGAACTTGGAATGGAAGTTTCGCCTAAATGGGATGCACCGCGAACAGATCTCGTTCAAACGGTCACATTTGGTAAGCCAGAACCAATGATCAAGTTCTGTGCTGCGATCCAGCATAATTCACCGATGAATGCTTTTGTTGATCCAGTGCCAAGTTATATGGATGGCTATGAAGATCAAGTTATTATGGCTTCCGGGAGCTTCACAGAAGGTTCAACGATCGAACTTTCCTCTGACGGTCCTTTGCGTGAGCCATACTGTCTCTATATTCAAGGTGGTCTATCTTATGCGCATGTTAAATTAGCCGTCACGGAAGCTGCCAAAGAAGCATTTTATAAGGATTAGTCAGTCAAAAGTCGGGTCTATACTCGGCTTTTTTATATAAAAAAATAAATATTTATTATTCTATGTTATAAAATGTAACATAAGTGGTTGACAATGCAATTTAGAGTTGCTATGATAATGGAGTGATCTAAAGGAGGATGTTATGAAGGAAAAAGAGTTACGCCGCTCATTGGCTGTTTTGCCGATCGGGACGGTCATGAAACTTACCGATCTAACTGCACGACAGATCCGCTATTATGAGGAACAGGGATTGGTCATACCTGAACGAAATGAAGGCAATCGTCGGATGTATTCGTTGAATAATATTGATAAATTATTAGAAGTCAAAGATTATTTAGCTGAGGGTATCAATATGGCAGGGATCAAGCAGATCTATGCTGAACGCGCCCAAGAAGAGGCAAAACGCCAAGCTAAACGTGAAAAATCGTTGACGGATGCTGATGTTAGACGGATCTTACATGATGAATTCGTGACTGTCAGCGGTTTGAGTAAACAAAATCAATTTTCTTTCCGAAATAACGGTCTCTAATCAAATTACAAGGAGCAATCAGTATGGCAAAACCTAACTACACCAAAGATGAAATTCGTAAAATGGCAAAAGATGAGCATGTGCAATTTTTGCGCTTAATGTTCACTGATCTCTACGGTACGATCAAAAACGTAGAAGTTCCGATCAGCCAACTTGATAAAGTGTTAGATAATAAGATGATGTTTGATGGTTCTTCGATCGATGGCTTTGTGCGGATCGAAGAAAGCGATATGTGGCTTTACCCAGATCTCTCGACATGGTTGATCTTTCCGTGGGGAAGTGAACACGGAAAAGTTGCGCGTTTGATCTGTGAAGTTTACAATGCTGATCGGACACCATTCTATGGAGATCCAAGAAATAATTTGATCCGTATTTTGGATGAAATGAAAGAATTAGGTTTTACTGACTTCAACATTGGACCTGAACCAGAATTTTTCTTATTCAAACTAGATCCTGAAACAGGTAAGCCAACCACACATTTAAATGACAAGGGAAGTTATTTTGACCTTGCCCCTGTCGACTTGGGTGAAAATTGTCGACGTGATATCGTGTTGGAATTAGAAAAGATGGGCTTTGATGTTGAAGCTTCACACCACGAAGTTGCTCCTGGTCAACATGAAGTTGATTTTAAATACGCAGATGCACTACATGCCTGTGATAATATCCAAACATTCAAACTGGTTGTTAAAACTGTAGCTAGAAAATATGGACTACATGCAACATTTATGCCAAAACCACTTGATCGGATCAATGGGTCAGGGATGCACTTGAATATGTCACTTTTCAATGAAAAGGGTAATGTTTTCTTTGATGAAAATGCTGAAGAACAACTTTCACAAGAAGCTCGTTACTTCTTAGGGGGCTTGATCAAACATGCGCGTAACTATACAGCGGTCATGAATCCAACGGTCAACTCTTATAAGCGTTTAGTTCCAGGTTACGAAGCTCCAGTTTACGTAGCTTGGTCTGGCCATAACCGTTCACCATTGATCCGTGTACCGATCGCTCGTGGTTTGTCCACACGGGTCGAATTGCGTAGTGTTGATCCATCCGCTAATCCATATCTTGCGGTAGCTGCTGTCTTAGCCGCTGGGTTAGATGGTTTGAAGAATAAGATCGAACCACCAAAACCAGTTGACCGCAATATCTATGTTATGGGTGAAGAAGAGCGCAAAGCTAATGGGATCGAGGATCTACCATCGACCTTGCATAATGCGCTAAAAGCTTTGCGGACTGATGAAGTGATCATCAATGCGATGGGCCCTCATCTATACAACAACTTTGTTGAAGCTAAACGTTTAGAGTGGGAAGCATATCGCCAAGAAGTATCCCAATGGGAACGCGATCAATACTTAGAACTCTATTAATTATGAAACATTAGTTAAAAAACCTGTCATTTTTACGACAGGTTTTTTTGCTATTTACTGATAAGAACTGGGTGGTGAAGGGTGATATCTTTAACAGAAAAACGTTCTAAACCGAGATGAACGATATCTTTGGTAAAGACGACACGGGTCTGCTTATCTGATATCTTAAGTGTCACAGCGTCGAAACGATTTTTGATCGAATCAAGTTTGCCACTGAGTGTTTCAGTCGAGCCATCTTTTAGGGCTAAAGTGAGGGTAGCTGTTTTTTGAGAGCGGATCGCTTGTTGTAAGAAAAGGGCAAGTTGTTTTGGTGGGATACTTGCAAAATCTGTTGTACGTGGAGTGGGCGTTGTTTGTTCGAGTTCAAAGAATAATTGTGCTTTAGTATGGAGATTTTTAGTCAATTTGCTCAAATTTTCAGGGCTGAAGAATTTTTTAAGTGTCATGGTAAATACCCTCCTAGAACATTTGTTTGATATTTATATTATATGAACATCCGTTCGATAAATCAAGAGAAAGTTTGGATAAAAATATATTGATGTAAATCAGAGGAGTGGTTAACTGTTACCAAAAACATAGAATAATGTGTTATAACAAACCATGGAAAGAAGTAAAAATGTGGGTGGTTATTATGACAATGTTAAAACCGAAAGAAATGGCTGAACGTTTAGGTGTTACAGTCAGAACTTTGCAAATTTGGGATAGTAAAGGTGTGTTAAAAGCATATCGGACTCCCACCAATCGAAGATATTATACTGAAGAACAATATTTAAACTATATTGGTAAATCCAGAGTCCAACAAGCGCAAAGTAGTCGCCTATGCTAGAGTATCAACAAATAGTCAAAGAGATGATTTAAAAAATCAAATTGACTTTATTAGGCAATACGTTAACGCTAGAGGCGTTGTTTTAGATGAAACAATTACTGATGTTGGCAGTGGGCTTAACTACAATCGAAAAAAGTGGAATAAATTGCTAGAAGAAGTAATGAATAATCAGATTGATACGATTTACATTACTTATAAAGATAGATTTATTCGTTTTGGTTATGAGTGGTTTGAACGATTATGTAAAATACACAATACTAAGATCGTGGTATTGAATAATGTTAAAGCTAGTCCAACGCAAGAAATGATTGATGATATGGTGAGTATTGTACACGTATTTTCCTGTCGTTTATATGGTTTACGTAAATATAAGCATAAACTAGAAAACGACAGATCTTTGAAGGGTGGTGAAAATAATGGTGTTAAGAACCCAAAAAGTTAGACTTTATCCAAATAAAACCATGCAGAAAGTCTTAGATGACTTGTGTGATTATCGCAGCTATTGCTGGAATGCTGGTTTGGCTTTATGGAATGATATGTATGAAGAAGCATTGATCTTAGATGATAAGCGCCTCAGACCAAATGAATACAAGGTTCGCAACGAGTTAGTGGCTAATAAAGCTGATTGGCAATACCGACTATCTGCACGTTGTTTACAGTTGGCGATCGAAGATTTATCTAAAGCGTGGAAGAACTTTTTTGATAAGGCACAAGTTGATTGGGGTAAACCACGTTTTAAATCAAAGAAAGCCACTAGACAGGGTTTTAAAACTGACCGTGCCAAGATTATTAAGGGTAAGTTACGATTAGATAAGCCACATGGTATCAAAAAATGGTACGATATTCGATTTAAAGGTGCTAAATCATTAGATGGTGAATTAAAAGTTGTTTCAATTTACCGTGAAAATGGTAAATATTGGGCAAGTTTACCTTTTGAGATCGAAGTGGCAAACAAAGCTAAAACTAACCGTGTAACAGCGGTCGATGTCAATGTTGGACACTTCAATTACACCGCTGGTCAAATCAACACTTTACCTAAACGTTTAAACCACCTCTATCAGCGTATCAAATATTATCAAAAGTCCTTAGCAAAAAAGCGCACAGTAAATGGGAAACGAGCTACTAAAAGTAATAATTACGTTAAGACGAGAGCCAAGTTGCAACGTGATTATCGCAAAGTAGCTAATATCCAACATGATATTATGCAGAAGTTTACAACTCAATTAGTTGAAGAATACGACAAGATCGTAATTGAAGACTTGGCGGTTAAAGAAATGCAGATGACTCATGTCGCTTCCAAAGGGCTACAACGTTCAATGTTTGGTTATTTCAGACAGATATTGAGCTATAAGTGCAATTGGTATGATAAGAAACTTATCTTAGCCGATAAATATTATCCAAGTACGCAACGTTGTTCTAAATGCGGTTATATTAAGACTGGTGAAGAAAAAGTTGGGCTTAATGGCAACCTAAAATATGGAACTAAGCATAACGAATATATCTGTTATGAATGCGGAAATATTATGGATAGAGATGAAAACGCAGTGTTGAATTTATTAGCACTGATATAAAAAATACAGGGGTGGGCTACACCCTTAAACTGTAAGAGTTAGTCACTGTCATTACCCTCTCGTTAGGATATGGGAATACTAATGTTGACGGCAGTAAATAAAATTAGGAAAGGAAAAACTATATAATTCTTTCTAACAATGTAGAAGAATGTACTTAAACTTCTATATTGTTCTACATTTTATATAGCAGAATTAGGAATTTTGGAAGTGGTACCATATATACAATAAGTGGTTCTTGATTAGGGGAATGCTCATGACATGAAAAGCCCTAGATTTTTTTGAGAAAATTTAATTAAAATCTGCAAAAATGGACATGACGACTTGAAAAAAGCCTTAAAAAAGTGCACAATGATATATAAACTTATAAATTGAGGAGTTATAAAGCGCATGGCTAAAAGAGGAATGTTGATCGTCCTTTCAGGTCCTTCTGGTGTGGGGAAGGGTACTGTGCGAAAGGAGATCTTTTCACAAGAAGGAAACAACTTTGACTATTCGATCTCAATGACGACTAGACAAATGCGACCAGGCGAAGTTGACGGTAAAGATTATTACTTCGTTTCAAAAGAAGAGTTTGAAAAAGAGATCGCTGACGGAGGCATGTTGGAGTATGCTCAATATGTTGACAATTATTATGGTACACCATTAAAATACGTTAATGAGATGCTTGATGCGGGTAAGGATGTCTTTTTGGAGATCGAAGTCAAAGGTGCAATGCAAGTACGTGAAAAAGTTTCTGACGGCTTGTTCATCTTCTTGACCCCACCTGACCTAATGGAACTTCGCCAACGGATCATCAATCGCGGGACTGATGATCTAGAAACGATCGATAAGCGTATGGAAAAGGCAAAAGACGAGATCGAAATGATGCAAAATTACGATTACGCGGTCGTAAACGATGAAGTTGCTAAGGCAGCTGAAAAGATCAAAACGATCATTCGGGCTGAACGTTGGCGTGTTAAACGTTTCTTGCCTGATTATAAGAAACAATTAGGGGTCGACTGACCGCTTTAAGTCGAGAGCTAAGAAGTTTAAATGTGAGGCAATAGCGCAATAAATCTAGGAAAGGAAGAGACTATATTCTTCACAAGTTTATTTTGACTTGTTCACATTCATATAGTCGAGAATATTCAATGATTTTATATCCATCAGTAGATGAACTTTTAGAACGTGTCGATTCACGTTACTCTTTGATCATGCTTGCATCTAAGCGTGCCCATGAACTTGATGCTGGGGCACATCCAATGTTAAGCGAATATGAATCGGTAAAAAGTGTTGGCCGAGCTTTAGAAGAAATCGTTGCCGGTGACCTTAAGATCAAATCTGAAGGTGAAGAAGGCTAATATAGTAGAGTGAGACTGAGGTTGACCTTGGTCTCATTTTTTTTGAACAACTAAAAATATTAAATTTGAGGAATGTGCTAAAATATGTATAGATAATTAAAGGGGCTGATTTTTTGGAGAAAAAACATATAGCGCTCTATGTAAGTGGTGGGATCGCGGCCTATAAAGCAGCTATTTTGGCGCGACTCTTCGTTAAACAAGGGGCAAAGGTCAAGGTCGCAATGACTAAAGCGGCGCAAGCGTTTGTTACACCACTAACTTTTAAGGGCTTGACCCATCAAGAAGTTTATACCGATCTCTTTGAAAATGATTCACCTGTACCACATATCAAGTTAGCCGATTGGACCGATCTAGCTGTGGTAGTACCAGCTACAGCTAATGTGATCG
The DNA here is from genome assembly GCF_009933595.1 of Ligilactobacillus animalis. NCBI lineage: Bacteria > Bacillati > Bacillota > Bacilli > Lactobacillales > Lactobacillaceae > Ligilactobacillus > Ligilactobacillus animalis. The sequence continues at coordinate 828,697 of NZ_CP047141.1, forward strand.
CTAAAATGGCTAATGGGATAGCTGATGACTTTGTAACGACTGCTCTATTAGCGACGGCAGCGCCTAAATACGTTGTGCCTGCCATGAATGATAAAATGTGGGCTGATCCTGCAACAAGGCGCAATATTGCACGATTACAGGCCGATGGTGTTGCAATTTTAGAGCCAGTGAATGGTCTATTAGCTGAAGGTTATGCCGGTAAAGGCCGGATGCCCGAACCAGAAGCTATCTATGCTTGGATCGCTGACGTAGAAAATATCGAACAAGATCTTAGAGGAAAAAAAGTTTTGATAAGTGCAGGCGGGACCCGAGAAGCGATCGATCCAGTCAGATATATCGCCAATCGTTCGAGTGGAAAAATGGGATATGCCTTAGCCAAGCGAGCTTTAGCCCGGGGAGCAGAAGTTACCTTGGTCACTGGCCCGACTAAACTAACGCCACCAGCAGGGGTCACGACATATGAGATCCAGACTGCCGCAGAATTAGAGGAAGCGATGCTCACCCATTATGCCAAACAAGATATTGTGATCATGGCAGCCGCAGTGGCGGACTATCGCGTTAAAACAGTTGCAGAACAAAAGATCAAGAAAAATGCTGAAACATGGCAGTTAGAGCTCGTAAAAAATCCGGATATCTTAAAACGGTTAGGCAAATTAAAGCGTGAGCAAGTATTGGTTGGCTTTGCGGCTGAAACGACCGATCTTTTAGCGCATGCAACTAAAAAGTTACAGCAAAAAAAAGCTGATCTCTTAGTTGCAAATGATGTTTCACGAAAAGATATCGGCTTTGGGGCTGACGATAATGAAGCCTGGCTATTGACAAGAAAAAACGCACCTAAAGCTACGGGTAAGCTAAAAAAGACGCAATTAGCTGATCTGATCTTGAGTTCTGCTTTGCAGTTACGAGGTGAGAGCTGATGGCACGTTATGCGCAAGTTATTGTTGATGTGCCCGCCATGCAGACTAATCGTCCCTATACGTATGAGTTACCGCAAGAATTACAGGATCAAGCTCAGGTAGGGATGCGAGTGATCGTTCCTTTTGGTAAAGGAGAACGCCAGATCCAAGGGTTTATCGTCGGTCTGACTGATGAATATGAGCTTGCGATCGCTCCTAAGCGCGTTACAAGTTTAATGGACTTAGCCCCAGTTTTGAATAATGAAGCTTTACAATTAGCCGATTGGTTAGCCCAAAAGACATTTTCATTTAAGATCCGTTGCCTGCAAGTGATGTTGCCTAATGTCATGCGTGCGAGTTATTCTAAGAGTTTACGTTTGCTTTCGGCTGTTGAATTACCGCAAGAACTGAACTCACTTTTTGCTGGAGGATCCGAGATCGAATTTGATGAGAGCAAATTGTCGGCACAACAATTGAATAAGTTAGCACAAATGCGCCAAGCTGGTCATTTAGAAGTGGTCTATCATGTTAAAGATCGGGCTAAAGCTAAGCTAGTCGGGGTGGTGACTTCACTGGTCGATGAACAAAATTATACTCAATTCAAAGCTAAAGTGCGGAAAAATGCCCATAAACAATTGGAGTTATTAGAATTTTTATACCAAAATCCGCACCAAAGTTTTTTGCAAACAAAGCTACAAGCAGATTTACAAGTCAGTCTAAATCAATTAAAAAAAGCGGCTCAGCAAGGCTGGCTAAAATTAGCTCAGCAAGAACGCTATCGTGATCCCTATGGTGATAAAACGCTCCAAGTAACTACGCCCAAGCAATTAACGCCTGAACAACAGCGAGCGGTCGAACAGATCGATCAAGCGATAACAGCTAAAAATGCGACTACATTTTTATTGGAAGGTGTGACTGGCAGTGGTAAGACAGAAGTCTATCTGCAAGCGATCGCCCATGCATTGAGCCAAGGACGTTCGGCTTTGATGCTCGTACCAGAAATATCGCTGACGCCACAGATGGTCCAAAGAGTCAAAGAGCGTTTCGGCAAAGATGTTGCGATGTTGCATAGTGCGTTATCAGATGGAGAACGTTATGATGAATGGCGTCGGATCGAGCGCAAGGAAGCCAAAGTCGTAGTTGGTGCGCGCTCAGCTATTTTTGCTCCTTTAGATGATCTTGGGCTGATCATTATTGATGAGGAGCATGAAGCGAGTTATAAACAAGAAGATATGCCCCATTATCAAGCCCGGGATGTGGCGCTTTGGCGTGGAAAATACCACAGTTGTCCCGTCGTTTTAGGCTCAGCGACCCCAGATCTAGCGACGCGTGCGCGGGCGCAAAAAGGTGTTTATCAACAATTGAATTTAACTAAACGGATCAATGGTAGCTCTTTGCCACAGGTCACTTTAGTCGATATGCGTGAAGCGGTCAAAACAGCGCCTGCTCCAGATTTTTCGCAGATATTGCTTGATCAGATCACCGAACGTTTAGCTAGAAAAGAACAGGTCGTCTTGATGTTGAATCGGCGTGGCTATTCGTCGTTTGTTTTGTGTCGCGATTGCGGCTTTGTCTTGAAGTGTCCGAATTGTGATGTTTCGTTGACCTTACACATGGATACGCACTCGATGAAATGCCATTATTGTGGTCATGAAGAAGCGATCCCGAATCGCTGTCCGAGTTGTGATAGCAAAAAGATCCGTTACTATGGGACCGGAACTCAAAAAGTCCAAGCTGAGTTAGAAAAGTTATTGCCTGAAGCAAGGATCTTACGGATGGATGTGGATACAACACGTAAAAAAGGCGCACATGAGCGGTTATTAGCTAAATTTGGAGCGCATGAAGCTGATATTTTATTAGGAACACAAATGATCGCTAAAGGGTTAGACTTCCCCGATGTGACTTTAGTTGGAGTTTTAAATGCTGATACATCTTTGAGTTTGCCAGATTATCGTTCGAGTGAACGGACTTTTCAACTTTTGACCCAGGTAAGTGGACGGGCTGGACGGGCCGATAAGACCGGCCAAGTGGTCATTCAGACTTATAATCCCGAGCATTATGCGATCCAGTTAGCCTGTCGTCAAGATTATGAGCAATTTTTCTTCTATGAGATGAATTTGCGCCATTTGAACAATTACCCGCCGTATTACTATACGATCAAGATCACAGTTAGTGCTAAAAGTGAGGCAGAAGCTGCTAAAGAAAGCTTTGCGATCAAAAAAGGACTCGACCAATGCTTGAGCCCACAAGCGCTAGTTTTAGGGCCAACGCCAAGTTCGATCTTAAAGATCAAGAATCGGTTTTATTACCAATTAGTGATAAAATATAAACAAGAACCCGCTTTGGAAAAATATTTACAAGACTTGCTCTTACAAAGCCAAAGCGGTGAGAAAAAAGGGATCATGGTCGTGATCGATCGTGAACCAGTCAATTTTTTATAATGTTAAGTAAAGAGGATGATAAGTGAAATGACATCAGTAGTATTTATGGGGACACCACAATTTGCTGCCCCGATCTTAGAAGGTCTAGTGACCAATGGATATGACGTAAAAGCAGTCGTGACCCAACCAGACCGTTATACAGGACGTAAACGAGTCTTGACAGCTTCACCAGTCAAAGAAATGGCTTTAAAACATGGGATCAAGGTTTTACAACCAGAAAAGATCTCAGGGAGTCCTGAGATGCAAGAGATCATTGATCTACATCCAGATTTGATCATTACCGCCGCTTTTGGTCAATTTTTACCTACTAAACTGATCCAAGCAGCAAAGATCGGCGCGATCAATGTTCACGGTTCCTTGTTGCCTAAATACCGTGGGGGGGCTCCGGTACAGTATGCGATCATGAATGGGGATGATAAGACAGGTGTCACGATCATCTATATGGTCAAGCAGATGGATGCGGGCGCAATGTTAGCTCAAAAAGAGATGCCGATCGGACCAAAAGACGATACAGCTTCGATTTTTGAAAAGATGAGTATCTTAGGGCGCGATACCTTACTAGAAATGCTACCACAATTGATCGCAGGTGAGATCAAACCAGTTGAACAAGATGAGACTAAAGTCGTCTTTTCACCAACGATCAAACCAGCAGAAGAGAGCTTGAGTCTAGATCTGACAGCTAAAGAACTCGACTGGAAGATCCGTGCATTACGCCCAGCTCCAGGCGCATACTTTGCCGATCTCAAAGGTAAGCGGACTAAATTATGGGAGATCGAACCATTGACGCAAACAACTGAGTTTGAAGCTGGGACAGTGGTCGAAGTTTCAAAACATGAGCTGATCTTAGCTGCAGCTGAAAATACGACTTATAGTGTCAAAATTTTACAACCAGCAGGTAAGCCTAAATTAAAGATCACCGATTATTTAAATGGTGTTGGTCAAGGACTAAAAGTAGGGCAAAAGGTAATTTCAGATGGCAAAGAAGATAAATAAGACACCACGTTATTTAGCGGTTGAATTGCTTGAAAAAGTCGAAAAGCAAGGCGCATATTCAAATTTAGCACTCAATCAAACGATCAAGCAAAATGAACTGACAAAGCGGGATGCCCATTTATTGACTAATATCGTCTATGGTGTGATCCAACATAAGCTTACTTTGGAATATTATTTAAAGCCTTTTATCAAACGGCCAAATAAATTACAAAGTTGGGTCAAACAACTGCTTTTAACGGCGCTTTATCAACAGATATATTTGGATAATATTCCTAAACGGGCGGTCTTTAATGAAACGATCGAGATCGCTAAAGTTAAGGGGCATGCTGGGGTCCGAAAGTTTGTCACAGGGATCTTACATGCGATCGATCGCCAAGGCATACCGAGCTTAGATGCGATCACTGATCCGATCGAAGCTTTGAGCATTGCGACTAGTACACCGCGGTGGTTGGTCGAGCAGTTGCAAAAAGAGGTCGGTACAGCTAAAACTAAAAGTATCTTAGAAACTATCAATCAAGCACCAAAGCAAACCGTCCGTATCAATACTAAAGTAACGACAGCTGAGGCCCTAGCGGCGCAGTTAGAAGCGGAAAAACTTGAAGTAGCTAAAAGTCCAGTCACGCCGTTAGCATTGCAAGTCAACACTGGCTTTATTCCAGCAACAGAAGCTTTTAAAACTGGTCAAGCGATCGTGCAAGATGAAAGTGCGATGTTGGCAGTTGAATCGATGGCGATCAACGCTGGTGACCAAGTTTTAGATGCTTGTGCAGCACCAGGCGGAAAGACTACGCAGATCGCTACCCAGTTAGAGACCGGCCAAGTTACTAGCTTGGATATCCATAAGCATAAAGTCGCTTTGATAGAACAAAATGCGCTCCGGGCCCATGTTGAGGCGCAAGTGAAAGCTTTACAAATGGATGCACGCAAGGCGTCCGAAGAGTTCGCTAAGGAAAGTTTTGATAAAATACTAGTAGATGCTCCTTGTTCAGGGATCGGTCTGTTACGGCGCAAACCTGAGGTCAAGTATGAGAAAAAATATCAAGACTCATTAGACCTTCACCGGATCCAAGTTAGCATTTTAGATGCGGTGGCACCGTTACTAAAAGTCGGTGGCACCCTGACATATAGTACCTGTACGATCTTAGACAGTGAAAATCAACAAACTGTCTCGGCGTTTCTAAAAGCCCACCCAGAATTTGAGCAGGTCAAAACCAAAACGGCTTTTGAGCTCAAAGCCGACCGTCAAGAGCTGGGCTTGACGATCTATCCTGATGATCACTTATCGGATGGATTTTATATCGCAACATTAGTTAAAAGAACTGAGGTGTAACAGATGAAGATCGCATATACAAGTGATGTTGGTCAAGTCCGCCAAGTCAATGAAGATCGCGTCGCAACTTTTAAAAATAAAGCTGGCTTTAGCTTTGCGATCGTAGCAGATGGCTTAGGCGGACATTTAGGTGGGGAAGTTGCCTCTGAAATGGCAGTTTCTCACCTCGGCTACCTATTTGAACAGACAGAATTAAGTGATGCAACAGCAGCGATAAAATGGCTCGAAGATCAAGTGATCGTTGAAAATAATAGTATTTTGAAACGAGCTGATCAATATCAAGATCTAGCTGGAATGGGAACGACACTTGTATGTGCGATGATCTTTGCCGACCAGATCGCGATCTCAAATATCGGTGATAGTCGAGCGTACTTGTTACATGCCGGTGAATTTGAGCAGATCACAGAGGATCACTCTTATGTCAATGAATTAGTCAAGCGTGGTGAGATCAGCAAGGAAGAAGCTAAACATCATCCGCACAAGAATATTATTACACGGACGTTAGGGGTCTCTAAGCAAGCTAAGATCGATTCATGCATTTTAAAGCTATTGCCGACCGATATGTATTTACTCTGTTCGGATGGCTTGACGAATATGTTAGATGATGAAAAGATCAAGCAGATCTTAGAGTTGCCCGAATTGTCTTTGCAAGCAAAAGCTGAAAAACTAGTTGAGCAAGCTAATTTAGCTGGAGGTTCGGATAATATCACAGTTTTGATAATTTGGTCAGATGAGGAGGACGATGAAAAATGAGAGCCGGTTATGCGATCAATGGTCGCTACCGCATCATCCGCTCTTTAGGCGAAGGTGGCATGGCTAATGTTTACCTAGCTTACGATCTGATCTTAGAACGTGAGGTGGCAGTCAAGCTCTTGCGTCTAGATCTAAGCGACGATAAAGCTGCAATCAGGCGCTTTCAACGTGAAGCCAATTCGCTGATCGAGCTCGATGATCCACATATCGTTGATATTTTCGATGTTGGTGAAGATCATGGTATGCAATATTTGGTAATGGAATATGTTAAAGGGATGGATCTCAAGCGCTACATCGAAAAGCACAAGCCATTAGCCTATGCTACAGTGATCGAGATCATGGAGCAGATCTTGTCAGCCGTAAAAGAAGCGCATAGTCATGGGATCATCCATCGCGATCTAAAGCCCCAAAATATCTTATTAGATGAAGCGGGAAATGTTAAAATAACTGATTTTGGGATCGCGATCGCCTTAGCCGAAGAAACTATGACTAAGACCAATACGCTGATGGGATCAGTTCATTATATCTCACCCGAACAAGCGCGGGGCAGCATGATAACTCAACAATCTGATATTTATTCATTAGGGATCATTTTGTTTGAAATGTTGACAGGGCGCGTTCCATATGATGGTGAAACAGCTGTTTCGATCGCATTGAAACATTATCGCAGTCAAATGCCATCGCCCCGTTCATTTAAGCAAGATATCCCCCAAGCCTTAGAAAATATCGTTTTGCATGCTACTGCTAAAGATTGCGCTGATCGTTATCAAAACGTGGAAGAGATGCAAGCTGATCTAGCAACTTGTTTAGATGAAAAACGAACAGCTGAGCCACGTTGGCGTCCGCGGATACATGTGGAAGAAGAGACTAAGATCTTACCTAATTTTTATGATGAGGTAGCTCGTGAAGATAAAAACTTAACTAAGACGGTACAAATTACACCAGAACCTAAAAAAGCCGTGAAAGTTCGGCCTAAGCGGTTGAAAATTTGGTTGCTAGTGATCTTAGCGTTACTAGTGGTTCTTGGGGCGATTGTTTATACGCTTCCAAGAGATGTATCGGTCCCTAATTTAAAGGGAATGCATAAGAAAGAAGCGGTCCAGTTATTGGAAAGTCAACGCTTGAGTCTAGGTAAAGTGACTTACCAATACGATGACCGCTATGATGTAGGCTGTGTGACCTTTACCTCTCCAAGTAAGGGAACGACAGTCAAACAGCGCACTAAGATCGATCTGATCTTATCTAAGGGGCTACCTAAAAAAGCTTTTGGCGATTATCGTGGTCGTGATTTTAGTGATGTTAGTCGTAAATTGAAAGCTCAAGGGGTCACGGTCAAACAAAAGAAACAGTATTCAGATAGCGTAGCAAGTGGTGAAATAATTGCCCAATCGATCTCACCTAAAAAGAAAGTTGCCTTTGCCAAAACGACGGTAACATTTACAGTCAGTCAAGGCCCTAACTTAGAAGGGATGATCGATCTAACAGGCTATACTTTGAGTGAAGCTAAGGAATATGCAAGTGAATGTGGTTTAGAATTAGTTGTGAAAAAAACATCAAGTTCAAAGAAGAAAGCTATGTTCGTGATCGCCCAAGAGCCAGCAGTAGGGACACCTTTGCACGAAGGTGATGTTTTGGAGATAACTTTGGGTAGTAAGACTGAAAATATTCCCTACAACTATGAAGTAGAATAGAAATGAAAGGTGATAGAGTAATTGACAAAAGGACAGATCAGACAATCTTTAAGTGGCTACTATGATGTGGTCACTACTGATGGTGTAGAGTATCGAACTAGAGCACGAGGAAATTTTCGCAAAAAAAAGCAAACTCCGCTGGTGGGGGATTGGGTAGAGTTTAAAGCGCAAAAAGCCGACGAAGGATATATTTTAGAGATCTATCCGCGAAAAAATCAGTTAGTCAGACCACCAATGGCCAATTTAGACACAGCTCTGGTAGTTACCGCATGTGTCCAACCGGATTTTTCCAGTAATTTACTTGACCGTCAGTTAGCGATGTTAGAGGCGAATGATGTCTCACCAGTTTTGTATTTTTCAAAATATGATCTTCTTACCGAAGAACAAAAAGCCAAGCTTGATCCGATCCTCAACTACTATGCTAAGTTTTATCCGGTCTATCGGGGCAGCTTGCCAGCTCGACCGGAGACGTTAGAGACGATGTTAGCAAATTTACATCATCAAGTCATCGTTGTTATGGGGCAGACTGGTGCGGGCAAGTCCACACTTTTGAATCAGTTAGAGCCCAGTTTAGAGCTAGCAACTGGCGAGATCTCTAAGGCCTTAAGTCGTGGACGGCATACGACACGTAAAGTTTCACTTTTGCCGATCGGAGATAATCTATTAGCTGATACGCCTGGTTTTTCATCCTTTGAATTATTAGAGATCACTAAAGAACAACTTCCAACGCTCTTTCCAGATCTAGTAGCTCATCAAGCTGACTGCAAATTCAGGGGATGTATGCACATCAATGAACCTAAATGTGCAGTCAAGGCAGCAGTCGAGGCGGGAGAGATCATGCCTAGTCGCTATGCTAATTACCAGTTGTTTCATGATATGATCATAAATCAAAAACCTAAATATAGATAACGGAGGAATTTAATATGAAAATTGCACCTTCAATTTTAAGTGCTGATTTTGCAAATTTAAAAGATGATGTTTCTGTAGTAGAAAAGGCAGGCGCTGAATATTTACACATCGATATAATGGATGGCCATTTTGTCGATAATTTAACATTTGGAGCTAATGTAGTAAAGGCTTTGCGCAAGCATTCAGAATTAGTTTTTGATTGTCATATGATGGTCGATGAACCAGAAAAATATATCACTGATCTAAAAAATGCAGGTGCTGATATCGTTGGGGTCCATTTAGAAGCCACACCGCATATCCATCGTGTTTTGAGCCAGATCAAAGCTAGTAGTCTGAAAGCAGAAGTTGTTTTGAATCCAGGGACACCAGTTATGGCGGCAGCAGAAATTTTACCGCTAGTCGATCAAGTTTTGATCATGACAGTCGATCCAGGTTTTGGTGGTCAAGCTTTTATCCCTGAAACAGTTGCTAAGGTAGCTGAATTAGCAGCTTATAAAAAAGAACATGGGCTTGACTTTGAGATCGAAGTTGATGGTGGGATCAATGCTGAAACGATCAAAGAAGTTGCCCAAGCGGGAGCAACAGTTGCAGTTGCTGGTTCATACGTTTTTAACGCAAAAGATCCAGCAATGCAGATCGCAACGTTAAAAGAAGCTGCTAGATAGGATGCAAGTAAATTTATTAGTCGGAGGTCCAGTGGATCATCTGCCACCAGGGCTTTTGCAAGCTAAGAAAAATGAACGCTGGGTCGGAGCTGATATGGGAGCAGTCCGCTTATGTCAAGCAAAAATCAAGCCCTTATTAGCTGTTGGCGATTTTGATTCTGCAACTGCAGAACAAGTCAAGTTAGTCACAGAAGCCAGTCAAGCTATCTGTAGTTTACCGGCAAAAAAAGACTATACCGATACTGAAGTAGCATTGTTAGAGATCGAGCGCCGGTATCATCCGGAACAGATCGTGGTCTACGGGGCCACTGGGGGACGAAGTGATCATTTTTTGGCTAATTTATTTAGCGTTTTACGTTTAGATTTTCCGACATTTGTGCCTAAAGTTTGCTTCAAAGACTGTCAAAATGAAATTCGATTTTATTTACCTGGAAGTTATACATTAACTAAGTTAGAAGAAATGAGTTATCTCTCATTTATTTCCTTAACACCGGTAACTAAACTAACGCTCCCTGATGAAAAATATCAATTATTTGAGCAAGATCTTTCACTGCCAACTGCATATGTCAGCAATGAATTTGTTGGCGAAAGTGCTAGTTTTAGCTTTGATAGTGGCGTGTTGTGTGTTATTCAAAGTAAAGATAGTTAAAGAAATAATGGTCGTCAATTATTTGGCGATCATATTTTTTTGCAAAAAAATATTGCTTTTTGATTTGTTTTAGATTGAAATTAACGAAACATTAATTAATGTTAAATGATATATAGCATGAGGGGGAGTATTATGAAATTTAAACGATTGGTGACTTGGGGCACTTGCTTTAGCAGCCACAGGCTTATTAGTGACAGCTTGTTCAAACAAGCAAAAGGCAAATTCTACAGGGCAGGTAGCTTCAAAACAAGTCTTGAATTGGAGTTATCTAGCTGAACTGTCAACGCTTGATCCATCGAAGGTCTCGGATGCCTATAGTGGTGATATCATCAATAACTCGATGGAAGGGCTATATCGCTTAGGAAAAAATAGCAAGATCGAACCAGGATTAGCGACACAAACAGAAGTCTCAGATGATAATTTGACATATACTTTTAAGTTAAGAAAAGATGGTAAATGGTCTAATGGAGATAAGGTGACCGCGCATGATTTTGTTTATGGTTGGCGCCGAACTGTTGATCAAAAAACGGCCTCACCATACGCTTATCTCTATAGTGGAGTCAAAAATGCTGATGCGATCGTTAAAGGTGAAGCTAAACCTGAAACTTTAGGGATCACAGCTAAAGATGATCATACCTTAGTGGTAACTTTGGAGAAGCCGATCCCATATTTCCAACTATTATTAGGCTTTGAACCATTCTTACCTCAAAATCAAAAAGCAGTCGAAAAATTTGGTGATGAGTATGGAACTTCGGCTAAAACCATGGTCTATAATGGACCATTCGTAGTTGAAGGTTGGACAGGTTCTAACTTGAATTGGAAACTTAACAAAAATCCAAATTATTGGGACAAAAAGAAAGTCAAACTCGAAACGATCAACTTTAAGGTCAATAAGAGCACAACGACATCGTATAATCTCTATCAAAGTAAGCAACTCGACTACACGACTTTGAGCAATGAACAGGCTAAGCAATTGGCAAAAGATCCAGCATATAGTGCCTTAAAACAAGCCCGGACTACCTACCTAGACTTTAACCAGACAAAGGAAAGTTTTAAGAATTTAAAGATTCGGCAAGTACTATCCTATGCTGTCGATCGCCAAGAATTAGCTAAAAATATCGTTGGCGGTGGTTCGCAACCAAGTCTAGGGATCGTTTCTCAAGGTCTAGCTGAGTACAAAGGCCAAGACTTTGCTCAGGCAGCGAAAACGACAGCTGGTGTCAGCTATGACAAGAAAAAAGCCAAGGAATTATTGAAGGAAGGTTTGGCTGAATTGGGCCAAGATAAATTATCATTTACTTTAATGAGTAGTGATGATGATATTTCAAAGAAAGTGGCTGAATTTATCCAAAGTCAGCTGGAAGAAAATCTATCTGATGTTAAAGTTTCAGTCCAAAATGTGCCATTGAAAACACGGATCGCCCGTGGTGAAAAAGGTGACTTTGATGTTCAGTTAAGTGGTTGGTCAGCCGATTTTGCTGATCCGATCAGTTTCCTAGATCTCTTTACAAAGGATAATTCTTATAACTTTGGTAAATAGGAAAATGCAGAATACGACCGCTTGATCGAAGCTTCCAAAACGACTGATGCGAGTGATAAAGCGAAGCGTTGGGATGATCTAGTTCAAGCGTCTAAAGTCTTAAGTGAACAACAAGGTGTGGCGCCGCTTTATCAAACTAATGTACCGCAGTTGATAAATGTGACTGTTAAAGGTTTGATCCAAAATTCGGCAGGTGCTACTAATAATTGGAAAGAAGTTTATATCATTGAGTAGATAAAAACTCCCCGTAAATAGCCTAGTGCTACCTACGGGGAGTTTTTATGTGTTTTTAAGGTAAAATAAAAAGCCCTCAAGTTGGGGCCTGTAAACGCCTCGATTAGACGCGTGTAACTTTACCGGATTTCAAAGCACGAGCTGAAACCCATACCTTCTTAGGCTTGCCGTCAACCAAGATGCGTACCTTTTGCAAGTTTGGCTTCCAGCTACGGTTTGTTTGGTTCAAAGCATGGGAACGCTTCTTACCAAAAGTTGTCTTACGACCAGTTACAAAATCTTTAGCCATGATTATATCCTCCCTTATCTCGAATTAAGGAGCAAGGGGTCTTGCTCATTCACTAAATAAAATTATCATAGATAGCGCGCGATTGCAATAGTTTTCTATAAAGTAATTTTGCTTGACAGCTATAAATGCCTAAAATATAGGCTTTTCCAAAAGTTAAATTTTTATCTAAACCAATATTAGTGGCCTAATAGGGGAGAATGCTAGTATTTAAAGGGTAAAAAAGATAAAATGAACAACTGTTTTTGGGCAATTGCGATAAACATGGTATAATGAAAGGACAAGTATTGATCGAGCAGTGAAAAACTGAACATCGATTTGATATTTCTTTTCCATTTTTTGGGAAAAGGGAATTGTCTTATTAGTTAAGGAGGCTGTATAAAATGGCTGTTAAAATTCAAAATCAATTTGGAAATATCGATATCAGCAATGAAGTGATCGCAACTGTTGTTGGTGGAGCCGCAACTGAAATTTTCGGGATCGTTGGTATGGCCAGCAAAAACCAGATTCGAGACAATTTGAATGAAATTTTAAAGCGTGACAATTACTCTAAAGGTGTTGTGATTCGTCAAGAAGATGAAGGCATCGCTGTGGATGTATATATTATTGTCGGTTATGGTACAAAGATCTCAGAAGTTTGCCGCAATGTACAAGATAAAGTTAAGTACAATTTAGATTCAATGTTAGGCATTACCGCTGAATCTGTGAATGTTATCGTTCAAGGCGTACGTGTCATCAACGATTAGTACCGCGAAATAACCAAGGAGGAGTTAGTAACTTGAAAGTGGAGAATATTACTGAAACAGAATTTCGTAAAATGATTCTGGTCAGTTCGAAAAGATTGACTAATAATGCAGAATTTATCAATTCATTGAATGTGTTTCCGGTGCCCGATGGGGATACAGGGACAAATATGAGTCTTTCCTTTGCGAGCGGTGAAAAATATGTTGCCGAGTCAACTTCAAGTAATGTTGGGGAATTAGCTAATGCTTTAGCTAAAGGTCTGTTGATGGGGGCACGTGGTAACTCGGGTGTTATTTTATCCCAAGTTTTCCGTGGCTTTTCAAAAAGTGTTACCCAAAAAGAAACTTTGAGTGCGGCTGATCTGGCTGTAGCCCTTCAAGGTGGGGTCGAAACAGCTTATAAAGCAGTTATGAAACCGCAAGAAGGTACGATCTTGACGGTAGCACGGAAGGCAGCTGAAGCAGCTAAAAAAACGGCTGCCCAAACAGCTGATGTCGTTGAAGTTATGAAAGCAACTTATGAAGCTGCGGAGGCTGCGTTACAAACGACCCCAGACCTTTTACCCGTTTTAAAAGAAGTTGGCGTTGTTGATTCTGGTGGTCAAGGACTAACTTTTGTCTATCAAGGATTTTATGATGCTTTAGCTGGCAATGAACGCCGAGAAGATGAAGTTCATACACCAAGCCCGATCGAAATGGATGAAATGGTCAATGCAGAACACCATAAGAGTGCCCAAAGTCAATTGCATACTGAAGATATTGAATTTGGTTACTGTACTGAGATCATGGTCCGTTTAGGGGCAGGACGCTTAGTCGACAAGGAATTTAACTACGATGAATTCCGGGAACATCTATCTAAGATCGGGGATTCATTACTCGTTATTGCCGACGATGAAGTGGTTAAAGTTCACGTCCACACAGAGCATCCAGGTAAGGTATTATCATATGGTCAAGAATTTGGTTCTTTGATCAAAGTCAAAGTCGATAACATGCGTTTGCAACATGAAACGATCTTGGAAAAAGATGATGAAATGCCAGCACCTAATATTCCGGCTACCCCAGAAGTTCAAAAAGAATATGGTGTGATCGCGATCGCTTCAGGTGAAGGGATCGCTAATATCTTCAAAAACTTGGGCGTAACGCATATCATCAATGGTGGTCAAACGATGAATCCAAGTACGAAAGATATCGTTGAAGCGATCGAGCAGACCAATGCTAAGAAAGTGATCATCTTACCAAACAATAAGAATATCTTCTTAGCAGCTCAACAAGCAGCTGAAGTAGCTGATGCTCAAGTTGCCGTAGTTTTGAGTAAGACGATCGCCCAAGGTATGAGCGCAATGCTTGGCTTTAATGATGCAGCTTCGATCGAAGAAAATACCGAAGCGATGACTGAAGAAATGGATGCAGTTCTTTCAGGGCAAGTTACGGTCGCGGTACGTGATACAACGATCGAGGGTCGCCCGATCAAGAAAGATGATTATATGGGGATCGTTGATGGTAAGATCGTAGTCACCCAACCAACTTGTGAACAAGCAGCGATCGAGATGGCTAAGGTGATGTTAGATGAAGATAGTGAGATCGTAACGATCATCTATGGTCAAGATGGTTCAGAAGAACAAGCAAACGAAATTGCAGCTCAGCTTGAAGAATTAGATCCTGAGATCGAAATTGAGATCCATGAAGGTGACCAACCAGTTTATCCATACTTGATCTCAGTCGAATAATGCGCGATAAATTCTAACTTCTAGCGAGCATAGAAGTTAGAATTTATTTGTTTGAGGGGGATTATTTATGGCACGAGCCTTGACGGACTCACCTGCAGTGTTGAAAGGCGTGGGTCCTAAAAAATTACAGGCGTTGAACAAATTAGGGATAAATACGATCGAAGACCTGTTGACCTATTACCCATTTCGCTATGAGGATCTGACGGTCAAACAACTAAGCGACGTAGCTGATGGCGAAAAAGTAGTCTTAAAGGGTGTCATCGCTGCACCACCAGTCGTTTCTAATTTTGGCCGGGCTAAAATGCGGTTGAATTTTGGCTTATTGGTCGAAAATGATCTAGTTAAAGTGACCTTTTTTAATCAAGGTTATTTAGCTAAACAATTGAGTACGGGGCAAGAGGTCGCGATCTATGGTAAATATGATCAACGCCGCCAGAGTTTGACTGGGATGAAAGTGATGTATCAGGCTAAAGATGAAGATCTAGCTGGTGTTTACCGGGCTTCAAAGGAGATCACGGCTAAAACGATCAAAGATCTTGTTTCACTAGCCTATGCTGACTACCATGATCTGATATTTGATATCGTCCCCGATAGTTTGCGCCAAAAATTTCGCTTAGAGACACGTGCGCAGATGATCCATGATATGCATTTTCCAGTGACTTTGGCTCAAGGAAAAGCAGCCCGGCGTTCAGCGATCTTTGAAGAGTTTTTTAAATTCCAATTGCGGATCCAACTGCTTAAGCAAAAACACCGTAAGGAAAACGGGATCGTTATCAAATACGACAATGATAAATTGCGTCAATTCATCAAACAGTTACCGTTTGAACTGACAGCGGCCCAAAAACGGGTCGTTAACGAGATCTGTCGGGATCTACACCGGCCGGAACACATGAATCGTCTCTTACAGGGGGATGTGGGTTCAGGAAAAACGGTCGTGGCGGCTTTAGCCATGTATGCTGCTGTTACAGCGGGGTATCAAACGGTCTTGATGGCACCGACTGAGATCTTAGCGCAACAACATGCCCAAAAGTTAGCCCAATTGTTTGAAGGTATACCAGAGGTCAACGTAGCCTTATTGACCAGTAGTGTGACTCGCAATCAAAAGGCTAAGCAGACTTTACTGGATAATTTAGCCAGTGGGGAGATAAACCTATTAGTCGGGACACATGCAGTGATCCAGGACAATGTCAATTTTAAAAAGCTAGGCTTAGTCGTTACTGATGAACAGCATCGCTTTGGTGTTGGTCAGCGTCAAGCTCTACGCCAAAAGGGAGATTCTCCTGATGCCTTAGCGATGACCGCGACTCCGATCCCACGGACATTAGCGATCACGACTTATGGTGAGATGGATGTTTCGATAATTGATGAACTACCTAAAGGCCGGCAAACCATTAAAACAAACTGGTTACGCCAAAAGCAATTTACGCAAGCACTTGACTTTATGGAACAACAGTTGCAAAATGGTTCACAAGCTTATGTGATCTCACCATTGATCGCTGAGTCAGAAATGCTAGATCTTCAAAATGCTACAGAGATCTATGAAAAGTTAAAGGCTCACTATGCAGGACGCTATGAGTTAGGATTGTTACATGGTCAGCTGACGTCCGAACAAAAAGATGAAGTAATGGATCGCTTTAAAGCAGGTGAGCTAGACGTTTTAGTCTCGACTACAGTGATCGAAGTTGGGGTCGATGTTCCTAATGCAACAGTCATGGTGATCTTAGATGCTGACTGCTTTGGTTTAGCGCAGTTGCATCAATTGCGTGGTCGTGTCGGACGGGGCAATAAACAATCATATTGTTTGTTAGTAGCTGATCCTAAGAGTGAGTATGGGATCGAAAGAATGAAAACAATGGTCGAAACGACAGATGGCTTTGTGATCGCCCAAAAAGATCTAGAATTACGCGGCCCAGGGGATGTTTTAGGTAAGAAACAATCGGGGCTACCGGATTTTAAGATCGGTGATCCAGTGAGTGATTTCAATATTTTACAAGTAGCACAATTAGAAGTGGCTAAACTTTTAGCCGACGAAAAATTCTGTTATCGTCAGGAAAATACTGGCTTGATGCGCTATTTGAATCAAGAGCTTACTTATTTTACCAGTTTTGACTAAAGAGAGGATGTATGAAATGAAAATTGCGATCGATGCAATGGGGGGCGACAATGCACCCGAAAGTGTTGTTAAGGGTGCGCTCAAAGCACGTGATGAGTTCAGCGACCTAGAACTTGTTTTGTATGGTGATAAGACCGCGATCGAGAAATATATAACTGATCAAACGCGGATCACGATCGTTAACACAACTGAAGTGATCGGGATGAATGATGAACCGGTCCGGGCGATCCGGCGTAAGAAAGATTCGTCTTTGGTCGTGGCAGCTAATGCAGTCAAGGCTAAAGAAGCCGATGCGCTGTTTTCTTGTGGGAACACAGGGGCTCTTTTGACAGCGGGACTTTTACTGGTCGGACGGATCAAGGAGATCACGCGTCCGGGCTTACTATCGACTTTACCTGTTGTTTCAGGACAGGATGGAGCATTCAACTTACTTGATAGTGGGGCTAATGCCGATAGTAAACCAGAGCACCTTTATCAATATGCCCTTTTAGGTACGTATTACGCTAGCAACGTTCGCGGGATCAAAGAACCACGGATCGGACTATTGAACAATGGGACTGAACCGCATAAGGGAAGTAAAGTGACACAAGAAGCTTACCAACTTTTAGCAGCTGATGAAAATTTGAATTTTATCGGAAATGTTGAGTCTAAAGATCTGATGAAAGGTGTCTGTGATGTAGTCGTTGCGGATGGCTTTACAGGGAATGCAGTCTTAAAAGCGATCGAAGGGACGGCTCTAGCTGTAATGAGTTTGTTGAAAGACACGATCGCCAATGCTGGTGCTAAAGGCAAATTAGGTGCACTATTACTAAAAGACGATCTAAAGAGCATTAAGGGTCGCATGGACCAAGCTCAATATGGTGGTGCGGTCTTACTTGGGGTCAAAGCACCGGTCGTTAAAGCGCACGGGTCAAGTGATGATCTGACGGTGTATTACACATTAAAACAGATCAGGACCATGATCAATGAAGAAATGGTGCCTAATTTTACAAAATACTGGCAAGCCCAACAAGCGAAAGAAGCTTTAGATAGCAAAGACGCTGAGTAATATGATATACTTGTTTGCGAAAAACTAGGATAGGTGAGGTTGATATCCATGACAGAAAACGAAATTCTTACAAAGATCACAACAATTATTGAGGATCACTTCGATGTCTCCACTGATAAGGTGACAGAACAAACAAACTTTAAGACTGATCTTGATGCCGATTCGATCGATCTGGTAGAATTTGTTTTGGAATTAGAAGATACTTTTGGTGCTGAAATTTCTGACGAAGATGCCGAACAAATCGTGACAGTTAAAGATGCTGTAGATTATATCGCTTCACATCAAGGATAGAATTATCTTAGACCAGCTGTAACAAAGCTGGTCTTTTTTGCTATAATGGATAATGCATTAATAAAGTGAGGAGAATCATTTTGATAATTGGACTAACACAAATGCTAAAGGATGATTTTGGCATTGATTTTAAAAATACAGCTTTACTTGACGAAGCTTTTACCCATGCTTCTTATGTAAACGAACATCCACGTGAAAAACTAAAATATTATGAACGGATCGAATTTCTAGGCGACGCTGTGATGCAACTTTGCGTCTCAGAATACCTATTTAAACGCTATCCTACTTTACCAGAAGGAAAACTCTCACGCTTGCGTGCGGCGATGGTCTGTGAAGACAGTTTCAGCAAATTTGCTAAGGAATGCCATTTTGATGAATATATCCGCTTAGGCAAAGGTGAAGAAAAAGCCAATGCACGTAATCGGGCGTCGTTACTTTGCGATATTTTTGAAGCTTTTATCGGGGCATTATACCTTGATCAAGGTAAAGGCGTCGTAGTCAGCTTTATCAGTCGGGTCGTCTTTCCTAAGCTTGATCTGGGCTGGTTTGATCACTATTTAGATCATAAAACTGAACTTCAAGAATTATTGCAACAACATGGGGATTGCAAGATCACTTATGTAAAAGTTGCTGAAAATGGTCCGGATAATGAAAAAGAATACACCATGGCGGTTTATGCTGATGGACAAAAGATCGGTGAAGGAAAAGGAATGTCAAAGAAAGCTGCCGAACAACAAGCGGCTTTCCAAGCATTAAAAGCACTCCAAAAAAATTAGTTTATTTGAAGGGAAGAAATTCAGCATGAAGTTAAAGTCGTTGACTCTAAACGGATTTAAATCCTTTGCTGACAAGACCAAGATCGAATTTCAAGGTGGTATGACTGGGATCGTTGGGCCCAATGGGAGTGGTAAAAGTAACATCATCGAAGCTTTACGTTGGGCTTTAGGGGAGCAATCCGCTAAGAGCTTACGCGGGGGAAAAATGCCAGATGTTATTTTTGCTGGTTCTCAAACAAGGGCTCCGCTAAATCATGCCGAAGTTGAATTAGAATTTGATAACTCAGACCATTTTTTAGATCTAAATGCCGATCAAGTTGTGATCTCGCGTAAGATCTACCGAAATGGCGACAGTGATTTTTTGATCAATAATGCTAAAGTCCGTTTGCGTGACATTGTAGAATTGTTCATGGATACTGGCTTGGGTCGGGAATCATTTTCGATCATCTCACAGGGGAAAGTTGAAGCGATCTTTAACAGTAAACCCCAAGATCGGCGTGTCTTGATCGAAGAAGTCGCCGGTGTGGTCAAGTACAAAAAAGAAAAGCAAAAAGCGCAACAAGAGCTAGCTGAAACTACAGATCACCTAGATCGGGTAGCAGATATTATTACTGAATTACGGCAACAAAGAGAACCACTAAAAGAACAAGCAAGTATTGCTAAGGACTATGTGGATCAAAAAGAAGAGTTTGATCATTATGAAAAAAGTCGGCTAGTCTTAGAGATCGAGCAACGTGCCAAAACTAAAGCACAGATCGAAACAAAACTTTCTGAGATCGAAAAATTGCTAGCGACTCACACGAAGCACGCTGAGCTCCAAGAGCAAAAATCGCAACAATTAGCCGATAAGCAAGCAAAATTAGAAGCAAAATTAGATGAAGATCAAAGAGAATTCAACCTTTTGACGGGACAACGTGAGAAGCTGATCGGACGTCAAGATATCTCAAAGCATGATGATGATCTCTTTAAAGAACGCCTCGCTGAGTTCAATGAAAATATCAAGCGCGATGAAAGTTTGGTTGCGCAATTACAAGCACAAGTTGATGATCTGACAACACAGCAAGCCAAAGCAGCTTCCTTACAAGATAAGTATACTAAGCAGATCCAGGATATCCAGGCGGCATTAGTCGATGATCCTGAGACTTTGGCTGATCAGATCGAAAAGCTACGGCAAGACCTGATCGATCTGATGCAGGCACAAGTTTCGGCTAAAAATGAATTAGCCTACTTAGAACAGGAAAACAAACGCAATTCAGATCAAAAGCAAGCTGACAAAAAGCGGATCACAAGTGCTAAAGAACAGTTGGCCACGCTCAAAGAAAAACAGGCAAAGGCAAGTAAACAAGCGGCTGAAGCTAAAGCGGCTCATGCTAAACTTCAAGCAACAGTGAACGAACTTCAAACGCAACAAACGACCGCTCAGCGTTTGCGCGAAGACCAACAAAGACGCTGGCTCAAGGCAAGTGAGATCTTGCAAAAGGCGCGTGCGCAGCATGAATCACTGCAAAATATTGCAGCTAATTATGCCGGCTATTATCACGGGGTCAAAGCGATCTTACAAGCAGATCTGACTGGTGTAGTAGGTTCGGTAGCTCAACGGCTTAAGGTCCCAGCTAAAGTAGCTAAAGCAATCGATGTGGCATTAGGTGCACAATTACAAAATGTGATCGTGACCGATGATAAAAGTGCAAAAGCGGCGATCAATTATCTGACGAAGCAAAAAGCTGGGCGGGCGACATTCTTGCCCCGTACGACTGTCAAACCACGCTTTTTAGCCCAAGGTCACTTACAGACGGTCAAGCAACAAGCAGGTGTTGTCGGGCTGGCCAAAGATCTGGTCCAGTACGATCCTTTGGATAAACCTGTTGTCGAACATTTATTAGGAGCGATCGTGATCGCCCAAGACCTAGATGTAGCTACTAAGCTTGCTGTAAAGCTCAATTATAGTGTCAAGATCGTAACTTTAGCGGGTGAAGTTATCAATGCTGGCGGCTCGATGACTGGGGGACAAGATAGAAAGCAACGAACTGGTCTGTTAGAACAACAGCAACAAGTTGAAAAACTGGCAGCTGATATTACTGTGATGGAACAAAAACTATCGCAGATCGAATTTGAAGGTGGCCAGACTAAAGAAAAAGTTGAACAACTAGTCCAAGAGCTAGAAGAAATGAAGCCAAGTGAACAACAGGCATTAGAAGAACAACAACAAGCACTCAAGGCTTTGGAACGCTGTGAGCTTGAAGTCGAACATCAAGCTAAGCAAGTTGAACAGTTAGAAGTAATAGCTAGCATGAGTGAGGCTGATCAAAGTCAGTATGAAAGTAAACGTCAAGCTTTGGTCGAGAAACAGGCAACGTTGGCAAAAGATATTGAAGCCAAGCAAAATGAGATAAAATTGCGAGTCGCTTTACAAAAAGATACCAGTGCGACACAAGCAAAACAGCAAGAGACTTTAAATGAACTCAAGCAAAAAGAAGCGATCGCCAAAGAAAGAGCGCAGTTGCTACAAGTTCAAGTCAAAGAAAGCCAAGTGCAATTAGACCAAACACATGCCCGGATCACTAAAGCACAAGCTAAGATCACTGAGATCAAAGAAAATCAAAAACAAAATCAGGTGCGCGACACCGATATCGAAGCTAAACGCCAAGATGTCGAACAGCGTTATGAAGAGCTTGAGCAAGCGATCGCAGATCAAAAACAAAAACGTCAAGATCTAGCGGTACGCCTTAAAAATGCCCAACAAGAATTGAAACGGGCAAATGAATTGCGTCAGGCTAGCCTGGATGAAAAGAGCGAGATCAAGGCACAACTGGGGAGTTGCAAAGCAGATCTAGCACGTGATCTAGATGAATTAGCTCAAAACTATGGCTTGAGTTATGAAATGGCTAAACAAGAAAACCAAGCAACAGATCTAGAATTTGTCAAAAATAAAGTCCATCTTTTGAAATTAGGGATCGAAGAGCTAGGTGAAGTCAATTTAGGGGCGATCAGTGAATTTGAACGGATCAATACGCGTTATGAATTCTTGACGCAACAACAAGCCGATCTGTTAGAGGCAAAAGCGCAATTAGTCCAAAGTATGGATGAAATGGATACTGAAGCCAAAAGTCGTTTTAAACAAGCTTTTGATGAAGTTGCAGCTGCCTTTTCTGAGATCTTTCCGCAGGTCTTTGAAGGAGGAAAGGCGCTACTTAGTTTGACTGATCCAGCCGATCTCTTGACCACTGGTGTCGAGATCATGGCTCAGCCACCAGGTAAGAAATTCCAGCATTTAAATCTACTTTCAGGTGGGGAACGGGCTTTGACTGCGATCGTATTATTGTTTGCGATCTTAAAGGTCCGCCCAGTACCTTTTGTAGTTTTGGATGAGGCTGAAGCTGCTTTGGATGATGCTAATGTTATCCGTTATTCACGCTATCTCCAACGGTTCAATGCCCAGACGCAATTTATCGTGATCACCCACCGTAAAGGGACGATGATGAACGCCGATGTCTTATATGGGGTCACGATGCAAGAATCTGGGGTCTCAAAGATGGTCTCGGTATCGTTGGATGAATTAGCATAGTGTTTTGGAAAATACAAATGAATTTGATAAAATAAAACAAAATAAGAAATGAGGGATGGGCATGGGCCTTTTTGATCGATTAAGACGAGCCTTTTCGGGTGAACCTGAAGAAGAGCCAAAAAAAGAAGACGAAATTGTTTCGACCTCAGAAGAAGAAAGCTCAGAACCTGAGGAAACTGCGACTGATGAAACGACAACTGTTACACCAGAAGAAGATCAGTCTGAAGTAACAGAAGCAAAAACTGATGAAGCAAAAGCGACTGAACCAGTCGATAAGGAAACTGAAGTGACTGAAGAAGTGGTCGAAACACCAGAAGAAGTAGAAGTCACAAAAGAAATTGAAGTAACATCAGAAAATGAAGAAGAAGTCGAAGAAGAGCTATTAGAACAACAAAGTGCTGAGTTAGAAGAAACTAAAGTGGCACCTAAGGAACCTGAAACAGAGACGACACCTTCTGAAACCGTGCGTTATGACAAAGGTTTGGCTAAGTCGCGTAAGGGATTTGGTGCTAAATTAAATGCTTTATTGGCTAATTTTAGACGAGTAGATGAGGATTTCTTTGAAGAACTCGAAGAAACTTTGATCGAAGCTGACGTTGGCTTTGAGACGGCGATGAAGATCAGTGATGAATTGCAAGATGAAGTAAAATTGCGTAATGCTAAAAGTCGCTCCGATGTCTCTGATGCGATCATCGAGCGTTTAGTCGACATCTATGAAAGTGAAGGCGTTGATGAAGACAATAGTTTACATTTTGCTAAGGACCCAGATGAACCGACCGTGTTCTTATTTGTTGGGGTCAATGGTGTAGGTAAAACGACAACGATCGGTAAATTAGCTCACCGTTACCAACAAGCTGGTAAAAAAGTGTTGTTAGCCGCGGGTGATACTTTCCGAGCAGGTGCGATCGAGCAGCTAGCTGAATGGGGCCGACGTGTTGGAGTCGATGTAGTTACTAAGCCAGAAAAAAGCGATCCAGCAGCTGTTGTTTACGATGCTGTGATCAAGGCTAAAAAAGAAAACTATGATATCTTATTGGTCGATACAGCTGGACGTTTGCAAAATAAAGTCAACTTGATGAACGAGTTGGATAAGATCAAGCGTGTCATTACGCGTGAATTGCCCGAAGCACCGCAAGAAGTATTATTGGCTTTAGATGCTACAACAGGTCAAAATGCCTTGACGCAAGCTAAACAATTTAAAGAAGTTACCGACGTTACCGGGATCGTCTTGACTAAGTTAGATGGGACTGCACGTGGGGGGATCGTGTTAGCGATCAGAAATGAACTTCATTTACCAGTGAAATTAGTTGGTCTAGGCGAAAAAATGGACGATCTCCGCGACTTTTCACCTGAAGAATTTGTCTATGGCTTATTCAAAGGCCTAGTTACACCTAAGAAAGATTAAGGTAAGAAAATGGCAATTGAAAAAACCAATCGGATAAATGCTTTGTTTGAATTCTATGAGCCTTTGCTGACTAAAAAGCAGATGAATTACATTGCTTTATATTACCGGGACGATTTTTCGTTAGGTGAGATCGCCGAAAACTATGAAGTTTCACGGCAAGCAGTCTATGATAACATCAAGCGGACCGAAAAAATTTTAGAAGAATATGAGCAGAAACTGCATCTGTATCGTGATTTTTTACAACAAAGCGAAAAAACGGATGAACTTTTAGCTTATGTGACTGAAAAATATCCGACCGATGAGAAATTATTAGCATTGGTCGAAAAATTAGAAATTTTAGAAGAAAAATGAAAGTTGGTGCACTAAATGGCATTTGAAGGATTAACAGAACGTCTCCAAAATGCGATCGGAAAATTACGGCGTAAGGGTAAGGTCAGCGAATCCGACGTCAAAGAGGTAATGCGCGAGATCCGTTTAGCCTTGTTGGAATCTGACGTTAACTTTAAAGTAGTCAAAGACTTTGTGAAGACCGTGCGTACTCGAGCTGTAGGTGCTGAGGTGCTAGAAAGCTTGACGCCAGCACAACAGATCGTCAAGATCGTTAATGAAGAATTAGTCAAGGTGATGGGGGAAGAAGCCACACCATTGAATAAGTCACCTAAGATCCCGACAGTCATTATGATGGTCGGGCTACAAGGTGCCGGTAAAACAACAACAGCAGGGAAATTGGCTAAGCGCCTAAAAGACGAACAAAATGCACGTCCATTGATGATCGCGGCTGACGTTTATCGCCCAGCTGCGGTCGACCAATTGAAGACGATTGGGCGTGAATTAGATGTCCCAGTCTTTGAAATGGGAACCGATGTCGATCCCGTTCAGATCGTTAAGCAAGGGATGGAACTAGCCAAGGAAAAGAAAAATGACTATGTGATCATCGATACGGCTGGTCGTTTACAGATCGATGAACGATTGATGGATGAGTTAGTCAATATCAAAGAATTGGCCCAACCAAATGAGATCTTGCTGACAGTTGATGCGATGACCGGGCAAAATGCCGTGGAAGTCGCCCAAGGTTTTAACGATCAATTGGATGTAACGGGGGTCGTCTTAACGAAATTAGATGGCGATACTCGTGGTGGGGCTGCGCTTTCGATCCGTGCGGTGACAGGTAAACCGATCAAATTTATCGGGCAAGGTGAAAAAATGACGGCCTTAGACGTCTTTTACCCTGATCGAATGGCATCACGTATCTTAGGGATGGGTGATATGCTCACATTGATCGAAAAAGCTCAAAAGGACTTTGATGAGAAAAAAGCCGAAGAACTCGCCGATAAAATGCGGGAAAACAGCTTTGATTTCAATGACTTTTTAGATCAATTAGAACAAGTTCAAAATATGGGACCGATCGAAGATATCATGAAGATGATCCCAGGGATGGCCAATAATCCAGCCCTAAAAAATATTAAGGTCGATCCTAAAGATATGGAGCATACCAAGGCGGTCGTTTACTCAATGACACCACAAGAACGGGAAGATCCAGATCTTTTGAATCCAAGTCGCAGACGCCGGATCGCAGCTGGTTCAGGACGTCCGATCCAAGAAGTGAACCGAATGATCAAGCAATTTAAACAAATGCGTGATATGATGCAAAAGATGTCTAAGGGGAATTTCAGTGGGATGGAAGGTCTCTTAGGTGATGGTATCAGTGGTAAATTAGCTAAGATGTCCATGAATCGCATGGTACGTAAAAATAAAAAACGTAAATTACAACGTTTGCGTAAGCGGCGCAAATAGGCGGTAAATCAAGGTTTTTCATTAAATTAGAAAAATTTTTTATAACTGTCAAGAATTTTCCCTTTACAGCAGACCAAATTACTGGTATATTATTTATCGTTGATAAGATATTAGGAGGTGTAATGCATGTCAGTAAAAATTCGTTTAAAGCGTATGGGTTCTAAGAAGCGCCCATTCTATCGTATCGTTGTAGCAGATTCACGTTCTCCACGTGATGGCCGTTTCATCGAAACAGTGGGTACATACAACCCATTGACACAACCAGAACAAGTTACACTTAAAGAAGAAGCTATCATGGGCTGGTTGAATAACGGTGCTCAACCATCAGATACAGTTCGTAACATCCTTTCAAAAGAAGGCGTTATGAAGAAATTCCACGAAGCTAAGTACTCCAAGAAATAAGGTTAGGTAAATGACAGAAGCAGATGTGAAACAATTGATCTTATCGATTGTCAAACCATTGGTGTCTGAACCTGAGGCGATTGCGATTACAACTGCCCAGGATGCACATTTTCTGAATTTTAACTTATCTGTAGCGCCTGAAGATGTCGGGCGTGTGATTGGAAAACATGGTCGGGTAGCTCAAGCGATCCGGACTATCGTTTATAGCATTCGTATTGACGGACCTTTGCGTGTTCGTTTAAATATTGTAGATGATTAATCAAACCTCTGTCTGAAACCTAGTTTCTTCAGAGGTTTTTTTAATAGCAAATACGAGGAGGGTTTTAAATGGAATTTTATCAAGTTGGAAAAATCGTTAATACTCACGGGATCTGTGGGGAAGTCAAGGTGATCGCAACGACTGATTTTCCAGAAGAGCGTTTTAAGCCAGGTAATAAATTATATGCTTTTAAGCAAAATGCAAGCACGGGAACGGAATTGACGATCCAAAAGAGTCGCCGCCATAAGCAATTTATCATGTTAGCGTTTGAAGGCTACGATAACATCAATTTAGTTGAAAAATTCAAGGGTGATGATCTAAAGGTTTCGGCTGATCAACAAGAAGAACTTGAAGATGGTTCATATTACTATCATCAGATCATCGGTTTAGATGTTGTAGATGAAAATGGCAACTCACTTGGGGAGATCAAGGAGATCTTATCGCCTGGTGCTAATGATGTCTGGGTCGTCAAACGTAAACAAAAAAATGATCTCTTACTGCCAGTGATCGATGAGGTGATCAAAGATGTCGATCTAGCTGCTGGTAAAGTACATGTTGAACTCTTAGAGGGATTGGATGACTAGATGAAGATAGATATTTTAAGTTTATTTCCCGAAATGTTCAAGGGACCATTGACGCAATCGATCGTGGGCAAAGCGATCGAAAAGCAACTCCTTGATGTCGAAGTGACCGATTTTCGTGACTATACGACTAATAAGCAACGTCATGTTGATGATACACCTTATGGAGGTGGCGCTGGCATGTTGTTACAAGCTCAACCAATCTATGATGCTTTAGATGCGATCGCTGCTAAAAATGATGGCTTAGGCAAAGTCATCTTATTAGATCCAGCTGGACGTAAATTTGATCAAAAAGTTGCCGAAGAATTATCGCAAGAAAAACATTTGACCTTTATTTGTGGCCATTATGAAGGCTATGATGAACGGATCAGAGAACGCGTGACAGATGAGATCTCATTAGGGGATTTTGTCTTGACTGGTGGTGAATTAGGTGCGATGGTCGTGATCGATGCGACGGTACGTTTATTGCCTGATGTTTTGGGTAACCGTGAGTCGGCTTTAGGTGATTCATTTTCGATGGGCTTACTTGAATATCCACAATACACCCGTCCAGCCGATTTTAGAGGAATGAAAGTGCCTGAAGTACTAACAAGTGGTAACCACCAAAAGATCGCTGAATGGCGCAATAAGGAAGCTTTACGCCGGACTTATGAGCGCCGGCCTGACCTTCTAGAAAATTACGAGCTTTCTGCTCAAGAGGAAAAATGGCTACGGGAGTTTAAAACACTTGAGGTAAATGACGATGAGTGAAGTCGTGATCAGACCGGTCCAAAAAGCTGATGCTGAGGCTTTGCGCCAGATCTATGCTTATTATGTTGAAAAGACAGCAATCACGTTTGAATATAAAGTTCCAACTTTAACCGAATTTACTGAACGGATCGAAAAGACTACGGCGATGTATCCTTATTTAGTAGCGGTAAAAGATGATATCGTAGTTGGATTTGCTTATGCAGCTTCTTTCAATCACCGAGAAGCGTACAAATGGGCCGTTGAAGTCACAGTCTACTTGGACCATGCTAGTCGAGGTGGTGGCATTGGCAAAAAGCTCTATCAGGCGTTAGAAAAAGCTCTTAAACGACAAGGGATCCAAAATATCAACGCATGTATCAGTGTTCCTGCGACTGAGGAGCAAGAGCATGTTGATTATGCCAGCATGCATTTTCATGAGCATTTAGGGTATCGGCTGGTCGGCCGTTTCCATAGCTGTGGCTACAAATTTGATACTTGGTATGATATGGTTTGGATGGAAAAGTTTATCGGGACTCATCCAGTGCCAGCACCACCATTAGCTAAACCAAATTTTTAAAATTGATGTTTACATTCAATTTTGAGTATGTTAAGATATTTATTGGCTATTTGCCGACGATTAACGATATTCCGCTGTATCTGGACATGAATGTCGAGGAAAAGGAGAACATATATAATGTCAGTAAACCCATTGATCCAAAAGATTACGGAATCTCAATTACGTAATGATATTCCAGAATTCCGCGCTGGTGATACAGTGCGTGTTCACGCTCGTATCGTTGAAGGTAAGCGTGAACGTATCCAAATCTTCGAAGGCGTTGTTATCAAACGTCGTGGCGAAGGTATCTCAGAAACTTACACAGTTCGTAAAATCAGTAATGGTGTAGGTGTTGAACGTACATTCCCATTGCACACACCACGTGTTGACAAGATCGAAGTTGTACGTTACGGTCGTGTACGCCGTGCTAAGTTGTACTACTTACGTGCATTACAAGGTAAGGCTGCTCGTATCCCAGAACGCCGCCGTTAATAAAAACGTCGAAACCCTTGAGTTTTCAAGGGTTTTTTTATTTGCAAAAAATTAGATGAGGCTAATTTGATCTAAAAAAATACCCTTTGGGGGGACAAATGGGAGAAAACTTTTTTAAAGCTCGTCCAATTTTGAATTCAATTGTTTCTTAGCCTGTTCTGTGACATGAAGATAAATCGTCTGTGTTATTTTGCTTGATTCATGACCAACACGATTCTAGATCACATATAGTGGCACACCTAGCTCTGCGAGTTTGGAAATATGCGTATGCCTAAAAATATGCGATGATACTAGGTTGCGCATTCCGGCAGCGGTTTTAGTTTGATCCGATTTGTATTGATTTGAAATGGCTATATTTTTATATTCTAGCGTTTCTGTGACACTGACGATAATTTTTCTCCCTTTTCTTGAATGTACGTTCTTTTATAGTTTTTTTAAAACTCATTGTAGTAACGGGTTAGGGGATTTTTCAGAAAGGGGCGCTGTGCCACGTAGGTCTCTTCTTGGGGTGAAGATTCTTTTATTGTAGTTACAAGAAATGGTAATATAGTTACAGCATACGAACCAGATCCAAGATACTTAAATAAACAAAAAGAAGGGAAGCGTCTATATTGATGAATTTTGAAAATATTAGTTTTAAATTAACTTCATACTTTATGGATGAAACAATACCGGCAATCGGTGAAAATTAGTTATATCGAGATTGTAGACCCAGCTGATTTTTTAAATGATCCATTTTTAGATAATATTGAAGTCAATAACTACAACGTCAAGAATTTGATCATGGTGGCGTATCGTCGATTAAACATTGAACAATTGACTTAATTTTTAAGTACTCATGGTTAAGTGCTTTTTTAATATACTGGAGTGATAAATGTGAAATCAAATTCCTACGAAGGAAAATTTGAATAAAATACAATTCTTGAACACGGACTTCGCAAGAGGATATTATGTAGGTAGAGTTGTTACTATAGATAACGAGTGACAACAGCTAAAATATACTATAGCAGTATAGGTGTTCATTTAGTTCCATGGAAAGGTGATTCGATTCAAATGATTTTAAGTAATTTTGAAAGGACTGCTAGGGGAAAAGTCGTTTTAAAAAATGGTAAAGTATTTATCGGAAAAATTGTAGATTATACTACTAGTTATGATAACAATGATGATGGTGCATACTTGACAATTGTCCCCGAAGCTGGTCCGTTAAAAGGTGGCTATATTTGTTGCTATGAAGATGAAGTGTCACATGCAGAATATCTAGAGTAGTCTAAATTTATTCGAGGGTGACTGTTCCATCGGGAATGTTTACGTTAGATTGGAATAGAGGAAACTGTATAACCAATAACTACTCTTGCAAGCGAGTTTAAAGTATAGAAAATTATAAAAATGGAGGAAAGTTGTATTAATGGACTTTGAGAACTTTAAGTTCAGTTTGACTGAATACGAATTAGATGAAACTATTCCTGAAATTGACATTGACTTCCCTAACAGGATTGGCCCCACATACCGCGGGGGAATAGAACTGCCTAAGGGGATTCAGTCTGTTCTTTTTGCAGAGTGGACAGAATTTTCTGGTGGTGAAATTTGTTCTGTTCAAGTTGCTGATCCTGAAGCGTTTTTAAAAGCGCCAGAACTGGATGACTTTGAAGTTGACGGCTATAATGTTAAAGAATTGATTATGGTAGCGTATCGCCGCTTGAATATTGTACAATTATCTTAAATCTTATGCACTCGTGATTGAGTGCTTTTTTAATATGTTGGAGTGATAGACGTGAAATCAAATTCCTATGCTCGAGTAACGTGTAAAATCTTGAAATACCTAAATGAATTGTTATAAGAACGATTTAGATATTAACATCGACAGTCTGAACGCTAGCATGTTAGATGTTTCGAATCGCCAATTATACGAAACGATGAAAATGCTGTCCGAGTATGGTTACGTCAAAGGAATGGAGTTCATGGACGTTATTTCACCAGAAAATAGTGTACTTAACCATCCGAGAAATTGGCATATTACTAGTCAGGGATAAACAAGCAGGCTACAAACCGCAGCTTGAGCCACCTAATATTCAAGAAAATTTTGCAAAAGGCATTTGGAAAGATGAAATCAATAAGCATGCTCAAAAAAGACATCAAAACAAGGATATACCACATACGCCACAAGACGGAAAAAGTAGAACGCTTTTTAACAGCAACATTGATATCGAATTATTGTATAATGAGTTTAAAGGAAAAGGAGAGTTTGAAAAAAATGAAAACTCCGAGTATGACCCTCGTGAAAGGGTATATGTAGGTGAGTTGTTGCTATAGATAACAAAGGACGAAGGCTTACTGGTGTAAAAATACACTAAGCAGTACAGGTGTTCATTTAGTTCCATGGAAGGGTGATTCGGATGATTTTGAGTAATTTTGAAAGAGTTGCTAGGGGCAAAGTTATTTTAAAAAATGGTAGAGTTATTATTGGGAAAATTGTAGATTATACTACTAGTTATGATAATGATGACAATGGTGCGTATTTAACGATTGTCCCCGAAAAGGGACGTGATAAGGGAGATTATATTTGTTGCTACGAAGATAACGTAGCGCATGCAGAGTATCTGGAGTAGTTTAAAATTATTCAAGGTTATAGTTGCTGTTCTATCAGGATATGATATAGTGAAAGAAAATAAATATGCTGTAGAATTGAATGTAATGAACAGGGGCAAGATAGGATGGGAAGGCATAATTACTTAGAGTATCAATATAAGATAGATTATTACGTGTTGAAAGAAATATGGGGTGCTACTGGTCCACTTTTATATGGAGCAGGTGAACAACTTGCTGAATTTAGGCATAAAGTCGGAATGGAACATTATATAATGCTTGATGAACAGGAGAGAATGAATAATCCTGATGGGTGCTATTATTTCAATGATGTCGATGAATTAGTATTTCAAGGGTGTAGAGAAGAAGATAAGATTATGATGCGTACTAAGATCAAAGAGAACATGGTATCAAGAAATACGGTGCTTTAGAGGAAAGACTATAGTAAGTGTTAGTTCAATGGAAAAAATTTCAATTGACTTTAAGTAACTATTGATGTGCATTCACAACAATAGTTAGATATAGTGATTATTTCCTAAAACAAAGTGTAGAAAACCTCCAACCGATAGCTTTAAATGGGTCGTCGCTGAAAATAGGTTCGAAGAAATATTCACGTCCACAAAATTCTATGCCAGTCTCCCTTTGAAGCTGCATCAGTTCTGTAAATTGCTCGATTTTTGCTTGGCTTTCTGGTGTGGTCATGGAACGATCTCCTCAGTACTTTTGAGTAAAAAGATAGCAGATGTTTGAGGCATCTGCTATCTTTTTACTCAAATTCGATCTCAAGGACACTTTCTTCCAACTGTTCTAAGAGTCCGTATTTTTCGATATAATCGAGCCAAGCTTGGCAATCATATTTGTCTTCAATCGCACTGCGTAATTTGGTGTAGATCCCAGTAAGAAAAGTATCGTACATTGCATCGGCGGCTCGTTGGACTTTGGCATCATTCCAGCGAGCCGATCTAGCGCGATTTTGATTTTTATTGGCTTGGTAGTCTAAAGCTCGTTCTTGAAATTTAGTTAAAGCCGAGCAGTGCTCATTTAAATAAGTCTCGAATTCTTGTTTATCCATAGCTAATACCTCTTTTGCGAATGCATGTTCTTTTTATGTATTGTAGCACATATGTTCGTTTACTGGACAAATAGATCCTGAATTTTTAAATTTATCTTTAAATTACTTAAAACGACAGCTTAAGGATTGCTTTTACAAAATAAAATAGTAAGATAAAGGGTGAGAAGTAGGGTTGGTTAGTAAAATATTGGTTAAAGGAGTTAGGCAGCATCTATGAAAAAAGACGTATGGCGTAATGATGAAGAATATATGAGCTATGTAGGTGAATTGCTAGAAAAGCCAGAAGTCCAACGGTTGGCTAATTATACGCAACACCATTTTTCAACGCGCTTAGAACATTGTATTGCTGTTTCCTATGAAAGCTATTTACTTGCTAAAAAATTCCACTTGGATGCAAAAGCTACAGCTCGTGCTGGCTTGTTGCATGATTTATTTTACTATGATTGGCGTGTGACTAAATTCGACCGTGGCACGCATGCGTGGATCCATCCGCGGATCGCTGTACGTAATGCTGAAAAGTTGACCGTACTAACTCCACGCGAAAAAGATATCATCATCAAACACATGTGGGGTGCAACGACTTGCCCTCCAAAGTATCCAGAAGGCTACATTGTGTCATTAGTTGATAAATATTCGGCGACTGAAGAATACAGTAAACATCTTTCTTTGAAAATAATTGGTTCATTAAAACAAGCTCTAGGCTTTGCGAAAGTAAGTGAATAGTGTAAAATAGTGTTAAGCACTATTGAAAGCACAGATAATAGGCCCGTATCACTCGATAGTGCGGGTCTATTTGTGTAATTTAGAAAGGGGTATGTGCCTTGAGTACACAATCAGTATTCAAAGTCTGTCCGAAGTTCCAAAAGACTTTTGGGATTTTAGGGAAAAAATGGAATGGTTTGATCATCGAAGTTTTATTGAACGAAGGGCCACAGCGTTTTAAAGAAATAGCACAAAAAGTTGAGAAATGCAGTGATCGCGTTTTAGTGGAACGTCTAAAAGAGTTGGAGAAGGAAGGGTTGGTAGAACGTGTGATGACTAGCAATAGTTCACGTGCGGTCTATCAATTGACCAACCGGGGCGCCGCTTTAAAAACGATCATGCAAGAGATACATATTTGGTCAGAAAAGTGGTATTCTGAAGAAGATTGCAAATAACTACTTGACTATTTATGCATGCGAGCTTAAACTGAATTGTAGAATATTTAAAGACGTAGACGGAAATTAGTAAGCTGATCGATCAAGACAGAAAAGAGCCGGGAGCTGAGAAGGCTTGCTTGATCTAAGGCCGAATTTCACTTCCTGAGTTGCTGTTGGGATTCCTTAGGATGAATAACAGATCGGTTCATGACCGTTTTATCATGAAAGAGTGCTGTTATTTGCTTAACAGAACAAGGGTGGTACCGCGAAGCCTCGTCCCTTTTTTAGGGATGGGGCTTTTTTACGTTGGAACAGCCGGATGAAAGGAAAGATTAGTGTGAATCTAAGAGAAAAACTTGAAGAGATCAAACAAAATGGCTTAGAAGAAATTAGGCGTGCTGAAGATACTAAACATATCAATGACGTTCGAGTAGAATTATTGGGTAAAAAGGGCTTAATTACTGAAGTTTTGCGGGGAATGCGTGATCTAAGCGCTGAAGAACGTCCTAAGGTCGGAAGCTTCGCTAACACGATCAGAGATGAATTGACCCAAGCAATCGCTGAAAAGCACGCTGAATTAGAGGAATTAAAGTTGGCTAAACGCTTAGAAAGTGAAACGATCGATGTTACTTTACCAGCGACTCCAGTTAAGACGGGGACACCCCATGTTTTAGTCCAAGTTATCGATGAGATCGAAAAACTCTTCTTAGGGATGGGCTTTCAAGTTGTCGATGGACCTGAGATCGAAGAAGATCATTACAACTTTGAAATGTTGAACTTGCCACAAGATCACCCTGCCCGTGATATGCAAGATACATTTTACATTACTAAACAATTATTGATGCGGACGCAAACATCACCTGTGCAAGCTCGGACGATGGAAGTTCATGACTTTAGCAAGGGACCATTGAAGATGATCTCGCCAGGTAAAGTTTACCGCCGTGATACAGACGATGCGACACACTCGCATCAGTTCCACCAAGTTGAAGGTCTAGTCATCGATAAAAATATTACGATGGGTGATCTAAAGGGTACGTTAGAGTTGATCGCTAAGACGGTCTTTGGCCAACAACGCGAGATCCGTTTGCGTCCAAGTTACTTCCCATTTACGGAACCCTCTGTTGAAGTTGATGTTTCCTGTTTCAAATGTGGTGGTAAGGGCTGTTCAGTTTGCAAGCAAACAGGTTGGATCGAAGTTTTAGGTGCTGGTATGGTCCATCCTAACGTTTTGAAGATGGCTGGTGTCGATCCAGAAGTTTATGGCGGTTTTGCCTTTGGTCTTGGACCTGATCGCTTTGCTATGCTCAAATACGGTGTCGATGATATTCGCGAATTTTATCTAAATGATGTTCGATTCTTACAACAATTCGCACAGAAAGGATAACTGATTCATGAAAGTTTCAACAAAATGGTTAAATGAATATGTGCCTGTCGCTGACCTTGAACCGTTAGCATTGGCTGAAAAAATCGAAAGAACGGCGGTCGAAGTTGCTAGCACAGGTAAACTTGAAGATGGACTAAAGAAGATCGTTGTAGGTTATACTTTGGATGTTAAAGATCACCCAAATTCTGACCACTTACACATTTGCCAAGTAGATATTGGTGAAGAAGAACCATCACAGATCGTGTGTGGTGCACCTAATATCAAGGCTGGTCAAAAAGTCATCGTTGCTTTACCAAATTCACGGATTGCTGGTAATGTGAAGATCAAACGCGGTAAGATGCGGGGCGAAGTTTCTGAAGGGATGATCTGTGCTTTACAAGAATTAGGTTTTTCTGAAAGTGTAGTTCCTAAAGAATTTGCTGACGGGATCTATGTTTTACCCGAAGATGCTAAACCAGGTGAACCTGTTTTTGGTTACTTAGGGATGGACGAAACGGTGATCGATCTTGATATCACACCAAACCGTGGTGATCTTTTAAGTATGCGCGGTGCTGCCCATGAGATCGCAGCTATCTATGATCGTGAAGTGACCTTGCCTGTGCCAAATGTGATCGAATCCGCTACAGATGAGATCGCTGATCACGTTACTGTCAGCGCACCTGAAGAATTAGCTAAACCATATATGATGCGGGTCATAAAAGATGTCAAAGTCAAAGAAAGTCCAATGTGGTTGCAAACACGTCTTTGGAATGCAGGCATTCGCCCGTTGAACAATATCGTTGACGTGACAAACTATATCTTGCTTGATTACGGTCAACCATTGCATGCTTTTGACTTGGATAAGTTAGGATCTAAGCAAGTCGTTGTGCGTTTAGCTAAAGAAGGCGAAATGCTAGTTACCCTTGATGGTGAAGAACGTAAATTACAACCAAATGACATTGTGATCACAGCTAATGATGTACCAGTTGCTTTAGCGGGTACGATGGGTGGCTTAGAGACTGAGATCAGCGACGAAACGACCACAGTTGCTTTGGAAGCAGCTGTCTTTGACGGTCATCGGATCAGAAAGACTTCACGGCGGGAAAACTTGCACTCAGAAGCTTCAATGCGCTTTGAACGTGGTGTTGACGTAGCAGCTGTGCGTGAAGCGTTAGATGCTGCTGCGGCAATGATCGCTGAATTAGGTGAAGGTCAAGTGGTCAAAGGGGTAGCTAGTGTCAACGAACTAGAAACTACTCCAGCTAAGATCAAGACCTCAGCTTCACATATCAATAAAGTTTTAGGTACAGAATTGACGGTGGAACAGATCCAAGCTATTTTTGATCGTTTAGGCTTTGAAACGATAGTCGCAGCTGATGAGCTGACAGTCTATGTACCAACAAGACGTTGGGATATTGCGATCGAAGCTGACCTAGTTGAAGAAGTAGCACGGATCTATGGCTATGATAATTTGCCAACAACACTGCCAGCAGGGCAAACAACACCAGGTAGCTACACTCCAGCTCAAAAATTGATCCGCCAAGCACGCCAAACTTTAGAAGCAACTGGCTTAGATCAAGCTATTTCATACGGGTTGACGACTGAAGAAAAAGCCAAACGTTTTGCTTTAGAAGAAGCTTTGCCGACTAATTTAGATTTTCCAATGAGCAGTGAACACACGACGGTTCGCATGAACTTGATCTCAGGGCTTTTAGATGATCTAGCCTATAATGCAGCACGTAAAGTTAACGATGTTGCGTTATATGAACAAGGACGGGTCTTCTTTAGAGATGAAGATCAAACACGCCCACGTGAAGTTGAACATATCGCTGGGGCAGTAACGGGCTTAGTCAGTGATGCTAACTGGAATACTACAAAACAAGAAGTTGATTTCTTCTATCTCAAAGGGATCGTAGCTAACTTGTTACATGAATTAGGTGTAACTAACGAATCTTATCAAGCAGTTGCCATGCCAGATATGCATCCTGGTCGGACGGCTGCGATCTATGCAGGAGAAACTTACTTAGGCTTTATCGGTGAAGTTCATCCTAACACAGCTAAGGAATATAAATTAAAACAACGGGTTTATGTTTTTGAACTTGATCTACAAAAAGTTATCGAGTTGCCAAAAGCAGCTAAACTTTATACACCTGTTTCAAAATATCCATCGATCACACGTGATATCGCTTTGGCAGTTTCGGCCGATGTGACAAATCAACAGATCGAAGATTGCATCCGCAAAAATGGTGGTGCTTTCTTGAAAGATATCAAGCTGTTTGATGTATATCAAGGTGAACATATTATGGATGGCTTTAAATCATTGGCTTATACTTTGGTCTACTCTGATCCAAATACAACTTTACAAGATGAAGCAGTTACCAAAGCTTTTGAAAAAGTGCAAGCTAAGTTAGTCGAAGAATTCGAAGCAGACATTCGTTAGAAATAAAATTAAAGGAGCTCATATGGGCTTCTTTTTTTAGAAATTAACCATGATACAATATTGCAATTAGGCAACCACGCTTATATAATGGTAGAGATAGAGTTTACACGGGAGTGGCTTAGATGAAATAATGCCATGGGTCAAAGAGATCATAGTCAGAAAGATCACAATGTGGGGCTAAAGATCTCATAAAATCGATAGATCCAGTGTATGATCTTTATACATAGCAAGTTAGCTAGGGGCTTAAAACGCAGGAAAGGAAAAACTATAATTCTTTCACAAATATATATTTATATTTGTTCACATTAGTGTAGTAAGGGTGATTACTTTGGGTAAAGAAAAAGCAAAGAAATCGGTTGCTAAAAAAATCATCACTGGGGTTATCTTGGTGATCGTAGTTTTGATCGTATTAGTCGGAGCATTTGGCTACCACTACGTTAAGACGGCTTTGCAACCACTTGACAAAAACTCGAATCAACGTATCGAGGTCAAGATCCCTGTTGGAAGTAACAACAAACAGATCGGCGCTATTTTGGAGGAAAAAAAGGTCATCAAGAGCGGCTTTGTCTTTGATTACTATGTTAAGACCAATAAACTAGGGAATTTTAAGGCAGGGTACTATGAACTAAAACCCTCGATGACACTTGAACAGATCTCAAAAGCTTTACAAAAAGGTGGCGCTAGTGAACCACTTGACTCAGGAAAAGTTCTTGTTAAAGAAGGGGTAACGATCGATGAGGTCGGAACTGAGATCCAAAATGCGACTAAGTTCAGTAAGAAGGACTTTTTGGCATTAGTCAACGACGAAACTTTCTTAAACGAGTTAAAAAACAAGTATCCAGAGTTATTAACATCAGCGCTTGAAGCCAAAGATGTTCGTTATCGTTTAGAAGGCTACTTATATCCAGCTACTTATTCAGTTCAAGATGATACGACATTAAAACAATTGGTCGAACAAATGGTAGCTAAGACTAATGAAATGTTGTCACCATACTACAGTAAGATCTCCGAACGTCACTACACAGTTCAACAAGTCTTGACCTTAGCTTCTCTAGTTGAGCGCGAAGGTGTGACTGCAGATGATCGTTATAAGATCGCAGGTGTGTTTGAAAATCGCTTAGAAAAGAATATGAAGATCCAATCAGATATCTCAGTTCTTTATGCTTTGGGTAAACACAAGCAAAATGTGACATATAAAGATCTTGAAGTTGATTCTCCATACAATCTATATCAAAATGAAGGTATGGGACCTGGGCCGTTCAATAACCCAAGTATTGCATCGGTAAAAGCTGTCTTAGACCCAGTCGATAAGGATAAAGGTTATCTTTATTTCATCGCAAATATGAAGACAGGTAAGGTCTACTTCTCCAAGACTTATGAAGAACATCAAGCATTGACCAAGAAACTCGAAAAAGATAATCAATAATTAATTTAAGGTAGGTATTTATTAATGTCAGAAGCAAAGAAGCGTCCACGTCCAATTATTATCGGTGTAACTGGGGGATCAGGTAGTGGGAAGACCTCTGTTTCCCGTGCGATCTTTGATCAACTTCATGGTCATTCCTTGATGATGCTCCAAGAAGATTCATATTACAAGAGTCAAGATGATGTTCCATTTGAAGAACGTACTAAAGTCAACTATGACCATCCAAATGCCTTTGATACAGATCTCTTGATCGAACAACTTGAAGATCTGCTCAACTGGAAGACGATCGAGATCCCGGTTTACGATTATGCTGCTCATACACGGAGCAAGGAAGTCGTAGTTCAAGAACCGCGAGAAGTTATCATTGTGGAAGGTATTTTAACGCTAAACGACGCACGTTTACGTGATTTGATGGATATTAAGATCTTCGTGGATACTGATGACGATATTCGGATCATTCGTCGTATCCAACGTGATATCGAAGAACGCGGTCGGACCTTGCAATCAGTGATCGATCAATATCTTGAAACGGTCAAGCCAATGTATCATCAATTTATTGAACCTTCAAAGCGTTATGCTGACATTATTGTGCCTGAAGGTGGCGAAAATCAGGTTGCGATCGATCTTTTGGTCACAAAAGTTCGTGACATCATTCGTAAAAACGAAGACTAGTTGTGGTATAATGAACCACGCAGTTAATGATATTAATGAGGTGTAAAAATGGCTGAAGAAAAAACATTTCCAATGACATTGGAAGGTAAAGAAAAACTTGAAGTTGAATTAGAAGAACTTCGGACAACTAAACGAGCAGAGATCATCGAACGGATCAAGATCGCTCGTTCCTTTGGAGATCTATCTGAAAACTCCGAATACGAAGCAGCAAAGAATGAACAATCAATGCTTGAAGGTCGGATCAAAGAAGTCGAAAACATGTTGAACCATGCTGAGATCATTGATAATGGCTCGATCGCTGCTGACGAAGTTGCGATCGGTAAAACAGTAGTCTTCCAAGAAGACGACGATGAACCAGAAACTTACCAGATCGTGGGTGCTGCTGAAGCTGATCCATTTGCTGGTAAGATCTCAAACGAATCACCGATCGCCCAAAGCTTAGTTGGACATAAAGTGGGCGAGACCGTGAGTGTTGAAACTCCTGGCGGTGAAATGCAAGTCAAGATCATTGAAGTTAAATAATTTTGTCCAAAGAAGATCTGCCAAAAAAGGCAGGTCTTTTTTTGTACGCAAAAAACTCCCTTAGCCATGACCAAGGGAGCAAATATTTAAGTTCTGAAAACAAATAGTCCAGTGCCGATCCCAATAAAGATACAAGCTAAACAAAGAAAGATACTTGTCCAAGCGTTGCCGATCCGAAGCCAAAAATTGCGCGCTGTCATAAGAAATATTAGGCAGGCGGTAATAAAAAATAGAAAGTAGATCAATTTTAGTGGCGCAAAAATAAATAAGACCATCAAAGCGCAGAGCAACAGTAAATTTCTAAAATTTTTGTACCAGTACAAAGTACCAAAGAAGGCTTGTTGGTAAGAAAAACTGCGGTTATGCGGTAAAGAACTAAATTTTAAGATGCCCAGCAAAAGCCAAAAGATATAAAGGGATATCCCAAGAATATTCATTGCTTAAGCCTCATCTTCCTAATTTTTGCTAAATAGCGTCGTCAAACGTTCCATGAATAAATCGACAAAGCGGGTTTTATCAACGTTGACGGCTGCTTTAGTCAATAAAGCGGGTTCGTTGATCCGAGTCTCATCCCCGATCGTGCGTCCGGCATAAGGCCCCTCGGTATCAACTTTCATGTTTAGATCAAGTGTTGTTACTAACGAAGGATCGATCGCTG
The DNA here is from genome assembly GCF_009933595.1 of Ligilactobacillus animalis. Taxonomy (NCBI): domain Bacteria; kingdom Bacillati; phylum Bacillota; class Bacilli; order Lactobacillales; family Lactobacillaceae; genus Ligilactobacillus; species Ligilactobacillus animalis. The sequence goes on from NZ_CP047141.1 coordinate 869,440, forward strand.
CTGCTACAGCTAGTGGATCGTGTAAAGCACAGCCGCCTAAGTGAGGACTTGTAACTTTGTAAGCATCGATATAGTAATCTGTCAGATCAGCATATTTTTCACCAGCTAAAGTCTTTAAGTCACGCCACTTTTGAGTTTCTTTTGTAGTCAAGAGTGTTCGGGTCGTAACGTCTAAGCCGATCATCGTCAATGGGAATTCACTGCGAAAGACTTTATCAGCTGCTTCAGGATCTTGATCGATGTTAGCTTCAGTTACCGGGTTGACGTTACCAGGAACAGTCAAAGCTCCACCCATTAAGGTAACTTTACCTACAAGTTTAGCGATCTCAGGATCTTTTTCTAAGGCGGCAGCTAAGTTTGTCAAAGGACCAGTTGGAACGATCACGAGATCTTTGCCGTATTTGTGAGCAGCTTCGATGAAGAAATCGACTCCAGACATTGCTTCTGGTTTACGGTCAGCTTTTTTAAGTTTGACTTCACCGATCCCGTTTTTGCCGTGGATCTGGGCACTGATCGGCATAACTTCAAAGCTATCCTTAGTAGAAGCGTGTGGAAGCCCAGTGAAAACTGGAATATCTGGATGTCCTAACAGTTCAAGCAAGTCTAAACTATTTTGGACCCCATCTTCGACTAGAATGTTACCATATGAACCCACGATCCCGATCAGATCGCATTCTTCTGAAGCTAAAGCATAAGCGATGGCTAATGCATCGTCGATCCCAGTATCGAGATCAAGAATCATTTTGTATTTTGCCAAGTAAATCATCTCCTAAAGTTAGTAATTCACACTCTTAGTTTATCAGAAATTATAGCTTTTGTACTTACTTGAGTGTAAAAAATTAATAAAATATTGCTAAAAACGATAAAATATACGTTAAATCAGCTAAAAACAAAAGATTATCGAATTAAACTTGTTTTCTATCCCGCCTAGAGGTTACTATATTAGTATAACTATACACAGACAGGATTGATTGGATGGCAAAAACAGATCTTTTGACTTTTTTGGAAAGCAATATAGATAGCTTAGATTTTGATGGTAAGATCGAACTTTTTTGGAATAAACGCGCCAAAACATTTGAGATGGAATTGACTTTTTACGCCGAAAATTCTACTAGTCAAGTCATCACAGACGCGGAAGGAGTAAGTTCGGATGAAGCGATCATTTCATTTAGTGACAGTATTTTATTTTATGATGAGAAAAATGCAGCTCAAGTCGAACCAGAAGCGTATTTAGCGTGCTTGAGCTATGCTGGTAAAAAAGGTTGGACATTAGCACGTGGTAAAGCATTTTTTAGTTATTTACAGATCGTGTTAGACAATGGACGTTCGGATCTGCTTGACTTTTTAAATGACAGCGACAAGGAATTATTCGAATTGGCCTGGTCGATGAGTGAATTTGAAAGATTTGTGCAGGATGCGACTGAGAATACGGCTGCGGAAAATTTGCCGTACCCTAAATTTTAAGCAAAGGATGAATTTATTTTGGATTGGATCAAATTAACTGTAACGACGACAAATGAGGCGAGTGAAGCTGTGATCAATCTTTTGATGGAAAATGGGGCTGGTGGCGTTGAGATCGATGATTCAGATCTTAGTCAAGTTGAATTAGCTACATATTTTCAAGCACAGGCTGGCTTAGTAGAGCTACTCCCTGAATTAGAACAAAAGATCGCACAATTGCGCGAATTTGGCTTAGATCCAGGCAAGGGAACTGTCAAATTAGCCGAACTGGATGATGATTCTTGGGCAGATGTTTGGAAGAAATACTATCATCCAGTCCGTTTAACGCGCTATTTGACGATCGTGCCAAGTTGGGAAAGTTATACGCCAGAAACAACTGATGAAAAAGTTATCAAACTTGATCCCGGTCGTGCTTTTGGAACGGGAACTCATCCAACAACTAAATTAGCATTACAAGCATTAGAGACTGTTGTGCGTGGTGGAGAGACCATGATAGATGTGGGCACTGGTTCGGGTGTCTTGAGTATTGCAGCTAAGTATTTTGGTGTCGCTCAGATCGCTGCTTATGATGTTGATGCTGAAGCGGTCAAGGTGGCCGAAGAAAATTTGGCGTTAAATGGCATGCAAGATGCGATCACGGTGGGAGCAAATGACTTGTTGGCTGGGATCAAGACCAAAGTTGGGTTGATCACGGCTAATATCTTAGCCGAGATCATCGTACCTTTGATCCCTCAAGCTTATGAGTGCTTAAAGCCAGGTGGGATCTTTATCACTTCCGGGATCATCGCTGATAAAAAAGATTTGATCGTCAGTGAAATTGAAGCCAAAGGTTTTGTGATCGATCAAATCTTAAATATAAAAGATTGGTACTCGATCATCGCCCATATGCCAACGACAGATGAGGTCTAAAAAATGCAACGTTATTTTTATAATGAAATGTTAGCCAATGAGCAATTTGTTTTACCAAAAGATATCTATAAGCATGCAATCACAGTAATGCGGATGCGTGTTGGGGATAAATTTGAGTTGGTGACTCCAGATAAGCAAGTTCAATTGATGGAAGTGACTGCAGTCGATAAACAACAGGCACGAGCTAAGGTCATTGAAACTTTTAGTCATCAAACTGAATTGCCCGTTGTAACCACGATCGCTTGTGGCCTTTCTAAGGGTGATAAAGCGGAATTAATCGTGCAAAAGGGAACAGAATTGGGAGCTGATAGATTTATCTTTTTCAAAGGTGATTTTTCGGTCGCCAAGTGGGATGATAAAAAGCAAGCTAAAAAGATCGCACGGTTGGAAAAGATCGCTTTAGCAGCGGCTGAACAGTCACATCGCACAACGATCCCAACAATCAGCTATTGCAACAGCTTGAAAGAATTAAAACTAGCCACAGATGAGTCAGGTATCGTGGCCTATGAAGAAGCAGCTAAACAAGGGGAAAAAGCTAATTTAGTCAAAGTTATTGAACAACTTACTGCACACCAAGCCCCACATCTGACGGCAGTTTTTGGCCCAGAAGGTGGTTTATCAACAAATGAGATCGAGATCTTGATGCAAGAAGGTTTCATTCAAGCGGGGTTAGGGCCAAGGATTATGCGGGCTGAGACAGCGCCACTATATCTTTTAGCGACGCTTTCATATGCGTTAGAATTGGTCAAATAGCCTGTAGCAGAGTTTCTTCTATACTAAAATGTGATTTTACGGTAAAATAAAATTAATTAATTTTAGAAACAGGTAATGAGAATGCAATTAAGTAAAGTATCACCCCAAAAAATAATTTCATATTGGGCTTTTGCCACACTGTTTAGTTTCGTGATCCCGATCATTTTTACGGTTTTAAATGTTGATGAGATCACGAAAACGGGTGTGATCTTATTTGGTATCAATGTAGTTTATGCGATCGCAATTGGATTTTATGCAGGTAAACATGCCGATAAGTTTTGGCTAGTGCTATTTTTCCCAGTTATTTACTTGATCGGTTGTGATTTCTTTTTTGATAGCCATGCGATCTATTGTACCGTAGTTTATTTGATGTTGACATGCTTTGCCTATGGTGCTGTACGCAAATAAAATTTACAACAGCAATAGGCACTTTTTGCAGTAGTGAAAAGTGCCTATCGTGCATTCAAATGAATTTGGTAGATTGGTGAGAAAGGAAGCGCTACTGTCTTTAGTGGCGACGGTGATGAGATGGAAAAGAACGTAATTTGGAGTGCAGAAGATGTGATCAACAAATGTAGTGAATACATGAATGCAGAACATGTGGCGATTGTACAAAAAGCCTGTGATTTTGCTACCTACGTTCACCGTGAACAATTTCGTAAGTCAGGAGAACCATATATCGTCCACCCGATCCAAGTGGCTGCGATCTTAGCTGAATTAAAAATGGATCCTGAAACGGTAAGTGCCGGTTTTTTGCATGATGTGGTCGAGGATACGCCCGTTATTTTGGCTGATATTGGTGAGCTTTTTGGTAAAGATATCGAAGTGATCGTAGACGGGGTCACAAAATTGAGCAAGATCCGCTACAAGTCACACAAAGAACAGCTAGCTGAAAATCACCGTAAACTACTCTTGGCGATGTCAAAAGACTTACGGGTCATTATCGTGAAGTTAGCTGACCGTTTGCATAATATGCGTACCCTAAAACATTTGCGTCCAGACAAACAACGCCGTATTGCAAATGAAACGCTCGAGATCTATGCACCGTTAGCTGATCGTTTAGGTATCAGTACGATCAAATGGGAATTGGAAGATACCTCATTAAGATATTTGAATCCTCAACAATACTATCGCATCGTGCATTTGATGAATTCAAGACGTGACGAACGTTTACAATACATCAATGAAGCGATCGATGAGATCAAAGGTGCGATCGTGGATCTTAAGCTCAAAGATTGTGAGATCTATGGGCGACCAAAGCATATTTACTCGATCTATCGTAAGATGCGTGATCAGCACAAGCAATTCAGCCAGATATATGACCTACTTGCGATCCGTGTGATCGTTAAATCGATCAAGGATTGTTATGCGGTATTAGGGGCGATCCATACGAAGTGGACCCCAATGCCAGGCCGATTCAAAGATTATATTGCGATGCCTAAAGCTAATATGTACCAATCGTTGCATACGACTTTGATCGGACCAAATGGGACTCCATTTGAGGTGCAGATCAGAACTGAGGAGATGCACCGGGTGGCTGAATATGGTATCGCTGCTCACTGGGCTTACAAGGAAGGTAAGACAGATGGTGTTAAAGAAACGACAACGGGTGAAAAACTCAACTTGTTCAAAGAGATCATTGAGTTACAAAATGAATCCATTGATGCTAGTGATTTCATGGAAAGTGTCAAGGGTGATCTCTTTAGTGACCGGGTCTATGTCTTTACACCTAAAGGGGATGTCTTTGAATTACCTAAAGGAGCCGGTCCACTAGATATGGCTTATTCGATCCATACGGAGATCGGAAACCATACGACGGGAGCTAAGGTCAATGGTAAGATCGTTCCACTGGATTATCAGGTCAAAAATGGCGATATCGTTGATATTTTGACTTCGCAAAATTCGGCCGGTCCTAGCCGTGACTGGCTCGAGTTAGTGCATACGAATAAGGCGCGTAATAAAGTCAAGCGTTTCTTTAAACAACAAGATCGGATCCAAAATATCGACCAAGGTAAAGATATCTTAGAAGAAGCGCTGATCGAAGAAGGCTATAATGTACACGATGTTTTAAATACTAAAAATATTGAGCGGGTCTTGGCTAAACGGCATATTTCCACGAGCGACGATATGTATGCAGCGCTCGGATTTGGTGAATTACAGCCAGCTGGGTTCATTAATATTTTGACACAAGATATTCGTGAGCAAAAAGAATTACAACGTAAAAAACAACAAGAAAAAGATCTTCTTGAAGATCATAAAGGGATCAAAAATAACAATGCTAACAGTAAGAATAAGCATGATGAAAGTGTCTTGATCGAAGGGATCGATAATCTATTGGTCCGCTTGAGTCATTGTTGTAATCCGATCCCAGGTGATGAGATCGTTGGGTATATCACTAAAGGGCGTGGGGTCTCGGTCCATCGAACTGATTGTCCTAATGTGAAAAATGCTGAACAAAGTGGTACGCGTTTGATCGATGTAAGTTGGAATGTTGTTTCTGATGATCGGACACACTATAATACTGACCTTGAGATCCAAGGGTATAATCGTTCTGGTCTGTTGAACGATGTTTTACAGGCGATCAACAATACGACAAAACAACTCAATTCGATCAACGGACGGATCGATCATAATAAGATGGCAACGATCGATGTGACAGTAGGGATCAGAGATAAGGTACATTTGCAACGGGTCATCGATAATATCAAACGAGTCCCTGATGTTTATGTAGTAAAACGAACGATCCATTAAGTGAGGTAAAGAAAAGTGCGTGTAGTATTACAACGAGTAAAAAAAGCCAGTGTGGCGATCGCAGACCAAACTGTTGGTCAGATCGATCAAGGGCTACTGCTATTAGTGGGTTTTCAGGCTGGCGATGGTAGCGAGCAGATCGATTATTTAGTAAAAAAAATCGCCAATTGTCGGATCTTTAGCGATGAAGAGGGGAAAATGAATCTGAATGTCCAACAGATCGCGGGGAAAATTTTGTCGATCTCACAATTTACGCTTTATGCTGATACTAAGAAGGGAAATCGCCCAAGTTTTACTAAGGCCCAAGAGCCAGCTAAGGCGGTGGCTAATTATGCTGAATTCAACCAAAAGTTGCAAGCTTTGGGGATCGAAGTTCAAACTGGAGAATTTGGGGCCGATATGCAAGTGAGTTTGGTAAATGATGGTCCTGTAACGATCATCTTTGATACAGAGAATAGATAGTGAGGTCATAATATGTATCAAAATTATTTTTTTGATTTTGATGGAACCCTCTATGATACGTATCCTGGCATGGTCAAAGCTTTTGTTGAAGCTTTTGCACTTCAAGGAGTAGAACTATCAACAAGTGAAGTTTATCAAGTGATGCGTGAGGCTTCCGTGCGTGAAGCTTATCGACGATACACGACCGCACAGTTAGATGAGGCTAAATTGCATGCTGATTATCGACGTCTAGAAGAAAAGTATCAAGTTCAAGCTAAGCCGTTTTCAGGGGCGCGTGAGCTATTAGAGCGGATCATTGCTAATGGTGGGCAAAACTTTTTATTGACCCATCGCGATAAAAGTTCATTGACATTGCTCGAGCGTGATGGATTTTTGCAATATTTTACGGATCATTCGACGGCAGACGATGGTTTTAAACGTAAGCCAGATCCTGAAGCGTTGAACTTTTTGGTCGCTAAGCATGGACTAGATCCCAGTGTTTCTGTAATGGTCGGTGATCGGACTTTAGATATCATAGCGGGGCACAATGCTAAGATGGCGGGGATCTTATTTGATCCCGATAAGTTGATCAAAGCCGATGTTCATGCAGAACAGATCGTTCAAAACTTGAATGCTATTGAATAAAAATTGCTATAAAAAAAGAGGGGCCTACCACGAGCTTATCGTGATAGGTCCCTCTTTTTTTATACGGCACTGATCCTTAGTTAGTCTATGAGTTGAAACATCAAGATCCCGGCAGCAACGGCCACATTTAGCGATTCAGCATGGCCTTTGATCGGGATATAGAGATTGAGTGAAGTTTGTTGTAAGAGTTCTGCGCTCATCCCATTACCTTCATTGCCCATGATCAGAGCAAAATTTTGGTGTTGGCCAACTTCTTGATAAGAACGAGCATCTTTGTTTAATTCGCTTCCGAAAACAGGATAATTTTTAGCCTTGAAAGCTTGGATCCAAGTGCTCAGATCAGCTGTGACTAATTGAAGGTGGAATTGGCTACCTTGCATTGAGCGGACGACTTTGGGTTGATACATATCAGCTGTCTTAGGCCCAAAAACGACCCCTGAAAAACCAGCTGCATCAGCGGTTCGCACCATAGTTCCGATATTTCCTGGATCTTGAACACCATCAAGTAAGAGCCATGCACCAGAAGCAGTGGTCGGACTGATCGTAGTTTGGTCAAAGGCTACTTCAGCAAAGATCCCTTGGGGCGATTTAGTTTCGCTGAGATGCTTGGCGATCGACTCACTGATCGAGAAATATTGGATCTCGGGCAAGATCTCTAAGTCAGCTAGATACTTGAAACTCGGTGTGACTAGGATCTTTTGGATCGGTTCGTCAGAATTCAATGCCTCTTTGACTAAATGCCAACCATCGAGCAGATAAGTTTGACTTTGTTGACGCCCTTTTTTGGTGGCGAGTTTTTTCCAAGCCTTGACTTGAGGATTGGAGACCGATGTAATTTCTTTCATTATCCATGACCTCGTTTTCTAATTTACATAAAATTCAGTATAACATATTAACTGTAACAAGGAAGAATGTTTTTAAAAACGATAACTTATTATAAATTGATTATATAAGTTATGGTTGATGGAATTTTTGTGAACTAAGGAATATAATACGGATAAAAAGTAAATGGGGGCGGTAATTTGCCAAACTTATTAGAGAAAATCTATTTTGAAGAACAAGATCAAACAATGTTAGTTCTTAGTACAAAACAAAATTTTAAGGGTGCTACGGCGATCGTTGATGGAACAGACAAATGTTTTATGATCGTTCGAGTTCATTTTCGAAGTCTCAAAAGTTATCGAGCTAATCGGATCATCGTGATAGTCAAGGGAAACTATATCGCTGATAAGATCAAGGCGATCGTTTAGATTTTCTAGCGCGCATAGGTGTGTTATCATGAGATAAATATGGATCAAGGAAGGTATCAATGATGAATGAATTTGACCAACGTTGTCAACGCTTACGTCAAAAAATGCAAGAAGCTAGTGTAGATGCTTATTTGGTGACTTCACCAGATAATATCTATTATTTAAGTGGTTTTACCGGGGATGCCGGCATTCTGTTAGTAACAGAACAAGAACGTTATTTGATCACTGATGCACGTTTTGAGACGCAAATAGCTCAAACTAATCCGTGGTTAAAAGCAGTGATCACACGGGATTATTTTGGACGAGCCTTAGAGATATGCGAACGTGAGAAAGTTGTTGCTTTAGCATTTGAAGAAAGTTTGAGCTATCAAGTTTATGATCAGTTAGATGAATATGCTCCATGTGATCTAGTCGCATTGAGTGGTTTGATCGAAGCCTTGCGTTCACAAAAATCTGCTACTGAGATCGAAAAGATAAAAGCGAGTTGTCGCTTGGCTAAGGCTGGATTTGAGCATGTCTTAAAACTTGCTAGACCAGGACTTGGAGAACAAGAGCTAGCCTTGGAACTAGATTATTACATGCGAAAAAACGGAGCTAGTCAAGCCTCCTTTGAAACTATCGTAGCCTCAGGAACACGTTCGGCCTTACCACATGGTGTCGCAAGTAACAAGAAATTAGCTTCAGGGGATTTAGTAACTCTTGATTATGGTTATTTTTTAGACTACTATACTTCGGATGTGACCCGAACCTTTGCGCTAGGCAAGGTCGATCCTAAGCTAGAAGAGATCTATCATATCGTTGCTGAAGCTAAGCAACTGACGATCGAAGCAGTCAGACCCGGGATCACCGGAAAAGAACTTGATCAGATCGGACGCGACTATATCGCTCAAAAAGGTTATGCAAAATATTTTGAACACGGTATGGGACACGGGATCGGACTAAATGTTCATGAGGGCCCTTATATCGGTAAAACAAGCACAGAAGTTTTACAGCCAGGACAAGTGATCACTATCGAACCGGGGATCTATTTACCTGATCTGGGTGGGGTACGTTTGGAAGATGATATCTTAGTCACCGAAACGGGCTATGAGAATTTGACCGATTTTTACCAAGAATATTATGAAATTTAAGCGAGATAGCGGTGATTAACTTGCATTTACCGCTGTTCTTTTGATATTATAAAGTGTATGAATTATATTTGGATAAGTGTGCTACTAATGAGATAGTGGGGCTTATGTAATTATTTTAGGAGGACTAATATGATTTCAGTAAATGATTTTAAAAATGGCTTAACGATCACAGTCGATGGTGAATTATGGCGTGTGGTCGAATTTCAACATGTAAAGCCAGGCAAGGGTTCAGCTTTTGTCCGTTCTAAATTAAAAAACTTACGTAATGGTGCTGTTCAAGAAAAAACATTCCGTGCTGGTGAAAAAGTAGAACAAGCACAGATCGACCGCAAGAAGATGCAATACTTATATGCTGATGGTAACAACTATGTCTTCATGGATACAGATACTTATGAACAATTAGAATTACCAGGTGAAAGCTTAACAGAAGAATTGAAGTACTTGAAAGAAAACATGGTCGTTAGTGTTATCATGTACGGTTCTGAAACATTAGGTGTTGAATTACCAAATACTGTTGATCTTACAGTTGCTGAAACTGAACCAGGTATCAAAGGTGATACAGCTTCTGGTGGTTCTAAGCCAGCTACAATGGAAACAGGTGTTGTGGTCCAAGTTCCATTCTTCGTTAATGAAGGTGATGTATTAACGATCAACACAACTGACGGCACCTATATCTCACGTGCCTAATTTGGTCAATTGAACGTTATTTTCGCCAAAAATCAACCATTTAGCAATTTTAGCTATTTTTTGTGACAGTGACCGTAAGAAAGATAATATGGGATCGGGATTGTCCTGGCATAAAAAACTTGAAGACAGGTAAATTTTTAAAAAAGGATTTCTTGGTTGAATATTGGAAGTGAAAAAATTTAAGAAAGGAAATATATAATCTTTCTTGAGATATAGGGAGTTTCCCTATATTTTTCCATATTTTATATAGCAGGTTTTAGATATGTCTGAAGATAATAATATTGTTTTAACAAGTAAAGAACCCAGCTTAGGTGAAGTTCGTTTAGCACCAGAAGTGATCGAAGTGATCATTGGGATCGCAGCAAGTCAAGTTGATGGTGTATATTCGATGCGTGGTTCGATCGCCAACAGCTTTTCAGAACTCTTAGGCCGTCAAATTCGAGGTAAAGGTGTCAAAGTCAACAAAGACGAAGATCAATTAAAAGTTGATGTCTATGTCTTTTTGAACTATGGCGTCTCAGTTCCTAAAGTTGCGGCTCAGATCCAAGAAAAGGTTCGCCAACAAGTTCTCTTTATGACGGGAATTGAAATTTTAGGCGTTGATGTGCACGTTCAAGGGGTAATACCTGAAAAACAAGAACAAACAATTGACCCAAATAATTTATTTGGGGAAGAGAATGGTGAAGAATAGTGAGTATTAGTAGACATGATACGCGTAAACTGGCTTTTCAAGCACTTTTTGCGTTGAATAGCAACCCAGATGCCTTACCACAAGACGTTTACGAAGCTTTGTTGGAAGATGAGGCGACAACTACAGTACCAGCCTACTTGCCTGAATTGGTAGAAGGCGTACTTACACACCAATCTGAATTAGACGCAAAGATCGATCAACATTTGAGCGCAAATTGGACGCTCGCACGCTTGAACAGGATAGACCTCTTGATCTTGCGCTTAGCGATCTATGAAATGCTTTATGTTGATGATGTTCCGGCTAAAGTGGCTTTAGACGAAGCTTTGCAGTTAGCTAAGGAATTTAGTGATGATAAATCACGGCGTTTTATCAATGGTGTTTTATCAAATCTACTTTAAAGATGAAAAATGTCTGTACTAAAGTTTAGTGCAGGCATTTTATTTTTGAAAAAAATGTAGCTGAGTGTGCTAAAATATTAGGTATACACTAAAGTTAAGGTTGTGATTTATATGACAGTGATGATAGACGGACGCGGAACTGCTGAAAAAATCCGCAGCCAATTAAAGGGAAAGACAGAAAAGTTAAAGCAACAAGGGTTAGAGCCATGTTTGGCTGTTGTTTTAGTAGGGGATGATCCGGCTAGTCATGTATATGTCCGCAATAAAAAACGGGCAGCTGAAAAGATCGGGATCAAGACTAAAGACATCACTTTACCAGCTAACACGACACAAGCAGAGTTATTACAATTGATCGATGAGTTGAATGGCGATGTAACAGTCCATGCGATCTTGGTGCAGATGCCGTTACCAGCACAGCTTGATGAAAATGCAGTGATCGAACGGATCGATCCGAAAAAGGATGCTGATGGTTTGCATCCCGAAAATTTAGGCCATCTTTTTATGGACCAGCCTAAAGCTTTACCATGTACCCCACGTGGCATTATGGTCCTATTAGAAGAGTATCAGATCCCAGTGGCTGGTAAAAATGTTGTGATCATCGGACGCAGTAATTTAGTTGGACGTCCTTTAGCTGCTTTGATGATAAATGCAGATGCTACCGTCACTGTGGCGCATAGCAAGACTAAAGATCTTCAAAGAGTTGCTAGCCAGGCTGATATTTTAGTCGTTGCAACGGGACGAGCTGAAATGGTCGATGAGACTTATATCAAGGAAGGCGCAACTGTGATTGATGTTGGGATCAACCGTTTGGCTAACGGCAAATTAGTCGGTGATGTCAAACAAGCTAGTGCTGTAACTAAGGCAGCTTATTTGACACCAGTTCCCGGCGGCGTTGGACCGATGACGATCGCGATGTTGATGCAACAAACGCTTGAATTGGCAGAAAAGAGCAATAGCTAATGGAAAAAGATCAATATTTGACCGTCACTGCACTAACTAAGTATTTACATCGAAAATTCAGTGCTGATCCATATTTGAATCGTGTCTATCTGACTGGTGAGATCTCAAATTTCCGTTTGCGTCCCCGCCATCAATATTTTAGTTTAAAAGACGATGGTGCTAAAATAGATGCAGTCATGTTTCAATCGGCATTTAACAAACTGAAATTCAATGTTGAAGATGGAATGAAAGTCTTAGTGGTCGGAAGAGTAGATCTGTATGAACCTAGTGGAAATTACCAAATCACGATCGAGAAGATGGAACCAGATGGTGTGGGCGCTTTGTATCAAGCGTTTGAGCAATTAAAAACTAAATTAGCCACAGAAGGGTTGTTTAGCGCACCTAAGCGGCCATTAGTCCATTTTCCTAAACGGATCGCAGTGATCACTAGTCCATCGGGCGCAGTCATCCGTGATATCATCACGACTACTAGACGGCGGTATCCAATCGCACAACTAGTTTTATTTCCCGCAGTCGTTCAGGGCGAAAAAGCAGCTGATTCATTAGTTGGACGTTTAAAAGAGGTCAATGCTCGAGGAGATTTTGATACGATCATTATCGGTCGTGGTGGGGGCTCAATCGAGGATCTATGGCCCTTTAACGAAGAAAAAGTTGCCCGAGCGATCTTTGAAAGCCAGATCCCGATCATTTCTTCGGTTGGACACGAAACCGATACGACGATCGCTGATTTAGTAGCTGATGTCAGAGCGGCGACCCCTACTGCAGCAGCTGAATTGGCAACACCGGTCTTAGAAGACGAGATCTTACGGATCAAACAAGATAAGTTGCGCTTGATCCAAAGTTATCAAGCTATGCTGAAGTTACGCCGCCAACGGCTACAAAAATTGCAAAATTCTTACGTTTTTATGCAACCAAACCGTCTGTATGAAGGCTACCTTCAAAAGCTTGATGGTTACCAGAATCGACTCAAACAGGCTTACCGGGAACAGTTATATCAAAAAGAAAAGTCATTTTCGGAGTTGATGACGCGTTTGCAGAGTTCTTCGCCAAAAGATACGATCAACTTGCATAAACAACAAGTGGTACAACTCAAAAAAGATCTATTCCGGGCAACGGAAAAGTATGTTGGTGATAGGGAGCAACGTTTGATAAAGGCTACTAATGCCTTGGATATGTTGAGTCCGTTACGTGTCATGGGACGTGGCTTTTCTTACGTCACAGCGGATGAAAAGATCATCAAAAAGACATCTGATCTGACGGTCGGTTCGGAGATCAAATTGCATTTGAGCGATGGTAGTGTGAAGGCTAAAGTTACTAAAATTGATGGGATGAAGAAAAAATGACAGAAAATAATTTAACTTTTGAACAAGAATTACAAATGTTAGAAGCGATCGTAGGCAAACTTGAGCAAGGCGATGTTCCTTTAGAAGAAGCGCTAGCACAATTCCAAAAAGGGGTAGCTTTGAGTAAAAAATTACAAGAGACCCTCCAAAATGCCGAGGATACTCTGACCAAAGTTATCAACGAAGAAGGTCAAGAAGTCGTCTTTGAAGCAAACAATGACTGAGATTTAGCTGTGTATTGTGAGAAATTTGGTGGGAGCAATACTGTTAAAGTAAACAAGGAAGGAATCTAGGTTTTCTTGATGATCCCATACCTAGAGAGTGAAAAATGCAGTTAGCAACTTTTCAAAATAAAATGATCCCTTTGCTTGAACAGCATATGCGACATTACTTGGCGCAATTTACTGAGAATAAGACGCTACAAGCAGCTATGCAATATTCGCTTGAAGCGGGTGGTAAGCGGATCAGACCGCTTTTGATCATGTTGATCTGTCAAAGTTTAGGCAAAAAGATCGATCCAGATGTTTTGAGTGTGGCGGGAAGTTTAGAATTTCTGCACACCTACTCTTTGATCCATGATGATCTACCTGAGATGGATAATGATGATCTCCGACGGGGAAAACCGACAAATCATAAAGTTTTTGGTCAAGATATAGCGGTTTTAGCAGGTGATGCCCTTTTAACTGAGGCTTTTGGTTGGATAGCTAAAACAAAGCTGTCACCTAAAAAACGTGTTACCTTGGTGGCTGAACTCGCCAAAGCTGCAGGGGCAAATGGGATGGTCGCAGGCCAAACCAGTGATATCTTAGGTGAAAAGACCACGTTGACTTTAGCTGAGTTGATGCAAGTCCATAAAAACAAGACCGGACAATTGTTGGAGTATGCTTGTTTTGCCGGTGCCATTTTAGGTGGAGCGACTCCAAAACAAGAGCAGGCATTAGTTACTTTTGGCCAAAAATTTGGTCTAGCCTTTCAGATCTATGACGATATTTTAGATGTAACGGCGACGACTGCCGAGTTGGGTAAGACAGCTAATAAGGATGTGGCGGAAAATAAAAATACTTATCCGCGCCTTTTAGGACTAGAGGGAGCTAAGCAAGCGCTAGCTGATACGTTGGAACAAGCAAAAGATCAACTTGAGTTTTTAGCCGGAAGTGGTTTTGAGACTTCTCTTTTGCGTCAAGTGCTAGAGTATTTTAAATTATAAGTAAGGATGTAAGTATGAAAAAAGAACGTGTAGATGTATTATTGGTCAAGCAGGGTCTATTCGAGACACGCGAACAAGCAAAACGTGCAGTTATGGCAGGCGAGATCTTAGGTGAAAATGAAGAACGCTTAGATAAACCAGGTGAAAAGATCGATCCAAGTGTCAAATTACATTTTAAGGGTAAAAAAATGCCTTATGTTAGTCGTGGTGGCTTAAAGCTTGAAAAAGCGCTCAAAGTCTTTAAACTAAGTACCAAAAATAAGACAGTCCTTGATATTGGTTCATCTACGGGGGGCTTTACTGATGTCGCCTTACAAAAAGGGGCTAAGTTGAGTTATGCTCTCGATGTGGGAACTAATCAATTAGCTTGGAAGTTGCGCCAAGATCCGCGAGTCGTTGTGATGGAGAATACTAACTTTCGCTACAGTAAATTAGAAGATTTTACTGCTGGACGCCCTGATTTTGCGACGATCGATGTTTCTTTTATTTCTTTACAACTTATTTTGCCGACTTTACATGCGATCTTGGAGCCGGGCGGAGACGTGGTGGCTTTGATCAAGCCTCAATTTGAGGCGGGGCGTGAAAAGGTCGGTAAGCATGGGATCGTTCGGGATGAAAAGGTTCATTTAGAAGTAGTCCAAGAGTTGATCGCTTTTGCTGTCAAAGCAGGCTATGATGTTTTAGACCTTGATTTTTCACCGATCACGGGTGGTGAAGGAAATATTGAATTTTTAGTTCATTTGCGTTCAACCTCAGAGACTGCAACGATCAGTGCGAATGTCGATCCAAGTGCGGTGATCAAACAAGCCCATCAAACATTACTTCATCAAAAAGATAAGTAGGTAGGAAGGATGATTTCTCAGTGAGAAAACAAGATAGACAACGAATTATTAAAAAAATGATCCAGGATAATGCGATTTATCGGCAAGAAGACTTTGTTAGTCTCCTTTCAGCTAAGGGAGTTGAAGTGACTCAAGCTACTATCTCACGTGACGTAAAAGAGATGCAGTTGATCAAAGTCCCAACGCCAGATGGATCATATCGGTATAGTTTACCGACGACCAAGAAGGATAATACCGAAAAAAAACTAAGGAAAGTTTTGCGTGACGCCTATCTTGTTTCTGACTGTCACCGTGATCTATGTATGGTCAAAGTTTTGCCTGGTAATGGGCCAGCGCTTTCGAGCTTGATCTCACAAATGAACTATGATGAAGTCTTTGCTACTTTAGGCGATGATGACACGATCATGCTCTTTGCACGCTCAAATGAGGATGCATTGCAGATCGAGCGTAAATTATTGGCTTTGATCGATGATAAATAGGACTTTTAGATTTTGGGAAAGGAAAAACTGTTACTCTTAGCAACAGCAGGAAAGTACTTTGTTACAAGAATTAATGATCCGTGATTTTGCAATTATTGAGCAGTTGACCGTTGATTTTGGAACGAATATGACGGTCTTGACTGGTGAAACAGGGGCTGGTAAATCTATTATTATCGATGCTTTAGGACTACTAGCAGGTGGACGTGGCTCGAGTGATTTTATCCGCAAGGGAGCTAATAAGTCGTTACTCCAGGGGCAATTTACCATTCCTAAAGCGACGCGCACATATGAGCTTTTAGATGAATTTGGGATCGAATGTGAAGATGACGTTTTGATCTTACAACGCGATATTTATCGCAGTGGTAAAAATGTTTGCCGGATAAATGGTGTTTTGGTTAATTTGGGCACATTACGGCAGGTAGGGCAAACCTTGATCGATATCCACGGACAAAATGAGCATCAAGAATTGATGGATCCTGAGCGCCATTTAGCCCTAGTTGATAATTATCAGCCTGAGATCCTAGCTAAATTGACACAATACCAGGCACTTTATGCCAATTATCGTCGCCTTTCGCAAGCACTGGAGCAACGCGAGAAAAATGCGCATGAGTGGGCTCAAAGACTCGATATGTTACAATTTCAAGTTAATGAGATCAGTGAGGCGCAGTTACACGAGGGCGAAGAAGAAGAGCTCCAAGAACAAAAACGTCAATTAGATAATTATCAAACGATCCATCACGCCTTAGAGATGAGTTATCAAGCACTAAATGGTGAAGAATTAGATGTGATGAGCGTTCTAGGAAATGTCATGAGTGAATTAGAAGATGTGGCTGAGTTCAATTCTGAATTAGCCGCGATCTACGAAAAGGTTTCTGATGCTTTTTATAATCTGCAAGATGCAGCACATGAAGTTTCAGGGCAATTAAGTGATCTGGAGTGGGATGAAGAACTGCTAAATTCAATTGAGGCACGGCTCGAAACGATCCATCAGCTCAAGCGTAAATATGGTGATTCGATCGAAATGATCTTGGCTTATTACGATAAGATAAAACACGAGCTTGAAACGATGCAACAAAGCGATGAAAACTTAGAGCAGCAAGTCGAACAGGTCAAAGAAGCTCACGCCAAGGCAAAAGAATTAGCACTAGAGATCAGCGAGTTACGCAAACAGACTGCTAAACGCCTTGAAAATGAGATACATCAGCAATTAAGTGCGCTTTATATGGATAAAGCTGTTTTTGAAGTACGTTTTTTACCAGAGAACGGGCAATTGACTGAGACTGGGCTTGATCGGGTCGAATTTTACATTCAAACTAACCCCGGAGAAGAAATGGGCGCTTTAGCAAAGATCGCTTCTGGTGGTGAATTGTCGCGGATCATGCTCGCGCTAAAGACGATCTTTGCCCAAAATAAGGGTGTGACGAGTATTATTTTCGATGAGGTCGATACTGGAGTCAGTGGGCGCGTCGCCCAGGCAATCGCAGAAAAGATCAGTCAGATCGCAACTAATTCGCAAGTGTTGTGTATCACGCATTTACCACAGGTCGCAGCTGTGGCAGACCATCACTACTTTATTGCTAAGCATGTAGCTAATGGTCGGACTGAAACTTCGCTGACGATCTTAAACGATAAGGAACGGATCGAAGAATTAGCCCGAATGTTATCGGGTTCTTCGATCACGACTTTGACGCTAGAACATGCAGAAGAATTGCTAAAAATGGCTAAGGCAAGTAAATAGTTCTAAAAGATGCACTTTGAGGCATCTTTTTTTTGAATAAAAAAACTAGAAGTCGGTAAACTCCTAGTTGCTAAAATATTGACTTTAGATCATATCACGGTAGAGCCCAATGACTTTGCCTAAAATTACGACATTATCCAAGATGATCGGATCCATCGTTTCATTTTCAGGTTGTAATCTAAAATATCCGTCTTCTTTGTAGAATCGCTTGCACGTTGCTTCATCGTCTTCGGTCATGGCGATCACGATATCACCATTGTCAGCAGCAGATTGTTTTCTAACGATAACTTGATCACCATCTAAGATCCCAGCATCGATCATGCTTTCACCACGGATGTTCAACATGAACAAATCATTGGCATCGCTTAAATTAGGTGGTAATGGGAAATAATCAGTTGTTTCTTCAACGGTTAAGATCGGCATCCCTGCAGTTACCGTTCCGACAACGGGGATCTCATTTAAGGTCGTTTTGATCCCCAAAGCGTCTAGACCAGCTGGAGTAACTTCCATTGCCCGTGGCTTAGTAGGATCTTTTTTAAGAAAGCCTTTCTTAGTTAAGCGTGCTAAATGACCGTGTACAGTTGAGGTCGAAGAAAGGGAGACTGCTTGGCAGATCTCGCGTACAGTCGGTGGATAACCTTTGCTCTCAACTGTATTGTAGATAAAACGCAAAATGTTTAGCTGTCTTTTTTCGGATGCTTTTGTCATTTTGAACACCTCAATACATTTTTATAGGGTAATTATAACATAGAAAACCAACAGTTACAAACAAGCGTTTGCTTTATCTAGAGAAAGTGACTAAGTTAATGACTTTCTTAAAATTTTGAGATAGAATATAAATGATAGATCATCTTGGAAAAGAGGAATTTAACATGGAAAAAGACGAAAAATTAGAACAAGCGTCAGAAACGACGGAAGCAAAAAAAGGTGCGATCCCCCAAGAACTGATCGATCGCATCAATGAATTATCTAAAAAGAAAAAAGAAGGCACGCTAACAGAAGCTGAAAAAGAAGAACAACAAGAATTGCGTAAGACTTACTTAGCGATGTTTAGAGAAAACTTCCGTAGTCACGTAGAAATGTTACAAGTCTACGATAAAGATGGCAATGAAGTTACGCCAGAAAAGGTCAAAAAGATCCAACGTGAACGTGGTTTGCGTGATAATTAAAGCCGTTTAACGCTTTATTTTTAAGGATAACTTGTGTAGAATAAGTAGTTGAATGAATATAATGAGAAGGGGGTGCTGAAATGTCTACTGGAATTTGGATCGTACTTGTAGTCTTAGCGCTTATCCTTGGCTTTGTTGGTGGTTTCTTTGCTGCTCGTAAGTACATGGAAGACTATTTGAAGAAAAATCCGCCGATCAATGAACAGATGTTGCGGACGATGATGATTCAGATGGGGCAAAAGCCTTCTGAAAAGAAACTTCATCAAATGATGGCTTCAATGAAGCAAAATATGTCTAAAAAGTAATTTAAAACTAAAAATAGGTTGTGACTTGCGAGTCCAACCTATTTTTAGTTATTTTTTTGTTGTAGGATCGATGTAGTGGAAGTTTGGATCGATCGCTTTGTCCAGTTTGGTAAAGGCTTGTTCCATTTCATTGATGATCGTTGCTTGGGTCTCATCGGTCAATTTAGTTTTGCGATCAACGTAGATCGGTTCACCAAAGCGAACAGTTGTCTTTTTACGGCTAAAGAGTGTTTTTAAGGTCAAGGGCCCTTGGTAAACGGCAGGAACGATCGGGACACCAGTCATTTTAGCAATCAAAACGACGCCCCCTTTCATTTCCTGTGAATGTCTAGTCCCAGAAGGAAACATGATCAAAGAAAGATCACTTTTTTTAAGCAACTTGACTGGGGTCTTGATCACAGAGGGACCAGGATTTTTTCGGTCGACTGGAAAAGCGTTGGCATGTTTTAGGATAAACCGCAAAATTGGATTTTTGAAAAGTTCTTCTTTTGCCATGAAGCTGAATTTTTTAGGAGAAGCTGCTAAGGCAAAATACAAGGGATCAAACCAAGTGCGGTGTGGGCCAACCAAAATATAATTTCCTGAAGGTAAGTTTTCTTTGCCTTCAAAGTTTGGTTTACCGTTGATCAGATAAACAAGAAACCTAACTAGGCCTCGAATAAATGAATAAAACATGGTATTTACTGCTATAGACTGTGAGATATTTGAAAGTTCTATAGCCTTCCTTTCTTAGATAGCGCTGCTGCTAGCCGGCTCACAGTTTAACTTTCAAGTGGCTTCAATACTTGGACAGCACTATTTATTTATTATACATTTTTTAGTATGCTAAATTTATCTTAAAATTGCAAGTCACGTTAAAGAGTAAAAGAAGGTGTTTTGATTTGAATAAAATCGAATTGAGAGAAGATGAACGGATCGACCAGTTATACGCTAACGATATCAAAATAATTCAAAGCTCAAAAGTTTTTTCTTTTTCTTTGGATGCAGTGTTACTGGCCCATTTTGCCGAGCCAACAAAAAAAGAAAATGGCAAAGTAGTCGATCTCTGTGCGGGAAATGGAGCAGTTGGTCTATTTTTGACAAACAAAACTAAAGCTTCGATCGTGGCTGTCGAGATCCAACCTAAATTAGCTGAAATGGCTGAACGTAGTGTTAAATTAAATTCTTTAGAAAAACAGCTGACTGTCTTGAATCTTGATCTAAACGATTCGTTGACGCATTTGAAAAAAGATAGCTTTGATACGGTCACATGTAATCCCCCGTACTTTTCGGATCTTCCAACTAGCAAAAAAAATCCTAACCCTTATCTGGCATTGGCCCGCCATGAGATCACGGTGACTTTAGCTCAAACGATCGAAATGAGTAGTGCACTTTTAAAAACTAAAGGTAAAGCTTATTTTGTTCATCGTCCCGATAGACTGTGGGAGATCTTTGAATGCATGCAAAAAAATCGGCTAGCTCCTAAGAAGATCCAACTAGTCTATCCTAAAGCAGGTCGTGAAGCTAATATGGTCTTAGTCGAAGCGATCAAAGATGGACGCAAAGGCGGGTTGCGCTTTATGTCTCCGATCACAGTTTATCAGGCAAATGATGAATATACACCGGAGATGAGGGAAATTTTATATGGAACAGCAGAGTAAACAGTATTTTTTCTATGTTTTACGCTGTGCGGATGCTACTTTTTATACAGGCTTTACGACTGATCTCAAACAGCGTTTAATGACTCACAATAGTGGACAGGGAGCTAAGTATACCCGTGTTCGGCGCCCGGTGAAAATGATCTACCATGAGCAATTTGCGACTAAAAGTTTAGCACTTAAAAAAGAATATGCGTTCAAACAACTAACACGCCAACAAAAGGAAAGCTATTTGCGTGAACATGGAGTAGCTGAGAAATATTTGTTAAGATAGACTTATGTTATAGTAAGAGTTGAAGTGCTAACTTTAGATTTGAAGTTAAAATGTGAGATCATCAAGAAAAGTTAGCTAAAATTCAAGAAAGGAAGGCTGCATTTCTTCATTTGGAGTCACATTTGGTGCAGCAGTTCGTTATGAAGTTTATTGCTTATAATGTACGTCAAGATGAACGTGCTTATTTTGAAAATTGGTCTCAAAAAAATAATATTGAAATAAAATTAGTTGCCGATGAAGTTACGTCCGAAAATTTGAGCTTGTCCAAGGGATATGATGCTGTTATCAGCTTTCAGACTGGGACGTATCCAGCGGATCTTTTTAAGACTTTGGCTGGTTATGGTGTCAAAGATGTTTCGATCAGAAATGTCGGGGTCGATAATCTAGACCTAGCTGAAGCTAAGAAATATGGGATCGCGGTAACTAATGTGCCGGCATATTCGCCTAATGCGATCGCTGAATTTTCAGTAACGATCTTACTACAATTGTTGCGTAATCAAAATATTTTCCGCAAGCGAATGGCTTCCAATGATTATCGCTGGGCTCCCTTTGTTGGTAAAGAGATCAGAGCTTTGACGATCGGGATCGTTGGCACGGGGCGGATCGGTAAAGCTGCGATCGATATCTATAAGGGCTTTGGTGCTAAGATCTTGGCGTTTGATCCCTATCATGATCCTAAATTGGAAAGTGAAGGTATCTATGTTGATACGCTAGAAGATCTAGTGGCTAAAGCCGATGTGTTGACTTTGCATATGCCAGGCTCTGACAAAGATGGACATCTGATCGATGCTAAAATGATCGAAAAAATGAAAGATGGCGCTTATATCATCAATACTGCGCGCGGTTCTTTGATCGATGCTAATGCTTTACTTGCAGCTTTGAAGAGTGGCAAATTAGGTGGTGCTGGTTTAGATACGTATGAATTTGAGACACCGATCTTTAACCACGATTTAAATGAAACGGGTGTTGAAGATGAACTGTTCAAAGAGTTAGTTGCGTTAGATAACGTTGTGATGACGCCACACATTGCCTTTTACACTGAAATAGCTGTTGAAAATATGGTCAATATCTCATTAGATTCGGCTAAATCAGTGATCGAGACTGGAACGGCCCCGACTTTAGTTCAAACAAAATAAGCTTGATTTTTTAACAGAAACGTTTGCAATTGCTCTAGGAGTAGGTTATAATATCGAGAGTGCCTATAAAGGTACAATTCACACCTTATGCGATGGTCAAAAGGGTGCTCATTTGAGTTTTTTGATCGTTGAACATAGGGGAGGATAATAAAAACTATTTTGGAGGTTAATTGTAATGGCTGTTATTTCCATGAAACAATTACTTGAAGCTGGTGTACATTTTGGTCACCAAACACGTCGTTGGAACCCTAAGATGAAGAAGTACATCTTCACAGAACGTAATGGTATCTACATCATCGACTTACAAAAAACTGTTAAGTTGATCGACGATGCTTACGATTTTATGAAAGATGCTGCTGCTAACGATGGTGTTATCTTGTTTGTTGGTACAAAGAAACAAGCACAAGATGCGATCGAAGAAGAAGCAAAACGTGCAGGTCAATACTACGTAAACCATCGTTGGTTAGGTGGTACTTTGACAAACTGGAACACGATCCAAAAACGTATCAAACGTTTGAAAGAGATCAAAGCAATGGAAGAAGATGGCACATTTGAAGTGTTACCTAAGAAAGAAGTTGCTTTGTTGATCAAAGAACGCGATCGTCTTCAAAAATTCCTTGGTGGTATTGAAGATATGCCACGTATCCCTGATGTATTGTTCATCGTGGATCCTCGCAAGGAACGTATCGCTGTTAAGGAAGCACAAAAGCTTAACATTCCTATCGTTGCTATGGTCGACACAAACGCTGATCCAGATGAAATCGATGTTAAGATCCCATCAAACGACGATGCTATCCGTGCCGTACGTTTGATCACATCTAAGATGGCAGATGCGGTCATCGAAGGTCGTCAAGGCGAAGATGATGCACCTGTTTCAGAAGAAACTTTCCAAGCTGCTAACGGCGAAGAAGTTGAATCCATCGAAGAAATCGTTGAAGTTGTTGAAGGCAACAACGATACAGATGCTGAATAGTTAATAAACTTAGGCTGTCTCAGGTTTTAGGTAGGCATTTTGGCCTTAGTCTTGAGATGGCCTTTTTTAAATTTATGGTTTGGATACACCATGGTTTTTATGCCAAAAGTACTCCAAATTAATCACTCTAAGGAGGCCACTAGGCTATGGCAAAAGTTACTGCTGCTCAAGTAAAAGAATTACGCGAAAAAACTGGCGTAGGTATGATGGATGCTAAGAAAGCTTTAGTTGCTGTTGATGGCGACATGGACAAGGCTATTGATTTCTTGCGTGAAAAAGGTATGGCAAAGGCTGCTAAGAAGAGCGACCGTGTTGCTGCTGAAGGTTTAGCTGATGTTGAAGTTGTAGGTAACACAGCTGCAGTTGTTGAAATCAACGCTGAAACAGACTTTGTTGCTCAAAACCAACAATTCAAGGACCTTGTAAAACGTGTTGCAGGTTTGATCGCAGAAAACAAACCAGCTGATTTAGAAGCTGCTTTGGCTATCAAGACTGACAAAGGTACGATCAACGAAGAAATCATCGAAGCTACACAAGTTATCGGTGAAAAGATCACATTGCGTCGCTTTGAATTGGTTGAAAAAGCTGACAACGAAAACTTCGGTGCTTACTTACACATGGGTGGTAAGATCGCTGTTTTAACTGTTGTTGAAGGTGCTGATGAAGTGGCTGCTAAAGACGTTGCAATGCACGTTGCGGCTATCAATCCTAAGTACGTTAACCGCGACCAAGTGCCTGCTAGTGAAGTAGAACACGAAAAAGCAGTTTTAACTGAAGAAGCTAAGAACGAAGGCAAGCCAGAAAACATCATCGAAAAGATGGTTGCAGGTCGCTTGAACAAGTTCTTTGCTGAAGTTGCTTTGGATGACCAAGCATTTGTTAAGGATCCAGACTTGACAGTTGCTAAATTCATGGCTTCTAAGGACGGCAAGGTCAAAGCCTTCGTTCGTTACGAAGTTGGTGAAGGTATCGAAAAGAAAGCTGATAACTTTGTAGAAGAAGTTATGAGCCAAGTTAAATAACATTCGCTTATTTTAACGCTAGAACCCTTGATATATCAAGGGTTCTTTTTTGTGTTGGGAATGAAACTATTCCATATTAGCAAGAATAAGCAATTTTTGTGGTGTTTCTAATTATTAAAGAAAATGAGTAGCAGTACTTGACAGTAGTCGTTTTTCGGAAGAAAATTTAGTTAGTTTTATTTAGTATAATGGGTATTTATGGAAATATTGATAGAAGTGTTCTCTAAAGGGGGACAGAATGATGACTAATTTGATCTATCAGCTGTTAGTTGAAACGAAGACAGGCTTGAAAGTATGTAAATTATGGAACGAGCTTACTAAGTTATTTAATGCTTATCTGAGTTATTGTTCTAAAAATAAAGTCGTAGGTGTGATAAGTTATTTAATAACAATTATTGTTGGCGCGGTAGTACTTAAACTTTGGCTTATTCCGTTCTTGCTCAAGCTCATGCTTATTGGTGCCTATCTTCTGGGAGGATTAGTTTTTGGTGCAGTTTTGTCTGTTATCTTACTATTAAATTTCTTTGCCCAACACTTATGACCTGTCCGGATAAATAATATGTTAAAAAAGTTGAGATAGAACACTATTTTCTGAGAACATAATGATAATCTATGATATATTTAACGCAACAATTCGCAATCCATAGTGTTTTTAGGTAAAATAGAAAAAGAAGTTTCTAGTCAGAATAGTTAGGGAGCATAATAATAATGTTAAAAAATTTAATTGGACGCAATATAACTGCTATGGTCATTGATGAAAATGCAGATTATGTTTTTGCGCAAAAAGAAGGAACAACTTTTAGGATCGCCAAGAGCGAACTTTTGAAGTTACCTAAACCAGGGGCTATGATCTCAGGCTTTGCTTATGAAAATGAAGATCATGAATTACAGTTGACTAAAACTGAACCCAAGAGTGGTTTTGATCGTTATGCATGGGGTGAAGTAAAGAAGGTCCAACGTGGCTTAGGGGTCTTTGTTGATATCGGTCTACCTAACAAAGACATCGTAGTTTCGACTGATACTTTACCTGAATTGCAAAATCTTTGGCCTAAAGCAGGCGACCGTTTGATGATCGCTTTACGTGTAGATGATAAAGGCCGTCTTTGGGGCGAATTAGCTACAATGGAGATGTTTAAAGCTGTAGGTGATGCTGCAAGTCAAAAGATGATGAATAAAGACGTGATCGCAACGGTCTACCGTTTGAAGATGGTGGGTTCATATGTCATTACTAAAGATTACCAATTAGGCTTTATTCATCCGTCAGAACGTGATCAAGAACCGCGTTTAGGTCAAGAAGTTAAGGCCAGAGTGATCGGGATAAGACCAGATGGGACATTGAATCTTTCATTACGTCCACGTGCTTATGAAGCTATCAGTGATGATGCGCAAATGCTTCTAGCTGCTTTACAACATAATGCAGAAGGCCGTTTGCCGTTTACAGATAAGAGTGATCCGGCTGAGATCAAAGTCTATTTTGGAATCAGTAAAGGACAATTTAAACGCGCAGTTGGGCATTTGATGAAAGCTGGCTTAGTTGTGCAACGAGATGGATATTTGATCTTAGTCAAATAGAGTATAGAAAGGAAGGATGACCTTGGATCAGTTAGCAAAGATCGAACAAAAGTTACATGCACAAGGTTTTAAATTAACACCTCAAAGAAGAGCCACGATCGCAGTGTTACTTGAGCATCAAGCTAGGCATCTTTCGGCCGAAGAGGTTTATTCCTTACTCCATCAAAAACATCCTGAAGTTGGTTTAGCAACTGTTTATCGGACCTTGGACGTTTTGGCCGAGATCCAGATCGTCAATAAGATAAGTTTTGAAGATGGGATCGCACGCTTTGACCTAAAAACAAGTGATAAGGGACATTTTCATCATCATCTTGTATGTAGTGTTTGTGGCAATGTGACTGAGATCTACGAAGATATGCTGATCGACGTTGAAGAACGACTCGCCCGGCAATATCATTTTGAGGTCACAGATCATCGGCTAACTTTTTTGGGTATTTGTCAAGATTGTCAACGAAAACAAGTGATCAAGGAAGTGAAAGACGATGCCTCCAACATCTGAAGTGATAGCTGATTATTTGCATTATCTCATGGTCGAACGTGGTCTATCTAAAAACACACTTCTGAGTTATGGGCAAGATCTGCGCCAGTTTGCAGCATTTTTAGAGCAAAAAAAAGTTACGCTGACTCAGGTCGATCGTGATCTGATCATGTTGTATTTAGAGAGCCAATTACAACATCAAAAAGCCAGGACCACGATCAGTCGTTGTATTACAAGTTTAAGGCGTTTTTTTCGCTATTTGATGCAAGAAGAGCTCGTCACTAAAGATCCGATGCAACTGATCGAATTACCTAAAAAAGAAAACCATCTGCCGGAAGTATTGTCAGTGTCTGAAGTTGAAATGTTACTTCAGACACCTGATGTAGAAAAGCCATTGGGGTTACGTGACCGTGCGATCTTAGAATTGATGTATGCGACTGGATTACGAGTCAGTGAGGTCATCAATTTGAAATTAGCTGACCTACATTTAGAGTTAGGGATCATCCAAACACTAGGTAAGGGTCAAAAAGAGCGGCTCGTCCCGATCGGAGATACAGCTGTAATGTGGGTCCAGCGCTATTTAAAAACGGCGCGTCCTAAACTATTGCGAACACCAAATGATTATTTATTTTTAAATTTTCACGGAAATCAATTGACTCGTCAGGGGATCTGGAAAAATTTGAAACAGCAGGTCAAATTGGCGGGGATCAAGAAAAATGTGACTCCACATACGTTGCGACATTCATTTGCGACCCATATTTTAGAAAATGGAGCTGATCTGCGGATCGTCCAAGAACTATTAGGGCATGCAGATATTTCAACAACGCAACTCTATACGCACTTATCTAAGAAACGCTTAGCTAAGATCTACAATGAAGCTCATCCGCATGCGTGATTGTCTTTCGCGTGAATTTGTGGTAATCTAGCATAATCAGATGAGCAATTAGCTATTGGAGGAGAAAATGCTTTATAAGTATAAAAGCGACTATGAAAAAATCGCAATGGGATTGTTATCGTTTATCCCCGATTTAAAAGAGATCGCTAATTTGAAGACGGAAATTGAATGGTACGAAGCTGACAGCTCGCATGTGCTATATTTATGGAAGAATGAGAATCGTGATTTTGTCGGTGTTTTAGGGACCGAAATAAATGAAGATTTCATCATGGTACGTCAGATAGCAGTAACACCAACGGAAAGAAGTCAAGGACTGTGCTTTTTGATGCTAGATAATTTAGCCGAACTCTATCCGGATAAGAAGATAATGGGTAATATTGAAGCTTCGTCCTTGATAGCTAAATGGGAGCACCATAATGAAAAATGAAGCGACGCCAAATGTAAAAGAGTTACTATTTAAAGTTCCTGATTTTGAGGGGCCGTTAGATCTATTGTTGCACTTGATCAAGAAAAATCAAATGGATATCTATGATATTCCGATGGCGGAAATAACTACCCAGTATATTGACTACTTGCACCAGTTAAAGGAAATGCAATTAGACATTGCTGGGGAGTATTTGGTTACAGCTTCGATGCTGGTCAATATTAAAAGTAAGATGCTTTTACCAAATGAGCAAGCTAGCCTACAAACAGACGATGAAGTTGAAGATCCACGTGAAAGTTTAGTGCAACAATTGCTATTACACCAAACATTTCAAACTGCTGCCCAGAATATGCGCGGTTATGCTGATGAAAGGATGAAGTTATATCCGCGTGAACAAGCGCTCGTACCAGCTGGTGCTAGTTTAGGGAAACTTGACCCTGATAGCTGTGATATAACTGCATTGCAGAAAGCATTTGCACGTTTGATGCTCAAACGTAAGGCCCAAAAACCAGTTATGCGCAAGATCGAATCAGAACGTTATTTCTTAAAAGATCAGATCACGCGGGTCGAAAAATTGGTCAGGCAAGCAAAAGAGCCGATCGAATTTGAGGATCTGTTTGCAGCAAATGCAGCCTTAGAGCTAGTGGTGACGACCTTTTTAGCACTTCTTGAATTGGTCAAACAAGGAGCAATCAGAGCCACACAAGAAGATATTTTAGGACCAATAAAATTAGTGAGTGGTGAAGTAAATGCTGTCTAATCAAGCTAAAATAGAAAGTTTGCTGTTTGTAAGTGGAAATGAAGGCATAACAGCGCGCGAGCTTTCACAGTTGACAGGGATCATGAAACCGGCTGTCTTAGATCAGTTAGCTTTGATCGAAAAAAAATATAAACAGGATGCCAACACCGCCTTAAAGTTGATCCATGCAGAAGAGCGTTATCGGTTGGTGACTAAGAAAGCTGTGACTGAGCTAGTTAAACAGTATTTTGAATCACCGGCAATGACGGAATTATCTTCAGCTGCATTAGAAACGTTGGCCGTAGTGGCTTATAAACAGCCTGTGACTCGGATCCAGATCGATGAGATCCGTGGAGTGCAATCAAGTGGGATGTTGCAAAAGCTGTTAGTGTTAGATCTGATCAAAGAAGCTGGTCGAATGGATGCTCCTGGTCGTCCGATCATGTATGCAACAACGGAAAATTTCCTTAATTATTTTGGGATCGAATCGCTAGCACAATTGCCTGAATTACCACAAGATGACGAAAAAAATGAAGCTACTTCAGATGATCTAATGTCATTATTTAACGACGCATTAGATGATGAAGAGTAGTTGATAGTGAAAGGAAAAAACTGCAGTTGCTGCAGTAGGTGACTAAAAATGGCAGAAAGACTGCAAAAAGTGATGGCTAACGCTGGGGTGGCTTCTCGGCGTGCCAGTGAAAAGATGATCTTGGACGGACGGGTTCGAGTTAATGGTAAGGTCATCAAAGAATTAGGTCAAAAAGTTGACGGAAATGACGTGATCGAGGTCGGTGGACACTTGATCGAACGCGAAGAAAAGGTCTATTACCTTTTCTATAAGCCACGTGGCGTTATCAGCGCGGCTAAAGATGATAAGGGTCGTAAAGTGGTGACTGATTACTTTACTGATTATAGTGAACGTGTATATCCCGTTGGACGGTTAGATTATGATACTTCTGGTCTGCTTTTATTGACCAATGATGGAGAACTAGCTAATCGTTTGATGCATCCACGTTATAAAGTCAACAAGACTTATGTGGCTAAAGTCAAAGGAATTGTCCAAAATGATGAGTTAAAGCAACTACGTGTGGGCGTTCGCTTAAAAGATGGCAAAAAGAGTGCCCGGGCTAAGGCCAAGATCTTGTCTTTAGATAAAAAAAGTGATACTTCGATCGTGTCGTTGACGATCCATGAAGGTCGAAATCATCAGGTCAAGAACATGTTGCAAGCTGTCGGACATCCTGTTAAGAAGCTCAAACGTGAAACATATGGCTTTTTGACCTTAGCTGGATTGACTTCAGGGCAATATCGTGAGTTGACACGTGAAGAAGTAAAAGCTCTTTATGAGCTAGGAAATAAGTAAGTTACTTGTTTTTTTTAAGTTAGTATGCTAAAATAACTGTGATAATAATTTAGGTTTATCTTCAGGGCAGGGTGTAAATCCCGACCGGCGGTAAAAGTCCGCGACTCCTCGTTTATTGCGAGGACTGAACTGGTGTGATCCCAGTACCGACAGTTAAAGTCTGGATGAAAGAAGATAGGTTTTATATACATGGGTGGAGTGGATGCTTTACCGATGAAAATAGACCTCTGTTGCTCAAGATGAACAACAGGGGTCTATTTTTGATATAGGATCTACTGTGAGATGGACCTCTTAGGAGGAATTAGCTTTGGCAGTAAAACGTTGGGTAGTAGCAGCTTGCTTAGCTGCTATCTCGTATCTTTTGATGTTTCTATCATTTGTGATAGTTCCGATCGTACCTTTTATGAAGTTAGATTTTTCGGATATTCCGATCTTATTGGCTTTCTTTATTTTAGGTCCATTAGGTGGGATACAGGTCGCATTTCTACGTTCCTTGTTGTATTTTCTGATCACAGGGCCGTCATTACCACAATTGATCGGCGTCAGCTTGAGTTTTGTGGCGACGTTAGCGTTTTGTTTACCACTTTACTATTTGCTCAAAAACAAGTCATTGGTATGGCAAAATGTTGTAGGAGCTATTTTAGGGGCCACGCTGAGCTTAACAGTTGTATTAGCCTTACTTAACTGGCTTGTGACGATCCCGCTATATATGAGCTTGTTAGGGATGAAATTAAGCATTCCTTTAGGACAGATGATTTTATTTGGAGTCGTACCATTTAATTTGATCAAGGGGATCGTGATCGGTGCAGCTTTTATTTTGATCTATAAAAAGTTAAGTGTTTGGATCGAACATAAAAAATATCTCCAATCATAATAAAAAGAGGGCTCATAGCGAAAGAATTTTGCTATGAGCCTGTTTATTTAGAATTTAACAGTATAAAAATATCCGATCAAATTTCTCAAACATGGAATTTGATCGGATATTTTTAGCTTAGGCTAGTAGTTTTTCAGCCAATTATTTGTTATTACCTGCTTGGTAGGCAGCTAATTTTTCAGCATAGCGCTTATTACCTTTGTATAGCTCATACATTGTCCAGATCAAGAGCGCTGCGATCACAACGATCAAGGTATAAGCAATTCCGTTAGCTAATTGAAGTTGAGCAGCTGATGGCTTATCACCGAAGAAACCAGCCACCATATCTGGTAAGCCCTTGAAATCAAGGATCGTTAAGGTCAAGACAGAAAGCCAACCTAGAACTTTGACCCAAAGAGAGTTTTTGAAACGTTCGCCCATTTCAGTCTTACTATTTGTCATCATCAATAATGGTAACATTGAGAATGGTAAGGCTAAGGACAAAAATACTTGAGAATTGATCATCAAGTTGTTTAGCGCTTCGTGTTCTTGTTCAGCACTTTGACCAGCTGAAAGTGAAACACAGACCAAAACCGGGATAACAGAGATCAAACGTGTGATCAAGCGACGTGCCCAAAGTGGCATCTTCAAATGAACGAAACCTTCCATGATAACTTGACCAGTCAATGTACCTGTGATAGTTGAGTTTTGACCAGAAGCAAGCAAGGCAACAGCAAAGAGTACAGAAAGGATACCTGATTTAGCAACCGAGATCAAGACACCGTTACTGAGCATTGATGTATCAGATAAAGCTTCGTAAAGACCAAAGAATGATGGATCATCTACTGCACCGCTCTTGAAGACCGCTACACCCATGATCAAAAGTAATGAGTTAACGACAAAAGCAGCACTCAATTGAATGTTAGAATCCCAAGCTGAGAAACGTACAGCTTCGGCAACGTCTTCTTCGTTGTTATGATCGATCTGACGAGTTTGGGAAACAGCAGAGTGTAAGTACAAGTTATGTGGCATGACCGTTGCTCCGATGATCCCTAAGGCACCGTTCAATGGTGTCATACCATGAACTTCAGGTGAAGTTGCAAAAGTTTGTGAAGTTGGAATGAAACCTGCAAAAACAGCACCCCAATCAGGATTTGACAATGCAACTTGGTAAGTGAAGACGAACAAGATAACTAAAATTAAAGCAACAACGATCGCTTCGATCTTTCTAAAACCGATTTTTGTTAATAAAAGCAAAAGTAAAACGTCAAATACGGTAATAAATACGGCAAATACTAGTGGGATACCGAATAAGAGATATAAGGCGATCGCAGCCCCGATAACTTCAGCGATATCAGTAGCCATGATAGCTAACTCGGTCAAGATCCATAAAATGATCCCGAGCGTCTTGCCTGTTCTGGCACGGATCGCTTGGGCTAAGTCCATCCGGCTCACGATACCAAGTTTGGCAGCCATGTATTGTAAAAGCATCGCGATCAAACTTGACATCAAGATAACGGACATTAATAGGTATTGGAAGTTTTGTCCACCGGTGATGGAGGTTGACCAGTTACCTGGATCCATATAACCTACCGCAACTAAGGCACCTGGGCCAGAGTAGGCAAATAGGGTCCGCCAAAATCCTTTCCCTTTAGGCACTGTAACAGTACCATTGATTTCCTCTAATGAGGGACCATTCGCATATTCAACGAGTTTGTGTTTTTCGTGTTTTTTATCCACAATAAAAACCGTCCTTCCTTTTTTAGGTACTTAGACATTGTACACCTTATTAAGCCAAATTAAAAGTATTTTTTAGGTGTGCCTTACAAAAAATATTTTTAACCTAACTTATGTTGTTTGAAACAAATTTAGAAGAATTATTCAGGTTTAGCAAAAAAATCAGCAAATTTAGCGTATATTATATAGTGAAGACTTTTAGTGGGAGGTGGGCATATGGATTATGGATCAGAAAAATGGTTGCTTTATTTCTCTGAGAGTCAGCCGAGACGCCCCGCCGTCATTCGTCAACTCTTGAGTAACCATCTAACGACTTCGGCTTTATTTTGGGGGAGGGCATATGGACTTTTAGATATCATTGCTTTACCGCTAGATATAAATAACTTCGAGCCTACATTAGATGAACTATGCCAAAAGAAGTTGCTAGTGGAGACTTCGAAAGGGATGTGTTTGACTGCTAAAGGTAAATTACGGGTCGAAGAATTGAAAAGTAAGCACCAATTTTTGCGTGAACCGGCCTTTTTTAATGGATTTGATCTTAAGGGCTGGGAGAAGCAATTTTATTTATTAGTTCAAGTTGCGTCAGAATTGAGCTATCAAAATAATAAATATTTTGCGATCACCAATGATTTTAGAACGCAACAACTTTTCAAAAACTGGTTCAGACGATATGGAAAAGCTACATTATTAGAGGAGATAACGACATCATTGACTGATTTCTTAGCACATGAGCCTAAGTTGGATGCGCAACTCTTTTGTGAACAATTAACGGGACATGGACGTTTAGGACAGACTAAAGCACAATTAGCTGCAAGATATCGACTACAAATTGCTGAGATCGAGATGGGCTGGCGCGATATGTGTGCTCGATATGCTAAATATTTGCTTGAACAAAACTTTGAGCTGGCAAAGCTTGTTTTGAATTATAAACGCCTATCTAACTTGCCGGCTAGTACAGAGAAGACATATACTTTGTTTTTAGCGGGTAAAAGTATTGAAGAGATCGCAAATTTACGAAGGATACGGAAGAGTACAGTCCAAGAACATCTTTTAAATGTAGCTATTCTAGCAGATGATTTTCCAAAAGAACAGTTGTTGTCACCGAAGATAAAAAAGCAGATCGTGGATCTTTTTGAAAACTGTCCAGTCTTAGACTGGAAGTTTCAACAATTGCATGAAAGCTACCCTGAGATCTCATTTTTTGAGTATCGTTTATGCCAAATAGAAAGGATAATTGCAGGTGAAAGAAAAGCTTGAAGCCATCTTGAAAAGTGAATTTGGCTATCCAACATTTAAAACTGGTCAAAAAGAGACGATCGAGTCTTTATTAGCTGGTAAAGATACTTTAGCTATTTTGCCGACGGGAACTGGAAAATCTCTGTGCTACCAGTTTATCAGAAAATATCTAAAGCGTTCAGTATTGATCGTTTCACCCTTGATATCACTGATGCAAGATCAAGTCGAGCAACTGCGGTACAGTGGTGAAAAAGCGGTAGTTGCTCTAAATTCACAATTGAGTTTTGCTGAGAAGAGATTTGTATTACAAAATATTGCTAGTTTTCAATATATCTATGTTTCACCGGAAATGTTGGGCTCGGCTGAAGTTTTGAACGCACTTGGTCAATTAGAGTTAGGACTGTTTGTCATCGATGAAGCCCACTGTATCTCGCAGTGGGGACCTGATTTTCGACCTGAGTATCTAAATTTAGGCAAAATCAGAAAAAAGCTACATGAGCCCCTGACTTTAGCCTTGACTGCAACGGCAACTCCTAGAGTAGCACAAGATATAACTGCTAGTCTGGGATTAGCACAGACAGGAAATGTGATCCGATATCCGGTTGATCGGCCCAATATCTATCTAGGAACACAAAGTTTTATAAATGAACCCGAAAAACTTGCGTATCTCCTAGAATTACTTCCTAAGTTAAACGGGAAGGGAATCATTTACTTTTCAAGTAAGAAAAAAGCTGACGAAATAAACGAAAATTTGGTAACTAAGGGATTCAAGAGTGCAGTTTATCACGCTGATCTAGAGCTGACAGAACGTTTTTTGGTACAACAACAATTCTTAAATGATCAATTAGATGTTATTTGTGCAACTAGTGCTTTTGGAATGGGGATCAATAAGCCTAATATCCGGTATGTGATCCACTATCACATGCCAAATGATCTTGAAGCTTATGTGCAAGAGATCGGCCGTTGTTCGCGTGACGGGAAACCTGGGATCGCAGTGCTACTATATGAGCCTGGTGATCTAAAACGTCAGGAATTTTTGATTGAAAAAACCTTGCCTAACCCCCAACAGATCCGGTATTTTACCAAACACCAAGAGTTGCTCCAAAACTTTCCCAGTGAAGAAATGCAATTATTAGCACGGCTGTTAGCTAATGGTTATCAAAAAGATCAGATAGAGACATTGGTGAAAAAGCGTCAGACTGAACGTAATGTTGCTTTACAAAAAATGCATCAATATCTTAAAACTGGTAACTGTAAACGCCAATTTATCGCGCAATATTTTGGTGATAAAGTTGAAAACATCCATGGCTCAGGAACTTGTTGTGGCGCTGGTCAAGCGCTCCCATTAGAAAAACTTGGCTTATTAGGAGAGCCGGCAGTAAAGGTGGGTGAAATAAACGAGCTGGACTATCGCGAGATCTTACAGCAATTGTTTAAAGAAACTAACTAAATGAGAATTTCAAGCGATTATTTATATATTTTTAGGAGTATTTATGCTATTATATTTTGTAATATTAGTAGTTTTGTGAGTACTATGAGCTAATTGTAAAAACAAGCTATCGTTTATGAATGTCAACTAAAAAGTTAGAATGTGGAGCTGACATTTAATTACTTTGATATTGTTTTATACTGTTATCGGCGGTATCATAAATTTATGTAGCAAGCTCTAAGAGATATTATAATTGCTTCTAAACTATATAGTTTGCCATGCATGTATGGCATTAATGGTAATAATAAATTTTTAAGAAAGGAAAAAACTATATTTCTTTTTGATCATGACACTAAGTGATCTTAGTAGCATGATTCCATATTTATATAGTGGGATTTTAATAAAAATGAGTCGAAAGAATAACGACCACACCAAAAAACCTTGGGAAAAGACCTTTGAAGAGATAAAAGATGATAAGGGAAATTACTCGCGTAGAGCTAGCCGGCAGAGCAATAAACGAAATACGATGCTGACAACGATCTTATTGGGTGTCTTTGTGGTCATCATTGTAAGTACGATCGTATTTTACTTTGTTTCACAACGGGCCTCTAGGCAAACTGTAAGTACCGATGATTCGATCGAAGTGGTCTCTTCAAGCGAAAAAAAATCATCTTCGAGTAAGAAAAAGGCTGTGGCTAAGAAAAGTTCAAGCAAAAAGAAGGATACAACTAGAGAATCTAAGTCAAAAAAGAGTTCAGATACGCAATCTGATAGTACTGATAGCACACCACAAGCGCAAGCAAGTAGCGAACAGCCTGCAAATCACGAAAATCAAGCAAATGCTGAACACCAAGCAGCTGAAAGTTCACAAGAATCGCAACATTCAGAAGAACAATCTTCCCAACAAGAGCAGTAC
The DNA here is from genome assembly GCF_009933595.1 of Ligilactobacillus animalis. Taxonomy (NCBI): domain Bacteria; kingdom Bacillati; phylum Bacillota; class Bacilli; order Lactobacillales; family Lactobacillaceae; genus Ligilactobacillus; species Ligilactobacillus animalis. Next base: position 905,286 of record NZ_CP047141.1, read on the forward strand.
ATCTCTGTTCCAGCAGGGCAAGGCTTGTATCGGGTAGCGGTCAATAATGGTTTGACGCTAGATCAGTTATTGCAGTTGAATCCAGGCTTAACAGCTAATTCAAGTATTTCACCAGGACAACAGATTCGTGTAAAATAAGCTTTAGAATAATAAAAGAGAGGAAAAACAATAAAAATGTGTCCTTAGTTTTCTTGGGACACATTTTTATCTGTTTAAATGGGGTATATTATAGTATGCAAACAAAAATGCAAATTGCGATCGATGGGCCCGCTTCTGCAGGTAAGAGTACCGTTGCAAAGTTAGTCGCTAAAAAATTAAATTACATTTATTGTGATACAGGCGCAATGTATCGCGCCACAACTTGGAAAGCACTCCAAACAGGTGTTGCACTAGATGATGATCAAGCTCTAGGGAAAATGCTCGAGACGATGGAATTGAGCTTTAAGCCTAGTGACCCAGAACAATTAGTATTTGTTGATGGAACAGATGTGACAACTGCGATCAGATTGCCAGAGATCACTAATAATGTTTCACTTGTCTCAGCTCAACCAAGTGTGCGCAAAAATTTAACTGAGCGTCAACAACAGATCGCAAGTGAAGGCGGGATCGTGATGGATGGACGTGATATTGGTACGACCGTTTTGCCAAAGGCTCAAGTAAAGATCTTTTTAGTTGCGAGCGTACACGAGAGAGCTTTACGGCGCTTTAAAGAAAATCAAGCTAAAGGTATCGATACGCCATTAGCTAAACTTGAAGCTGAGATCGAAGCCCGTGATTATAAAGACTCACACCGTAAAGTTTCGCCATTGACTAAGGCAGATGATGCGATTTTATTGGATACTACTTCACTAGATATTGCACAAGTTACCGATGAAATCATGAAAATTGTTAAAAATACAGAGAAATAGGTAATTTAACTAGCATTTTGAACTGCTTTCAGTTAAAATGGTTATTAGAGTTAGTCGTTAAGGAGGACAAAGTCCATGAGTGAATCAGAAAACAAGGATTTATTAGAAGCTTTAAACAGCGTTAAACCAGTTAAGGTTGGCGACGTTGTCAAAGGCGAAGTGTTGGCATTTGATGATAAAAAGCAAGTTATCGTAGGGATCGAAGGCACCGGTGTTGAAGGTGTTGTTCCTGCACGCGAATTGAGCGTTAAAGCAGATGAGATCGAAGATAACATCAAAGTTGGCGATGTGCTTGACTTAGTTGTTATTTCTAAGATCGGTTCTGACAAAGAAGGCGGTAGCTACTTATTATCACAACGTCGCCTCGAAGCCCGCAAAGTATGGGATGAAATCGAAAAGAAATTTGAAGCAGGTGAAACTATCACAGTTCCTGTAACTCAAATTGTAAAGGGTGGCTTAGTTGTTGACGCTGGCGTTCGTGGCTTTGTCCCTGCATCAATGGTTTCTGACCATTTCGTTGAAGATTTCAACCAATACAAGGGTCAAGAACTTGAACTTAAGATCGTTGAGATCGAACCAAGCGAAAACCGTTTGATCTTATCTCATAAAGAAATCGTTCAACAAGAACGTGAAGCTAAGAAACAAGAAGTTATGTCACAACTTGCAGCCGGCGATGTGCTTGATGGTAAAGTTGCGCGCTTAACTAACTTTGGTGCGTTTATCGACCTTGGTGGCGTTGACGGTTTAGTTCACGTTTCTGAAATTTCCTACGAACGTGTTGGCAAGCCATCTGATGTCTTGAAAGTTGGCGAAGATGTTAAGGTCAAAGTGTTAGCTGTCGATCCTGAAAAAGATCGCATCTCACTTTCTATCAAACAAACATTGCCACAACCTTGGGACAATATTGAAGAAAAAGTTGCTGAAGGTGACGTTCTTGATGGCAAGGTAAAACGTTTGACAAGCTTTGGTGCATTTGTTGAAGTATTCCCAGGTGTTGAAGGCTTGGTACACATTTCACAAATTTCACACAAGCATATTGCTACACCAAATGAAGTTTTGACATCTGGCCAAGACGTTAAAGTCAAAGCCTTGAATGTTAACGGTGCAGACCGTCGTTTAGCATTATCTATCAAAGCTTTACAAGAAAAACCAGCAGCTAATAAAAAAGAAGTTGAAGTTGTCGAAGAAGAACATGTTGAAATTCCAGAAGAAGATACAGGTTTTACTTTAGGCGACTTAGTCGGTGACGACTTAAAAAATGAAGACTAATCTCACATAATTGAGATTCATTTTGACTGGCCCAAGCGTAAAAGGTTTTGGGTCAGTTTTTTTGCTAAAACATTATTATAAGGAGTGATTAAAATGGCTAATCCAGTCGTTGCGATCGTTGGACGTCCAAATGTCGGGAAATCAACGGTTTTTAACCGGATCGCTGGTGAGCGGATCTCTATTGTTGAAGATACCCCTGGTGTGACTCGTGATCGTATTTATGCGAAGAGCGAATGGCTCGGACAACCCTTTAATTTGATCGATACAGGTGGGATCGATATGGGGGATGAACCATTTTTAGCCCAAATTACCGAGCAAGCTCAAATCGCGATCGATGAAGCTGATGTGATCGTTTTTGTGACAAGCGTCAAAGAAGGAGTCACGGATGCTGATGAAAAAGTAGCAAAGATCTTATATCGAACTGATAAACCAGTTATTTTAGCTGTAAATAAAGTAGATAACCCTGAACTTAGAAGTGAGATCTATGATTTCTATTCATTAGGGTTTGGCGACCCAATGCCACTTTCTGGAACTCACGGGATCGGTACGGGTGACTTATTAGATAAGGTCTGTCAGGCATTTCCTAAAGATGGAGCTAAAGAACAAGATGATTCGATCAAATTTAGCTTTATCGGACGCCCTAATGTCGGTAAGTCTTCTTTAGTCAACGCGATCTTAGGTGAAAACCGCGTGATCGTTTCTAACGTTGAAGGCACAACGCGTGATGCGATCGATACGAAATTCGTGGCTGAAGATGGAACGGAATTTACGATGATCGATACTGCAGGGATCCGTAAAAAAGGTAAAGTTTATGAAAATACAGAAAAATATTCTGTTTTACGGGCCATGCGTGCGATCGATCGTTCTGATGTCGTTTGCGTTGTTTTAAATGCTGAAGAAGGTATTCGTGAACAAGATAAACACGTAGCCGGCTATGCGCATGAAGCAGGACGTGGGATCATCATCGTTGTCAATAAGTGGGATACTTTGAAAAAAGATAACCACACGATGAAAGAGTTTGAAAAGACGATCCGGCAAGAGTTCCAATACTTGAGTTATGCACCGATCGTATTCGTTTCAGCTAAGACGCATCAACGCTTAGAACAATTACCAAAATTGATCGAGCGTGTAAATCACAACCATGAACGCCGTATCTCATCAGCTGTCTTGAATGATGTTATCATGGATGCGATCGCGCATAATCCAACCCCAACAGACAATGGACGTCGATTGCGGGTCTACTATGCGACTCAAGTGGCCACTAAGCCACCAACATTTGTCGTCTTTGTTAATGACCCAGAATTGATGCACTTTTCATATGAACGTTTCTTGGAAAATCAGATCCGAGCAGCGTTTGATTTTGAGGGTACACCGATCCATGTGATCGAAAGACGGCGTAAATAATCAAAGATAAAAAATTAAAAAAATTATGCCTAAATTTATCTTATTTTTTCAAAAAAATGATTAAAAACGTTGCTATATTAGGCTTTCTGTGCTATCTTATTAACTGAGCAATGATTTGTTAGTCATTGTTTCACCATTTCTGGCTAGTTTAGAAATGGACAAGAAGATATGCCTATATCTTTATCTTCACTTGAGGAGGTGAAACACATGGCAAACAAAGCACAATTGATCGAAACTGTTGCTGAAAAGACAGGTTTGACAAAGAAGGACGCAACTGTTGCAGTTGATGCAGTTTTTGGTTCTATCCAAGACTACCTTAAAGAAGGCGAAAAAGTTCAATTAATCGGCTTTGGTAACTTTGAAGTTCGTGAACGTGCAGCTCGTAAGGGTCGCAACCCACAAACTGGTAAAGAGATCCAAATCCCTGCAAGCAAGGTACCTGCATTCAAACCAGGTAAGGCGCTTAAGGATGCTGTTAAATAAGATTGACTTATTTTAGCTTCGACCCTTGATATATCAGGGGTCTTTTTTTGTATTAAAAAATACTGGAGCCATAGTTGATTTGAAGTCAACCATGGCTCCAGTATTATATTAGGCATTTAGATGTTGGATAAATTTTAAGTAAGCTTCTTGTTCACCGGTCGCTTGGATCTGACAAACATTGGGAGTAACTGTATTGTGATGTAAGTGATTTTCAGCAACTAAAATATCATGGGTGAAAGTTGCATTTCCGATCAACTGGATCTTAAATTGATCATCTAATTGTTGCACTTTAGTTTTGACCATTCCCCCGGGATTGAAGACTGTTATCTCTTGCGTGAGATCGCAGTGCTCGGGATGACTGAGATAAAAGGCTAAACTTGTAGCCGACATTCCAGTCCCACAAGCATTAGTAAAACCTACGCCCCGTTCGTAAGTACGCACAAATAGCTTGTTTGGACCTAGGATCTGAGCAAAGTTGACGTTGACACCATCTGGAAAATACGGGTTTGGGGCATTTAACTTAGCGCCTAATTCGCCTAAAAATGTTCCAGCTTTCTCAATATCGGGTACAAAACTGATCAAGTGGGGATTGGGTACGGCCATGATCGTAAAGTGTAATTTTTCCTGAGGGTCAAATTCCGCCAAGGGACGATCGATGACCTGCTCAGCTCCTAGGTTATCAAAGGGAAGATAGCGCTTCTCAAAATGAACGGGTGAGATCTCAACGCCAAAAGCAGGAACATTAGGCGCTAGGTCGGCTTGTTTTTGGACTTCTAGGTCACTTTGGCGAGTCTGAACTTTAAAAGCTGTCAGCGCGTGTTTTTCGGCAAAATAACGCGCAACTGTACGCAGACCATTACCGCACATTGATGCTTCGCTCCCATCAGCATTGATAACGCGCATTTGTGCCACCGTGTTGGGAGTAGAACTCTTTTGAACGACTAGGACGCCATCCGCGCCACCTAAGATACCGGAAGTTTTAGTCGTGAGTGTTTTGGTCAGTGTGACCAATTCTTGTTCGGTCAAAGGTGTAGTCAGTAATGTTTGATCTAAGATAAAAAAACTATTCTGTGATCCATGAACTTTTTTTAAGTTGATCATGAATATCCCTCCAATTTTTTAAGCGAATAAGGGCTTATTTTCCCCCATCTTGTATGATGAGAGGCAATCTCGCTTTAATTTTTCGATAACTGAATTGTATCATTTTTAATTTTAATGACAAGAGTCAAATATATAAAATTCTAGATTTTTTTATAAAAAAACCGATTTTCAAAAAAATAATATTAAAATCCCTTGACGTATCACATTAAAAATTATAGTATTATGTTAAATCGAAGAGGCGCAACTGACATGAGTAAGGTTCTTTAGCTGCTATAACAGTGTTTGAGTGGTCCTTGAAAGGGGAAGTTGCCGAAGTTTTAGGTGTTTATAGACACTTAACGCTGGGTTGTGGTTTAAGAGATCACAGACTGTCGCAAACTAAACTTTGCGGAGTGCTATCGATCAAACAGAATTTTGCAATTATTCCAGCAAGATCTTTTTAGGCGATAGGACTAAAAAGATCTTTTTTTTGTGCAATTTATTTATTGGAGGGGAACTTATGACGTTACCAACGAATAACGCCGGTCATTTGACGATCGGCGGTGTAGATGCGATCAGCTTAGCCCATCAATACCAAACTCCATTGGTCGTATATGATGTGGCTTTGATCAAGGAGCAGATCACTAAATTTAAACGAGTTTTTGAAGAGCAAGCTGTTGACTATGAAGTCAGCTATGCTAGTAAGGCATTTTGTTCGGTAGCAATCTACCAAGTGATCAATGAATTGGATTGTCATACAGATGTTGTTTCCGGTGGTGAATTAGCAACTGCTTTAAAAGCTGGTTTTCCCGCTGAAAAGATCAGTTTCCATGGAAATAATAAGTCGATCGCTGAACTTGAATTTGCGATCAAAGCCGGCGTCGGTGTGATCATCGTGGATAATTTTTATGAGATCGAACTTCTACAGAGGGTCTTACGGGAGCAAAAAGCTAAAGCTAAAGTCATCTTGCGCGTGACTCCGGGTATCTCAGCGCATACGCATGAATATGATCAAACGGGCCAGATCGATAGTAAATTTGGGTTTGATCTAGCTTCGGGGCAAGCTGATAAGGCTTTGACTCAGTTACTGGCTGACCCGCAGATCAAGGTTTTAGGGCTCCATGCACATATTGGTTCCCAGATCTTTGAATTAGGTGGCTTTGAGTTAGTTGGTCAAAAATTGATGGAAGTGGCTCATTCTTGGAAGCAAAAATACGATTATACAACTAAAGTTATCAACGTTGGTGGTGGTTTTGGTATCAAATATACCGCTGAAGATGATCCGATGGCACCAGAAAAATTTGTCGAGCAGATCATTAAGGCGGTAAAGCAAAAGGCGCTGGAATATGAGTTGGAGCTTCCAGCAATTTGGATCGAGCCCGGGCGTTCGATCACAGGACCAGCTGGATATAACCTATATACAGTCGGGGCACGAAAAGATATTCCAGACCATTTATCGTATTTAGCAGTTGATGGTGGCATGGGAGATAATATTCGCCCCGCCTTATATCAAGCTAAGTATGCAGCTGTTTTAGCTAATGAGCCAAACGCCAAAGTGACTCAGACAGTGCATTTAGCTGGAAAATACTGTGAATCAGGGGATATTTTGATCGATAAATTAGCTTTACCTGAAACAAAACCAGGTGACATCATCGCGCTGTTAGCAACGGGGGCATACGGTTATGCGATGGCTTCAAATTACAATCGTAACCCACGTCCCGCAGTTGTTTTTGTTGAAAATGAGCAGGCTAAACTAGTGGTCAAACGTGAGACTTACGCTGACTTATTGAAGTTGGATCTACCTTATAAATAAAATCAAGAAAGGAAAGCTACTTTTTGGTAGTAGCAATTAAAGAACATGGCAGAATTAAACGCACAAGAAATTATCAATTTTATCGCAAACGCAGACAAGAAGACACCGGTCAAAGTTTATTTGAACGCTTCGATCGCTGACCTTGATATTCCAAATGAGATCAAAGTTTTTGGCGGGGCAGATAGTGCTGTATTATTTGGTGACTGGCAGGTCGTCAAACCATTTTTAGCCACTAACCAAACTAAGATCAAAGACTATGTGATCGAAAACCAAACGCGAAACTCCGCTGTACCGTTACTAGATCAAAAAGATATCAATGCGCGGATCGAACCCGGCGCTTTGATCAGAGATCAGGTCTTGATCGGTGATAATGCAGTCATCATGATGGGGGCGATCATCAACATTGGAGCCGAAATCGGTGCTGGTTCAATGATCGATATGGGGGCTGTTTTGGGTGGCCGTGCGATCGTAGGTAAGAATTGTCATATCGGTGCGGGGACTGTTTTGGCGGGGGTAGTCGAACCAGCGTCGGCAACGCCTGTGATCATCGAAGACGATGTTTTGATCGGCGCTAATGCTGTTGTTTTAGAAGGTGTTCGGGTCGGTAAAGGCGCAGTCGTGGCTGCTGGTGCGATCGTGACTAAAGATGTTGAACCTTACAGTGTCGTTGCCGGGGTACCAGCTAAGTTTGTTAAATACACTGATGAAAAGACCAAAGAAAAGACAGGCTTAGAAGATGATTTAAGAAAGTTGTGAGCAAAATGTTAAGTGAAAGTAAGTTGACAAAGATCTATCAAGAGTTGCATCAGATCCCCGAGTTAGCACTAGAAGAAGTCAAAACGAAAGCATATTTACAACAAGAGATCGCTAAATTAGATCAAAGTTACTTAGAGATAAAAGAGATCCCTGAGTTGCCAACGGCTTTATTGGTCAAAGTGCGGGGAAGTGCCCCTAAAAAAACGCTCGGCTATCGCTGCGATATCGATGCGTTGCCCCTCACAGAAGAAACAGGCTTAGAGTTCAGCTCGAAAAATCCTGGGGTGATGCACGCTTGTGGTCATGATATCCATATGACAGTGGCATTGGGAGTCTTAGCTTATTTTACAACTACTCGTCCTAAAGATGACTTGATCTTTTTCTTTCAACCAGCTGAAGAAAGTAAGAATGGTGGTAAATTAGCTTATGAATTAGGCGTTTTTAGTGGAGAGTGGCGCCCCGATGAATTCTATGCTTTGCATGATGCACCTGAACTGCCTGCTGGTGCGATCGGATGTAATTTAGGAACATTATTTGCAGGAACAACTGAAGTCGATATCCATTTGTACGGCAAAGGAGGCCATGCAGCTTATCCCCATCAAGCCAATGACATGATCGTCTGCGCTAGTGCTTTGATCATGCAGGCGCAAACGATCATCTCGCGCAATGTCGATCCAACTAAGGGTGGTGTCTTAACGTTTGGTGAACTAAAGGCTGGTACGATCAGAAATGTGATCGCTGGTAAAGCGGTGATCAAAGGCACCATTCGTGGCTTGACCCAAGAGATGATCACCTTGATCCAAAAAAGATTACAGGAGATCTGCGATGGTGTAGCCCAGAGTTTTGATGCTCGAGTCGAGCTTACCTTGAATCAAGGTGGTTATCTACCCGTTGAAAATGATCCTGTATTGACGGCTTTTTTCATTGAACATATGCAAAAAGCGCCAGATGTTGAATTTATCGAGACTGAGCCGAAGATGACCGGGGAAGATTTTGGATACTTACTTTCCAAATTTCCTGGGACGATGTTTTGGTTAGGTGTAAATGATGTCCATGCTTTACATAGCAATAAGCTAGTGCCTGATCAAACAGCGATCCTCAAGGGAGTCAATGCAATAACTGGGTTTTTATGTGCCCGTATGAAACAAGAGAAAGAAGTGGATGCTTAATGTTAACCAGATCACAGATCATAACCGCGATCGTGACCCCATTTACGGCTGAAGGGCAGATCGATTATCCTACCTTAGAAAAATTGACTGAACACTTGTTACAAAGTGGGACCCAAGGCTTTGTGATCGGCGGTACAACGGGTGAGACGCCAACTTTGACACATCAAGAGAAATTAACGCTTTACCAAAAGTTTGCCCAAATAGTTGCTGGACGTGTTCCAGTGATCGCTGGTTGTGGAACGAATGCGACTCAAGCGACTTTAGAATTTATCAATGAAGTTGCAAAGATCACGGGAATAGATTACGCTTTGGCCGTAGTACCTTATTACAATAAACCAGATCAAGCTGGGATAAGAGCACATTTTGAATATTTGGCTAAAAAGGCTGAGCTTCCCTTGATCATGTATAATATACCTAGTCGGACTGGTGTCAAACTCGATAAAGAAGTGATCGTAGACTTAGCCAAATTGGATAACATTGCTGGGGTAAAACAATGTGGCAGTCTAGATGAGCTGGCATATATCATCGAGAATACACGTAATGAAGCTTTTAGTGTCTTTACTGGTGAGGATGCACAGGCTTTAGCAGCTAAGAAATTAGGCGCAGTTGGAGTTATTTCGGTGGCGGCACATATTTACGGTGAGCAAATGACACAAATGTATCAAGCATTTGCTAAAGCTGATCAAAGTAAAGCTAAGGCATTGGAACAATGGTTGCTCCCTAAGATGCAAGCTTTGTTTATGTATCCTTCACCAGCTCCAGTCAAAGCCGTGTTGAATGCCCAGGGCTTTGCTGTTGGTGGGCTTAGGTTACCGTTGCTTGCTTTAAATGAGGCTCAACAACAAGAATTAGCATCAAGCCTAGGATTAGCTAAAAATGCTTTATCAAAACGATTACCATTAGATTTGGGGGAGACAAAATGATCAATATTTTAGTTGCAGGTTATTCAGGTTCAATGGGCCAACAGGTCTTAAAGTTGATCGATGAGACACCTGATTTTGAATTGGTGGCGGTTTTTGCTTTAGGAGCTACCGAAAGTGATCGTCAACGCTTTGGTCTTGGTGAGCAGGTCAAGATCTACAATGAGCTGTCGCAGATCGAACATGGAGCTGATGTTTGGATCGACTTTACCGCTCCGAGTGCTGTGTTTGAAAATGTCAAATTTGCTTTAAAACACGGGATGCGTCCCGTAGTGGGAACTACAGGTTTGACCGATGAAGAGTTAGCTGAACTTAAGCAGTTAGCTTTAGCTCAGCAGCTAGGTGGCTTGGTGGCACCTAATTTTGGGATGTCAGCGGTATTATTGATGAAATTTGCCAAAGAAGCAGCCAAATATTTCCCTGATGTTGAGATCATTGAAATGCATCATGATAATAAAAAAGATGCACCCTCAGGGACAGCCTTGATGACAGCCAAGTTGATCGCACAAAATCGCGTACCGCATCATCAAGGAGCAAAGGATGAAACTGAGACCCTAGCGCATGTACGTGGCGGTGACTATGAAGGTATCAAGCTCCACTCAGTTCGTTTGCCAGGATATGTGGCTCATGAACAGGTCCTTTTTGGTGGTGCAGGTGAAGCCTTGACGATCCGCCAAGATTCATTTGATCGGGCTTCGTTTATGAGCGGTGTCAAGCTTGCGGTGCAAAAGGCTAAGGCATTAGACGGTTTAATCGTTGGATTAGAAAATATTTTATAAAAAGAAGGTAAAGTAAAATGAGAGAATATACAGTTGCTATTTTAGGTGCTACTGGTGCGGTGGGTTCACGGTTGATCGAACAATTAGAACAGTCAACGATCCCAGTCAAGAAGGTCAAATTGCTTGCTTCCAAGCGTTCGGCAGGTAAACAGCTCAGTTTTAAGGGCCAAGCGATCACGATCGAAGAGGCAACACCAGAGGTATTTGAAGGTGTTGATCTAGTTTTAGCTTCAGCTGGTGGTGCTGTTTCTAAGCAATTGCTCCCTGAAGCAGTTAAGCGCGGGGCGGTCTGTGTCGATAATACGAGTGCTTTTCGGATGGAGCCAGAAGTACCGCTAGTCGTCCCAGAAGTCAATGAACAAGCTTTATTTGAACACCGTGGGATCGTAGCTAATCCTAATTGTTCAACGATCCAAATGATGGTCGCTTTAGAACCGATCCGCCAAAAATTTGGCTTAGAACAGATCATCGTTTCGACTTATCAAGCAGCTTCAGGCGCAGGTCAAACTGCTTTAGATGAAATGCTTTCAGAGGCCAAAGATTATTTGAATGGGGAGACAATGGAAGGTAAGATCTTTCCAGTCAAGGGTGACAAGAAGCATTATCCACTAGCTTTTAATCTTTTGCCACAGATCGATGTCTTTGAAGAAGATGGTTACTCACATGAAGAGTGGAAGATGATCCATGAAACTAAAAAGATCATGCAAGGTGACATGAATGATCCAAAACTCAAAGTGACGGCGACCTGTGTTCGGGTCCCAGTCGTGATCGGCCACGGTGAATCGGTCTACTTTAAGACGGCAGATACCACTTTGACAGCTGAACAAGTCAAAGGAACGCTTAAAACTGCTCCTGGAGTCGTTTTACAAGATGATCCGGCTCACCAAGAATACCCACAGCCACTGACAGCTGAAGGTAAACGTGAGACTTTTGTGGGACGGGTACGTGCTGATAAGGAAAATCCGGGTAGTTTTAACATGTGGATCGTGTCAGATAATTTGTTGAAGGGAGCTGCATGGAATACAGTTCAGATCGCTGAACGCCTAGTTGAAAATGATCTCGTACATGTTCCAGCGGATCCATATTTAGGTTAATACCAAAGAAGTCGTTATTAATTTAGCGACTTTTTTATGTTATGATGGTAGCTAGAAGTTATTAAGTAAAGGTGGTAACCACATGACTTATTCGGAAGAAACACTAGATCATTTAGCGCAAGGAGATTTTACCAAAGCAAATGAAACTTTAGAGCTTGCGTTGACTAGGGATGAAGACGATATGCTATACAGTTTGGCCGAAGAGCTGTATTCACTAGGCTTTTCTGAGATGGCAGCTAAAGCATACGAAACTTTAGTCAAACGCTATCCCAATGAAGATAGCTTAAAGACCGCCTTAGCTGAGATCCAGATCGGTGAAGGTAATGATGATCAAGCCTTAGCGATCTTATCTCAGATCACTCCGGAATCAAATGCTTATTTAGAAGCTCTTTTAGTTAGCGCTGATCTTTATCAGACGCAAGGGGCTTTTGATGTCAGTGAACAAAAATTGCTAACGGCTTATCGATTAGCACCAGATGAACCGGTGATCGAATTTGCTTTAGCTGAGTTATACTTTAACATTAAAGAATATCGTAAAGCAGCTCAATTTTATCGTTCCTTGTTAAAACAAGGGATCTTAGAGTTTTCCCGGGTCAATTTAGTGGCTCGTTTGGGTCTTTCTTATGCCGGCTATGGCAAGTTTGAGACTGCATTAGGCTATTTAGAACAGATCCCAGAAGAACAACTCGATAACGATACGTTGTTCCAATTAGCCTTTACCCAACGTGAATTAGGTGATCTTGAAGCTGCGACGGCCAACTTTGAGAAGTTGCGTGAACGTACGCCAGATTATGTGACGGTCTATCCATATTTAGCTGATCTCTACGAACAAGCGGGTCAGTTTGGTCAAGCTTTGATCACGGCCCAAGAAGGTCTAGCCGTGGATGAATTTAATGAAGCCCTATACCAAAAAGCCAGTCAATTAGCTGCTAAATTGGGCAAAAACAAGGAAGCAACTGATTACTTGAAAGAAGCCTTAGCGTTAGATCCAAGTAATTTAACGCTAGTTTTGGAATTGAGTAACCAATTATTGGCTACGCAACAAGATCAAGAAAATATCGAACTTTTGAAAGATTATTTGGCTAAAGATGAAGTTGATCCGCAGATCTATTGGAATCTAGGGCGTTCATATGCCAACTTGGATGATTATGAACAGGCTTTGACTAATTACGAAACAGCTGCTCGTTATTTAGATGACAATGCTGAATTTTTAAGGGATGCAGCTTTCTTCTTTAGAAATGCAGGGCGCCGTACTGAAGCTAGTGCAGCAGCTAAAGCTTACCTCATGCAAGTTCCGACTGATTATGAAGTCGAAGATCTATTAGATGAATTACAATATTGATAGCAAAAAAGCGCTCGAATTCGGGCGCTTTTTTGCTATTGAAGTTCGTATCTGATCAGTTCTTGCCGATAATAGTTGAGTGAAGTCCCATCAAGATGCAATTTGTCACTAAGTTGTTGCTCATTTAAGTGTTGTTCGGTCAATAGAGCATGGAAGATCGCAGCTTGGTAGAACTTACGTGGGATCAAAGGTAAGAAGCATTTAGGTTGGTCAGCTTTGAGATATTTATGCAAGCCAGGCAAAGTCAGCCGGGGTTCAACTAGATTGATCCGCTGTTTTAAGAAAAGATCTTGACTGTGCTGTTTAGTTTGCAAAGGAGCAAGATATTCTTTAAAGCGGTCTAAGAAGAGCTGTTCATTGGGGGCAAAGTTTTCCGTGTCTAATATCTGATAAAAGCCACTTTGTAAGATCTCGGTGATCGTATAATAGTGTGAGATAAATAATAAAGTGGCACGCGTGTAATACGATAAGTCATCGTTTTCCAGCAATAGCGGTAGTTCTTCTTGCCAATTTACCGGGACCAGCTCATTTTTAGAGCGTTTTAGTCCTTTTAATGGTAGAGTAGGCAAGCTAGTTGAAAGACGTTCATTGAAGAGAAACGCAAAATAAACATTAAGGTGTGTCAGATATTTGTTGTAAGTCGTATTTTTGATCTCCCGTTTGACTTGGAGCATGTTTAAATAATCACGGATATCGCTTTCGGTCAGGTTAGAGAGATCAGGATCCGTGCGGTAAAGGCTGTTGAAATTTCTTAGATAGTTGAAGAGATCGGCGACATCACGACAAAGATCATCACAAGTATTTTTTTCAAGCACCCGATCGTATTCTAAATAATGCCGAAATCTATCTTCATAAGGGAATTGTGCCATATTTACCCACCTCGATAATAATAATTTGTTACTTTAACAATAGCAAAAAGTGTAAATGCTTGCAAGTTTATCAATAATAAAATGTTACTTTAACTTTAAGAAATAAAATAAAAGACTGCGCCAAAAACCGGCGCAGCCAACAAAACATTTTATAACTGATCTTAAGCTAGTAAGTTAGCGACCTACTTATGTTATTATAAAACTAGAGAGGGTGTGTTTGCATGGTATCAAATGAACGTTTAAGTATAATAGATCTTATCATGATAAGTTTGGGGTGTGCTTTTTATGGCTTGGGTCTAGTCTCGGTCAATATAGCAAATAATTTAGCTGAAGGTGGAGTTACAGGGATCACGTTGATCATTCGTTATTGGTTACATATCGATCCAGCGCTATCAACGATCTTGATCAATATTCCCTTGATCATCATTGGCTATCGCTACTTAGGGAAAAAAGCTTTAGTTTATACGGTTTATGGAACATTGGCTTTGTCATTTTGGATCTGGTTTTGGCAACGATTCTATATTCCGATAAATATTCATAATGATCTCTTTATTGCCGGGATCTTAGCTGGGATCTTTGGTGGTGTTGGCTCAGGGATCGTCTATAAATTCGGTGGAACTACCGGGGGGACCGATGTCGTAGCTCGGATCTTGGAGAAGGAAAAAGGGATCCAGATGGGAAAGACACTGCTTGCGTTAGATGCGGTCGTTTTGACGTTATCTCTGAGCTACTTGGACCTACGCCAAATGATGTATACCTTGCTCGCTTCGTATGTCTTTTCGCAACTAGTTAATTTTATCCAAGGTGGGGCATATGCAGCGCGCGGTGTTGTTATTATTTCACGCTTTCCAGATGAGATCGCTAAATCGATCATCCAAGATCTTGATCGGGGCGTCAGTTATTTAGCTGGACAAGGGGCATTTTCCAATCAAGATTTTAAAGCGATCTACTGTGTCGTCAGTCCCAGTGAATTGACGGCCATCAAGCGGATCGCAGAGCATCATGATCCCAAAGCTTTTATCTCAGTCTTAGATGTGACCGAAGCATTGGGTGAAGGTTTCACGTATAATCGGCCCAAGAAGAAATTACTATGAAATGAGTGTGAGCTAAATGAGCAAAAAATATAAAATATTTGCCGGTGACGTAGAATTTTCATATATGGGTAAAGAGTTGACTAATTGTACAATTTAACAAGTGATGAGAAAAGTGAATTGATGTTTTTCGTTTTTGAAATGACCGATCACCCTAATCCAGAGGACGCTTGCTTTTATTTTGATGATCTAGAAGAACTTTACTGGCCTAAGTTGACACCCGAAGAAAAAGAAAATGTCAGAAAAGCTATCGAACCACATATCATAAAATTAAAGTAATTTACCTTAGCATTCAGCGAAAGTTGAGTGCTTTTTTGTTAGATACTTTTAATTGTAACGCTGAATTGAGACGGCTATAATAATACTGACTATATATTTAGAATAGGTTGGATATAGATTATGCAAGTAGAAAAAATACCTCAAGAATTTACGGTAGCTTTACCGTTGTTACAACAGATAAGAGCTGCTGGCTTTGAAGCTTACTTTGTGGGGGGAAGCGTCCGGGATACGATCCTAGGCTTACCGATCCACGATGTTGATATTGCAACTAGTGCATATCCGGCCGAGATAAAAGCGATCTTTGAGCGGACAGTCGACACGGGGATCGAGCACGGAACTGTCATGGTATTAGACCATGGTGAAGGTTACGAAATCACGACTTTTCGGACGGAAAGTGGCTATCAAGATTTTCGGCGCCCTGATAAAGTCGAATTTGTGCGTTCTTTAAAAGAAGATCTCAAGCGCCGCGACTTAACGATCAATGCTTTGGCTTTAGCACCCGATGGCACTGTGATCGACATGTTTTCTGGCTTAGATGACTTAAAAAATAAAACGATCCGTGCTGTGGGTGATCCGACTGAGCGTTTCTTTGAAGACGCCTTACGCATGATGCGGACAGTACGCTTTGCTAGTCAATTGGATTTTAAGATCGAGCCTAAGACTTTACAAGCGATCAAAGCCAATGCACATTTACTCGAAAAGATCGCGGTTGAACGGATTCAAGTCGAATGGATCAAATTATTATTAGGTAAAAATGTGGTCCAAGGACTAGATGCCTTTTTAGAAACAGAACTTTTCAAATACTGCCCACAATTTGCGACACGTGAGCAAGCTTTACGTAAGATCGCCAAATTGCCTCAACTAAAACTAGGAGATGAATTAGAATGTTGGGCATTATTGGCCTATGTCTTTGAGCTTACCCCTAAACAAGTCCGCAGTTTTCTCAAAGCTTGGAAAACTTCAAATGATATCAGTATGGAAGTTCAAAACGTCCTATCGATCCTTGAGCAAGCCACACCTGATCTTGATCCGTTGGTCTGTTACCATGCTAAAGAACGTGCAACTAAAGCAGCGAGCCACCTATTAGATATCTTACAGTTACCTTTGACCGGTGCTAAACTTTTACAGACCTATACAGCGTTACCGATCAAAGATAAGGCGCAGTTAGCTTTGAATGGTAAGGATCTGATCCAAACACTGGGCCTAAAACCAGGACCAGGATTAGGCAAGATCTTGAATACGCTCGAACAAAAAGTTGTGCTAGGTGAACTAGCTAACGATAAAGCAGTTTTATTAGCTCAAGCTGAAAAATTAAGTAAGGAATTAAACTAGATGCAAACACTTCGAATTGAAAATTTAACTAAGACCTATGGCGATAAAACACTGTTTCAAGATGCGAGTTTTATCATCAATGAACATGACCGGATCGGCTTGATCGGGACTAATGGTTCAGGGAAGACGACTTTTTTGAATACGATCAGTGGTTTTGATCCCGCCGATTCTGGTGAATTGATCGCACCTAATAATTATCGGATCAGTTATCTAAAGCAACAACCTGAATTGGATCCAGAAAAAACGATCATGGAAGCTGTTTTTGATGGTGCAGCGCCAGTTTTTCAGACGATCAAACATTACGAACAAGCATTAACGGCCTACAGTAATGATCCGGAAAATGAAAAACTCCAAAAACGCTACGATGAGGCTGAAGCCAAGATGAATCAAGAAGATGCTTGGAGTGCTGATAGTGATATTAAGACTATTTTGACGCAGTTACACATCAACGATTGGCATCAAAAGATCAAGACACTTTCTGGTGGTCAGGTCAAACGGGTCGGCCTAGCCCAAGTTTTGATCCAAGAGCCAGACCTACTGATCCTAGACGAACCGACAAACCACTTGGACTTTGATTCGATCGCTTGGCTAGAAAATTACCTAGCTTCGTATAAGGGTGCGCTTTTAGTAGTGACCCATGACCGTTATTTCTTAGACCAGATCGCTAATCAGATCATTGAACTATCATTTGGCAAATTATATTTTTATACCGGGAATTATCAAGATTTTGTCGATCAAAAGGCAAAACGTGTCGAACGCGAATTGACTGCTGAACATAAGCAACAACAGCTCTATAAAAAAGAATTAGCGTGGATGCGTACCGGGGCTAAAGCGCGAACGACTAAACAGCAAGCTCGGATCAATAGCTTTAATGAACTAAAAGAAAATCTCAACAAAGTTCAAGTTGATGGTAAAGTCGATATCAATCTAGGGCAACAACGCTTAGGTAAAAAAGTTTTAGAGCTAAAACATGCTTCATTAAACTTAGATGAGCATGCGATCTTAAAAGACTTTGATCTGTTGATCCAAGCCGGTGATCGGATCGGGATCACAGGGGGCAATGGTGCTGGTAAATCAAGTTTATTGAATGTTTTAGCTGGGAAATTAGCTTTAGACAGTGGAAAATTGATCACAGGTGAAACGGTTAAGATCGCCTACTACCAACAAAAAACAGAAGACATCCCTGAGGACAAACGAGTTATCAGTTATCTAAATGATGTTGCTCAAACGATCGTCAATAAAGATGGCGAGCACGTCAGCACGACGCAATTGCTCGAACAGTTTCTCTTTCCAAGATCAATGCATGGTACCTTGATCAAGAAACTTTCTGGGGGCGAAAAACGGCGCTTATATCTTTTGAAACTACTGATGATGCAGCCAAACGTCTTGATCTTAGACGAACCGACAAACGATCTAGATATCGGTACATTGACGGTATTGGAAGATTATCTTGATCAATTCCAAGGAACCGTGATCACAGTTTCGCATGACCGTTATTTCTTAGACAAAGTAGCCGATTCACTTTTGATCTTTGAAGGCAATGCTAAAATAACACGGCATTATGGGCTTTTCACAGATTATCTAAAAAAAAATCTAGATAAACGACCTGCCAAAAAAGTAGTCAAGGAAAAGCCAGTTACCAAATCGACTGAACCAAAAGAAAAAACAAAATTGACTTATGCTGAGCAGCTTGAATTTGATAAATTAGAACAAGAGATCGAAATGTTGGATGAAAAGCTAGAACAATTACAGACGCAAATGGGTGAAGTGGATGGTTCAGATTATCCTAAGCTCGCCAGTTTACAACAAGAGATCGACGACCTAAATGCACAAAGTGAACAAAAAATGGCCCGCTGGGAAGAGTTAGGACAATACGTCTAATAAAACATGATATAATGATCTATCCCAAATAATTGCATCGGAGGAAGAAAATGACTGCACTTGAAGAACCGTATTTACAATTGATTCGAGATATTTTAGAAAAGGGTCATCAAAAAGGTGACCGGACTAAAACAGGGACGACCAGTTTATTTGGTTATCAAATGCGCTTTGACCTAAGCCAAGGTTTTCCTTTATTGACAACTAAAAAAGTTCCTTTTGGCTTGATCAAAAGTGAGTTGCTTTGGTTTTTGAAGGGTGATACCAATATTCAATACCTATTGCAACATAATAATCATATTTGGGATGAATGGGCTTTTAAAAATTGGATCGAAAGTGATGAGTACACTGGACCAGATATGACTGATTTTGGCTTACGTGCTCAAAAAGATCCAGCGTTCAAAGAAGTATATCTAACACAAAAGAAGCAATTTTGCGACCGGATCGTTAACGATGATGAATTTGCAGCTAAGTATGGCAATTTAGGTGACGTTTATGGTGCACAGTGGCGGCATTGGAAAACCCATACAGGCGAAACGATCGATCAGATCAAAGATGTGATCGAGACGATCAAAACTGACCCAAATTCTAGACGAATGATCGTTTCGGCTTGGAATCCTGAAGATGTACCTTTCAGTGCTTTGCCACCGTGCCATACGTTATTTCAATTTTATGTCAATGACAATAAGTTGAGTTGTCAGCTCTATCAACGAAGTGGTGACGTCTTTTTAGGAGTACCGTTCAATATTGCTAGTTATGCTTTATTGACACATTTGATCGCCCATGAAACAGGATTAGAGGTAGGCGAATTTATCCATACTTTAGGGGATGCGCATATCTACTCTAACCATCTTGAGCAAGTTAAAGAGCAATTAGCACGTACACCTAAAGTGGCCCCTAAGTTGTGGTTGAATCCAGCTAAAAAAGACGTTTTGTCATTTGAAATGGATGATATCAAACTAGAAGGCTATGAATCTTGGGGAGCTATCAAAGCACCTGTGGCTGTATAAGAAAAGGGGTAAAAAAATGATCTCATTTATTTGGGCTGAAGATAAGGCACATCATATCGGATACCAGGGGAAATTACCTTGGCATCTGCCAGCTGATCTAGCTTTCTTTAAAAAACAAACTATCGGTCACCCGATCGTTATGGGACGCAAGACTTTTGCTAGTTTTCCAGGCTTATTGCCGAAGCGCCAACATGTCGTCTTGACGCACAGTGAAGAATTAAAAAAAGAAGCACAAACGACTGAACGCTTAACGGTTTTTTCAGATCTAACTGAGCTAAAGACTTGGTTATCACAACAGTCTGAGGAAGTTTTTGTGATCGGTGGCGCTTCGCTGTTCAATAGTTTGCAAGAAGAAGTTGAGCGCCTGTATGTGACCAAGATCGCTGCTGAATTTAAGGGTGATACGCTTATGCCTGAGCTAGATTATTCAAAATTCAGAGTGATCTTTCAAGAAGACGGTGTGGTCGATGAAAAAAATCATTATCCACACACCTTCTATATCTATGAACGTAAATAAAAAACGGGGATGTTTTATTACGACATCCCCGTTTTTATCATCACTAACGGATCAATTGTATCAGACCTAAAAGCCAAGTCCAGATCAGCAATGTTTCTGCAAGACATGAGAGCCAAAGTAGTTTAGGCTGGGCTTTATTCCACCAATAGGAAAGGATCCCTAAGATGATGGCGATAATAAAGAGTGGTTCAAAGATCTGACCGGTAACGATCAAGATCAAACAGACCAACCAAACGACCAAGCTAACGGCATAGACCCATTGCCAGTATTTTAGATAAAAAACACATTCATAGATCAATGTTAAGACCGCCCAAGCAGTCACGAGTCCAAAAGCGACCCAGCCGGCTGCAAAAAACTTTACCCCAAAACAAAGTGGGTAAAGCAGCGTCATAAGCGTCAAAGCTCCTAAGCTACGTGTTATCGTGTCTAAAGGACGGTGAGCTTTAGTATTATACAGAGCTAAAGTAATGATCTTTAGCAATAGATACAGGCTAACAGTCCCTAAGATAAGCGAAAGCGCAACAATAAAGGCAGTTTTGGGATGCCCAGCTAGCAGCGTGATGATCGTTAAAAAGACAGAGCCTAGCAGCGCGATCCCTGTGATGATCGAACTAGCGATCAGATTTTTGTTAGTATATTTAGGCAAATAGATCGACCTTTCTGATAAAAAATTTTTAATCAATTACAATTGTAACATACTAGCAAATACAACTTACATGAGATAAGTATTTAAATTAAAGTGCATTTAGCTTACAATAAAGGCAAGACCAATTAAAGGGGGATATTTTTTGAAAGTAATCGGAAAAATAGCAGCATTTGTCGGTTGTATCGTTGGAGTAGCTGCTGTTTTTTATTTAGTTTTACAGCTTGTATTACCGCAGAAACAAGAATTGGACCCAGTCAAAAAAGTTACCGCTAAAGTGGAACGAGCTACTACCAAAAAAGCCAAACCGACCCTGACCTTGACTGCTTTAGGTGATTCTTTGACTTTTGGTGTGGGTGATACCACAGATAAAGGTGGTTATGTTGGCTTGATCAAGACCAAGCTCGAGCAAAAACAAGCTCTAACGGTGACCACACACAATTACGGCAAGACTGGTGATCGTAGTGATCAGATAAAACAACGTGTGCTTGATTCAAAACAGCTCCAGTCAGATCTTAAAAAGGCTGATGTGATCACGATGACGGTCGGCGGGAACGATCTAATGAAAGTTCTTCAACAAAACTTCAATAGTTTAGCTGAAAATAAACTCAGTAATGCAATGCCTAAAGCTAAAACTGAATATGCAGCTAATTTACAGAGTTTATTAGCGACTGTGCGGCAATATAACAAAACTGCACCGATCTTCTTGATCAGTGTCTACAATCCATTTTATGTATATTTTCCGACTTTAACACAAATGCAACAATATACTGATGAATGGAATGAAGTTGCTAAGGATACTATTAAAAATGAGTCGAAGATCTATTTTGTGGATGTAAATAAGCGGCTATCTGAGGGGCAATATTACGGTAGATCGAAGGCAACACTGCAAAAAAATGCGACGACCGATCTAAATGATGTTGCTGATAGTAAACTTGAGCAACTTTTAAGTGATGATAAGGAGAAAAATGACTATCTATCTGATGAAGATCATTTTCATCCTAACGATAAAGGTTATCGCTACATCACTTCTAGACTATATCAAGTGATGCTCAAACATAAAAGTACATGGTTAGAGGGTGAAAAATAAAATGAAACAAAATCCTTGGAAATGGGCGTTTGCGATCCTTTTAGGGCTAGTATTAGGCTTTATCGTCTTTGTTTGGTTTCAAGTAACGACTCCAAGCTCAGATCAAAAACAGATCGCAACGCAAACAACACAAAAACAAGGACAGTATGCCAATGTCAATGTTGTTTTGAATAAAGAGCAACTAAGTGCGGCTGTCAACTATTATCTACAACAAAACCAAAAGAAGGGTGCGATCAAGTACCGTTTCGTCTTGGATAAATCTGCGATCTTGATGGGGACGACAAAGATCTTAGGCAAAGATGTCTCCTTCACGCTATATGCGACGCCACAGCTTGACGATTCGGGAAATCTAGAACTAAAAACTAAATCAGTCGCGATCGGATCTTTGAATGTTCCACCAAGTTTTGTCTTAGGGTATATCAAAAATAATTACGATCTCGGTAAGTGGGCTAAGATCAATGCCTCCAAAGCAACGATCACCCTTGATCTAAATCAATTGACCAAAAAACAAGGGATCAAGATCCAAGGTGAAAAATTTGATCTCAAGCAAGATGATCTTCAATTTAAAGTCGCTTTCCCATTGAGTAATACTAATTAAAGGTAGGTAAATTTATGCGCGAAAGTTTTTATCGGTATTTGATGACTAAACGTGATCCCAATGGTGTAGATGAGATCAGTCATTTTGCCAATGCAGCGTTCTTTGATCAAGCTTTTCCTAAACATTCGGATGATTATCATGAGATCTCGCATTATCTCGAATTGAATGCGACTTATCTACCTTCAATGAGTGTTTTCGATGAAGCTTGGCAAGGATATTTGGAAGAGGTAATTTAAGTGGAAAAAGAGAAGCAAAAAGAACCAAAACTTAAAAGAGTGTTTTTACAAAAAAAGTACAATTTATTGACCACCGTGCTCGTTGCAGTTTGTGTCGCCTTGCTCAGTGGTGGTGGCGTGTTTTGGCTGATGGATCGTCAGGTAAAGGGGCTCGAGTCGGCTAACCAAGCAATGGGCAAGATCAATACGGTCTATAATGCCCTTTACTACAACTATTATAAAGATGTCAGTCAACAAAAACTGGTTGATGGTGCTTTAAATGGGATGGTCGGGGCTTTAGGTGATCCCTTTACCGAGTATATGAATGCGACTGAAAGTCAAGAATTAAATGATTCGATCTCGGGAAGTTTTGGCGGTATCGGCGCCCAAGTGCAAAAAAGTGGTTCAGAGATCAAGATCATGTCACCGATTGCAGGGACACCAGCTGCTAAAGCCGGTTTGAAAGCAAATGATGTTATCGTCAAGATCGATGGCAGATCGACTAAGGATTACTCCTTGAATAAAGCTGTTTCATTGATGCGGGGTAAAGTTGGGACTAAGGTTTCAGTTACGATCAAGCGGAATGGAACGACTTTCACGAAGACTTTGACGCGGGCTAAGATCCCAGTTAAAACAGTTGAGGGTAAATTAGCTACTGAAGATAAGCAGGTCGGTTATATTCAAGTAACTTCATTTTCTGAAAATACTGCCAAAGAATTTAAACAAACAGTCCAAAGCTTGCGCAAAAAAGGGGCTAAGTCCTTTATCATCGATGTACGTAATAATCCAGGTGGCTTGATGGATCAAGCTTTAGCGATGTCTTCAATGTTTGTTGAAAACGGCAAACCGATCTTACAAGTTGTTGGCCGTGATGGCAAGCCAACGGTCTATAAGGCAAGTAATGAATTGGATGACGGTTTCAAGGTCAAGGAAAAATCGATCGTCTTGATCAATGGCGGCTCCGCTAGTGCTTCAGAGATCTTTGCGGCGGCACTCAAACAATCAGGTAACAATGTCACTTTGATCGGAACTAAGTCCTATGGTAAAGGAACAGTTCAAAATACGCTACCATTCAAAGATAAGACTGAATTGAAATTAACGATCGCTAAGTGGTTGACGCCAGATGGAACTTGGATCCATAAAAAAGGGATCAAGCCAGATGTCGAAGCGGATTATCCGGATGTTGCCTACTTGACTGCGATCGATACAGCTAAAACCTATCAAGAAGGACAAAATTCAAAGCAGATCAAGAATTTGCAACAGATGCTGGTCTTTTTAGGCTATGATTTGGATGAAAAATCAGGTTACTTTAATGAGCAAACTAAGCAAGCTGTTGAAAAATATCAAACAGATAATGGGCTAACAGTTACCGGAACGGCTGATAAAGCAACCGTTGAAAGTATTGAAGCCAAAGTTGCTCAAAAAGTCACCGAATCAGACAATGCCTACCAAAAAGCTGTCGAAAAATTAAGTGAATAACTTTTTTAACGGGACGTCTCAAAACAGACGCCCGTTTTTTATCTTTACAAGAATTATGTTACAATATGGGTGTATTTTTCAGAAAGGGACGTAGAGATCATCATGAAAGTACATGTAGATAAACAAAAACTCAAAAAATGGAGTGGTCCCTTCGTATTGGCGCTCGTAATAGCGCTCTTCATTCGCTTTTTTTTAGTCACCCCTTTGGAGGTCAATGGCAATTCGATGTTACCAGCACTTCATGATCATGATGAAGTCTTGGTGCGACATTACGGTACGATCAAGCGTTTTGATATCGTCACTTTCAAGCTCGCTAATGGTGAAACTTATATCAAACGGGTGATCGGGTTACCTGGTGATGAGATCAAATATGAAAATAATCAGCTTTATGTAAATCAAAAGAAGGTCCCAGAAAAATTTCTAACGGATCCAAATTTGGGTGAAACTTCAGATTTTACATTGGATGATTTTTTTACGACTACTAAAGTCCCAGCGCGTAAATATTTTGTATTGGGAGATAATCGCCGGATCAGTCAAGATTCGCGTACTTTAGGGATGGTCGATGAAACGTGTATCTCAGGACGAGCCTGGATCATTTACTGGCCTATCTGGCATTTTAAAGTACTATAAGGCATGGTATAATAGCAAAAGCTAATTTAATTTTATGAAAGGATGCAAAAACATGGCAATTATTCAATGGTTCCCTGGTCACATGGCCAAAGCCTTACGTCAAGTCAAAGAAAACCTCAAACTGGTGGATGTCGTTTTGGAATTAGTCGATGCTAGACTACCTGAATCATCACGTAATCCCCAGTTAAAGGATCTATTACAAGACAAGCCAAGTATTATCGTGCTGACGAAAATGGACTTAGCTGATCCTAAGGAAACCCGTAAATGGATCGAGTATTACGAAAAAATGGGACAACCTGCTGTAGCGATCAACAGTGTTCAAGATTCATTAAAAGTGATCGATAAGAAGATCAAAGAAGTCTTAGCTGAAAAATTAGCAAATAAAAAAGCACGCGGGATCTTATCGCAACGCATCAAAGTCATGTGTATCGGCATCCCTAACGTAGGAAAATCTACGTTATTGAATCATTTGGTCAAAAAAAATGTTGCTCAAGTTGGCAATCGCCCTGGGGTCACCAAGTCGCAGCAATGGTTGAAAGCTGGCAAAGATCTCCAATTATTAGATACACCGGGGATCTTGTGGCCGAAGTTCGAAGATCCGATCGTGGGTAAAAAGCTAGCTTTGACGGGTGCGATCAAGGATACTTTATATGCAAAAGATGATGTTGCGTTATATGAGATCGAAGAATTCAGTGCAAAAAATCCACAAGCTTTGATCGAACGCTATAAGATCGACGAAGAACTTTTGGAATTGCCGACAGTTGAAGTTTTACTGGAACTGACGCGTAAATTGGGCTTTAAAGATGACTATGAGCGCGCAAGTGAACGTTTGATCTTTGATTGTCGCAAGGGCAAGTTAGGACGTTATACTTTGGATGACGTTCCTAAAGATCCAGCTAAAGTTTAGATCATATTCGAGAGGGACTTGCAGTAGCATGCCCCTCTTAATTTATTAATTGGGGGAATTATTTTGGCATACACGATCGCACAGATCAAAGCGCTATTAAAGGCTGAGCCTAGCGCTGAAATGTTAGCAGAATTGAAAAACGACCCGCGTAAAGGTGTTCAGACTGCCTTAGCAACGTATTATAAACAAAAAGAAAAACAGACACAAAAGCTAGTCAAATTTAAAGAACGCTTGCGTTTAGAAAAACAACTATGGAATAATGACGTTGAATACGTTGCCGGGATCGACGAAGTCGGTCGCGGCCCTTTGGCTGGTCCAGTCGTTACAGCAGCAGTGATCTTACCGCATGATTTTCAATTAGTTGAAGTCAATGATTCAAAGCAGTTATCTGAAAAAAAACGTGAAGAACTTTATAGTAAAATTTTAGAACAAGCGGTCGCGGTAGCCGTTGGAGTAGCCGAAAATGATCTGATCGATGAAGTCAATATCTATCAGGCAACTCGGATCGCAATGAAAGAAGCTTTGGAAGCTTTAACGATCAAACCGGGGCATATTTTGATCGATGCGATGCAGATCGATACTGACATCCCGCAAACAAAATTGATCAAGGGCGACGCTAAATCAGTTTCGATCTCAGCCGCTAGTATCGTTGCTAAAGTCAATCGTGACCACTTGATGAAATTTTACGATACGGTATATCCAGGCTATGATCTAGGTAATAATGCTGGCTACGGGACGCCTAAACATTTGGCTGGTCTAGCTCAAAAAGGAGTCACTCCGATCCATCGTAAGACATTTGAACCAGTTGTTAAATATTTAAGCAAATAAACTCATACCTTTTGCGTATTTATATAGCGAGAGGTGTTTTTCATGAACGAATTAGAATTTTTCTTGCTGAAGCTACATTTATGTAACCTAGATCTTAAAAATGAATTACGGGTCGTTCGTTATATGCTTTCATTTGAGCGTTGCCCTAGTAAAGATGAACTTTTTTTACTTCTAAAATTAGGACAAACGCAAAAAAATGATCTATGGGATGCTCTACAAAGTAAACAATTAGCGCAAAAGGTCCGCCAAAATCTAAAGGTCAGTCATTTTTTGACGATTTTAGATAAGCGTTACCCGTCACAATTACAGGAAATATACTCACCACCGGTCGTTTTGTTTTATCAAGGTGATATCGAACTGTTGGATTCTAAAAAACTCTTAGGTGTAGTCGGAGCACGGCAATGTAGTTCATATGCACTGCAAGCCTTGACTCAATTATTACCTAACGTGATCCAACAACAACTTGTCCTTGTCAGTGGGTTGGCCAAGGGAGTTGATGGTCTTACTCATCAGTTGGCTTTGAAACACCACGGAAAAACGATCGCTGTGATCGGTAATGGCCTAGATATCAGTTACCCAAGCTGTAATCGTGCTTTACAAACACAGATCGCACATGCTGGACTGTTGCTCAGTGAATATCCTTTGGAAAGTCGGCCGTTGAAATACCATTTTCCTTTGCGTAATCGGATCATTGCAGGATTGTGCCAAACAGTGTTAGTCGTTGAGGCAAGACATCACAGTGGCAGTTTGATCACCGCTAATCTTGCACTACAAGAAAATCGCAATGTTTTAGCTTTACCTGGGCGCATAAATGATATCAATTCGATGGGATGTAATGAGTTGATCGCAGCTGGAGCCAAACCAGTCCTGAATAGTAATGATATCTTAGAAGAATTTATTTAGGTAAGGTGAACAATAGCTGAGAAATGTTCAAACTGCTTGACAAAGTTAGTTTAAATAGCATAACATGAGTATCGAATTTCGTGACTGGTCGATCGATCGTGTCAGCAGATATTTTTAAATCAAGACTATATTATGAGGGAGTTGTTGGTATGCCGAGGTCTACAACTGGGACTGCTACCAAAAAGAAAACAAAACGCAAAGTAAAAAAAAATTTAGTGATCGTGGAATCACCTTCTAAGGCTAAAACGATCGAAAAATATTTAGGCTCACGCTATAAAGTTATGGCTAGTTTAGGGCATATTCGTGACTTACCTAAGAGTAAGATGGGGGTCGATGTTGAAAATAACTACGAACCACATTACATTTCGATCCGCGGTAAAGGTGATGTGATAAAAGAACTGAGAAAAGAAGCCAAAAAGGCTGCTCACGTTTATCTCGCAGCCGATCCGGACCGTGAAGGAGAAGCGATCGCATGGCACTTATCCTATCTTTTAGGGCTTGATCCAAAAGATAAAAACCGGGTCGTGTTCAATGAGATCACTAAAGATGCGGTTAAAAATGCTTTTAAAAACCCACGGGCGATCGATATGAATTTAGTTGATGCTCAACAAGCTAGGCGGGTTCTTGATCGTTTAGTAGGTTACTCGATCTCACCACTATTATGGGCTAAGATCAAAAAAGGGCTATCAGCTGGGCGTGTGCAATCGATCGCTTTAAACTTGATCATTCAACGTGAACAAGAGATCAAAGCTTTTAAGCCTGAAGAATATTGGACTTTAGATGCTCAATTCAAAAAGGATAAAGCTAAATTCGATGCTAGTTTCTATGGCTTAGACGGCAAGAAAGCTGAGCTAAAGAACAACGAAGCAGTGCAAAATGTTTTAGCTAAGTTAGACACTAAGAAGCCATTTACTGTTTCAAGTGTTACTAAGAAGGAACGTAAACGGATGCCACAGCCACCATTTACGACTTCGACGTTGCAACAGACTGCAAACAACACATTGAAATTCAAGACACAAAAGACGATGATGGTGGCCCAACAACTCTATGAAGGGATCAGTTTAGGCCGTGGCGGTGCTGTTGGGTTGATCACGTATATGCGGACCGACTCAACACGGATCTCTAGTGTAGCAAAGCATGAAGCTTCGACCTTTATTCATGAAGAATATGGTGAAGAGTATGCAGCTTTAAAGCCGCGTAAGGCTAAACTATCTGAAGGAGCACAAGACGCCCATGAAGCGATCCGACCTTCTTCAGTTATGCGGACCCCTAAATCGATCGAGAAATATTTGACTAAAGATCAAATGAAACTCTATTCTTTGATCTGGTCACGGTTTGTGGCAAGTCAGATGACACCGGCGATTGTCGATACGATGCGCGTCGATCTAACGCAAAATGGTGTGACTTATCGTGCAAATGGATCAAAACTAAAATTTGATGGTTTTACTAAGGTCTATGCTGAATCCAAGCGCAAAGATAATGTCTTACCAGACCTAAAAGAAGCTGATGAAGTTTTAATGGTCAAAAATCAACCCAATCAACACTTCACCTTACCACCAGCTCGTTATACTGAAGCTAGTTTGATCAAGACGCTCGAAGAAAATGGGGTCGGACGTCCTTCAACGTATGCGCCAACGCTAAATGTCATCCAAAAGCGTTACTATGTAAAATTAGCTGCCCGTAAATTCGAACCAACGGAATTAGGTGAGATCGTTGATAAGATGATCCAGGAATGCTTCCCTGATATCTTAGATGTTGATTTTACGGCTAATTTGGAAGGACAGCTAGATGAGATCGAAGAAGGTAAACAAGAATGGGTCTCCATTATCGACGAATTTTATCAACCATTCTCTGATGAGGTCAAAGAAGCTTCTGAAAAATTAGCTAAGGTCACGATCAAAGATGAACCAGCTGGTTTTAACTGTGAGATCTGTGGTGCCCCAATGGTCGTCAAAATGGGACGCTATGGTAAGTTTTACGCTTGTAGCCGGTTCCCAGATTGCCGTAACACCCAAGCAATCATCAAACAGATCGGGGTAAAATGCCCAGTTTGTGGCAAGGGACAAGTTGTTGAACGTAAATCCAAGAAGAATCGTGTTTTCTATGGCTGTTCGCGGTATCCAGACTGCGAGTTTGTTTCTTGGGACAAGCCGGTCGGTAGAAATTGCCCTAAATGTGACCACTATCTAGTCTATAAAAAGACGAAAAAGGGACAACAAGTTAAGTGTCCAAATGGTGACTATGAAGAAGCCATTCAAAAATAACTAAGGAGTAAAATAATGACAACTACTAGCATTAATGTTATTGGTGCCGGTTTAGCCGGCAGTGAAGCTGCTTGGCAGATCGCCAAACGTGGCCTCAAGGTTCGACTTTATGAAATGAGGCCTGAGAAAAAGACCCCAGCCCACCATACACAAAATTTTGCTGAATTGGTCTGCACTAACTCGTTGCGTGCAAATCAATTAACAAATGGTGCGGGGTTGTTAAAAGAAGAGATGCGGCGCTTAGATTCGATCATCATGGAGGCAGCCGATACACATAACGTTCCCGCTGGTGGAGCGTTAGCCGTTGACCGCGAAACGTTCTCGAGTGCGATCACAGAAAAATTGACAAATCATCCTAATGTGGAAGTTATCCGAGAAGAATTGACTGAGATCCCAGAAGGATTAACGGTCATTGCGACTGGACCATTGACTTCTGATCCATTGGCGCAAGCGATCAAGCGTTTAACCGACGATGAAGGTCTATATTTCTATGATGCCGCTGCTCCGATCGTTGAAAAATCATCCCTTGATATGGATAAGATCTATTTGAAATCACGTTACGATAAAGGCGAAGCAGCTTATCTCAACTGTCCAATGACAGAAGAAGAATTCTACAATTTTTATCATGAGTTGATCAATGCTGAGATGGCTGAATTACATGACTTTGAAGATCAAAAATTCTTTGAGGGCTGTATGCCGATCGAACAAATGGCTTCGCGTGGTGAAAAGACGATGCTTTTTGGTCCTTTAAAACCAGTTGGCCTAGAAGACCCTAAAACGGGTAAAGAACCTTTTGCCGCCGTTCAATTACGGCAAGACAATGCTGCGGGTAACTTATATAACCTTGTTGGGTTCCAGACGCATCTCAAGTGGGGCGAACAAAAACGGGTCTTTTCAATGATCCCAGGGCTAGAAAATGCTCAATTTGTCCGTTATGGTGTGATGCATCGCAATACTTACTTGCGTTCACCAGAATTTTTAAATGCAACATATCAAACTAAAAAGCGTGCTGATCTATTATTTGCAGGTCAAATGACAGGTGTCGAAGGCTATGTTGAAAGTGCAGCTAGCGGACTTTATGCAGGGATCAATGCAGCCTTGATCGCTCAAGGTAAAGAACCAGTCGTTTTCCCAGAAGAAACGATGATGGGGGCAATGGCTCACTATATCACCCATGCTAGTCCTAAGCATTTCCAACCGATCAATGCAAACTTTGGGATCATCCCACGTTTGGAAAAACGTATCCGTGAAAAACGCGAACGCAATTTAGCTTTATCACAGCGTGCGTTAGCTGTTTTAGAAGAATTTAAAACAACAGCTGATATTTAAAGAAAGAATAAAAACTCGTATTTCTCGTGTGAGATGTACGAGTTTTTTAGTGTGCTTATCACTTTACGCGAACATACTTTCGTTTTAGAATATACATGTTCATAGACGAAGAGATATCTCAAACGTCTAACCTTAAGAAAGTTTAAAAGTTTTAGACATATACGTATTTAGGAGCTTGACTAACATTGACCAATATTAGAAAATAGCTTTAGATAGGTGAAGGAGCAAGCAAATGGAAAAAAAGTGGATCACAGAATTTAAAGAATATCTTCGCGTCGAACGCCAATATTCGCCTAAGACGATCACTGCTTATTTAGAAGATGTTACTGAATTTGAGCAATTTTTAGCTGACAGTGGTCATCCTAAATCATTTGCAGCGATCACGACTTTTGATGTTCATGTCTTTATGAGTGAGCTTTACGATAAAGATCTCAAAATGAGTAGCATTTCGCGTAAAGTCTCAAGTCTACGGGCGTTTTATCGTTTTTTGTTGCGCAATGGATATGTGACTAAAGATCCTTTTGCATATGTGCAGATCAAACAAAATCCACGGCGCTTGCCACGGTTCTTTTATGAAAAAGAACTCGAGCTTTTATTTGAGGAAACAAGGCGCCCGGATAAGCTTTCGTTACGCGATAACGCCCTGCTTGAAACACTTTATTCGACAGGGATGCGGCTCAGTGAGTGTACTGGGCTCAAGCTTGAAGATATCGACTTTGAACTAAAAACGATGCTTCTTCACGGAAAGGGACGCAAGGATCGGTATGTGCCATTTGGGTCATACTGTTATACTTCACTTAAACGTTATTTGGCGAAGTCACGTAAGCCACTGATGGCTAAATACAAACGTGACCATGATCATGTTTTTGTGAACCATCATGGTGATCCCTTGACAGCTGCTGGTGTCTCTTATGTTTTAGACCAGATCGTTAAGCGCAGTTCGCTTTCGAGCACGATCCATCCCCATGAATTGCGGCATACCTTTGCCACACATTTGTTGAGTAATGGGGCAGATCTACGAGCGGTCCAAGAACTTTTAGGCCATAGTAGTTTATCGACCACACAAATATATACACACGTTACGCCGGAACACTTACAACGAGATTATCGGAAGTTCTTTCCACGAGCGTAAATTTAGGAGGAATTTACATGTCTGTTTCATTTCACGCAACTACGATCTGTGCTGTGCGCCACAATGGGCATACTGCGATGGCCGGGGATGGTCAAGTTACCATGGGCGAAAAAGTCATCATGAAAGGTTCTGCTCGTAAAGTTAGGCGGATCTACGATAATAAAGTCGTAGTTGGTTTTGCTGGAAGCGTTGCTGATGCTTTTAACTTGGAAGATAGATTTGAAAAAAAGCTCAATCAATATAGCGGAAATTTACAACGAGCAGCTGTTGAATTGGCCCAAGAATGGCGCAGCGACCAAGCTTTGCAAAAACTTGAAGCCTTATTGATAGTGATGGATAAAGAAAACTTACTATTGGTCTCAGGATCAGGTGAAGTCATCGAACCTGATGATAATGTTTTAGCGATCGGTTCTGGTGGAAATTACGCCTTTGCAGCAGCTAAAGCGATGACAGCTTATGCTAAAGATCTAAGTGCAGCTCAGATCGCTCAAAATGCGATCTCGATCGCTGGTGATATTGATATTTTCACCAATCACAATATCATCGTAGAAGAACTTTAATCAAGGAGTGACAGATTTCTATGGAACATAGTGAAAAAACACCTAAACAAATCGTAGCTGAATTAGATAATCATGTTATTGGCCAAGATCAGGCTAAAAAAGCGATCTCGATCGCTTTACGTAACCGTTACCGTCGAATGCAATTGCCCGAAGACATGCAAGAAGAGATCACCCCTAAAAACCTCATGATGATCGGGCCTACTGGGGTGGGTAAGACTGAGATCGCGCGTCGTTTGGCTAAAATCGTTGATGCACCATTCATCAAAGTCGAAGCAACAAAATTTACTGAAGTTGGTTACGTTGGTCGCGATGTTGAATCAATGGTGCGTGATCTAGTCGAAGTTGCTTACAAGATGGAACAAGATGAACTCTTTAAAAAGGTCAGAAGTCAAGCTGTCCAAAAAGCAGATAAACGCTTAGTAAAATTATTAGTTCCAGCTCAAAAACAACAAACCCGTCAAAATGAACAAGAAAACTTCATGCAGTTCATGCGTGATCTCCAAAGTGGTAAAATGCCAAACATGCCAGGGATGCAAGGTGCTGAAGAAAACGAAACCGTAACCGAGGGCGTTAAACGTGAACGCTCCAGTGTGGCTGAAAAACTCCAACGTGGCTTACTTGAAAATGAAGAAGTTACGATCCAAATGGAAGATCCTGCCCAAAAATTCCAAGGTGCTGATGGAATGTTAGGCCAAATGGGCTTAGATCTATCGGATACATTAGGTTCACTAGCACCTAAACGGATGGTGACCCGCACGATGCCAGTCAAAGAAGCTCGTGAAGTATTTGTGCGTGAAGAATCAGAAAAACTGATGAATACTGCTGATGCAGCTAATGCAGCGATCAAACGTGCAGAAAATACTGGGATCATCTTTATCGACGAGATCGATAAGATAACTTCAAAATCGCAACAAAATGCAGGTGAAGTCTCACGTGAAGGGGTCCAACGTGATATCTTACCGATCGTTGAAGGTTCGCAGATCAAAACTAAGTACGGGATCATTAAGACCGATCACATCTTGTTTATCACTTCAGGTGCATTTGCTCAAAGTAAACCAAGCGATCTGATCGCTGAATTACAAGGACGTTTCCCGATCCGAGTTGAATTAGAAGACTTGAGTAAAGACGATTTCGTTAAGATCTTGACTGAACCTAATAACGCATTGATCAAGCAATATATTGCGATCATTGGGACTGATAACATTAAGGTCACATTTACGATCGAAGCGATCGAAAAAATCGCCGAGATCGCCTATCGTGTAAACCATGAGACCGATAATATCGGAGCACGCCGCTTACACACGATCTTAGAAAAATTACTCGAAGATTTACTCTTTGAAGGACCAGACATGCAAATGGGTGAGATCACGATCACAGAAGCGTATGTTGAAGAAAAAGTAGGTAAGATCGTGGCTGATAAGGATCTTAGTCAATATATCCTATAGTCCGAACGTTTCGGTGATACTTAAAAGTTTTTCCTCGGGGGTTTTCGAGAGTTTGCCGAATTATATTTTGAAATGTACCTTATATAGTTCGATAATAACACGAAAACAGCACTTCCAATTTATATGGAAGTGCTGTTTTTTTTATTATCTAGTTAGAAAGTATCGATCGTGTAGTTAGCTTCAAAAACTTGTTGTCCATTTAACTTATTGATCGCATATTTTGTTTTAAAATCGCCATCAGTATCCAAAGTATCAGATAAAGCCCACCAAGGTTCGAGGCAAACAAAATCACCTTCAGCTGGGTAACTTGACCAGATACCCATTGCTTTAGCATCAGTCGTTGTGATCGTTACGCCATGGCCATGGTGTTTACTTACTAAGCTGATCTCATTTGGTTCTTGGGCGAGATCATAGATAAGAGCATCATTTATAAATAGATCATGGCTAACGGGCAAGGTTGCTGCGCCAGTCGTGATGTGTTCTAGATCGATAAAACCATCGACCAGCGGGATGCGCGGATAACTCTCTTTAGGACTTAGGCGAACTTCGTAATCTTGATAAGTATCGGTTGCTTTTAGTTTAGTTGAAAAAGCAGGGTGTGCACCTAAGCCAAAATACATTTCTTTAGTACTTGGATTGATCACGCGGTAGCTTACTTCAAGCTTAGTTTGTGTCAAATTATATTGAACTTGCAAAACAAACTCGAAAGGATATTTTTCAAGGGTCTGTTCATTAGAGCGTAATTCAAAACAAACTTCAGTTGGAGCTTGATGTAAGATCTCAAAATCCATATCACGGGCAAAACCGTGTTGTGT
The DNA here is from genome assembly GCF_009933595.1 of Ligilactobacillus animalis. NCBI lineage: Bacteria > Bacillati > Bacillota > Bacilli > Lactobacillales > Lactobacillaceae > Ligilactobacillus > Ligilactobacillus animalis. Next base: position 940,117 of record NZ_CP047141.1, read on the forward strand.
CAAGTGATAGCTTGTTCCATCAACTTGATATGTATCATCTTTTAAACGTCCTTCGATCGGGAAAAGAACCGCTGAGTGCCGTTTCCAGTACTTACTATCGCCACTCCACATATATTCAAACCCATTTTCCTTAGAGATCAAACTAGCTAATTCAGCCCCGTGTTCATTGATCACGACGCGTAATTTTTCATTTTCAAGCATAACTGCCATTATAATATCACCTCAACTTCATTATAGCACACAAAAAAAGCGTATCTGGGTAACTGTAGCCCCAAAGATACGCTTTTATTTATTTTGTTTTTGTTGTCGACGCTTATAACCTAGGCCAAATGGTACCATGTTTTCAGTCCCATTTTTGATCCGTTCAATGTTACCGTAGTGGCGAACAAAGACAAAAATCGTTAAAGTGATCGCAACGACTGAAAGTAGGGCATCTTTAAAGAAAAATGATACGATCGTGATCAGTAAAAAGCCTAGCATGCTAGCGACACTGACCATACTGGAGATGTAAAGTGTTACTAAAAAGATCAGCCAAGCAATAACAAAGAATAATGGATTATAAACTAATAAGACACCCACACTCGTAGCAACAGCCTTACCACCCTTAAAACCGGCAAAAATCGGAAAGACATGCCCAACGATCGCTGCCAGACCGATCAATAGTGGGTTAGCAGTGGAATGAAATAGGAAAGGTAATAGGGCAGCTAAAGTTCCTTTAAATATATCCATCAATAAAACGATCGTCCCAGCTTTTTTTCCTAGGACCCGAAATGTATTGGTCGTTCCCATATTACCACTACCGTAATCGCGAACATCTTTACCATACATCAGCTTCCCGATCCAAACACCTGATGGGATGGAGCCTAAAAGATAGCCAATGATCAACATCAAAATGATCTTTAATGTCTCTGACAAAAAAATTCCTCCTCTAAAAAGCAATACGTTCTATTGTACTGGCTTTTGAACATAAATTCAATAATGATCAGAAGATATAATTGAAAATAACAAAGACCCCAGCCGCTAAAAAGCCTAGACCAATCACCATAGTCATTGCCTTTAATTCACCAGGTGCTTCATCCCAAGCGACATTTTTTTCATTAGCAGTCAAAGCACCAGTATGGCGCAAAATAGCCATTGTAAAACCGGCGATCAAAAACATTAAGCTCATTAGGCCATAACCGATCAAAGAAATTAGCGGTAATGTGGCTAAATTCCCGATCACCAGTAAGATAACACTTAGTAACAAGCCAAGTGCAAAGAGCAAACGTCCATTCATATGATAAATTCTCCTTAAAATTAGTCTTATAGATATTATTACACTTTTTTAACGGCTTAACAAATGTTTGAGTAATTTACATAAAAAACTTGTGTTGTATTCAAATAAATAAATCGTTAAAATACATCTTGTACACAAGTTTTACCTCGCAATAAATTGGAGGAGAAATTTTGAAGATCAAAAAGATCATTTTAAGTTTCGTGGCTTTTATGCTACTAGGGATGTCAACGGCGCAGGCTAAGACGAATTTGGGCGACCAAAACACGATGGCAGTTGCATGGTATCAAACTTCAGCTGAAGTAAAGGCGTTGTATTTGCAGGGGTATAATGTTGCTCGCAATAATCTGGCAACTAAGCTTGCAACTCCGTCAGAAAAGCCGAAAGCTATCATTTTAGATATTGATGAAACGGTCCTAGACAATTCACCATATCAGGCGTATAACGCTTTAAATAATAGATCCTATCCCCATGGTTGGGATCAGTGGGTCAGAGCGGCTAAGGCTAAGGCTGTACCAGGAGCAAAAGACTTTTTGAATTATGCTAATGAGCAAGGAGTTCAAATTTATTATGTCAGCGATCGGGAACAGAGCCAATTAAAGGCAACGATCAAGAATTTAACGGCCGAAGGGTTGCCACAAGCCGATCGTGAGCATATCTTGCTCAAACAAAAGCAAGATAAGACTAAAGAACAACGGCGCCAACAAGTGGCACAAAAGGCTGATGTTATCATGCTGTTTGGCGATAATCTTTCTGATTTTAACGATCCAGCCGAAAACACTGTCGCAAAACGCACAAATGATGTTATGCAAAATGCGGCGCAATTTGGGGATAAATACATCATTTTACCTAATCAGATGTATGGTAATTGGGAAGCTGCACTATATAACAATAATTACCAACAGAGTGATTCTAAAAAGAGTAAGTTACGTAAATCACATTTAACTTACTTCGATCCAAAAACTAATAAGGTAAAACAAACGACTGTAACTACTAAATAATGAGCTAAAACTTGTGTACTTGAAAATTTGAATCTATCTCGGTCAGCCTGCAAGCTAGTAGGCTGACCTTTTGTAGTTTACTGGTAATTGTCCCTTAAATATATTAATATATTTAGATATAGTGTTGTTGGGATATAAAAGTGAAGGGGTAACGTAATAGACTGGAATCAAAGGAGGCGATATTTTTTGCGATTCTTTTATGGGATCATAGAGTCATTCACGAATTTCATGGGCTGTCTGTTCAGCTTGTTTTGGATCGGATTTTTGATAATGCTGACCTATGCAAGCGTAGTTGGTTGCATTTTTAGTTTGCTTTGGTACGGTATACTATTTTTTATAGCGATAGCACTTTTGCGCTGGGCGTTAGGTATCTAACGAAGGTGGTTACATATTTAAATTAGATATTGGCTGACCAGGAGAGTAGGTCGGCTTTTTTTTGCAGTTAATATTGATATTCACCCAATATATTCTAGTCCTGGATAGCAAAATTAATTGCAACATATTGTAAATATACCTTATTATATTAATATTTTAAATTACTAAAACTGTAAGTAACTTTGATATAATAAAATTTTGGAGATTAGTAGTTTATTCATAATATGTATGTTTATTAGTTTTAAGGAGTATGGTATGGTCTATACACATTTAACTTTAGAAGAGAGAGCTAAGATCGAGTTGTTATGGAATCAAGGAAAGCGGATGGCTGATATAGCTAGGGTATTAGGGAGACACAGGAGCACTATATCTAGGGAGATACGAAGAACGCAGGACTTTGATGATTATAAGGAGTTTATGCCTAAAAAAAGAATGAAGATCCTGCGATATAATGCTAGAAGCGCAGAACTGAAGTCTAGGAGAAGAAAGCAAAATGTGGGTAGAAGGAGTTTATACAGTAGCTACAATAGCCGAAAGATAAACAAATATCTACTGAAGAAGTATTCTCCTGAGCAAATTGCTTGCGGTACAAAAGACGTGACTGTATCCACGAACACAATTTATAACTGGATATATCTAGGAAAACTTAAGCTAAAACGTTCTGATTTGCGCAGAAAACGTAGAAGAAAAGGAAAAAGGGTGCGTGCATCAGAGAACGAATTGAATCGTGAATTGATAAAGAACAGATCTATTGAATTACGCCCTAAAGAAGCCAATGATCGTTCAGAATTTGGGCATTGGGAGTTAGATACAATTCTTCCAAAACGTGGCAGTAAAGATGTTATAGCTACGTTTAGCGAACGGAAAACACGTCTTTTATTTGCGGTAAAAATTAAATCAAGATCTGGCATAGCTCTTATCCCAGCAATCGACACGTTCATGTCATTATACGGGGAATACGCTAAATCTATAACATGCGATCACGGTACAGAATTTGCGAATAGTACATTGGTAAGGCAGATTGAGAATTACGGTGTACATGTGTATTTTGCGCATCCATATGCGCCACATGAGCGAGGATCAAATGAAAATTTAAATGGGCTTCTGAGAGAGTATATTCCAAAGAAAACGTCTTTTTCAAAATTATCTCAAGCAGAACTTAAAACTTACGTAAATGAACTAAATGACCGTCCTAAGAAATTGCATGGATTTAAAACTTGTCGAGAAGCGTTCAAAAGAGAATTGGGGAGACTTAAAGATGCCGAAAAATGGTAGGGTAGATAAATATATATTCAAAAACAATGTTCAAGATTTGTTTAAATTGTTGCACTTTTTATTGACATTCGCCCAATATATTCTAGTTTACATAATATACATTATAAAAAGTAGTTTTGGTAGCTAAAATAAACAGTTAGTATTATATACATAACTGTTTATTTTAGCTAGACCTTGATCACTAGCTCATCAGTATCGAGCCAGACTTCTTGACCTAGCGGGATCGTAAATATTGGCTGTGTATGTCCAAAATCTAGATCATACATTACAGGTATCCCTTTTAGGACCGGAAATTTGTCCAAGACGTATAACAAGCGTTGCTCTGTCATCTGTGATATTTTGGGAAAACGCCCTAATAAAAGCGCGCGTGGCCGTTTAGCTAGTTGTAACACTTGAGCTAACAACCTAGAAAAGTCGAGCCAAGTTTCACCATCATCTGCAAATTCAAGCAAAATTATCTTATCCTCAAAATCTGGTTGGTATTGCGTTCCGGCTAATAAAAACAACGTGTTGACATTGCCCCCCAACTGTTACACCACGGACACGTCCTGGTGTATAAATCTTCCAATCAGTTGGATAAAATGTCCGCTTGCTGTCGGATAAAAACCATTCATCGCTTGACCAGGTCTGTGATGGTCGGAGCTCGTAATGCTTTTTGGTCAGTGCTTGTAGGAAATTGTTATCTTGATAAGCCCCTGCTTTATCCAGCATTTTCAGCGTTATGTAAGCGGGTCCATAGTAGGTAACTAGCCCTGTTTTAGCTGTGATCGCATTAGCCAGCGCCGTGAAATCAGAAAAACCACAGATGATCTTGGGATTATTGGCTATCAGATCAAAATCTAGGTATGGTAATAACTCGTTTGAGGTAAACCCACCGATCACTGTTTGGATCGCTTTGACATTAGGATCGCTAAATGCCGCATGAATATCCTCTATCCGCTCAGAAATGCTGTTAGTGCCATCTAAAGTCATCCCTGAGGTGATCACCAAAAGTGACCTTAAATCCCATCTGGGTCAATTTTTCCTGTGCTATTTGATTAGCAGCAAGCCCACCGACACAATCAAGTGTCCGGCTAGGAGTAATGATCCTGATCTCATCATTTTGTTTCAAACGTGCGGGTATCAGCATAAACATTCCTACTTTCTAAAAGATATTGAACAAATTTTAGCATATAAATCGTCTAAAATAAAAAATATCGACCCTAAGCCACTTGACTTGAGGTCGATATTAGTTAATCACCATATGAATTGATATATTCGTGGGCATCATTCCAAAATGGAACTTTGACAACGCCTAAGATCTTAGAACGCGGGACAAAGCCATAGGAGCGGCTGTCATTGGAGACTTCACGATTATCACCTAAAACAAAGTACTCATCTTTAGGGACCGTGAATGAACGTCCAGTACCAAGTGTCACACCTTTATCTTCGGCACTTGCGATCGATAAAGTTCCTTCTTTTTGTTGCTCAGTAGTGATATACCCTTGAGATTGGAATTTTCCGTTAACATAGAGTTTACCATCATTTTTGTATTCGATCTTGTCACCAGGCAAACCGATGACCCGCTTGACGTATTTTGTAACGTCGGTCACACCAGGACGGTTATCGACGCCTTTAGCACTGAAAACAACGACAGTATCACGTTTTATCTCAGCATGTTTTAACATGATCACACGTTCGTTATTTTGTAGATTGGGATACATCGATAAGCCATCGACTTTGACCAATGATAATAGGAATGTATTGATCAAAAGTGCGATAAGTAGTCCGATAACAACGGGCCAGACCCATCCCATGATATTTTTAAATGTTGACATCTAGTTTTTCCTCCAACGTTTTTAAGTATTTAAAGCTGTTAACTTGTTCCAAAGCATTGGTCTGATCTTTTAAGACGATCTCAAAGATATTGGTCGCATCTTCATTCAGTAGAGGTAAGATATTTTCCCAAGCGATCTTTCCCTTACCAAGTTCTAAGCTATCATGTGTTTGCCCTAATGAGTCAACTAAATGATAATGAACGATATTTTGCTTCAAACGAGCTAAGGCGGTCATTAATTTAGCGTTATCCCCCTGCCACTTGATAAAGCAATGCGATGTATCAAAGGCTAAGCGATAATCATGAGCTAAGATCTTGGCATCTAACGCTTCATCCCCATAATAAAATACCGGTGAGATCGAATTTTCAAACATCACATGCTCTTTACCGAGATCTTTAAAATGGTCTAAGCGCTTAAAAACGTATTCTTCAGCATGCGCTAAATCAGGATATAAACTGAGAAATTCAGCCGTTTGGCGCGAATAAGACCCATGGATCAACACTTGAACATTTTTGTCATAAGCTAATTGTAACAAATCTAAGGAACTTTGCTCAATAAATCGATACAATTCTGGCAATTTAGCTTCGGGTGTCAAAAGTTCAGTAAAATACTCCCGGTAACGCATGGGGTGATGTAATACGATATGATTTATTCCCGCATCTTTGACTTGATCGATACCATAGGCCAGACGCTTTAGTCCATCCCTAGTAAAGTCGTTTTCAGCGGTGTAGAATTCAAAGACATTAGGCTGATATTGTAGACGATCCTTGATCTGTTCAGGGTCAGAACTAGCTTTCAAGCCTAAATCGATTTTTTTCATAAAATCAGCTCCTCCTCAAAAAACTGGATAGGTCATACTACCGATCCAGTTTAAAACATATATTATTATTTATCGATATCTTCCATCCAACCAAGTGCGAGTGCATTTTCACCTAAATGCGTCCCGATAACAGGCCCAAAATAGCTGATCTCGATCGAATTGTTTGGATATTTTTTAGCAAGTTTAGCTTGCCATTCTTTAGCTGCTTCTTCGTTGTTAGCGTGGATCACGAGCATCTTGATCGGATAAGTTAGATCTTTTGTATCTTCTTCAAATAGATCTTCTACGCGTTTTAAAGCACGTTTAGATGAACGAACTTTATCAAAAGCTACGATCTTGTCGGTCTCATCATCAAAAGTCAAGATCGGTTTGATCTTAAAGACACTACCGACAAAAGCTGCAGCATTAGATAAGCGACCACCACGCACTAAGTTTTGTAGGTCGTCAACGACAAAATATTCATTGGTCGTTTTCTTTAAATGATCTAAACGAGCTAAGATCTCATCTAGGTCTTTACCTTGTTTAGCCATCCGAGCTGCTTCGATCGCTAAGTAACCCATCAACATAACGGTGATCTCAGAATCCACAGGTACAACTTGGATATTATCGACTGTGTCTTTGACCGTTTCCAAAGTTTGAACTAGCCCTGAGATCGTACCTGCTAAATGAATGCTGATCACGGCATCATAGTCTTGGTCACCTAAGGACTCGTAAAGTTCGATCAATTTGCCGATCGGTGGTTGTGAGGTACTAGGGAAAGTTTCCGAAGTCCGTAGCTTTTCATAAAATTCTTCAGTAGTAATATCAATACCTTCATCATAGCTTTTACCATCGAGAATAAACGGGATAGGAACGATATGGATATCATTTTCTTTGATCTGTTCTGCGCTGAGATAGGCTGTACTGTCGGTAACAACAGCTATTTTCATAAAATTACACCTACTTTAATTATTATTGCAAATCCTATCATAACACACAAATAAGCTAGTTACTAGCACAGTTCTTACTTGTGCGCGTTCAATAAGCCACTTCAAACGGGCTTTAAAAATAAATTATATCATTTAGATAGCCAACTTTACACAGATAACTTTGCTCTTTTCTGAAATAAAGGCTACAATATTAAGTGAAACTTTTTTAAAGGAGGCTTTTAACATGGCATTTGATGGTATTTTTACCCGTGCAATGGCTAACGAATTAAATGAGCTTCTCTTAGATGGACGCGTGATGAAGATCTCGCAACCCTACGCCAATGAAGTCATCCTAACGATTCGCCAAAATCGCCATAATTATCCTGTTTTATTATCGGCACATCCCAATTATGCGCGTGTTCAGGTCACTGAGATCCCCTATACTAATCCCCCAGTCCCGACTAATTTTACGATGGTCTTACGTAAGTATTTAGAAGGTGCTAAACTCGTTAAACTGGAGCAATTGAACTGTGATAGAGTTCTCAATTTCTACTTTATGACTCGAAATGAACTCGGGGATCGGTTGCCGTTGGTCTTAAGTATTGAGATCATGGGACGTTATAGCAATATCATTTTAGTCGAACAAGAGACCAATAAGATCTTAGACACGGTAAAGCATGTCGGGATGGATCAAAACCGTTATCGGACCCTTTTACCAGGGGCTACCTATAAAACGCCCCCGGCTCAAACTAAAATTGATCCTTTTTCAGATCCAGATAAACTTTATTTAGCGCTAGTCAAAGAGTATCCGAATCGTGAAGTCTTAGCTACGCAACTTATCAAGACTTATCAAGGTCTATCGCGGCAAAGTGCCCTCCAATTAGCTAAGATGCTACACGAAGATCAAGATATAAGCGCTAGTTTTAACGCTTTTTTGGAACAAACTAAGCATCCCCAAGCTAATATCTTTACCGAAAAAAATAAGCTAGCCTTTGATATCTTTACGCACCATACGACCCAACAAGAGTTTGCGACTTTAAGTGAGATGCTCGATAGTTACTACCAAGAAAAAGCAGTACGCGATCGTGTCGCTCACCAAGGTGCAAAATTGATCCATGTCGTTAAAAAGGAACTGTCTAAAAATCAGACTAAGCTCAAAAAATTGACTAAAGAGCTCAAAAATACGGATAAAGCTGATGGTTTTCGGGTCAAAGGCGAATTGCTGACGACTTATCTTTACCAGGTAAAGCCAAATTCAACGAGTGTGACCCTACCTAATTATTATGATGATGAAAAGCCAGTTGAGATCATTCTCTCACCGCAACTTTCCCCAGCTCAAAACTCACAAAAGTATTTCAAAAAATACCAAAAGCTTAAAAATGCAGTTGCGCATATAGAGCAACAATTAGCTTTAACTAAAGCTGAGATCGCTTATTTAGAAAGTGTACAGATGCAATTAGAGTTAGCACAGCCAAGTGATCTAAATGACATCGAACTCGAATTACAAACAGCGGGTTATCTGACCCAAACTAAACAACAAAAAAAGCGTAAACCTAAATTGAGCAAACCAGAAAGCTTTGTTGCTACTGACGGGACCGAGATCTCAGTCGGTAAAAATAATTTGCAAAATGATCGTTTATCGTTAAAAACAGCCCAAAAAAATCACTATTGGCTCCACGTAAAAGACATCCCTGGCTCACATGTGATCGTGCATAGTGCTCAGCCGTCCGAGGAAACTTTACTACAAGCCGCTGGTCTAGCCGCTTACTATTCTAAGGCTCGAGGCTCAGCCAATGTTCCAGTCGACTATGTGCAAGTTCGGCACCTTAGAAAGCCTAATGGGGCTAAACCAGGCTTTGTGATCTATGAAGGCCAAAAGACCCTTTATGTTACGCCAGACGAAGCATTAGTCGCTAAACTAAAAAAATAGATATATCAAAAAGAGTATGCTATCACTTTGGATAACATACTCTTTTTGATCATTCAGTTTCAGTCTCTTCTATTGTATAGAGTCTGATATTTTGTGGCTCACCCTCGGTCTTAGCATCAAACACGTAAGAACCATTGGAATAGCGTTCATTAAAGTTATGAGCATTTGGTTCCACGATGATCACTTTTTCAGTCGCAGTCATGACTTCTAAACGTTGGTCAGGTGCGATCAAAAACGCAGTGAACACGCGATGGGGTTTGCTCTTTAGTTCTCGTAAGATCTGGACTCCGCGGCGCGCTCGTGATGTCAGTGGGATCTCAGTGACTTTCATCTTTTTAAATGATCCGCGTGTCGTCAATAGTCCAAGCGCACTTTGCTCATCGGCCAATAAGACAGCCACCAAAGTATCATCCCGTAGATCCATACATTTGACCCCCGCTGCGCGTGCCCCAGTCGTTGGGACTTCAGCTAGATCATAACGTAGACCGTAACCGTTATAAGATACACAGACTAATTGTTTATTTTCAGTGGTGTAATACAACGAAATAACTTCATCGGTCGGCGTTTTGAGTGTGATATAACGACTAGCCCGTGATTTATACGTCCGTCCAGGTTTTAGATCAACAAGTGCAGTCTGCTTGATAAAGCCTTCTTTAGTTGCAAAGACAAAGTTTCCGGGTTCGTCTAAACTCTTGAAAACTTTAGCAAAAATGACCCGTTCATCTGCATCTAGACCTACAGTTTGCGAGAGATGTTCGCCCGTATCTTTAAAGCGGGCTTCAGTGATCTCGTGAACTGGACGATAGATCACATTTCCCTTATTGGTAAAGATAAAGAGATGATCTAACGTATTGACAGTCGTTTGTAGGACTGGTTCGTCATCTTCGCGTAAGCCATTATCATTAGCATCCGATGCGTTGAAAGAACGCAATGAGGAGCGCTTGACATAACCTTCCCGCGAGATCTGAACGATCACATCTTCTTGGGCAACTAAGACTTCAGTTTCGATCTTAAGTGAGGCGATCTTAGCTTGGATCTCAGTTTTACGCGGGGATGCGTACTTTTTAGCGATCATTTGTAATTCTTGGCGAATGACCTTATCTAATTCCTTAGGATCACTCAAGATCTTTTCGTATTTAGCGATCGCTTTTTTCAGCGCAGCCGCTTCTTTTTCAAGTTCAGTCATGTCAGTATTCGTTAAACGATACAATTGTAAGGCAACGATCGCATCGGCTTGTTTATCAGTGAAATCAAACTGTTGTACTAAATTCTTAGTAGCATCTTTACGGTTTTTAGAAGCGCGGATGACCTTAATGACTTGATCTAAGATCGATAAAGCTTTGATCAGACCAACAACGATATGCTCTCTTTGCTTGGCTTTATCTAGATCAAATTCAGTCCGTTTAGTCGTAACTGTTCGTTGATGTTCTAAATATGAAGTCAAGATCTGTTTTAAGCCAACATGTTTAGGACGCATATGATCGATCGCGACCATGTTGAAGTTATATGAGATCTGAAGATCAGTATTTTTGAAGAGATAATTCAAGATCCCTTCAGCATTGGAATTTTTCTTCAGCTCGATCACGATCCGTAACCCGTCGCGGTCACTTTCATCCCGAACTTCGGCGATCCCTTCAACTTTTTTGAGTAAACGGATCTCATCTATTTTTTTGACTAAAACGGCTTTGTTGACTTCATAAGGGATCTCAGTGACTACGATCGCAGATTTCCCCCCACGGAGGGCTTCGATCTCGGTCTTAGCGCGTAACATCGCCCGGCCACGCCCAGTTTCATAGGCTTTCTTGATCCCATCTAATCCTTGTAAGATCCCACCAGTTGGAAAATCTGGTCCTTTGATAAATTGCATCAACTCTTCTAAGCTCGCTTCGGGATGTTTCATCAAGTAAATCGTTGCTTGGATCGTTTCGTCTAAGTTATGAGTCGGTATCTCAGTCGCATATCCCGCTGAGATACCCGTAGCACCGTTTACCAATAAGTTAGGGAAACGGGCCGGTAAAACAGTTGGTTCGTATTCCGTATCATCGAAGTTTAGGACCATATCAACTGTCTTTTTATCGATATCTTTAAGCATTTCAGCAGCGATCTCGGATAGACGTGCCTCAGTATAACGCATTGCAGCAGGCGGATCGCCATCCATTGAACCGTTGTTACCGTGCATTTCAATCAACGGTTCACGTAACTTCCAATCTTGACTCAAACGGACCATCGCTTCGTAGATCGAACTATCGCCGTGGGGATGGAAATTACCCATTACGTTCCCTACAGATTTAGCCGATTTTCTAAATGGCTTATCGAAAGTATTTTTATCTTCGTGCATTGCAAATAAGATCCGACGTTGCACGGGTTTTAAACCATCCCGAATATCAGGTAAGGCGCGTTCTTGGATGATGTATTTAGAGTAACGTCCAAAACGTTCACCCATAACGGCTTCCAAGGATAGTTCTTGGATATTTTGTTCAGACATTTATGAATTGCTCCTAACTATGCTTTATCTTCTGTTTCATGGGCTTTATTAGCTAAAGTCGTATCTAATAAGCTTCCATCTTCTTCCAGGGTGAACTGGACATTTTTCTCGATCCATTTGCGACGTGGTTCGACTTTATCACCCATCAAGGTCGTGACCCGCTTTTCAGCTAAGGCATCATCCTCGATCTTAACTCTGACCAAAGTTCTTGTTTCGGGATTCATGGTTGTTTCCCAAAGTTGATCAGCGTTCATTTCACCAAGACCTTTGAAACGTTGTAAGGTATAACCCTTACCGATCGCTTTAGCTTGTTTTTCCAATTCCTCGTCAGTCCACGCGTAACGTACTTGAAGTTTTTTGTTAACACTTTTTTGGAGCTTATATAATGGAGGTAAAGCGATATATACTCGCCCGGCATTGATCATTGGGCGCATGTATTTATAGAAGAAAGTCAACAATAGCGTTTGGATATGTGCACCGTCAGTATCAGCATCGGTCATGATGATGATCTTGTCATAGTTGGCATCTTCAAGCTCAAATTCAGCCCCGACACCAGCCCCGATCGTATAGATCATCGTATTGATTTCTTCATTTTTCAAGATATCTTGTAACTTAGCCTTTTGGGTATTCAAAACTTTCCCCCGTAACGGTAGGATAGCTTGGAATTTACGGTCGCGTCCTTGTTTAGCCGAGCCACCAGCTGAATCACCTTCGACAAGGAACAATTCATTGCGTTTAGCATTCCGTGATTGCGCTGGTGTCAATTTACCTGAGAGCAAACGATCTTTTTTATGCCGTTTTTTGCCATTGCGACTTTCATCACGCGCTTTCCGAGCAGCTTCCCGGGCCTCTCTAGCTTTGATGGATTTTTTGACCAGATCTTTAGCAAAATCTCCATTTTCCATCAAATAGTAGTTTAATTGCTCATTGACGATATTATCAACGATCGTCCGGGCTTCAGGGGTTCCCAGCTTACCCTTTGTTTGGCCTTCAAATTGTAATAATTCTTCCGGGATGCGCACAGAAACGATGGCCGAGAGCCCTTCACGCACGTCACTACCTTCAAGATTTTTATCTTTATCCTTTAAAAGACCAACTTTACGAGCGTATTCATTGAATGCTTTTGTCCAAGCGGCTTTCATCCCGGCTTCGTGTGTACCACCATCTTTGGTGCGGACGTTATTGACAAATGACATGATATTTTCTGAGTAACCGTCATTGTATTGACCAGCCACTTCAACTTCAACACCATCTTTTTGTCCTTCAAAATACATCACATCGCCTAATGTATCTTTATCTTCATTTAAATAGGAAACAAACTCTTTGATCCCTTCTTCAAATAAGAAAACATCTTGCGTATCTGCTCGTTCATCAGTCAAAACGATCTTGACACCTTTTAATAAGAAGGCTGATTCACGAAGACGTTCTGCTAAAGTATCATAGTTGAATTTGGTCGTCGAAAAGATCTCAGGATCAGGCTTAAAAGTGACTGTGGTCCCACTATTTTTCGTTGTTTTGCCTAATTTTCTGAGGGTCCCGACTGGTTGACCACCATCTTTAAAATCTTCTTCGTACTCAATACCATCACGCACTGTATTGACCGTCAAACTAGAAGAGAGTGCGTTTACGACCGAAGCCCCCACACCGTGAAGCCCACCAGAAGTTTTATAGTCACCTTGACCAAATTTACCCCCGGCATGCAACACTGTGAAAATAACTTCGACCGTTGGGATCCCCATCGCATGCATCCCAACTGGCATCCCACGACCATAATCAACGACTGTGATCGAATCATCGGGATGGATCGTGACGTCGATCTCTTTACCATAACCAGATAAAGCTTCGTCAACTGCATTATCGACAATTTCATAAACTAAGTGATGCAATCCACGACCATCAGTGGAACCAATATACATCCCTGGTCGTTTTCTAACTGCTTCTAAGCCCTTTAAGACTTGGATGGAGTCATCACCGTATTTTGCTTTACTCATACATTCATTTCCTTTATCAAATTTAAAAGTCACGTTATCTATCTTACCGTATCAAATGGATAACTATCAATATAAATTAATATTATCTTGAACTTGGTAGATCTCGGATAAAGTGTCATCAGCAAAAACTTTGTACATTTCATCAAAAGTCTTTGCTAGGTCTTGCTTTAGTAGATCACGTTCAGGCAACCAGAAGATCTCGCCTTCACTTGATGATTTAAGTTCACCTGAAAATTTAGTTGCGCGATAAAGCAAAACTATGTAGCGGGTCTCGTTGACAAAAAATTGTTTGATCCCACAAAGTTTAGGGTCTAACAAGGTCAAGCCTGTTTCTTCAAAAAATTCCCGGATCATTGCTTGGTGAAATGATTCACCCGCTTCAACATGTCCGCCTGGAAAAGTGATCCCTGGCCATTCCTTTTTACGGCGGTTTTCAACTAGCACTTGTTCACCGTTGCGCAATAAACACATATTGGTGAGTTCGATCGTCTCGGTTCGTGCCATTAAATTCACTCCTTTATATAACGCTGAGAAACGCATTTAAACGCAGCGTTCATGTTCTACTTAATAGATTATCAATCTTAGTGCAAAATATCAAACGATATTATTTGTCGAACATACATTCTATATTATACACAAATATCGGTAAAATGGGGATGATTTTGGCTAAAAAACTTCCAACTTCCGCTAATGTTAATTTGCGGAAGTTGGATTTTAAGGCATAAAAATAGTGCGATCAGTAATTGATACCGATCACACTAGCTATTGTTAATGTTTATTTTTATAGATCATAATTTCCCCAACTACCATAAAGCTCACCATCATCCCCAATTCGAGTAACCATGAATTTTTTAAACTAAAGAGCTGCAACATTGCAGTGGCAAGTAGTGAGCCACTTGTATTGGCTAACATTAAAACAAATCCCAACAGACTTTCAACTCGGGTCAAATATTCTTCGCCGATTTTTTGAACCAGATCTGTCGTGAACTTAGGTGAAAGGTATCCACTGATAATAGTTGTGGCTAACATAATGACCAAGACGATCAATAACGGTCCCCGATAAAAACAATTGAGTGTAGCCAAGATAAGGCATAAAAATTGCATCATCATTAATTGTTCATAACTTAATTTTTCAAGCCAATTAAATCTTAAAAAGGAACCGACAAATAAACCTAGGGTCATAACAGCCTATAGTACGACTAGAGTTTGTGCAAAATTACCAAAACGTAAATTTGCATCTACAACCATCGCAACTGTCAATATCAAATAGTAGCTAACATAAACTAATTTAAGGGATGTCATGACCCACATTGTTTGAAGGGCATGTTGTTTATGCATATAGTCATAGGCGGCTTTCATCTTCTTTAAAAAATCAGATACTGAGAAATGCTGATTTGTCGGCATGACACTTTTGACCGTATCATCGAATTTGATCTTTTTTAAGAAATAAAGACTTAAAGCAAATGTTACAGCGTTAAATAACGCAAGTCCAAAGAAATCATCAGGAAACCAAACTAACCAACTCGCTCCTAGTAACTGACCAAAGACTAAACTTAGCCCAAATAAGACGATCTCAAGTGAAGTCACGACCCGGCGTTCATCTGGGGCGATCCAAGTCCTGGAAAAAGGGATGAACATATTATTGATATAACTATCAAGATTGTCGGACACAACATTAGCCAAGATGATAAAAACAAATACCGCGAGCAGCATTTTGTATTTGAGCATTACAATGGCAAGAACGATATATATCAAAACTTGGATGACATTTAAAATAGCAGCTTTCTTGAGACGTTTGGTCTCACGGTCAGTCATATAGGCCAAGATCGGATCGATCCAACCCGGAATTCCACCTAACACGTTGACCAGTGAGATCGCCAAGGTACTGTATGTTTGTTTAGAAGCTAAGGTCAACATAGCTACATTATAAAGTGCACTACCGATGCGATTGACGGTGTTAGCACAGATCATATTGCGTAAATGTTTCTTTTCTTTTAAAACGACTAATAACTTAGTATTTGATAATTCCTTTAAGTTCATAATTTTTCCCCTTTTATTTATTTTTTGGAGCGATATATCGCGATTTCCCCACCTATCATAAAGCTCACTAGCATCCCCAGTTCGATCAACCAGCTTAGCCTTAAGCCAAAAAGTTGTAAGCAGATCGTCGCTTGTAAAATACCAACTGGATCAGCGAGCAACAAAATAAAATTATTGAGGCTTTCTACCCGCGTTAACTGTTCTTCGTCGATCTATTGAATGAGATCGGTATAATACTTAGGTGCCATATAACCACTGAGAAGCGTACCGATCAATTTTAAAATCATAATATTGATCAACGAGAGTCCCAGAAAGCAACTGAGTACAGATAGAATAATAGTCATGTTGCTCAGCATGATAAATTGCTCATAATTTATTTTTCTAACCAACTGATCCGTAAAAACGCCCCTAAGATCAACCCTACAAATGAAATGGACTGCCAGATAGCCAAAGTTTGCGCGTAACTGCCAAAACGCAAATTACTAGTCGAGACCATTGCTACATTCAGCAATAACAGAAAACTCGCATAAGTTGCTTTGCCAATTGCTAATAACCAGATCATTTGTAGCAGATGTCTTTCTCGCATATGCCCATATGCGAGTTTCATTTTTTGAAAAAAGTCTTTGATCGAGAAACGCGCTTCTGCGGTTAGAGTTTTGACCGTATCATCGAACTTGATCTTTCGAAGAAAAAACAACCCCAGCGCAAAAGTCAAGGCATTCAACAATGAAAGACAAAAAAACTGATCAGGATATAAAGTTAGCCACGCAGCCCCTAAAAGTTGACCGAGAACTATGCTTAAACTAAATAAAACAATGTCCAAAGCAGAGATCACACGACGCTCGCTGTGATCGATCCAAGTCTTTGAAAACGGAATAAACATATTACTGATGTATCCATCGATGCTATCAGATACCACGTTGGCTAAAAGAATCACAATAAATAAAGCTAGAGGCATTTGATATTGCAACATCAAAAAAGCGATCACAAAATAGATCCCAACTTGGATCCAATTAAGTAAAGTAGCTTTTTTTAGTCTTCTTGTTTCACGATCGGTCAAATATGCTAGTACCGGGTCGAAAAAGCCAGGTAAGTTCTCCAATAATTTAACAAGTGTAATCGCTAAAGTACTATATGTTTATTTAGAAGCTAAGGTCAATAAAGCCAAGTTATATAGCGCACTTCCAATACGATTGACTAACTTAGTACAAAGCAAATAACGTACGTGTTTCTTTTTTCGCAAAATAACGATCAATTTAGCATTGGTCACTCTCGTTAAATTCATAACTTTTATCCCCCATTAATAACCTTTGAAAACCAACTAAGTCATTCTACTTACACGCAAACTGTAAATATTTTCCTCATAACAGTGTTCCCCTAACTGCACACTTTGTAATTATTTTAATTATAAGAATTATAAATTATTTATATGTAATCTGATATATAGATGCTATAAAAATTAATATCTAATAATTTGATAGGCGATATTTACAGTTTATTTCACAGATACTATAGCATAATACTAATGAAATAAATAATATATTTATAATTAAAAATATCTAATTGTAATTTAAAATATGCCCAGGGGTGTACTTTCAATGTATTGCTATAAAAAAACGCTGGCCTAAGCCAACGTCTACTTGAAGATCGCATCACTGATCCGATCACTACTCTTGTTATTTAAACTGTTCAAATGATGGGCATAGATCTCAGTTGTCTGAATGTTAGTATGCCGCAAAAGTTGTTGGGTTTCCTCCAAAGTCGCGCCATTCAATAAGTTGAGGGTGGCACTGGTATGGCGTGTGCTATGGGCCGTCAAACGTGGACTATTATAACCGGCTGCAATAAAACATTGCTTGACGATCCCACGAATACTTCGCGTCGAAAGGCGTTTGCCTAAATTGTTATTGGATGTCGAAGCAAATAACGGTGCTTGACTATTGAATTCTTTCCGGACGCGTAAGTACTCACGGATCGCATTTTCAACGTGATCAGGCATTCGGATCGGAGCATCTTTTTCGATATGCCCTTTACCTTGAACATATAAAACAACAACATCACCACTAACACGCATATCTTCGATGTTAGCTCGTCTGACCTCGATCGTCCGCAAAGCCATCGTCAACATCAAAGCCAACATAGCATAATCGCGTTTGCCTTTGAGTGTACTCCGATCGATGTTTTCTAAAACTGACGCAGCTTGTTTGGAAGTCAGATAATCTTTTTTATGTTCCGTCCCTAGCTTTAAACCTTTGACATTTTTAGCAATATCGCGGTAAAAACCCATTTCTTCGGTCCATTTGAAAAATTGCTTGACTGCCATTAGATAATTTTGGACCGTTGTTGGCCGTAATCCCATTGCTAGTAAAGCTTCACGATAGTTTTTGACATCTTGCGGAGTCGGCTCTGTGATCTGTTGTTGGTCGGTGTAATTAAACCATTGTTTTAATGAGGTTTTATAAGTACGGATCGTATTTGGTGAAGCATCGATAAAATCGATAAAGCGTTCTAAATAATCAATTTCAGCTAATTGTGTAGCTTGACTAGTTTGTAGATCCATAAAATTTCCTCCTGTTAGTTGTTAGATCCCCAGCTTAAAATAAGCTGGGGATCGTTTGTTTTTCACTAAAGTTAAAGTAACTTTTTATTTATCGCATTTTATTTTGATAAGCGATCACTTCTTGCTCATAACCATACTTTTCATTATACTGGGCTAATAATTCTTGATCATGCGTATAGACTTTGCCTGTTGTCAAAAGTTTTTCGTAAAGTTCAAGGTATGGAATGTGGGCTTTTTTAGCTAATTCCAATTCTTTTTGGTAATCGTAGGCAACTTTACAAAAAGATATCCCACCAAGTCCATACTCATCGATCTCTAGCAAAGCATACTGCGCTCTAAGATCAGCTTGGAACTTTTTCCAATCACAAAAAGGCTCGCCGACCGAACCGGGATTCAATACGATCTGTTCAGCGGTCGTATACCGCATCAGTTGGTGGTGAACATGCGCATAGACCGCTAGATCAGCTGTGATCCCCTCTAAAACGGCATCAAAGTCTGCCTGTGGTCGCGTAGGATATAGCTTTTGACCGTAATTTAGATCTGGCAAGTTATGTGAGACACTGATCGTCAAGGGACCACGTGTTAGCGTCTGTTGGATGGGATTTGTAGCTAAAAAATCTAATTCAGCTTGCCCTAGGTCTTGACCGCAAGCCATTGCTAATTTGGAAAAATATACATGGCTAGGTTTGGTCAATTCGATCTTACCAGCTAACCCGTGTAATAACAGATCATCCCAATTGCCCCGGATAGACACTGTTGGCTGTAATGACTGCAGCAATTCCAAGATCTGTTTTCCCCCAGGTCCTGGCATCAAAATATCACCTAAGACCCAGACCTCATCAACTGCTTTAGCTTTGATATCGGAAATAACCGCCTCCAATGCAGTCAAATTACCATGGATATCCGAAATTATCGCTATTTTAGCCATCAAACCATCCCTATCTTTTAATCATTTACCAAATTGTTAGTCTTTGGTTTCAATAATTTCATACATTTGCGCCGTTCTTTGACTACTGCCGTTTGCATCTCTTTATTTGACCACTCGACTACCGGTGCAAATTCATATTTAACATACATATTTTTGCCTTCAAAACGTACATTCAAAATGGCATCGATCTGGACCCAGATCCCGGTACTTTCATCATAGATAAATTCCCCGACTTCAGAGACCTCACGAAATTCGTGCGGTTGATACATAATCTCGGCTTGGGTCGTCGTGTATTCCGCCGACAGATCCGGTGTTTGGAGCTGTTGACATAAACAGTCATAATAGATAAACTCACCCGCAGACCGTGGAGCAACTTTGATACTTAAAATGTTTATTACAACAAATGTTGCTTTACGATAATTGACAATATCGCCAATACTGATCACTTCATTTGAACGACGCCTAACCCGAATTTTTTCTAACATTGACTTTCCCAGCTATATAAAATGTGAAACAACATAATCTTTATTAATTATACTTGCGAAAGAAATATAGTTTTTCCCTTCCTAAACTTGAGGCCTGCATCTAACGAACCGTGAGCAACTCTCCCCGCACATTTTTAACTTTCCGAACAGGTCACTCCAGCTAAATAGCAGATCTCAGTATACGAACTGATTCCATAATAATATACTATCATTTTTCCTAAGTTTTAGCTATAACTTATGGAAACGTTTTAAAAATATAGCTAAAAAATACTCGCCAATATCTCCGGCGAGTATCTCTTACTTAGACATTATTGGTAAATTTCTTTTTTCTTGGGCGCCAATTTAAAGCTAAAACAGCAATAATGACCAAAAATGAGCCTAACAGATCGGCTCCGCTGAGTTGGAGCCCAAAAAAGATGATCGAACCGATCGTTGCTGCGATCGGCTCAAAGGCATCTAGCATACTGGCTGTAGTTGGGCGGATGTATTTCAAAGCATTGGTAAAGAGCTGAAACGGAATGATTGTTCCTAAAACAACTACAGCTAAAACTAATAGTACTAATTCTAATGTCAAAGGAAATGACTCAAATTTTGGATGGATCACGGTCAACCCGATCCCGGCGATCAATAAGCCCCAACCGGTCACAGCCGTTGAAGAATAATGTTGTAATAAACTGCGGGGAATCAAAGTATTAGCTGCTCCACCAACTGCTGAAAGCAATCCCCAGATCAAAACGGCCGGCGTGATCGCTAATTGCGTCAGATCACCATGCGTTGCAAGCAAGGCTACACCTAAAAATGCTACCAGCGCACTGATCAGTTCGATCCGGCGTGGTCGTTGTTTTTGAAAGACCGCTAAATATAAAATAATGAAAAATGGTCCAACGAATTGCAAGATCGTCGCGATCGAAGCATCACCTAATTTGATCGCCATAAAATAACAAAATTGTACTGGAATTATTCCACCTAATCCGTAAGCGATCGCAGTTTTTGCACTTTGCTTATTTTGCCAAAGCGCTAATGGAGCTTCCTTTTTATAACTGGCTAAAGCTAATAAAACTAAGCCCCCACTGAGCATCCGGATCTGACTCAATAAAAGTGGGGTCAATCTAGGTTCGAGCTCGAAGATAAATTTAGCAAATAAGCCCGACACGCCCCAAAGAAAAGTCGACAGGATCGTCAGCAGCGTCCAGAGTTTTTTTTGTTTCGTCATTTGTTGTCCTCACTATCTAAAAAATTCCAAAGAAAAGAGCTGAGAGATCTTCTCAGCTCAAAGTGACTGTATTAATCAGTCAAGTTCATCAGTTTTTGGCTCAGCTCGATTTCAACTGGGGTGGCATTACTATTTTCAAAAGTTATCTCACCGCCTGTTTGGTTAGGTGAAAGTAATTGCTTTTGCGTCAATAAATGCTTCAATTCGCGAGCCGCACCTGCTCCTCCGTCAAAAACAGCAACATCTTTTCCAATAATATCTTGGATCGCCTTTTTAACGAATGGAAAATGCGTGCATCCCAAAACAACTGAATCAACGTTTTCTTTATACGGTTCTAATATATCTTCTAAATATGCATATAATTCTGATGAATTTAATTCACCTTTTTCGACAAACTCAACTAACTTAGGGGCTGGTAACTTGATGATCTCACCTTGGTCTGAAAAGCGTTCCATCAAGTGATTGAATTTTTCTTCCTTTAAAGTCAATGGAGTCGCCATTACTAAGACTTTAGAATCCGTTTGATGCAAAACAGCTGGTTTGACAGCTGGTTCCAGTCCTACGATCGGAATTTCGGGATACTTTTGCCGTAAATACGTGGCCGCAGCACTTGTCGCAGTATTACAAGCGATCACGATCGCTTTGACTTTCTTTTGCTGGATAAAGTCCTCTACGATTGCTTCACTCAAAGCTTTGACTTCGGCTACACTTTTGGTACCATAAGGGGCATTTTTCGAATCCCCAAAGAAATAATAGCGCTCATTTGGCATGAGCTTATAGATCTCACGTAAGACACTGATCCCGCCGAGACCTGAATCAAATACTCCGATCGGAGCTAAAGCCTTGTTTTCCGTCATCACTATTCCTCATCTCTACTGCATTATTCACAATTAAATATTCTAACACTTTTTGGCAGTGAGGAGTAGTCTTAATAATTATCAGTAAATTTTTTAATGCGTTCACTTGCTTGGTGTAAGTCATCCATCGAAGCAGCATAACTCAAACGCACATACCCTTCGCCACCTTGACCAAATGAAACACCCGGGATCAAAGCGACTTTAGCTTCTTTGGCCAATTCGCGGACAAACTTCCAAGAGTCATGTCCACATTTAGCGGGGATCTTAGCGAATAAATAGAAGGCACCATCTGGTTGGACTACTTCAAATCCAGCATCTTCTAAAGCTTGGCGCATAAAATCACGTCTAGCTTGATATTCCTTCCGCATGCTCAAAGCATCATCTTTTCCTTTGGTCAACGCTTCTAAAGCAGCAAATTGAACATTTGTCGTTGGTGCTGTCACCATATATTGATGTGCTTTGACAACTTGTTCACTAAAATCCTTTGGCCCTAAAATAAAGCCCAAACGCCAGCCGGTCATCGCATGTGATTTCGAAAGCCCGCCGATCACGATCGTATTTTCAGGTAAGAAACTGGCTAAGGAAACATGTTGTCCTTCATAAGTCAATTCAGCATAGACTTCATCACACAAAGCCCAAATATCATATTCAGCGATCACTTTAGCCAAAGCAGCTAATTGTTCTTTTGTATAGGTTGCTCCAGTTGGGTTACTTGGGTAGACTAAGACAACTGCTTTGATATTTTTATCTTTATTTTCTTCTAAAGTAGCGCGTAATTTTTCAGGCGTTAAGATAAAACCATCTGCGCTCGTATCGACTTGTAAAACATCAGCCCCATTCAACTGGCTGATCGGAGCATAGATCGGAAAAACCGGTGTCGGCATCAAGACTGTATCACCTGGATTTAAAATCGTTTGCAAACTAGCGGCGATCGCTTCTGTTGCCCCCACAGTCGTAATGACCTGTTCTGGCGTGTAATCTAGATCATATTTTTCTTTGTAGTACTTAGCTGCGGCACGGCGTAACTCCATGATCCCCGAATTAGGTGTATAGTGTGATTGATCCGCATTGATCGCCGCGATCGCAGCTCGTTTCACGTGCTCCGGTGTATTAAAATCCGGTTCCCCTAATGTTAACTTAATGATCCCCTCGATCTGACTGACTTCCATATCGAATTGTCGAATGTCTGATACAGCAATGGCTTCGATCTTATGGTTAAATCTAGCTTGCATAAAACATTACCTCACTTTTTTAAATTTACTCTATTATATAGCAGATAGATTAAAATTACCAAAGAATTTTCGATAAATAAAAAATGCAGCCCGTATGACTGCATTTTGGCATAGCGCTTATATCTTAGCACTTCGTTTGGCAAATTCACGATAATAGATCTGTGCGCATATACATACTAAAATGACTTTAACTGCTCCAGGAAGAAGAAAAGGAACTGTTCCCAATAAAAGAGCATTTTCCAAGTTGATATCGCTGATCACAAGTAACCACAAAGAACCACATAATAACTGCATTATGGCCCCAAAACTGTTAGCTACTAATAACCAGCCAAACGTTTGCTTTTTAGCGACTAAGGAACCAACAACTATGACATAAACTAAAAAACCCAGTAAATAGCCCCCAGTATTGCTAAATAAGACACCTAGCCCCCCTTTAAAATTGGCAAAGATCGGTAGACCGATAAAGCCAAGCAATAGATACACTAAAATCGTCTGTAAACTGTATCTTAGCGGTAAGATCGAGGCTAACAAGCCGACCGCCAACGTCTGAAGCGTCAACGGGATCACAGGCAAAGGGATCGTTAACTGTGAACAAACGATCAACAAGGCGAGCATGATGCTAGCTAAAGATATGTAATATAATTTATTTTTCAAATTCAGTCATCCTCTCTACTTCCAATATCATAAGCATACGAGTTTCAGACCCCCTTTGTCAACTTTATATAAATAAAAAGTTTACTATATCGCTAAAAAAGAAGCTAGCAGGCTTCTTTTAGCTAGTCTTCTTGGGTCACGATTATTTTAGTCTCAGGAGCAAACATCGCACGTTGTTCGAGTGTTGGTGCTTGGTCAGTGATAAATAATGAGATCTTATCCAACGGACAAATACGATAGTAGGATTTATTGATAAACTTTTGATGTTCAGCTACCAAAATGACCTTACGAGCCCGTTTGACCGCCATTCCAACGATCTGAGCATCATCTTGATCAAGTAGGTAAGCCCCATTTTCATCGATCCCAGATGCAGCGATAAAAGCTGTATCGAATACAACATTTTGTAACTCTTCGATCGCTAAATTGGAATAGAAATAACGATTCTCATGATTCAAAGTCCCACTCAAGACCTTGACCCGTACTTTATTATGCTCGGCTAAAGCCATGCAATTGTCCAAAGAATGGGTCACGATCGTTAGGGGCATATTAATATTTTGACAAGTCTTCAATAAGATCGTTGACGAATCGACAAAATAAACATGATGCGGTTTAAAATGGGTCGCAGCTGCTAAGGCGATCTGCGTTTTTTGTTTAGTAAAACGCGCTAAACGGCTTTGAAAGTTCGGCACACTACGTCCAAAATCTAACGGTAAGATCCCGCCATGTGTGCGTCTAACTTCACCACGTTTTGCTAATAACACGATATCACGTCGCGCAGTATCTTGCGAGATCCCAAATTCCTGCATGATATCTTTAGTCGATAATTCCTGCCTTTCTTCTAATAATTGTTTGATCAATTCAATTCTCTTTTCTTGACTCATCAAGCGCACCTCTTAACTAATTATCTATAATTATTATACCTTTAGTTATCAGTAATTAAAAGCATTTATAATGATGTCCTTATTTAAAATAGGTAAATTCCCTTAAAAAATAGCTTATTTACCCCCTGTTGAAAAATAAAAAGTGCATACGTCCTTAAATTGAACGCATGCACTTTTACTTAACTAAAACAACTTTTAAGCGTTAAAAGCCGCTTCTAATTGTGGCACGATCTGTTTCTTACGGGAAACAACGCCTGGTAGATCAACTTTGTCAGCTACCAATTCTTTTTCAAAGGCCTTTTCGACCATTTCCTTAGGTTCACCCACAACTAAAAGACGGGTGTTGGAATCCAAGATATTAGTTACCATCAACAAGAACAAGTCATAACCTTCAGCAGCTGATTGTTTTTCGATAGCTTCACGTAAAGCAGCTTCACGTGCGAAAACTTCGTCAAGATCAACAGTGTTTACTTGATCGACACGAACAGTCTTACCACCCATGTCAAATGATTTTGCATCGGCTGTGATCAATTCTTCTTCGGTCTTACTTGCCAAGTTGGTACCAGCTTTAAGCATTTCAAGACCGTATGCTTCAAAATCTACATTAGCGATCTTAGCTAAAGCTTTTGCAGCAGCTTCATCTTTAGCCGTAGTTGTTGGTGATTTGAATAGTAAAGTATCAGAGATAATAGCCGATAGCATCAAACCAGCCAATTTAGCTGGGATCTCAACGTTATTTTGCACGAATTCGCCGTAAATGATCGTACTTGTACAACCAACTGGTTCAGCATGATAATACAAAGGTGCAGCTGTTGCAAAGTTAGCGATCCGGTGGTGATCAACTACGTGTGTAACTGTCACATTAGCGATATCAGCAACACTTTGTTGTTCTTCGTTGTGATCGACCAACATTACAGCTTCAACTTCTGGTGCTGCCTTTTCGATCACACGTGGAGCTGGTTCTTCAAAATGTTCTAACACAAATTTTGTTTCTTCATTTGGTGTACCCAAGGCAACAGCTTCGACTTCGTTACCTAAAGCGTTTTGTAAAAATGCGTAAGCCTTAGCAGCTACGATCGCATCTGTATCTGGATTTTTATGTCCAAAAACTAATTCTTTCATCAAAAATATCTCCCATCTAAAGTATTCCTAACTTTAATAATTCTACCACACAACTAGCCAAACTTAAATAACAATAAAAAAGCTCACCCCAATGCTCAGTTGCATCGTGGCGAGCCCGTAACTTATAAGCTTTCTTTGAGACGTGAAATGTAATCTTTTTTAGCTAGATAGCCGTCAAAAGTTTTCAAAAAACTATTGATGCGCGGGATCTGATCCTTACCCCGTCTAAAGACGAAGGCCAAGTCGAACTTGATCTCTGGTTCAAACAATGCCATCCCCATCTCACCATGGTTTTTAGCCGTCACAAATGACATTGGTAGTGCAGTGTAACTACCAGTTCGTTTAGCAAACTCAAAAAGTTGCTCAGGTGTAGCAAAATGCGCTACGCTATTTGGATGATCGACCATCGCATTCTTGTAAGCTTCTCTGATCGTATCATTTAAGTAATATTTTGGTGGATATGTCACCCATTTATTGTTCAACGTATCCTTGAACCGCACCCGTTTCCGTTTTTCTAAGCGTTCATTATTGTGCAAGAAGATCAAGTCTTCAGTGATGATCTTTTTAGTTTCGTATGGTTTCCAGTTCTTGATACTTTCATCTGGAAGATACATTACCGCTAGATCGATCGTATTGTTTTCTAAGCGCTCCCAAATCTCCTTACGCGTCAACATATGTGTGGAGAGTTTGATGCCATTATTTTTTTCGTAATATTCGATTGCAAAATCTGTGAAGACTTGATCCTCGATCGAAGCTAAGATCCCAATGTTGATCGTCCCTTGAGTCGCACTTGTCGACTGTTGGATCTCATCGGCTGCTTTATTTAATGTTTCATAGATCTGGTGAGTTGCATCTAGCATGGTGTAGCCCGCATCAGAAAGGTGCAACTTTTTACCAACTGAATAAAACAGTGGTGCTCCGACCGTTCGCTCTAATTTCTTTATCTGTTGAGTCAAAGCTGGTTGGGTGATCCCCAAGATCTGAGCTGCTTGGGTATAGCTCATCGTTTCAGCTAATTGCAAGAAATAGGTCAACGTCTTTGATGAAAAGATGTTTTCTTGTTGTGTCTTCATATAAGTATATCCTTTCCCGTAGCATTATCCTTCATTAATTCAAATGCCAAATATCTTATCCTTATATAAATAATTATACTATATTATGATAGTAATGTTAAAACTTTTTGAACTCTCTAAGGGTAATAATTCTATTATAAGTGAAAAATTCTATAACTACTAGAAATTTGGATAAATTAATGAATATAGTACACAAAATAAAATAAAAAACGATAATCTATGCTTCCACCCATAAATTACCGTTCTACTAGTAGATAACTTCCACATGATCTACCATTTTAAAATACGCAAGCACAAAACAATAAACAAAAAATTATCTTGCTATGATTTGTACCACAGTATCAGTATAGTATCACTTACTCTAATTTTCAACGGAAGTATATGAAAAAAAGTTGAGAATTTATTAATTCTCAACTTTAATTTTAATCATTTAAGTTTTAACGTTTGCTTTAATTGAGTTTGAACTTTATCCAAATTTTCCTTTGGTACGACTTCATATGAGACGCCATCGATCATTTGTCCATTACCCTTGAGCTGGATCTGATCGATATTTTTAGCCCCACTATAATTAGTTACGATATCTTTAATATCATCAAATGTTAAGTCAGTTTTCATGCTAGCCGAAATAGCATTCAAAATGCTATGGTATTTAGCTAGACTATCGATCGAAGCTGCTTTTTCCACTAAAGCCGTCAACACTTGACGTTGACGCAATTGACGTCCGTAATCGCCCCGTGGATCCTCATAACGCATCCGAGTATAAGCTAAGATATTATCGGAATCGATCGTGACTTCTCCCTTAGGAAAATGAACATCCAAATTAGTAAATTCTAAGTCATTATCGACTTTGACCGGGCCGATCGCTTCTGACAACTGTTCAAGCCCTTTCATATTGATCTCGATATAATGGTCGATCGGAATATCTAAATAGCTTTGCAACGTATTCAAAGCCCCGGAAACACCATCATATGAATAAGCTGCATTGATCTTATTATTACCTGGATGGCCAGCGATCGTAACTAAAGTATCCCGTGGAATACTCAATAATTCAGTCTTTTTAGGGGTAACAGCGGCTACCATGATAGTATCCGAACGTCCTTGTTCAGTCCGACCATACTCACCAGTATCACTGCCTAATAAGAGGACGGAAAACGGCTGTCCGTTATCTAAATCGACACTGCCGGTGCGCTTATCATCATGTTTGACAGCTTTATATGTAACATTGACAGCTTTTTTGGCATCGAAATAGAGTTTGCCTACGATAACTGCATCGACTAGTAAAAAGAGCCCCAATGCGATCAAGACCCACTTCCACCAACGTTTTTTCTTCTTATGATGTTTATATTTGTGTTGTTCATCAGGCATCAACAATCACCGCCTTAGTATTTATATTAATAAAAATAAACCTTGTATATTATACCAATATTCCTAAATTTTGTATAACAAAAGCTTTTCATATCTGAGTTAAAAATCTAAAATGACCATCCAACGTATCTGGATGGTCATTTTATCATTTAGTCTTTAGCTGACCAGTTTTCAGGATCATGGCGCCATTTTTCTAAGACTGCACGTTCTGCAGTTGAAATATAGTTAGCTTCAACAGCTGCTTCCAATAATTCTGAGTAATTAGTCAGGGTAAAATAACTCAGCTCTGCTTGTTTGAAATTATCAACGATCGCTTGTAATTGATAGCTAAAGATCGCTCCAACGCCTAAAACATCGGCTCCTTCATGTTGCGCAGCTTGAACAGCTTTCAAGACACTGCCCCCCGTCGATAAGAGATCATCGATCACGACGGTTTTAGCCCCAGGTTGCAAAACACCTTCGATCTGTTTGCTACGTCCGTGATCTTTTGGCTTAGAACGGACATAGACTAATGGTAAGTCTAACTCAGCGGCGATCCAAGCAGCATGCGGGATCCCCGCCGTAGCTGTTCCTGCGATCACCTCAACTTCTGGATAATTTTCTCTGATCAATTCTGCAATTCCTTTAGCGATCGCTGTTCTGATCTTAGGATAGCTGATCGTCAAACGGTTATCACAATAGATCGGACTTTTGATCCCACTTGCCCAAGTAAAAGGTTCATTGGGGGATAATTTTACAGCTTGAATTTCGAGTAAGTCTTTTGCGATTTCTTTCATTTACTTTATCCTTTCTTACTGGTTCCAAAGCTCAAAAATTTCTTGATACGCCTTCACGGGTTCTTTGGCTTGCGTGATCGGACGGCCAACAACGATCGCACTTGAGCCATTTTGCGCCGCCATATCTGGGGTCATGACCCGTTTCTGATCGCCTAAACTGTCGGTTTTTAGCCGGATCCCAGGCGTGACCCGTAAGAAATCCGGACCCGTAACTTCTCTTAGCTTATTAGCTTCCCAGCCAGAACAAACAACACCATCTAAACCTGCATTTTGCGCCAATTTAGCATAATTTTCCACGCTCTTATCAAGTCCGACCGTGATCAATTGTTCTTCTTTGACCATTCGTTCATCAGTTGAGGTCAATTGAGTGATCGCTAATAATTTGGGCTCTTTTTTGCCAGCTTTTAGTGCCCCTTCAACTAGACCGTATTTAGCTGCCTTGAGCATTTCACTGCCCCCATTAGCATGCGTCGTGGTAAGACTAACACCTAATTGACCTAAAACATACATTGCTCGTTCGACCGTATGCGGGATATCATGGCATTTTAGATCTAAAAAGACATCGTGTCCTTGTGCTAAGACCGCTTTAACTAGATCTTGTCCAGCACTGTAATACAGTTCCATCCCGATCTTCACAAAAAGCTTCTCAGTTTGCGGAAAATTTTGTAAAAAATCAAGGGTACGCTGGGCATCATTAAAATCAAGGGCAATGATCGGGCGTTTAAGCTTCATTATCTCTAGCCTCCCGTACTTCTTGGATCAACTTTTCAATACTTTCGATCCCCAATTCATCCATTACTTTTGGTAATTCCGCAACTAAATGTGGGCAGATCAAAGGATCGTAGAAGTGTGCCGTTCCGACTTGAACAGCTGATGCTCCAGCTAAATACATCTCGATGATATCTTTAGCGCTCTTGATCCCACCGACCCCAATGATCGGGATCTCTACTGCATGAGAGACTTGATAGATCATTCTGATCGCGATCGGTTTGATCGAATGTCCCGAAAAGCCACCAGTCAAATTGCCTAAGACCGATTTACGCGTTTTTAAATTCAAACTCATCCCCATCAAAGTATTGATCATTGTCAAACCATCAGCTCCAGCCGCTTCAACTGCCTTAGCGATCGCCACTACATCAGTCACATTGGGAGAAAGTTTAACATAGACTGGTACCTTAGAAACAGCTTTGACTTGTTTAGTCAATTCAGCTGCGGTCTGCGGATCAGTCCCAAAGGCCATCCCACCTTCATGTACATTCGGACAAGAAATGTTCAATTCTAAAGCGGTCACTAAATTAGAATAAGAGAGTTTTTTAGCGACCTCCACATAATCTTCGACCGTTGAACCACCTACACTGCCTAACACCGGCAAGTCGGGATAATCTTGTTTCAATGCGGGTAATTTCTCATTAACGACCGCTGCGATCCCCGGATTTTGTAATCCGACCGCATTGATGACCCCATTGTCCAGTACGGCGATCTTAGGATTAGGATTACCATCACGGGGCTCAGGTGTCGTCGTTTTGATAACTAATGCCCCTAAAGTATTCAAATTAAACTTTTGCGCTGCACCAACATCCCCAAAGCCAAAAGTTCCACTTGCTGGCATGATAGGATTTTTTAGATCTAAACCTGGTAAATTGACTGCTAACCTTGACATAATTGGCCTCCCTTTATAATGCTGTCGTCGAGAATGAACGATTTTCTAAAGCTTTCAGTAAAGCATCCACAGTATCAAATGATGTCAACAAAGCAATATTGTGCTCGATCGCAGTTTGTCTGATCACGAAACCATCAGACACTTTTTCTTGGTCATGATCCATCGTGTTGATCACGATATCAACTTCATTATTTTGTAAAACATCTAAGATCCCTGGTTTAGCTTGTCCGATCTTGGCAACAGTCATGGTAT
Organism: Ligilactobacillus animalis; assembly: GCF_009933595.1. Lineage (NCBI taxonomy): Bacteria > Bacillati > Bacillota > Bacilli > Lactobacillales > Lactobacillaceae > Ligilactobacillus > Ligilactobacillus animalis. Next base: position 971,090 of record NZ_CP047141.1, read on the forward strand.
GCAAACCATTTTCATTTAAAAATTCGGCTGTGCCCGCAGTCGCAAAGATCCGATAGCCGATCTTGGCAAAACGTTTCGCTAAAGCTAAGGCTTGTTGTTTATCTTTGTCTTTGACCGTAAATAGGACGCTCCCGTTAGCTGGCAACTTCATGTTAGCTCCAATAAAGGCTTTGTAAAGTGCTTTTTCAAAGCTATGATCACTACCCATGACTTCACCCGTTGATTTCATTTCTGGTCCTAACAAACTATCAACATCGGCCAGTTTATTAAAGGAGAAGACTGGGGCTTTGACATGAATCATTTCAGATTCAGGATAGATCCCCGAATCATAACCGAGTTCTTTCAAAGTCTTGCCTAAGATGACTTGAGTAGCCACTTGAGTCATCTTGATATCAGTGATCTTACTCAAGAATGGTACCGTCCGACTAGCCCGTGGATTTACTTCAAGAACATAAACTTCACCTTTATGCACGATGAATTGGATATTCATGATCCCGATACACTTCAAAGCAACAGCTAATTTCTTAGTTGCATCTTCAATTTGATCTTTGACACTTTGATCAAAGCTTTGCGCTGGATATACCGCCATGGAATCACCTGAGTGGACCCCGGCTTGTTCGATATGCTCCATGATACCTGGGATCAAGACATCCTTACCGTCACAGATCGCATCGACTTCACATTCATAGCCTTCAAGGTACGCATCGACCAAGATCGGATGTTCTTTGGCTAAATATGCATTTTCAGCTAAGTATTGGGTCAATTCTTCATCGTTATTAACGATCTCCATTGCCCGCCCGCCAAGCACGTAACTTGGACGAACTAAAACGGGATAACCGATCTCATGGGCGCACGCTAGGACTTCTGCTTCTGACATTGCCGTCTTACCCACAGGTTGTTTTAAGCCAAGTTGTTTGATAACTTGATCAAATAACTCACGATCTTCAGCGCGGTCAAGATCAGCAACTGCAGTCCCTAAAACATTGACGCCATTTGCTTCTAAACCAGCCGCTAAATTGATCGCCGTTTGGCCCCCAAACTGCACGATCACACCTTTAGGCTGTTCAAGGTCGATCACGTTCAAGACATCTTCTAGATCAAGCGGTTCAAAATATAATTTATCAGAGACTGAAAAATCGGTAGAGACCGTTTCAGGATTAGAATTCATCACGATTGCTTCATAGCCTAGCTTTTGGATCGCTTTAACACTATGGACCGTAGCGTAATCAAATTCAACCCCTTGTCCGATCCGGATCGGGCCCGAACCGATAACTAGGATCGATTCTTTAGCTGAAGGGTGACTTTCATTTTCAAGATCGTATGAACTGTAAAAGTATGGCGTGTGTGATTCAAATTCAGCTGCACAAGTGTCGACCATCTTATAGACAGGCAGGATCTGATTTTCTTTTCTTAAAGCACAGATCTTTTCTGTAGTCGTATCCCAGAGCTTAGCGATCGTATAGTCACTAAAGCCATAATACTTAGCCTCTTTTAAGCAAGCTAGCTCATTAGGATGCTCCTTTAATTCAGCTTCAAGTTCGATGATATGTTTTACAATATCTAAATAATAGAGGTTGATCTTAGTAAATTCATGAACTTCTTGTAATGTATAACCGCGACGAAAGGCCTCAGCCAAATAAAAGAGGCGGTCATCTTGGGCATGAACTAATTTCTTCTCCAATTCTTCATCTGAAGCTTTAGCCACTCGTGGTGATAAAAGATCTTTTTCATCGATCTCAAGTGAGCGAACGGCTTTTTGCAACGCTTCTTCTAGGTTACGACCGATCGCCATAACTTCCCCAGTTGCTTTCATTTGCGTTCCTAAGGTCCGATCTGCCTGTGCGAATTTATCAAAGGGCCAGCGTGGGATCTTAGCAACTACATAGTCTAAAGCAGGTTCAAATTCCGCATAAGTCGTTTGGGTAACAGGATTTTTGATCTCATCTAATGTTAGACCAACTGCGATCTTAGCTGCCATTTTAGCGATCGGATACCCAGTTGCTTTAGAAGCTAAAGCCGAAGAACGTGAGACCCGTGGATTTACTTCGATCACGTTATACTTGAAACTGTTAGGATCAAGTGCTAACTGAACATTACAGCCCCCTTCGATCTTGAGCGCACGGATTAACTTTAAGGAACAATCCCGCAACATTTGGTATTCACGGTCGGTCAACGTTTGCGTTGGGGCGACCACGATCGAATCACCCGTATGGATCCCAACTGGATCAAAGTTTTCCATCGAACAAACTACCATTGCATTGTTAGCTGAATCGCGCATCACTTCAAATTCGATCTCTTTATAACCCATGATCGATTTTTCGATCAAACATTGGGTCGCAGGTGAAAGATCCAAACCATTAGCCGCGATCTCTTCTAACTCAGCAGGGGTATCACACAAGCCCCCACCGGTACCCCCCATCGTAAAAGCAGGCCGCACGATCACAGGATAGCCGATCATTTCAGCAAATTCTAAGGCTTCGGCTACTGTATTGACCGTCTTTGAAGCTGGGATCGGTTCGTTTAACTGTAACATCAACTCTTTGAATTTTTCGCGGTCCTCGGCTTGGTCGATCGCAGATAATTTGGTACCTAAAAGTTCGATCCCGAGTTCATCCAAGATCCCACTTTCATGCAAGGCAATCGCTAAGTTCAACCCGATCTGACCACCTAATGTTGGCAATAAGGCATCGGGATATTCTTGGCGCATGATGCGTGAAACTGATTCGACCGTTAATGGCTCTAAGTAGACCCGATTAGCAATATCAGTGTCGGTCATGATAGTTGCTGGATTGGAATTGACCAAAACTACTTCATAGCCTTCTTCCCGTAACGCCATACAAGCTTGAGTTCCGGAATAGTCAAATTCAGCAGCTTGGCCGATGATGATCGGTCCTGATCCCAGAACCATGATTTTTTTAATATCTGTTCGTTTAGGCATTTTCTTCTTCCTTTCGTTGATCGATCATATGCATAAAGTCATCAAAAAGATCGACTGCATCATGTGGTCCTGGTGCAGCATCGGGATGGAATTGCACGCTAAAAGCTTTATAGCGCTTATGGCGTAACCCTTCGACCGTGCCATCGTTGATCTCACGGTGGGTAATGATCAATTCATCTTTATCGACGGTTGCAGGATCGACTGCATAACCATGGTTTTGTGAAGTAAAATTGATCCTTCCCGTTGCGATCTCACGAACCGGGTGATTGAAACCGCGGTGTCCAAATTTCATCTTGTACGTATCAGCTCCGTTAGCTAAAGCAAAGATCTGGTGACCCAAACAGATCCCAAAGAGCGGCAGATGTTTTTGGACTTCTTTGACCATTTCGACCGCATGTAAGACGTCTTTAGGATCCCCAGGTCCGTTAGATAACATGACGCCATCGGGTTTTAAATTCAAGATATCTTGAGCCGTTGCACTTGATGGTAGAACGATCGTATTGCAATCACGTTTAGAAAGTTCGCGTAAGATACTGTGCTTGAGTCCATAATCAACTAGAACAACATTGCGCTTTTCACCTGGATTTGGATAAGGTTTAGTCGTTGAAACTTGTTCCACGACCCGATCATTTAGCACAGTTGCCCGCAACTGATCCAGTGTATGAGCCATATCGTGGACTGAATCGACTAAACATCCCTTCATCGTTCCATGTTCACGTAATTTCTTAGTCAATGCCCGGGTATCGATATGACAGATACCTGGGATCTGCATTTGCTTTAAGAAATCATCAAAGGTCCCTTGCTTGCGCCAACTGTCAGAAACGCGCGCCACCTCACGACAAACGACCCCACAACAATTTGGCATGAGCGATTCGTAATCATCCAGGTTGACCCCGTAATTTCCGATTAACGGATTGGTGAAAACTAAGATCTGGTTGGCAAATGATTGATCGGTCACAGCTTCTTGGTAACCTGTCATCCCCGTTGTAAAAACAACTTCTCCGGTCGTTTGCCCTTCAAAACCAAAAGCTTTTCCGGCAAATACTGTCCCATCTTCTAAAACTAAATAGCGCTCCATGCTAATCCTCCTTTTGATAAACTACATTACCATCGACCATCGTCAAGTAAGTTTGTCCAAAAACTCTTTCACCCGTAAATGGAGTATTTTTCCCCATCGAGAAATAATCAGCTTCCATGATCGTGGTTTCATGTTGCAGGTCAATAACAGCAAGATCTGCTTTCGCTCCGGCAAAAATACTTCCAGCATCAAACTTGAATGCTTCAGCCGGATTTTTAGACATGAGATCTAACAGCTGCTCCAAAGTCAAAACTTGCTGTTGCTTTACCAGTTGGGTATACAGTAAGGAAAAAGCTGTCTCACTCCCAGTGATCCCAAAAGCAGCGGTCCGCATATCGCCAGTTTTTTCGTCGATACTGTGAGGGGCATGATCAGTCGCAATCATATCGATCGTGCCATCCAAGACGCCTGCGATCAAAGCCTGTTGATCTGCATTAGCCCGCAACGGTGGGTTCATTTTATAAAAGCCATCATTTTTGACGATATCATCTTCACTCAACAATAGATGATGTGGCGAGACCTCACAGGTCACATTGATCCCATGCTTTTTAGCGATGCGAATCAATTCAACACTTTCTTTGGTCGATACATGGCAGACATGGTAATGGACCCCAGTTTCCTTGGCTAATAAGAGATCACGTGCGATCTGAGAAGATTCACTGATCCCCAAAATACCTGGTAGACCTAATTTGTTAGCCTTCTTGCCCGCATTCATCACTCCACCGAACAACAATGAATTATCTTCGACATGAGCTACCAAAGCGACATTGAGTTTTTTAGCTGCTAACATGGCTTGATACATCGTGCCAGCTGTTTGGACTCCACAACCATCATTGCTAAAAGCAAAGGCACCGGCTGCCTTCATCCCCGCATAATCGAGTAGCTCATCACTTTTTAAGCCCGCTGTGATCGCACCATATTGCTTGATCTTAACGACCCCATCAGCCTTATTCAACGCAACTTGAGCGGTAACTTTAGCTGGCGTGTCTGGGACAGGATCTAGGTTTGGCATCGCACAGACAGTTGTATAACCACCATGGGCTGCCGCTAAACTCCCGGTTTTGATCGTTTCTTTGTGAGTAAAACCTGGTTCGCGGTAGTGCACATGAACATCGACTAAACCAGGAGCAACTAATTTATCGGTCACATCGATCACTTGATCGACATCGGCTTTTAGGTCAGTACCTAAGGCTGTGATCACACCATTTTCGATCAACAGATCATTTTTTAATAGTTTACCAGCTTGATAAACTGTCCCATTTTTAAGTAATAACTTCATTTTGTTTTTCCTCCTAGCTCGCGGCCCTCGATCACTTTTTCTAACATTGCCATCCGCATGAACACACCATTTTGCATCTGTGCCTTAAAGCTTGATTTTTCCGCCTCAACTAAGCTACTGTCAAACTCAACATCACGGTTGATCGGTCCGGGATGCATGACGATCGCATCAGCTTTTAATTTAGCATAGCGGTCAGTCGTTAAACCGTATTTTTGATGATAACTCTCTTTTGAAAAAGTTTGCTCTTCAGTAGCACCATGGCGTTCGTGTTGCACTCTCAAAAGCATCAAGACATCAACTTGGGCGACTAATTCATCTAATGGGCGATAAGTACCGTATTCTTCAAAGGCTTCATCATACCAATAACTTGGGCCTGAGAAATATACGGTCGCTCCCAATTTGTGCAATAACTCCATATTGCTTTTGGCGACCCGAGAGTTCGTCAGATCACCCACGATCGCCACCTTTAAGCCCGCAAATTTTCCGAATTGCTCGTAGATCGTCAACATATCCAATAGACATTGTGAAGGGTGCTGACCACTTCCATCCCCGCCATTGATGATCCCGATATCTAGCGTTTGGTCAGGAGCTAGCGCGATCAATGGTGCATAATATTCATTTTGAGAATGCCTGATCACAGCTAGATCAACACCTAAAGCATCCATCGTCAACAACGTATCATATAATGTCTCCCCCTTGTTGACTGAGCTTTGCTTAGGGTCGAATTGCAAAACATTCAACCCCAATTTACGTTCAGCCATTTCAAAACTCGTATGCGTCCGAGTCGAATCTTCAAAGAACATATTGACACAATAGACCTCGCTTAGATCACGCGTTGGACGCCCCCCTTGTTTGAAATATTGCGCGCGCTTGATCAACGCTAAAACTTGTTTTTCATCTAAATTATCGACTGTTACAAAATGTTGCATGGCTCTTTTTGGCTATAGATCATGTGGTTATTAGAAAGTGCTATAGTTTTCCTTTCTTAGATTGCTGGCAAATATCAGTTCCACATTTTACTTTCCACTGATTATTTTTATCGTTCACTAAAAGCATATTTTGGTAAGATCAAGTTCAAACCGATCCCAAAGATCGTTGCTAAAGCAATACTTGTCAATTGGAAATTCCCTAATTGAAGGTATGTTCCGCCGACACCCACGACTAAGATGACTGAAGTGATCACTAAGTTGCGTTTCAATGCATAATTTACTTTATTATCAACCAAGATCTGTAGACCATTGGAGGCGATCATCCCAAAGAGTAGAAATGAGATCCCACCGATAACTGGACTTGGGATCGATTGGATCAAGGCTGAGATCTTACCACAAAAACTAAAGACGATCGCAAAGAAGGCTGCACCTCCGATCACCCAAACCGAATGGACCTTTGACATGGCTAAAACACCAATATTTTCACCATAAGAAGTGGTTGGCGGCCCACCAGCAAAACCAGCGATAATACTTGAAAAACCATCACCCAGTAACGTTCGATTCAAACCTGGATCTTTGAAGAAATTGCGCTTAGTCAATTTATTCAAGACCATGATATGTCCCATATGTTCAGTCATCGTCACAAAAGCGATCGGTGCCATCCCCAAGATCGCTGCAGGATACCATTTAAAGTCATAATTGATAAACATTACATCGAATGCTGGTAACGTGAACCATTTAGCCTTAGCAACAGCTGTAAAATCTACGATCCCCATCATAACAGCAAAGATATACCCGCCGATGATCCCAAGCAAAACGGGGATCATGCTTGGAAAGCCACGTAAGAAGATGTTAAAGCCGATCGTCAGTAGCAAGGTAAAGATCGCAACGCTGAAAAATTTCAGATCGTAATTCGAATTGTTCAACATCGCATCATTAGCCGCCGTCGTAGCAAGTGAGAGCCCGATAACGATGATGATCGGCCCCACAACGACCGGTGGTAATAATTTATCGACCCAACTTGAACCAAATTTACCAACGATCAAAGAAACGATCACGTAAACCAATCCGGCTGCGATAGCCCCCTGACCGACAGCCGGGTAGCCGTAGTTTTTCATCAAAACTTGCATCGTCATGATAAAAGCAAAACTCGAGCCTAGATAAGCTGGGATCTTAGCTTTGGTACACAGCAAGTATACGATCGTCCCGACACCGGAACAAAAGAGCGCGATACTTGGATTCAGACCGATCAGCAACGGTACGAGCACAGTGGCTCCAAACATCGTAAAGAGATGCTGGATCGATAAGACTAACCAATGCGGAAAACTCGGCTTATCGTTGATATCTAATAGTGCATCTTTATTTCTAAAAACTTCTTTTTCTGACATAAAATAATCTCCGTTCTATTTTTCTAAGAAAAAAAGCCCGAAACATTACATTTCGGGCTCTAAAAGGTAGACTTAATCCATGATGACTTAAGCCTAGCAACCTTTTTTGCCCTCTCTGGAGTCAATTAAAATGGTCGTTTTATTTGATTGTCTTCAATTCGATCCCGTCTTTACCATCGATCTCTTCGACATAGACGGAAACTTCTTCATTTAATGAGGTCGGAATATTTTTACCAACGAAATCGGCGCGGATCGGCAATTCGCGGTGGCCCCGATCGACCAAGATCGCTAAGTTGATCGTCTTTGGTCGACCTTGATCCATCAAAGCATCTAAAGCCGCGCGGATCGTTCTTCCAGTAAATAACACATCATCAACTAAAATAACATGCTTGTCATTGATATCAAAGCCGATCTGACTATTTTTTACGATCGGTTCATGCTTGGCTTCAGGATCATGATGGACATCATCACGATATAAGGAAATATCTAATTCGCCTACCGGGATCGTAACATCCTCTAATTGTTGCAAGCGCGCTGCGATCCGTTTGGCTAAATAAATGCCGCGGGTCTTGATCCCGACTAAAACGATCCCGTCTACCCCTTTATTCTTTTCAATGATCTCATAAGTCATCCGTGTTAATGCTCGTTTCATCGTAATTGCATCGCTCACTTCTTTTACCAAAGTAAAAACCTCCCTAGGATATTAAAAAAACGCTAGCCTCAAAGAATACACTTCAAGACTAGCGCTAAACAGGCCCACTGATAGCGTGGGCATATCGAACCGTACCTTGCTAGCCTCTCTGGACTATTCTTAAAGGACTCACTTATTTATTTATAATTTACTTGATTTCGTTTGTTTTGTCAAGATATGCTAGTTGTTTTTCAAAAATTTCTGGCAGTGGAGCTTCAAAAGTCAAAAATTCACCCGTTTTGGGATGGGCAAAGCCTAATTTAGCGGCATGCAAAAACTGCCCCTTGCCTTTTAACGTCTTCTTTGGACCATACAGCGGGTCACCAACTAGCGGATGACCGATATATTTCATATGCACACGTATCTGGTGGGTTCGACCAGTCTCTAAGCGACAACTTACCAAGGTGTAGTCTTGATAGCGTTTCAAGACTTTAAAATGCGTCACGGCATCTCTACCACCAGAAACAACAGCTTGTTTTTTACGATCCTTAGGGCTACGTGCGAGCGGAGCTTTGATCGTTCCCGAATCTTCTTTGATCCGTCCATGAACAAGAGCGATGTATTCACGTAAATTAGTCTTATCTTTTAATTGCTTAGCCAAACTGCGATGTGCTTGATCATTTTTAGCGACCATCAAGAGCCCTGAAGTATCTTTGTCGATCCGGTGCACGATCCCTGGGCGGTAAGTTCCATTGATCGTTGAAAGCGGGCAATGATATAGCAAAGCATTGACTAACGTATGGTCTTCATGCCCAGGTGCCGGATGCACGACCATTCCTTGTGGCTTATCGACCACGATCACATCATCATCTTCATAAACGATGTCTAAAGCGATATTTTCGGGTTCGACTGCGAGCTCTTTGATCTCCGGTTCAGTCAAACTGATCTTATCGCCCGCTTTGACCTTATATTTACCCTTTTGTTGCGTCTCATTGACTAAAATATTGCCCTGCTCCAATAATTGCTGGATCTGAGACCGCGAATACTGCGGAAAGACGGTCGTTAAAACTTTATCTAACCTTCCTGTCTGTGTAGTGATCGTTGCTTCTACCAATTCATTATCATCCTTCTTTATAGATTTAAACTATCCCTTCATCATCTTTTAGCATCGTGATCAAAATTACGATCACACCTAAAGTCAAGGCGCAATCAGCAATGTTGAAGATTGGAAAATTGATAAAATCCAATTCAAACATATCGACCACGTATCCAGAGAAAAGACGATCAAGTAAATTTCCGAGCGTTCCACCGATCAACAGTGAAAAGCCGAGGCCATAGCCCCAGTTATAGTATAATTTCTTAAAATAATAGCCAAAGATCACTAAAGCTACCAGTGAAATAATACTTAGTAACCATCTTTGACCTAACCACATGCTCCAAGCCGCTCCGAAATTTTGCACATACCCGATCGATAGGACACCTGGAATAACTTCATAGCTAAGATTAAGTGGAACATTTTGCTGAATATAAAATTTCAACAACTGGTCGGATAAAACTACCGCGACCATCAAACAAATATATAACGTCATCCGATCCATAACCCTTCTAAACTAATGACTAAAAAATCTTTCATTTCAATCTTAACGTAAAAATCGTTGTTAGACAATTATTCAAACAAAAAAGGAACCACTGCTGATGCCTTTTAAAGCTGATCTGACCTATCAGACTCCATTTTTCAGAAAATTGCAAACTATTTTAGTATAAGCCCGTGATCGTACCATCATCTGCTAGGTCCATCCCCATCGCAGCCGGAACTTTTGGCAGACCAGGCATCGTTAAAACATTACCGGTCAAGGCTACGATAAAGCCTGCCCCTAATTTAGGTACAAATTCACGCACATGGATCGTAAAATCAGTTGGGGCCCCAAGCAATTTAGGATCGTCAGAAAGTGAATACTGTGTTTTAGCCATACATACAGGTAATTTATCCCAACCAAGAGTTTTGAACTCGCTTAATTGGCGTAAGGCTTTCGGACTGAATTCAACATCTTTACCACCATAGATCTTAGTTACGATCTGCTTGATCTTGTCTTCAACGCTATCATCAGCCGCATACAAACGTTTAGGTTCAGTAACTTGATCACAGCTAGCGATCACAGCTTGAGCTAATTCTTTGGCACCAGCCCCACCTTTAGCCCACACATCGGCAACAACGGCGGTAGTGTCTTCTTTAGCGCAAAGCTCAACTAACAAGTCTAATTCGGCTGAAGTGTCTGCTGTAAACTTATTGATCGCAACAACTACAGGAATATCATATTGTTTCATACTTTGAATATGACGCTTCAAATTAGCAAAGCCTTTTTCTAAAGCCACTAGATCTTCATGATCGAGTTGGTCTTTGGCCACGCCACCGTTCATCTTCAAAGCGCGTACTGTAGCCACGATCACGATCGTATTTGGCGCCTTGCCTAACTGAGGTACTTTGATATCTAAGAATTTTTCAGCCCCAAGATCAGCTCCAAAACCAGCTTCAGTGATCGTATAGTCAGCTAACTGCAAAGCTGTCTTCGTTGCTAACACACTGTTACAACCATGGGCGATATTAGCAAAAGGTCCACCATGGATGATCGCTGGGGTATGCGCTAAGGTCTGAACTAGATTTGGTTTCAAGGCATCCTTTAACAACAAGGCGATCGCACCTGTCACGCCTAAGTCGTCAACTGTCACCGGTTCCTTGGTAAAAGTATAACCGATCACGATCTGCCCTAAGCGTTTCTTGAGATCAGCGATATCTTTGGCTAAACATAAGATCGCCATCATTTCTGAAGCTACCGTGATATCAAAACCGTCTTCACGCGGGATCCCTTGGACGACCCCACCAAGGCCGATGACCACATGACGCAAGGCGCGATCATTGATGTCCAATACGCGTTTCCAGATGACCCGGCGCTGGTCGATACCTAGCTTGTTACCTTGATAGATATGATTATCGATCAAGGCTGCTAAAGTATTATTGGCCGTCGTCAAGGCATGCATGTCACCGGTGAAATGCAAGTTGATATCTTCCATTGGAACTACTTGAGAATAGCCCCCACCAGTTGCACCACCTTTCATCCCCATCACAGGTCCTAAAGATGGTTCGCGCAAGGCGATCATTGTTTTCTTGCCTGCTAAACTCAAGGCATCGCCTAAACCAACAGTCACCGTCGATTTTCCTTCACCAGCCGGCGTTGGATTGACAGCCGTCACTAAGATCAACTTTTCTTTAGTCTTTGGACGGTCAGCTAATGGTAATTTGATCTTTGCTTTATATTGACCATATTGTTCGATCTCTTGTTCACTTAGACCCGCTTTTTTAGCGACCTCAACGATCGGTAACATCTCACTTTGTTGTGCAATTTCAATATCTTTCACGTTTACGCTTACGACTATATCATCAAAATGATAAATATAGCTTTTCCTTTCTTTTTTACCTGTATCTTATAGCTAATTCCTGATGAATTTAAGACCAGTATAAAACATATTTCGTGTTTTGTCATTAGTTTTTATAAAAAAGCTAATAAACATAATTTAAACAAACTAAAAGCGAACTATTTTAACAATTCTAGACACTTTTCTTTGCTTTTAGGTAACATCAAAACTGAATAAGTCCGATATTGATCAGTGATCTTCAATTGGCATTTCGTAGCCACGACTGCTTTGATATCGTTACGAGCAATGATCTTATCATTTAAAGATAAAACGCACTTGAATCTCACTTCGCGGTCTGTAATAACTAATTGGCGTCGCCACAATTGGATCGCAGTGACTAGCACAAAGATCACAAAAGCAATTGCGGTCCAGATCTGAAAAACTGTGATCTCTAACCATAAGAACAAACTCAATAAAAAGATCATAAAAGTATAGGACCAACATGTGATCGAACTAGGAATATCAGGTTGACAATAAAATTTTTGTTCCACAGAAAAAACACCTTTCCGTTGCACTAAGTTTCTTTTAATTTTACAATTTGAAGAGGACCACTTGTTTATTGAAGTGGTAATTTAACAATTAATTAAGAAAAGAGCACAGTCCATGGTAAAATTATACACCGATGCCGCAACAAACAAAACACATAGTGCGGCTGGGATCTTAGTTATCGCTGAGCAAAAACAACACCAAATCAAACAAAAGATAACAGCCTCAAATAATCATCAAGCTGAATTTGAAGCTGCTATCTTAGGTTTTGAATATTTGCTTCGACACTTTCCGAATGCGCAAAATGTCTTCTTTTACTCCGATAGTAAGATCGTGATCGATAGCTTAGACAAACGCTATAGTAAGTCATTTGCCCCTGAGTTGACAAAGCTACTCGCACTCCAAGAAAAATTCCCGCTTGTTATCGCTCAGTGGATCCCTGACAAGCAAAACGCCGGCGCGCATAACCTCGCTTTACAAGCTTTAAAAGCCTAATTGCGAGGCTTTTTTTGGCCCCAATATTGGAATAGATCAGTTCTTAAAGTACCATTATAAAGCTTGCGTCGCTTAGTCGCTTTTTGCCCATAATATTGTTCAAAAGCTAAGTCACTAGTCAAGATATATTTGCTCCAAGTCGTTAATGGACGGTAAAGATCCCCCATTTCTTGATAGAGCTTATGCACGCCAGCCTCATCGCTCAAACGTTCACCGTAGGGCGGATTAGCCACGATCACACCGTATTCTTTATCAGTCTTAAAATCTTTGACAGCCAATTGTTTGAACTTGATACTATGGGATAATCCAGCTTCCATCGCATTTTGCTTAGCGATCTCGATCATCTTACCATCAATATCGTAGCCACAGATATCAAGTTCGATATCATAATTAGCTTCTTGTTCGGCTTTAGCCCGTAATTCTTCGCTCAAGCCAGCCGGCATCCAATCCCATGTTTCACAAACAAAATCACGATTGAAGCCTGGTGCGATATTGTGCCCGATCATGGCCGCTTCGATCGGTAAAGTCCCTGAACCACATACCGGATCGACAAAAGGCTTTTCTGGATACCAATGCGCTAATAAAACGAGCGCTGCTGCCATATTTTCTTTCAAAGGGGCGCCCCCTTTACCAACACGATAACCCCGTTTGAACAAACTGCTTCCAGTCGTATCTAACGTCAATAAGACCTTATCTTTATTCAATGCAACTTCTAAAGGATATTTAGCCCCTGTTTCCGGTAAAAATGACCGGCGATGATATACCGATGAAAGCTTTTCAACGATCGCTTTTTTTACGATCGCTTGTACACTGGGAACGTTGTGCAATTTAGATTTTTGTGATTTTCCAGCAACTGGGAAATTCGCATCTAATGGTAAATATTCATCCCAAGGCAATGCCTTTGTCTTTTCAAAAAGTTCATCAAAAGTCGTGGCTTTGAATTCACCAATGATGATCTTGACCCGGTCAGCTGTACGTAACCAGAGATTGGTATTGATGATATCTTCTACCGTTCCTTGATAGCGAACGTGCCCGTTTTCAACGGCCACTTGATAGCCGAGGTGCTTTAATTCGTTTCCTGTGATCGCTTCGATCCCAGCAGCACAAGTTGCTAGTAAGTTGTATTTCTTCATAATGCTTCCTTTCTGCCTGAGCATAGATTTAATAAATTGATTTTTACATTAAAAAAACTAGGACAAAAGTTTCCTTCCGCCCTAGTCATTTCCTGAATATGTAGTCCTCTATAAGCCACGTTCTGTACGTCATTTAGCCCAGGAGCTAAAATCGGTGGTAATCATCTATCTCCGAGTTAGATAACTCGCCCCCATGATTAGTTCATTTCCGTCATGAAGCGCCCCTACCAAAGTTTGGGTTACCTGCTCGTGGGGTTTACCGCGTTCCACCAATAATGTTTCCACTATTGCTTCGTCACTGTGGCACTTTTCAAGACTACTCGGACATGGTCAAATGACTTTAGCCCTTTTATCTGCCGTTACCATCAAAATGGTACCTTGCCTTATTTTTTCAGCAAGCACGATCACTACAGGCATCGCAGCCTGTGCAAGCTTGGACTTTCCTCAGCCTATATAAAATAGACCGCGATTACCAGAAGACTACACATTATTTACTTATTTAAAAACGATTACTACGATCGTCATCATCATTAAGTTGAGCACCAAAAACATGTCGCTCTAAGTTAGACAACCGCTTTAAAACATCCATATTAGTCATATTCGTCGTTGGACGAGCGGTTTGACCCGAAGAACCGACCGCAACTTGCTTCGTCAATTCATCGACTTTGCTTACTAAACGATCATTTTCCATTTGAAGACGTTGATTTTCTTTAGCGTATGCTTCATAATCTTGGATAACTTGATCCAAAAATTCATCGACTTCATTCGAGTCATAACCGCGTAGACCGCGTGAAAAATTCTTATTTACGATGTCCTTAGGCGTAAGATTTACATTTTCCATCGAAACTGCACCTCATTTACATATTAGGAACTTAACTCATAACGTCCCTTATTATAGCATAATCGTTTGGTACTTGTAAATATAAATTTTTGTATATTTTTTAACGGTCATTCTTTTGTTCCAAATACTGTTCTGCCTCATCTTGAAGCTGATACATATCGATCACTTCAAGCTCATAAGCATGTGCTTGCTGATAACGTTTGATCGCTTCGTAGTCAAATTTTGGCTTCCCGGGAAGCTCTTGGTCATAGATCAAGACTGCTTTATCCGTATGTTCTAACATAAATTGCTGATAATTTTTCAACTGCACTGGCGAACTATATGGCCGTTTACTGACACTTGCACAAAAATCAACTTGTTGTTCTAACTGTGCTAGATGTATCTGTTTATCTTCCTGCCAATTTTTGGAAAATTCTGTATAGGGATACATCAGTGCTGTCTTGATCCCGACATATTCTTGTGTAAAAGAAACTGCTTCTTCTAATGCCCACTGTTCGATCCCCAACTGTCCCCCAGAAATGATCCATTCAAGCCCTAGATCAGCATTTTGCATAAAAATTTTACGTAAATAATACTTTAATACTTCGATCTTAGGGTCATCTAGTTTAAAGACCCCCAATTCATAACTTCGATAGCCACTTACCCATAAACGCACGTGTTTCACCTCGCCAAAATATTTTCTTTATCTTATGATACCACAAATTATTTGCTTTAAATTTTACCCAACTTTTTGCCAATAACTGTTTAAATTTGTTATAATTAACCGGATAGGAGCGTGATATTTATCTATGGCAATCCACTATCCAAACGGCGGCTTGTTCACTACTAAAAATAGTGCGAGTAAAAAAAGCCGCGCCAACAATACTATTTATGGAAAGCGCGGAATGTCGTTAGAAGATGAAATAAATGAAAGCAATAAATACTATCTTTCAGCTGGGATCGCGGTCATTCACAAAAAGCCGACACCGATCCAGATCGTTGATGTTTATTATCCCAAACGTAGTGCCGCAGTGATCAAAAAAGCTTATTTCAAACAGGCTTCTACTACTGATTACAACGGTGTCTATCGTGGCCATTATCTTGATTTTGAAGCAAAAGAGACTAAAAATAAGACCTCTTTTCCGCTCAGTAACTTTCATGCTCACCAGATAAAACACATGAAAGCTTGTCAAGATCAGGCTGGTATCTGCTTTACGATCGTTAAATTCGTCACAACTGACCAGGTGTTTTTGATGCCAGCCGATATTTTATTTGATTATTGGGATGCCCAAGCGACTGGGCGCAAATCGATCCCTAAAGCAGTGATCGAACGCGATGGCTTTGAGATCGATTATGCACTCCAACCACGCATCCCATATCTAAAATACGTTGACCTACTACTTGAAAAGTAGTTCAATGTTTCCCTAGTGGATAAATACGGTTAACTATATCAGTTAGAAAGTTAAAAATGTGTGACTGATACTTACAACAATCCAGTCAGGCAATTTGCCTAAACTACACTTTATCACTATAATTGTAGTACCTAAAATTAAGAAAGGAACGCTATATTCTTTCTGATCATATATTTTATGATTCCACATTTGTATAGTAGCAGTATCGTTATGGATAAAAATCCTAAATACTCGCGCACAAATGGTCCGAAAAAAAATGGCCGTTTAAAGCGTAGCGGTAAGAAAAAAGCTTCACGCGCTGGCAAAAAACCAATGTGGCTCAAGATCTTATTATCCCTAGCAGCTGCTTTAGTAGCTGCTCTAGTGGTCGGGGTCACCATCTTTTTTGTCTACGCAAGCAGTGCTCCTAAATTAAGCGAGCAACAGCTAGAAAGTGCTGGTTCAACGGTCATTTATGATTCAAATGGCAAAAAGATCATGTCTTTAGGGACTGAAAATCGGACTTATGTTGCAGAAAAAGACATCCCACAACAATTAAAAGATGCGGTCATCTCGATCGAAGACCGTCGTTTCTATAAACATCATGGGGTCGACCCATGGCGGATCGTCTCAGCTGCAATGTCTAACGCATCGGGGTCAGCTGGTCTACAAGGTGGGAGTACATTAGATCAACAATTGATCAAGCTCTCCTACTTCTCAACTAAACGCTCCGACCAAACGATCAAGCGTAAAGCCCAAGAAGCTTGGCTAGCGATCAATATGGACCGCCAATACAGCAAAGATCAGATCTTGACTTTCTATGTCAATAAGGTCTTCATGGGTGATGGCTGTTACGGGATGCAGACCGCGGCTAAATACTATTTTGGTAAAACATTGGATAAATTAGACTTAGCTCAAACAGCTTTGATCGCCGGGATCCCCAATGCCCCATCCTCTTATAATCCTTATACCAATCCAGAATTTGCTAAAAAGCGGCGGGATGATGTTTTAAATGCGATGGTCGCTAACAAAAAGATCACCCAAGCTCAAGCTAACGAAGCTAAACAAGAAAGTATCACCACTGGTCTAGTAGAGAAAAGCACTTCAAAGACTGTGACCTCAACTGAAAAGATCGCTGATCCATATGTCAAACAAGTTATCGAAGAAGCTAAGAAAAAAGGCTACGATCCTTATAAAGACAGCTTACAGATCTATACTAATTTAGACATGACGATCCAAAAGCGTCTCTATGAGATCGCAAATAGCGATGAATATTTGAACTTCCCAGATGACAATATCCAAGTCGCTTCGACCGTGATCGACCCTGATAATGGTAACGTGGTCGCAATGCTCGGGGGACGTAAGACTGGCGATGTCACCTTTGGACTCAACCGGGCAGTTCAAACTGATCGGACGAATGGTTCTACGGCTAAACCTTTGATGGATTACGCACCTGCGATCGAATATCTCGATTGGGCTACGTATCATCCGATCAAAGATAACCGCTATGTTTATCCTGGAACAAATATCCAGCTATACGATTTTGACCACCAATATAAAGGTTTGATGACGATGCGCCAAGCTTTGATCGAATCACGTAACGTCCCTGCGATCCGGGCTTTAGCCGCAGTGGGGATCACGAAAGCTCAAAACTTTATTTCACAAATGGGCTTTGATTACGATAAGACCTTAGAATATCAAAACGGTATCGGGTTACCTTCTTCGACCTTACAAAATGCTGCTGCCTATGCAGCCTTTGCTAATGGTGGGACGTATTACCAACCACAATATATCAAAGAGATCGTGACTGGTGATGGCGAACGTAAAGAATTTTCAAGCTCTGGTAAACAAGTCATGCAGTCATCAACTGCTTATATGATCACTGATATGCTCAAGGGCGTTATTACTTCACCTGAAGGAACGGGTACACGAGCTAATATCAGCGGTCTATATCAAGCCGGTAAGACTGGGACCAACGCCTATCCATCTGATATCTCGGCTAAATTCCCTGATAATGCTGTAATGGATTCTTGGTTCAACGGTTATACTAAACACTACTCTGTCTCCGTTTGGGTCGGCTATGACCACCAATACGAAGCCGGTAATTACTTGGATAACAATTCAGTTGCTTTAGCATCGCTTTTCTATAAGAGCATCATGACCTACATGTCACAAGGTAAGACTAACACCGATTGGCGCAAACCAAGCAACGTCTATGTTCGCTATATCAATGGTGTTCGTGAACTTTATTTAGCTGGTTCTGCTGCTCCAAGCTCAGAACTTTCTGACAGTTCAAGTTCCAGTCGCTCAAGTTCTTCAGAAACTTCGAGTTCATCGTCTGAATCTTCTTCCAGTTCGGAAAGTTCATCTAGCTCAGAAAGTTCATCAGAATCTTTTTCAAGCTCAAGTAGCTCTGAGAGTCAATCGTCAAGTCAATCTTCTCAACCGGCCGACGATAATTCAAGTTCAGCAAATTCTACCCCACCCGCTGAACCTAGCTCATCTACTGAGCCTCGAACAACAGACAGTGGGAATCCACCACAATAAAAAGCGGGTCGTCAACTTAAGAAATGATCCGTACAACACTTCCTACAGAAATGTGGGAAGTGTTTTTTTACACAAAAATGCACACTAAAAAATCGGTATCTATTTCGCAGATACCGATTTTTTAGGCTTATTTTTGTTTAAAAGATGCTACATATTCATCATGTTTTGCTTGATCAAATTCATTTTCGGATTTACCAATGATCAATGTTGCAGTAACATTCCCCGCAACATTGACAACTGTCCGACCCATATCAACTAAACGGTCGATCCCGGCGATCAAAGCCAACCCAGAAACTGGAACCCCGATCGTTGAGACTGTTGCTAGTAAGACAACAAATGATGCCCCAGGAACGCCTGCCATCCCTTTAGAAGTGATCATTAAAACTAATAATAACGTCAATTGTTGACTCAATGAAAGATCAATGTGATAAGCTTGGGCTAAAAAGATAGCTGCTAATGATTGATAGATCGCCGATCCGTCCAAGTTAAAGGTATAACCGGTCGGAATAACAAACGAACTGATCGCTTGGTCAACACCCAATTTTTGCGTTTTTTCCATCAAGCGCGGTAATGTTACTTCTGAACTAGCCGTTGTAAATGCTAAGACCAGCTCATCTTTGACAACTCGCAATTGGTCCATGATCCTAAAACCAAAGATCCGTGAAGTGATCCCTAAAACTACTAAAATAAAGAAGATCATCGTTACATAGGACATTACGATAAATAATCCCAATGGTTTCAAGGATTCAAGACCCAATTGAGCTACGGTAGCCCCGATCAGACCAGCGACCCCAAATGGAGCAAAATGCATGATCCAACCAGTGATCTTAAACATCACTTCTGCTACAGCTTGGAAAAATTGTAATAAGATCTTGCCTTTTTCACCAATTGCTGCGATCCCTAAGCCAAATAAACAGGAAAAGAAGATCACAGGTAACATTTGCCCCGTCGCTAAGGCATCAAAGAAATTAGATGGTACGATCGACATCAAGATCGACCCTAATCCACTATGTGAAGCTTGTTTAGCGGTCTTCACATATGTCGAGATATCAACTTGCGATAATTTACTTAGATCGAGCATATAGCCGATCTTTGAAAGATTAGAAACTAACATCCCAACGATAAAGGCGATCGTTGATAATACTTCAAAATAGATCAAAGTTTTTAGTCCGATCCGCCCTAACTTTTTGATATCGCCCATATTAGCGATCCCAACAACTAAACTCGAAAAGACGATCGGTAAAACGATCATCGAGATCATATTGATAAAAGTCGATCCGAGTCCATTTGCAAATTTGATAAATCCTTTATCATCTGTAAATATGACTCCTAAACCGATCCCGATCAAAAGGCCTAAGATGATCTGCCACCCAAGTGACAAACGATATACTTTTAACTTTTTCAAATTCACCATCTCCATAGAATTTTTATGCCAGTTAATAATTTACCATATTTTTTATAAAAATTCATTATGTTGTTTGTTTTTTTATTAAAACCATATCTTTATCACTAATTATGTTCGGTTTTTACACTCTTGAGCGGCCTTCTGGACAAATATCTAATAGGGGACAAGAACTACACTTCGGATTTCGGGCCATACATTGGTAGCGACCCCAAAATATCATCCGATGATGCCCTTTGATCCATAGATCTTGTGGGACTTTTTGCATTAGGATCTTTTCGATCGTTAAAACATCACTATCAGCTGGGACCATCCCTAACCGTTTAGCAACGCGGCTGACATGCGTATCGACCGCAAATGCTGGGATCCCAAAACATTCGGCTAAAACTACATCTGCTGTTTTGCGGCCGACCCCACTTAAGCTCATCAGTTCTTTTCTAGTCTTAGGGACGACCCCATTAAAGCGTTCAACTAGTTCCTGTGAGCATTTGATCAAAAAGCGCGCCTTGTTGCGATATAGACCGATCGTTTTGATATAACTCTCAACTTCTGCTTGACTCGCATTAGCTAAGTCCACCGGAGTTTTATAACGTTCAAATAAAGCCGGTGTAACTAAATTAACTGCTTTGTCAGTAGTTTGGGCACTCAATATCACCGAAAGCATAAAGTGATACGGATCTGTCTTAGTCAACGATGTTGTGGCATTGGGAAACATTTCCCCCATAACTTCGATCGCACGTGTCGTTTCTTCACTATTGAGCATCATCGATCCCTCCTGACCAATCATACATTGGAATACTTGGCTTAGCTTTATTTTGCTTAGGCACTGTAGGACGTTCTTTTTGCGCCAATTCTTGCCGCCGCTTTTGGCGTAACCGTTGCACATCAGCACTAGTTTTGATATTTTGCTTTTCCCAGCTCAATAAGATCTTATCAATATACTTCAAGCTGTAGACCTGATTTAAAACGGCCTCACGTAAAGCCAAAACGATCAATTCAGGTGCATAATTCTCTGTATTGAGCCAACTATCGATCGTTTGCAGTTCCATCGGAGTCAAGAGACGCCCAAATTCGACCTCGATATTTTTATAAACTTCTTGCTTACTGGTCGTTTCAGTTTGTGTCAGTTCAGCCGTTACTTCATTTTGTTCTAAAGCAAATAATTTCTCGTAAAGCAGCGTAAAATCATATTTGTCATACTTACGTCCCGCCGCATCTGTGGCTGTTGTTAATCTAAGAAATTTTTTTTCGATCAAATTACGCAATAAATTTCCCAGCTTACTCGTATCAAGCTGCATGCTTTGTGAAAGTTCAGTTAGATCGATCGCTTTTCCCTGCTGCGTTCGACTCATGATCTGCAACATCAAGATAAACTCAGCTTCATCTAGTCCTAACTGACGATAATTATTTAACAATAGATTGGATACTGTCATTTGCCCAGCAGCTAAATATTTTTGTAGTATTTTATCCATCTCGATCTTCCTTTTTAAGTAAAAAAACAGGACACAACGCTCTGTCATGTCCCGCAGCTCACCAACTATTATGGGTAGATCCGGTTTAATAAACGTGGGAATGGAATAGCTTCCCGGATATGGTCTTCACCTGTGATCCAAGTTACCGCACGTTCCAAACCAAGTCCAAAGCCAGAGTGTGGTACACTACCGTAGCGACGTAGATCTAAGTACCATTCATAATCAGCTTTATTTAAACCTGCATCTTCAATTTGTTTTGCTAGATATTCAGTATCTGTTGCACGTTCAGAACCGCCGATGATCTCACCATAACCTTCTGGCGCTAATAAGTCAGCACACACAACGAGATCTTCTCTAGTTGGATGTGGCTTCATGTAGAATGGTTTGATCGCTTTAGGGTAGTTCAACACAAACACAGGCTTGTTGAAGTGTTCTGCCAAATAAGTTTCTTCTGGCGAACCGAAATCTTCGCCCCATTTTACATCTGGGAATTTACCTGATTCTTGCAATAATTTGATCGCATCATCATAGGAAATGCGTGGGTAAGGTAATTGCGTATAGCGCTTGAGGACTTCCTTATCTCGACCCAAAATATCAAGTTCGTAGTCACAATTTTCAAGTACTTTTTCAACCAAGTAAGCAATATAGCGTTCTTGGATCTCTAAGCTCTCTTCTTGATGCATAAATGCCATTTCTGGTTCGATCATCCAAAATTCGATCAAATGACGACGTGTCTTGGATTTTTCCGCTCTAAATGTTGGCCCGAAAGTAAAGACTTTACCATAAGCCATTGCTCCAGCTTCAGCATAAAGCTGACCTGATTGTGAAAGATAAGCATCTTTTTCAAAATATTCAGTATGGAACAATTCTGTTGTGCCTTCAGGAGCACTACCGGTCAAGATCGGTGAATCTAACTTGATGAAACCTTCCTTGTTGAAGAATTCATAAGTTGCACGGATCATTTCGTTTCTGATCTTCATGATCGCAAATTGACGCTTCGAGCGCAACCAAAGATGACGATGATCCATCAAGAAATCTGTCCCGTGTTCTTTAGGAGTGATCGGATAGTCTTCACTTTGACCTACCAGTTCAATATCTTCAATTTCGATCTCATAGCCAAAGTGTGAGCGTGTATCTTCATGGATCGTACCTGTGACGTACATACTTGCTTCTTGTCTTACTTCTTTGGCAAGCTTGAATACATCTTCAGAAACATTATTCTTAACTACGACTCCTTGAAAATAAGCTGTTCCGTCGCGCAGCTGTAAAAAGGCGATTTTACCGCTGGAGCGCTTATTAGTCAACCAAACTCCGATTCTTACTTTTTGGTCGACATAGTCTTTAGCGTTAATAATACTGATAGTTTCCACTAAATTTTTCCTCCTATTTTATTTACTATATTTTTCAACAAATTTCTCTATCCGCACGATCGCCTCACGCAGATCTTCCAGTGAAGTTGCATAACTCAGGCGAATATGGCCCGGCATGCCAAAGGCTTCCCCTGGAACTACCGCAACAAAGGTCTCGCTCAATAAAGCATCGGCAAAACTTGGCGCGTCACTAAAACCAGTTGCTTTTAAAGCCTTTTGAATGTTAGGGAATAGATAAAAGGCCCCTTCTGGCTTAGCTGTCAACTCAAAACCGGGGATCTTCTCCACTAAAGGATAGATCTCATTTAACCGCGTTTCATACTCTTGACGCATCTTCTCAACGCAAGATTGGTCTTGTTGTAAAGCTGCTAAAGCTGCATATTGGCTGACTGCCGAAAGATTGCCAGTCGCATGTCCGACTACAGTCCCTAATTTAGCGATCAATTCTTTATTCGCCAAGGTATAACCAACACGCCATCCGGTCATCGAGTATGTCTTAGAAAAACCGTTGATCAATATCGTTTGCTGCTTGATTGCTTCTGAAAGTTCAACTAAAGAAACAAAGCTGTTTCCATTATAAACTAACTTATTATACATGTCATCAGCAATTAGCCAGATATTATTTTTTACGGCCCAATTTCCGATCGCTTCTAGCTCAGCTCTAGTGTAAATGACACCAGAAGGGTTTTGCGGCGAGTTGATGATCACGGCCCGCGTCTTTTCTGTTCGTTTAGCTTCAAGATCGGCTACCGTTACCTTTAATTTTCCAGTCTCAGGCAATACAAAGACTGGTTTTCCTTCAGCCAATTTGACTTGTTCGCTATAGCTGACCCAATATGGCAAAGGGATCAAGACTTCATCGCCCGGATCAAGGATCGTTTGGGCAACTGCATATAAAGAGAATTTCCCCCCTACTGTAACAGCAACATTTTCAAATGTATAATCAGTGTGATATTCAGCATTAGTTGCCTTAGCGATCGCCTTGCGCAATTCCACGATACCCAAAGCAGCAGTATAAAAATCTGATTTTCCTGCTCTGATCGCTTGGATCGCTGCTTCTTTAATATGCTCTGGCGTATTGAAGTTAGGCTCGCCAGCAGTCAAATTTTTGACATCATAGCCGTCTGCCTTTAATTGCTTTGCCTTAGCTGACAAGGCTAAAGTTGCTGAGGGTGAAACATTTTGTACTCTTTTTGATAATTCCATCTTGATTGGCCCCTTTATTAAATATTTTGGATCGTTTTAACAACTTTTCCTGTTTTAAAATCAAGTAGATCATAACAAAGATTACCGTAAGAATTAAGATAACTTACTTCCCAGACCGGTTTGTTTTTATGCATCCCTAAAGCAGTATGGGTGATCTTTTTCACGTTTCCAGTTTGCTGCGCGATCTTTTTAGCATTTGCTTCAGAGATCCCTTCATTTTGCTGGTAAACATTGATCTTCTTACCATTTTGTGCAACGATGGCATAAATTTTTTGTTTTTTGTCATTAGTTCCTGCGACCGTGTAATAAGTATGGTTCCGATTGTAGTGATAAAAGGCCGTCTCTTCTTTTAAGCCAGCGTATTGTTGTGCTAATTGCGTTGCCTGCTTTCTGGCATTTCTCATAGGCGAAAGTGCCAAATTGAAAATAACTAGCACTAATACTAAGACAGCCAAAACTCCGAGATACCACAAACGATACTTTGTTTTCTTTTTGATCCTCGTTGTCCGCTTCATAAATTCCTTCCTCTAGTCAAAAAACTATTTATCTCAATTATACCAAGTTAGCGCTGTTTGTCATGTAAAAAATCAGTAACTAATTTCGGGATCTCAGCTGTCAAAACTGGATGTAATTCTAATTTAGCCGGAAAGACCTGCTTAAATTCCTGACCATAGTGCTTGGTCAAGATCCGTGGGTCTAATAAGACAAATGCTCCACGATCATTTGGAGTCCGGATCAAGCGGCCAAAGCCCTGTTTTAGCCGTAAAACAGCTTCAGGCAACGCTAAGGTCGTAAACGGATCTTCGCCTACTTGTCGAGCACGCTCATACCGAACTTGGTTAAATAAGGTATTTGGTGCTTGAAATGGTAAACGTACGATCACCAAGAGCTCTAATAATTTTTCGGGGAGATCGATCCCTTCGAAGAATGTCCCCGTTGCAAGTAAGATCGCCGTCTGATTTTGATTCAAGATAAAACGCTTCTTTAACTTTTCAGGACTGCCATTGACTCCTTGAGCCAAAACTTCTCTTTCCTTGGTAAGACCTAAGACGGCTAGATATTCATAAGTTCGTTCGAGTTCATCTAATGAATTGAACAAGATCATCGTCTGACAGTGATTTTTAGCAGTCAGATCATAAAGTGTCTTGGCTAGATACTTCGCATATTCCTCGTTGTCCGTCGCACCAACAGTCGGCGCATCCTTTGCGATCAGGGCTAAAGTTTGCTTTTGATAGTCAAAATTACCTTGATAGCTCAACAAACGCGTATCTTTAGGTAGGTCTAACTGTTTTAACGTATAGGCGTGGGTTTGTTTGGTAAATAAGCCTGCACCTAAAAACAATACGTGTTCAAACTTCGGATACACTTTACTTTGTAAGAAATCAGCTCCATCTAAGTAGCTGAAGTGCAAGCGTAAATGTGCAGTCTCTTGTTCAGCTAAACTCAACCAGATCAATTGTTTAGTCTGATTAGCTTCAAGATCGGTAAAGGCTAATTTTTGCCAAGGCTCAAAAGCAGTCACCAATTGCGAAGCTAATCTAAAGAAATCCAACAAGTATAGCGTTGCTGTTTGATCGATCTGCTCTAAACGACTTGCTTTGAAAAATACTTTTTGGAGCCAGGCAAATTGCTGTAAAAATCCGTCATAGGCGCGAGTTATCTTATTGATCACACCATAATGTTCCTTTAAAAATCCCAAGAACTTCTTTTCACTTAATGGCTGCTCGGTGATCCCATTTTGTCGGAATCTTAAGAATCTACGAATAAAGGCCGCCCGCAGATCCCACATATCGTGATCCAATACTTGGAGATCTTTTAAAAGAGCGCGATATTGCTTTTTAGTCAATAGACTTTGTTCGATCAATTGTTCAAAGGAAAATGAGATCTGCGACTCCATTTTGACCAACATGCTATCACAGAGGATCTTGACCTCATCAAAATCCAAAACTTGCTGCACACTTTTGGCCACTGCAGTCGGAAGATTTTGCGCTTCATCGACGATCAATTCCAAGTCATTGCCCTTAAAATCAGCGGCATGAGTCAACAGATAGGCATGATTGGTAATGATAAACGAGGCGTTTTCTTTTGCGATCTCGTTTAGACGCAGATAGTCGACTCGATAAAAGGGACTTGTGGGCTCTAAACTATCCAAACCAGTATGCTCGATATTAGCAAATAAAGGATCTTGGCGTGTCGTCAATCTAAGCTCATCTAGGTCCCCGGTCTTAGTCTGTAATAGCCAAACGATCAAACGCATCTGTAACAAACGCGAATTTTTATTATATGGTTGTTTTAATGAACGCCAAAACTTATCTAGATCGATATAATGACGATTACCCTTTAAAACAACGACATCAAGATCAAATGGAAAGAGATTTTTCAAGGTCAAGTCGATCTCTTCTGCCAATTGAGCCTGAAGTGCCGTCGTTGCCGTACTGATCACGATCCGTTTATCTTGGGTCGAAGTGTACGCAGCCGGGACTAAATACCCTAAAGTCTTTCCCATCCCAGTTGGGGCTTCAAGTAACAAGCGCCGTTCGTCTGGATCATCAAAGAAATCAGCGATCGTAGACATCATTTTGACTTGTTCATCTCGCCACTCGATACTTCCTGAAAAGAGTTGTTTTTGTTCTTCTTTAGTCTTAGGAAATGTCAAAGCTATATTATCCTTGGTCTTAAAATTTGGCCTCAGAATAACTAAGTCTTCGATCTGCATCCACTTTTTAGCTAGTAGCTGCGCTTTTTTACTTTGCTCCGCATATGCTTCTTTAAAACACTCTGCTGTATCATAAAGCAACGCACCACTCAAGTTACATAAAGTTTGTAAAACACTAAGTGGTAATAATTCTAAACGTTTCTGCAAGAGTAAAAACAACTCTGCGGTAACATAAGTATCACTATCCGCTTGGTGTGGGCGCTCGTGCTTGATCCCAAGATAGTTACCGAGATCGACTAACCGATATGAAGGCTGTGTCGGCAATAAGATCTGGGCCAACTGCACCGTATCGATCCCCTTTAATTCAAGTTCAGGATAGCCCGCACGCTCAAACTCTGCATTTAAAAAGCGGTAATCTTGCATAATATTATGCGCTACAAAGACTGTGTCCTGTAGCAACGCATAGATCGTATCCGCTACATCACTAAATAATGGTGCTTTGCGAACATCACTGTTCTTGATCCCGGTCAGCTTTTGCACTTCCGGTGGGATCGGACATTGGGGATCGATCAACGTGCTAAAAGTATCTGAGATTTTTCCATTTTCAATAAAAGTACAACTAAATTGGATAATTCTTCCAGTTCCATCCAATGCAGGAGTCGTCATCTCAAGATCGACTACTGCATAGGTTTTTGATTTAGTCATTCATCATCACCGACTTTAAATAATCTTTCTGACAATAATTCTATCACACTCTACTCAAAAATAAATAACCAGTGATCGACTCAGCTTGACCGATCTATCCTTAATTACCGGTCTAAACTTGTCGCTCAAACACTAAACAGGTATAATCTAGTTTGAGACTTATCCATCCTTATTTAGCGGTATGGTATAATTTAGTTTGAAATTACAATGTTTTTCATTGTAAATATTTAGAATAGATACGATAGAAAGGGTGCTCTTTTTGCTTAGCACACAAAAAAAGATTGGTCAGGGTTCGAGTCATGCTAAGATCATTTTGATCGGTGAGCATGCGGTCGTATACGGGCAACCAGCGATCGCTCTACCACTAAAAACGCTCAAGACTCATGCTAAGATGACCTTGCGCCAAGATGACCAACAAATACTAGAAAGTAGTTACTATACGGGTCCGATCGCTGATGTTCCCGAATTTATGCGGGGGATCAAGCACTTAGTCATGTATATCTTGACTCAACAAAATAAAGATATCGGCTTTACGCTTCAGGTAACTAGCCAATTGCCGATCGAACGCGGAATGGGCTCATCGGCCTCTGTTGCAGTCGCGATCATTCGCGCTATGTATGATCTATTTTCTCTAGAACTTGATCATCAAACGCTCTTAAAACTCGCTGATGTGGCTGAAAAAGATACACATAAAAATCCAAGCGGCTTAGATGCAGCGACGACCTCTTCAGCCACACCGATCTGGATGATCCGTGACCAAACGATCGACCCGATTCCACTTGATCTCGATGCTTATTTGGTGATCTGTGATAGTGGTATCAAAGGTCAGACTTCGCAAGCGATCGCGACTGTCAAAGCTAAACTTCAAGCCACACCTACTGCGACTAAAAAAAAGATCGAAGCGATCGGAGATTTAAGCTGGCAAGCACGCAAGCAATTAGCCCAAAATAACGTTTTAGGTCTGGGACAAACGCTCAATGCAGCTCAAGAATATTTAAGGCAATTAGAGGTCAGTGAGCCAAAGCTGGATAAATTGATCGACTTAGCTTTGCAAAATGGAGCCTTGGGCGCTAAATTGACTGGTGGTGGCCGTGGTGGTTGCTTTATCTGCCTAGTCAAAGATCAGCGCTCAGCCAAGCAGCTCTCTGATCTTTTGCTCGCTAATGGCGCAATCGCTGCTTGGATCGAACCACTCAAAAAATGATCATCAGTTAGAAAGTTAAAAATGTGTGACTGATCATAATATAGTTATCAATGTAGCACTATGAAAGGAAAACTATATCGCTTTCTGGTCACTAGACCAACACATTTATATAGGTAATATCAGATGAAAACACCTAAAGTAACTGCTCGTGCACATACGAATATCGCACTTGTTAAATATTGGGGCAAAGAAGATGAAGAACTCATCATCCCACAAAACAACTCTCTTTCTTTGACATTGGACCATTTTTACACCGATACGACCGTCCAATTCGATCCTGATTTGACAGCTGACCAGTTCACACTCAACGGTCAAGCCCAAGAAACGACTAAGATCACTAAATTTTTGGATATCATTCGGCAAATGGCTAGTAGCCAACTTTTTGCACGGGTCGAATCGACTAATCACGTCCCTACTATGGCTGGGCTAGCCTCTTCTGCAAGTGCTTATGCGGCCCTAGCTTTAGCTGGTAGTAAGGCTTTGGGACTAGATCTTAGTTCTAAAGACTTATCACGTTTGGCCCGCCGTGGCTCTGGTTCTGCTTGTCGTTCGATCTATGGTGGCTTTGTAGAATGGCAAAAAGGCGATTCTGATCAGACCTCATATGCAGTTCCTTTGGTGGAAAATTTAGATTGGGATCTAAAGATGATCGCGATCGTTGTCAATGATAAACAAAAAAAGATCGCTTCACGGGCTGGCATGCAGACTGTTGTCCATACTTCGCCTTACTATTCGGCTTGGGTAAAACGTTCAAAAGAAGATCTATCAGCGCTCAAAGAAGCGATCAAGGAAAAAGATTTTACGCAATTAGGTAAGATCGCAGAGGGTAATGCCATGTGCATGCATGCTTTAAATCTCAGTGCAACACCACATTTCAACTATTTTGAAGCTGAGAGTCTAAAAGCAATGCAACTTGTCGAACGATTGCGTGGTCAAGGACTAGAGTGTTACTACACAATGGATGCTGGCCCTAACGTCAAGGTCATCTGCCAAGGAAAAGATCTTGAAGCTATCATGGATCTATTAAGTCAAGAATTCTCAGCGGAACAGCTTTTAGTCGCCTCAGCTGGCCCAGGTGCACGGATCTTAGAAATTGAAAATGCGGAAAGGAATTGATTTTTTGCCTACTGTAAAAGCTCCAGGAAAACTCTATATTGCTGGTGAATATGCCGTTGTTGAACCTGGACAACCGGCTATTTTGATTGCAGTCGATCAATTCGTCTATGCCACGATCAGCCAAGCCAAGCAAGGTTTAGTGTCCTCAAAACAATTGCTAGGTCAAGATATCTATTGGACACGTAAAAATGATCAACTGCAAACGACCCAAGCGACCGCGAAATTTGCCTATGTCCTCAAAGCAATCGAACTGACTGAACGCTACGCTAAGGAACAAAACTGCCAGCTATCGACCTTCAATTTACAACTTGATAGTGATCTAGATAGCCCCGATGGTAAAAAATATGGCCTCGGTTCTTCGGCAGCAGTCACCGTTGCTACGGTCAAAGCAGTAGCTGCCTACTATAATTTAGCGCTGACTCCCCTTGAGATCTTCAAGCTGGCAGCCAGTGCTCATTATCTCGTTCAAAAAAATGGTTCACTAGGTGATATTGCGGCTAGCAGCTTTGGGGGCTGGATCGCCTATCATTCCTTTGATCGCTCATGGTTGCTCCAAGGTTTGCAAGACCACTCTATGACCGAATTATTAAAGCTTACTTGGCCTAAATTGCAGATCGAATCCCTCGAGGCACCACCACGCTTGCAGCTTTTGATCGGTTGGACCGGTTCACCTGCTTCAACTTCAAATCTGATCAATGAAGTTGCACTCTCAAAAGAAGAACGCCAACGTAAATATGACCATTTTCTAGAGCAAAGTGCACTCTGTGTTTCTAAAATGATCGCAGCTTTCAAGCAACAAGATCTGGAAGTGATCATGTGCCAACTTGCGCGGGATCGTGAATTATTGCGCTCACTTGAAACCTTTTCCCAAGTGACGATCGAGACCCCTAAATTACACCAGCTGATCACCTTAGCCCAAAAATTTGGGGGCCAAGCTAAAACTTCAGGTGCTGGTGGGGGTGATTGTGGGATCGCTATTTTAGCCAAAGAGCAACCGCTAAATGAGCTCTTAAATGCTTGGAAACAAGCTGGGATCACCCCACTTCCCTTCAGTATTTACCACACTACTTTAGAAAGGAGTTGAGCTAATGGATATTCACGCACACCGTAAAGATGAACACGTATTTATCGCTGAAAAACAATACCGCCCCACGGCTGATAATGGTTTAGATCAGATCAGGCTCTTGCCTGCGACCTTACCTGAGCTTGGACTAGATGAGATCACACTTACGACCACATTGGCTGGAAAACAAGTGGCTTACCCTTTCTTTATCAATGCAATGACTGGTGGGAGTCCACAAACTGATAAAATAAATGAAAAATTAGCTTATGTTGCCAATAAGACCGGTCTGGCTATAGCAACAGGTTCACAAAGTGTCGGACTAAGATCACCTAAATATGCCCAAGGTTTTACAACTTTACGGACTCGACTCCCAGAAAACATGGTGATCGGTAATCTTGGGGCCGACCATCCCTTAGAAAATTGTCAAAAAGCGGTCGCCATGCTTTCCGCTGATGCCTTGGAATTGCATTTAAATGCTGCTCAAGAATTAGTTATGCCTGAAGGTGACCGTCAATTCTACTGGTTAGAAAACTTAAAACATGTCACCAAAAATTTGGACGTCCCTGTGATCGTTAAGGAAGTGGGCGGTGGGATCTCGCCCCTAGCTTTGGCCAAACTAAAGCAATGTCACGTCAAGTATGTCGACCTTTCAGGAAAAGGTGGGACTAATTTTATTGCGATCGAAAATGAGCGCCGTAAACAAAAAGAATATCACTTTTTGACCGATCTTGGTTTGACGACAGCCGAGGTCTTACTAGCAGCTCAACCTTATAAAGCCGATTTTTCTTTTACAGCTTCGGGTGGGATCAGAAATGCATTAGATATCGCCAAATGTATCGCACTGGGAGCGGATAATGTGGGGATCTCAGGCTTATTCTTACACACTCTCTTAAAAGAAGGCACCTCAGGGTTGATCGCATTGATCGAAGACCTCAAACAGCAATTGGCGCAGATCATGCTATTAGTCGGATGTAAAAACATTACTGAATTACAACAAGCACCTTACGTTTTATCAGCTGAATTACTAGCTTTCAGATCACAACTTTAAAAAAACCGTTCCCTTAATTGGAGCGGTTTTTTTACATTTTCAGAGAGTTACTTTTATTTTTAGCTAAAAAAGAATATAATTGCACTAACTTATATTTAGAAGGTGACCTTATGCATTTTGCAACAACATTCAAACCACAACACTACGACCTTTATTTTGACTTGGACCGCCAACAAAAACATTTCTTGGGCAAAACGACCATCACCGGCCGTGCCTTAACTGAGACTATTTGGCTTCACCAAAAAAAGCTCCAGATCAGCGAAGTCTTGGTCAATGGACAGCCACAGACCTTTAAACTTGATGAAACAAAAGATGCTCTTTACTTAGAACTTGGTTTTACTGGAGAAGTTACTTTAGAAATTACATATACCGCAAATTTGACTGATACAATGATGGGAATCTACCCTTCTTACTACGAGCTGGAAGGGCAAAAGAAGCAGTTGATCGGGACCCAATTTGAAACTGATGCGGCCCGCGAAGCCTTTGTCTGTGTCGATGAACCTGATGCCAAAGCGACTTTTGCCCTTGCTTTAAAATTCGATGAACAGCCAGGCGAACAAGTCTTAAGCAATATGCCGGAAAAAAGTGTTATTGCTGGCGTCCATTATTTTGAAACGACCCCTAAAATGTCAACTTATCTTGTCTGTTTTGTTTTAGGCGAACTCCAAAGTAAAACCGCCCTGACTGCTTCTGGGATCAAAGTAGGTGTGTTTTCAACTAAAGCGCACCAGTTGAAAGAATTGGATTTTGCTTTAGATATCGCCAAACGTGCCCTTGATTTCTTTGAAGACTATTACCAAACGCCCTATCCGCTCCCACATGCCTGGCAAGTGGCTTTACCGGACTTTTCAGCCGGAGCGATGGAAAATTGGGGGATCATTACTTATCGAGAAGCTTACCTCTTACTAGATCCCGACAATACGACTCTAGAGACCAAACAAAGGATCGCAACTGTGATCGCACATGAGTTAGCACATCAATGGTTTGGTGATCTAGTGACGATGAAATGGTGGGATGATCTGTGGTTAAATGAAAGTTTTGCCAACATGATGGAATATGTTTGTATCGATGCGCTTGAACCAAACTGGCAGATCTGGCAAACTTTCCAAAGTACTGAAGTCCCGCTAGCTTTGAACCGCGACGCTTTAGCTGGCGTTCAATCCATCTATACCCCAGTCGAAAACCCAGCCGAGATCGATGCCCTCTTTGATAGTGCGATCGTTTATGCTAAGGGAGCGCGCATGCTCGTCATGGTCCGCGCCTTGATCGGTGATACTGCCTTACGCCTAGGCTTAAAACACTATTTTGCCAGCCATGCCTATGGTAACGCCACTGGAGCCGAGCTTTGGCAAGCTTTAACACAAAAAACAGAGCTCGATCTGCCAAAAATAATGCCTATTTGGCTCAACTGCCCTGGTTATCCCATGGTCAGTGTCAAAAAAATCGGCAATGATCTTTTGCTCGAACAGCGACAATTCTTTACTGATCCGAGTGTAGCCTCCGACCAACTATGGCCGATCCCCTTAATGAGTAATTATCCTGAATTGCCGGCTTTAATGACGCAAAAACGTTTGATCCTCAAAGACTATACTAGTCTTAGACAAAAACATGGAGTTGCTTTGCAATTGAATATGAACAACAACGCTCATTTTATCGTTGACTACAGTCCTGAGCTATTACTCGATCTCTTAAAAAGATCACCCCAAACGGATACACTCACTCGCTTTAGTTTACTGCAAGATCTAGTCTTATTAGCTCAAGCTCAAATGATCTCATTGCCCCAAGTCCTTGAATTAACGGCTAACTTCAAAAATGATCATAGCCAGTTGGTCACACGAGCTTTACTGCAATCATTAGATCTCTTAAAGCTCTTTGTT
Organism: Ligilactobacillus animalis; assembly: GCF_009933595.1. NCBI lineage: Bacteria > Bacillati > Bacillota > Bacilli > Lactobacillales > Lactobacillaceae > Ligilactobacillus > Ligilactobacillus animalis. The sequence goes on from NZ_CP047141.1 coordinate 1,004,795, forward strand.
GCCTCTGACACTACTGCGCATGATGATCTGTGCACTTTAGTAGTCAGCTTTACAAGTATTTTAAAGACCAGTCTTAGCCAAGAGCCGAATAGTTTTTCTCAGCTAGACTACGAGCTGTTGCAACCACTTCTTTTAAAGACTGAACTTTACGCTAAAGTCAAACACGTTGTAGATGAGCAATTATATTTTCCCCCAACTAAGACTGCTTGGGCTAAACTACCGGCTAAGATCCGAGGAGTTGCACTTAAAAATATGCTGGTAAATCACAATTCAGATGCTTGTTTCACTGAATTTTTCAAGGAATACCAGCAAAGTGTCGATCCCAGCTATAAAGTAGATCTCAGACAAGCTTTGACTAGTTCGCCTAAGGTAGCGCAATTGACCGAATTATTAGCCAATTTCAAGGATCCAGCCGTCATCAAGCCCCAAGATCTCAGAGCTTGGTTTGGGGAGATCTTAGCTAATCCAGTTGGACAAAAACTAGCTTGGGCTTGGCTCAAACAAAATTGGACTTGGTTAGAAGAAACTGTCGGGGGCGATATGGAATTTACTACCTATATCACCGTGATCGGCAAAACCCTCAGTTCTCCTGAACTCTATGCTGATTTCAACACTTTCTTTGAACCTAAATTAGCCGATCCTGGCCTAGCCCGCGAGATCAAGCTAGCTAAACATGCGATCTTTGCCCGGGTAAACTTACTTAAAATGCAACAGGCAAATGTGACGCAAGCCCTCAGCTCATTAGCTTGGTATCAAGAACGAGCATAAATAAACTATAAATAAGGCTCTCCACGATGCAGATCCATCATGGAGAGCCTTATTTTTTAATAGATAACAACTGGTTCACTTTGACTTAAATTGTTGAAAACATTAGCTGCTTCACTTGGTTTCATATTGACACATCCCAAAGAACCTTCTTTAAGATAAGCCGTGTTGGACCAATTTTTCCGCCAATCGGCATCATGGAAGCCACAACCATCTAAAGTAAATGGCACCCAATATTCTACCGGACTAGCATAAGCTGACCCATCAGCTCTTGATCCTCGTAAGGTCGTCTTTGTTTGTTTATACATAACATAAAAAACTCCCTTAGGTGTATCATTATGCGTACTTTGAGTCCCTGTCACAACATCGATGGAGGCAACTTGTTGGCCATCACGATAAGCCCACAAATGCTGTTTTTCGATCGAAACTTCAACATAGGTGTTCCCGATCCCACCATTAGTCGTCGTATCGTAGCCTGTTCCGCGTGTATCATAGCCTTCACCGTAGATATCACCCTTAGCATCGACTTTTGTTTCACCATTTTCCAAAGCTTTCGTCAAAGTCTTTTCCGCTTTATTAGCGCTGATCGCCCAGCCATAAGTACCAGCTGGAACACTTATCTCATTTCCTTCACTTGTCTTAAAGGCCAAGCTCTTATTTAAGGTCGCCTGTTTTTGATTGATCTCGACCACCTTATTCTTTAGCGCTTGCGTATCGAACTGATATTTTCCAGCTTGATAGCGGGCCGAAGTTAGAATATCTGCAGTCGTTAATTCATAATCCGTTTTTTGTACAGTGTAGGTGATCTTTTTACCGGTCAATTCTTTGAGTTTCTTTTCCTCTTGTTTAACAGTAGCACTATCTGCTTTGACTGGTTTTAAGTATTTAGCCGTTAAATAGATGTCTTTATTACCCTCTTTTTGGCTGAACTCTTTTAAGATCGCTGAAACATCGTATTTGTTTCCCGCTTGTTCTTGGACGATCTTAACTTTATCGCCTTCTAAGATCGCATAAGCATCAACTGGTGCTTTGCGTGACTGATTTGTCTCATTTAGTTTGGTTTCTACGTTTGATCTTAACGAAGCCACCTTTTTACCATCAACTTTAGCTGGTGTCAAAGTGTAATTGACCTTTTTGTCATTTGGTAAAGTCGTGGCTTGTTTTTTCAAGGTAGCTTCGAATTTTGCTAGATCTTTTGAGCTAAATTCTGATTCCGTCGGCTCTGCTGTATAGAGCAATTGCTTGTTGAGATAGACCTTCTTTTCAACTTTAGCTGCAGTTAGTTTTTCTTGCGCTTCCTTAGCGTTCAAGCCACCAACGTTGATCCCATTGATCGTAATATTTTTATTGAAATGGGTCCGCTGTTGGTAGATGAAATAGCCACCACCAATAAGAGCTAACATTGCAATTCCAACACAGAGTATAACTTTGGTTTTATATTTCATGTCGCACCTCTAATTGAATTGTTACGATTATGTTACAACATTTTACAAAAAAATACAATTATTTTTTAAGTTTTACACAACCAAATTATTTTTTAGCACTTGCCTACGTATTTAAACTTTTTTAAGTTATGTTATAATTTAGCCTATGACAAGTAAGGATCAGGTGAATATTTTATGGAAACAAATAGTCTTTTGACATTCAATCGTAGTATCGGTAAACAAAAGCGGATCTCCGGCGCAGCTGAGCCCAGTTGCCCTTTTTGTGACGTTGAACATTTAACTGATATTTACGATCAACAAGGCGAGATGATCTTTTTAAAAAATAAATATTCGACGCTCGAAAAGACCGATCAATTCGTTTTGATCGAATCTACTAAACACGACGGTAACATCTCCAACTATGAGCCTAAAGAATGGCAAAATATTCTAGCTTATGCGATCAAACAGTGGAAAGTATTTTATAATGACCCTAAATATAAAAGTGTTTTACTGTATAAAAACTACGGTAAACTTTCCGGCGGTTCCCTTTCACACCCGCACATGCAGATCGTCGGGCTTTTAGAGGCTGATGGTTACCACGAGATCGCCCCAGCTTACTTTAGTGGCGAAACGGTCGCAACTAAAGCCGGAGCAACCCTCAACATCTCCGATCACCCTATCATGGGCTTTTTGGAATTTAACATCAGCTTTGATGAACAAAGTATCGCACCTGCAGCTGATTATATCAAAGAAGTCGTTTCATATTTACTCGCTGAATTTAATGATGGACGCTGTGAAGCCTACAACCTCTTCTTCTATAAATTAGCCGATAAACTTTACTGTAAAGTAGTTCCGCGTTTTATCGTCTCACCTTATTTCGTAGGTTATTTTATCAGCCAAAAATTCGATGCTGAATTTACCGCTGAAATCGTAAAACGTCTTAAAGAAAAATATCTAAACTAGCAAAAAAGGGACCTATCACGATGCAAAAACATCATAATAGGTCCCTCATTATTTATAACAACTGTCTTATTCAAAACTAAAACGTAAGCCCTTAGGGAAGAAATTTTTGACCGTACCGTTGACGACCTTACCAAATGCAAAGGGTTTATCATCACAGACCAATAAATACCACCCATTCTTATGCGATGTGGCCACCGTCACTGTATTGCCAGCCACATACTGTTGCCATTGTTCATGGGTCAACGCTAGCTTTTGCTCTGTCTCAGTTGCACTTAAAGCTAAAGCTAGTGTATAGCTAGGCTCAAAGCGCTTTTTCTTAAAGACACCAAGCAATAGACCCGGACGCATAAACTTTAAGCATGAAATATCAGGCCAATTTTTATTGTAATAATAAAGATGGTCGCCATAGCATTGCAATTCATTTACTTTGAAGAGGTCTTGCTTTAAGAAGTTAGCGGAAAATTCTTTCCATAAAGCGACCTGTTCTTGGGTCAAACCTGCTTTATTTTGCTTTTTACGCTTATTCTTCTTAGTTTTTACAACTTGTGCTGGGCGTGTATCACGTAATTTAGCGATAAAATGGCCTTCACCTTTAAAGTGGTGTGGCATCAAGCGAACTGTCCCCGTTAGCGCGGGCTCATCATTGCCCCAAGCTGGGACTCCACTGTCCATGCCATTATACTTTTGTAAAGGTACGATCTCAAAGTAAGGATATTCTTGTAATAACCAGCTGATGATCTGTTCGTCTTCTTCAGGAGCAAATGTACAAGTCGAGTAGACCAATTCGCCACCAACAGCTAACATTTTAACCGCTTCAGCTAAGATCTCACGTTGACGCTTAGCACATTGCGCTGGATAATCGGCATGCCAATATGAGATCGCATGTGGATCTTTTCGAAACATCCCTTCACCTGAACAGGGCGCGTCAACTACGATCTTATCAAAACAAGTCTCAAAGTTTTGAGCTAATGTCGCTGGATCCTCGTTTAAGACGATCGAATTTCGGGCCCCAGTTCGTTCCATATTCTCAGCTAAGATCAAAGCCCGTTTTTTATTGATCTCATTTGAGACCAATAGCCCCTGATTTGCCATCTTTTCAATGATCTGCGTCGACTTCCCCCCCGGTGCAGCGCAAAGGTCTAAGATCTTTTCGCCCGGCTCAGCTTCGACCACTTCACCGACATACATTGCACTTAGATCTTGACTGTAGACATACCCTGCTTGATGCTCCAACGTCTTTCCACTAACTTCGCCTACATAACCGGTCGCAACATATTCGACCGGTTCATCCAGTGAATTAGCAACTTTTTTATAGTTATCTTTTAACGGATTAAGTCGAAATCCCTTTTGTACTTCGCCAGATAAACTTTCAAAGAATGCTGTGGCTTGGTCACCCAATAGAGCTTGATATTTTTTCTTAAAATCTTCTGGTAACTTCACTTCTTAAAAAACCTCTCCTGCTATATAACATAGCTTTTCTTTCCTAATTCTCTTTATCCTTAACTATTCACTCTTTTTCAACCTTAAATTGATCAACAGGTAAAATAGCAGACTGCTTCCTAGATAGATCGAACCCATCGTCAGCAATAGATAAGTATACGTCGTCATTTGGAAAATAAACATCCCTGCCATTCCGCCAATGATCGTACCTAGACCGACCCAGATCGAATATGTGCGCCATTCTTCAAAGGCAAATTTAGCGGGATTAGCTTGCAAAAATACGGCTTCGTTATAGCGTCGCCGTGATGAGATCAACCAAACAGCCATTTGCGCTAAGAAACCGACCGCTGCCGCAAATAAGCCTAGGACTTGCGCCCAATGTGAGGCTAACCATGATTCATCAGAAATGATGAAATTCTTTTTGACTAATCTGGTAGCTGACAGTAAGCCTAGCTCTTTTTTTAAGGTTTTAGCATCGATCGGGGTCAAACTATCCAAAATGATCCGATAATCATTAGTGTGAGCTGTTGCCAGTTTTTGAGTCGAAGCCGCAATAAATATCTGATCATCTAGATCTGAGTGATAGTTGTCGCCCATCACACCGATCACAGGTAAATAATTACCATCTAGTTTCAAATATGCCTGATCTTTAGGCTCATATAATTTTTTTTCATAATTTTTTCCCACGACCGCTAACGGAACATCGGATTCAAAGTCAGCACTTGAAAAGAAATGTCCTGAAAGCAATGGTGGTTGCGTATAATTGCCCTTACCGTAAAAATATGTCACATTACGCTGATCTTTAGCTTGGTAATGAAGCTGGACATCGGTCAATTTATCATTGTCCTTTACCTTCTGATCGAGTTCTGCTAGTGAGATATCTTGTTTGAGCGTGATCTTATACGCATCTAGAGAAAGGTTGTTGTTATTCAATTGAATGATCAGGTCACGTTCTTGGATCTTAAAAAATAGATAGACACAAAAAAATGAGATCAAAGCAATATATAACACAACAGAGATTTTTCTTTTTAACACAAAAACGCCTCCGTTAGTGGATCCCTAGCGCCATCTTGGCATAGCTAGTCATGCGGTCCATTGTCCAGGCCGGTTCCCAAACAAATTCAACTTCGACCTTTTTGACTTCAGCGATCCCATCCATCGAACGTTCGACCATATCAGCCAATAAGTTCGTCAAAGGGCAGCCCATCGTCGTCAAGGTCATCTGAACGATACATAGACCATCTTCTTTTAGATCAACTGAATAGATCAAACCTAAATTAACGATATCCACCCCTAATTCTGGATCGATCACCGTTTCAAGGGCATCTAAAATATCTTTTTTGATCAATTCACTATTTCGTGGTTCCATCATCGATTCCTCCAAAATACTCTTCAAATTTTTCTGCCATCTCGACCGCAGTTGCATAATTTACCTTATGTCCCTGCCCTGTAGTCGTTGTAAATGATGTATTTCTAGCATAATCTTTCCCTTGGATACTGTCAAAGAATGCCTTATCCGGCGCATATGGCACCATTTGATCAGCAGTATCATGCCAAAAATGGACTGGTCGCCCAGCGATCCGTTCAGGGTGCTTTGATAGATCGATCAGCTCGAGTTGGGCTAATTGCTGCTCGACAAAACTAGCTGGAATATCTGCTAAACCGGGCAACTCTTCCAGTAATTGGCGGGCAAATGCGGTCGGGCAAGGAGAACCCATCAAACTCACACCTGCTTTGATCCAATCATACACAGTCAACAAAGCGCAGGTCGTGATCGCTCCCATCGAAAGTCCACTGACACCAACTAGGTCATCTTTTATCCCGCTCGTTTGGCGATAATGATCTACCAAAAGTGGTAGCTCTTTGACTGAACTAGCTACGATCTGCCAAAATTCTTGGCGGTGCCCCGTGACAGGTCCGCTTTGCCTCTGACCATGAAATTTAGCATCTGGTAAGACCACTCTAAAGCCCCGCTTGGCTAATTCATAACCTTCTGTTAAAACTCGTTCTTTACAACCAGTCCACCCGTGATAAAAAACGATCAACGGTAAACTTTGGGTGCGATATTTTCTAGCCACGACTTCTAAAACTGGTAAGCCTTCGATCTGTTTTGCGATGATCTCGATCATCATAACTACCCCCTTCTTGATCTTTCCCTTAAAATTATACACTATTATCTTCAAAATGATCGCAAAATTAGTTCCTTATCCGTTGTTTTTTATTTAAGTTTGTGATAAGTTTAAGCAGATATACTACAAATTTTTAAGGATTGATTCTATGGAACAAAAACTGATCGCGATCGATCTTGATGGCACAACATTAAATGAAAATAGTCAAATAACGCCTAAAACTAAAGAAGTTTTAACCAAAGCTACCGCAGCGGGGCATATCGTTTCGATCGTAACCGGCCGCCCTAACCGGATCTCAGAAAACTATTATGATTTTCTAGGTCTTAAATCACCCATGATCAATTTTAATGGGGCCGTGGGACATATTCCCCATCAAACTTGGGATAAAGAATACGCTTTGACCTTTAATCGTGATATTGCTTTTGAAATCTTAGCTGCTAAAGAACAACTTGGGATCAAAGTCGTTGCAGCTGAAGGTAAGAATATGGCCTTGGCTGATGTCCCTAATACCGTGATCGATGATTTCTTTCCAGTAACATTGAAAGCTAATGAAGTCCTAAATAGGATAAACTTACAGGAAAACCCATCAGCCATGACGATGTTAGTCGACAAACTTCAATTGCTTAAAACAGTCTCGGCTCTAGAAGAAAATTTCGGTGACAAGATCAATGTTGGTGTTTGGGGTGGTCCTAATCCGATCTTAGAACTGTTACCTAAAGGCGTTGATAAAGCGCATGGGGTCAAATTCTTAGCTGATACCTTTAAGATCGACCGTAAAAATATTTTGGCCTTTGGCGATGAACATAATGATGCCGAAATGATCGATTATGCTGGCTGGGGCGTAGTCATGCAAAACGGGACTGAGCAACTCAAAGCTTTAGCCAACGATATTACGCCTTTGACCAATAAAGAAGATGGCTTAGCCCATTACTTAGAAGAATATTTAAAATTAGCTTAGAGTAAATAAAAAATTCGAGACCTAGTGCAACTTAGATCTCGAATTTTTTATTTTAATTTTCGTCGCTCTTTAACACACCGCCAACAGCGTAACGATCTTTTTGCATTTCATTCAATACAACGTGAACGTGTTCAGCTGGAGCACCAGTGTTTTCAACCACTGCTTTAGTTACGTCTTTAACTAAGTTCTTGAGTTGTTCTTGGCTACGACCTTCGATAAGTTCGATATGAACTAATGGCATTATTGTCATCTCCCTCTTTGTTGATATTGTTAATTATGACAAAGTTTTAGGACAAGTGCAATTGTTTTTAGTTCTGTCAGTCTGCTAAAATAAAACTAATCACCTGATGAAAGGACGTCTCTGTATGACACTTTATAAAAGTTTCGAATTTTCCGCTTGCACTAGCATCCTAGTCGGAAAAAAAGCGATGGCTGATGGTTCGACTGTGATTGGGCGCAACGAAGATGCCAAAAGTGCTTGGCCTAAACACATGGTCATCCATCCCCATCAAGAATTTGATACCCCACAAGAATTTATCTCAAAAGACAACGGCTTTAAAATGCCACTACCACAAGTTCGTTTCAAATACAGTGCCACACCAGAATGGACCACTGAATTTGGCTTATTTGAAGAAGATGGGATCAATGAATATGGGGTAGCCATGAGTGCCACCGAAAGTGCCTATGCCAACGAACGTGTTTTAGGCTGCGATCCCCTTGTCAAAGATGGGATCGGCGAAGAAGCCATGGTCACCGTAGTTTTGCCCTATGTTAAGACAGCTCGCGAAGGTGTAGAACGCCTAGGCCAGATCGTTGAAAAATACGGTACTTGCGAATCTAACGGGATCTTATTTGCCGATCAAGAAGAAGTTTGGTATTTAGAAACCGGTTCTGGGCACCACTTTGTTGCACAAAGGATCCCCGATGATTGCTATGCGGTAGTGGCTAACCAACTAGCGATCCAAGAGATCGACTTCAACGATCCTGCTAACTTTATCTTTTCAACTGGGATCCAAGAATTTGTCGCTACTAACCATTTAAATCCTGATCCGACATGCTTTAACTTCCGCAATATCTTTGGAACACACGAATTGTCCGACGAGATCTACAGTACTCCACGGGTCTGGGACGGTCAACGCTATTTGACACCTAGCGTCAAACAAGACCCAATGAGCGAAGAATTACCATTTATCCAAAAAGCTGACCGTTTATTGTATTTAGATGATCTCAAATACGTCTTGGGCTCGCATTTCCAAAATACACCTTACGATCCGCTAGGTAAGGCACCGGAAAAAAATAAGTTTAGACCGATCAGCTTAGCTAAAACGCAAGAATCTCACTTGCTTCAACTTCGCCCAAACTTACCGGTCGAGATCGCTGGTCTTCACTGGGTCGCAATGGGCGTTACTGCGCAAAGTGTTTTTGTCCCGGTCTATGCCGGTAGTACCGATGTCCATCCCGCTTACAAGGCCGGCCAAAAGACGTATTCTAGCGACTCGGCTTACTGGGTCTACAAATTACTCGGCGTCTTAGTCGATCCTCACTATGCACAATTTGGACCAAAAGTTTTGGATCTAAAGAAAGAACTAGCCGTCAAATTCACCCAGATCATCAAACAAACAGATGCAAAAGCGTTGACTATAGATGATCCGCTTGTTTTAAGTGAATTATTGACTAAGGCATCCCTTGAGATGCAGGCATTAGGCTTAAGTGAAACGCAAAAACTGACCGCTGAATTGATCACTGAAGCAACAGATCTTTCACCACTGAACTTCAAGACTGACGCTAATTTGTAAAATATAGCTTTTTAAATCAAATAAGATCCCCGATGGAAGTTGGGATATAACTTCCATCGGGGATCTCTTTATACACTTAAATGCCCTTAACGATATCGTCTATTGTAGTTAGTCAATAAATTTTACGGCAGTCCCATAGGCAGCAACTGATTGCATATCTGCACTGATCGAACCCGAATCAAAGCGCATCATGACAACAGCATCAGCCCCCATAGCCTTAGCTTCTTGTTTTAAGCGATCAACGGCTTCGTGACGCGAATTATTTAACATCATTGGTATAGCCCTTGATCTCACCACCAACGATTCTCTTTAGACCTGCCCCAAAGTCACTGGCAATATTGCGCGATTGCGTCGTCACGCCAAAAGCAGTCCCGATCACTTCGTATTTTTTGCCTGGAATATTTTCTGTTCTTACAACTAACATTTGCTATACCCTTTCTTCTGAAAAACTAACTGTCTTAGTCAAAGGTTCGATCGCCTCTAAGGTCTTTTCGCCATAGCTCAAACACTGCGTTGGGGCGATCACATGCACGACTTCTTTTAATTCGCTCTCGCTTTGATCAGCTGCGATCACATCAATATCTTTTATACTATCTTTATTATAAATGATGGTATCTTGCTTAGCAATTCCTGCTTGAATTATGAATTTTTCTGGTTTTTCCGTGGCTAATTTTAAGTTAGTTGGCGTCGCAGCTGTAAAATCATCAAATGGGAATAGTAATTTAGCTAAAATAGCAAGATCTGGTGCCAGCAGTAAAGTTCTGCCAGCTTGTTTAGCAATTTCTTGATATTTCAGGATCTCTTCTGGGGCTAATTCCGATAATTTTAAAGCTGGTAAGTCCGTCGTAGATAGATTTGCTAAGAAACGTTTGAATTTTTTAGTGTTTGATACAAAAACTTCGCTGGTCTGTAACGCCGCACTATCTAATAACAACAGATCTAACTTAGCCGTCTGAAAAGCTTTTTTCCATTTCTTGATCCGCTTTTTATGTGCTCCGCGCGTGATAAAACGACCTGTATAGCCAAACGCTTTACCTTCATGTTCGAGCAACAAACTGACTGCTCCATTCAAACCATCATCACTTGGAAACGCAGTGACCCAGAGATCTGCTATCTGAACAGGATAATTATAGGGATAGCACTTTATCTTTCTAAAATTCAAAGGTCTGATGAAACCTGCTTGAACTAATTTTTGAAGCTGTTTGAGTAACATCTGTGGTAAATAAACAAGATTTTTGCGTCGCTTATCAGCTAAGATCTGCAAAAGATCCGTCGATAAATGCGTAAATAGATAAATATCTTCTGCCGTAGAAGCTACGTTTTCTTTAGGATCGAGCCTGATAGTTTGCTTAGACTCAAGGCAGATATTACCTTCATTTTTGATGATCAAGGACATATTATCACCTGGCCTTTCTTAAATTTTCTAACTAATTCAATTATAAGCGAAGCATGTAAATAATTCTATCTTCATACAGCTAACTTTTTGTAAGCATATATGTTGTAATCAGTTAACAAGTGATAGATAATATACATATCAGTTAAGGGAGGTATTTTAAAATGAAATTAACCATTACAGATGAAGCAGCTACCAAATTACGTCCATTTTTTGAAGATCCAAATGCCATCGTTCTACTCGATTTTGATGATGGCGTCGGTCCTTTTTCCAAAGTCGGTGTGTGCTCTTTAAATCAAGCCTTTCAATTAGTGATCGTTGATAAAGATGAAGATATCCATGATTATAATGAAAAGATCGTAACTGAGCTTGGAGATGTGTATTACAAGGGCTACTCTGACATGTATTTAGATCAAGTCATGCAACTCAAATTAAATCCGCAAAATATGACTTTGCGACTTGTAGGTAACAGTTCGGGTGAATTGACCCCAGTCTTAAATGTTATCGATCTCCGCAAAAATAACTAAATCTAATAAAAAGGCTCCCTATGAGGTAAGATCTTACCTCATAGGGAGCCTATTTTTATTCATATTTGTTTAGACAAAGGCTTTGATCAAGTAAATGATCCAAAGGTGAACTGGATAAAAGATATAGAAGAACGACTTTTCAGCTTGACTACCACTGCCACCACGTTTGCCATTATATAGCCAGATCAATGGAATGACGGCTACCATCATAAATTCACTGGCAAATGTCAAATGGTCATAGAGTGAAACTGAAGCTGTCGCCCCCCTACTGTAACTGTAATAAGCTTTAGCAAATAACAGAGCACACCAGAAAAACGTTGCCCAAAGCATTGGCGCTTTCTTGTAATACTTACGACCTAAGAAGAAGATCAAAGCTAACGGCAAGAGATAGACCCCACCTTCTGCAAAAGCAAACATCAGCAAAGCACTTACGATAAATGCCGGCCATGATACCTTACGTCTATGCTTATTTAAAATGTTATCCAATGACCACATCATGATCAGCTGTAAAGCTAACGTCAAAAAGATATTATGTGGCCCGAGAAACAGTAAGTAATTGGGTTGATGATCGAACGGATTGATATATGCCTTAGTCAAGAGATTGTAGATAATATTACCGATCCCTACGACTAATGCTCCGAGCAATAAGCGCTTCAAATACCGCCGTTTATTACGGGTATGAAAATATCCTTCAACTAATAGAAATGAAAATGTTGGCGCCACAAAACGACCTAAAAAATTGATCCATAACGGCCAATGTAACTCTGGCCCTAAATACATATTTAAATGATCCACCAACATAAAGATCATTGCTAAAACTTTTAACTGATAACCAGTTAAACCTTTTTTAAGAAGACTCATCTTCTTTCTCTCCTAAATTTTTACTACTTAACGTTCAACTAGACGGTAATAGACCCGTGCAGTTAGTTGATACACAATATAATACAGAATGCTAAAAATCAGCGCAACCGCGAGTGTAACTACTAAGAATAGCTGCCAGTTAGTGATCCCAAATAAGACCAACATCTTTTTGATCAGTGGGAAAGCAAATGCAACGTGTAACATCGCAAAGGCTAATGGGAAGATGAAGACCATCATGATCTGACTGTGGATCACACGTTTAACTTCAGCTTCATCCATCCCAACTTTTTGTAAGATCACAAAGCGCTCGCGGTCGTCCATCCCTTCAGAAACTTGCTTGTAATAGATGATCAATGTCGTAGCTAGTAAGAAAGCTGTCCCTAAAATGATCCCTAAGAAGAAGAACCCACCATCAAAGCGTTTGACACTTTCGCGATAGCTATCCTTATCTTGAAAGGAATACCATTGTTTATCCGAAGTTTTAGCAAACTCTTTGCTTAGTCCACGGATGAATGCTTTACGTTTAGCTTGATCTTTGAGGTCAATATTGAAGTTAAGTGCATAAGCTGGTGCTAAATACGCTTCACCTTTCTTAGTACCAAACCACTCTTTCAAAAGCGAATCGATCTGCTGTTGATCTTTCATAACGATAATGTAGGAATCGACCGGTGACACATTAAGCAATCCAGTATCTTTTAATTTGTTGACCTGTTGCTTGATCTGATACTTATGTCCATTCAATACCATTGTCTTTTCAGGATAACTCCGTGCGGTAGTATACATAAAGATGTCATCAGTTTTATTTAAAGATAAATTATCTTTTGTCAAAGTATTATATTCACTCAAACTGATCAAAACCACGTTAGCCGATTTATCAACATCTGAAACAGAATAATGCATCCGATCAGAAACCTTAAAATTGTTAGCATCTTTGGTAACCAATAAAGGTTGACTGGCCCGGCTATATTGCATATCACTTAATTTAACATCCTCCTCAGCAGCATAGGTCTTAGCTACTTGTTTGAGTTTCGTCAGTGGCTCTGCTGAAGTGACCATAACATCGCGTGGAAACATCTGTTGAACTTGATCATTTAAGCCAAAGAACAATCCAGCTGTCGTTGAAACTGTGACTAAGACCATCGTTGACAAGATACAGATGCTAGCCAAACCGACCGCATTTTGTTTCATTCGATAGATCATCCCTGATACAGGAATGAAATGTTTAACATTATAGTAGTAGTTTTCATTTTTACGCAATAATTTTAAAACAACGATGCTCCCGGCTGTAAAGATCAGATAGGTACCGATGATCACTAATAGTACTGCGATAAAGAAATTAGTGATCGCTGAAACTGGCGATTTGATCGTAAGCGCGATCCAGTAACCCCAAACTAAAGAGACTAAACCAACTAAAGCCAAGAACCATTTAGCTTTAGGCTCTTTTTCACCTTTTTGATCAGCATGTAACAACTCGATCGGATCACTTTTAAAGATATTAAAAGCGTTGATCAAATATAGCCAAGCGTAAACACCAGCGATAAATAAGATCGTGATCATCAAGATCGAAGGGTTCAAAGTAAATTTGAATTCACCACCAACTCCCATCAATTTCTTGATGATCAAATACGCTAGCCGCGAAAAGATCACACCACTTGTGATACCTAAAACAACTGTTGTAACTAAATTGATCACTTTTTCAAAAAAGGTCAACTTATATAATTCACGTTTGCCCATACCTAAAACATTGTACAAGCCTAGTTCGTTTTTACGCTGCTTGTTTAGGATCGTTTCCGTATAAGTAGCAAATACTACCGAAAAGATCAATACGATCACAGAACCAAAGCCAAAAAGTTGGGTGATCGCTTCAGCTCCTTGCAGCTTAGCCAACCCTGGGTCATTAGCGACCATCAACATCAAAGTATTTAAGGCCGTCAAAAAGATCATCGACAGTAAAAATGGTACAAAGGCCTGTTTATTTTTACGAATATTTTGGAAAGCTAATTTAGCATAAAACATACAGATCCCTCCTGACTAACGTGGCAATAATGACGCCATCGTCATATTGATCTTTTCTAAGAAATCCTTGGAGTCAAGTTCCCCCCGATAAAGTTGATGATAAACGATCCCGTCTTTGATAAACAAGACCCGCTTAGCTCGACTAGCAGCTAATGAACTGTGGGTGACCATCAAGATCGTTTGCCCATTTTGATTCAACTGTTCAAAGATATCCAATAATTGATCTGAGGTCTTTGAATCTAACGCCCCAGTCGGTTCATCGGCTAAAAGTAGTGCTGGATCGGTAATGATCGCCCGCGCGACCGCTACCCGTTGCTTTTGTCCGCCAGATAATTCGTATGGATATTTTTCTAATAAGGCGGTGATCTCTAATTTCTCTGCTAATTCTTGCAATTTAGGCTTAGCCGCTTTGATACTTTTACGTGATAAAACTAAAGGTAATAAGATGTTATCTTTGACAGAGATCGTGTCTAACAAGTTAAAATCTTGGAAGACAAAGCCCAAATGTTCACGTCTAAATGCTGCAGCGGCTTTTTCCTTGATCTGAGTCAGATCATCACCATTCAAATACAATTTACCTGATGTTGGTTTATCCAAAGTGGCGATCATATTCAACAAGGTACTCTTACCAGAACCGGATTCGCCCATGATCGCTGTATATTCGCCCTCATTGACTTCAAGTTGGATATCCTTTAAAGCTTCAACTTGAACACCCTTAAAACGACTCTGATAAACTTTACGTGCATGTTCGATCTTTAGTAATTCTTTCATGATTATTTCCTCCGTTGTCCTAATTGATATCTTAATCATAACAAGCCTAGCGACTCATGCCTACTTACAAAATAAATGGCAACCTTACAACTTTGTAAGGTTGCCATTTTGAAATAACACTAAAGTTAAAGTAACAATTTATTTATCATATTTTGGAAAATAAACTTTGACCGTTGTCCCTTGACCAACTTTAGAAGTCAATTCGAGTTTACATCCTAATTTGGTCGCAACTTTTTGACTCAAATACAAGCCCAGACCACTTGCGCGTTGATCTTGCCGGCCATTATAACCGGTAAAACCTTTGTCAAAGACACGGGGAATATCTTGTGCTTTGATCCCGATCCCGGTATCTTTGATCGCCAAATGATCGCCATTAAAGATAAACGTTATCGTTCCGGTGTTAGTATATTTGATCGCATTGAAGATCAATTGCTCTAAAATAAAGATCAACCACTTCTTATCGGTCGTGACTTTGGCATCAAGGTCGACAAACTCCACCCGTAGCCCTTTTTGAGCAAAAAAGAGGGCATATTTTTTCAAGACTTCCTTGATCACCTGATCTAAGGCGACTTGTTCAAAAACAAGGTCAGAATTATCCAATTGTTGACGCAAATAATTTAACATCAGCTGGAGATACTCATTGACTTTGAACAACTCAGCTCGCATCTTAGGATCGTTGCCTTGCGCTTGGATCAAAAGGTCTAAAGCAGATACTGGTGTCTTGACTTGATGTAGCCAAATGCCAAAGTCTTCTAACATCTCCTGTTTTTTCAAACGACTATGTTCTAATTCGGCTACTAATTTTTGTTCTAATTCTTCAGCGATCTGCTGATAAAGCATTTCTGCTTGACTAGTGCTTAAGGGTAAAAGCTCATGTGAAAAATTGGCCTGTAAGAGCTGTAACTGCTTGAGCTTTCTTTGCCACCGACTAAAGGCAACTAACGTATAGCTAAAAATGATCAAACAGCTAAACAATAGCGTATCACCTAAGATCGCCTGGGTCTGATCATATAGATACAACGTCAAGCCTTGGGTTCCCAGTAATAATAACCATACTAGATAGGTCGCTTTATGTTCCCAGATAAAAGCTTTGATCAATTTAAATACTTGTTTCATCCTCGATCAAATACCCCTTTCCTTTGACCGTTTGTATCAGATCCTTGATCCCGACTGAGGCTAATTTCTTACGGATCCGGGTGATATTGACCGCTAATGTATTACTATCGATAAAGTCATCGGCTTGCCATAACGCTTCGACCATCTGTGTCTTCGAAACGATCTGACCGCGTTCACGTAATAAAATAACCAAGATCTTAGTCTCATTGGGCGATAGATTCAACTTACTCTCAGCATTTGCGATCATATTTTCCTCAGGCGTAAAAGTAAATCCTTGTAAACGATAGGTATCAACGGTCTGTACCTGATTATACTGGTAACTACGCCGCAATAAGGCTTGGATCTTAGCCACTAATAAATTGAGATCAAACGGTTTGACGATAAAATCATCGGCACCTAAATTGATCGCCATGATCTGATTCATTTGATCAGCAGCTGATGAGATAAAAATGATCGGCACCTGCGAATGTTTTCTGATCTCTTGGCACCAATGAAAGCCATTAAAGTAAGGCAATGAAATATCCAACAAGACCAATTGAGGATCGAGTTCTAAACACTCACTTAGCACATTTTGAAAATCTGTCACACCCTTGCAAGCATACCCCCAAGAGTTCAATTTTTCACTGACAACTTGAATGATCGTTGCATCGTCTTCTACCATAAAAATAGTCTGCTTACCCATATCTTTCACCTCATTTTATGCGTTTTAGGATCGTCTCTAACAGTCCGATCGATAAAAACATACTGATAAAAATAATAATGAGCCAGCCAAATGGACTATCTTTAAACGGTAATAAAACATTCATCCCAAAAAAGCCTGTCACAATAGTCGGGACCGTCAACAATAACGACCAGATCGTCAATAAACGCATCGTGTCGTTCAAGTTGTTATTCAATAAGTTATTATAGGTCTCCGAGATCTGACCTAAGATCTGATCGGATAAATTAGCCATCGCCACCAACTGATAAGCTTCGATCTCGACATCTTCTAGCTCTTCTTGTTCATTTTCTGTCAGATAGCGATAAAGTGAGATCTTTTTTAATTGTGCCAATAATAATGAATTTTGTTGTGTTGCATTGACTAAATAAACTAAGCCCATCCCTAGATCCGAGAGCTCCAACAAATTACGGTTAGTCGTCTTAGTTTTTAGCTTTTCTGTCAAAGCCAAACGTTTTTTATCGATCTCTTTGATCACTGGGAAAAATGCTCCCACGATCTGATAAAGCGTCTTAAAGATCAAACTCAAACGACTGAGATTGGGCTGGCGCGTGATCAACCCTTCAATGAACTCAGTCACATAAGCTGTTTTAGCGGTCGTAAAACTATACAGCTCATTTTGCTTGATAATAAAAGCCACCGGTGTCGTTTCATATCGTTCACTGTGTTTTTTGATCACATTAAAAACGATCAACAAGAGCTCTTCTTCAGCGTCATATTCCACGTGAGCATTTTCGTGTTCGTCCAAAGCATAACCCAACAGTTCTTTATCGAGCTTGGCTTGGCTTTTTAGCTCCTGGACCACATTTTCATCATCTTTTTTGATATCGATCCAAATAAAATCTTTTTTTGGACCAAAAACGATCTCCTTGCTCATCTTTCCAACCCCTAGCATTTATATATCTACCATAAATAATTTTAGCATAGCACAAAAAGCTAGCTGGATAAAGTCATACAAAAAGACCCGCCTCAAATGAAGCGGGTCCGATAACTAGTTATTTATTTTAAATTTGTTAAGCGTTCGGCTTAAAGTGCGTTTGATGCACCATGGTAAACAATACCACGACGAGAATCAACTGTTACAACTTCACCGTCAGCAATCAATTCAGTTGCGTTTGCAGCACCAACAACAACAGGAATACCCATTGAGATACCTACAACAGCAGCATGTGATGTTAAACCACCGTTTTCAACGATCAAAGCAGATGCTTTTTCGATAGCTGGTAAGTAGTCTTTGTCAGTTGTCTTTGTTACAAGAACTGCACCTTCAACAGCTTTTTCGTTAGCTTCAGCAGCAGATGTAGCTACAACAGCCTTGCCGATAACAGTTTCGTCACCAACACCTTGGCCTTCAACTAATTTAGAACCGATCAATTGGATCTTCATAACATTAGTTGTACCCTTTTCACCAACTGGAACACCAGCTGTGATCAAGATCAAATCGCCTTCCTTAGCAAAGCCAGCTTCTTTAGCTTTTTCTGTTGCCAAGTTGAACATTTCGTCTGTTGAACCTGGTGTTTCAGCAACAACAGGGAATACACCCCAGTTTACAGACAAACCACGGCGTGTACGTTCGTCAAATGTAACTGCCAAGATGTCAGCATCTGGACGGTACTTGGAGATCATACGAGCTGTGTGACCAGATTTTGTAGCAGCAACGATCGTCTTGATGTTCAAGTTGTCAGCTGCTTCAGCAACGGCACGGCCGATTGCTTCTGTAACGTCTGTCTTGTCAAATTCGTTCAATGAGAATGACTTGTGTTGACGTAATGCATTTTCAGCTTTAACGTCGATACGAGCCATTGTTGCAACAGCTTCAACTGGGTAGTCACCGTTTGCAGATTCACCAGAAAGCATTGTTGCATCTGTACCGTCAAACACAGCGTTAGCAACGTCAGAAGCTTCAGCACGTGTAGGACGTGGGTTTTCTTGCATAGAATCAAGCATTTGTGTAGCTGTGATAACAGCTTTACCAGCAGCGTTACACTTCTTGATCAATGCTTTTTGTACCAAAGGAACGTTTTCTGCTGGGATTTCAACACCCATGTCACCACGAGCGATCATCAAACCATCAGAAACTTTCAAGATTTCATCAAAGTTATCGATACCTTCTTGAGATTCGATCTTAGGGAAGATTTGAACATGTTCCATGTTCTTCTCTTCTAATAATTCACGAATATCTAAAACGTCTTGAGGCTTACGTACGAAGGAAGCAGCGATAAAGTTGATTTCGTTATCCAAACCAAAGCGGATATCGTCAGCATCTTTTTCTGTGATACCAGGTAAGTTGATGGAAACGCCAGGAGCGTTAACACCTTTACGTGAACCAAGTGTACCTTCGTTAAGAACTGTACATACTAATTCGCGGTTTGCTTCGTCTTTCTTTTCGATCTTCATGTCGATCAAACCATCATCAAATAATACGTGGCCACCTTCATGAACGTCATCGTATAAGTCAGCATAAGTAACAGCGATCTTTTCTTTTGTACCTTCGATAGAAGCATCCATAGAGATACGAACTTCGTCGCCGATGTTGAAGTGAAGCTTGCCACCTTGTTGAACAGTTGTACGGATTTCAGCACCCTTTGTATCAAGCATGATACCAACCATCTTACCAGTAACCTTTTCAGCTTCACGCACAAGGTTCATACGGCCTAAATGTTCTTCATGGTCACCATGAGAGAAGTTGAAGCGGAAGACGTTAGCGCCTGCTTCGATCAATTTGCAAATTGTATCTAAATCTGAACTAGCTGGTCCAAGTGTACTTACGATCTTGGTCTTTTTCATGAGTTAATTCTCTCCTTTGAAAATCTTAAATGCTCTGCATTTTACGTTGAAATATCAAAAGTTTAAACAGTTACCCGTTAAGGTAGTTTCAACTCTACCTATAAGTTGCTACTTTAGAAGCTCAAACGTTCGTTCAAGTCAAGCAATGACACGTCTGTCACATGCTTGTGGTTTTCTAAAGTATCGATGATATCAGTTGCAACAAGTTGGTTGTCGCGAATACCGATAGCTAAACCACCCTTGCCTTCAAGCAATAAACGAACAGCATAATCACCGAAGCGACTAGCTAATACGCGGTCTTTAGCAGTTGGTACGCCACCACGTTGAATGTGGCCCAAAGTAATTGCACGACTATCGAAGTCACCGTGCTTGTCAAGTTCTTCCTTGAAGTCTTTAGCAGACATTACGCCTTCAGCCAAGACGATCAAGCCATGATCTTTACCTTGTTCACGGTTCTTAGTCAACTTGTCAGCAATTGCTTTGACGTCATAATCGCGTTCTGGAATAACGATTGCATCTGCTCCGGCTGCGATCCCAGACCATAATGCAATATCCCCAGCGCCACGACCCATAACTTCAACAACAAAGACACGTTGGTGTGATGTTGCTGTATCATTGATGCGATCTAAAGCATCTGTTGCCACGTTGACAGCTGTATCAAAACCGATCGTGAAATCAGTTCCTGGAATATCGTTATCGATCGTTCCTGGAACACCGATCGAGTTAAAGCCATGCTTTGTAAGTTTCAAAGCACCGTGGTAAGAACCGTCGCCACCAATAACAACTAAAGCATCGATCCCAAACTTTTTAAGTTGTTCGATCGCTTTTAATTGTACTTCTTCTTCTGCAAATTCTGGGAAACGTGCAGAGTAAAGAATGGTGCCACCACGATTGATGATACCGTCCAATTGGGAAGATTCCATCTTGAAGATGTTACCTTCAACAAGACCCTTGTAGCCATAGTTGACACCATAAGCTTCAAGACCCGCATTCATAGCGGAACGAGCAATCGCACGTACAGCAGCGTTCATCCCGGAGGCATCGCCACCGCTTGTTAAAATACCAATGCGTTTCATTTCTTCACCTCAAGTAATAATTGTAGTACTACATTCTCCAAATGTAATCTTATCACTTTTGAGCGCCGTTGTCTTGTAAAAAATTGCATTTTCACCAATAATTTAAAAGCAGTTTTCATGAATTTTCATTACTTCAAAACGACATTTTTGCTACCTAACAAGGTTGTTAGCGCTTCTTTCGTGCTTTCATCTGGGCGCAACCATAAATTTTCTTGCAAAATTATTTTCCTGTTCTCATTTTCTTCGATTATGATTACAGGAACATCCCCATGATGAGCCCGCAAGATCCGCCAGAGTTGCTGGCGTGTCCCCTTGGCTAGTGATCGTTCTAAACGTAAATAGTAATATTGCTCTTTGATATCAGCTGCAGCAGCCAGCTCTGAAACTAAGATACTCTTTCTTTCATTGCGCAACTCAACTTTTCCACTTACTAGCAAGATGCTTTGGGGTTCACATAATGTCGCAAAGCGGCGGTATTCCCGCGGAAAGATCACCAATTCAGTTTCACCACTCTCATCAGCAACCTGCAAAAAGGCCATCTGCTCACCTTTTTTAGTTCGGATCACCCGCTTATTTTTAACATAAACGACTGTCTTGACCGTTTCATTCGGAATAAGCTCCGCCAATAATTTTGCGTGTTGCCTTTGACGTAGCCAAGCATACTTTTCGACTGGATGCCCCGACAAATACGTCCCTAAGTAATAAAATTCCTTTTCTAAAAGCTCAGCCGTCGAGAGCGTTTCAGTCGTCTTTTCTTCTTTAGGTGCTAACATCTCAAACAAAGTCTGATTTTCACCGCTCAAAGCGATATTGCTCAACACCATCGGTAATTGTGATAATAGTTTGCTTCGATCTGATTCTATTTGATCAAAGGCGCCAGCATAGATCAAGGCTTTAAGTTGTTCTTCTTTTAAGAGTTTTTTATCCAAACGTCGGATAAGATCGGCTAAACTCTTGAAATTACCGTTTTGTCGCCGTTCTTGTAAGATCGCTTTGACCAGATCACCGCGTAAAGTTTTGATCAAGCCTAGGCCGAAGACGACTTTTTTGTCTTTGAGTGAAAAATAGAGCTGACTGGTGTTGATATCTGGACCAGCAACTTGCAACTTGAATTGGCGCATCTCACCTAGATATTCTTTTAACTTATTATCGTTTCCGATCACTGAATTCAATAGAGCCGCAAAAAAAGCAGCCGGATAATGGCTCTTAAGATAGGCTAACTCAAACGCCATTTTAGAATATGCGACCGCGTGGGACCGGTTAAAACCGTAATTACCAAAGCGTTTCATGTACTCATAGACCTCTAGCGCACTAGCGACTGTGTACCCTTTAGCTTTAGCACCCATGACAAAGCGCTCTTGCAATTTATCGATCTTTAGTTGATCTTTTTTACTGATCGCCCGGCGCAAGAGGTCGGCTTCACCTAAGCTAAAGCCCCCCATCGCTGACGCAACTTGCATGACTTGTTCTTGATAGACCATGATCCCATAAGTTTTAGCTAGGATCGGCTGTAAACTTTTTTCTGGATAGCTAACAGGATGTTGCCCATATTTACGCGCAATAAATTCATCGATATTTCCGATCGGCCCCGGACGATATAAGGCATTGACCGCAGCAACATCTTCAAATGAAGTTGGATGTAGACGCCGTAAAACATTCTTGATCCCCGTCGATTCAAATTGAAAGACGCCATTTGTCTGTCCTGCTTGAAAGAGCCGTAAAGTCAAAGGATCATCTAAAGAGATCTGTTTTAGATCTAATTTTTCTTGATAACCCTTGCGGACAAATTTGAGTGCATTATCTAAGATCGTCAAATTCCGTAGGCCTAAAAAGTCGATCTTCAATAAGCCAGCTTCTTCGACTTGGCCCTTAGCAAACTGAGATAACAAGATCTGATCGGTCCCTAATTGAACAGGGATCAAGTCGCTCAAGACTTCATCACTCAAGATCACCCCTGCAGCATGCGTTGAATAATGACGCGGTAGCCCCTCTAATTTAAGGGCTGTTTTGAACAACAATTCATTTCTTTGACTATCAGCGATCAAATTTTTGACCTTTTGTGATTCTTGATATGCCTCTTTTAAGGTCAGTTTAAACTTATGCGGCAATGCTTTTGACCACTCATCGATCTCAAAACTCGTCAACCCCATGACTCGAGCAACGTCACGGATCGCTTGCCGTGCCCCCAAAGTTCCAAAGGTTATGATCTGAGCCATATGTTCATGGCCATATTTTTGGTGTACGTATTTGATGATCTGATCACGTTTAGTATCTGGGATATCCAGATCGATATCTGGCATTTGGGCGCGCTCGGGATTCAAGAAACGTTCAAATAACAAACCATACCGCAAAGGGTCGACATCAGTGATCTTTAAAACATATGAAACTAACGACCCAGCCGCCGAGCCTCGCCCTGGTCCGATCCGGGTCTGGTTGTTATGCGCATAATTAGTGACATCCCAAACGATCAAAAAATAATCATCAAAGCCCATCGCATCGATCACGGCTAATTCTTGTTTCAAGCGGTCAAAATACGGCTTGGTCTCGGTTATCTGATCAGCTACTAACCGTTGTCGCAACCCTTCTTGACAAAGTTTTTGTAAATAAGCTTTAGCACTCATCCCATTAGGTGTCTTAAAATGAGGCAATTTAGTCTTAGGGAAATCCAGTATCACTTGGGCTAGATCACACAGCCTAGCATTTGCCTCTAAGGCTTTTGTCAGTCCTAAAGCCCGATATTCTTCATGATATTGACTGATATCTTTAAGATAGTTTTTGCCTAAAGTGTTCTTCTTGTTCCAGACGCCGCTCAACTTCTCTGCTTCACCGATCGCCCGCAAAACTTTGACTTCAAAATAGTCAGCTGGTTCTAAATAATGAACTGCACTGGCAGCGATCAACGCAGTCTGCGTTTGCTGTGCTAATAATTTGATCGCTAATAATTCTTGTTTAGACAAGAGCGGATCGATCCCTAAATAGACCCCAGCTACCGGTGTCTGTTTCAAGCGCTCCAAGATCTCACCAGCTTGTTCGTAGTATTTTAATAATAGGCTTTCCTTAGCTGGTGAGATAATAAAGAGATCTTGGCTATATGTCATGACCGCTTTTAAAAATTCTTCTAGCTCTGGAAGTTCTTGCTTGAACGTGGTCATTTTTAGCGAAGACAATTTGAGCAAATTGTGGTAGCCCGTATTATTTTTGGCGATCAATAACAGTTTCGCGTCATTTTCAAATTCTAAGGTCAGCCCAAAGATCGGCTTGATCTGGTATTTCTGACAGGCATGATAAAAATCAAGGACACCATACATCACATCGATATCGCTTAAAACGAGGCTCTGGTAGCCTAAATCGGCAGCACGTTTGACATAATCTTCGATACGTAAAGTGCTCTTTAACAAACTGTTAGCACTGATAACTTGTAATGGAGCAAACAAAACGACCGCCACCTTTCTAATAAAAGTCTTTGTTTTAATTATACAAATTTGTCCGTGTCTTTTCAAAAATACGTTCGCCTTTTATCACAGTGCGCAAGAATGCGTTTAGCTCCGTAAAAATAACGGCAAGCAAACTATGAGGCGCTTTTTGCCTCGGAGTTTGATCGTTGTTATTTTCCAGGAGTTGCATTCTGGAGCACGACTACACAGTGCGCAGAAAAGCGGGATATGCCGTACAGATAACTGCGACAGTCTCCCAAAATTGCTCCTAGCCGTCCGTTGTAAATTAAAATTCTTTGTGCTAAACTACTTAGTGAGAATGCGAGGTGTTGTCAAATGGCAAAACAACTTACAATTCTTTTTTGGGGCTTTATCTATGGTGAAGTTATCGGCTATGTGCTCTCTGCACTTTCCGGTAGTCCCTTTGAACCACTCCAAAGCGGTCTGATCGCAATGGTCGGTGGCTTTATCGCCGTAAATTGCCTACTCGCTTTTGTTAAAAGCCCAAAAAAGGCAACGAAAACTGATAAGTAATAAAAACCGAGACTATTTGTAGCCTCGGTTTTTTTGTTATTCAATAACCG
Organism: Ligilactobacillus animalis; assembly: GCF_009933595.1. Classification (NCBI taxonomy): domain Bacteria; kingdom Bacillati; phylum Bacillota; class Bacilli; order Lactobacillales; family Lactobacillaceae; genus Ligilactobacillus; species Ligilactobacillus animalis. Next base: position 1,029,553 of record NZ_CP047141.1, read on the forward strand.
TCTTATTAAAGACTAAATTTCCATCCTTTAGATCGATCTCAACTTTACTGTGTGGTAAGATCTCACCTGAAATGATCTCACGTGCCAGTGGCGTTTCGACTTGGTTTGTGATGAAGCGTTGCAATGGACGAGCTCCGTAAGCAGGATCATAGCCTTTTTGAGCCAACCATTGCCGAGCACTATCACTGATCGTCAGGCTGATCTCTTGTTCTTCAAGTCGTTTTGATAGTTGCGCAACGAATTTATCCACGATCTTTCCAATAGCCTTGAGCGACAATGGCGAAAACATGATGATATCATCGATCCGATTGAGAAATTCCGGCTTAAAGTGAGCCTTAGCAATATCTAACACTTGCTTTTTAGCCTCAGGTGAGATCTTATCGTCAGCTTCTAAATTATTCAATAAGATCTCTGAACCTAAGTTAGACGTTAAGATCAAAATCGTATTTCTAAAATCGACCGTTCGCCCTTGACCATCAGTCAAACGTCCATCATCTAAAACTTGCAACAAGATGTTAAAGACATCAGGATGAGCTTTTTCGATCTCGTCGAATAATACGATCGTGTATGGATTACGCCGAACAGCTTCGGTCAATTGTCCGCCTTCTTCATAGCCGATATACCCTGGAGCAGCTCCGACCAAACGTGATACATTGGCTTTTTCCATGTATTCCGACATATCGATCCGAACCATATGCTTATCAGAATCAAAGAGATCTTCAGCTAAGGCTTTAGCTAATTCGGTTTTACCGACCCCAGTTGGCCCTAAAAACATAAATGAGCCCAATGGTTTAGATGGGTCCTGTAACCCAGCACGAGAACGTAGGACTGCATTTGAGACCGCGTCAACGGCTTCATCTTGACCGATCACGCGCTTATGCAGGTTCTCGGCTAAATGTAAGAGCTTTTGCCGTTCACCTTGAACTAATTTGGCTACAGGCACACCCGTTAACCGACTAACGACTGAAGCGATCTCTTCTTCGGTCACGGATTCTTCGACCAACCAATTATCGGGACGCTCTACTTGCTCTAGTTTGGCTAATTGTTTTTCCAATTCTGGGATCACAGCATGTTGCAATTTAGCGGCTTTTTCAAGGTCATAGTTATTTTCCGCTTCTTCTAGTTCATGCTTAGCCCGATCAAGTTCAGATTTTTTATCACTTATCTTTTGGACATCTTCTTTTTCACTTTCCCAGCGCATCTTCAACTGATTAGCTTTCTCACGCGACTCAGCTAATTCACTTTGCATTTCGGCTAAGCGTTTCTTGGAAGCGGGGTCAGATTCTTTTTTCAAAGCTGCTTCTTCGACCTCTTGGCGCATCAATTGGCGCGTGATCTGATCGAGTTCGGTCGGCATCGAATTCATTTCTACTCTGATCTCAGCACAAGCTTCATCGACTAGATCGATCGCTTTATCGGGCAAGAAACGATCGGTGATATAGCGATCAGATAAGGTCGCTGCCGCCACTAAGGCACTATCATGGATCGAAACACCATGGTGGATCTCATAGCGTTCTTTTAACCCCCGCAAGATCGAGATCGTGTCTTCAACAGTCGGTTCTTTGACCAAAACTTTTTGGAAACGGCGCTCTAAAGCTTTGTCCTTTTCCAAATACTCACGATATTCGTCTAAAGTCGTTGCCCCGATCAAATGCAGTTCACCACGGGCAAGCATTGGTTTCAACAGATTACCGGCATCCATACTGCCTTCTGTCTTACCAGCGCCAACAATATTATGGATCTCATCGATAAATAAGATGATCTGGCCTTGACTCTTGGTAACAGCCTTTAAAACAGCTTTCAAACGTTCTTCAAATTCGCCACGGTATTTAGCTCCCGCGATCAAAGAGCCCATATCTAAAGAAAAGATCGTCTTGTCTTTTAGATTATCGGGAACATCTTTTCTAACGATCCGTTGAGCCAAACCTTCGATGATCGCTGTTTTACCGACCCCAGGTTCCCCGATCAAGACGGGATTGTTTTTTGTCTTCCGCGACAAGATCCTGATTACATCACGGATCTCTTCGTCGCGACCGATGATAGGATCTTGTTTACCTTGCCGTACCTGTTTGACCAGATCGACCCCATATTTTTCCAAAGCTTGGTATTGTTCTTCTTGATTCTTAGAAGTTACTCGTTCGCCAGCTCGCATCTCAGTGATGGTCTGTTGGAGTTTAGTAGCGGTAGCACCATGCTCGGTCAACCAACGTGCTAGTGGATCATAAGTCTGTTTCATCAAAGCCAAGACTAAAGTATCCAAAGAAATATATTCATCACTAAATTCTTGCTTGATCTCATCGGCATCACGCAAGAGTTGTAATAACTTCGTGCTAAAGGCTTGACCGTATTGGACGCTACCTGAAATAACTGGTAACTGATCTAAGACACGGTCGATCTCTTGTTCAAGGGCTTTAAGGTCGACCCCGGCTTTTTTATAGATCTCACCGACAAGTTCACCTGGTTGTACTAAGAATTTAAAGAGGTGAGCAACATCGATCTCTTGTTGTTTACGCGTGATCGCGATCTGTTGGGCTTCACCCAATGCAGCTTGCACTGCTGAAGTCAAATTATCTTCATTATTCATCTTAACTACCCCATTTCACAAATAAGCGCGACTTACTTGCCACGCTTTAAAACTATTTAGTTGCTGCCAACTTGATGATCTCTAAGATCACGTCAGCTGCTTGTTCCATGACTTGCTTAGACACATATTCATAGCGGGCATGCATGTTTTCGCCCCCCGCAAAAATATTAGGTGTCGGTAATCCCATAAATGAGATCGTTGAGCCATCTGTGCCTCCACGGACGGGATAGATCTCTGGTGTGATATCGAGATTTTTCATCGCCTGTTCAGCAAGTTCAACGACTGTCATATCTTTTTCGATAACTTCACGCATGTTGTAGTATTGATCCTTTAGTTCAAGTACAACGCGCTCTTGACCCAATTTCTCATTTAATTTAGCTGCGATATCTTTCATCAATTGTTTGCGTTGTTCAAATTTTTGATGATCGTGATCACGAATGATATAAGTCAAACTAGCTTGATCGACTGTGCCTTGCATATCAAGTACATGGAAAAATCCTTGGCGTCCTTCTGTTTTTTCAGGGACTTCATCTTTAGGCAATAAAGCATGGAAATCCATTGCTAGCTGAATCGCATTGACCATGATCCCCTTTGCGGTCGCCGGATGAACATCTTTACCGATAAATTTGACCTTGGCTTGAGCTCCATTAAAGGTCTCATATTCCAATTCCCCTAAAGGACCACCATCGACTGTATAAGCAATATCAGCCCAAAAATCAGCCACATCAAATTGCCGTGAGCCAGTACCGATCTCTTCATCTGGTCCGATCCCGATCTTGATATCGCCGTGTTTGATCTCGGGATGAGCCACTAAATATTCCATGACTGTAATGATCTCAGCTACCCCAGCTTTATCGTCAGCCCCAAGTAAAGTTGACCCATCTGTGGTGATCAAGGTATGCCCTTGATATTTTTTCAAACTTGGAAATTCGGCTGGTGATAAGACATAGTTGCCAGCTGGATCCAACTTGATATCACTTTGCCCGTCATAATTTTCAACGATCTGTGGTTTTACATCAGTCGCATTAAAATCAGCCGTATCCATATGAGCTAAAAAGCCGACCTTTTTTACACCTGTATCATCGGCTAAATTACTCTTTAATTCAGCAAAAACATAGCCACTTTTATCTGAAATACGGACATTTTCTAAGCCAATCGTCGTCAATTCCGCCGCTAATTTTTTAGCGAACTCAACTTGTGACTGCGTGGATGGGATCGTCGTCGAATTTTCATCGGAACGTGTTTCGACTTTAACATAATCCAAAAAGCGCGGTACTAATTTATCATATTTTGTCATTAAAATTCCTCTTTTCTGCTAGATGAATGTGAATGGATCTGTATTTAATTTAGAAGAAACGACCTCGATCTGCCAAGTATTTTGCTCATTCCAACGGGTAAAGAGTCGTTTTAGGTGAGGCTTACAGATCGCTTCAAAATGATGTCCAGGATCGATCACTGCCAGTCCACTTTCATACATATCATGAGCTGTATGGTAAGAGACATCGCCTGTAACATAGACATCAGCTTGTGCTTTTAAAGCAAATGGATAAAATTTAGCGCCGGAACCACCTAAGACGGCGACGCGTTCCACTACCCTTGTAGGATCTTTAGCTACTAAACGCAACCCCTGAAGGCCTAAAACTTGTTTACAAAACGCCGCATATTCGCTTACTGTCATCGACGTGCTCAACTTACCGACGCGGCCCATCCCCGTACTTTGGCCAAGGCCTTCGACTTGATATAGATCAAAAGCGATCTCTTCATAAGGATGCGCAGCTTGCATTGCCTGCAAAACTTTGGCTTTTATTTTGGCTGGGAAAACCACTTCGACTTTTTCTTCAGCTACTTCGCTTACTTGACCGACTTCTCCTAAATGTGGGGCAGCACCAGCTTCTGGTCTAAAACGACCTGTCCCACTTACAGAATATGAGCATGCCGTATAATCGCCCAAATGTCCCGCACCAGCCTTAGCTAAGGCTTGACGTAAAATGGTAGCATGTTCTTCAGGAACAAATACCGCTAATTTATACCAAACTTCAGCTTTAGGTGGTAGTAATGGTTTTGTTTCTTCAATATGCAACGCTTCTGCTAACCAATCATTCATACCTCCGTTAGCATTGTCCAAATTGGTGTGGGCGGCATAGACCGTGATATCGTGCTTGATGAGTTTGGCATACATTTGATTTTGTGGATCGGTTAGATCAAAATGTTTTACTGGAACAAACATCGCTGGATGATGGGCAAAAATAAAATCTACCCCCGCTGCGATCGCCTCTTCCACAACTTCTGGTCTGACATCCAAGGTGACCATCATTTTTTTGACTTCATGCTCGAGACTGCCTAATTGTAATCCGATCGGGTCGTTTTTTTCGGCGATCCGCTGGGGGGCAAATTCCTCAAAACGAGCCACGATATCTTTGACTTTAACCATTTAAAACACTTCCGATCTGTGCTATTTTTGCTTCAAGCGCTTGTTTTTTAGCGACTGGAACTTGATTTGCTTTATTCAATTCTTTTAAGATCGTTTCTAACTTAGCGATCTCTTTTTGCCATTTAGCTTGAAAAGCAGCATTTTTCTTTTGGAGTAGATAAGGTCCAAACTGTAACGCTTCAGGTGTCAAAGTTTGTTTTTCATCAGTATAGCTTGCTGCGATCACTTCATAGATGTGGCCATCTTCTTCCATGATATATTCAGCTGTGATCTGATAATTATTAGCTAACAGCCAACGTCTGACGTTTTCTTCACCGACATTAGGCTGCAAGATCAACTGTGGATGATCGACTAACTTGTCCTTCCCAGCTTCCAAGATATCACAGATCAACGTACCACCCATCCCGCAGATCGTGATCACATTGATCTGGTCGGCTAACTCGATCGCATTCAAGCCATCCGCCAACCGAGCTTGGACTTTATCTTCTAGCCCCTCTTTTTTGATCTCTTGCTTTGCATTTTCATAAGGACCCTTGACCACTTCACCAGCGATCCCAAACTCAATTTGACCCTTTAAAGCCAAATATGCTGGTAAATAAGCATGATCCGAACCGATATCCGCTAAGCGTGCTCCTTTTTCGATCAGATCAGCCACACATAAGAGGCGTTGTGAAAGATGATGTGCATCCATGTTACTATTAGCTATACCAAATGTGGTCCGAAAATATAGCTATTCCTTTCATTTACTACTTTTTGGACTCAGCGCCACATTTTATTTCCGCTGACGTTGTTTCTTAAGGATTATTTTACCATTTATCTTTAGACTCGACAAAAAAAGGTCCACCCAAAATCGGCGGACCTTTGACAAAGCCTATTCTAAGAAGTCTTTTAATTGTTTAGACCGTGAAGGATGACGCAATTTGCGTAAAGCCTTGGCTTCGATCTGACGGATACGTTCCCGCGTGACCCCAAAGACTTTACCAACTTCTTCTAAAGTTCGTGTCCGGCCATCATCTAGACCAAAGCGTAGACGTAAAACATTTTCTTCACGATCAGTCAAAGTATCTAAGACACTTTCGATCTGTTCTTTTAATAATTCATAAGCTGCATGTTCAGCTGGACTTGTCGCATCTTGATCTTCGATAAAATCACCTAAATGCGAATCATCTTCTTCACCGATCGGCGTTTCTAAAGAAACAGGTTCTTGCGCGATCTTTAAGATCTCACGTACTTTTTCGGTCGGCATGTTCATTTCAGCCCCGATTTCTTCAGGGATCGGTTCACGTCCGAGATCTTGGAGCATTTGGCGTTGGATGCGGATCAATTTATTGATCGTTTCTACCATGTGCACAGGGATCCGGATCGTCCGAGCTTGATCAGCGATCGCACGTGTGATCGCTTGTCTGATCCACCAAGTTGCATAAGTTGAGAATTTGAATCCCTTACGATAGTCAAATTTTTCAACGGCTTTCATCAAGCCCATGTTACCTTCTTGGATCAAGTCAAGAAATGACATTCCACGCCCCACATAGCGCTTAGCGATCGAAACGACCAAGCGCAAGTTTGCTTCCGCCAAACGTTGCTTAGCTTCTTCGTCGCCTTCTTCGATCCGTAAAGCTAAAGCCACTTCTTCGTCAGCAGTCAAGAGATTGACACGGCCAATTTCTTTAAGGTACATCCGAACTGGATCATTGATCTTAACGCCAGATGGAGCTGATAAGTCACTTTTTGCTAATTCTTTTTCTTCATGACTGGCTTTCTTCAAGCTGAGTTCACTTGGATCACCATTTTCATCCACAACTGAGATCCCAGCATCTTCGACCCGCACGATCAAACTGTCCATTTGTTCGGCATCTAAGTGAAATGGCGTTACCATTTTATCAGTCAATTCATCATATCTGATTTCTTTTTTTGGTTTATACTCACGTAATAACTCACGCAATGCTTTCTTATATGCCACCGCATCGAAATTCGTATTTTTTTTCTCTTCTGCCAAAATAGAGGCCTCCCTTAAATGATTGACTTCTCTGTCTGCTTTTTTTTCAATAATTCGATCAGTTTTGTCGTCTGTTCCATGATCGCTTTGGCATCTCCCAAACGTTTGGCTTGCTCTAATTGGGCTTCGACCGCCTTGATCTGCTCTTCTAACGGGGAATGCTGCATGATAAATGCTAGACAATCACTGATCTCTTGTTCGTTTGATTCACCATAATCACCTAATTCAAGTGAGATGATGATCTGCCTTAAATGTTCATCTTTTAAAAAGTCTAAAAAGCTTGCACTTTCATACTCAGAATAACGGTCAAAGTATCCATCAGCTAATAAAAAGATCGTTTCATAATCTTCATGGATAAACGAAAAATCAGCTAGACCCTTGATGCGTAAAAAGACATCATGTTCATGTAACAAACGATACAATAATAATCTTTCGGCTTGTTCAGCCGGGGTATAGCGTTTTTTTTCTTGACGCTGTTGGGTACTATAGACGACCTTATCCGAGCGCTTGAGTGAATTTGCTTGATCTTGTTTGAGTTGTTCTGATTGGACCTGTTGCATCAAAACCTGAAGTTGACTAGTTAAATTGTTCTTATCTAGCTCAAACTCTTTGGCTAAACGATTGATGGTCAGATCGCGCGCCAGTGGATCTTTGACCTGTGCAACTCTCTCTAATACATCTGTGATATACGCTAATTGATCACTTTCAGTCTCAAGATTACGCCCTGCCCGAAAATACTCCAAATAAAATTCTAATTCAGTGCGTTCATGTGACGTCACAAAATCTTTAAAATTTTCTGGACCGTATTTGCGAACATACTCATCTGGATCAAGCTTTTCAGGTAATAAGATCGTTCCAAGCTCAAACTTGCTCAATGGTGCGATCAACTCCAAGGCCCGCTTGGTAGCCTTACGCCCTGGAAGATCACCATCATAACAGATATAGAGCTTACTTGCCGTTTGCTCTAAAAGATAGATCTGCTCACTCGTTAAACTCGTCCCCATCGAGGCTACACCATTTTTGATCCCAGCCCGCCATGCTGCTAAAACATCCATAAAGCCCTCAAATAGATAGACTTTACTTTCATGTCTGATCGTCTTTTTAGCCTTATCAAAGTTAAAGAGAACTTTACGCTTATTAAATAAGATCCCCTCGGGTGAGTTGAGATATTTAGGCAATTTCTTATCAGGTGTCAAAAGTCGACCTGAAAAAGCAATGATCTGTCCAGTTTGATTTCTGATCGGAAACATGATCCGATCATTGAAACGTTCAGCTAGATTTTCACCTTCACGTTCGCTAAACAGACCCGATTTTCGCAAAGTTTGATAATCATCAAGCTTTTTTTCATGAAAAAAGGCTTGTAAGATCTCAGCTTGAGGTGCATACCCCAACTGAAACTCTGCAATCAGCTCATCACTTAGACCACGTTCATGCAGATAATCCAAAGCTGGCTGTCCTAACTTAGTATTTACTAAGATGTGATGATATAACTGCCCTGCTTGCGCATAAAGCTGCTTTAATCTACCGGTCTCAGACTGAGTATCTTCTGCACCAGCAATATTTTGCGGTAAATACTTAGCATCAAGCTCGATCCCGGCTAACTCAGCTGTGCGATAAACTGCTTCCGGAAATGTCAGATCCTCGATCTCCATCAAGAATTTGAAAACATTTCCCCCGCGACCACATGAAAAACAGTGGAAGAACTGCTTGGGTTCATTCACAGAAAATGAGCCCGTTTTTTCTGTATGGAAGGGACACAATCCGAACCAATTGCTCCCTGAGCGGTGTAACTGGACATATTGGCCTATGATATCCAAAATATTGACATCCGATCTGATCTGATCGATCACATCAGTCGGTATCCTACGTTGACTTACCACGGCCTCACCCCATTTTTAAATATAGTTACGAAAGGTCGCACACCAAAGCACGACCTTTCATAATAAAAATTATACCGATACTAATTTTATAATAGATATATCTTTATTGCAAGAGTAAACGTAAACAATCACTATATCAAATTGACATGTCTTTGACAAGCATTATTACAAAATAATTATCCTTCAACTTTTTTACATCTAAATAATACGCTGTACCATTGCTCTTAGACAACATAATTGCTCGAAAAAAAGAGCAAGTCTAAAAACTAGACTCACTCTTAGAAAAATTATTTAGTATTCAAGGCATCTAAAGCACCAAAGACAGCTGTCAAACGTGCGATCTGTGCTAATTGACGCAAACGATTCAACTTGACCTTTTCATCATCGGCCATGACCATCGTCTTTTCAAAATAAGCATTGATCGGTTCACGTAAGTTCTTCAAAGCAATAAATTTAGTTTCAAGATCAGCTGCTTTGAAGTCTTTTCTAACTGCTTCAACGGCTTCATAAAGACCTTGTTCAGCTTCGTTTTCAAATAATGCTGTATCAACAGTAAGATCACTTTGATCATCTAATTTCTTAGCTAAGCGACTTGCTCTAGTCAAAGCTTCGATATTTTCTTTGAAGTCTTCATCTGTTAAATGTTGCACCAAAAGATCAGCGGCTTTTTGAGCCAATGTAAATGCATTAGCTTTATTAGCCATTACTGCTTCAAGCACATCATGCCGTAAGTTTGGTCCATTCAAGATCTGTTGCAAGCGATCTGCGATGAAATCTTGGATCATAGCTTTATTTTCAGCAGGAGCGATCTTTTCGTATAGATCTGGGCGTTTAGCATAAGCGGCTTCAACTGCTGCTTGTAACAATGGGGTTGAAAGGGCCCAACCTTTAGCTAAAGCGATCCGAACGATACCTAAAGCTTGACGACGCAAAGCATAAGGATCATTAGAACCACTTGGCAACATCCCTGCACTAAAGAAGGCTTGGATGCTATCGATTTTATCAGCGATCGATAAGACTGCCCCAACATTTGTCTGTGGTAATTCACCTTCAGCACTAGTTGGAAGATACTCTTCACGCATTGCAACACAGACTGCTTCATTTTCACCTTGCAATCTAGCATAGATCTCACCCATGACACCTTGCAATTCAGAAAATTCACCGACCATTCCAGTTACTAAGTCAAATTTATAGATCTGACTTGCACGATCAAGATCGGCTAATTCTTGGTCACTTAAGCCTAATTTTTCACCTAAGTAATGTGCGATCAAGTGAACACGTTCCATCTTTTCGTAGATCGTGCCGATCTTATCGTGAAACATTACCTTCTTCAAACGTTCAACATAATCTGCGATCGTTTGTTTTTGATCTTCTTCATAGAAGAAAGCAGCGTCTTCTAAGCGTGCCGTCAACACTTTTTCGTTACCGGCGATCACATTTTCCAAATGAGCTTGGTTCCCGTTACGCACCGAGATAAAGTTTGGTAACAAGTTACCAGCTTCATCGGTTACGTAGAAGAAACGTTGATGATCTTTCATGGAGGTGATCAAAACAGCATCTGGGATCATTAGGTATTTTTGATCAAAGTTTCCAGCAAAGACAGTTGGATATTCGACCAAATTATTAACTTCTTCTAACAACTCTGGATCGATCACTACTTGCCAATTATTTTGTTGTGCAAGCTCATTGATCTGCGAAACGATCATTTCTTTACGTTTCTTGGCATCAGCGATCACCATTTGTGGTTCTAAAGCAGCTGGATAGTCATTAGCATCAGTAAGCTCGATCGCCTTACCCAAGAAACGATGACCCAACGTTTGGTGTCCAGCCTTAACGTTTAAGATCTCAAAATCTACGACTTCTTTATCCAACAAGGATACTAGCCACTTGATCGGACGCACGTATTCAAAATCATTAGTGCTCCAGCGCATCATCGTTGGGAACTTAAGATCCATCACGACGTCTTTGACATCACTTAAAACTTCTTTAGCGCTCTTACCAGGAATGAATTTCTTAACGTAAGCATATTCGACCCCTTTTAATTCCTTAAAAAAGATATCATCTGGCGTGCAACCTTGCCCCCGAGAAAAGCCTTGAGCAGCTTTAGACCAGTTTCCTTCGGCATCCAAAGCGATCTTTTTAGCTGGACCTTTAGCTTCTTCTTCAATGTCAGCTTGCTTATCAGCTAAGCCTAAGACCTTGAGTGCTAAACGCCTTGGAGTTGAGTAAGCTTTGATCTCATCAAAGTCTAAGCGATTTTCTTCTAAAAATGCCATCATCTTTTTGACCAATTGTTGGCTACTTGGTGTAACGACATGAGCTGGGATCTCTTCTAATCCGATCTCTAACAAAAATGTATGTGCCATTATTTGTCCTCCTCTAACAATTTAGCGCGTAAAGCTTCATCTTTGATCAATGGATAACCCAATTTCTTACGTTCAGCCACAAAAGCCCGAGCGACCATTCGAGCCATATTTCTGATCCGTGATAAATAACCAGCACGTTCAGTTACAGAAACTGCACCACGAGCATCTAATAAGTTAAAGGTATGGCTACATTTTAGGATATAGTCATAAGCTGGGTGAACTAGACCATTTTCGATCTGCTTTTTAGCTTCTTTTTCATAAGTGTCAAATAATTCAAACAACATCTCTTGGTTGCTTTCTTCAAATGAATACTTGGAATGTTCAAATTCAGGTTCTTTGAAGATATCACCGTATTTGACTCCATCGGCCCATTCAAGCTCAAATACTGAATTAACGTCTTGAATGTAAGAGGATAAACGTTCGAGCCCATAAGTTACTTCAACGGCAACTGGACGAACTTCTAAGCCCCCGACTTGTTGGAAATAAGTAAATTGGGTGATCTCCATCCCGTCGAGCCAAACTTCCCAACCAACACCGGCACAACCCATTGATGGGTTTTCCCAGTTATCTTCAACAAACCGAATATCATGTTCTAAAGGATCGATCCCTAAGGCACGTAAACTATCCAAATAAAGTTCTTGGATGTTGTCTGGCGAAGGTTTCATGATCACTTGGAATTGATGATGTTGGTATAAACGATTAGGGTTTTCACCATAACGACCGTCAGCTGGGCGACGTGAAGGTTCAACATAGGCAACGTTCCAAGGTTCTGGTCCGATCGCACGTAAGAAAGTATAGGGACTCATCGTACCAGCCCCTTTTTCTGTATCATAGGATTGCATTAACATACAGCCTTGCTTTGCCCAAAACTGTTGTAATGTCAAAATAATATCTTGCATTGACAATTTATCTGCCATCTTTTTGCCTCCAAAGATTTATTTTCGAATCAGCCAAATAACGCACAAAAAAGTCCCTATGTAGCGCCTTTGGCTACATAGGGACGATTTTCGAAAATCGCGGTTCCACCCTACTTCTAGTATAACTAGCAGCTTAATTCGTTAAGACTCCAAAAGTGCCAATCATGTCTCAATAGATATCTGCTTTCACCATCTCAGACTCGCTAACTCTATCCTTAGACCGATCCTCTTCTATCAACGTCTCATTATTGATATTTTTAGGATAGTTTAACCGCGTTTTTTTGTCAAGTCATATTTAGTTGTAAAATCACTTATTATCCTTAAAAAATTGGTCCCATGACGACATTTGATCAAGAAATTTTTTTGCTGGCACGTAAATTCCAACTTGATGTTCATAGATCTCATCCAAAGTTTTTCTTAAATTAGCTTTAGTCTGGTCCTTGACCTTGATCGAATTCAACCGCTCCAGATCTACAACTGATAGTAGGCGTAAATAATAGACTGTCCGCTGATCCAAATGCAACCGATGGGGATCTAAATGCCAATGTTGCTGACACAACAAACCACCATAACTTTCTGAATAATCAAATAAACGCTCCGTATTTTGGCAAATAACACAGCTTTCAAGTCGCGGTCTGACCCCAAAACTGGTAAGTAACTGGATCTCGATGATATTAGTGATGATCGCAGGATCAAAGCCCTCATCGATCAACTCAAGTGCCTTTTTGACTCTTAAAAACCAACTTAAATTCACAAGATCTTCCGTCGTTAGAGCTCGTTCTACTAAACTCAAGATATACGAAGCATAGGCATTCAACTCGATATCCTGGGTGATCTGTTGATATTGGCTGATGTCACGGGTCGTCGTGATAAATGACAACCCCTCATCACTGATACTTCCAAGATAGGTCCCATGGGTAAAAGGCAGGATCGCTGCTCCTAATTTAAAGCCCCGCTTACGCACTCCACGGACAAAAAAAGTTTTAAAGCCATATTTATCGGTCAAAATTTTGACCAACATATCGCGTTCCTTATAGTCTTTACGTGAGACCACGATCCCTAAAAACTCTACGCCTTGTTGTAGCACCATCTTTTTACCCCCAAAAATCTCAAAAAAGAGGAGAATCATCCCCTCTTTTCCTTAATTAATAATCATCTTGTCGGTAACCAAACGCTTTTAGATCGACTTGACGGTCTTTCCAATTAGGTTGAACTTTGACCCAAAGCTCTAAAAAGACTTTATCACCTAACATAAATTCGATCTCTTTACGCGCTCTTGTCCCGATCTCTTTTAGCATCTTACCACCTTTACCGATGATAATTCCCTTTTGACTGGAACGTTCGACCACAATAGTTGCTTGGATCAAAACTTTTTCATCATCTTCGCGCTTGATCCGATCGACAACAACGGCAACGGAATGTGGCACTTCTTCACGTGTCAATTGCAGAACTTTTTCGCGGATCAATTCGCTGACAATAAAACGTTCGGGATGATCAGTAACTTGATCTTCAGGATAATATTGCGGACCTTCCGGCAGATCTTCAACTAGATCGTGGACTAATTCAGCACAGTTATTGCCATTCAAAGCCGAGATCGGGAAGACGTCTTTGTAGTCTAAAGTATCCCGGTAATCATCCATCACTTCTAATAAATGATCGGGATGGATCTTATCGATCTTGTTGATCACTAAATAGATCGGCTTTTTAACATTTTTTAGTCGTTCAATGATGAAATCATCGCCCCGACCGCGTTTTTGTTCCGCATTGACCATGAAGATCACTGCATCAACTTCATTAAGCGTCGAAAGCGCCGACTTGACCATAAAATCGCCTAAACGACTATGTGGTTTATGGATCCCAGGAGTATCAATGAACACGATCTGTGCATTATCAGTGGTATATACCCCTTGGATCTTATTGCGTGTTGTTTGAGCTTTGTCGCTCATGATCGCGATCTTTTGTCCGACCACATTATTTAAAAAAGTCGATTTGCCAACGTTAGGCCGCCCTACGATCGCAATAAAACCTGAATGAAATTTTTCTTCCAAAACATACACTTCCCTAATTAATATCAGTTAAATAATTGCCAAATATGTGGACCAAAGATCAATGTTGCTGTGATCAAAGAAAAGATCGCTGCCAGTAAGACCGCTGCAGCCGCCATATCTTTAGCTTTTTTGGCAAGTGGATGTCGTTTATAGTTTGTAGCTAGATCAACGACATTTTCGATGGCAGAATTCCAGACTTCACTGGAGATCACCAAAAAAATACTCAAAAATAGCCAGAGCCACTCACTGATGGTCACATTAAAAATGAGTCCCATAATCACGACCAAAGTTATCGCACTCACATGAAACCGCAGATTACGCTCTTCTCTATAAGCCGTTTTCAAGCCAACGAGCGCATAACGCAAGGACTGGAAAAAATGGCGGTTTTTCCAGCTGTTGACCGGCTGTTTTTGTTCTTTATCGTTTAAGTCCATACGCCTCGAGAATTTCTCTTTGCAAGCCAAACATTTCCTTTTCGTCTTCAGCTTGCATGTGGTCGTAGCCATTGAGATGTAAAAAACCATGAACAACTAAAAAGCCCAATTCTCTTTCCTGCGAATGTCCTAAATACTCAGCTTGTTCTTTGACTTTATCGACCGAAACCATGATATCCCCAATATTTTTAGGGATCTCGAAATCAGCTTCATCCGGTAAAATGATCGGAACCTCATTTGGATCTTCCTCTTCGATCGCAAAACTGATCACATCAGTTGGTTTATCAACACCACGATATTCTTTGTTGATCCGATGGATTTCAGCATTATCCATCAAAGTGACTGACATTTCAGTATTTGAGGGTAACTTGAGATAATCACCCGCAAAGTCCAAGATCTCGCAAATGAGCGTCTTCCACTCACTTGAAACTTGCTCAGTATTATCATAAACTTCCAGATCCATTTTTATTCCTCATTTTCCATTGAATTATAGTTATCGTATGCACGAATGATCTCAGATACGACCGGATGGCGCACAACATCGGCAGAATCAAATTTTACAAAGCCGATGTGCGGGGAACCCTGCAAGATCTTTTCCGCATCGACCAAACCACTTTGACTGTGCCCCTTAGGTAGATCGATCTGTGATTTATCACCATTGATGATCATTTTAGAACCAAAGCCAAGGCGCGTCAAAAACATCTTCATTTGCGCTCTAGTCGTGTTTTGAGCTTCATCCAAGATAACAAAAGCATTGTCTAACGTGCGTCCCCGCATATAAGCTAAAGGCGCGATCTCGATCACACCGCGGTCGATCAAGCGTTCCGTGTGTTCTGCCCCTAAGATCGAATTTAGCGCATCATAGATCGGACGTAAATACGGATCAACTTTTTCTTTAAGATCACCCGGTAAAAAGCCCAATGATTCGCCTGCTTCGACTGCTGGACGCGTCAAGATCAACCGTTCAACTTCATGACGCTTTAGGGCAGCAACAGCCATTACAACGGCTAAATAAGTCTTGCCTGTTCCGGCAGGTCCGATCCCAAACACAAGATCTTTATGCTTGATCTCTTGCACATACTGGCGTTGCCCATAATTTTTGACCCGGATCGAACGTCCCCGACGGTCTTTTAATAACTCTTCAGTATAGAGATCTTTAAAATACTCTAATGTTCCGCGCTGTGCCATCTTCATCGCTGACACAATATCTGCACTACTTATAGTGATTTTTTTACGTAAAAGTCCCGTCAACTCACTCAATATCTGATAGACTAGATCAACGTTTTCTTCAGTACCGGTGATCTTTATCGTACCACCGAAAGGCTTTAATACCACATCTTGGCCTTCTTCGATCAATTTAAAATGGCTGTCATTGATGCCCGACAGCGAAATTTGCAATTGAGAATCGTTGAGAACGAAACTTTTTTCGACTAATTGTTCTGCGCTCAATCGCCCATCTCCCTTATCATACTTTATAATCCCAATTATACTGATTATCAATTCGATAATCAAATTCAAAGTAAACTTGAACAAATAAGAAAAAAGCCGAGATCTAGCATCTCGACTCTTTGCTTATTTATTAAGCAATGACATTACGGTAGAGTTGACTAATTTACCATCAGCTTTACCCTTTAACTTAGGCATCACTGCCCCCATTACTTTACCGAAGTCAGCTTTTGATGTTGCTCCAACCTGATTGATCGTTTCTTCAACAACGGCCTTTACTTCATCTGCACTGAGTTGTTTTGGCAAGTAACCTTCAACAACTTTGATCTCTTCTTCGAGTTTTTGGACAGCTTCATCACGCCCAGCAGCCTTGAATTCTTCTAAAGAATCCTTGCGTTGCTTCAACTCACGAGATAACACGCTTACTTCTTCATCAGGAGTCAAGTCGTGTCCAACGTTGATTTGTTCATTTGTAACTGCAGCTTTGAGCATCCGAACAGTTGCCAAACGGCCCTTATCCTTAGCTTTCATTGCAGCTACCATATCTTTTTGTAATGAATCTAATAAACTCATCACATTAGCCTCCTCTAGAAACTAGAAACGACGCTTATTTTTGCGCTTTCTTGCTGCTTCGGATTTTTTCTTACGTTTTACACTTGGCTTCTCGTAGAATTCACGTTTCCGATATTCTTGCAAAGTACCTGTTTTTGAAACGGAACGTTTGAAGCGACGAAGAGCGTCATCAAGAGATTCGTTTTTACGAACGACTGTCTTTGACATGGTTGTTTCCCTCCCTCCGAGCTTAAATGTAACCGTCTTAATTGTACAAACCTCAACAGTTCCTTTCCATTATAAACTAAATTAAAAGTTAGAGTCAACATAACTTTATAAACTTTTACATAATTAGTGTTCATTTATGATCCGACCGGTGAAAAGTTAAAGTTTTACAGTTTTTTTTACCCTAGCCATTTTTCTTGGAATCACTTGTTAGATAGGCTATAATTTTTCATAGAATAAGTCGTTTTTTAACACTTTATCATAATTAAGGGAGGCATTTTTATGTCAAATGAATTACATGTTTATGCGATCTCAGATTCACTCGGGGAGACCGCCTATGCGATCGCCGAAGCTGCTAGTGTCCAATTTCCTAACGCAGATTTCAAGATCCAACGTTACCCATTGATCAAGACTGTTTCTTTGGTCCAAGGGATCATGAACAAGGCCAAACGTGAATCTGCTATCATCGTGCATACTTTCGTCGATCCAGAACTATCGACTTTTGTAAATAACTACTGCCAAGAAAATGGTTTAGCCGTGATCGATGCTTTAAGTGATGTTATCCAAAAATTCTCACAAAAAGCCGGTGAAAAACCATTACAAAAAGCTGGGATCAATCACAATACCGATAAAGAATATTTCAATCGGATCGAAGCTCTTGAATTTGCTGTTACCTATGACGATGGTAAAGACCCAGCTGGCTTTTTAAAGGCAGATCTGGTCTTATTGGGGATCTCGCGGACATCGAAGACTCCGTTGTCACTTTTCCTAGCTAATCGTGGCTATAAAGTGGCTAACTTACCCCTTGTTCCTAAGGCGCAAATCCCAGAAGAGATCTATAAAGTCGATCCGAACAAGATCTTTGGTTTGACTAACGACCCTGAGATCTTAAATGGGATCCGACGTGAACGGATGATCTCTTATGGTCTTGATCCAGATACACACTACTCAAACATCAACAACATCGAAAGCGAATTGAATTTTGCTAACGAACTTTACAAAAAACTTGGTTGTCCTGTGATCAACGTGGCCCACAAATCGATCGAAGAGACTGCAACGATAATTACTGAAAGTTTGGATAGCAACGCACAAAGATAAATAAAAAACTAAGATCTGTAAATTGACGTGTTCAATTTAGATCTTAGTTTTTTTATGTCTATTTTTTACCCTTATTTTGGTAGATCTTATCGAGTAACTCAGGGTCAAATTCACCTGCGCGTAACATTGCGATCTCATAACCATATGGCGCATAACGATCATTTTTATCGGGACCTACATATGGTGTTTCCAAGATTTTCGGTAGTGTAGCTAATTCTTCAAGTTTAGCGATCTTTGCTAAACTGTCAAAACCGATCGTCCCAAACCCTAGATTAGCATGCCGATCCTTATGGCTTCCTTGGGGATTCAAGGAATCATTTAAATGGATCACTTTTAGTCGATCTAAACCAATGATCTTATCAAATTCCGTTAAAACGCCCGAAAAATCGTCTTTGATCGCATAGCCTGCATCATTTGTATGGCAAGTATCCAAAGTAACGGATAGCTTGTCATTATATTTTACCAAATCGATGATCTGAGCTAATTCTTCAAAGCTCCGTCCGACCTCTGTTCCTTTGCCCGCCATCGTCTCCAAAGCGATCTGAAGTTTTTGATCAGGTCGGATGACTTCATTTAAGCCCTTAGCAATACTTTCGATCCCAGCCTTTGCTCCCGCACCGACATGGGCTCCGGGATGAAGCGTCATCTGAGTTGCTCCTAAAGCTTCAGCCCGTTCAACTTCAGCCCGTAAAAACTCGACTGCAAACCCAAAATTTTCCGGTTTTTTAGTATTACCTAGATTAACGATATAGGGAGCATGAACAACGATCTGACTTAAGCCGTGTTCTGCCATATACGCCTGGCCTGCTTCGATATTTAGCTCCGCGATCGGTTTACGTCGCGTATTTTGGGGTGCCCCCGTATAGATCATAAAGGTCGAAGCCTCATAACTAGCAGCCTCTTTTGCTGCCCCCAGCAACATTTCCTTACCCTTCATGCCGACATGTGAACCAATTAGCATTTTTTCACCTCATTTTTAAAGATAAAATAGTCGATAAGTTAGTGGATTGACACAACGTAAATATAGATCAACTTTACTTTTTTGACGCAAATATGGATTTTTAGCAAAATCTGGGAACCAGATCTTTTTTTGTTGCCAGATCTGATCTAAGAGTTGACGCTTTAGTTGCTTATCTTTTAATTTAACGACCTTGCGCAATAAAACATTTCCTAATAAGTTTCGCACAAAACGATACTCCAATTCAAGATAATAGGTCTCAAAGAGCCCTTTAGTTTGATAAAAATCAATGATATCTTGATAGATCCACAAGATTTCAGAGATGCGTGTCGTCTCACTGTATGAGATCGAAGTTTGGCGTTGTACGTAATAAACTTCACACTCGCTATCAACGGCTACGTCTGTGATATCAGTTAAATAAGTCACTAATTTAAAGAAAAAGTCTTGATCTTCATAGAGTTTTCCCTTGGGAAATTTTACTTTTGTATCTAACAGCCATGTCCGTAAATATAATTTATTCCAAGCGACCACACGTCCACGAATCATATAATCTTTGAGTGAAGCATATTTAGGCGCTTGATCTTTTATCTTTTTATTCGGATATTCCCAATAAAAATCACACTCAACGATCTTCTTGTTTCCTTTTTCAGTTAAGGCGTACATATTCGTCAAAGCATGTGGCGCAAGATAGTCATCTGAATCTAAAAACATGATATATTGTCCAGTTGCATACTGCATCCCAAAATTACGCGCATCCGATAGCCCACCATTTGGCTTGGTATAACTTTTGATGAGCGATGGATATTGGTCAGCATAATTTTCACAAAGCTTAGCCGAACTATCAGTACTCCCGTCATTTACTAAAATAACTTCAAAATCAGTGAAAGTTTGTTTGACTAAGCTTGAGACACATTTTGGTAGATAAGCTTCAACATTATAGACTGGAACGATCACACTGATCTTTGTCATTTACTTTTCCCCCATAACTTCTTGATCCGGCGTTCGAGCGCCCACCAAACCCGCCACAAAAAATTGATCCGCATCCCCCATTTTTTACCAAAACGGCGATTGATCCGGCGCATCTTCTCAATATGGCGTAAATTGGTCGGTGTTTGCCATAACGCACTGTAGTGATGGATGCTGATCGTCTCGGGACTGAGAGTTATCTGCCCCGTTAAAAAATCCATTGGTGCAAAGTAAGTCGTTGGATAGATCGTCACATCCCCAAACTTTTGTAATTTATCTTGACGTTTAAAGCCCAGCTTTTCCAACAATTGCGTGGTATAAACTGGGATCGCGACTGTATTTAACGAACCATCGGCTTTGATAAATTCCAAGTCATTATACATATCGCGTAGCTGCTTTAATAGTGGATGATTTTTTTTAGCTCCAAAACCTAATCCTGGTGCAACTTCAGCCCCACTCTCATTTTCTTCGATCGCAAAAAAAGCATCATTTTCTAAAATGTGGTCTAACGTTTGAAGTAATTCAACATCCGTATCCAAATAGATCCCACCATAGCGGTAAACGACATCAAATCCTAAATAATCAGAGACAAAACTCCACTTACCGGCTTTGGCAGCTTGAGCAGTATAGGCTACTTGCTCGACATCATAATTTTCTTCATTCCACTCAATGATCTCATAGTCGGGACAAATTTTTTTCCAACCTTCAATATATTGCCGATACTGTTTAGGCATTTCATTTTGGCCAAACCAACAGTAATGGATTATCTTAGGGATCATTTTGTCACCTCATGTTCTAATTTTGTCACAGCTTCCTTTAAATACGCCCCCGTACGCATCTTATGAGCCACTTTGGCTACATTTTGACACATCTGGTAATACTCTTCTGGTGTCAATTCATTTAGTATCTCATCTAGTTGTGCTAAGTTATCGACAGCCAGTCCCACTTGGTTTTTTACGATAAAATCAGCTAAGGCCGCTTCTTTCCAGATGATGACTGGAAGCCCCGAACTCAGATAAAGTGAAGTTTTATGAGGATCATTATATTTTAAGTAATTTCCAAAGCTACCGTCACAGCGTTCGATACTCGTACCGTCCCAGACCAAGCCAAAATTTTGCGTTAATTTTGCTGGCAATTCATCTGGCGGAAATGAACCATAGTGAGTGATATTCTTGGGATAAGTAGCAGCCTTGTTGGGACCATATAAGGCTAGCGGGATGCTGAGATCCAACTTTTGTAAAAAATCGGCTTTTTGTAAATTACCCGCATAACAAATACTCTTTTCATAAGGGCGATCAGTAGCTAGTTTGATTGGATTAGCATAATCAAAGATCTCTAACACAGTTATTGGCTTAGTGACCCCATTTTCTTTGAGCCAAGCCTTCATTTTTTCATTATGCACGATCAAACCATCACTTTGATTCAAAAATGCGATCTCTTTTTTGCGATAAGTCACATCATCAGCATAAGCACGCAAAGATTCGATATCATGGATCAGATACAATAACTTGGCTTGAGTAAAGCGACGCACACTTTTCACGATCGCCTGATCAGTGCGCTGATCAAAAGACGGATATTGAAAAACCACCGTCTGGGGCTCTAACTTTTTGATCTGACGCGGAATATCCAAAAAACTCTGCTTATAGCTCATAAGTTTAGCTTTTCTAGCCCCTGAAAAATAAAAATTCAGCTTTTTAAAGCCCTCAGTGGCTAAAAAATTTTCAGCATCAACTTTAGCCTTGGGACCAGCTTCATTTTGGCCCTTATCATACATCGAGATTATATATTTTTCCATTGACCGGTTTCCTTTCTATGGCTTTGGTTCGTAGAAATGCCCCATGATATGCACATTTTCTGCAATACTTACAAAAGCATGTGGATCCGATTCTGTCATTGCCTGACGTAATTCGGGTTGTTCATATCGGGAGATCACCGTAAACAAGATCGTCTTTCTATCATGCTTATATGCCCCTTCGGCACCATGAACGATCGTGATCCCACGGCGCATGTGATTTTGAATACAATCGATCACGCTCTTTGGTTTATTGGTCACGATCATGACTTGCATTTTTTGTTGCCGCGTATAGACCATATCCATGACCCGAGCATTGACAAAGATACCTAATGCAGAATAGAAGGCATAAGGCCAGCCATAGACCGCCCCCGCAGCTAAAACGATAAAAGCATTGAAGATGATGTTGATCGTGCCAACACTTTTACCCGTATGTTTTCTGATCGTCAACCCTAAAATATCTAAGCCACCAGTAGAGATCCCATTTTTCAAAGCCAAGCCCGTTCCAAAGCCATTGATCGCAGCGCCAAAAAGCGCACAAATTATCGGATCGTGTGTCAGCGTTATCGGTTGAAGTGACTTGATCATAAGTGATGAGCAAAAGACCGCTAAAACCGTGAAAAAGGTAAATCGGCGGCCGATCTGAAACCACGCCAAGATAAAGAGTGGCACATTTAAGATAAAGATCAGTAACGCTGTCGAGAGCTGGACTGGCAAGTTAGCTGTCAAAGTAGCGATCAGCTGAGCTAGACCCGTGATCCCTGAAGAGTAAATATGCCCCGGCTCCCAAAAAAAGTTCATCGCGATCGAAACTAAAACACCGTAAATAAATGCTGTCGAAGCCTTAGCGATATAAACATGGCGTTTCCAAATCTTTTGTAGTTCATCCATTGTAATTAAATCCTTTCAAGCACAAAAGTTATCTCAGCTATACAAGAAACAGATCCGCATTTTTTCTTAAAATTTTTAAATAACTTTACCTTGAAATAATACACCGCTGTTTTTGCTTGTAAACCATTCTCTAAATAATAATACCGCACTTTGGCTTCTGAACAAACCACTTTATGTAAAAAATAGCTTGCCTAAGTAAATACTTAAACAAGCTATCAAATAATAAATTAAGCCTTATCTTCTGGGACTTCAGTCGTTAGATAAAGTTCATCCAATTGCTTATCTGCCACTGGACTTGGAGCATGTGTCAACGGTTCAGAAGCCTTGGAGTTCTTAGGAAAGGCGATCACTTCACGAATATTATCTTTACCAGCTAATAACATTGCAAAACGGTCTAACCCAAGTGCTAAACCACCGTGTGGAGGGAAACCAAAGTCTAAGGCGTCCATGAACCAACCAAATTGTTCTTTGGCACTTTCTTCTGTAAAGCCTAAAGCCTTAAACATCGCTTCTTGCACACTACGTTGGTGGATACGGATCGAACCGCCACCTAATTCATAACCATTCAACACGATGTCATAGCTTTGTGCATGGCATTTATGTGGGTCAGTCGCTAATAACTCAAGATCTTCTTCATTTGGCATTGTAAATGGATGGTGAGCAGCAATATAGCGTTCGAATTCTTCACTGTATTCAAATAGTGGCCAATCAACGACCCAAACAAAGGCAAATTGTGACTTATCGATCATGTCTAATTCTTTAGCAATAGCTACCCGAAGATATCCAAGTGCATCAGCCACGACTTTTGGCTTATCAGCCACAAATAAGATCATGTCACCTGCTTTAGCACCACTAGCTGCTAAGATCTTGTCTTCGCGTTCTTTAAAGAACTTAGCGATCGGACCAGTTAGGCCTTCATCTGTAACTTTGAGCCACGCTAATCCCTTAGCCCCAAAGCGCTTGATGTACTCTTGTTTTTCATCGATATGCTTACGTGAATACTTATCGGCTCCACCAGGAACAGTGATCGCTTTGACTTGTCCACCGTTTTCTAATGTGCTGTCAAAAACTTTAAAACCAGCCCCGGCGACTGCATCAGCCATGTTCGTCAATTCCATACCAAAACGCATGTCTGGCTTATCAGAACCAAAGCGATCCATTGCTTCATTCCATGTGATCCGCTTGATCGGTGTTTCTAATTCTACACCTAAAGCAGCTTTCATTACGGCTTTCAACAAGCCTTCTGTCATCGTTTGGATCTCTTCAGCTGTCATAAATGACATTTCCATATCGATCTGGGTAAATTCTGGTTGTCGATCCCCCCGCAGATCTTCGTCACGGAAGCAACGTGCGATCTGATAGTAACGATCCACGCCAGCGCCCATCAATAATTGCTTGAACAATTGTGGTGATTGTGGCAAAGCATAGAAGTGTCCTGGGTAAACACGCGATGGAACTAAATAGTCACGCGCTCCTTCTGGCGTTGAACGTGTTAGATATGGTGTTTCGACATCCAAGAAATTATTTTCATCCAAGTAACGGTGAACTGCTTGTGTGATCCGATTTCTGATCTTCAAAGCTTTCAACATTTCTGGACGTCGAAGATCTAAATAACGATATTGTAAACGCAGATCATCAGAAGCGTTGATATCGTCAGAAATATCAAATGGTGTTGTCTTAGCTTCGTTTAAAACGGTGATCTTAGAAACTTCAACTTCGATCTGACCCGTCTTCATGTTAGGGTTAGCGTTAGCACGTTTAACGACCTTCCCTTCAACTTCGATCACATATTCACTCCGGATATTTTCAGCGATCTCAAGTGCTTCAGCTCCGAATTCTTGACTAAAGACAAGTTGGACGATCCCTTCACGATCTCGAAGATCAACGAAGATCAAGTTCCCAAGGTCGCGGCGCTTTTGGACCCAACCCTTTAAAACTACTTCTTGTCCTAAATATTTTTCATCAACTAAACCTGCATATGTTGTACGTTCCATGTCTATCCTTCTTTCTTAAGCTAATAAACCAGCAAAGTTAGCATAGATATCCGCTAACGAAACGCTGATCTCTTCGCCAGTTTCCATATTCTTTAAGTTAGCTTTTTGTTCAGCTAATTCAGTTTCACCTAAAGTCAAAGTATATTTTGCATTCAAGCGACTAGCTGTTTTAAATTGCCCCTTAGGTTTACGATCAAGGTAATCACGATCGGCGCTAAAACCTTGGTGGCGCAAGCTTTGGACTAATTTTAACGTTTCAGCATTGACACTTTGACCGATCCCAACAACATAAACATCAAGAGGATCTTCAAGTTGTAAGCCATTTTCAGTTGCATCTAAAACTAATAACAAGCGTTCAACCCCTAAACCAAAACCGATCCCCGGTGTTTCAGGGCCACCGAGTTGTTCAACTAAGCCATTGTAACGACCACCGGCACACACGGTCGTCCACTTGCCACCAAAGGCTTTCGAATCGCTCATGATCTCAAAGATCGTATGGTTGTAGTAATCTAAACCACGCACCATATTAGGATCGACTTCATACTTGATCCCTAGATCATCTAAGAGTTTCTTTAGTGTTTCAAAATGTTCTGTTGCTGCAGGTGTTAGATAATCCAAGATCGATGGTGCATCAGCTACGATCTCTTGATCTTTTTTATCTTTACTATCTAAGACCCGCAACGGATTTTTGTGCAGACGTTCTTTGGAATCATCTGAAAGTTGATCGGCAAATGGTTCTAAATAGTCGATCAAAGCTTGACGGTAAGCTTGACGTGATTCATTATCACCTAAAGTATTCAATGCTAACTTCAAGCTATCTAACCCAAAACTTTCCAAAAGATCGATAGCCATTGCGATCACTTCAACATCTAAAGCTGGGCTGTCAACGCCAAAAGCTTCGACCCCGATCTGATGAAATTCACGTAAACGTCCAGATTGTGGCCGTTCGTAACGAAACATCGGTCCCATATAGTAAGTTTTGACGGGTTTTTGCAACTCAGGACCGTATAATTTATTTTCAACAAAGCTACGTACCACTCCGGCAGTTCCTTCTGGCCGTAAAGTGATATGCCGTTCACCTTTATCATAAAAGTCATACATTTCTTTAGTTACGATGTCAGATGTTTCACCCGATGTGCGAGAAAAAACTTCGAAACTTTCAAAGATCGGAGTCCGCATTTCATGGTAACGATATTTTTTAAATAGTTCACGAGCCTTAGCTTCAACATATTGCCATTTTGCTGATTCAGCTGGCAAAATATCGGCTGTGCCCTTCGGACGTTGGTATTTCATGGATTTCCTCCTAAAAATGTCCCGGTAACAAAAAAGGCCCTTGTTGAATTGTTTCAACAAGGGCGCAAACAGCACGGTACCACCTTAATTTATCACTTTAGGATAACGCACCTATCTACGGCATACTCTCATATGCACCTCAAGAGTCGTCTTTCACTTGAGCCTGATCGACGGATTTCCAGCAACCTCCGCTCTCTGGACGACAAACTCAAATTACTCATCTCTTTAAACCGGTCTGATATTATACTATTCAGCATAATATTAACCAGCTTCAAAGTCAAGCCTTTATCAAGACTTTCAGCGTAGAAAATACTCTTTGGGTCTCCTTTGGGTCTCCCAACTTATCAGCCAAGAAAGCGAACAAGTTTTTGGATAGTCTCTTTTTGATCTTGCCGGGTCAAGTGGGTATAGATATCAAGCGTAGTCGTTACGTCGCTATGCCCTAGCCTATTTTGTACTTCTTTGACGCTAGCGCCTGCAGAAAATAGCAAAGTAGCGTGTGTGTGTCTAAAGCCGTGCAACGTGATATGTGGCAAGTTACCGGCTTGTAATATCTTATCGCACCACTTCCGAACCGTCTGCAGTTGCGCAAGTTTATTATGCTGGTTGCTAAAAACCAATTGACCTCTATCCATTGCATTGATCCCACAAGTTAACAAGTAACTTGCTTGCTGAACCTTCCACCGCTTTAAGATCTGCATTGTTTCCAAGTCCATATCTAACACGCGCTTACTTGCCATAGTTTTTGGATCACTAACTATCAAATTACCTTTTTCGTTTTTTGATTGGGTCTTATTGACATCAATTGTATTATCCGAAAAATTGACATCATCCCATGTTAATGCCAGCATCTCACCTATTCGCATACCACTATAAGCTAACAACCTAAATGCTGTATATTGCTTTATCCCTTGCTTTTGCGCCAACGTTAAAAATTCTCTTAATTGATCAGCATCCAAAAAATTTACTTTTTCTTTTTTCTGCAGTCGTGGGATCACTATACTTTTAAACGGGTTTTTGTCGGTTAACCCTAACTTTATAGCATACTCAAAAACCATTGACGCATAGACTTTTATCAGTTTGACAGTTCCAGGGCTATTCTTAGCCCAATTATTAATTTCACGCTGACAAATAGCTATACTTAATTTATCTAAATCATACGATCCAAGGACAGGTAAAATCTTTTTAAATGTTCGTCTAGCATTGAACGCCGTTGACTCTTTGACAGTCAAGCGGTACTGCTCTATCCAAAGATCGTATACATCCCGGAACTTCCGAACTTCCACCGGTTTGAAATGGCCACCGTTAGCGATCTCATATTCTAACTTGACCAACTCTTTTTTTGCTTGCGCCTTGGTTTTAAAACCTGATCGCTTGATATATTTCTTTTTGCCAGTCGTTGCATCAATACCTGCATACACACGAAAGCGATACAGCTTCCCTTTTGAATTTGAATATTCAACAATCTTAGCCATGTTTATCAGTCCTTTATCTTTGATCGCACGGGCTAGGTGGCTTAAAGTAATGCACGATAATGCTAAGGCGTTGAGATCATTATTCTATTGTGTATGTATGTATCAAGTAGCAAACAGCGTAGAAATTATCTACCTTGTTAGATTCGCATCAAGGGATGCACTTAGCCGAAAAATCGGCCCAGCGCTGGCAGTTCGATTTTATCGAAGTACCTACTAGGCAAGCGACAATTAGTTACCCACCTTATACCGGTCTTACAGCACCAAGGGATGCACGTAGGCAAGTAGAAATAATCGACCTGCCATTAACCAGGTAAATATTTTTTACCTACCTCACATCATCCTTACAGTGCCAAGGAATGCAGGCAACCAATTCGAAATTATCGAAGTGGCTCAGATACTACAAATTACTACTTTTACGCTGGTATATACTTAGCGCATTTTTGCGCTCAGTGATCACGATCGAGTACGGCGGAGTTTTCCGCCCTACTAACGAACGCAATTTTACGTTGGCTAGTTATCGGCCGAGTTTTCGGCTGGTTAGGATAACGGTTTACGTTCACCACTTTCATAAACATCCAATAATTTTATTATTTTAGAGCGAATTTCATTGTTGTAGTCGTCGTCATCATCGGAAGCAAGTAATTCAAACAACAATACAAGTCTATAATTTATTTCTTCTCTCTGCTCTTTTGTAAAATTCTCAATTTTTCCCATAGTATCTAGTCCTAATAAGGATAAATTCGATACCGTGCTAAAAAGAATTTCGTTATTATCACCTAATACATATTCAAGTAGCTCATCTTTATTGTCTTGCCAAATTTGATCGTTTATTTTGGGGTAAAAAGTGTGATTTCTTATACTCGGCAATGATGCTAGAAATTCGTAGTTATTAACAAATTTCAAATACTTAGAAATCAAATATCTCAATGCCTCATCATTATTATCAGACACTAACTTTTTCACTATCCCATCACTTTCGTTGTCTAAATTCACATTCGAAACTTCTTTTAGATACTCTATATCGCTTTTTGTTACCTTTTTCTCAAGTAAATCTGCAAGATGATCTAAAGCAGTGAGTGAACTAAATCCATTTTGCTCGTTCCAATGAATTCTAAATACCATAAGATTTATAGCAGTTTTTCTTGAGATCCCAAAGCCCTGTAAATACGGAGTAGGTACATCAAAATAATCTGCTAGCTTCTCCATTGATTTGAACGGTGGATCATTAACTCCTTTTTCCCAACGTGACAAAGTAGCGTAAGAAATAGGCTTTATCATATCTCTGTGATTCTCAGTAAATTCGTTAAACTCATTGGCTAAGTCTTTCAACGTTAAGCTTTTTTCTTTTCTCAATTGTTCTATTCGATTTCTCAAAGATAACACCTCTTTTCAAAGCAAATTATATATTACTTTACAAAAATTGTAAAATTATATTGACTTTACAAAAAATGTAAATTAATATAATTGTGTATTTTACAAAAAATGTAAAAAGGAGATGGAGAGCATGGAATTAACACAAGAGCAATTAATAGCATTGCGACGCTTTCGGGGTGAAAAAAACATCCCTGTATATCAACTAGCCGACGAGATCGGTATCAGTCGTTACATCTTACGTAGCGCTTTGAATGGTCAATCGTTACGACCTAAGAACGTGAAAATTATCAATGATTGGCTATTGAAGCAATACGTCAAATAGCCATAAGAAAGGAGCGACACCATGAACGACTTAGAACAACTAACCGAAGTGATGATAAAAGACCGTAAGGCGATCACGAGCAGTCTAAACGTGGCTGAAGTATTTAATAAAGAGCACTATAACGTGTTAAAAATTATCGATCGCATCAAAAAAGACTGGAACAAGGCAATTAGTTCCCGACCACTGACGTTAAAAAATACGGCAGTAAATCGGAACGAATTGCCGTTAAAAAATACGGCAACTAACCAAAAAGAATTGCCGTTAAAAATGGACTCAGTTAAAACACGTTTCAAAGATCATTTCAAAGAAACAACTTACATCACCGAGAACGGTAGAACTGCAAGAAGTTACGATCTTGATCGTTTCGCATTCACAATGCTAGTAACCGGCTTTCACGGTGAAAAAGCCACAGCATTCAAACTAGCATATTTCACCCGGTTTGATGAAATGGAGCAGGAACTAACCAAGCGTAACACCTTGTACGATATGGAAAAAGAGCTAAGAAAACAGCTTACAGACTGCTTAAAGGATCACTATGCCGGGGATGATCTAAGCAATGAGATCCGAAAGATGACGACGCTTTTATATATGGTTTCGGCCGGAAACAATGCAAGCAAGTTAAAGCGTGATCGTGGCTTAGATGCCCGAGCATCCGCATTCGCTGAAGCTTTAACGAGTAACGAACGCCAAACCTACATGGCAAAGGAAATGCAATTAATTGCGTTGTATCAGATCGGTGTTACCGACTACCACGAACTAAAAGAAAAATTACAAGGAGATCAGACAAATGGAATTAAAAACTAAAACATCAACGAATAACGACGTATACGCGGTATTAACATTTTTTGACTCCCCTGCACCGGATAGCGATGAACTAGCGACAGATATTTCATTATTAGGCGCATTTCATACGAAAAAAGAAGCGCAAGAGTACGTTAAGAAAGCTATTGAACGGCTTAATTATGAAGTTGACGACGATTTATACAGTGAAAGCGACTTTTTTATTAAGCAACTTAAGGGAGTAGCACCAAACGATCAAATTATCGTATCTGCTGGCGATCTTGACGAAGAATAGTTAAATCATCCCTAGTTAACGCATTTTAAATGCAAAAACCCAAAACATCCCACTAAATAAATTTGAAAGGAAATGAACAGACATGAGAACGAAAAATTAAATAGCACGATCGCAATGCTAAAAGAATACAAGGAAAGCAACCAGCTAACCTATCAAGAATTAGCAGAACAAATGAACGTAAACGATAAGACATTAAGTGCTTGGATCGTTGGGCGTGCTTGCCCGAGTATTAAATCATTGAGAAAAATTGAATTATTTTTCAATACTTTTGATAATGGTACGCTTGCGAAACGTTTTTCGGACAATATTAGATACATTGATAGTCGATTAGTTGCGGAATGGACCGACAAAAAGCATAGCGAATTACTAAAGGATATCCGAGGCTATATCAATGACTTAGAGAAGGAAAAATACAACTTGCAGGGGGTTGGTGAAATTTCCCCAACCCCCCAGAAAGTCGGAAAATACGGCGTTTTAGACCCAAAGTTATATTTTATCAAGTCATCATATATCCACCCACAAAATAAAACAGAATATCCTTGCTACTTAGTAAGCGAGTTAGGTTGTGAACTCATAGAGCATAAAATGCGGAACTCTAAGGGCACGATCTTTACAGCGTTATACATTAACGAGTTTCACCGCATGAAAGACAACGAGCAAGCCAAAGTAATCGATCACGATCGCAAGCCAGCACCAAGACTAGAAGACGATCCGACTTTTAGCCGTGAAGCGGTAGAAAGACGCTTGGCAAACATGACGCCGGAACAGCGAGACTTGAACTATATCAGAAATAAATTAATAGAAGTATCAAAAACCGACGACATCAGAGCAATCATGCCCAAGCTTGTTAGAGTTGCTAAACTAATCGACATCATACTAGGCACAGACAGCGAAGCAAGAAAATTGCAATAACAGTCGTGACACTCAAATTTGAGAAACACGACAACGAGCGTAACGGACATTTTTGTCCCTAGCGTATATAAGCCCCTGCAACAGTTAAACCCAAAACACCCACCCCAAAATAAATGACGAAAGGAAACAGAACAAAATGACATTTAAAGTTAAGGTCTGGCCACTAGATAAGCCCTACCACAGACCTGCCAAATTCAAGCGAACACACACGCTAAAGAAATGCCTAGAAGAATTGTGCATTATCGAGCTGGGAGAACGTGAAGGACGTGTCAAAGCGTTCAATCTTGAAACAGCACATCATAACAATGGTTTAAGAGATAACAAATTAGATAACGCACTATTACACGAGATCGAGAAGCTTATCAATAAGGAGCGTGAGAGCTGATGAAACAACTTAGCACAGACGAAAAAAACATCTTGAAACTGCTGGGATATGGTGCAGATACTGCACGGACTACCGCTTACCTTGCTGGAATTACTGGCTTAGGCGATCGGACAGTCCGTGACATTATCAGACGGTTAGTGATACATCACGGCGTCCCGGTCGTGGGAGTTCGTAGCGGATCAAAGCCCGGCTATTACATTGCTACCGATCAAGACGAACTAGCACGAGCAAGCGGACCACTCAAAAACGAGATCAAGCAACTAGCAAGGCGCAACCGAGCCTTAATATTCGCACAGATCCGCACTGACTGGCTGGAATATCTAACAACTAAAGGAGATCAAAACAATGGCAAATCTGACATTTAACGTTGCTGGTGTATCTGTATCAGTAAACACCGCAGATCCTAACTTACTAAAAGAGCTACAAGAATTTAACACTAACTTGCGACTTGTTCAAACACTGCTGACTAACCAGCCTAATAGTGGCGGGTATCTGACTGATACGGCTAAGGTCTTTGGTGTTTCAGATAGCACCGTCAAGAAATGGACCGGCAAAGGGATGCCAGTAGTCAAGTTGGACGGGATGCACGATTACTATGTATACCGCAACGTGATCAAGTGGCTAACAGATAATCAAGTATCACTTACGAACTAAGGAATACGATCCATAGAGCTATAACGATAAAAAAGCACTGGGCTAGGTGGCTTAAAGGTTAGCTTTATGGATCACTGAAAGGAATTGAATAGACATGATGAATTTAACGAGATCGAACCGGGAGCGGATCAATACCATTTTAGAGAACGTCATAAGCGGTCAAGACGGGATCTACATCCCTAGGAGAGTAGAACGATCCGACAAACTGACATTTGAACAAAAAGAGTTGTACGGGCTTCTATGTATGCAGGCAGACACCAGGGGCGTAGTTGCTAACGGTGATCACTTGGTATATATCCTTGGTGCTTTGACTGCTGAAGTGGTCAAGGATCTGGAACGTTTGAAAAAGCTGGGATATATTGCACCAGTGATCCAATCAATAGGCTTTTGCAAGTATGAAGTCACTTACTGGAATATCTTAAACATTGACGACGTAGAAAAAGTAAAAAGAAAGATGCTAAAGGAGGGCTAAGCATGTTAGAACAAATCAAATTGGACGCCTGCTACTTGTTTGAAGTGGAACGATCAGACCGGGACGGCGTTAAGTATGCCTTAGTTATGTATTTATTGATGATCGTATTGCTAACACTGATCTTTGGCGTTGCTGGATTGGTTACACCGCTTGTCATTGAGTGGGTACGATCGAGAGCAAAGAAAAAGCCCGCTGGCACCCCTGCCAACGAGCTAAACCCAAAACACCCATTCAAAAATAAATGATGAACAGGAGTTATCTATTATGTTACAAGAAAACACACAATTAAATCAAGACAAAATCACATCATTTGAACAATTAAAAGTAGGCTTGCGCAGTCTGATCGCAACTGATGACTTGAAACCGGAACAAGCACGCTTACTATTTAATGCTTATGGCGACAAGCTAAAGAATGACGATCCCGAATTATATAGCAAGCTTAGCGAGATTGTCTTAGTTAACGCCGTTGTACACTCCCTTAAAAATAAGATCAAGCACGTACCGTTAGAAGCTTGTGAAGTTAAGATCGCTCTTAAGTATTTCAGTAAACACCTAAAAGCGCATGAGCCGGAACTATACAAACAACTAAAAGAGCTTAAGGAGGAACGCAAATGATTGCTAAAAACACCGCCTTAGAGCTTGCTAAACATGGCTTTAAGGTGTTTCCACTAGTCCCAAACACTAAGCGTCCTATCAAAGATCAAAGCTATCTGACAGCGTCCAACGATCCGCAGACAGTTGCGAAGTGGTTCGATGATCTGCCACAGGCTAACTTAGGCTTAGAGCTTGCAAGTAAAAATTTGATTGTGGTAGACATCGACAATCACAATAGCGATGGCATTAGGGATACTATGCAAAAAATGGCAGATCAGGGATGCACGTTGCCAACTAACACATATATAGAGCAAACGCCAAGCGGTGGTCTGCACTTCTTTTACACAGGCACAGCTAAAAAGAAACGAGTTACCAATTTCATCCCTAACGTTGATCTATTGGCAGATTTTACAGTCATAGCGCCTAGCGTGATCAATGGTGATGCTTATAGGAGTATCAACGAGCGATACAATTACAACACCATTATAGAAGCCCCCAAATGGCTTTTAGAGGCGTTGGACGATAAACCAGCACAACAATACTCAAATAGCTTTAACCGTCCTATAAATGGCAAAAAATGGACAGGCAAGCGGTTAGATGAAATAGTCGCAGGCGTTGACAGTGGCGGACGTAATACGTGGCTAACTAAGCAAGTCGGTTGGCTGATAAGCACAGGCGCAGAGCTAGAGACAGTATACACGATCGCACAACAGATCAACCGTGACTATATCAGCCCACCGCTACCAGATAGCGAAGTCAACACGATCTTTAAAAGCGTAGTGAGAAAGGAAGCATCAAAATATGAACAACGTAGCAGATAAAGCGATGATGATCGAATTCATGGACCAATTTAAAGACAAATTGAACCAAGCTAATAACTTGGATCCTTGGTTATACGAGAATAACCGAGGCACTATAAAAATTGATCCCGTCAAGCTTGGTCAAACGATCCTAGAACGTGGAAACTATCTACAGATCAAGAAAAACAACGACTTGACTTTATACCGCTATAACGATTGCTTAGGCTTATGGCAAGTTGTGACAGCTAACGAGATCCGAAAGGAAGTAAGCACCTTGGTACGTGACCATTGGAGCAATAAAGAAGTATCGGACGCTACTAAATACATCATGGATCTAGCTGACATCAAAGACGCTAGCGAAACGATCGACAACGTAGACCCGTACGCAGTTCATTTTAAAAATGGTGTCTATGACATCAGAACGGGCGAAATGAGACCAAACAGCCCGGACAATTATTTATTTTATGGTCGTGATTATGAAATCGACACCAGCAACGCCCCTACTCCCTTAACTGATAAGTGGTTAGATGAAAGCGTAAAAGACGCCAAAACGTTCTTAATGGAATTCATTGGCTTTTGTTTTTATCGATCATACGAACACTTACAGAAGTTTGCTATCTTGCTATCGGAAGGCGGAGACGGTAAGAGCACTTTTTTCAATTGGCTAAGAGAGATGATCGGACCAGCTAACACAAGTACAGTCCGCCTAAATGATCTAACGAACCCTGAAAGACGGTTCACATTAGCGAGACTTTACGCCAAACTACTCAACTATTACGCAGATATTGGCAATAGTTTAATTATAGATCCATCCCTAATCAAAGGTATAACAGGGGATGACGCCATCGACGTTGAGAACAAAGGCGAACAAGCCCAAACTATTAAGCCGTTTGCTAAACAGATCTTTGGGGCTAATAGACTACCAAGTTTTAAAGACACATCGGCGGGCTTTGGTCGTCGTCCTTGTATCGTGCCTTTTTATTCGATCCCAGATTTTAGACAACGCTTTGACAAAAAAGCATTATATGCAGAACAGCCCGCTTTTGTTTATAAGTGCCTGCAAGCTTTTAGAGAAGTGCTAAAACGTGGCTATTTTTCTGAAACTGAAGAAATGGAACGCTTGCGCTTGGAATGGATCGGAGAAAATGACATCGTGCAAGATTTTATAGACGAGTATTGCGAATTAGGAAAAGATTACGCAGTCAAGAAAGTATACTTGTATGACACTTACAAGAACTACTGCTACAACAACGGGTACAAGCCACTAAGTAGTCAAAAACTCAAGAAAGAGCTTAGACGTTTTAGCGTATTCGATACCACGAAACGCATCAACGGAGAACCCGCCAAAGCCTACATTGGCATCAAATTACGATCTATAACAAGTGATGAGCTAGCTATCATGCAACTAAAATAGCCGAGTGTAACCAAATCACCCCAAATGTAACCAGTGAGTAACCGCAATGTTAATATTTTAAAATTTTTTAGCTTTTGACACTTATGTTATGTAACTAATGTAACTACTTTATATATATATACGTATATAAATAAAATAAATAATAAATAAATATATAAAGAGAGAGTGAGCGGGGCAAAATTTTTGTTATTTTGTTTACACGCTTAGAGTGCCAAGGGATACAGAAGTTTTTGGGGCAGTTACGTTGAGTTACAGCAGGTTACACAATACCCACATCACTGATCACAGAAAGGAAGCCAAAAACAAAATGAATATCACAGATGCAATCACGATGAACGAAAGCCCACAAGTAAGATTATCCTATATCCTAGACGACATCGAGACACTAGACCGTTATGCTGATAGAGTCGTCAAGGCTAAAGCTAAGGTCAAACAGTTATTCGATGCACTGGACCAACTACCAATAAGCGAGAAGCCCGCAAGTATTGAGGATATTTATAACTTGTATGATTTTAGAATGGAGTTGCTGACGCTTGGCGTTCCAATTCATGAAGTATACAAGTTTGATATCAAACCAGAACCAGAGTTAAACGTTACGATCATCGCAACTCATAAAGTTATGAAGATGATCTATAAGCACGATGAGCAAGCTCATAGATCGAATACCATGATAGAAACATACAGGATTTTGAAAGACAATTTGAACAAGGACCTTACCAGCTTTATCGAAGATCTAAAGAAGTTCACGCCCAACGATCTAAGAAGACATCACTTGACCAATCAACAGTTTTTAGACATCAAGAACATCAGCGAGCAACTGGCCAAAGATTTTAAATAAGCATCCCTGAAAGGAAGATCACATCATGACAGAAGAAAACAAGAACTTGACCATTATTGACAGCTGGACAGTACCAACGAGAG
Source organism: Ligilactobacillus animalis (assembly GCF_009933595.1). Classification (NCBI taxonomy): domain Bacteria; kingdom Bacillati; phylum Bacillota; class Bacilli; order Lactobacillales; family Lactobacillaceae; genus Ligilactobacillus; species Ligilactobacillus animalis. The sequence continues at coordinate 1,065,822 of NZ_CP047141.1, forward strand.
AAGAAAGGGAGACGATCCTAAACTTTGAAGACGAAACACAAAGCTGGCACATTTATACAGACGTTCCAAAACATGCACGTAAGTACGAGAAGTTTTTAGACGAGACCAAGCCACACCGCAAAGGCTACAGCGCTAACGGCGGAGTATTGGCAATGATCGAAGGCTACTTGAATGATAGCGCCCTGGTATCTATCCGACAACGTGCAAGACTGACAGACAAGCAAAAAGAGTTGGCAAGTAAACGATTGGCAGAATTGAGAAAGAAACAAAACGCCTAAAATCGTTTTTAAGCTCAAGAGCGCCTATGCAGATAGGCGTTGAATCACATAACTACCCTATCGAGTGTAATTATACTAAGGAACATGAAAGGAAGTTCAAACATGAATGTAATACCCACAAATTTAAACGATCTCAAGGAAGACATCAGACACGCAAGCCCATCACGTTTACGATCGTATCAGATCCAACTAGAAGCCTACACCGCCTTTATTTCAGTATATGACGGCGTGAAAGGATCGACGGAAGAAAAGATCTACTCAGCTAACAAGATCATCAACGATCTATTTTTACTTGAGATGGACCAACTAGGCTACTACTTTGATCGTGAGTGTGCAGAAACAGCCAAGACAGGGCTAGAGTTTGCCTTGAATGAAAAATATAACGGTAAATTCGCTAAGAAAGTAAAACTACTACCGTCCATCATGCTAGTAAGTCACTACGGTTTTAGATCTATCATGAACCACCGCTTAGAAATGTTAGCAGACGGACACGACATTGACCCGTATACGATCTATTACATGAACCGCTTGCGTGGAAACATCACACTTAAAGGCTATCCAAGTTTCAAAGCGTTGCGTAACATACTTAAGATCGAATGTTTGACGGCGATCGAATACATCAAATCAGTAATAGCACCAATCAAATAAAACGCAAGGGATGCACTGGCTGACTGCTGGCATCCCTTTTAATTTATAGCGAAAAAGCCACGTCCCCACAAGTGGGCACGATCACCAAAGAAGACCGTAACCACAGTACACACATCAAGGGCGTAGTTATAAATACGATCTTACGACCGCCGAAAATTCAAACATGGACCTATCCCAAGATATTGGCATAAATTGCTCAGATTTGCTCAGGTCAAATGGTAGCAAATGGTAGCATAAAACGTTGGCAAATGTTGGCATAAATTGCTCGCAAATGCTCGCATAAAATGCTGACAAATGCTGACATCAAAACGTTATTAGCCACTAGCAATATACTAGTTATTACGCCAAAAAGTGTGCGTACTTTTTGCGTTTTTGTGTGCACCCTTTTTGGCTTTTTGTATGCACACCTTTTTTAAGCAAAAAAACACTATTTCAAAGCCTGTTAGAGCAACGGTAAAGGTACAAAAACCCTAAGAAAACCTAAGATAAAATGCTAGGAATTGATAGGATGAATTGCTGAAAAATGCTGAAATAAAATGTTGAGAATTGTTGAGGTCAAATGCTAACATTTGCTAACCTATTTTTTTGCCACAAGTAGCAACGTTGTAGAAAATATAGAGCTATGCAATTTCAGTTACACAACAAATCACAACCGTAGTTATAGTTACACTTGTTAGCCAGCGCCACGACTGGCGCTATAACTGGTTCACTTCCTGACGATCGGAGAAAATCGGAGTAAATGGCTACTTTTTTGATTGCTGAAATAAGCTAATATAAGCGTTCTAGCAGTGTTTTAACTTGCTTGAATGTAAATACCCTATCCGATTGCTAGCATTGCAGAAAATTGCAGGAAACACACTTTAAATAGCAATGACATCCCTAGCCCCTATTCATTGCTATAGCTGGGCTTAGTGGTGGTTATCTGACTAATTGCGATCGTGATTTTATGAAGTAATGAAATGTTGGAAAATGTTGGAAAAATGTGAGTGTAATACTCAGGTAAATTGTCGGAAATTGTCGGAGTAAAAACCTATATTGACGCCAAATACAGGCTATTGGGTGTTTATTGATGAAGTATTGACGATAATTGACCAAGAAACCTATAATACTGGCGTTTTTATTGATTATTTATTGGTGAAAATTAGCATTTTTCTAGTAAAAAGACTTGCTTTTATATACGTAATACCGTATAATATAAATATAAGGTTAAGGAGGTGAGGCAGTGCCACCGAGAAAAAGAAAAGAGCCGAAAATCATTTCAATAATCAAAACCATTAAGGACTTAGCCGAGTGGCTAGCATTCTTACTAGGACTAGCACAAGGCTTAGAATGGTTGATAGAAACGATTAAACGACTCTTAAACTAATAACTTAAGCGGTAGGGGAAAACTTGGACGGCTCCCCTACTGTTTAAGAGTACCATAATCGGGAGCACTTAGGAAATGGAAAACTTTATGAAATTTATCAGAAAAACCAAGCCTATTTTATTTAAATTACTAATTGCCTTACTGGTGATCGATGGTATCTTATGGATCATTTTAAAACTACTAGGCAAGTAAGGAGCTGACAGCATGGAAAAGAAAACAAGTGAAGCCCAAGCAAGAGCACGGGACAAGTGGAACGAAAAGAACAAAGCCAAGAAGAAAGTATATAGCTATCGATCATACACCCGCAAATTTATCAAAGAGATGGCGACGATCGATGACATTCAAGAAATTAAACAGCTACTTGCTGAGCGTGAGCAAGAATTGCAAGAATAACCAACTATAGGGATGCTCAAGGCGTCCCTTTTTTCGTATGACATCCCACACGATCGATTTTAAGCATCAGAACTAGGCAAATGGACACAGTTTACAGACATCAAACACCGTCCGAGTATGATTACACTAGACAGCATTTTAAAACGCTGAGAGTGGCTTTGTATTGACTCTCACGCATAAATAAATAGATCCACATTGTGACAGTTGCATATTATGCAATGCTCACGATCTAACAAGTTCGCTATCGTTCAAAGCGACAGCGAAGCGGTATATTATCCGTGGTCGTTTCAAACGACCTCAAGAAGTGAGTCAATCATATTGACCGAGTTTGTAAAACCTGAAAAAACCTGAGCTAAAAGTCTGTATTTACCCGAGGTCAACCATATTGACCACGAAACAGGTTATTTAATGCTTTGGGTCGTTCCAAACGACCTTAATTTATAATCACGATACAAGCTATTTTAAGCATGTTATAAGCTCCATTTGATATAATCAGTAGAATTATACTAGAATAGTGTTAAACGTCTTAGAACGCTTTTTATAGCGTGATAGAGTAATACCCCAAATTATAGAGCTTGTAACAGCTTGATACAGTTAGGAGCGTTGGACATGATGAAACTTGACCCACCAGACACCAGAGAAGTAGACTACAGCAAAACACGCAATAACGTTACTAACTGGTTTGATACAGAGTATAGCAAGTATCAGCGATTAGCAAACATCCCAGTTATTTCAAGCGTACGCTTATCATTAGCACCCAAAGGAACAGCAAGCGCCAATAGTGTGGAAGATATGAACGTAAACAGAGCCAACGCCAAGCAAGTTTTAGAGTTCGTGGAAGCCGTGATCAATAGTCTAGGCGATTATAAACCTTTTTTAGAAGCACGATACATCAAGAAATTACAAACGTGGCAAATTGAAGAACGCTTAGGCTTTGGGCATACTCAAACGCAAAATAGAATTAGAAAAGCCTGTGCCCTATTTGCTCAAACCATGGACATGACAGCAGGCACAGCGCTCACAGCCTACAAACATTAGGAGTGGTCCCACTTGTTAAAATTTATTATCATTCTTGCGATCGTTACAGCGATCAACGTTTATTTAAAACGCCGTCATTGGTATTCTAGGTTTTACATCAAGCACCTATCCAGCAGGCACGACCTGCAACGCCTTAGCTTGATGATCGATAAAAGACTTAAGGAGTTAGACGATGAAAGATAAGTCACCAGTTGAACAGTTAGTTTTAGAGCTATGTTTTTGTATACCCAAAAAGGGATGCACTAGCTTAGTTGCTGGTACATCCCTTATTGATCATTCTACTGAATGGCTATATGATGAAATCGTTTGAAAAAATGCTATAAAATACTTGTTTTCATATGAAATTTAATACATAATATGGACATGGTCAAAGATAAAGGCTAGCTACCTTTTGAATTGGTCTAGTGGAGTATTGAAACATAAAGCACGCCTATTCAACTAATCCATAACGTTAGGCGGTGAGTTTATGAAATTCAATACAGAAAGGAATAGCGCTTTTGCTTACGTTGTTGATCGTGCTTGTGCTAAGACTGGATAAGATTATCCTAGCTTGCACAGAAGCATATAAGACAATCAAAAAAGCTAACCGCCATAAATAGCAGTTAGCTAGCAAAACATGTTTCTTTAATCCACGTTCAAGGGCTGGTAGTTGTGGGGACTATCAGTCCTTTATTCGTATCTAAGTATATTACATTTCAAACATCAATTCAAGCGTTAGGAGTGATCGCATGGAAAAATTACAATGGTTTGTCCTTGGGTTCGTATTAGCTTGGCAGTTGCCTAAGATCGTTGATAGCATTCAAGAAGCACGTAGGATCATCAAAGAAGCCAACGAAAAATACAACTAGGAGCATTCAAAGAATGGAATACATGGAAGTAATAGCGATAGTCTTATCGCTTATCTACCTAGGTTACTGCATTAAGATAGCCTATTGGATCATCAAAGACACAAACAAACGTTACAAGTAAGGAGATACACCACAATGCCAAGAAAGACATCACAAGCACAGTTAGACGCTTCTAACCGCTGGAATGAGAAGAACAAGGAGCGCAAATACTATCTTGCTAAAAGATCCATGGCCCGCAGTTATTGCCGTGTGGCTACTAAAGAAGATCTTGAAGCTTTGATCGAGTTTGCTAACGAACAAATGCAGGAGCGATTTAACTAGAAGGGATGCACGTTGTGACATCCTTTTTTACTGCACAAAAAAGCGCCCTGGCACGATCACCAAGACGCTTAAAAGGACCGTTCAAGCATGAACGATACTAAGAACGTTGAAGTATCCACTAGCATTATAACATAGCTAACAGCACAATAAAAAGCTCCTTGGCGCCCGTAGACGATCCAAAGAGCCGACTAGCCTATATCTTGTAATCATTATATCAAAAAAAGCCCCGCACAGAGAACGGGGCAGGCTTTCAAGAAGCTTTTAACGCATTAAGTAAGTTATAGGCGGGAACAACCTAGGCACATTATAACATGATAACAGCAAAAAACGCCCCGGAGTTCGGAGCGTTCAAAGGAGTTACCCAGCTAAACGTGAAATACAAAATTTTACTCATACAGCAATAGCACCAACCAATTATAGCACATATCAAAAAAACGTTAGATCACTCTAACGCTTAATATCGTGTATTATTTTAAACCACCTAACCCGTTTTTTGGGGTCTCCCTTGGGTCTCTTTCAAGGTCTCTTTTTGCCATTTTTTAGGTATCTTTTTTCAAATTTTAGTATTTTTGACATTTAAAAATCGCTTAACCACGGGGAAAAAACGCAACTTTGGCTATTCAGCATAATATTAACCAGCTTCAAAGTCAAGCCTATTTTAGTTTTTATTAGCCACTACGACCCCTAACAAGAAAAATACCAAAAGAAGCCATCAAAGCTTTAGTAACAAGCCTAAGAAGGCTAATAAGACCACACCTAAAATCACAAAGGCAAAGATCGCTATACATCCCCTAAGGGCACCATCAGTGACTTTAAAAAGTAACCATAGTACAAGTAATAATCCGAGAAATTTTAGCATTGATCCAAACTATCCAAAAATTCTAAAGCTTTAGCATAATTTGGTTCATCCGATTGTTCTGTCAATAATTCTTGATAGAGAACTTTGCCTTCAGTATCGACGATCCAAATACTGCGTGCATCGATTCCTTTTTCTTCAACATATAATCCCATAGCTTTACCAAATTCAGCCGTGGCATCGGATAAAAGTTCAAGTTTGGCCACACCTTCAGCGGCACACCAATTCTTTTGTTGCTCTAAGGTATTGGTCGAGATCGTATAAAAATTAATATTATTGTAATTATCAACTTCTTGATTGAAACGTTTTGTCGAGATGCTGCAAACACGGGTGTCGATATCAGGTACGACACTGATCAAACTTACCTTAGTAAAAAGCTGCGTTCCAGTTTTAACGGTATCAGCTGCATCTTTTACAGTAAACGCAGGCAATTTTTCACCGACTTTTACGGGAGTTCCATTTGTTTTTGTTGCAACACCATGAAAAAGAATTTCCATTTTAAAATACCTCCAACATTTAAATTACTTCTATTTAAACATACTGGTACTAGAAAGCAAATTTTTTGCTTGATCTATGTAATTCTGCGCAAATTTATTATTGCTGTAGACATGGTAATTTTTATTGACAAGTTACAATTTGCAGATATTTTTTATTTTCTTTTAAAACTTATCTCGTAATTAGTTGAAATACCGCCCCTTTTAGTAATGTGTATCATTCATGGTAATATATGTCATCTGAATACTTGTTAAAAATGTATTCCTTGGTTTAATTATGATAATATAATAAATGTATTAAGGTATTTAAAAAATAAGATTAATATTTTTGCAGTTGAGCTTTCAACTTATAGCCTGAAAGCTGCTGAATATGTAAAACCAGAACAATTATTACGTGATTACAATATTCCAAAATAGGCTAAACGTTATATGGACTGGATTACATTAAAATAATGCTGGTCTAAGTTCGTTCAACTTTATTTATCCATCCATTTTTGTAAGCCCTATCATTTTTCGTTAAGTAATTTTTTGAAGTTTATATTTTAAGTAGATCATAGAGTTACATTTGACCAAAGAACTGATGTCGTAAAAAGCTGAAATAATAAAAAGGAGATTTACAATATGTATAAAAGTATTAAAACTATTAGTCTGCTACTTCTATCAGCCTTAACATTGGCTGGTTGCAGTAACACAGTTGATAATTCAAATAAATCAGCCTCGTCTTCCAGTGCTAAGGTAAAGAAAAATAGTTCTTCTCGAGATAACAAAAAGGTTACTGCTGGAGAACTTTTAAAAGTGGAACAATGGCATGATGATCCAACTAGTGGAAAAGTAACTTTAGAGCGAATCGTTTCACCAACAAATGCTGAAATTAACTACGGTCCCATGAACTTTAAAATTAAAAATATTAAGTTATTAAAATACGAGCCTAAAACAGACCAGCAAAAAGAACTTATTTCCACCACTTTTGATTCCGCCAACGTTACCTTACCATCATACGTTATTCAAGTAACTTATACATTAGATAATTCATCTGACTCTGAACTCCAGTTTAACGGTATAAAGTCATTAGTTCCGAATTATGGTCAACAGTTAAGTATGGGTAGTGGGTTGATTGATGAAGGTGTAGGATCTGCAATTGCTGCACATGCACATAAAGACGAGCATGCACAAGCACTTATTAATTCTGATGATGTTTCTAAACTAAATCAACTTACATTCAATCTAGACTCCATTGCTAACACCGACACCTTTGAAACAGTTGCTGACGCTCCTGAGTCATTAACTATCGATTTTAAATAAAACATAGTTCCCGTCCTCTGTGGCGGGTTTTAAAACTAAAATGGACTCTAAAACACAAGTCGAATCATCACTTCACTAGTAGCGATATGATCTTAGCCCTAGCCACAAAACCTATGAACAAATATACACAAAAAAACATCTGATAATCACCAGATGGTTTTCATATTTCCTCTGTGGGGGACATTTGGTGGGCATAACAGCCCTAACCCCTTGACATAACAGGTATATTTAAGGAGAGTACAGGATTTGAACCTGCGCGCCGGTATTAGCCGGTTCGCCGGATTTCGAGTCCGGTGCATTACCACTCTGCCAACTCTCCATAACAAAGAATATTATAGCAACTTCACTTTTAAATTGCAACAATATTCAAAAAAATATATACTTAAAATTCTATTTTTATTCTTTCAATTCTAAACTCAGTATCTAAAAATAAAATTCCTTAGCTCCCACCAAACATATTCGAAGCCATTTTTTAGCCACCAATAACCATCCCCAATTCTGTTGATCACTCTTTGTTCCAAATTGACCTTGATGATATCGATCTCTTTGACCTGGGTCTCAGTGATCGTTTTGGTCGGAAAAGTAACGACACACCTCCGCTCGCGCTTTTTAGTCAAGACGATTCCCCAAGTACCATCTGGTGTATCTTCTGGAAGCGCAAACCCAAAAACATGACCACTTACCCACTTCCCATCTGCTAAGATTATCCGTATATATCTGTCCATATACTTCTCTAAATACTCCGGTACCATACTATTTTCCCCCAAACTATATTGATATGGTCCCCATTTTCCTTCTTTTTAGTAAGATACACAAGAGCTTTGGACAATTTCTTAGCAAACTACTATTATCTATAAGTTTTAAATACAAAAAAAGCATCATTGCTGATGCTTTAAAATGATCATTTTAACTTACTGCTTGCAATGTTGCCTGTAAATATTGGCCCACATAACCATCATTATTGAAGTTTTCTTCAAGTTCATCCAACGAGACCATCTCACTTTTAGTGAAATCATCTGGCAACTGCTCCAATAAATTTTTATGTACATGCTCGATATGATGGCGCGTGATCTTGATAAATTCCGAGTAAAATAAGAGATTGACCTTATAATCAGGTTTTGATAGACCTGTATTGGGAAAATGATACGTTACATTAAAACGCGTAAATTTTCCCTCATGAAATCTCACTTCTGGCCGTTCGACACGATCTTTGATATCGATTTTAGCTTTCACACACGGTAAAGCTGGTTGCCACAACTTAAAATATTGTGGATACCTAACATGAACTAAATAAATATCTTTTCGTTGTTGATCTACATAAAAAACGTTATTCAACGTCAACTCATATAGTTTCAACTCTGTTTCCTCCCATTTTTCAATGTGATAATTATCTTAATATGGATCACTAAATTATGCAAATCAAAAAATAGCATTGTTAAGCCTTACATCCCTAACAATACTATCTTATCTGCTATTTGATTATTTCATGGATCAACGGAACAGCATTAGTCTTCTCACCGATCTCGATATTATCTAAGATCAATTTTTCAACTTGCTCAATGTCTTTTTGATCACTATAGACGGTCACTAGCTCCTCATCTTTTTCAACCCGATCACCGACTTTTTTGTGCAAGCGTAGACCGACCGCATAATTGATCGTATCTTCTTTACTTTGACGACCACCGCCAAGTAGCATACTTGCCACCCCTAATTCATCAGCAGTCATTTTAGAAATATAGCCTGCCTTAGGAGCTTTGATCGTGATCTGATATTTTGCCTGTGGCATCAAACTATAATCATCGATGATATTGCGATCGCCACCTTGCGCTTCGATCATATCGCCAAATTTTTCAAGAGCTTTACCGTTGACTAAAACTTCGATCAGCATTTCGCGTGCTTGCTCTAAAGTTTCTGCTTTTCCAGCTAAAACTACCATCTGACTTCCTAATGTTAAGACAAGATCAGTGATGTCTTTAGGTCCATTACCCTTTAAGATCTTGATCGACTCTTCGATCTCAAGCGTATTTCCGATCGTATTGCCTAATGGTTGATTCATATCAGAGATAACTGCCATACAACGCATTCCCACGTTTTTACCGATCTCGACCATCGCTTGTGCTAAGGCCTTAGCTTTCTCTTGGGTCTTCATGAATGCACCTGAGCCCGTCTTAACATCTAAGACCAACGCATCAGTGCCAGAAGCGATCTTCTTACTCATAATGGAACCAGCGATCAATGGGATCGAATCGACCGTTGCAGTAACGTCACGTAAAGCATATAATTTCTTATCTGCGGGCGCGATATTGCCGGTAGCACTGATGATCGCCAAGTTGATATCTTTAACTTGCTGGATAAATTCAGCTTCACTGAGTTCGACCTTAAATCCTGGTATCGCTTCCAATTTATCTAATGTTCCTCCAGTATGTCCCAGACCACGACCCGAGATCATCGGGATCGGAATATCTAACGCAGCGATCATCGGAGCTAAAGGGATACTGGTCTTGTCCCCCACACCACCAGTTGAGTGTTTATCGACCTTGATACCTGGGATCAGCGACAAGTCGACCTCATCACCTGAATGCAACATCTCTAAAGCAAAGGTTGCTTGTTCCTTAGCTGTCATCCCATTGAAATATGTTGCCATCAAAAAAGCACTAGCTTGATAATCTGGGATCTCGCCTTTAGTATAACCCTCGATAAAAGTGTGTAGCTCTTCTTTTGTCAATTCTGCTCCATTACGTTTGCGTTCGATAATATCTACCATTCGCATTGTAGCTCCCACCTTTCTACGCTTTAATTTGTGAAACTGTAGCTTCGAGCGCAACTTTCACCATATCGTTGAATGATCGTTCACGCTCAGACGCTGGTGTTGACTCGCCACTTATAATATGGTTACTGATCGTCAAAACAGCTAAAGCCCTTACATTATACTTTGCTGCGATCAGATATAGGCCTGCTGCTTCCATCTCAGCCCCTAGCACCTTGTATTGGATCAATTTTTCCCGATCGATCTCATCATTATAAAAACGATCCTCTGAGATGATATTACCGACCTTAACTGCGATCTGCTCTTTTTTAGCTGCAGCATATGCATGATCGAGCAAACTAAAATCAGCTGTAGGCGCATAATAAAGACCACTGCCAAAAGTATTTTGAATGATGGCCGAATCAGTCGTTGCCGATTGCGCTAAGATGACATCTCTAACTTTTATTTCGGGTGCCATTCCACCGCATGTGCCGACACGGATCAAGATCTCACACTCGTAGTAATTGATCAACTCTTCGGCATATATCAAAGTTGAGGGGATCCCCATCCCTGTTCCTTGGACCGAGATCTTTACGCCTTTATAAGTTCCTGTATAACCCAATGCATTACGAACTGTATTGTAACAGATCGGATCTTCTAAAAACGTTTCGGCAATATGTTTGGCCCGTAAAGGATCACCTGGTAGCAAAACGATCTTAGCAATATCACCTTTCTTGGCTTCAATATGTTCACTCATCTTAATTCCTCCGTAAATCGGCTAAAAAACTCTTACCGTCCGTTTTATTTGGTAGCGCAAAATTATCTAAGATCGTTGCACCTAGATCAGCATAAGTATCGCGGATCCCTAACGAACTACCCTTAGAAAAACTTGGTGAGTAAGCTAATAAAGGCACATACTCACGGGTATGATCGGTCCCTTTAAATCCAGGATCGTTACCATGATCAGCTGTGATCAGCAATAGATCGTCAGCTTGTAAATTCTCCAGTAGCTCACCCAAACGTTCATCAAATGCTGCCAACGCTTTACCATAGCCTTCACGATCACGGCGATGACCATACATCGCATCAAAATCGACCAAGTTCGTAAAACACAGACCTGTAAAATCTGTTTTAGCAACTTCGATCGTCTTAGTCATCCCGTCATCATTACTTTCAGTGTGGATCCCCGTATCGATCCCTTTACCTGAAAAAATGTCGTTCGTTTTCCCAACTCCGATAACTTCAAAGCCAGCTTGACCCAACATATCCAGGACTGTATCTTTTGGAGGGACTAACGTAAAGTCATGGCGGTCAGACGTTCGTTTAAATTCGTTTTTATCTTTGCCAACATAAGGACGCGCAATAATACGCCCGATGTGATATTCATCGATCGTTATTTCTCTAACATATTTACAGATCCGATATAACTCATCGAGTGGGATGATCGCTGTATTAGCTGCGATCTGTAAGACCGAATCACCTGAGGTATACACGATCAAGGCCCCAGTTTCTAACTGTTCCTCACCGTATTTAGCGATCACTTCAGTCCCCGAGATCGGACGATTGACGATCACTTTACGTCCACTAAATCCTTCGATCGCCTTGATCAAGGGTTCGGGGAATCCGTTAGGGAAAAAGCCCAGTGGTTCAGTAACTGGCAAGCCCATCATTTCCCAGTGACCGTCCATACTATCTTTTCCAGCCGAGATCTCTTGCATCTTACCATAGTAAGCTAGTGGGGTTTCAACTGGTAAAACACCTGTTAATGGCGAATCAGCCCGAATATTGCCCAAACCTAAAGCCGTTAAATTAGGTAATTTTAATTCACCATTCCAATAAGAAGTGATGTGGCCTAGAGTATCAGAGCCTTCATCATCAAATTTAGCCGCATCTTTAGCAGCACCGATCCCTACTGAGTCGATCACTAATGTAAATACACGTTTAAATCGCATTCCATTCACACCCTAACTATTAACGATCTTGATCCCTGCACTTGCACCTAAACGTGAAGCTCCAGCCTCGATCAAGGCTAAAGCTTCTTCTTTGGAATGGATACCGCCAGAAGCTTTAACACCGATATCTGGTCCAACAGTCTTTCGCATCAATTCAATATCAGCTACTGTTGCGCCACCAGTCGAAAAACCAGTGGATGTTTTAACGTAGTCAGCTCCAGCTTCTTTTGACAATTCACAAGCTTTGATCTTTTCTTCATCGGTCAATAAGCAAGCTTCAATGATCACTTTGACCAATTTATTTTCTGCATGACACGCATCAACTACTGCTTTGATGTCTGCTTTGACCGCATCGTAATGTTTAGCCTTTAGCTCGCCGATATTTAACACCATATCAAGCTCATCGGCTCCATCAGCGATCGCTTCTTTAGCTTCACTGACTTTGATACTGGTCTTATTAGCGCCCAAAGGAAAACCGATCACTGTACAGACTTCAACGTCACTATCAGCTAAACCCTGAGCTACTTTTTTGACCCAATATGGATTGATACAGACTGACGCAAAGCCATATTCTAACGCTTCAGAAATTATCTTTTCTACTTGTTCTTCGGTTGCATTTGGTGCCAAGATCGTGTGATCGATATATTTTGCTAGATCCATAACTAATTCCTCCAAAAATATAAATTTTATATTATGAATACGCTTACAATATAACATTTAACTAATACCCTTGTAAAATAAACAGCTTAATTTTTAGGAAAAATTACTGAATATTTTATTTTTAAAAAAACGAACTAACTAATGAGATAAAACCACCAATGAGTAAGATCGCTAGGACAAACATCATTTCAACCAAACGCTCTAAAAAGTGGAAAAACCAACCAACAGATCAGGACGTTGTTATCTATCGATGGTCTTTTAACCAGTCATAGATAATGCTTGATACTAGATTGACTAGAATAGCCAAAATCAAGTTAAAAAATGCAGATAGCACTACATCTCACCGCTGTCACATTGACAATTACTATTTTTTCGTTTATTCTTTATGCGTAGATATCACGAAGCTTCACTGTCTCATTGCAAGATGGCTTCTTGCGAACCAGTTTTACCTTCTGCCCTATTTGTCAGAAGGTAATTTTTTTATGTAAAATGTCCTGCTAAGAAGCTAATATTTTCAATATAGTCCAAAAACTGATGACATTAAAAGCTGATTACATATAGTAAGGGATGGTATATTGAAAAAAATTTATATTAAGCTAGGAGTTTCGAGCTTATCTCTCCTACTACTTGCTGGATGCACTAATAATTCTAACAACAAATCAAGTACAAGTAGTCACAAAGCTAAATCTGAACGATTAGCAAAAGAGGCTTCTAAAGAGAAAGCTATAAGTAAGCGTAAAGCCTCCGAAAGTAAGATGAAAGCCGAGAGCAAATCAAGGTCTAAAGCCGAAAATGAAACTAAAAGGGCTTCACAACAATCTCAAATTGCCTCGCAGCAAGTAACATATTCTAGTTCTCAACAGAACTATTCTCAAGCTTCCAATAGTACTCCTCAGCAAGCTAAATCACAAAGCCAGTTAAATCAAGAAAATGGGTACGATCCTCAAGGCAACCAAGTTATGCCCGGTCAAGACCATGCTCCTGGCACTGATGTATATGGAAATCCTGATCCTTGGGTGCAAGATCAAATTGAATGGGCTAAGCAAAATGGCTATCTTAATCAGGATGGAACGCCAACTGAAAAAGGAAAACAAGCAGATGCAGAAGCTAATGCTAATGCCGATCCTAATGACACTGGTGACCCAAACAATTAATTCAAACAGAACTAAAAAGATATAATGTCTGCTTAGAGTTACAACTACGGTCGATGTTTATGCATATCTGATCGACGAATATGAAGAAAAATGATATAACGATCACCTCAAAATTGGATGATCTTGCGGGGTGATCATCACCCTCCCATTACCCTTTTCTTACTACAACTTACTGTTTTTAACGATTTCTCCCAAATAACAAAAAGGCAAAACGCTGATATAACAACGTTTTGCCTTTTTTATACGGTAATTAACTTCATTTGATATGATCCGGGTGAGATTCGAACTCACGACCTACGGTTTAGAAGACCGTTGCTCTATCCAACTGAGCTACCAGACCATCGCAACGAAATTAATTATACCGTTTTTTTATAACTAAAGTCAATCATTTTCAGATAAAATTTATAAATCTTTATCTTGTGATCTTATTCATTTTTTAGTGCCTTGACTAAGCGATCTAAGAAGTTTCCTTCATCAGCAACTTCATCACCAGAAGCTTCTGCAAAAGCCTTCAAAGCGATCTTTTGTTGTTTATTTAAGCTCTTTGGTGTTTGAACTTTCACTGTAACACGCTCATCACCATTGCCTGTGCCATGCAATCTCGGTGCACCTTTACCACGTAAACGGAATGTTGTTCCCGTTTGCGTTCCAGCTGGGATCTTCAACTTAACATCCCCGTGGACAGTCTTAACTGGGATCTCAGCCCCTAAAGTAGCTTGCACAAAGGTGATCGGTTGCTCTAAATAGATCTCAGAGCCATCACGCTTGAAAGTATCACTTGGCGCAACATTAAAGACGATAAATAGATCGCCGTATGGTCCACCATTTACCCCAGCTTCACCTTGGCCTTGTAAGCGCATTTGATTGCCATCTTCGACCCCTGCTGGTACTTTGACTTCAACTGCATGTTTCTTGCGGATATGGCCGGAACCATGACATGTAGTACACTTTTCTTTGATCTCTTTTCCGGTACCACCACAGACATCACATTCTTGTTGAGTCATGATACGACCAAGTGGCGTTTGGCGCTCAACTTGGACAAAGCCACGGCCACCACAGTGTGAACAGGTCACAGGTGAAGTTCCTGGTTTAGCACCGGTACCGTTACATGTGTCACAATCTTCTTCACGAGTATATTCAATTTCAGTCGTCTTGCCAAAAATTGCTTCTTCAAAGGTCAAGTTCATCTCATATTGCAGATCACGGCCTTGACGTGGTGCTGTTCGTGAACGGCTAGTACCGCCACCACCAAAGAATGAACTGAAAATATCGTCAAATCCACCGAAGCCACCTTCAAAGCCGCCACCAAAGCCTTGACCAGCACCGCCAAAGCCTTGAGCTCCAGTCGAGCCAAACTGATCAAATTGAGCCTTTTTCTGTGGGTCACTTAAAATCTCATAAGCATCGTTTACCTCTTTGAACTTTTCTTCTGCCCCAGCTTCATGGTTCAAGTCAGGGTGATACTTCTTCGATAGTTTACGATAAGCGCGCTTGATCTCATCAGCAGATGCATCTTTGGAAATACCTAAGACATCATAAGGATTCTTTTCCATGTTTCTCCTCCAAATAATTGGTTATTTGCCGTGCAATTACACTTAAATTTAGATTAACATAACTGCTTAAAAATAAAAAGCCAAAGTCCACAAAGGGCCTTTGACTTTTCATTTAGCCATTGTAACGATTATTTATCGTCAGGATCGACTTCTTTAAAGTCGCCATCTACTGTGTTATCATCAGCTGCGTTGTTGTCGCTAGCAGATGCACCATCAGCTTGAGCTTGGCCTTGAGCTTGTTGTGCTTGTTGGTAAAGTTTGACTGACATGTCTTGGATGATCTTTGTCAAATCATCTTTCTTAGCTTTCATGTCTTCAACGTTGTTTTCTTCTTGAGCTTTCTTCAATGCATCACGTGCATCTTCAGCTTTCTTCACTTCGTCATCAGACACTTTGCCCTTGATCTCTTCTAACGTCTTATCTGTTTGGAAGAGCAATTGATCTACTTCGTTACGTAGATCAACTTCTTCTTTACGCTTCTTGTCAGCTTCTTCGTTTTCCTTAGCTTCCTTGACCATACGATCGATCTCTTCATCGGATAGACCAGATGAACTCTTGATCGTGATCTTTTGTTCTTTGTTAGTGCCGAGATCCTTAGCAGACACATTTACGATACCGTTCTTGTCGATATCAAATGTAACTTGGATTTGAGGAACACCACGTGGAGCTGCTGGAATATCCGTCAATTGGAAACGACCTAAAGTCTTGTTGTCAGCTGCCATTGGACGTTCACCTTGTAAAACGTGAATATCAACGGCTGGTTGGTTATCAGCGGCAGTTGAGAAGACTTGTGACTTAGATGTTGGGATCGTTGTATTGCGATCGATCAATTTTGTAAAGACGCCACCCATTGTTTCGATACCAAGTGATAATGGTGTAACATCAAGTAAAACAACGTCTTTAACATCACCTGTGATGACCCCACCTTGGATAGCTGCCCCTAAAGCAACAGCTTCATCAGGGTTGACAGATTCGTTTGGTGTATGGCCAGTTTCAGCTTTAACAGCTTCTTTAACTGCAGGGATACGTGTTGAACCACCAACTAAGATAACTTCATCGATGTCAGCATTTGTTAAACCAGCATCTTGTAAAGCATTACGTACAGGGATCTTAGTTCTTTCGATCAAGTCATGTGTCAATTCATTGAACTTAGCACGTGTTAAAGTTGTTTCTAAGTGCAATGGACCTGCTTCACCTGCTGTGATAAATGGCAAGGAGATCTGTGCAGAAGTTACACCAGAAAGGTCTTTCTTAGCTTTTTCAGCAGCATCTTTGAGACGTTGCATTGCCATCTTATCAGTTGAAAGATCGATACCATGTTCTTTCTTGAATTCTGCAACTAACCAATCGATGATCTTGTTATCAAAGTCATCCCCACCAAGGTTTGTATCACCGTTTGTGGAAAGTACTTGGAAGACACCATCGCCAAGTTCAAGGATGGAAACGTCAAATGTACCACCACCAAGGTCAAAGACTAAAACTTTTTCATCTTTGTCTTGCTTGTCCAAACCGTAAGCTAAAGCAGCTGCGGTTGGTTCGTTGACGATACGTTCAACTTTCAAACCAGCGATCTTACCAGCATCTTTAGTAGCTTGACGTTGTGAGTCATTGAAGTAAGCTGGAACTGTGATAACAGCTTGAGTAACTTCTTCACCTAAGTAGCTTTCAGCATATTCTTTGATGTATTGCAAGATCATTGCTGAAATTTCTTGTGGTGTGTATTCTTTACCTTCAATATCTACTGTATAACCTGCTTCACCCATGTGACGTTTGATCGAGCTGATCGTATTTGGGTTAGTGATTGCTTGACGTTTAGCCACTTCACCGACTTGAGTTTCACCGTTTTTAAATGAAACAACAGATGGAGTTGTCCGGTTACCTTCTGGATTTGTAATAATTTTTGCTTCTTTACCTTCAAGAACAGCAACTGCTGAGTTAGTTGTCCCAAGGTCAATACCAATGATTTTTGACATTAAAAATTCACCCTTTTACAAAATTATTGTGCGACAACGACCATTGCTGGACGTAAGACGCGATCTTTTAACATATAGCCCTCTTGTAAGACTTGGACGATCGTTTCAGGCGTTTGCCCTTCTTCGACCGGTACTGACTTGACCGCTTGATGTTTCGTCGGATCAAATTCTTCACCTAACGAAGCGATCCTCGTCACGTCATTACTTTGCAAGGCCTTATCGAGATCTCTTGCAACGATCTCGATCCCTTGCTTGAGCTGTTTAGAACCAACATCTTCAACTTCTGTTTGCAAGGCACGTGTCAAGTTATCAACAACTGGTAAAATATCACGTGCTAGATCTTGTCCTTCATAACGAAGAAGTTGTTCTTGTTCTTTTTTTAAACGCTTAGTCATATTCGCCATTTCCGCTTCTGAACGGTAGTAGCGATCTTCTAATTCATCATATTTTTTTTGCAGTTCAGCTAACTGATCAGTCAAAGCTGTGACTTCATCGACAGCTTCTTCTTTCTTTGGATCATCCACTGAATCATTCTTTACTTCAGTTTCATCCGGTGCTGTTTGCTCTGCTGCAGCATTTTTGATCTCTTCTTCTGCCACATCAACACCCCTTTTCTTATAAAATTAATTTAAAACTTTTGATAATAATCGTTTATCCTCTTAGTTAGTTCATCACGGAAAACCGTGATCAGACCAATCATCTTTGAATATGGCATATTTGTCGGACCTAGGATCGCGATCGTCCCCTGTCCATGGTTGCCGTCATCAAAAGTAGCAGAGATCAAGCTATAATTTTGTAGCAAAGTGCTTGGTAGTTCATCACCTAACTTGACGGAGATCCCATCTTTAGATGAGTCCACCAAACTGCCGATCCCTTGAGTATGATCAACTAGAGAATATAGCGACTTTATCTGTTCAAGTGAGGCATCTTTGGAAAAATCCAAAAGATTCATCTTCCCCCCTACATAAACCTGTTCCTTAGCTACACGGTTCAAGATATTACCAAAAACATCAATGAAACCAGCCGGTTGATGTAAGTAACGGTTCAAAAGGGGCAAACATTCATTAAGCCTGACGATCACCTGTCTCAGTGGTAGACCAACGACTTTATCATTGATCAGACGGATAACAGCTTCGAGTTCACTGCCACTTATCCCACTTGGCATCGTAAAAGTCTGACTCTCAACGGTACCGTCACTTGTTACCAAAATCACCATTACCTGTTGATTGCCAAGCTCTACAATTCTAAAACCTTCTAAGCGTAGATCTTTAGCTTCAGGTTTGAGCGAAATGGCAGTATAACTTGTCAAATCGGATAAGATCTTAGCTGAAGTAGCTAGGATCTCATCGATCTTCTGAAATTCATTTCCAAAAGAGTTGCGAATATCATGCAAAGCATCACGATCAAGCTCGCTAGGTTTCATCAAATTATCGACATAATATCGATACCCCTTAAGTGAAGGGATCCGCCCCGAACTTGAATGCTCCTTTGCAATATATCCTTGCTGTTCGAGAACCGCCATCTCATTGCGAATGGTCGCTGAACTCACATGGACCGGTAATTGTTGTTGTAAAGTCTTCGATCCGATCGGCTGACCCGCTTCTGTATAGTTGCGGATCACGGCTTCAAGGATCAATAACTGTCGCTCACTCAACACTACGATCACCTCTTTTAGCACTTAACACTATGGAGTGCTAAGTCAATTATTAATATACACAACTCTTAGCAATCTGTCAAGCAGAGTGCTAATTTTCATTTTGAACATTGAGTAATGCTTCAGAATGCCGTTTATCATCCTCTAATTGTACGACTAATTCAGCGATACTATTAAATTTCACCATCGGACGCAGATAATTTTTCCAATAGACCGTTACTTTTTTGCCATAGACCATCGCCGAAAAATCAAAGAGATTTACTTCTAATGTCTTAGCTAGATCAGCACCAAAAGTTTCATTATGACCGATCGAAGCCATCCCTTGATATCGTTTGCCATCCAATTCTACTTCAACAGCATAGACTCCCACTGCTGGCAATTGTTTAGCAAGACTCGTTTCGATGTTCAAAGTTGGAAAACCTATCTGGCGCCCGCGTTCAAAACCATGCACCACCGTCCCAGTCGTTTGGTAATCATAGCCTAAATAGTGGGCTGCAAGTCCGACTTTGCCACTCGCCAAAGCTTCCCTGATCCCAGTCGAACCAACTTTTTCATCTTCTTTTAGTAACTCGACAGTCTGGATCTCGAATCTATTTTTAGCATATTTAGGTAGATTTTTCATATTAGCGACCGTATGGGGACCATAAGTGTAATCACTGCCGGCTGTGATCCCTACCGCATTTAACCCCACGACATATTTATCGATAAATTCTTGAGGTTTTAAATAAGCAAGTTTTTCGTCAAATTTGACCACATAAGCAATATCTGCGCCAAATTTTTCAAATAGCGCTAATTTTTCGGTGATCGTCGTCAAATATTGGATCGTTTGTGGATCACGTTGCTGGAAAATAGCGCTGGGATGCCGATCAAAAGTCATCACTGCTAGCTTAGCACCCATTTTTTGAGCTTGCTGTTTAGCTGCTTTGATCACAGCTTGATGTCCGCGATGGACCCCATCAAAAAAGCCTAGTGCTAAGACGATCTTTCCCGGATAGATCTCACTTTTAGCATACGGTTCAGCTAATTCAATAACTTTCATCTCTGTTACCCTCTTTAAGTTAGATCAAGCATTTGTTCTGAACGAAAAACACCTTTTTTATCATCATAATAATAAAGCGCCCGTGCTTTATCGCCATACATCAACAAGATCTTCGTTGTCCTATCTTTAAAAATATTTGCTGGTAAAAAGCCCCCATTTTGGACCTTTTGCCACTGTTGTTCAGTCAAAATGACCTTAGGATAGCTTCGAAAAGCATATTCAAGTGGATAAAGGTAGTTTTCCAATTCTTCTGGCGTGGCATTAGCCAGCTGTTCGAGGGTCACACTCTGCTCTAGCTCAAAGCCCCCACTTTGCAAACGTGTCAGATCTGACATTACAGCTGGCACACCTAAGATTTCACCTAGATCTAACGCTAGCGTCCTTACATAAGTTCCTTTACCGCAGCCAACTTCAAAATAAAGCGTTTGTTGTTGTTTAGTTGCATCATAGGTGCTTGGCTTAGTCTGCTTAAAATAAGCGACTGTGATCTTTCTTTTAGGGCGTTCAACACTTTGCCCAGCACGTGCGTATTCGTAAAGTCGTTTACCGTTGACCTTGACTGCAGAATACATCGGTGGGATCTGAACTATCTCCCCCGTCAACTGTGCCATTGCTTGGTCGATCTGCTCCTGACTAAATGGTCGTTCGATAGCTTTTTTAGCAACAACTTCACCATCAAGATCTTCAGTTTCCGTTGAAAAACCTAAGATGATCTCACCTTTATAAACTTTTCCTGACGCCATCAAGTAATTAACTGCCTTGGTCGCTCTACCGATACAGATCGGTAAGACACCATCGACATTAGGATCAAGCGTACCACTATGACCAACTTTACGCGTTTTAAAAATTTTCCGGCATTTAAAAACTGCATCGTGGCTCGTCATACCACGATCTTTATTCAAAGGAAGGATCCCGTCCATCTTTTACCTCTCTTTTCTAAAAAAAGAAGCTAGAAAAATTTTTCCAGCTTCTTTTTATCTACACATAATTTTTAAATCATGATCGATCAATAAGGATTACTTTCTTGCTGGTGTAGCTTACTTAAAAGCTCATCGATATGATCACCGTAACGCACTGATTCATCCCGTTCAAATTTAATTTCAGGCGTTACATAAATACGCAAGCGTTGACCCAATTCACGTCTGATCAAACCTGTTGCTTTATCTAAACCGATCTGTGTTTTTTCAGCGTCAGAAGCCAAATTAGATAATGTACTGTAGTAGATCGTTGCATGTTGCAAGTCACCTGTCACTTCTACGCCCGTGATCGTCACGCCTTGTACTCGAGGATCACGCACACGCTTAGTCAAAATATCATTGACTTCCCTTTGGATCTCTTGTGATAACCGACCCACACGATAATGTTGTGCCATTCAAATTCCTCCTCAAATCAAATATTAGTCTTGTGGAACTTCTTCCATCACGTAAGCTTCGATACGATCGCCTACTTTGATATCATTGTATTTTTCGATCATCAGACCACATTCGTAGCCTTGTTTTACTTGCTTAACGTCATCTTTGAAACGTTTAAGTGAAGCAAGTTGACCTTCATAGATCACGATACCATCGCGGATAACACGGACACCACTATCACGTTGGATATAGCCATCTGTGACATAGCCCCCACCGATAGTACCTAACTTAGATACTTTATAAGTTTCACGAATTTCAACTTCACCGATGACTTTTTCTTCAAAGACTGGTTCTAACATACCCTTCATCGCAGTTTCAACTTCATCGATCGCCTTATAGATAACGTTGTGTAAACGAATATCGACCTTATCACTTTCAGCTTGGATCTTAGCTTGTGGCGTTGGACGTACGTTGAAACCGATGATGATAGCATTTGAAGCTTCGGCCAAAGTAACGTCAGATTCGTTGATCGCACCAACTGCTTGGTGGATGATGTTTACGCGAACACCTTCAACATCGATCTTCTTAAAGCTTTGTGCTAAAGCTTCAGCTGAACCTTGCACGTCGGCTTTGATGATCAGATCAACTTCCTTTAGATCGCCTTCTTTTAAGGTATCAAACAAGTTATCTAAGGTCACATGTGTCGTTTGGTTACGTTCCTTGATCAAGGCACGTTTAGCACGTTCTTCACCAGCTGCCCGTGCTGTTTTTTCGTCATCAAATGTGATGAAACGATCACCAGAATCAGGAACATCGTTTAAACCAGTGATCTCAACTGGAGTCGCTGGAGTTGCTTTCTTGATCGAACGACCACGAGCATCAGTCATCGTCCGCACACGACCAAAGGTATTACCCACAACGATTGGATCACCAACATGTAAGGTACCATGTTGTACAAGTAATGAGGCCACAGAACCCTTACCTTTATCTAAACGAGCTTCAATAACAGAACCTGCACCGTGTTGTTTAGCATTGGCTTTTAATTCGAGCATTTCAGCTTCAAGTAAGATCATATCGAGTAATTCTTCTAAGTTCTTATTGAATTTAGCTGAGATCTCAACGAAGATCGTATCGCCACCCCAACTTTCAGGGATCAATTCATACTCGGATAATTGTTCCATGACATGGTTTGGATTAGCACCTGGCTTATCGATCTTATTGACCGCAACGATGATCGGCACATTAGCAGCCTTAGCGTGGTTGATAGCTTCGATCGTTTGTGGCATTACACCGTCATCAGCTGCAACAACTAAGACAGTGATATCAGTGATGTCTGCCCCACGAGCCCGCATGTTGGTAAAGGCCGCGTGTCCTGGGGTATCCAAGAATGTGATCGTCTTGCCTGAGTGACGCACTTGGTAAGCACCGATATGTTGGGTGATACCACCAGCTTCGCCTGCTGTAACATTGGTATGCCGTAATTTATCCAATAACGTTGTCTTACCGTGGTCAACGTGACCCATGATCGTTACAACTGGTGGGCGTGAAGTTAAATTATCTTGATTATTTTGTTCTTCTTCAAAGAATTTATCGATGTCAGCTACGTCAACTTCAACTTTTTCTTCTGCCTTGATACCGTAATCAGCTGCTAAGATCTCGATCGTATCTTTATCAAGGGATTGGTTTTGGTTGACCATAACACCCATCATAAATAATTTCTTGATGATCTCAGCTGGTTCACGGTGGATCTTTTTAGCAATATCTGCTACGTTCATGCCGACCGTATAGACCAAAACTTCTGGTAATGGCTTGTTTTTACGTGGAGGAACTGCTGGTTTATTGTTCTTTTGATTGAACTTCTTATTTTTGTTTTTCTTGTTCTTTTTATTGAACTTATGATTGTTATTATTCCCGCCAAAGCGATTGTTTGAAAACTTGTTTTTCTTTTGACTGTTGTTGTTTTGGCTATTGCCTTGGGAATTATTACCGCGATGTTTTGTATTATTCGCGTTGTTATTATTGTTGTTGTTTTTTTCCATACGCTTCCCTGAATGCCTTTCATTATTTCTTTGTGCGGATGCTTGGTTTTGATGCTTAGAATGGTTATTATTCCGCGCATTTTGGGAGTTTTTGTTTACAGCAACATTTTGTTTTTTCTCGCTGTTTTCTTTTTTAGGAGTCGCCTGCTGTTGTGAACTAGATTTAACTGGTTTAACAAATGAAGCTTTTACTTTAGCTTCAGCAGCTTGGTCTAAAGATGACATGTGGTTACCAACTTTAAAACCATTTTTCTTTGCAACTTCAATTACTTCTTTGTTGCTAACGTTTAATTCCTTAGCCAGTTCATAAATCCTTTTTTTACTCATGACTTCACTCTCCTTATTTTCAAGAATACACACCTACTCGATCCCTGACCGAATAAGCTTTGTACCCTTCGATCAAGAAAAAAGAAGCTGGCGTATCTTCTTCCCAAAACCAGGATCGGTAACTGCGATCAATGAACGCTTGGCGCCGATCGCAGCACTTAATTCCCGTTTTGTAAATTCTGTTGTTAATGCTACATCATAACTCTTGCACTTATCAGTGAATTTCTTTTGGGTGCTTTGCCCGCAATCGTTTGCCATCAGCACGACTTTAGCTTTTCCGGAACGAATCGCTGCTAAGACCAGGTCTTGGCCTGTAGTCAACTTGCCAGCTTTCCGAGCTAATCCCAATAAGTTTAGAGCTTTTTGTTGTTGTATCTTATTTTCCATTGCCAAATAACTCTGCTCGTGCAACTTGGTGATCGACATATGCTACTAGCTCATCATAAAAAGCAGGTTCGATCTTAACACCAAAAACTTTATCAAAAGTCTTTTGTTCCCGAGCTTTCTTTGCGGTAGCTACATCTAAATGAATATATGCACCCCGGCCAGCTTTTTTACCAGTTGGATCGAGACTTACTTCATTTTCTTTGTTTTTCACGACGCGTACAAGTTCTTTTTTAGGTTTCATTTCACCAGTAACGATATCTTTGCGCATTGGGATCTTGCGTTGTGCCATGTTTGTGCCCCCTATTCTTCAGTTGTTTCAACTGAAACTTCTGCTTCATCAGCTAGCTCAGCATTTGCTTCTAAAGCAGCCATATCGGATTCGGATTTGATATCGATCTTGTATCCAGTCAAATGCGCTGCTAAACGAGCATTTTGCCCCCGTTTACCGATCGCAAGTGAAAGTTGATCATCTGGCACGATCACCGTGCAGACACGTTCATTTTCAGGATCAAAGCGAACTTCAACGATATTAGCTGGGTTCAAAGCGTTTGAGATATACTTAGCTGGATCTTCACTCCATTCAATGATATCCATCTTTTCACCATTCAATTCATTGACGATCGCTTGAACACGTTCACCGCGTGGGCCCACACATGTTCCGATCGGATCAACGCCTTCTTCTGCTGAGTAAACAGCCACTTTAGCACGATCACCGGCTTCACGTGCGATCGATTTGATCTCAACTGTACCGTCAAAAATTTCAGGTACTTCGTTTTCAAATAGACGTTTCAATAGATCTGGGTGAGAACGACTAACGTAAACTTGTGGTCCACGATTCTTGCGCCGTTTCTTCCCATCTTTATTTTCAACTTCTGGTTCATTGTTGTTAGCTGATGGATCCACAACTTTGTAGATGTAGACTTTGATCCGATCATGTGATTTGTAAACTTCACCTGGCACTTGATCTTTTTTAGATAAAACAGCTTCAACATTGCCTAAATTGACATAGATATAACGGCTATCATGGCGTTCAACTTCACCAGAAACGATCTCATTTTCATACTTGCTGTATTGATCATAGATCATTTGGCGTTCTTCTTCACGCACACGTTGCATGATCACTTGCTTAGCTGTTTGAGCTGCGATCCGTCCAAAATCACGTGGTGTCACTTCAAAGCGGATCGTATCACCAACTTCATAAGCCTTGTTGATCTCTAATGCATCTTCTAAGTTAACTTCCAAGCGTGAGTCAAAGACATTGTTGACAACTTCTTTGACGGAATAGACTTTGATGTCACCTTTACGCTTGTCAAATTCAACTTCTACGTTTTGGGCTTTATCGTAATTTCGCTTGTAAGCTGAAACTAAAGCCTGTTCCAACGCATCGATCACAACTTCTTTTTTGATTCCTTTTTCTGTTTCAAGCGCATCTAATGCGTTAAGTAATTCCTTACTCATGGTTTGATTCTCCTTGTAAAAATAATCTTTTAAAATTTAATTGCGAGCCGCGCCTTAGCAATTTGCTTGCGTGGGATCGTGATTGTTTTTTTACGGGTCTTATCCATATATTCAAGTGTCAACTCATCTTTGGATAATGCTGTCATTGTTCCTTCATATACTTTCTTACCATCGAGCTGTTGGTAAAGTGAAACATTGATATATGAGTTCAAAGCACGCTCATAATCTTTTTCTTTTTTCAATGGTCGTTCTGCCCCTGGCGAAGAAACTTCCAAATAATAAGCTTGTGGAATTGGATCTGGATCACAATTATCCAACTTTTCACTAAGTTGGTCGCTAACAAGGGCACATTCTTCGATGTTGATGCCCCCTTCTTTATCGATAAAGACACGCAAATACCAACTTTTTCCTTCTTTGACAAATTCGATATCAACTAATTCAAAGTGATGATCATCCAAGATCGGTGTAACTAGCTTCGTTACTGTTTCTACAACACTCACGCATTAGCCCCCTCTAAAATAACTTGCAACTCTATTGTAACGCATTTTTTATTCCAATAAAAAGAGTGAGCATCTCTGCTCACTCTCACGAGTTATCAAAATACAAAAGTAATTATAACATTTAAACCTTGGAATTTCAAGATTACATTATTTTTCCATATTTACTTTGCTAAAACTAGTGATAAAAAGATCTATTTAGAATAGATTTTCAAATAAACTCAATTGATTTTCGTCTGGCAAAGTATCAAGTACGTGGTTTTCTGACAAAAAATCGATGATCGTCGCCGAAACTTTACCACGTTTAGCAAGATCTTCTTTGGACAAGAAATCTTGTTCCTCACGTGCCGCCACGATCTGTTTAGCAACGTTCAGGCCTAACCCTGGTACTGCCGTAAATGGTGCGATCAACGTATTATCTTCGATCAACCAATCGCTGGCATCCGATTTATTGAGATCGACCATTTTGAATTCAAAGCCACGTTCCAACATTTCATTAGCTAATTCAAGCACCGTCAAAAGATTTTTCTCCTTAGCGGTCGCATCATTGCCCTTGTCAGTGATCTCTTTCATTGCAGCTTTGACGGATTCTTTACCGTGAGCCATCGAAACTAGATCAAAGTCATCAGCCCGGACTGAGAAATAAGCAGCATAGTATACCAATGGATAATACACCTTGAAATAGGCGATCCGCAAAGCCATCAACACATAAGCAGCAGCGTGGGCTTTCGGGAACATGTATTTGATCTTCAAGCATGCACCGATATACCATTCCGGCACTTCAGATTCACGCATCGCTGCCTGCCACTCATCTGGGACCCCGCGTCCCTTACGTACGTGTTCCATGATCTTAAAGGCCAAGTCAGACTCAACCCCCATATGGATCAAGTCCATCATGATATCGTCACGACATCCAATAACTTCTGGCATCGTAACGGTCCCGTTTTGGATCAATTCTTCCGCGTTACCTAACCACACATCAGTCCCGTGAGAAAGACCAGAGATCTTGACTAGTTCGGCAAACGTTTTGGGGTGCGTTTCTTCTAACATCCCGCGAACAAAACGCGTCCCAAATTCTGGGATCCCTAAAGTCCCGGTCTTAGACTGGATCTGCTCTGGAGTAACACCTAAAATATCAGTTCCTGAAAATAGCTTCATCACACCCGGATCATCAGTCGGGATCGTCTTTGGTTCGATCCCTGAAAGATCTTGCAACATTCTGATCATCGTCGGATCATCATGCCCTAAACAGTCGAGTTTTAAGATATTATCATGGATCGAGTGGAAATCAAAGTGAGTTGTTTTCCAAGCTGCAGTCAGATCGTCAGCCGGATACTGGATCGGAGTAAAATCATAGATATCAAGATAGTCCGGTACGACCAAGATCCCAGCCGGGTGTTGCCCGGTCGTTCGCTTAACACCTGTGGCACCCTTGGCCAATCGATCGACTTCAGCGCCTCGTAAATTCTGCTCAGTATCACGTTCGTAAGCTTTGACATACCCATAGGCCGTTTTATCAGCCACTGTACCGATCGTACCAGCCCGAAACACATTGTTCTCACCAAACAAAACTTTCGTGTAATTATGAGCTACTGGTTGATAGTCACCCGAGAAGTTCAGATCGATATCGGGAACTTTATTCCCCTTGAAACCAAGGAACGTTTCAAACGGGATCTCTTGGCCATCTTTGACCAATTCTGTTCCGCATTCTGGACATTCTTTATCCGGTAAGTCATAGCCAGAACCATATTCACCTTTTTCATAAAAATGCGACCACTTACACTTAGGACAGCGATAATGTGGTGGTAAGGGGTTGACCTCAGTGATACCTGTCAGAGTGGCGACCAAACTGGAGCCCACCGAACCACGAGACCCTACTAAATAGCCATCTTTATTGGATTTAGCCACCAGCTTTTGTGAGATCAAATAGATAACTGAG
Organism: Ligilactobacillus animalis; assembly: GCF_009933595.1. Classification (NCBI taxonomy): domain Bacteria; kingdom Bacillati; phylum Bacillota; class Bacilli; order Lactobacillales; family Lactobacillaceae; genus Ligilactobacillus; species Ligilactobacillus animalis. The sequence continues at coordinate 1,094,096 of NZ_CP047141.1, forward strand.
AAACCATTTCCGATAACGGATTTCAATTCTTTATCAACGCGTTTTTGCACGATATCTGGTAACGGATCGCCATACCATTCATGGGCTTTGTTCAATGTCAAATTCTTGATATCATCTTCAGCCCCTGGCATTTTAGGCGTATACAACTTATCCTTGACCGGCGTGATCTCATCACACATATCGACGATCTTATTTGGATCAGTCACGACGACTTTTTCCGCCTTTTCTTCACCTAAAAAGACAAAATCTTCTAACATTTCATCCGTCGTTCGGAAATGGGCATCTGGTAGATCACGTAGCTTATTAAGGGGGTTAGCCCCACCTTGTGAATGGATCAAGATCTTACGGTAGATCGCATCTTCTTTATTCATAAAATGCACATCCCCCGTAGCTGCGATCGGGATCTTGAGCTCTTCAGCTAGTTGCACCATATTAGCAATGATCTCTTCTAAATTTTTATTATTTTTGACCAATTCTTGTTCGATCAAAGGTGCGTATAATGCTTTAGGTTGAACTTCTAAATAATCATAATATTTTGCCTTTTCTTTAGCCTGTTCGTAACCTTTTTGCATCATCGCAGTAAAAACTTCTCCATCAGCACAAGCCGAACCTACGATCAAGCCTTCACGATATTTATCTAAGACTGAACGCGGTACCCGTGGAACACGGTAGAAATACTTGACCATTGACTCTGAAGCAACTTTAAAGAGATTTTTGAGACCCTCTTGTGTTTTAGCCAAGATCACCGCATGGAACGGATGTTGATGTTTATAAATATCATCATCTTTTTGCGTATTAAATTGATCATGGTATTCGATCTGCAACTTCTCTTCAGCATCTTTTAGCATTGCATAATAGATATAGCCTGTTGCTTCCGCATCATAGATCGCCCGGTGATGGTGTTCCAAATTAACATTCAATTTTTTAGCTAAGGTATTCAAACGAAAACCTTTCATTTCTGGATACAATAAGCGCGCCATTGGCAATGTATCTAACCAAGGTTCACTGATCAAAGGTAACCCATGCCGAGCATAACCCGTATTCATAAAGTCAACGTCAAAGGTCGCGTTATGCCCGACAATGATACTGCCCTTACAAAATTCTTGGAACATCTCAAAAACTTCTTTTTCAGACTTTGAGCCCCGGACCATATCATCGGTGATCGAAGTCAATTTGATCGTCGTTTGTGAAAGGGGATGACCTGGATCGATAAATTGTTCAAAACGCTCGATCACTTCGCCATCTTTCATCTTGACTGCCGCCAATTCGATGACCTTATCATAACGAGCCGATAACCCGGTCGTTTCCGTATCGAAAACAACATATGTCGCATCTTTTAATTTCACATGTTGTTCATTATAGGCGATCGGTTGCCCATCATCGACAACATTAGCTTCGACCCCGTATAAGATCTTGACATTATTCTTTAAGCCCGCACTATGCGCCTCAGGGAAAGCTTGGAGCGTACTATGATCAGTGATCGCGATCGCTTTTTGCCCCCAAGCAGCTGCTTGCTTGACATAGTCACTGATGCTGTTTGTCGCATCCATCATACTCATATTGGAATGAACATGCAATTCAGCGCGCTTATGATCTTCGGGTGCGGTATCTTTGCGTCCCTCATGTGCTACTTCAACGATATCATAGGCATTCATCGCTAAATCACGCATATAGGTATCTTCTTGAACGCTCCCGCGAACTTTGACCCACTTACCGACAGCTAGTGCATCAAACATCGCTTCATCTTCTTCATTACGCGAAAACTTCTTGATCACCATTGATGAAGAATAATCGGTGACCTTGATGATGAGCAATTTGCGCTCAGAACGTAGAGTACGGACCTCTTTATCGAAAATATAACCTTGAACGACCACCGAACGTTCTTCTTCCGTGATCGTTGCCATCTGTCTGATCTCAGCATCATCAGCGATCTTCTTGCCAAGTTGGACTGGTCCGTCGACAGTGACCGTTTCTTTTTCTTTAGCTTTTTGTTGCCGTTTTTCGTTTTGCTTTTGGATCGCCTCGACCGCTTGTTGGGCTAATTGCGCATCAGATCTAGCTTTTTGTTCTTTGTATTCATCGATCTTAGCCTGCGATTTTGATTCATCGATCAGCGTATTGATCGTAAATTTAGGAAACCCATATTGTTGATATGTCCGTTCGATCGGTCCTAAAGCCTGTGTCGTCAAAAAGTTTTTGATGATCTCATTTTCAGCTAACAACATGACCCGGTTATCGTCTAAATACGGTACCTTACCTTGACACAATTCTTGGATCAAAGGCGAATTGACCCCACACGTTGACACCACATAGGCCCAATAATCACCTAGATCACGCTCATTTAACGTCGCCTCTTGGACTTCCAAGTTCAAAGTCGTTTGCGCAATCGGTTCAAAAACGTTAGCAAGGGCGTGGTTAAAACGCAAAAATGTTGTAAAGGGCAACACTTGCTTTAAACTGATCACAAATTCCCAGCGCTTTGAAGCTGTATGGACTTCAACTTTATCGATCGCAGCTCCAGCAAAGAGTTCTTGTTCCTCTGGTAAATGTTGCCACTTGATCTGTTCAAGTAAGCGCAAAAACAATTCCTGTTTATTTGGTTCCAAATTCTGACCCCTCTCTATCAGAAATAAAAGGACTGGTGAAGTCACTTTCGCCAGTCCAATTATCTATATCTAGCCAAAAATGCCTTGATCTTCTTTGAGTAAGATCTTGATCGAATTTAACAATTCATCTGTCTTAACTTCAAGTGTTTCGCCTGTACGACGTAATTTGATCTCAACGATTCCTTCATCGGCTTTTTTACCAACTGTGATCCGCGCAGGTAGACCGATAAGATCAGCATCGGCAAATTTTACCCCTGGACGTTCTTTACGATCATCAACTAAAACTTTGTAGCCAGCATCTTCTAGCATTGTTGTGATCTCAGTTGCTAGTTTAACTTGTTCTTCTTTCTTCACATTGACCGGTACCACATGAATGTCAAATGGTGCGATCGAACGTGGCCAAATGATCCCATTTTCATCGCTATTTTGCTCTACGATCGCAGATAGCAAACGAGATACCCCGATACCATAGCTACCCATGATGATCGGTACTTCACGCCCATTTTCATCTAAAACTGTCGCACCTAAGCTTTCAGAATAACGTGTACCTAATTTGAAAATGTGACCGATCTCGATCCCACGTGTAAACTTAAGGACACCCTCACCATCTGGCGAAAGGTCACCTTCTTTGACAGTCCGAAGATCGACAAAATCATCTACACGGTAATCGCGTTCGATATTAGCGTTCATGTAGTGGTAACCATTTTCGTTAGCCCCTACATTAGCATTGACCATACCTTCAACATCAAGGTCAGCTACGATCTTAACGTCTTTGGCGACACCAACTGGTCCTAAAGAGCCAAAATCTGCACCTAAAAGCTCACGCGCTTGGGCATCTTCAGCCGGGTCTAAGAAGTCACAATCCAAATAATTTTTCAATTTGACTTCATTGAGCTCGTCATTACCACGCATCAAAACGATGACTGGTTCTTCATCGGCCATAAAGACTAAAGTTTTGATCATGCTCTCAGGCTCAACTTCTAAGAAAGCTGAAACTTCGTCGATCGTCTTGGCATCTGGTGTGGCTACTTTTGTCAATTCCTTTGGCGTTTCGTGGGATTTCTTGTTGATCCGCAAGTTCTTTGCCATTTCAAGGTTAGCAGCGTAATCACTTGAGTCGGAATAAACGACTGTATCTTCCCCGATCGGTGCGATCGCCATAAATTCTTTGGAATCCTTACCACCCATTGCACCAGCATCAGCAATGATCCCTCTAAAATCAAGGCCGACACGTTCAAAGATCTGTTGGTAAGCTTTATCCATATCACGGTAAGTTTGATCTAAACTTTCCATATCTGTGTGGAATGAGTAATCATCCAACATCAAAAATTCACGTCCACGCAAAAGTCCAAACCGCGGACGACTTTCATCCCGGTACTTCATTTGGATCTGATACAACTTCAACGGCAATTTTTTGTATGTCTTGATCGCATCTTTGATGATCTTAGTAAATGTCTCTTCGTGTGTTGGTCCTAAGATAAAATCACGTTCATGGCGATCCTTTAATTTAAATAAATTAGCTCCGTATGTCTTGTAACGGCCAGATTCTTCCCAAAGTTCAGCTGGTAAAACTCCTGGCACGAGCATTTCAACGGCATCGATCTTATCCATCTCATCACGGATGATCGTTTCGATATTATTTAAGACCCGATAAGCCAATGGTAAATAAGCATAGACCCCGGCTGTCACTTGTTTGATATAACCAGCCCGTAACATTAACTGGTGACTGAGTGCTTCAGCATCGCTTGGCACTTCTTTTAATGTTGGAATCAACATTTTTGATTGTTTCATTCTTGCTCAGACCCCTTTTATATTTAATTAGCGGAAGAAATAGCGTTGAATATCATTCCACGTAACTAGAAGCATCAAGATCATCAAAAATCCAAAACCGATCATTGTGATAATGATCTCTTTTTCTGGATCAAGTGGTTTTCTTCTGATCGCTTCGATAATATTTAATAACAACTTGCCCCCATCCAAAGCAGGAATCGGTAACAAGTTGATGATCCCTAAGTTAACTGACAACAGTGCTGTTAGTGTCACAACACTGATCAGGCCGTTTTCTTTAGCCTGTGATGTGAGTGAAAACATTGCTACCGGACCACCTAGATCATTTAGACTAAAGCCGTGTAACATTGACGCTAGGGCATTTCCTAGCTGTTTTATCACATACCAAGTTTGGGTAAACCCATAAGTCAGCTTGGCTTTGATAGAACGATCCATTTTTCCCTTAGCAATTATACCAATCTGGGCGACCTTTTGTCCATTTACGTTTTTTTGGACTGGTGTGACCTTGATGTTTTGCTTTTTGTCAGCTCGCTTGACTGTTAAAACAAGCTCTTTACCATCAGCTGTTCTGATATGTTGGGCTACATCGTCCCAAGTCGGTGTTTTATCACCATTGATCGCAATGATCGTATCATTTGCTTTTAAACCAGCTTTTTGAGCAACTGAATCAGTTTGAACTTGAGCTATCGTATTAGTGGTTACAGGGACTCCTCCTTGTAAGAAGGCAACTAAGCCAAAAGCTACGATCGCTAACAAGAAATTATTCAATGGCCCCGCAAAATTGGTCAGCATCCGATCGACTAACGAAGCCGACTGAAAACGCACATCACGTGGTGCGATCTGAAGTTCGATCCCATCTTTACCGATGATCAATGCATCGTGATCAACTTTGAAGCGTTTGATCTCGTCTTCAGTGCCGTTTTCATAGCCTTCGATCCAAAGTCCATCGGTCAGATCCCAGTCAGTCAATTCGAGTGGGATCCCTTCGACTAAAGTGATTTTTTTACTAGTATTTATCTTTTGAACGACACTATTTTCATCTGTGATCAGACTGACTGGCATCCCTTTTTTCAGCTCTTCAGTATCGTCTTCCAAACCTGCCATGCTGATATATCCACCTAGTGGCAAGATCCGCCAAGTGTAGGTCGTGCCATTCTTGCGATATGCAAACAGTTTTGGCCCCATCCCGATCGCAAATTCACGTACCAAGATCCCAGCACGCTTGGCAAAATAATAGTGCCCAAATTCATGGACAAATACTAAGATCCCAAAGACGATGATAAATGTAATTATAGTTGTTATCATATTGCTCTACCGTCCTTATCCTAATCGATCCACTTAGATCAAGCCAGCAAAATGCATCAATGGTAAAACAAATAGTAATGAATCAAAGCGGTCTAAGATCCCACCGTGTCCAGGTAAGATCTTGCCTGAATCCTTGACTCCATAATGACGTTTGAAGGCTGACTCGATCAGATCACCAAGTTGGCCTCCAACTGAAAAGACTAAAGTCCACAAAAGCATGGTCGAGAAACTATATGGAAACGCACCTTGCACAAAGTATAGATATGCGCCTACAATAACTACCGCACTGAGTGAACCACCGATCGAACCTTCCCAAGTTTTGTTGGGACTGATATGTGGTGCTAATTTATTCTTACCGATCTTGCGTCCGATCAGATAAGCCCCACTATCTGTGATCCAAACGATCAATAAGGCATAAAGTATCATCCACAGACTCTCTGCGCGAGCTAGCATCATGAATCTAAATCCAAGCCCCGCATAAAGCCCACCTAATAACAGGACCCCAGCATCATCAAATGAAAAACGATTTTTAGAGATCACAGTGTAGACTAGCATAACTAGGGCTAGCAAATAAAAGCTGCCGCCTAAAGTATCTTGCGTCCAAAAACCAGCCCAAAAGACCGGCAGTAATACTGAGAGTATCAAAAGAAATGAAATGATCGCCTCAAATGACACGAGTAATTTCTTTTTCATGATCAAAAATTCTGACATTGCGACGATCCCCATCAACGTTACCAAGATATCAAAAGGTAGTCCCCCTAGATAAAGCAATGGTAAGAAAACGATCAAAGCGATCACCGCTGTTATAACACGCTGTTTCATTAATCAATTATCCTCCTTCTTATTCAGCCCACCAAAGCGTCGATCGCGTTGCTGAAACTTATAAATCGATAATTCTAGATCTTCAGCCGAAAAGTCCGGCCATAAAACATCTGTAAATACTAACTCACTGTAAGCGATCTGCCACAATAAAAAGTTAGAGATCCGTTCTTCACCACTCGTGCGGATCAGTAATTCTGGATCAGCATAAGGGAGATCAGCTGTCATCAAGGCCTCTGAAAAAACTTTTTCATCGATCTGGGATGGTTCCAATTCACCTTGTTTGACTTGCGTTGCTAAAGCTTGAACTGCAGACGTGATCTCAGCACGACTCCCGTAATTCAAAGCAAAATTCAAGACCATGCCAGTATTATCTTTAGTCTGCTCGATCGCATCAAAGACTGCTTTTTGCGTCGAGTCAGGTAATTTATCCGTATATCCCATCACATTGACGCGGACATTATTTGCAATCAATTCTGGAACGAATGTATTGAAAAACTTTACCGGAAGATCCATCAAAAAGCCCACTTCATCTTGTGGCCTTTTCCAATTTTCCGTTGAAAAAGCATATAACGTCAATACCTTGACGCCCAGATCACTAGCGACTTTAGTGATCGTTTTAACAGTCTCCATTCCCTGCTTGTGGCCCGCGACTCGGGGCAATCCACGCTTTTTTGCCCATCTACCATTACCATCCATAATGATCGCAATATGAGCCGGTATTTTTGGGGGATCTAGCTCGTTTTGTGCTGCCTGCTTATTTTTAAATAAGTTAGAAAACATATCTTCACCTCTGTTAAAAGAATAACGGGACAAATTCGTCGATCCAGTAAGCGCCTGTTTCGACGAGCCCTTGCCCCGTTATCATCAGCAAAACAAAGCTTTCACCTAACCGGCAAGCACTTCTTTTTCTTTTTCTGCTGTAATATTTTCAATATTTTTGATCGAATTATCCGTTACTTTTTGGGCAACATCTTCCAAGTCACGCAATTCGTCTTCGGTCAAATCGCCATTCTTTTGAGCTTTCTTCAAAGCATCCATCATTTCACGACGAACATTTCTAACAGCAACCTTGCCCTTTTCAGAAGTTGCTTTAACTTGTTTAGCTAATTCCTTACGACGTTCTTCCGTCAATTGTGGGATCACTAAGCGAATAGCTGATCCGTCATTCATAGGAGCGATGCCTAGGTCAGATACTAAAAGTGCATGTTCGATGTCTTTCAAAGAAGACTTATCGTATGGTGTGATGAGAAGCACGCGTGCTTCTGGAACACTGATCTGAGCCATTTGATTAAGTGGTGTTGGCACTCCGTAATATTCAACGTTGACCCGGTTGAGCAAGCTAGCATTAGCTACACCCGCACGGATCGTACCTAATTCACGTTGTAAAGCTTCTTCGGCTTTAGTCATTTTTTCTTGATATTGTAAAATAGTTGGATTTGTAATTTTCATAAATTTATTTACTTCCCTTCAACTGTTGTTCCGATCGTTTCACCTTGAACAACTTTCTTGATATTGCCACGTTCATTCATGTTAAAGACTACAAGTGGGATATTGTTATCCATGGATAGTGATGAAGCCGTTGTATCCATAACTTGTAACCCTTTATTGATGATCTCCATATGTGTTAGCTTATCGTATTTAACTGCATTTGCATCTTTACGCGGATCTGCTGAATAAACGCCGTCAACACCATTTTTAGCCATCAAGATCACATCAGCATTGATCTCTGACGCCCGCAAGGCTGAAGTCGTATCAGTGGAGAAATATGGCGAGCCTGTGCCGGCTGCAAAGATCACGATACGTCCCTTTTCCAAATGACGCATAGCCTTACGACGAATATATGGTTCAGCTACTTGGCGCATTTCAATTGCAGTTTGAACTCTAGTTGGTACTCCGATCGATTCTAAATTGTCTTGTAGTGCCAAAGCATTCATCACCGTTCCAAGCATTCCGATATAATCTGCTTGAGCGCGCTCCATTCCCATTTGTGCACCAGATTCTCCCCGCCACATATTGCCACCACCGACAACGATCGCGATTTGAACCCCCAAGTCATGCACTTCTTTGATCTCTTCGGCAACTTTACGGATCTCTGGCGGATTGATCCCTTGACCAGCATCTCCGGCCAATGCTTCCCCGCTCAGTTTCATCACAACTCGTTTGTATTTAATGTCAGACATTAGTTGATCCTCCTAAAACAATTTTGCTGAAATTCGTTCACGATTTAACGAAAGCCGTTTGAATAAATTTTATCATTCTATCGGGGGTTTTGCCAACTATTAATTTGTTTTTACATTTCAACAAGCTTTGCTAGGAAACCGTTAGCATTTACTTGTTGGACACAAAGTATTTTTGCTATAATGTGAATAGTTGTTAAATTTGGAGTGATGCACATGGAAAAGCCTAGAACTTCTCATGGATCTGGCCTCCCCAAACGTATTCGGGTCCTATTTGCGATCATTTTCGTACTAGTTGGTATTTTAGGTTATCGCACTTATAAATATTTCGGACAACTAGAGATCCAAACTAACTATGCTGTCCTTAAAAACGGCCCTGGTGTTGAATATGATCAAATCAGTCAACTCAAGCAAAACCAACGTGTAACTGTCTTGAAAAGCAAATATCATTGGATGTATGTTGAAACTGACGATGAAAAAAAAGGCTGGATCGCTGATTGGATGATCAACAGTAGCTACAAATTACCTATTACCGATCTTTCAAATGCGACGATCGTGATCGATCCTGGTCACGGTGGTTATGATTCTGGGGCGACCTCGAACACTGAGAAAAAAGAAGAAAAACAATATACTTTAGCTTATGCCAAACTTTTGGCTAAAAAATTACGTAAACAAAATACAAAAGTCTATCTTACACGTAGCGATGACACTTTTGTCAGTCTAAGCAAACGTCCCGCACTAGCAGATCAAGTCCATGCAGATGCTTTTATCAGTTTCCACTTTGACTCGTCGCCAGTCAAAAACACCGCTTCGGGATTTACGACTTATTATTATCATAAGAACTCCGCCAAGTTAGCACAAACGATAAATAAGGAGTTTGGTGCGATCGGCTTAGAAAATCGCGGGGTCGAGATCGGTGACTTTTTGGTCATTCGTGACATCAAAGAACCGGCGATCCTATTAGAAATGGGATATATCAACTCCGATCGTGACTTTGATCAGATAAGCTCTAAGTCTTACCGTGCGACCGTCGTAAATGACGTTTATCAAGGCTTAGAAAAATATTTTGCAGCTCAAAAAGATACAAGTAAATAAAGTTAGGTCTTCTAAAAAAGATAGCATTTGGCTATATTTTTAGAAGACCTATTTTATTATTGGAATTCTTGGCAAAACTTAAGCAAAGAGAAATCAGCCTAAGTTTTCCACAAAATAAAAAACGCCCTGATCCTTGCTATACAAGAGATCAGGACGTTTTTAGCATCACCGATTATTCAGCAACTGGGTAAACACTAACTTGCTTCTTATCGCGGCCTTTACGTTCAAATTTAACGACACCAGCAACCTTAGCAAATAATGTGTTATCGCCACCCATACCAACGTTAACACCTGGGTAAATACGTGTACCACGTTGACGGTATAAGATAGCACCACCGTTAACTGTTTGACCGTCAGCACTCTTAGCACCTAAACGCTTAGAACGTGAGTCACGACCGTTAGAAGTGGAACCACCACCCTTTTTATGAGCGAAGTATTGTAAGTTCATTAACATAGTTCGTGCACCTCCTTATTGCTTAATTTATATTCGTTTTTATATATTTTGGATAACTCTGTTCAACATCTTTCAAACCTAATTCAAGGCTCGATAAGATCAATTGAACTGCGGGATCATTTTGTCCCTCATCTGATAAAGCCACTTGTAAAAGACCGCCATTTTTCTGATCTTCAACTAGTTCAAATTTTTGTTTCAGCAACTTTTCCAACGTATTGATCGTATTGATCGCTAACACTGAAACAGCTGCACAAACAATATCCTCACCAGCTTCAGCAAAACCTGCATGACCAGTAATGTCGAAACCTTCTATCACTTTACCATTTCTAATAATATTTGCATGGATCATCTAACGTCCACCTCGCAAAAATTATGCGTTGATTGCGTCGATAACAACCTTTGTGTATGGTTGACGATGACCTTGCTTTGTGTGTTGATGCTTCTTAGGCTTGTACTTGAAAGTAACAACTTTCTTAGCACGACCTTGCTTTTCAACAGTACCTTCAACAGTAGCACCTTCAACAAAAGGTGTACCGATCACTGTGTTTTCGCCGCCTACTAAAACAACTTTATCAAAAGTTACTTTTTCACCAGCTTCAGCAGCCAACTTTTCAACGTAGATAGCTTGACCAGCTTCTACTTTAAGTTGCTTACCACCTGTTTCAATAATTGCGTACATTAATGTGCACCTCCTTGTATTTTACTTAGACTCGCCGTAATGTAGTGGCTCAGAGAGCACTTGAACTTAAAACGTGCGGTTGCAGTTGTGGCATGCACAAATACAACGCTAATATAATATCAAATTATAAAGTTGACGTCAATAGAAATACTGTAAAAATATTTTTCAATTGCACATATTCTCAACCGGAAAATACTAAAGTTTTACAAAACAACATAGCTCTAAAACACATAGGCCTTTAGCCATTAGACTAACAATGGTTTTGGAGTCATACAAAACAACATAGCTCTAAAACGAGTTAGTTGATGTTGTGGGGATAAATGCTGTTTTGGAGTCATACAAAACAACATAGCTCTAAAACCGTCTAATAAACGTGGTCCAAGATCTGGATGTTTTGGAGTCATACAAAACAACATAGCTCTAAAACTCGTAAACGGTGCGAGCATGAACAACGCAAGTTTTGGAGTCATACAAAACAACATAGCTCTAAAACCTGTGCCCCCTTTACGAAAGCGTCTTTAACGTTTTGGAGTCATACAAAACAACATAGCTCTAAAACTGCTGATGTTGCTCATGATCCAAGATTTAAGTTTTGGAGTCATACAAAACAACATAGCTCTAAAACTCTCGCTTGGTTTTAATGTCGTTGTGGAAGGTTTTGGAGTCATACAAAACAACATAGCTCTAAAACATTCAAAGTAACACTATTTGCTGTTACGTTTGTTTTGGAGTCATACAAAACAACATAGCTCTAAAACATGACGTAAAAGAAATCATCGATGAATACGGTTTTGGAGTCATACAAAACAACATAGCTCTAAAACCTCACTTTGACATCTAACGAAGCATACTTGGTTTTGGAGTCATACAAAACAACATAGCTCTAAAACTTGATCAGCCTTCTGATTGACATAAGACATGTTTTGGAGTCATACAAAACAACATAGCTCTAAAACGCTAAACCATCAACAGCATCATTGACCATTGTTTTGGAGTCATACAAAACAACATAGCTCTAAAACACCTTATTTCCCTTTGCATCTTGTAAATTTGTTTTGGAGTCATACAAAACAACATAGCTCTAAAACTACGATATAGGCATTACGCTTGGGCAATATGTTTTGGAGTCATACAAAACAACATAGCTCTAAAACATCATATGGGTTTCTTGGTGGGTTATAACTGTTTTGGAGTCATACAAAACAACATAGCTCTAAAACATCAACACAAACAGCGCGATAGCTCCTTTGGTTTTGGAGTCATACAAAACAACATAGCTCTAAAACACAGTTGCCTTAATGTCTGTCGTGCCAGTAGTTTTGGAGTCATACAAAACAACATAGCTCTAAAACTTTTGTGCGTCGCTACTGTCAACTTTAGGTGTTTTGGAGTCATACAAAACAACATAGCTCTAAAACCGTGGTCATCGAATGATGGCTAATGGTGGTCGTTTTGGAGTCATACAAAACAACATAGCTCTAAAACTTCCAGAAAATTGTAGCTGAAATTCTCTCGGTTTTGGAGTCATACAAAACAACATAGCTCTAAAACTATTGGGTTAGTTATCGAAGGCAAAGGGAAGTTTTGGAGTCATACAAAACAACATAGCTCTAAAACAGTCAAGGCGTTACAAGAAACAGACGCTTAGTTTTGGAGTCATACAAAACAACATAGCTCTAAAACTTACCGATTTGAACATATGCACTTTGAGGTGTTTTGGAGTCATACAAAACAACATAGCTCTAAAACGCTATCTAGTTACCGTTATTGTGCTTGCGCGTTTTGGAGTCATACAAAACAACATAGCTCTAAAACAAAGGTGAGAGCTTAGCCACAATCGTCGGTGTTTTGGAGTCATACAAAACAACATAGCTCTAAAACCTCAAATGCAAAAAATGGCACAGTGGTTTCGTAATCGCGCTACTAATTCTAGCAAAATTTTCGCTTTCTATGACTCCGAAGAGCTATTCAAATACTCTAAATAATAATCACTATCTAAAATATACTGCGGTAAGTCATACAACTTACTTGGCTCAAGGAATATGACATTCAAATTGCACAGTTCAATGTACTCAAGTAAGCTTCTTATTTGTTTTTCTGTCAAATAAGCACCAACATTTAAGAAAACTAATAATTTTTTCTTACTTAAGTATTTGAAAATTTGCACTATCTCATAACATTTTTCGTAAACCGATGACATCGTCGTTTCGATTTTTACACCCATCGCCTTTATCAATTCTAGCAGTGTGATCTCATCATACTCAAGATCTAACTCATTTTCTAAACATTCACTCGAAATAATATTTGCTATCTCCACTGCTAATAACTCAAGTCTGGCTTTAACTTCCTCTTTTTCACCAAATTGTCTTTCCAGATCCGCATAAACTAATTTCAAAATAGCTGGAGTATTGACATTATACCCTAGAATATCTGAAACTAGCATTAATTGGCTCTCTTTAAGTGGTGAAAAATCATCCAAAGCTAACTTCAACGGGCTCGATTCATTATAGCTATACAATAACCTCGCAAGATCACTGAAGGTTTCTGTATCTTCGATCGCTAAGATCAAAGTTTTATCAAATTCGATCATGCCATCTAATAATGGAAAATTAATTTTCATAGCTCTTCCCCCAGAAAAACTACCCTTTTATCTGTATTAGCAATTGACGGGTCACTTGTTCCACTAAGATATATCATCCTTGAAAATTGCTTTTCTGTGACCGTCAGAACGGTTACCTTACCCGATGGCGGTTTATTTTTAGTTAATCGATCCAGTATCGACCTCTTAGCGGAGCCATTAAGCAACAACTTACTGTAAACAGAATATTGGTGCATCAGAAAGCCTTCCGATAATAAAAATTTGCGAAAGCGCCGGTAGTTTTTCCGGTCTTCTGCAGTTTCAGTCGGTAGATCAAACATCAACAACATACGCATATACCTATAACCCATATTTAAATATAGGAACCTCCTCGCTTTTTTTATTCAAAGCTTGGATCACTTTACGGGTATACTCTTCAACAATATTGGTCAAAAACATTTCTTTACCATTGAAATAATATGTCTCTGAAAAAATTTGCAGTAAGCAGTATTTGATCGATTTGAAATCCAGCTCTTTATTTTGAAAAACAATATCATCGATTATCGGTCTAAAAGGCTCCATAATATCACTCGCCAAGTTGAATTGATTGAACTGATTGACGTGCTTTAGACCTAACTGCGTCAAACATCCATTTTTAACGATCTCACGTGCTACCATACTTAAGAGCAGTGTATACCCATAATCTAAACCGGCGTTGATCGGATTTTTGATATCACGTGTAAAGCCCGTACCAAATAAAGTATTGAAGTAAACTTTAGCCGCATGTCCTTCACGATTTGTTTTATCAAAAATAGTCAGATCTGCACAATAATCCAATAATTTTTGCGAATTTTTTTCAAAATCATGTTTATGCAAACATACACTTTGATTGATCAATTTCTGAGAAATTATCTCAGTCCACAACACTTTCTTATTTTCAGCATCCCACATCATTTGTTTGTCGATCTGCAAACTTGAATCATGCTTACCATAAAATGGTAACAACTGTGCCGTGGGCATTCGTTTATCATCACAAAAGATCACTAGAACATTTTCATCGATCAAACGCTTAGTCAACATTGTACTCAATAAAATATCCGTTGTTTCAAGGATCAAAATATCGATCTCTGACAGATGGATCATCTCGGTTTCAAACGGGGTACGATAAACGAGATGATTATTTTGATACGACAACTTCGAGTGCTTGTTGACAATAACTGTACGCCAGCCCATTATAATTTACCTAGATCGATCCTTGTTTCATATAACCCCGTTTTTGACTGATAGATCAATGTTCCATTGAGCAAACTTCCTGCCGAATTATATCGTTTCCGTGGAATATTTTCGCCAAAGAATTTGAAATCGCTCGCAGCACCATCAGCTGTATATCTCAAGAGCTCAACAAAGTTCTTACCCAATTCCATTGGGGTAGCATCTTGATTTTCTTCGTATAAGCGTCTGATCTTTTCTGAATTTTTAGATGCAACAACATACTTATCCGCAAACTCCATGATCTTATCAAATAATTCTTTAAATTCAGCTTTATGATCCTCTAATTTTTGCTCTCCATCTTTTGCATTGACCCAATAGAGCAACTCTACTAGATGCCGTGGCAAGATCAATTCATTTGCTTTTTGAAATTCCTTGAAACTTGCTAGATAACGACGACGACCTTCTGGATCTTCAAGCAGACTATACTTAGGCAAAATAAAACTATTTGTGACGTTTGTATACCCACGACTAGCTAAATATGCAGTTGGATCAGCCTCATATTTCTTACTATCTATGATCGGAATATTTACTAAAGTTTTCACTTTCTTTGTTTTGCCTTTTTTGACTTCATCTGCAGTGATCAAAACCGCATAACTTTCTACCGCTTTGGCATAGCCACCATATTTAACTGGATCGAGCCCTTCTTTTCGTGGCAGTAGCTTACCTGAATCACTCTTAGGTACCAACATTTCATCAGAAAAGCCACCGGTTTGGCGTTCAGCTTTGCGAACTTTATTAACTTGTGCCCGATATAAATAACGCTTGATCGTTGGGAGATCACGTGCTTTATCCCAGAAAGGATATACTTCATTCTCCTTTAAGAAATATAAAACGTTAGCATATAATGTATTTTTAGCCGTAGCTTTGCCTAAACCTTTAAACTTAGTTTTGCGGTACTTACCATAGACAAATTCTGGCTCCAATTCAGGATATTTTGCCATGATCAAATTAGCTACAATAGCATTAAGATAAGCATCGTGAGCATGATGTAAATTATTGAGCGCTCTTACTTTGCGCAGTTTGAATTCGCTCCTAAATTGCGAAGCTAACTGAGCTTTTAGAGTAACGATCGCAATTTTTTCATCAAGTTCAACACCATTTCCATCATAATTTAGTCGTTGGTCTAAGAGCTGTGCCACATATTTAGTGATCTGCCGTGTTTCGACCAATTGGCGTTCGATAAAACGTTCTTTTAGTTTTTCATTCAATCCGCCATGAAGATTACGCCGTAGATTGTCATATTTTTTGTTGGTCATAGCTCCAGCATCTAACAATTTTTTCCAGAAACTTCCCATCTTTTGGATCACGGCTTCACTTGGCAGACCATTAGTCTTACGGACATTTTCTTTTTTGATCGTTAAGACCTTATTTTCGATCGAATCATCTTTCAAAAAGCTCTGCGGAATAATATGGTCAACATCATAAAACTGCAAATGGTCATAGTCTAGAGGCGCTCCGGTATACATATCACGTCCATTTTGTAAGCAATACAAGTACTTTCTTTCATCACTCAATTCAGCATTACTTGGCAATTTTTTAGGTAATTCATTAGCATCTTTTAAATTTTTCACGATCTGTTGCACTCGATCTTCACGTTTCCGTGTCCCATGCGTTTTCTGGGTTTCACGTGCCATTTCGACTACAATACTTTTAGGCTTGTATCCCATGACTTTGATGATCTCATCAACGATCTCTAAACTCTGTAAGATCCCCTTCTTAATAGCTGGACTTCCAGGCAATTCCTGTACAGTTTTAGCCAAAGTTTCCTCTTTTTCGATCACTTGGGCATTTTTGATCGTTTCCTTGAATGAATAGGTATCATCATTGATCAATTGCATGAAATTTTGACTGTAATCTTCAGTCATCAAACAATCTAAGATCGTCTTATGTGTCTTTTTGTCATAGATACCATCCAACAGCTTAGCTGAAAGGCGCCCCCACCCCGTATATTTTTTCCGACTCAATTTACGTAATATATCTTCGCCTAAAAAGTCACGATAGTTTTCTAAGCGACGTTTGATCAATTTGCGTCCTTCAAAGATAGTTAGAGTCTTGATGATATCTTCCCACTTTTCACTATTTACTTCATCATTTAAAAGTTCTGGCGCAACACCCATATCAACTAAATCTTTATAGGTTCCGTAAGAAGCGTTGAATTTTCCGTTGTCCAACCCTTTCAAAGCTTGGATCCTGATGGCTGGCATAACAACTTTCAGATGCTTAATAACCATTTTTTCACTTACTTTTCGGTCTAATTTAAAAAGTTCAAAGATCGAGCGCTTGGTTTGGGCATCAAAATACTTAGCCTCACCATTTTCAGTCACATATCTGACACCAGCTAACTCATTAAAGATAGTGTATCTCTCATATAATAAACTATGCTTAGGCAAAACTGGCTCAGTCGGTAGATATAGATCGTTGATCGTCATGCGTTTAATGAAATCTTCAGCTGAAGTCTCCTTGTCGATCATTTCATCAAAGTTATATGGTGTTATTTTTCCTTCACCAGCTCGGGTCAACCATGCAAATTTACTGTTTCCGCGCGCTAAAGGCCCAACATAATACGGGATTCGGAAGTTTAAGATCTTTTCAAACTTATCTTTATTTTCACGTAAGAAAGGATAGTATTTACCTTGATTTTCAACTATTGCCACTAGTTCTTTTAAATGGACTTGATGCGGGATCGCACCATTATCAAATGTTCTTTGTTTTCGCAAATAATTATTAGCATCGATCTTTTGTAAGATCTCTTCTGTCTCAGGGATCCCCTTCAAAGTCTTCTTAGTATACTTATAGAAATCTTCTTCACTTACTTTGCCATCAATATATCCCGCATAACCACTGATCTTAGGTTCACTGAAAAAGTCATGACATTTCTCAGGAAGATATTTTTTAAAGACTCGTTTCAATTCAATTAGGTCTTTTTGATGTTCTTCATAGCGTTCGATCATCGCTTGTGAGAAAACAGTCTTTGTTTGCGTATCTTTTACATCTAAAATACTTGCCAAAATAGCTGCATCATACACTTTCTTAGCAGCAACAAAGATATCTAAATATTGATCACCAGCTTCAGCTAATAAGTCATTTAAATCATCTTCGTATGTGTCCTTTCCAAACGATAATTTATGTTCTTCATCGGTCCCTAGCACTTTCTTGAAGCTACCCATATTGCCGACCATCATCTTGAATAATTGATGAGCTAGTTGATTTTTCTTAGCCCCACTAAGTTTCAACAGTTCTTCAGATTTTTTTGTTTTTGAGAATGTATTATCTTTGAAGATATCAGCAACATCTAGCTTACCCAAATTTTCATCACTATTCTCATTTAGAGTTTCACTGAACTCCGCAAATACTTTGTTGATATCAGTAGTTCTTAGATCAATTTCACCTTCCAGTAAGAAATTTCCCCGATACTTGATAATATGTGCTAAAGCCAAATAAACCAATCTTAGATCAGCTGGTCGATCATTATTAGCTAGTTCACTGCGTAAGTGATAGATCGTCTTATGTGTATCATGATACAGTAATTCTTCTTCACGCTTTCCAAAGATAGGATATACATCATACTTCTTATCTTCAGCCACCAGTGAACTTTCTTCTAGTCGATAAAAGAAATTAGGATCGACTTTAGCCAATGCTGGTGCAAAGATCTCTTGTAAATAGCGCAAACGATTTTTCCGCCGAGTATAGCGTCGGCGAGCCCCGCGCTTCAAACGAGTATCAGCTGCCGTCTGTCCTTCATTGAACAGTAAAACTCCCAGCATGTTTTTCTTGATCGTTTTTTTAGATGTATCCCCAAAAACTTTCATCTTTTTGGTAGGAACTTTATAATCATCAGTAACTACAGCATGTCCCACTGAGTTTGTCCCAATATCCAACCCAATACTATAATCTTTTTTCAGCATATTACTTCCCATCCCTTCATTTTTATGCTATTATTACTAGTGGAGTTATACAAAACAACATTAGCAAAGTTAAAATAAGGTTTAATCCGTAATCAACAAGTTTTATCTTGGGCGCGCCGTTTCGGCGCTTTTTTTGTTTTGTAAAACTTCTTATTTACTTCTCCCCTATTTTACTATTTTTAGTAAATAAAACCTAATAATATCACTTCATTTAAACAGATTTTTTTAGCAACCTTTTTTATCTTAAATATCAAGCTGATCATCTCAACAATTTTACATATTTTTAGTCTTGATAAGTATATTACTAGCCAAAATTATTAAGCCCACCGTACTTTTTACGGTCACACAAAAAACACCTTGATCCTTTTGGTAGAATCGAGGCGCTAAACAACATAACTCTAAAATAAATAAAGCAGATAAAGACATTTAATCTGCAAAATAATCTTTCAACTGTTTTTCTACTTTCCTTATCTTCCTAACAAAATTCTCGTAGCTATCGACCTGTTGTGGAACATAAAATTTATAAGTAAATAAATTCCCACCTAGCCCTTCTAGTGTTTCTAGTTGTTGCCACGTTTGGTCATAACTTGTTGTCGGTTGCAAAAAGCCCGCCTGCATCGTAGAACTTTGACTTTTATTTATAATATGCAAATAAGTGATGAGCTGATTATAATCATTCACTGTATCAAGCTCAAACTTATATTTTGTATCGATCGGAATATTTTCCACGATAAAATCTGGATATCGATGATGATTTCTAGAGTCTCTAAATAGGTATAATGTCTCTAGCTTCCTCTCCATACCATAGTGTTTCCATTTTGTTATCGTTGCAATATATTCCTCCCATAGCCAAGCAATATCTACAATGATTCCATAAAATTTTTTATTATTATCTCCCACTCCATTTTCCTTTAAGATCTGGATACATAATTTCTGTAGTGAGATATATTCACTAAAATAATTATGTCGAATCTCATTTCTAATATTTTTTTGTAAAACAGACATAGTTTGCACTTTAGAGTAGCTTGGGGTCGCCTGCCGTATCAGCGAAACATTCTTACGTGTTTCAACTTTTGAATTTATCAAATTCGGTAAGCGTTCACTAACTTTTTCTAATGCATGTCGTACCAGCTGCATTAAATCATTATCATAACTGAGTTCACTTACTTGATACGCAATTTGACCTGAAAAGGGAATATTCCTTTTGAGCTGTTTTGAAATGTTGATCCGGCCTCGAAAATCAGCATTATTGTAGTTTCGCTTTACGTATTCTTTATACGGTCCTTTTTGCATCGCAATATTCATATAATATGGAAATAGTAGTAATAGTAAATTGTAGTAAGGTTTTTTTTCGGAACTTCCTTGAAAACTATCGATGATACTATAATTTAAGACTTTTTCCAACATGTAGGTCAAAAAATAATCATCGTCAGCATACTCACTAAATCTAGATTTGATCACAACATTTTGTTTCCCATCACTCAAAAAACCGACTAGATTTCCTGTTGTCGTTTTACCATTGATCGCTGAAAAGATCGTTGTATCACTTTTAGCTATACTTGGTGGAAACACTAGAAAATCTTCATTCTCCAATTCACGCAAGGAACGTCCTACTAATTTTGAAGCTAGCTCATTTCCTAACAAATCAATATCAAATTCACGATTATCATATAATACTATCATTCATCTACTCCAGCAAAATATGCTCTACCTAGAAAAGCTAATTTTTCACTTGCTTTATGATCCCCTCTAAAATAGTCATTTAATAATGGACATAATTTGGTTTCCCATAAATGTTCTAATGTTTCTTCACCAATATCAAGTTTCAAAAAATAACTAGCACCGATCTGATAGTCTTTGGTGAGCCCAACTTCTGGAGCAATGATCGCAGCATTCAGGTGTGAAAGTATTTCCTTGATAGTATCATTTGCTAGCATATTTTCAGCTGAAATTTGCGCTGTGATCTCTAAAAAAGTAAAACGACGCCTCATCGCAAAATCAAACGTATCAACTGAACGGTCAATATCGTTCATTGTTCCAATAATATATACATTCTCTGGTACATAGAACTTTTCTGTTGGATCAGCATGTAAATTAGCATATTGCGTATAAACTCCATCTTTATGACCACAATACTCAGGATCGATAGAGAAAAATAACTCACCAAAAACTCTAGCTATCTCACTACGATTGATCTCATCAATAATAAATACATAAGTACTATCTAAGTCATTTAAGGCTTGTTCAACAAAACGTTTAAAACTTCCAGATTTTAATTCGAAGCTCACAACTCCCCCAATGGTACTCGCTGGACGCAATCCTTCGACAAAATCGGTGTAATCATAACTCGGATGGAATTGTACGAAGCCTAGCTGCCGTCGCTGTGTTTCAGTTAGATTATTTATATTATTCACTTTTCCATTAGAAATCAGTTCAGCTGCGATATTTTTAGCTAAATACGTTTTTCACGTTCCAGGAGCTCCATGTAAAATAATATTTTTGCTTGCTAATAATTGTTCACAATAATCACTTATTTTTCTATTATTATTTTCCTTGAGTACATATTCATGATAATCCCACAAAATAACACTTAGATGATAACCATCCAATTATGGAAAGCGCTCCATCATCACCGTCAATCCATGATTTTGGTGATAGACCCAGCCTTCCTTTTTGGGGGTATATAATTTTTTCCAGATTTTATCATTATCTAAATTCATATTAATTCCTACATACGTATTTTCAGCTGAATAGGCACATAATAATTTAGTAATGATAGCTGGTCGTGTAAAAAATGAATTTTTACTACTAAATTCTTCACTATCAAAATCTTTTTTTATACCTGCTTCAAGGATCGCAATTAAATCTGCTTTTAGCTTTGTAAATTCTGCTTCAAGTTCAGAAACTGGAATCGGTTGATTACGTTTATTACAATAAACTTGCTTCTCTTTATTCCAATAGATACCAAACTTATTTGCGCTGCCACCCCTGATCCCTAAGTGTAGATCACGATATTTTCCAGCTTCGATCTCATAGCACAGTGACTTGTTAGCCGGACCTCTACCGATAACATATTCGTCTAATTCCATTGTTTTGATCCTGTCAAGTGGCCATTCTTTCAAAAATTCTTTTGCCAACTGCATATTTTGTTTCTTCCATGCCTCTGCTCGTTTTAACAGTGCTGATTTATTTTCAAAATACCAATCCGAAAAGTGTTTTATATCGATTTTTACCATCCTGTCACCCCATCGTTTTTATATAGCATACAATAAGCTTAGTAGCCGATGCACCTAAAACGCATATAAATTTAGACAAAAAAGTTCCATTAGAAAATTTTTCTAATTTCTTAAAAAGCATCTCAATAGTTAGATAGTGACTCTAACAATTAAGATGCTTCATATTAATCTAGTACTGAAAATTTTAGACAGTTATATTTTGGCTTAACGTAGTGTATAATTATAATTGAATTATGTATTACGTTAATGAAAAAACATGGAATCATACAAAACTGAAATCTTGCTAGGATAAGTAGCGCGATTACGAAACCAAAACGACATTTTTTTGCATTTGAGGTTTTAGAGCTATGTTGTTTTGTATGACTCCAAAACAAAATCTACGCCAGACGATCTACAAACATCGTTTTAGAGCTATGTTGTTTTGTATGACTCCAAAACGCCAGCCCAGCCAGTGACCCACTCTTCATGGTTTTAGAGCTATGTTGTTTTGTATGACTCCAAAACCGAAGGTTTTCTACATGATAGTGTGCAGCCGGTTTTAGAGCTATGTTGTTTTGTATGACTCCAAAACATCAAATCCGGCTTGATAAAGATCATCGTAGTTTTAGAGCTATGTTGTTTTGTATGACTCCAAAACCTTATCAAGACATCATAAACCAAACAGTCTGTTTTAGAGCTATGTTGTTTTGTATGACTCCAAAACTTCGCATATGCACAAAGAAGATTAACTAAAGTTTTAGAGCTATGTTGTTTTGTATGACTCCAAAACTGAGCACTTGCTTTGCCATTACCAATCATTGTTTTAGAGCTATGTTGTTTTGTATGACTCCAAAACTGTGGAAGAAGAAGGCGGAGCTAACCCACCGTTTTAGAGCTATGTTGTTTTGTATGACTCCAAAACAAGCGAAGAGATTGGCGAAGAGCGTCAATAGTTTTTTTGCATGACTCCATAAATGAGTTAGTGCACTAGAACATACTGAATTATTTTAGAACTATTATTTAACGGCTTGATTCTTTTAGCAGAATCAAGTTGTTTTTTGTGTAATCACAAAAATAATATGATGGTGTTTTGAAAAATCTTATGTTGTATCCTACAAATAAAAACTAGCATGTTGACCTCTGTAATACTTGATAGACAGCAAAAAAGCGCCTAATCAATAGGCGCTACGTACTTACCTGTTAGCACACTTCCATTTTTCCAATCCTTTAAATACCAGGACAACACTTGCAATCACTAATAAACTAACTAAAATATTAACGACTAAGTTCACTTCAGCAGAAGGCATCAACTTAGCAATAAACAAACTATAAAAATACTGCGTGATAAAAATAGCAACTACAATGGCAATACTCATTTTATCTTTCATGTTCAGGAGCCTCCTTGTGATCACAAAGACAGTAACCGTTTACAATTCAATTATACACTATAACTTAGTGACTTTGATATAACTTTCCGTCAAACGATAATTTCCACTCAGGATCATAAAAGCAGGCTTCATTCGGATACATTATCTTTTGTAGCCCAAACGCTTGCAACAACGCCTCCCCCTTAGCGATCACTTGCTGATACTTCTCCAAACTGATATCGCCTCGCTGCAACTGTAATTCCAAAAATCCTGTGTGGATATACATGTGACATTTATGACAGATCGAGACATACCCGGTCAATGTTTGGGTCAAATTAATGAAATCATATTCATATTGCTCGTGGAGTTCAAGCCAGTCTCCAGCAGTATGACTGACATATCGTTGGCAGATCATGCAGTGATTATCGGCTAACAAGCGGTACTGTCTTTTCAACTTATCCCACTCGAACTGTCCCATGATCGTTCGTGGATTCACATAATGCACTGCCGGTGGAACTGGGGGTTGTGTCAATACCTTGATCATATTGATATCTAATTGCTCATCCATCTTTATCCTTCTTAGAAATGTTGCCGTACATTCCTTCTCTAACTTCAAAATATCTTTAAGTCTTAGCTTTCCGACTGTCACTTAAGATATGCTCCTGTGTATGCGTCCCCTCTATCAATTCATCTTGTAAAGTAACTTTTTCAAACGGTAATAAATTGGAATCATTTAGCAAAAGTTCCACATCTTTAAGAGTCAATTTAATTCCATCGTCTCAAATGATCAGGGCATTACTAAACCATAGATATCAGCAATTCGTTCTTTACCAACATACATCATTGCATCGATCTTTTGAATAAATTCTTTTTTATCATAATACTTTTCTTCTGGCATTGTATTATCCCAGCTTCCAAGATGTTGACCTTATTTTGGACTTCTCTATCTAAGTTTTCAAGTAAGATGAATTGACTTTAGCCAAATAATCTCAGACACTAAATATAACTTTATTTATGCACATAAAGACACCATGCCATCGCGATAACATGGTGTCTGATCAGTATATTAATTGTCGATCTCAGGTGCTTGG
This sequence comes from Ligilactobacillus animalis, assembly GCF_009933595.1. Lineage (NCBI taxonomy): Bacteria > Bacillati > Bacillota > Bacilli > Lactobacillales > Lactobacillaceae > Ligilactobacillus > Ligilactobacillus animalis. The sequence continues at coordinate 1,118,450 of NZ_CP047141.1, forward strand.
TCTAACTCTGCACTTACCATCCAGATCTTCTTTTCAATATCAGTCTTGAAGCCGATAAAAATATCTTGCGTGCTGTGATCTTGTTCTTGATCACTAACTTCGATACCCTTTTGATATAATGCTTCGAGATAACGGTAGCCTTCTAGTAATTTACGTAAATGTTCTTGGATCGTCTTGTCATAGCTGCCAGGTTCATCTTCGATCTTCGTGTGGTCAGCCATTTCACGTAGGGTTGAATATGGGGCGCCATCAAGGATGATCAGGCGTTCTGAGATCACATCGAGTTGGTCATTGATCTCATCCATAAATTCATCCATCAATGGGTGTAACTTCAAAAAGTTGGTTCCACGCATGTACCAATGTGTTTGGTGAATGATCATTGACATTTGGCTCAAATCTGCAACAAGTTGGTTCAAAACTTTCTTTGTTTCTCCATACTTCATGTAAAATTCCTCCCAAGATAAATTAGAATGTTCCTACATTATTTACTATAACATTAATTTATCAGAAATTCTAAGAATTGAACTGAACCCTTCTAGACCTTATGATAACTGCAATTTTTATCACTTCCCTGTGCAGCTAAAAATTAAGTATGGTACTTGGTCGAAAGTCTCTCTAGAGTATTGTATCCCTTGGTACCATTTTCTCTATGATTTTTATACGCATCATATTCCTATCTTCTCTGCTACAATATTGAAATAGTAGCAACCATCTGGATTATCTATAGTCCCGTGTTCGTTGAACGTCAAAAAGTGATCTAAAAGGACTTTCTCTCTAAAGCGAGTATATGCAAATTCTGAGAAAGAAGTATTAGTAGGATCTATGCTGTTCCCCCATATTTCTTCCATCACTCTACAGTCTATCTTATACTTATACCCTAAATATTTATGTTTACCCACTCTAACTCCTCACTCATCCTAGTCAATTTTCCTACAAATATTTTATTACACCCCGTATATAGGTTTCCACTTTAAAATTCATTTTCACTAAAATTCGAAAAATAGCATCAAGAAATCACTAAAAAACAAAAGATTTTGACTATATGATTTCCTTCAGTCTCTGCCAAACCACGCAAAAATGTTACACCTTATGATAACTGCGATTTTTATTACTTCCCTGTGCCACTAAAAGACCCAAGCTTACAAATTTAGCTAAATGCTTGCGAGCTGTTGCTACTGATTTTTGGATCGATTTAGCGGTTACCGTAGTGTTTATACTTTCATGCTCCGTCAAATACTTGGTCACCAACACATATGTTTTAGCTTCACTATCCGTTAGCCCTTTAGGAATATCAATTTTTTGTTCTAAATCACTATTTACATTTAGATAACTTTTCAACGTTTTTAAAATGATCGCTAACATAAATTCAATAAATCTATTTGAGTTAGTTTCCTGATCGACTTGTTCTAAGACTTTATAATAGTCACGCTGATTTTCATAGATCATCGTCTCAATCGGGATCCAAGCAAAGATTGGATCCCGATTAGCCAAGATCACTGTTTGCCACAAACTCCCCATTCGTCCATTCCCATCTGCAAAAGGATGGATCGTTTCGATCTCATAGTGAAAAACACAACTTTTGATAAGCTCAGGCGTATTGTCATTTTTCCCCAAGTAAATAGGTCATCCATCAGTGTTTGAAGATATTGCGGTCTAGCTCCCATATGCACGACATTGCCCATCTCATCAAATATCCCAACATCTCGACTGCGATACTTTCCAGCTTCGTTTACGATCCCAGCTGTCAAAAGGCGATGGGCTTTTAAAAAATCTTTTTGCCGATATGGATCTAAGGTCAAAATTTCTTCGTAAGCATCATACGCATTTTTGACCTCGCGTATCTCTTTAGGATCACCTAAGACACGTTTACCATCAATAATATCTGTAACTTGTTTTTCAGTAAGTGAATTATTTTCGATCGCAAGTGACGCATGGATCGACTTGATCCGATTTTCTTTTTGCAACTTCAAATCACTTTTAACGCGAAATTCTATGATCCCCAGTATCCTTGGGATCTCGATCACTTGATGAAACATCGTATTTGTCAATGTAAATGGTGGTTTCACTGTAATTCCCCCAAAGTTTTTCTTCAATTATAATTTATCGCTCAGCTTACAAGCGATAAAAGCCCTATGCCAGGCATCCCCTGATCATAGAGCTTCTTGTGAAATATTTTATTTTGTCAGTGCCACATCGACCCAGAGATCGTTATCTTTATTTGGATCTAAGGACATATTCTTAACATGCTTGGTGACTGAGATCGTATCATGAGTGAAGGCGATCGGGACGACGAAAGCTTCTTTATCCATGTAAGCTTGCCACTTGTGGAATTGCTTCAAACGATATTTCTCGTCAAATGCCTTATCTGATTTTAGCGAATTGATCAATTCCGTGTTTTCCTTAGTCACAAAATGCCCATTGTTATAAGCTGAAGTGACTGTGTATGAATTAGCGATATCGGTCGGTTCTGGTGTAACGCCCCAAGCTCCAAACCATAAGTCATAATCTGTTGAGCCACTAGATAGCTTTTCGACCATCGTGTTGAACTCTTGGAAACGTCCATTTAATAACTTAACGTGCACGCCTAGTTCTTTCCACTGTTGGATGTAGTTTTTGATGGTCTCTTCTTGGCTCTTACTTGAATCGTCAGCCATTAAAGTCAAGGTCAACTTTTTGCCATTAGGTTTTGTCCGATAGCTATCCTTTTGTAATTTATAACCCGCATCATCTAATAATTTCTTAGCTTTTTTCATATCTAGCTTATAGCCTTTGACTTCTTTAGCATTCCATTTACCAAATACATCGGGGACAACTGTATTCGCCCGATATGATAATCCTGAACTGAATTTTTTAGTGACTTGTTCAACATTCATTGCGTAGGCCATCGCTTGTCTTAAAGCACGATCACTACTTGGAGTATGCTTATCCATGACATTATTACCATCTTTATCGAGCTTACCGACTCTAAAGCCCATGTAAGAGTAGTAGTAAGTTTTCTTTCCCAATTGAACGAGATCTTTATCCTTTTTGAGTGCGTTATAGATCTGCGGTGACTGTGCTAGCATAACATCAAATTTACCAGCTTTGATCGCTACTACGGCTTTACTATTATCGATCGTCTCAACTATGATCTTAGCGATATGTGGTTTCTTGTAGTAATAAGTATTTGGCACCCATTCGATCGATTCACCTTGGACCAGTTTCTTGATTTTAAATGGTCCGTAAAATAATGGCTTTTTCCGTAGCTTATCACTTGCTACTAGATCTTTCATTGCGACATTTTTTAGGTAATGGTAAGGTTCAGCCGATTCTAAAATATAGCCCGAACCGGTAGTCGTCATTGTCGGTTTCATCTTTTTAAAATGAATAACTAAGGTCTTATCATCTTTTTCTTCCAAGCCTGAGATCTTGTCAGCAGTCCCGTTGTGGTATTCTCGCATACCCTCGATGTTTTCTAACTCTTCACTATAATGTGACGAACCCACCGCTTTATTAGCTACGATCTCATAGGCAAAACTTAGATCGCGTGCGACTACTGGATGTCCATCCGACCATTTGGCGCGCTTTGAGATCTTGACTGTAGCGGTCTTATTCTTACGGTCAAAACTGATATCAGCTAACCCACCACGCTTGAATTCATTATTGGGGTCGATCTTAAATAAGCTGACCATCCCAAACTGCGCAAGTTCTAAGGTCGGTCCATCATCGGCGATCTCCGGCGAAAAGATCCCCTTGAACGCTCCATTATTGATATAGCCTACACGCAATGTCCCGCCTTTTTTAGCCTTTTTTGGATTCTTATACTCCATCTTCAAACTGTCAGCTTGCACTTGCCATAAAGGTTCACTGATCCAAAAAATCATCATTCCCAACAATAAAATCGCTACTTTACCTAACTTTGCTTTATTCATGGTAATTCCTCCCCAAAAGCCACATACTACGACAACATCATTCCATAATTTAAAGTCACCTCTCTTCTTTTTCCGAAATTATAATCCTATCTCATATCAATTTCAACAGAAATTAATCATTTCAATAACTTTTATATTATGATTTTTAAAGATAAATTGTTTGATAATTTATCAAAAGGCTGTGGCATGTCCCAATATAGCTAATAAGAGAGCCCACCACGACACAAAATACGCATCATGGTGAGCCCTCTCACCCACTCTTAAAAAGCTTATTTAGTTTTTAGGCACAAATTTAAATTTTGTCCACGGTTTGACAAAATCTAACAGCATCAATTCTTCTGGCGGGATATTGCCAACTAAATTCTTGCGCGGATCACTGTGCGGTTCTAAAACGATCTGGAGCTCATTTTTATACTTGCTAAAGTTATCATTGCCGATCACCACATCGCCTCTTTGAAATTCTTTGGTATTATCGTGAGCTGGATTAGCCTGCTCAGCGTATTTTACGCACACCATCGTCGACCGGATCGCACTGGCTGTGATATCGCCCCGCCGGAAGTGCTTCGGGTAGGTTACGATCTTTTTTTCAAGCTCAGTTGCTTGCAGTACAAACTCGATCCCTAAACTCAATTTATAGCGATCGACTGCAGCCAACTGTTTTAATTCTTCATCCGAAGCATAAGCATTGCCGATGATCGGTGGTGTGACCCAAGGTGGCATTACCGTAGCCACAGGGACCCAGCCAAAGCTCGTTGCAAAATAAGCTGTTGTAACACAGACCATTGGAGTTACGATAATAAGATAGCCGCCTTAGCCTTTTGGATCTGCAAAGGTTTAGTCCTAAATATCACAGGCTTTACTTCGAGCAAACCTGTAGCAAGATTTGCTTTTAGCGTACTAAAATAGCTCTAACATTTCTTCTGATCTACCACAATGGATATAGATCTAGTCCAAAAAATTCTTTACCGTAATAGCCGATCGCTTCAGCTAAAAACATCCCACAAAAAACCATCAATATAGGTGTACCGACCAAAATAGCGATCACCCAGTAATATTTGCGTGCAACTAAGCAAAAAAGGGCGACAAACTCGATCCCAAAAGCTTCTAACACCGTACTAACGGGTAAAACCATGAAAAAATACTAGTGCTACAATGATCGCGACTTTTGGAAATACAGTATTTTCTTCCCATATTTCAAGTATGTCCCTCTTCCCCTTTCACGACACATCGCTACACTATAATTATACAATGCTAAAGGAGTGCGAAATAATGTGACCAGTGCCGGATAGATAACAAAAAGAGCACCATGATTCCTTTCATCGTGGTGCTCTTTTCATTATTTAGACACAGATCTATTATTCAAACATCCGCTTAGCTGCGCGTAACAAGACCCGTGGATCCTTGTCATAACGCGGTGTCTTGACTAACTGGCTTTCTGGGATACCAGCGAAGTGATAGGCTGCGATCTCACCGGAACGAACAGCACTTTGTTCGGTAAAGACCATCTGATATGGTTGTTCTACAAATTCACCCGTAAAGGCTAAGTTCGTCGAGTGAGTTGGAATAACTTCTGGCCGATCGCTCTTAGCACGGTTATTGAACAAAGCAGAAGCATATGGCATGTAAACAGGAATACAATTGATCACACTATCCATGATCGCTGCTTCTTTTTCTTTGATATTGACAGGACCGGGATCGACCTTAGAAAGTTGCCCGATCAGTTCTTGTAGCATCTCTTTACCGGTCATCTTGATGTATTGCTTATCGACAAATTCACCCCGCCGTCTTGGGTAAAGGAAGTAACCCCATAAGACGGTCTCATTTGGCTTTTGCGTCGTAAAGTGCGGTTGATGGTGAACGACGATCGACATGTTGACATCTTCGTGGCCTAGTGGCGTGATCGGCTCGGTTGATAGAAATGAATTGAGCGCATTGCCCGGTAATTGGGTCGTGATCCGAGTGATCTCATTTAACAACAGGTGATCTTTGGTCGTCAAAGTAAAGCTGACCCATTCTGAAGCATTCCGATCAGCAAAGAATTTATCGGGATTACCCAAATTATAGAAATGTTGGGTCGCTTGCTTCCACAGTGATGAAGCAGCCCCATAGTCCATATTTTCCGGGGCAGGTGTATTGAAGTCACCCAAGCTAGCCGAGTCTGTGATCGAACCATTCGTAAAGAAGACAGCGGTATCGGAATCGATCGTGACATGTTTTTTCTCATTTGTCGCCGTATCTAAGATCTCCAAGCCAGTGACCGTGATCTCATCTTGCATCGAAGTCTCTTTGAAATCAAAAGCTTCGACCCGACTATTCATCACAAACTTGCAACCTTGACCTTCGAGGTATTTGATCAAAGGCAACATGATGCTTTCAAATTGATTATAACGTGTCCGATTGACCCCAACTAAGTGTTCGATCTGAGTAAATTCATAGATCATTTGATGCATGTAACGCCGTAATTCTTGCGCTGATGATTCGACACGAAAGGCAAAGGTCGTCTCCCACATATACCAGAAATTTGTTTGGAACATATGTGGATCATCTTTAAAGTATTCAGCGATCGAAACATTGTCCAATTCTTCTTCCTTATCATCAGGCAACATGATCAAACGAGTCAACAACATGCGGTCTAAATTATTCAGTCCTAGTTTGTGACCATCAATGATCCCTTTGCCCCCTTGCATCAACCGTGCTTTATCAAAGGTCCGGTGTTTGCTATCAAAATCACGCGTATCTTCAGCCGCTGTCATGCCAGGCTCTGTTACTGAAGGGATCCGATCCAACAAGTCCATCAGATCAACATAAGTCCGATAATTCAACATTCGACCCCCCCGTGCAACATAGCCCTTGGTGTTTTCCATTGGATGGTTCTTGTTCCAATACTGTTCAGCGGCTACTGAGGCGGCAGCACCATCATTTGCTCCATGTAGATCAAGGGCATAAAAAGTGATGTCTTCGCCGCGCCAGTGACCCTCTTGGATCAGATAAACAGCGGCAGCCATATTAGCAATACCAGCACCGATCATTACTGCTTTATTCTTTAACATAACATATCACCCCATCTATCAAATTTCATCTCCATTATAGTTCTCTTGCAGTAAAAATACAGATAAAGACACTCAAAAAAGCGACAAAAGTCTTATTTTGTCGCAAATGATCACTCAGTTCAAAAACTGCTTTAATTTTTACCAAATTCTATTAAAATATCACCTAAAAGTTGCGTTCCATCCCCAAAATCCTGAAGGCGAATATGCTCATTAGGGCTGTGCACTTGGCTTCCAGCATAAGACACCCCTAAGATCACGATCGGTAAATTCAGTTCATTGCCAAAGATCTCAGCGGGACCTCCACCGGCTGAATTAGGCAGATACTTAGTTTGTTTTCCGTAGTGCTTTTTGGCCTTAGCAAGGACTAATTTGATGAAAGGATCACTCATCGGGGAACGATAACCATTTTCACCGAGACGATATCTGACTTTCAGATCAGCAAAGCCATTTTTATCTAAATGTTCTTGGATCAACTGGGCGATCTTTCTAGGGTCTTGCGAAGGCGTCAACCGACAATCTAATTTTGCCGAAGCCATATGTGGGATCACGGTTTTGACACCTTTACCTTGGTAGCCAGCAGTCAAACCATTGATCGTCATCGTCGGCTCATTGACTAACGCTACTTTATGCTCGGCTTTGACGGTCCGTCTCAAACCAGCCCGACTGATTGCCACATCTAAATCAAAATCATAGGCGAAGACCGCTTCTTCTTCGGCCTTACTCAACGGTTCGACATCATCATAAAAGCCTTCGACTAAAACTTTACCGGTATCATCACGCAAAGTAGCTAAACCACGAACTAAACGCCAAGCAGCATTTTCAGCATATGAAGCTAACGATGAATGCAGATCGATATCAGCTGTTGTCGTTTCGACATCAAAGACCGTAATCCCCCGCATACCACCGACGATCTGATAATTGTCGACGTAGTTTTTGCCACCGCCTTCCCAAATACACGCATCTGCGGCTAGTTTAGCTTTGTTTTCTTTAACGATCTGTTCGACATGTAAACTGCCGATCTCTTCTTCACCTTCAACAAAAAATTTCACGTTGACAGGCAAACCACCATTTGCCTGAAAATATTTAACTAAAACTAAGCGTGAGATCAGCTCGCCTTTATTATCGGAAGCTCCTCTGGCATAAAGTTTTTCCTCCCTGATCGTCGGTTCAAAAGGATCACTTTCCCATTTCTCCAAGGGTTCTGGTGGCTGAACATCATAGTGCTGATAAAACAAGATCGTTTTAGTCGGATCATTACCAGTAAATTCAGCAAAGATAGCTGGCGCATGTTCCGGACTCCCTAATTTTTCCACCCGAGCTGCCCCTAACTCATTAAAAACTTTCACCAGATACTCTGCCGTCTCGGGGATCTCTTTTTGCTGGGCTGAGATCGAACGCAAACGCAACAGCTCAAAATAGTCCGGTAAATGTTTTAACGCAAATTTACGTAAATTTTCTTTCATATTGCTCACTTCCTTTAGAAAATCACTTCATTTTTTTCTAAAGTATATTTAATATATTTTTCGTTGTCAATCAAAAAAGGCACTTCTGACAAGCGCCCCACTAGCTTAATTTTTCCTAACTCGCAGACGTTTCAAAATAACATCTAGGATCATGTATACACCAAACATCACAACGATCATTATAACTATGTTTATCCCGATCTCAAGCCAAGTATCATTAGGTAAATACCAAATCAAAAACAAATCACAAATAATATAACCGATCACGTTATACAAGATCTCCTTGTCAGCTTTCATAGTTCCCCCCTTATTGTGATAGCGCATCCATATCTAATCTTATTATAACATAATTATTGACCCCAACGTTGTAACCATTGACATCACAACCCCAGCAAAGTATAGTTGACTATATTGAAGTCATATTTAAAGAGGTGATATTCATGCAGATCTCAAGCCGTTTTACGATCGCTATGCACATTTTAACTTATATCGCTACTGCTCCAGCAGAAGAAAAAGTGACCAGTGAGATCTTAGCTGATAGTATCCAAGTCAATCCTGTGATCATCCGCAATATCTTGTCGCAGTTAAAAAAAGCAGACTTGATCACTGTCAAACGTGGGCAAGGTGGCGCAACGATCATTAAGCCGTTTGACCAACTGAGTTTATTTGATGTCTATCGAGCTGTCGATAGCGTTAAAGATGGAGTTCTTTTTAGTTTTCATGAGAATCCTAACCCAAACTGTCCTGTCGGGCGTAACATCCATAACATTTTGGATGATAAATTGCTTCGCGTCCAACAAGCGATGGAAAATGAACTAAAGGCGATCACATTAGCTGAAGTTTTACAAGATGCCGATAAGTATCTCGCTAACAAATAGATAATGAGAAGACCGCTATCTATGTAATAGAAATGTGTTCGGCAATACGGCGCTGACCGTATTGTCGAACACGCTTTATTTATAAGCATCTTTTTGCAATTGATAAAGCTCACGGTAAGTCTGATCAGACTGTAACAACTGGGCGTGCGGTGCAAAACCAGCAATAGTACCATTTTTCAAAAACAAGACCCGACCGGCTAAATGCACGGCTGACATTCGGTGCGTCACAAATAAGATCGTCTGCCCCGTGTCGGCTGCTAGAAATTCTTGATACATTTGTTGTTCACTGCGCGCATCTAAGGCTGAGGTCGGTTCATCCAAAAAACATAAGCTACTGTCTTTGTATAAACACCTAGCTAAAGCGATCTTTTGCCATTGGCCCCTAGAAAGTTCAGTTCCATGATCGAACTCTTTGCTTAAATTTTGTTGCAGATCTGCTTCTAATATAGTTAGCCCAACACGCGCTAAACAGGCTTTTATCTTAGAAATCGGACCTTTTTTTAACACCGAAACATTAGTGACCACACTCAACTTAAAACGACTAAAATCCTGAAAAGCTGCACTGAGATATTTGCGATAGCTTGCACACCGATACATAGATAACGGCGTCTCATCCAATAGGATCTGACCTTTACTTGAATCATAGTAACGCAACAAGAGTTTCACTAAAGTTGATTTTCCGGAACCATTTTCACCGACGATTGCGATTTTTTCGCCTGCATTGAACTCCAAATTCAGGTCATATAATACTTCCACCTTCGAAAAAGGATACATAAACGAAACGTGCTCCAACTTGAGTTTTTTAAAATCACCTTTAAATTCTAAAGTCCCATCGGTTTGCTTTTCCTTGAATTCTAAAAAGCGCTGATATTTTTTGACCCAGAGCAACGAATCATATAACAAACTCGAGTCTTCGACCAAGCGCGTCATCCCTTCAACTAGATAAGCGATCACCGAGATATACATCAATAAGGCACCGATCCCCAGGAGTTTTTTGCTGAACTTGTCCGATAAACCACCAAAAGCCACCAGCGCTGACTGCCACTGTCATACTTAAAAAGACTAAAGCTAAAAACATCTGCTTTCGCCGGATCTGGTCAACATTTTTTTGTGATAAGTTAAATAATTTCAGATAACGTGTGATCACCGCTGAAAACATATCGAATAAACGAACTTCCTTGGCATCATCTCGCGCCAACAATAACGAACTCAAGTAATTTAATTTACGGGCATACTTGCTTCGTGTCACCATCGTTTCAAAGGCTTCCTGTTGGATCCGATACGAAACGAGCGTCTGTGGCACCAAAACGCCCAATAAAAGTAATGCGAGCCACATATTATATTTTCCTAACAACCAAAACATCCCACTTATAGTCACCACTTCACGCAAGATCGCAACTCCAAAAACGATCAAATTCACCGGACGCCAACTTGCACCCTCGTTTAATACTTCTAGATCATCAAAAAAGTCACTATCATCAAACAGCTCTAAGGAATTTAGCTGTTGCGACTTGCGCATCAAGGAGAGTTTGATAAACCCGGTCAACTTGTCTGTCAGCATCCCTTGAAAATTAGTCCCTACGACCGGCAAAACCTGCGTCAAGACCGTTGCTAGCGTCCATAAGCAAAAGAAATATCCATATGACTGTTGCGCACTCAACTGATCGACCAAGCGTTGGCCAGCCTGTACTCCTAAAACTGGCGCTAAAGCCTCTAACGGCGTCAAGGCTACCACGACTACCGAGATCAACAAAGTGGCCTTAAAGAAGATCTTATACATCTGAAATAATAACTTGAAATAATCATAAACTCGGGTCATAAGTTTTCACCTCGTATTTTTTATAGTTAGAATAATAATATCTTGCTTTGAGAAAACTGGCTCAAATCATCTCATTTGGTCTAAAATCCAACAGATTTGGTACATAAATTCCTTTAAGGCGTAAATTTAGTTTTAAATATTTCAAAAATAAGATCAAATCTTTGATACTTTTTCCTAAGAGGCATAAGATATAGACGGAGGTCTTTAAAATGAAATTAAATCACGGACTAATGCTTGGTCTCGCCTGCTTGAGCTTGGGGTTGGCGGGGACCGTTACCTATCAAGCAACAACTGATACCATCCAAGCTAACACAGTATCCACTAAAAACTTTAAACAGGTCAAACTCGGCATGAACAAGCGCCAAGTGATCGATACGCTGGGCAAACCGGCTCATGACAAATATGAAGCTAATGTTTGGACTTATCCGGTAAAAGATAAGCAAGTCTTGACCTTGATCTTTAAAAAAGACACTTTAGAAAATGTCAGCGATCATACCTTGATCAGCTCTAAAAATAGTGTTGCTAAAAAGGCGTCAGCTAAAACAAAACGCCAAAATATCAACACCGCTTTTAGTGATTATTTCAAACAAGCCCATGAATACGCCAAAGCTGGGCAAACAGAATTTTCTTGGAGCACGATGATCCAAAAAGTTACTTTTGATGGTGATGATGAGATCAAAGTCAGCACGGTGGATGGTTTTAACGACACACCCGCTACTGAAAAAAATATGATCGCTAAAAAGATCGCTGAACTCAGCAAGTCATTTCTACATCGTTACAACAAAAAAGACTTTGACCTAGAATTCTACGAAAATAAACACGAAGTCGGTAGCAATAAAAATGATTCTTTGACTAAATTCGAATGGAAAAACAATAACTAGTAAAAAGCCTGACCTTGATCATTTGATCAAAGCCAGGCTTTTTCTAGTTATGCTTAGTCTTCTTTACGGCTGTAAGTTTCAATGTCATGCAAGATAAGGTTTCTGAATTCATCTTGAGTCATTGTTTCAGTCTTTTCACTACCGTATTTACGAACAGTTACAGTGCCGTCAGCTACTTCTTGGTCACCAACAACTAAAGTATATGGTGTCTTCATCACTTGTGCTTGACGGATCTTGTAACCCATCTTTTCATTTCGGTCATCGATGCTTACACGGATCTGGTGTGCACCCAATTTTGAGATCAATTGACGCGCATAATCCAAGTGAAGTTCATTCTTAACTGGAATGATCTCAACTTGCTTTGGAGCTAACCAAGTTGGGAAAGCACCTTTGTACATTTCTGTCAAGTAAGCTGTGAAACGTTCCATCGTTGATACGATACCACGGTGGATCATAACTGGACGGTGTTCTTCACCATCAGCCCCTGTGTACTTGAGGTCGAAACGTTCTGGTAACAAGAAGTCCAATTGGATCGTGGAAAGTGTTTCTTCCCCACCAAGAGCTGTCTTAGTTTGAACGTCTAATTTAGGACCGTAGAAAGCAGCTTCGCCTTCAGCTTCAAAGTAATCTAAGCCAAGATCATCCATAGCTGCTTTGAGCATGCGTTGGGATTTTTCCCACATTTCATCATCATCGTAGTACTTATGTGTGTTTTCAGGATCACGGTAGCTCAAACGGAAACGGTAGTCCTTGATGTCAAAGTCATTGTAAACATCGACCATCAATTGAAGTGTCCGCTTGAATTCTTCTTCGATCTGATCTGGCGCTACGAAAGTATGACCATCATTCAATGTCATTTCACGTACCCGAGAAAGACCTGTCAAAGCACCGGATTTTTCGTAACGGTGCATCATCCCAAGTTCAGCGATACGCAATGGAAGATCACGGTATGAACGGATATGGTGGTTGTAAACTTGAATGTGGGATGGGCAGTTCATCGGACGCAATTCAAGTAATTCACCATCACCCATATCCATTGGTGGGAACATGTCTTCGCGATAGTGATCCCAGTGACCTGATTGTTTGTAAAGATCAACGTTAGCTAAAATTGGTGTGTAAACATGTTCGTAGCCACGAGCAACTTCTTTGTCGATGATATAGCGTTCGATCGTCCGACGGATCGTTGCCCCATTTGGCATCCAGTATGGGAGACCAGCCCCAACTTTAGGATCAACAAAGAAGAGGTCTAAATTGTTACCGATCACACGGTGGTCACGTTCACGTGCTTCTTGACGACGTTGTAATTCAGCCTCAAGGTCTTTTTGCTTGTAAAAGGCTGTTCCGTAGATACGTTGTAACATTGGGTTGCTTGAAGCACCTTTCCAGTAAGCACCAGCCACTGAAAGCAATTGGAACACTTTGATCGCACCAGTTGAAGCTAATTGTGGTCCAAATGAGAAATCATTGAAATCACCTAACTTGTGAGCTACGACTTTACCTGCGTTATCGGCAGCGATCTCTTTGACTAATTCAGTTTGGTATTGATCACCGGCAACTAATTGCAAAGCTTCTTCTTCCGTATATTCAACACGTTCGATCGGTAAGTTTTGCTTGATGATCTCTTGCATCTTTTGTTCGATCTTTTCAAAATCAGCTTCGGCCACTTGACCAGCTGCATTGTCTGTATCAAAGAAGAAGCCATGTTCTAAAGCTTCACCTTGACCAAACTTCATTTCTGGATAAAGGCTATGCAAAGCACTAGCTAAAACATTAGCTGCTGTTTGCCATAACACGTTCATCCCTTCATCAGAATCTTTAGTGATGATCTCGATCGTACCATCTTCATTTAAAGGTTCGTTGTAATCCACTAATTTACCGTTAAATTTACCTGCAACAGACTTCTTAGCTAAGCTGATACTGATAGACTTTGCGATATCTTGTGTTGTTGTTCCAGCTGCAAATTGTTTTACAGCACCATCTGGAAACTTAACATTGATCTCTGACATTATATGTTCCTCCTTGATTTTTACCAAGACATAAAAGACGCCCCTAGTGCTACATTTAACACTAGGGGCGTCTTTAACGCGGTTCCACCCAATTTCAAGGTCAGTTGACCCTCTCTTGATCGTCGATAACGGAAACGAGCCGTCCTACCTTTGCAGTAGGCTATCGTGATAAAAGTGGTAAGCTCCTCTTTAAGAGACTTGCAGTCAAAGGCCTCTTTCCCTGAATTGATTTGCCGTTTGTCTTTTACTTAATGTAATTTCTATTTAAGCACGAAACTTCTTTAATTTCAAGTCATTATTCCGGATTTCGGCGATTTTTTCCTACAACATGATACTCATCAGCCAAAAATTTGATCCGTTCCATGATGCGTTTGGCCTTCAAAGGCTCTGCTTCGCCCCGGTTGTTGACAGTCAAATATTGTTGCTCTAGTTGTTCTAACGAAAGATTCGAGCTAAAAAATGTCGGTAATTCTTCTTGCATCCGATATTGCAAAATAACACCTAAAACATCATCTCTAAGCCAGCTACTCAAAGAATCAGCTCCGATATCATCAATCATCAAAACTTGAGCTTTTTTCAAATTATCGATATATTCATTTGTCTGATTTTTACCAATCGAGCCCTTGATCTCAACCGCAAATGATGGAAAATGCACCAGTGTCGTCTGGTAACCTCGCTTAGCTAGATCATTAGCGATCGCCGCCAAAAGATAGGTCTTACCGACTCCAAAACTGCCTTCGAGGTATAATCCCTTATGAAAATCTTTTGGTGCTTTGGTATAACTAGTGATAAAAGATAGCGCCGCTTTTAAAGCTTCCATCCGCTCATCACTACGCTCGTAATCTTTTAATTGCGCCCGACGAACACTACGCGGTAAATTGATCGTCTTGACACGAGCTTCTAGGGCTTTTTGTTCACGTTTAGCTTTTAATTCTGCGGTCGGCACATACACGACTTCGATCCGATGATTGCTGATCGCAAGTGTCGGTAGGTATCCGGGTGCAAAGGTCTGTTTTCCTTGAGCTAGCTGTTTTTTTAGCGTTACGAATTCATATAACTTGCTGGCACTTTTCATCACATCAGCTTCCGTCAGGACTTGACTGTTTTCCGCTAAAAAAGTCCGCACTTCATCATCTTGTAAGATCTCAGCGATCAGTTCTTGATAACGCTGGTTCCAATTGTTTTTTTGCATCCGCTCCGTCAAGTTTTTCCCTAGATCTTCCATCCTAGCCACCTGCCTTTCTATTCACTTTGTTCCAATTGAGCTAACAATTCATCGATCTCAGCATTCAAGGCCTGTTTATCCTCTTTAGCCGGTTTAGATACAGCTTTATTTTCTTTTGTCTTAGCCCAGTCCGGCAAAGTCTCTTTTTGCACGACTTGTTGCTTACGCCCATAATATTGCTTTTGTTTCTGCTTTTCTCGTGCTTTTTGGTTAGCCTCGCGCATATAAAGCATGGCTTCTTCTGGGGTCTGGATCTTCTTTTCAGCCAACTTAGCTGCAGCTTTGGTAAAGCGATTAGCGACTTTATCTTCCAGCATCGTATTATTTTGCGCGATCAAATAATAGTGCAGGAGCACATTGATCACCGCATTAGGTAAAACTTGCTTTTCAACTAGATTTTTGACCGTATAACGCTCTAAATTCGTCACAAAACTGTGCTTTTGCCGTTTGAGTTCTTCGATGAATTCCAAAGGTAGATATTGTTTTGAAACGGCGATCAGCGCTAGATCAGTTTGCGTCAATTCCGCACTCACCGCCGGATCAACTGGTTCAGTCACTTTCGACTCTTTAGGTGTTATCTCTTTGAATTGCCGATCAAATTGCTGTGTGGCTAATTTTTTGACGAGCTCAAGATCGACTTTATCATCTTTGACATTTAGTGCTTGTTCGAGCAATTTGACGAGTTCTAGTTCATCTAGACCATACAACAAAGAGATCGACTTTAAGGTCTCAAGTGAACGGCTGATCTCAGTTGCGGGTACAAAAGATCGGGCTAAAAGCTCTTTTAAATATTCTACATCCAGATCGACTTCGACTGAATCGACGAGATTTTTAGTCGGTTTAGGTATCGCTTTTACCTGTGAATTTTTGAGTAATGCATCTTTTTTCACCGTAAAAACATCTAGTAGCGACTTGGTGATCTCTTTGGCATTAGCATACGTGAGATCTGGTTTGACAAATTCTTGTTTTAACTCATCATATTGGGTCTGTCCCAATGAATCGGCTAAAAGCATGCTCAAGAGATCATCTTTAAAGAAAGCCTCAGCACTCAAAGGAGCTTGTAACTCATAGATAAACACTTGACCAAGTTCATCTTTTTGCACGAATGTCTTCAATAACCCGAGGGCCTCTAATCTGATCCGCGCTTCGTAAAAGTCGCGCAAACCTAAACTCAAAATATCCAATAACTCTTTATGCATCCGGCGGGCTAACAGGTCTGGTGTTTGAGCCACTTTAGTCGCTAATAGTGAATAAACACCATAAGCATTGACCCCCATCAACGGTTGGTAGAGCTTTAAAATGACTTTGAACTCTGTCGAACCGATATGGGCTTTAGTATTGACGACGTAACCATCCTTAGGCGACATCTGCCTTAATCCTTCACTCATCGCCTAACATCCCCCAACTACTTATTTTTTTCGTTGTCACGTGCCATCAAGTCTTGCAATTCCTTCGCAAAAGATGCCATATCTTTAAATTCACGATAGACGCTCGCAAATCTGATATAGGCGATATCATCGACATTTGCTAAGATCTCCATCACATATTCACCGATCAATTGACTCGAAACTTCATTCCCGCCGACTGCCCGGATCTTTGTTTCGACTTGATCGACGATATTTTGGATCTCATCCATCGCGACGGGCCGTTTTTCAGCCGCTCGCATGACACCCCGCAAGACTTTTTCACGATTAAATTCTTCTCTAGCACCATTTTTCTTAATAACTAAGAGTGGCGCTGCTTCTACTCTTTCAAATGTAGTAAAACGGAAACCACAATTTTCACATTCCCGCCGGCGCCGAATGGCATGTCCATTGTCGGCGGGACGGCTATCCACTACACGTGATCCATTTTGATGACAATTTGGACACTTCATAATCTTTACCTCGCTGCCTAATTTTCGATTAAATTATTTATCTTTAGCCATTTTATCACTTGCGCTTGCGTTTCTTCAACTGTTCCCGAACTATCTACTGTAATTGTGGCCAAATTTCGCCTTTTTTCAGCCGACATCTGACTAGCGATCCGCTCAAGTGCCGCCTCCTCACTCAAATGATCGCGTTCTATGATCCGTTTTAGCTGAAGTGCTTTAGGAACTTCAACATTGATAACTGCATCACAATGATCTGCATAACCATTTTCAAATAATAAGGCAGCATCGATCACAACTACTTTATCGCCCTTTTGCTCAGCTAAAGCTAGCTGTTTTTCATATTCAGCTCTGATCAATGGCTGCATGATCTGGTTTAATTGAGCTAATTTCTTAGGATCATTGAAGACGATCTTGCCGAGTTTAGCCCGATCTAAAGTCTGATCAGCTTGGATGATCTGAGATCCAAATGTTTTTTTTAATTTAGCTAAACCAAGGGTCGCTGGTTCAACGACTTGGCGGGCGATCACATCAGCATCGAGGATCTTAAAATCTAATGTTTGTAAAAAATTACTGATCGTCGTTTTGCCCATCCCGATCCCACCAGTCAAGCCTAGAATATATGTCATTTTACCACCTGCTGACAATGCGGACAAAAATGCGTGCCCCGTTGTCCCACTACGATCTTTTGGATCTTTGTTCCACAACGTTTACATGGCTCATCGGTCCGGCCATAAACATCTAGTTCGAACTGAAAAGCGCCTGTTTTTTGGAAAGCATCCGTGTAACTTCTGATCGTTGTGCCACCTGCTTTGATCGCCTTAGCTAATTCAGTGATGATATTATCATGCAGTATCGTTGCTTGGTCTAAAGTCAATTTTTGACATGACGTCTCAGGATGGATCTTACTTTGCCACAACACCTCATCAACATAGATATTACCTAGACCCGTGACCAAGGTCTGGTCGAGTAAGGCGGTCTTGATATTTTTCTTCTTTTTTTGTAGCTTTTGATAAAAGTCAGCCACTTTAAAAGTTTCAGCCACTGGCTCTGGTCCTAATTTGGCTAACCCAGGCAATTTTTCTTCACTACCCGTTTGAACTAATTGCATTCGCCCAAATTTACGGACATCGTTATAGCGCAATTGCCGGCCATCGGCTAGATCAAAGATGACATGCGTATGTTTATCGACTGGATCAGTCGCTTCTTTGACATAAAACTTACCCTCCATGCGCAAATGGGAGACAACGGTAAGGCCATTTGTAAACCTAAAGAGCAAATACTTGCCCCGACGTTCGATCTTTTCAAGTGTTTGCTCTGTTAATTTAGCTTTAAAATCGTCAGCATCACCAACGATCATCTTAGGATATAAAACTTCGACTCGCGCGATCTTTTGACCTAAAACTAATTTTTGCAAACCGCGACGGACAGTTTCTACTTCTGGTAACTCTGGCATTTTTTCACCTCATCTTATACTATTTAGTCTCAAACCACGTCTTACCACTAGCGCTTTCGACCTTTAATGGGACCGACAGCTCAACAGCTGAATCCATGATCTTTGGCACTAACTCTTTTAATTTAGGGATCTCTGCTTTCGGTGCTTCAAAGATCAACTCATCGTGCACTTGTAACAACATTTTGGCTTCTAAGCCCGCATCTTTTAAGGCTTGTTGCATATTGATCATTGCAACTTTGATGATATCAGCTGCACTCCCTTGGATCGGAGTATTCATCGCTGTCCGTTCCGCAAATGAGCGCAAGTTGTAATTTTTGCTCTTGATATCTGGCAAGTACCGTCGGCGATGGAAAAGTGTTTCAACGTAGCCTTTTTGACGCGCACTCTCAATGATATCTTGCATGTATTGATGGACTCCAGGAAATGAAGCTAGATACGTCTCCATAAATTCTTTGGCTTGTTTACGCGTACTTCCGATGCTTTGAGCCAAACCAAAATCACTGATCCCATAAACGATCCCAAAGTTGACCGCTTTAGCTTGCCGACGCATGTTAGCCGTAACTTCACTTGGATCATCTAGTCCAAAAATACGCATCGCAGTATTAGCATGAATATCAAAATCATCCTTGAAAGCTTGTTGCATATGCGGATCCTTTGAAATATGGGCTAAGACCCGTAACTCGATCTGCGAATAGTCAGAAGCAAAGATCTCCCAATCTGGATGACTTGGTACAAAAGCTTGCCGGATCTTACGGCCCTCTTCTAACCGGACCGGGATATTTTGCAAGTTAGGATCGACTGACGATAAACGTCCGGTTGCCGTCAAAGTTTGGGTATACCGCGTGTGGACCTTACCATCAGCTGCGATAACTTTCAATAGGCCTTCAACATAGGTCGATTGTAATTTAGCTAATTGGCGGTAAGCTAAAATATTATCGATGATCGGTGACATCCCACGTAATTTTTCTAAGACATCGACAGCTGTTGAGTAGCCCGTTTTAGTCTTTTTGACGACTGGTAATTTTAATTTTTCAAACAAGATCACCCCAAGTTGCTTAGGTGAATTGATGTTGAATTTCTCACCCGCTTCGTTATAGATCTGTTGTTCTAACTCACTCAAGCGTTCCTTAAATTCACTTTGCATGATATCTAAACGTTCACGGTCGACTTTGATCCCGGAGATCTCCATCTGTGCTAAAACTAATGAAAGTGGACGTTCGATCTCAAAATAAAGATCTTCTTGCTCATTTTCAGCTAGTTCTTTCATCAACTTATCTTCTAGGTCTGAGATGGCCTTGAGTTTATGTGCTAAATGTTCAAAGTATAGCGCATCATCAGCTGGAACTTTGCGCTTAGCCCCTTTTCCATAGACTTCTTCATCGGTCTCAACATCAAAGTAATCATGTCGCTTGGCTAAATTACCTAGATCATTGCTGTTATCACTTGTATTTAACAAATATGAGACTAAAAGTAAGTCAAAATTGATATTTTTTAGTTCGATACCTAAGCGTTCTAAGGCTACATAGGTCTGTTTGCCATCAAAAACATCAACTTCGAGCGCAGGATCTTCCAATAATTGCTTTAGCTTAGGTAATTTCAAAAGCTCAACATCTCTAGCTGCATAATATCGGTCATCGATCTTAAGTCCAAAGCCCCAAAAGTCAGCTGTATGATAATTATCATTACTTAGTTCAAGGTAAAAGCTGATATCTGAATCTTTATCATAGTCCAGCTTTTCGACCTTAGCAGCATCCAAAGGTTCGACCTTTAATTTACTCAAAGTAGGCTCTGCACTGACATCGGCGGTTGAACTAGCTTGTAATTGAGCGATAAAACTCTTAAAATCCATCTCTTCAAAGAACTTGAGCAGATCTTCTTTTTTAGCTCCTGGCCACGCTGTCTGAGCTAAAGTTAGGTCTACTGGAGCATCTTTTCTGATCGTCGCCAGATCTTTACATTGAAATGCGATCTCTTTATCATTGATCAAGTTTTCCTTTAACTTAGACTTTTTCATCGCTTCAATGTTTTCATAGATCCCTTCGATCGTATCGTATTGTTTTAAAAGCTTGAGCGCGGTCTTTTCACCGACTTTAGTCACCCCAGGGTAGTTATCTGAACTATCACCCGTCAAGCCTTTCATATCAACGATCTGTGCTGGTTGCAAGCCGTATTTTTCGATCACATGAGCTGGCGTATACTCTTCGATCTCAGTTACCCCTTTGATCGTCACCGCAACAGTCGTCTTATCAGTCGTCAATTGGGTCAGATCTCGGTCCCCCGTTACGATCGTGACTTGATAGCCCGCTTTTTCAGCTTGAGCGGCCATCGTCCCGATAATATCGTCGGCTTCATATTCGGGTAATTCATAGTGTTTGATCCCATAAGCATCGAGCAATTCTCTGATGTAAGGAAACTGTTCTGACAATTCAGTCGGGGTCTTGGAACGCCCGCCTTTGTAATCAGCATAAGCTTTCGTTCTAAAAGTCACTTTACCTGCATCAAAAGCAACTAAGACATTACTCGGTAAAACATCGCCTAAGATCTTGTCTAACATCAATTTAAAGCCATAGATCGCATTCGTATGCAGCCCAGCATGATTGACAAAGCGCTCTAATTGGTTGTGGAGCGCAAAGAAGGCTCTGAAAGCCACACTATTGCCATCCACTAATAACATTTTCTTATCTTCTGCCATATCGATCCGTCCTCTTATCTAGTTTCTTTTATTTTAACAAATTTTTCGTAGAAATTAAAAAAGCCTCTCCGAAAAGTCGAAGAGACTCGTTTGACTAGTCGCGGTCGCCACCAGCACCGGTAAAGATATTCAACAAGAAGATAAAGATGTTGATAAAATCTAAGTAGAGCTGTAAAGCACCCATCAAGGCCAAATTATTAACATTTACTTGTGAACCCATTTGAAGATACATTTGACGTAAACGTTGAGTATCCCAAGCTGTCAAACCGGCAAAGATCACTAAGCCGATAAAGGAAAAGACATAAGTGATCATTGGGCTTTGCAAGAACATGTTGATCAACGATACGATGATAAACGCGATCAAAGCTGCACGAGCTTGGCGGCCGATCCCTGAGAGATCTTTTTTAGTTGTTGATCCCATAAAGGATAAAACGGCAAACATCACAAAGGCGGAAACAAAAGCACTCGTAATGTTTTGGGCCGTGTAAACGATGAAGATCCCACTAAAGAGCAGACCTTCCAACCCGGCAAAGACAAACAAACCTAAGGCACTGACTAATGGTGAGCGTTGTGACTTAAGCGATGACATGGAGTAAGCCAAAACTAATTGGACCCCAAAGACCGCAAATAAGGCGATCGGATTACTCATAAACCGGATCACAGTCGGACTAAACGAACCCAAGAAAGCCGTTAACGCCGAAACTGCCACTGCAGCACTCATATACCCATACATCTTAGTAAAGAAACTGTTCAAGCCAGCATTACTATTACCGTAAACTTCGGGATTGTTATTCATAAAATTCTCCTTCTTTCAATTATCTAACTAATTATAAATGTAGCTAATCTTGCTGACGCGGAGGCCGAGCCATGACAACTGAATCTAAAACGCGTTCATTTTGACGGTTATTACCCTCAACTGAGATCATCACAACTTCTTTCATCGTATCAACTTTGATCACTTCAAAACTGAATGTGACGATCTCATCATGATAGACTGGCCGAATGAAGTTAGCTGAAAAATTCACTACTTCACTCCCAGGTCCAGGTAATAATTTTGAAACTGAGCTCGTAATGATCCCACTCAACAACACTGGGGGCACAACTGGACCAGCGTACCCTAATTTTTGTGCATATTCATTTTGAATATACAGTGGGTTATTATCGTTAGTCAGTCCCAAATAGATCAACAGATCTCGTTCTGAGATACTTTCCGTTACAGTCAATGAATCGCCTTCTTTGATCTCAGCGATCGTTTTGCCCTGCCGATGCACATCATCAGGCATATAGCTTCACCTTCCTCTAAGTGGTCTGCCTTAATGATAGCATACCACTTCTTTTTGCTCAATCGTTAGGTCTGGATCAAAGTACCTAGATTTAAGGATAATTGTTGTTCCAACGCATTGTATTGGGTACAATGTAATAAAAATTTAAAAAATTGGAGTGGTTAACTGTTACCAAAAACATAGAATAATGTAGAAAAATTTGTTATAACAAACCATGGAAAGAAGTAAAAGTGGGTGGTTATTATGACAATGTTAAAGCCGAAAGAAATGGCTGAACGTTTAGGTGTTACAGTCAGAACTTTGCAAATTTGGGATAGTAAAGGTGTGTTAAAAGCATATCGGACTCCCACCAATCGAAGATATTATACTGAAGAACAATATTTAAACTATATTGGTAAATCAGAGTCCAACAAGCGCAAAGTAGTCGCCTATGCTAGAGTATCAACAAATAGTCAAAGAGATGATTTAAAAAATCAAATTGACTTTATTAGGCAATACGTTAACGCTAAAGGCATCATTTTAGATGAAACAATTACTGATGTTGGCAGTGGGCTTAACTACAATCGAAAAAAGTGGAATAAATTGCTAGAAGAAGTAATGAATAATCAGATTGATACGATTTACATTACTTATAAAGATAGATTTATTCGTTTTGGTTATGAGTGGTTTGAACGATTATGTAAAATACATAATACTAAGATTGTGGTATTGAATAATGTTAAAACTAGTCCAACGCAAGAAATGATTGATGATATGTTGAGTATTGTACACGTATTTTCCTGTCGTTTATATGGTTTACGTAAATATAAGCATAAACTAGAAAACGACAGATCTTTGAAAGGTGGTGAAAATAATGGTGTTAAGAACCCAAAAAGTTAGACTTTATCCAAATAAAACCATGCAGAAAGTCTTAGATGACTTGTGTGATTATCGCAGATATTGCTGGAATGCTGGTTTGGCTTTATGGAATGATATGTATGAAGAAGCATTGATCTTAGATGATAAGCGCCTCAGACCAAATGAATACAAGGTTCGCAACGAGTTAGTGGCTAATAAAGCTGATTGGCAATATCGTTTTTCAGCCCGTTGCTTACAACTAGCAATTAGCGACTTAAATAAAGCGTGGAAGAACTTTTTTGATAAGGCACAAGTTGATTGGGGTAAACCACGTTTTAAATCAAAGAAAGCCACTAGACAGGGTTTTAAAACTGACCGTGCCAAGATTATTAAGGGTAAGTTGCGCTTGGATAAACCACATGGAATTAAGAATTGGTATGACATTCGCATGAGTGGCGCTAAGTTGTTAACTGGTGAATTAAAAGTTGTTTCAATTTACCGTGAAAATGGTAAATATTGGGCAAGTTTACCTTTTGAAGTCAATATTGAAACAAAGCCTAAAACTGACCATGTAACAGCTATTGATGTCAATGTCGGGCACATTAACTATACGGAAGGTAAGATCAACACTTTACCAGATGACCTAAAACATTTATATAAGCGTATCAAGCATTATCAACGCACGTTAGCTAGAAAGCGTGTTGTAAATGGGAAACGAGCTACTAAAAGTAATGATTATGTTAAGACGAGAGCCAAGTTGCAACGTGATTATCGCAAAGTAGCTAATATCCAACATGATATTATGCAGAAGTTTACAACTCAATTAGTTGAAGAATACGACAAGATCGTAATTGAAGATTTGGCGGTTAAAGAAATGCAGATGACTCATGTTGCTTCCAAGGGGCTACAGCGTTCAATGTTTGGTCATTTCAGACAGATACTGGGTTATAAGTGCGATTGGAACGGTAAGAAACTTATCTTAGCTGATAAGTATTATCCAAGCACCCAACGCTGTTCTAAGTGTGGTCATATTAAGACTGGTGCAGATAAAGTCGGACTTAACGGTAACCTAAAGCATGGAACTAAGCATAACGAATATATCTGTTATGAATGCGGAAGTGTTATGGACCGAGATGAAAATGCGGTTTACAATCTTTTGGCTTTAATTAATTAAAAAAATACAGGGGTGGGCTACACCCTTAAACTGTAAGAGTTAGTCACTGTCATTACCCTCTCGTTAGGATATGGGAATACTAATGTTGACGGCAGTAAATAAAATTAGGAAAGGAAAAACTATATAATTCTTTCTAACAATGTAGAAGAATGTACTTAAACTTCTATATTGTTCTACATTTTATATAGCAGTGATATGATGCGTTTGAAACGCGATTTTAGCTTACATTGGAAAAATTATTTGATCCTCTTTTTAGTGGTCGAACTTTCACTTGAGGTCGGGGTTATCCCTCTCTTTAATACGTGGACTTCGCTACTATTGAATTTAGGTGCGATCCCCTATTTATCTTATACTAATGCTCTTTCACCCGTTACGAGCCATCCCTATATCGCTTTAGGCTTGCTATTGAAATTGATCATTTTGATCATCTGTGTTTTTGGGCAATTCGCGCTCATCTTAAACGGTGTTGTTCGGATCAGGCAAGATGAATTCAGCTTTCGGACGATCCTCAAAGACACTGCCCGGCAACTACGCCAACTCGACCCACTCGAGATCTGCTTTTTTGCTGGCTATTTCTTATTGATCGTACCTTTTAGTGGGATCTTCTTTAATTCACCGCTTTTGAGTAAAGTGGTCATTCCTGAATTTATCTTGGATTTTCTCCTACAAAAACCACTTTATGCAACTTTGATCGGTATTTTTTATTTAGCGATCTTTATTTTGAGCATCCGCTTGCTCTTTGTGTTACCCCTGATGCTTTTTGAAAAGCTCAAGATCAAAGCAGCACTCGCTCAAAGTTGGCAACTGACGAAAAATAAATTTTGGGTCTATACGTTAAAATTACTAAAGATCTCACTTATTGCGCTCATCGCTAACTTGAGTCTGATCGGTATTTTATACGCGATCCAGCTTGGACTCGACCAGACCGCTCCGTGGAGCGCACTTATCGGTGGCAGTATCAATGTTACCTTGCTGCAAGTCGGTTCATTTCTGATCTCGGTCTGGGCTAGTGTTGCCCTGTTGCAACTCATTTTACCAGCTGACGTTACTTTAGCGACCTATAAGAGTACTAAAAAAAGTTGGCTCAGCAAGGTAGCTAAGCCATTATTTGCTTTATTTGCACTTGGAGCCCTATTAGGTAATGGGGTCTATTTAGTTCATTTAGGCCAAACACCATTGATCATCTCACACCGGGGCGTCGATGCGCAAAATGGTGTCCAAAATACGCTCCCTGCTCTACGTAAGACCGCTCAAGCCAGACCCGATTACATCGAGATCGATATTCAAGAAACTAAAGATCATAAATTCGTCGTCATGCACGATGAAAATCTAAAACAACTCGCCAAGCTTGATGCCAGTCCCCAAGAATTGACACTCGCACAACTGACAGCTTTGACCGTACACGAAAATGGTCATCAAGCTAAGATCCCTAGTTTTGATGAGTATCTGAATGTTGCCAAACAATATGATCAAAAGCTATTAGTTGAGATCAAAACAACTAAACGTGATTCAAAAAATATGTTAAAGAATTTCTTTGACACGTACGAAGCTACTCTCAAACAAAATAAACATGAGTTGCAATCACTTGACTATAAAGTTATCACTAGTGCTAAAAAATATGCTCCTACGCTAAATACCTACTATATCCTACCGTATAATTTCATCTTCCCTCAAACACCAGCTAATGGGTATACGATGGAAAAGACAACTTTAAATGATTCCTTTGTCACCCAAGCCAAGCTCAGTTTCAAAAAAGTTTATTCTTGGACTGTCAATAGTGAAAACGATTTTAAAAATGCAGCCTTTTTGGATGTAGATGGGATCATCACCGATAATGTCACTAAAGCAAAACGGGTCTACCATAACTTCAATGCTAATACCAGTTATGCTAAACGTTTGCTAGACTTTATCATCCTCTTACCTGAATAATGACCTAGTGTATAAATAACAGGGGCCTCACTACGATCTGATCATAGTGAGGCCCCTGTTATTTATGCAGCACTAAGTATATTAGTTATTGTTCAAGCTAAGATTGCTCAATAATTTTTCATAAGCATATTCGTATTTTTGAATATCGCCTGCACCCATGAAGACAACAACATCATCATGGTAATCAAGCAATGGTGACATGTTATCTAAAGCTAAAACTTCGCCACCCTTAGTGATCTTTTCACCTAGATCTTTGGCAGAAACTTTACCGTCATGTTCACGGATCGAACTAAAGATATCCGTCAAATAGACTTTATCGGCTAGGTCTAAACTCTTAGCAAATTCATCCATCAACGCGATCGTCCGACTGAAAGTATGCGGTTGGAAGACTGCAATGATCTTCTTATCTGGATATTGTTGTCGTGCAGCATCTAGAGTCGCAGTGATCTCAGATGGATGGTGAGCATAGTCATCAATGATCACCATGTCAGCGACACGCTTTTCAGTAAACCGACGCTTAACACCCTTGAAAGTCAATAATTCTTTTTTGATCTCTTCTTGATCGACTTTTTCCATGTGCGAAACCGCGATCACAGCTAAAATGTTCAAGATATTGTGCTTACCAAACATTGGGATCTCATAGTTACCTAGATATTCATCGTGTAGATATACATCAAAAGTCGAACCCTTAGTTGTGCGTTTGATATTTTCAGCACGCACGTCATCGTTAGCTTCAGTCCCATAATAATATACTGGTACATCTGCTTTTAGTTTACGAAGGTATTTATCTTCACCCCAAACAAAGAGACCCTTTTTAGTTTGTTTAGCCAAAGTTTCAAAGGCATCACAAACATCTTCGATCCCGGTGAAATAATCCGGATGATCAAAGTCGATATTGGTCATGATCGTGTAATCTGGATGGTATGCCACAAAATGACGCCGATATTCATCAGCTTCAAACACAAAGAAACGTGCATCAGGAATTCCCTTACCCGAGCCATCTCCGACCAAATAACTTGTTGGTGAGACCCCACTTAAAACATGAGCCAACAAGCCTGAAGTACTCGTCTTACCATGGGCACCAGCGACCCCAATACTTGTCGTCTCTTCGATCAACATTTCAACAACTTCTGGATAACGCATGACTTTTAAGCCTAATTCGCGTGCTTTTTTGATCTCTTCTTGATCGTCACCAAAAGCATTACCCGCAACGATCGTCATCTTATCATGGATATTTTTTTCGTCAAATGGGAAAATCTCAATTCCAGCCTGTTCTAAGCCACGTTGGGTAAACGTGTATTTTTCGATATCTGAACCGGCAACTTTACAACCCTTATCATTTAAAATAAGGGCTAACGCACTCATCCCCGTCCCCTTGATGCCTACAAAAAAATATGTGGTGTCCATATTCATGGTAAATATCCTCTTTTCTTAATTAACAATTAAGCTAAGTTTACCATAGATCGCAAACCTTTTTAAAGTCATAGCCATACAAAAAAGCCGATCATAATTTTGATCAGCTTTTTTCTTATGCTTGTGTCTTGAGTGCACCGACAAATTCGATTATCGCATGCATCTGTTCTTTAGTCTCCGTATTGAAAATATAGCCAACATCTCCCATGATCTCAGCAAATACTCCCGGTACATGTTGGATCTCTTTTAGCTCAGCTCCATATTTTTGTTTGATCTCAGCTAGATCATAGCGATAGTCTTGCTTGTTACTACGTGAAATATAGACACTGTAATATGGACAAGTACTATCTCCATAGAATTTATTTTCTTTGACCAAATGAGCATACTCTTCAAACAAGCTCAACTGATGGGCATGATTCATCAGATCGATCGAAGGTCCCCCCGGCGGACAACAGTTGATCTCTAAGGCATAGAGCTTATCATCTGCTGTTCTAAAGAACTCGAAGTGGAAAAATCTTTCCCTGATATCAAAAGCAGCTACACTTTTCATGCCCAACTCATAAAAATCTTCGGGGATATCCCGTGTCTCATAAAAATACATGTCACCCGTGCGATGGACCGTTTCTAAAGCTGGTTCTTGATAAACAAGCGAAGAATAAAAAACAACGTTCCCTGCTTGATCTGTCAGACCATCAAAAGTTATGATGTCACCCTCAATGAATTCTTCCATAAAGTAAGTCACATTCGGAGTACGTTTGGTCAAAAAATCAGTAAAATCTTTGGGATCACTGATCTTATATGTGTCGCTAGCTCCAACGCCAGAATCAGGTTTAACGATCACTGGATAACCGAACTGTTCTAGCAAATGCCAACCTTCCTCAGCGGTCTGGAAAGCTTTTCCCAATGCAACTGGAATATCGTGGCTCAAAAAGACCTGTTTCATCTTTGACTTATACTTGATCGTATCCATCTCATCGTTCTTATAACCTGGAATATTAAAATCAGTCCGTAATTTGGCATCCTGAAACAACCAATATTCATTATGTGATTCCAAGCGATCGATCTTGCCGTATTTAAAAGCAAAATATGCTACTGCGCGATACATCTGGTCATAATCTTCCATATCATCAACTCTGTAGTACTCACTCAATGCGTTGCGCAAACTCGGTGTCAACTCATCGTAGGCTTTATCCCCGATCCCCAAGGTTGTGATCCCATTATTGCTGAGGCTCACTGAAAATTGCTCAAAATTTGCGGGAAAATGGGGCGAAATAACAATAAAATTCATTATAGCTTGTCCCCTCTAATCAAATTTGTCCCGTTTCGGATAATTTACTTAAATAATATGGCATCTGTTTTTTCCACCAGACCCAGTCATGAGAAACATCCGCTCCCCAGTAATCAAACCAACCTGGGATCTGTTTAGCATTAAAAACCGCTTCAAGTTTACGGGTCTCATCGACTTCTTCCCAAGGCCCTAGACCGGTACAGATGATATAGGTATTTTGCCGATATTTTTCAAAAAACCACGGATCAGCTAAATTCCAGAGATAATCAGTCGGTGAATTGTAGTAAACTAACTCGTCATCGCCATAGTCCCCTACGACAAACCGTAGATCATATAGCCCACTTAATGAAATAACGGTATCAAAGATCTCAGGGAATTTGAGTCCAAAATACATCGCATGATATGCTCCCATCGAACATCCTGTTGTTATCAGTCCGCCAGCCCATTGTGTCTTGTCATAGATGAGCGGTACCAATTTCTCAACGATAAAACGCTCATAATCCATATGTGCTAAGGCCCGATCATGGGGACTCTTCTCATTAGCCTCAAAAGCTTCATTATCGAACGAATCTGGAGTAAAAAAGCGCACCTGACCACTATCGATCCAAGGACGACATGCGGCGATCATCCCAAAATCACCATATTCGTTATGACTGCCACCAGATGCAGGAAAAACTAAGATCGGTCTCCCCGCATGACCATAAACATTAAAATTCATTGAACGCCCCAAAACTTTACTATGTAATTGACATTCCTCAAAATACATGTGATCTCCCTCCACCTTTTTTAATTTACAATGTCTCGGCTACTTTAAGCTCTAACACTGCTTAAAATACTAAAATAAATTTTATTTTACCCATCATTAACTAACTTTAATTTAATTTTCCGTTAATATTAACACAAAATTTAACTAATGTGAATACTATTTATTTATCATTTTATTTTTATACAAATAAAATTTTGATCATAGCTGGACAAAAAGTTTTTTTCAGTATATCTTGGTCATATATGCAAGAAATTGGGAAAGGAACAGCTATATTATGCCGCAAAATAGTTATTATCTTGAGTTACGGACGCACTATCTATTTGTGCCTTATTTTTCAAATGAGCATAAGATCCGAGTACTACTTCCCCGAGATTATTTTCATAATGAGCGCCATTATCCTGTTTTATACATGCACGATGGGCAAAATGTTTTTTACAGTCGCGAAGCGTATGCGGGTTATTCGTGGAAGGTCATTCCCTTGATCAAGCAACACCTTGAACTACCTCAAATGATCATCGTTGGGATCGACAATAGCGATGAACATCGGCTCGATGAATATTCACCTTGGAAGACCGAATTTCAAACGTCTGATAGCACAGGACATTTTGGCGGCCTAGGTCGAGCTTATGTTGACTGGCTAGTAGATACCGTTAAGCCATTTATCGATAAAAAATATCGTACATTGCCCCAACGTGAGACCACACTGCTAGCTGGAAGTTCGATGGGGGGCTATATCACTGCCTATGCTGGCTCATTATATCCTGAGATCTTTGGAAATTTAGGTGTTTTTTCTAGCGCCGCCTGGTTGAATGAAACAAAATTCACGCAGTTTGTCGCCTCTCATCCCCTGATGCCAAGCAATAAAGTCTACATTCAAACTGGAGCTAGCGAAAATGATGCTGGTGACGATGAAGTTTTAGACCCTGAAAAACAGGCCCAGGCCTATATTGATGAAGCCTTACGCTATTATCAGACGCTTTTACGGACAGGGCATTCCTTGGATAATATCTCACTAAATATCTTTGCAGCTGAATCTCACAGTGAGTTTTACTGGGCTAAACATTTCCCAGCATTTTTAAATTTCATATTCAACGAATAGCTGTATAATAAAAAAACGACTGAGGCGCACTCAGTCGTTTTTTATTATACACTGCGCAATTTATTCAAGCCTTCTTGTGTCAAAAAGACCTTCCGTGGCTTAGCACCATGCGCTGGTGAAATGTATTGTTTAGCTTCAAGATCATCAATGATCGCTGCAGCTCGATTATAGCCGATCGAAAAGACGCGTTGTAACTTGGAAGTCGAGATCGTCTCTTCGTTGACGATATAGTCTAGAACGCGTGGCAAGAGATCGTCTTGTTTTTCTGATTCGACAGCACGTTTTTTCAAACTATCAGGATCAAAAGCATACTTCGGCTTACCCTGCTGTCTAACAAAATCAGTTACCAAATCGACCTCATCTTCGATATACGTGCCTTGCAAGCGGGTCGGTTGTCCCGAACCATTTCCCAAATAGAGCATGTCGCCACGCCCCAAAAGACGTTCCGCCCCTGCGGTATCCAGGATAGTTCGTGAATCGACTTGGCTTGAGACCATAAAGGCGATCCGAGTCGGAATATTATTTTTGATCGTTCCCGTCAAAACATCCACACTTGGTCGTTGGGTCGCAACTAATAAGTGGATCCCCGCTGCCCGAGCTTTTTGAGTGATCCGGGCAATATGATCTTGGACCTCAGAAGAAGCGGCCATCATGAGATCAGCTAATTCATCGATCACTACCACGATATATGGTAATTGCAGACCATACTCTCCGGCAGCCTTAGCTTTTTCATTATAAGCCTCTAAATTACGGGCTCCCGCAGCAGCCAGCCGTTGATACCGCTCTTCCATCTCATTTACGAGCCATTTCAACGCTGCCGCAGCTGCTTTAGCGTCAGAGATCACTGGTGCTAATAAGTGAGGCAGATCATGGTAAGGTGCCATTTCTACTGCCTTAGGATCGATCAAGACCAGCTTCACTTCACTAGGCGAAGCTTTGTAGAGCAGTGAGACGAGCAGACTATTGATAAAGACCGATTTCCCCGAGCCGGTAGCTCCAGCGATCAAACCATGGGGCATCTTTTGTAGATCTGTGATCTGAGGTTCCCCAAACAGATCGACACCTAGAGCTACTGTCAATGGTGAAGAGGCTTCTTGGAATTTATCTGAACGTAGAACTTCGGATAACATAACTGGGCGTGAAGTCTTATTAGGGATCTCGATCCCTACACTACTTTTACCTGGGATCGGGGCTTCGATCCGGATATCTTTAGCAGCTAATGCAAGCTTGAGATCATCATTTAAATTGGTGATCTTATTGACCTTGACTCCCCGTCCTAAAGTCAATTCAAATTGCGTAACAGTCGGACCGATCGTCCAATCGCTAACAGTCGCATCAACGTGAAAAGCCTTGAGCGTCTCATTTAACGTTTGGACCTGACTTGCGACCCAATCGTCTAAGGCCGGATCATCATCGATCACTGGTGCAGGCAATAAATTGAGAGGTGGAAACTGATAATGCTTAGGTTCGTACTCAGGTATTGTCGGTTGGGCTGTCACGCTTGGTTGGCTTTGTGTCAAAGAACTCTCATGCGCCAAAGCAGCTTTGAGCCCCGTCATTTTCTGTGGCTCTGATTTAGTAGCGACTTCACTAGTGAGTTCAACTTGTGAAGTAAGCTCTGAAGTTACTTGGCTTTGGCTTACACTTTTTGCCTCACTATTAGCTGGGCTCGTGCTTTGAGCGTGCGTATCACTCACTGAGCTTTGCAACTGGCTAGTCGAACTTGCCAAATAGACCTGACTTGTTGAGTCGTCCAAACTTTCACTAGTCGCTAAACTAGAACTAGTTGTTTGACTGTCCGAAGCTAAGGTCGGCGTTTTAAGTTGTGATGATACAGTCGGGCGTTTAGGCAACTTAGTCTCCGTACTATCACTAATGAGTGGGCGTTTTACCGTTAGATCGATCGCCTGAGTTCCTAACAAAACAGTCCCTTCAAAGAGTAAATAATCCTCAGGAGCTTTCTTCAATGAGCGCACCAATTTATCGTAATCAGGGCGTTTTTTTACGATCCGATCAGCAACTAAAGAGCGCGGGACTTGTCTTGGACTAAAAGCCCGTGGAGACTCGTTTAAACGTTCCTTTTGGTTACTTGTTGCTGTTCTAGTCGGCATTTTTTCAGTTTTGGCTGGTACTTTAGTCTGAACCCGCGCTTTTGTAGCCGGGCGACCATTATTTCTGTAAAAGGCTGGTCCATCATAATGTTCCATGGTGTTCATCCTAACTGTCTGTCTAATTTACTTCTAAATTCATTATAGTAATTATTCAAAATGGAGAAAAGGTTTTTTACCACTTTTATAAAACTTTATGTAAAAAAACACCTAGGACCTACCATAGTCCCAGGTGAGAGCTACTAAACTAAGCTGTAAAAAGCTTAGCCCCCTTTTCAAAATCAAAAGCTGTCTTAGCTTCAAATTCAGCAGGATCAAGAACTAAGATACCACGCTTTTTAGGAGCGTTAGGCAATTCAAGCTCACGGGCTGCACAAACCATCCCATAGCTATCTACGCCTCGCAATTTACCAGGCCAGATCATTGCACCATTTGGCATCATCGCACCAACCTTAGCAACGACCACATTTTGACCTGCTTCAATATTAGGCGCACCGCATACGATCTGTAACGTTTGATCATTATCAACTTCGATCTTAGCGATATGCAAATGATTTGAATCTGGATGTTCTGTCAATTCAGCTACATAGCCCACCACAAATTTAGGTTCATCATCAACGACCAATTCAGGTTCAAAACCAGCTGCTTGTAAAGCTTGATTCAAAGCTTCCACTTGAGCTTGATCCAAGAAAACTTGACCTTTAACAGCTAGATCACCCAAGATCTCACTGACATCAAAAAAATTAAACCCTAAAGTTTCATTATTTTCGGTATTAAAAATACGAACGATCCGTCCTTTTTGTTCAGTTGCTTGCGCTGCTGCTTCAGGGCGCACCATCGTCAATAAAACATCACCCATTTGGGTCGGATTATAGCTAGCAATTAACATTATTTGATACTTCCTTTGTTTTAGATATTGTTCAAGAAGTCTTCTACTTCTTTTTTCGTCTTACGATCTTTATTCACAAAACGAGCTTTTTCTTTACCATCTTCATACACGACAAAACTTGGGATCCCCATGATCATCATTTCTTGGCAAAGGTCGATGTTTTCATCCCGATCGACTAAGATAAATTCGAATTGTGAAAATTCGGCTTCGATCTCAGGCATTGCTGGTTTGATAAAACGGCAATCTGGGCACCAGTCAGCGGTAAAGAATAATACGTACTTTCCTGTGCTCAACTTTTCTTCTAATGCTTTTTTATCCATCTTTGCTAATTTTTCCATCTTAAATACCTCCAAGATAAATTACTTACTTTTTGTATATTATAACTTATCCTCTTGGCTTTTAAAATTTTTTTGCCTAAGCTTTGAAATGAGCTTCGAGTTTATAGATCGGTTGGCCTTTTTGACTGAATTTTTCTTCATATTCAGTCATCACGTTATCTTCAACATCCGGTGTCTGATGAAGATCTAACCACACCTGATCAAATACCATCCCATAATTGTTCAAACTCGTCAATGAATATTCGAACAAGCCACGGTTATCGGTCTTAAATTCAAGATGACCGTCTGCTTGCATCACTTCTTCATATTGAGCTAAAAAGCTCTTATAGGTCAAGCGCCGTTTTTCATTCCGGTTTTTAGGCCATGGATCAGAAAAATTCAAATAGATCCCGCTAACTTCATTTGGTTCGAAGAATTCTGTCAAACCACTGCCATTAGCACATACCAACTGGAGATTAGGTAATTTAGCCTCGAGCTGTTTTTTCAAGGCGATCCCTGTAGCAACTGTCTGCATTTCAAGACCGATAAAATTACGTTCAGGATATTTCTTGGCCATCTCAACGATAAAACGACCCTTTCCCATCCCAATCTCGATATATAGTGGTTGTTCTTTTTCAAAACGACTTTGCCAATTACCACGTAAAGCTGCCGGATCAGTCACGACATATTGTGGGTTTTCTTGGATCAAGGGCTTAGCCCAAGGTTTATTTCGTAAACGCATGATAATTTGCTATGTAGTTAATACATAGACTTCCTTTCAACTAAAATTCACTAAATAAGGGACAAAAGGTTTTTGATGCCTTTTATCCCCATCAATTTAAATATAATTTTGCTTCTTGATTACTTGATTAAGCTTGATAATGTCTTGGTTCATTTCATGGAAATGACCACGCTGATAGTTGTGTTTGATAACCAACAAAAGATTCATGACCGCATACCAATAAATACGCTTCATCATATCCGGTGACGGTTCTTTTTTTGCATACCGCGTCAACCATTGCTTCCAGTCTTTGCGTGGGACATATTGACACATTAACATACTAAGATCTAAAGCCGGGTCAGCTAATTTAACGGCTTCCCAATCGACTAGATATAGCTGTCCTGTCTCAGATAAGAGCCAGTTTTTATGATTTAAATCGCCATGACATACTTCGTAATTCGAGCGTTCAAGTTGCGGCTGGTTCGCCTTCAATCGCGACGTTGCTTCGGCCAATAGCGAATGCTGACGTAATTCAGAACTCAAGCCATTAAAATATTGGGCTAACAGATCAGCCGGCGTATACGTTTTGCCTCCGACCCGTAATAGCATCTTTTTTAAAAGCTTAGAGCCATGCATCCGAGCTAGTAATTCCGAGACCTGGAGCGAACACATCTCTTCGCGTTTTAGCGAACGGCCATTCAACCACTCTTGAGCGGTCAGGGTATCACCTGAGACCGTCCGCTTTGACCAGATCAAGCGGGGAACGATCTCTTCTAATGAAAGGGCCGCTAAAAACGGCGAAGTGTTACGCTTGATGAAGATACGTTCATCGTTATTCACCGCCATATAAGCAGTGCCAGTGTCGCCATCGATCGGTAAGATCTCCCAGCCATGTTCCAAATTGAAATCCATCTGGGGCTCTCCTTTTGAAAATATCGATAACTAAAATAAGTCTACAAAGAACTAGGCTCAGTGTCAAGCTCTTTTTGCTAAGCGCCCCTTAAGATAAGGCCGAGTCAACAATGCGACCTCAAGCACTAAAACGCCTAAGAATTCGAGACTAAATAAACTATTTTGCAACTGGATCCAACTAACTAAAGTAAAAATCACCGCGAGCATAAACAGTAATTGCCCGAGCATCTTTTGAAATGCTCTTTGTTTACCGGTTGGATCCAACGGATAGATGTGCATAAAAACTACTTCATCATAGTGGTGATACAAAGAAAACAATTGGAACCCAAGTAAATAGATGAACAATACCGCTAAAGCCAAGGCTAGCCACGGTTCAGTGATGAAATACAAGATAACAGTCCCCAACACCGTTAACCGTAGGACTAGGCCACTGGTTTCACCATTACGGACCAAGGCCCGCCAATAAAGGTAAGTAAAACTTCCATTAGGCTTAGCTTGCGGTAACAGGCGATCTAAGTAGCGACGCCGTTTAGCTGCGACCTGCAGATTAGGTACATCGGTAAAGAGCGCAAAGAAACGGTATAGCTGCAACATTCTTGCATTTTCAGTCCGGATCGCCCCTTCCCAGTCAAATACAGCTTGGGTCGTAAGAGCTTTTTTTGATCGATCAACATACCCCGTCAAAAGTGTGGCCACTAATAACAGGTATAACGGATCCAAATAAAGACTTGTCCCTAATAAAAGGCCACAAAAACCAACATCTAAGAACCATTTCCAACGTCCACTGGCAAATTGTGCTTGATAAAGTCCTAATAGTTGCCGATCCAGTTGTAAATATTTCAATACTAACAACAACAGCCATAAAAAGATGAGCTGGACCGCGGTCAATTTAGCCGCAACAAGTAAAAATGGAGCTAGGGCCAACATCACTAACGTATCGAACACCCAAGCAAAAACTAACGATGCCCGTAAAGCTTTTTGTAAATACTGTCCCATTTCAGCTTGGCGGGGTGAAATAAATACGATGTCAGCCGGTTTTAACAGCGTTGCTAGCCGTCCTACTTGTAAACTTATGACTAAAATAAGTAACACCAACGGTTTAGCATACCAGAGCTCTTCTTGGGTCGGAAGAGCTTTGATATAATTTGAATAGCCCAAAGCCAAGCCACCTAAGATGAAAAGCAACGCTAAGATGAAGTGATCATTTAATACATAGCGTAAATACTTAAACATCTGCTTTTGATGAGTTTTTTGACGTGTTTTCCACAGATCAAGCATGCTTTTCACCTGCCCCTGTGAGCTTGAGATAGATCGTTGCTAAAGAAGCCGTTTCATCGCCAAACTGCGTCTGCAGACTTGCAAGATCACCCTTAGCCGTTACTTGACCTTGATCGATCATTACAAAGCGATCACAGTATTCTTGAGCTGTACTCAAAACATGTGTCGACATCAAAACGGCTGCTCCAGCTTGCTTTTTTTGATCGATCAAGTCCAAGAGATCTTGGGTCGCTAAAGGATCAAGTCCCAAAAACGGTTCGTCGATGATATAAAGTTTGGCTTCAGTTATAAAAGCACAAACGATCATCACCTTTTGCTTCATCCCCTTAGAAAAATTAGCGGGAAACCAATCCAATTTATTTTCTAATCTAAAAAGCTCGAGTAATTTCTGGGCACGTTGCCAAGCACTCTTAGCTTCTAACCCGTAAGCCATGATCGTTAGCTCGATATGCTCACGTAAGGTCAATTCTTCATATAAGATCGGAGTTTCAGGAATATAAGCCATTTTTTGCTTATATGCTTTAGGATCTGTTTTTAGAGTCACACCCTCTAAAGTTATCGTCCCTTTCTGTGGTCGTAATAAACCAATAATGTGCTTGATGGTCGTGGATTTACCAGCCCCATTCAAGCCGATCAAGCCGACTAATTCACCGGCTTTGACCTCAAATGAAACATCTTTTAGAACTGGAACACGTGAATAACCACCGACTAAATTTTCAACTTCTAATGTCATCTAAATTACCTACTTTATCTAAATTTCAGCGGGATCATAACCCGTTTTATCGGCTGCTGTGATCTTACGTGCGACCTGGCACGGAACTCCGTATGCGACGACATCAGCGGGAATATCATGTGTGACCACACTCCCCGCACCGATCACAGTATTATCGCCGATCGTGACTCCCTGATCGATATGCACGCCCGCGCCGATCCAAACATTATTACCGATCATCACTGGCTTAGCCCGACAGCCACCCAGTTGGCGCTCAGTTTTATCAATTGCATGATCAGCTGTATAAATACCCACCCGGGGACCAAATAAAACATTGTCCCCGATCGTGATCTTAGCCCCATCAAGCATGATACAATCAAAATTCGCAAAAAAATTATCACCGATCGAGATATTCTTACCAAACTCGCAGCGAAAAGTCGGTTCAAAATGGACATTTTTACCGATCTTGCCTAAAATTTTTGCTAACAAAGCTTCGCGTTTGGCAAGACTTTGAGAGTAGCTTTGATCATATGCCGTCGTTAAGGCCATAGTCCTTTGACGCGCTGGCATCAGCTCAGGGTCTAGATCATTATACATCATACCGTTTTGCATCCTATACGTTTGTTTGCCCAACATGCTCTTCCCTCCATTATTTCCTTTTAACATTTAGTTTACAACAATTAGGCTCAGATAGTGTATACTAAAAACAGATTTAAAATTTTTGAAAGAAGGTTTTTATATGACAGACTGTATCTTTTGCAAAATCATCGCCGGAGAGATCCCAAGTGTGACCGTCTATGAAGACGATAAAGTCAAAGCCTTTTTAGATATCTCACAAGCAACCCCAGGTCACACATTGGTCGTGCCTAAAAAGCACGTTGCTGACCTCTTTGAATACGACGAACAATTAGCTAGTGATGTTTTTAGTCGTTTGCCTAAGATCGCGCGTGCAGTCAAAGCATCCGATCCAACGATCAAGGGGCTAAACATCGTCAACAACAACGGTGAAGTCGCTTATCAAACGGTCTTTCATTCACACATCCATCTCTTACCACGCTACAGCAATGAAGATGGTTTTGGAATGACCTTTGCCGATAATTCTGCCGACTACACACCAGAAAAATTACAAGTGATCGCAAATAAGATCGCAGAGCAGATAAAGGACTGAAAAAAATGAAAAAATTTTTGTGGACTTTGACCATTACTGGAGCTCTCGGCGCCTATGCTTATAGTAAGCGCGATGAGATCTTAAAATATCTCACCAAAAAACTGATCGCTTCTGATCAAACTGTAGAGCAAACAACAGATTATCTTGCTAAAGTCGAAAAAGTCAAAGAAAATGCGGCTAAATTTTCCGCAGAACTCAAAGCTTCTGAGCCTGTGATCAACAGTTTGACCCAAGAGATCGAAAGCTATCGTGAACAAGTCGAACCTTTAGCCAAAGAGATCCAAGCTAAACTGCCTCAGCAAAACGATTGATTTTCTTAAAAATTATTAAAACATTGATAATTTAGACGTGACTTGTGTTATATTAGAATTATTAATTTTACGATTGGATGTGTAACATAATGAAAAAATGGTTTGCCGCTTTAGCCGGCGTCTTGTTGACTTTCACCTTAGCGGCTTGTTCATCTAAAACAGTTGCAACAACATCAGGTGGTAAGATCACTGAAAGCCAATACTACGACAGCATGAAAAAGACTACTTCAGGTAAGCAAGTCTTACAACAAATGATCTTAGATAAGATCTTAGAAGGCAAGTATGGTGATAAGGTCACTGATAAAGCTGTTAACAAAGAATACAATAAGTATAAGAAACAATATGGTTCTTCTTTCTCAACTGTTTTAGCCCAAAATGGTATGACAGCTTCAGCATTTAAGAAGAGCATTCGTTCTAACTTATTGCTTCGTCAAGCTGTGATCGCTAATACTAAGATCACTAATGCTGACTTGAAGAAACAATGGAAGAGCTATGAACCAACGATCACAGTCGCACAGATCTTGGTATCTAAGAAAGAAGATGCTGATGCGATCATCGAAGAATTGAAAAAAGACGGCTCTTGGGATAACTTCAAGAAGTTAGCTAAGGAAAAATCGATCGATGAATCTACTAAGAATGATGGCGGTAAGTTACCTTCCTTCAATAACATGGATACTTCCCTTGACAGTGACTTCAAGAAAGCTGCCTTTGCTTTGAAACAAGGTGAATTCTCACAAGAACCAGTTAAGACAAGCTATGGTTACCATGTCATCTACAGCATCAAGAACCCTGGTAAGGGCAAGATGGCTGATCATACAAAAGAATTGAAAGATCAGATCATTGATGAAAAACTAAATGATTCAACAGCATTGCAAAAGATCATTGCTAAAGAATTCAAAGAAGGTAATGTAAACATCAAAGATAGTGACTTGAAAGATGTCTTATCCGATTACATCTCTTCTTCATCTAGCTCAAGCTCAAAATAAGCTTTGAACTTTCAAAGGCTACCTACATTTCGTGGGTAGCCTTTTTTAGTATAAAAAAAGAAGCCTGACACAGCTTCTTTTACGTTCAAATTGCTATCCCTGCAGCTTGTTTAGCTAGTTGATCGGCCCGTTCGTTGAATTTTACTCCAGTATGAGCCGAGATCTTTTGAAAATGGACCTGCAATCCATCTTTAGTGGTAACTTGCTTAACAAACGCAGCATAACGTTTGGTAATATCTTGTTTAGCCTGCCAAGAACCATCGGCCCAGCTAGCGATCCCTTGATAGTCATGACAGATCGTGACTTCCTTCATTCCCAGTGATAGTGCATACTTTAGGGCGTAGATCGTAGCCAACAATTCGCCGCCAACATTGCGTAACCGCAAGATCTCAGCATGCTTATCATCCCGGATCGTTTGTTCATGGACACTTTTGTCATCTTTTACCATTACAAAAGCGCCCCCTACGATCGTCTCATCCGCATTAAAACTACCATCGACGAAAATACTTTCGCTTGGTAAACTTGCAGTTGGACTTTGCCCCGCTAAAAATGCCTTGGCTTCCGCTTCAGTTGCAAATCCCTTGAATACAGGTGCTTTGACTTTTTTTAGTGCAGTTTGGCATTCAGCCCAAGTGCGATAGATCTTACCCGTGTTTTTTATTGCATAAAAATGTTTTTTTGCCATATGACCTCATTGATCTTTTTCATCTATTTTATAGTGTAATTTTTCAATTTCATAGTTTAGTACATGACTTTCAAAATTATCTAACTTGTAATTTAAATAATTCAAAGTTTTTTCGATCTCGCGCTTTTGTTGTTCCAATTTATCACGTTGTTCAACAAGTAATTGTTTTTGGGCAGCACGTGTATCAGTTTTTAAGCGATATAGCTCAACAAATTCAACTAGCGCCTCGATCGATACCCCAGCTTTGCGCATGACCTGAATAAAGAAGACCCATACTCTCCATAGCCACAATAACCACTCTCATTACGTGGGATCTCAGGAAGTAATCCCGATCTTTCCCAATAACGCAAAGTTTCTTTAGTGATGTCAAATTTTTCACTGACCTGTGCGTGATCAGCCTCCAAGGCAATTATTTTTGTTTGGGATGATAGAAATTACGCCCATCCATCCCAAAGATGCGCTCTGAAAAATTGCCCGGCTCGGTATGCCCTAAACTTTTCTTTAGCATTTGGATCGAAGCATCAAGATTATCTAACTGATGTAAAATGTCGGCCTCTAACAAGTGTGGTTGCACTGGAGAACCGTATTCCAATAGTCCATGATGTGCTAAGATCATGTGCCGCAATAAGATCGCATCTTCACTTTCAAGTTCGATCTTTAATGCTGCGCAAGCTTTAACGATCTCTTCATCGACCAAAACGATATGCCCGATCAAATTACCAGCTAGCGTGTAGGTCGTCGCAACGGGCCCCGATAATTCTAAGACCTTACCTAGATCATGTAAAATAGTTCCCGCGTAGAGTAATGCCTTATCAACTTCTTCATATTGTTCGGCCACT
The DNA here is from genome assembly GCF_009933595.1 of Ligilactobacillus animalis. NCBI lineage: Bacteria > Bacillati > Bacillota > Bacilli > Lactobacillales > Lactobacillaceae > Ligilactobacillus > Ligilactobacillus animalis. The sequence goes on from NZ_CP047141.1 coordinate 1,160,416, forward strand.
GATTTAGCCAAGCGTAAGATCGATAATGTGTGAAAGGCTAAACCACCCGCATAGGCATGATGATTGGACTTAGCTGCGGGAAATTTAAAGAACTCATCGTGGTATTCCTTGAGTAAATAACGCACGATCCGATTCCACGTTGGATTAACGATCTCAAACACATACTGATTCAGTTCTTCTTCCATCACAAGTGTCTTTTCTGGTGCAGCTTGGAGATAAAGTGCCGGATCATTTGGTTCTTCAGCATTAGCTAACCGAAGCTTGAAGATCTTGATCTGGGGATTGTTTTGATAATTTTCACGTTTACCTTTCAAGTGAACTACTTTGCCCGCTTCAAATCGCTTGATATCATCATCTGAAGCATCCCAAAATTTAGCACTGATCACGCCAGAGCTATCAGCAAAATTAAAAGCAATAAACTTTTTGCCATTCTTAGCGATCCGCGTTTCAGCTGACTTGATCAATACAAATAATTCTAAATTTTCATCAACTTTATAATCAAATAATTTTTTTAACACGCTCTTGTCCTATCCATTCATTTATTTTTCCCCGTTTCGTACTAACTTTACCACATTTTCGCTTCAGTTAGTAGGACTAAAAAAAGAGCTCCGCAGAGCTCTTTTGTTCATTTTAATCTTGGTATAATTCTTGAACTGGTTGGAAGATGATCTTGCTTACTTCATCCATCAACATGCTCAAAGCTTGTTCTTTCAACATCAATGTTTGTAATGTTTCAAATTCTTTAGCTTTAGCCCCAGCTTCTTGCAATTCTTTGAAATCGTCTTCTGTGATGTTGCCTTGCATTTGCTTTTGTTGCAATTGACCTTGAAGATCTTGCAATTCCTTGAAGCAAGCATAAGCTTTTTCATCCGCCTTCAAAGCTTCATAAGCTGCTTTTAATTCTTGGTATTGTTGTGTTTGCTTCAAATCTTGTTCCATTTGATTAGCTGTATCATAAATATTGACCATAATATCGCTCCTTCAATTCTTAATATATCTATTATAACGCACTTTGCTAAAAAAGTTTTATCTAAAGCCTTTAAAAACTAATTTCCAAACAGGCTATTTAATGCATCTTTTCCTTTTTGAAGCCACGAATCGGCAGTCTGTTTCCAATCACTCGTACCTTCTTGACCAGCATTTTTGATCTTATCCCACCAGCTCTCATCGCTATCATCGTCAGCACTATTCTCAGCGGCCATCGTTGAGGCGGACTTGACTTCGAATTTATTTTCCTTGGTATATGGTAAGATGCCTTCCATCTGGGTCTTGAACAGACTAGCCCCACCACGATTACCAGCGTCTTCGATCGAATCTTTGCTAGAATCATAGCCGACCCAGGTAGCCACAACTACATCTGGGGTATAACCCACATACCAATGATCGGTATCTGCTGCCATCGGATCGACCCCATTGCCTTGCGTTGAACCGGTCTTACCAGCGATCGTATAACCAGCTGGTTTAGCATTAGTCCCAGTCCCCATTGTATATACATCGATCAACATACTCGTCATCTCATTGGCATTCTTAGCTGAAAGGACTCGCGTCGAATCGACTTCAGTATTATCAACGATCGTCTTACCCGAAGCATCGACGATCTTGGTGATAAAGTGTGGATCATAGCGGACACCATCGTTAGCAAAAGCCGTATAAGCACTTGCGATCTGATAAGGTGAGACCCCTTTTTTAAGTCCCCCTAGCGCTAAACTCAAATTTTCATCAGAAGGATCTAGCGTTATCCCAAATTTTTCAACACTGTCAAAACCGGTTTTGACCCCGATCTTATTTAACAACCAGACCGCGGAAGTATTTTTACTTTCAGCTAAGGCTTTATACATCGGGAGATCACCACCATAAACATTATTCCAATTATGTGGCGTATACTTGTTAGTTCCATAGGCTTTCAATTCGTCAGGCAATTCCGAATCATAATGGTAACCCTTATTCAGAGCCGGAGCATACACCGCTAAGGGTTTGATCGTTGATCCCGGTGAGCGCACCAATTGCGTCCCCCGATTATAGCCCCGAAAGACATGCGTCCCACTCCGGCCCCCAACGACCGCGGCTACACCGCCTGTTTTAGGGTCAAGTGCCACTGAAGCACCTTGAGCTCTAGCCCCATTAGCCGCGTTGTCTGGGAATAAATAGTCATTAGCAAAATCTTCTTGGAATGTCGTTTGGTAATTTTGATCAAGTGAAGTATAGATCTTATAGCCACGGTTCATAATATCTGATTCACTTAAACCATAGCGATTGATCGCTTCTGAGATAACAGCATCAAAATAATATGGATACTTATAACCTGAATTATAGGTATACGTATTATTAGTCACCATTGGTGTAGCTTGATATTCTTTAGTTTGGGCTGCGGTCAGTTTATTGTTATCTTCCATCAAGCTCAAGACTACATCCCGGCGTTTTTTAGAGGCTTCGGGATGGTCGGCTGGATTATAGGCATTTGGACTCGTCAACATCCCCGCTAAAGTAGCTGCTTGTGGAACCGTCAACTGGCTAGCCGTTGTTCCAAAATAGCGTTTAGCTGCATCACCAACGCCCCAGACTCCATTGCCAAAATAAGCATGATTCAGATACATTGCCAAGATCTCTTTTTTACTATAGGTATTTTCGACTTGCATCGCAATAAAGATCTCTTTGGCTTTACGAGAAAGCGTCTGTTCTTGGGAAAGGAAGGCATTTTTGACCAATTGTTGGGTCAAAGTACTCCCCCCACCGGTAACGGCATTACCGCCAGTCAACTTATTTTTGAGATGCATCAAACTGGCCCGGGCGATTCCTTTGACGGAAAAACCATATTCTTTATAGAAGTTACGGTCTTCGGTCGACAATACTGCATCGATAACGTTAGGTGAAATATCATCGATCGAAGTCCAAGTACCTTTTTGGGCATAAAGATAACCCGCCTTTTGATCATTTTTATCGTAGATCTCAGTTGCTTGTTCTAAAGCGTTCTTTAGGCCCTTAACATTAGAAGTTTTGGCTACAAAGGTCAGATAGATACTCATGCATAAAAAACTCGCTAAAAAAATAACTACCAACCACCGCCATAATTGATAACGTCGGCTCTTAGCCAAAAACCAAGTCCAAATTTTTTTACCATAGTGGCTTATAGTTTGGCGCAATTTTTCTAAAAAATCATTCATCGCATAAATTCCTTTTCTACTATCGTTAATTATCATCTTAGCACATCTAAGCAAGGTTCCGCCAAACGTATCTAAAATTTAATAATATTTAAGAATGCACAAAGAGACCGCAACTAAGAGTCACGATCTCAATGATCATTATAGTATAAATGCTTCTACAGCAAATTATCTGGATCAACGTGTTCCATAAATAACGCATAGAGCTGAGCAGCAGCTTCGCGTGAGGGACTGATCACTACTACAGTGTCAAAGCCAGCTAACGTTCCAGCAACTTCTGGTAAAGACAGATCATCTAAGATCGCCGCTAAAACATTCGCATTGCGTGGAGTAGTATGGATCACATTCATAAATTCAACCGTCGTGATCGCTGTGACCGCATCAGAAATTGCTTTATACAGCTTATCTTGTTCCGATTGATTGTTAGCTTTAAAGATCACATAGCGTAACTTACCATTACCATCCTGTTGCTTAACGATCTGCATTTCCCGGATATCGCGTGAGATCGTCGCTTGCGTTGCACTGATACCAATAGCTTGTAGCGCCTGCATCAGCTCTTCTTGATTAGAGATGACTTGCTGATTTATCAGCTGCTCGATCTTTCCTTGGCGCATTTCTTTTTTCACAAAAATCACCTCAAGACAAAAGATTGTATCTCTATTTTAACAAACTTCCGCAGGCAAGCAAAATTAGGCTTACTCGATCTCGTCTAAAAATTCAACTAAACTCATTAAAACCTGTATTCGCGACATAATCCATCACTAGCTCGCGGTCTAACAAGAGCTTGCGCCGTCCCCGTTTAGCTAAGCCTTGACTGCAGTATTCTTTGATGATCATGTTGACTAGTGAGGTAGAGGCACGAGTGTAAGAAGCTAAAACGTTTTGATCGATCCGCCGAGGCAAACGGACCCACTTCTCATCGGTAACTTTCCCATAGAGCACCGCTAAGTAGAAAAGTGTATTCTTGATCCGTTCTCTTGTCGATGATAGATTGCAATAAATGTTGTAGATCCGTTCTTTTTGCAATTGGTATGCCATCTGCTCACGTAGCATTTCATTGAAGAAAGGCGATTTATCTCGATATTCATGCATAATATCTTCAGGAATAACAATAATGATCGCTTTATCCGAAAATACGACCAACTCTTCTTCCGTATGATCTTCATCAAATACCTCGTGCGAAGGATAGAATAACTCTTGTTGCTTATAAAACGTCATATATTGGTCTTTATCACTTTCATAATTGTAATACCGGCTTGCCACCAACCCACTGACTAAAAAGCAAGCAAAGTCACCCTTAAATCCATTGAACATCAACATATCGTTGTAGTCATAAACCATTGCTCGACAAGATGTGCGAAATTTTTCTTGGTCTTTTTCTGATAAATTTCCGATTTTTTGAATCAGATCAAAAACATAATCCTCTTTTTTTGCATAATTGTTGATCTTCACCACGAAACTCCCCCTTATTGTTTGTTGCACCAAGTTTACCACTAAACAACTGGCGCAAAACTTATTTATCAATAAATTATTTCTAACGGTGATTTCATAAAAAAAGCCGATCACACTGTGGCGATCGACTTTTGAAAATTACATTTCGTCTGGAGCTGCTACCCCTAAGAGGCGCAATGCTTCTTTTAAGACATCAGCTACACTAGCTACTAAAGCTAAGCGTGCTTCTAATTGGTCATCTTCGACCAAGATCTTAGAATGAGCATAGTACTTGTTGAAGGCTTTTGCCAAATGGATCGCATACTTAGCGATCACAGATGGTTCGTATTCTGCGACTGCACGAGCAACAGTTTCTGGGAATTCGCCCAATAGACGCAAAGTTTCCCAAGCATTTTCATCTGTTACAGCATAGGCCTTAGCCGGATCGATCTTCGTCACACCAGCTTTACGTAAAATACTCATTGCACGAGCATGTGAGTATTGAACATATGGACCAGTTTCACCTTCAAAACGTACGACTTCTTCTAAATCAAAGTCAAAGTTGTTCAAACGTTCATTCTTAAGGTCATGGAAGACTACCGCACCAACACCGACTTCTTCAGCAACTTGATCTTTATTAGCTAAACCAGGATTCTTAGCTTCGATCTGTTCTTTAGCCAAGGCAACCGCATCATCCAAAACTTTTTCTAACAAAATGACACGACCCGAACGTGTAGAAAGCTTCTTACCACCTTGTGTGATCAAACCAAATGGAATGTGATGGATATCATCGGACCAATCATATCCCATTTCTTTTAAAACGGCCTTCAATTGCTTGAAGTGATTTGATTGTTCGTTACCAACGACATACAAGGATTGGGCAAAGTCATAAGTACGTTTACGATACATTGCTGCGGCTAAGTCACGAGTAATGTAAAGTGTCGCCCCGTCAGTCTTTTTGATCAAAGCAGGATTCAAGTTATAGGCTTCAAGATCCACGATCTGAGCTCCTTGACTTTCTTTTAATAATCCCTTGTCTTCTAAGATCTCGACTACTTCATCCATCTTGTCGTTGTAGAAAGCTTCACCGTTGTAAGAATCAAATTCGATCCCTAAACGATCATAGACAGTTGTGAAAGCTTTAAGTGATTCTTCACGGAACCATTTCCAAAGACGAGTTGCTTCTTCATCCCCATCTTCTAAACGTTTGAACCAATCACGGGCTTCATCATCTAATTGAGGATTTTCAACGTCTTCTTGGTGGAAACGTACGTAATAACCTAATAAGGAGTTGATCGGATCATTTTTAACTTCTTCTTCACTTCCCCAAAGTTCATAAGCACGCATCAATTTGCCAAATTGGGTGCCCCAGTCACCTAGGTGGTTGATCTTGACTGGTTTGTAACCGGATTTTTCCATTAAAAGAGCGATCGAGTTACCGATCACAGTTGAACGCAAGTGGCCCATCGACATTGGTTTAGCGATATTAGGCGAAGACATATCGATCGGAACTTGGCGGCCATTGCCAGTCGTTGCATCCCCAAAATGTTCTTGTTTAGTCAAAACATCATGCAAAACATCTTCACTAAAAGCTGCCTTATCTAAGAAAAAGTTTACGTAAGGTCCCACAGCTTCAACTTTTTCAAAATTAGTCGTATCGATCTTTTCGACCAATTCTTGCGCGATCATTTGTGGTGCTTTACGCAAGACCTTAGCCAATACGAATGCTGGAAAAGCATAGTCCCCTAACTTAAGATCTTTTGGTTGTTCGATCTTTTCAATGATCGCTTCTTCATTTAACTGGCCATCAACTGCTGCATATACTGCTTGAGCCACTAATTGTTTGTAGTCCTTCATCATTATATCCTCCTTTAAAAATAAAAACGTCTCTTGCATAGCGTTAAATAACACTTTGCAAGAGACGAGAAATTCCCGCGGTACCACTCTATTTGATCAATATCCACTCAAATATTCACTTGTACTCTAAAAAGCGCGCTTCACCTGCTTACACGATCTGGCTCCCACCACCCCAGACTCGCTTACCGCTGCCACAGGCTACTTTTCTTTTATCATTGAGTTTTCTTAACTTAAATAAAAAACATCTCCGGCCGAAACCAAAGATGCTCTTTGAAGCGGGTGACGAGAATCGAACTCGCGACATCAGCTTGGGAAGCTGGGATTTTACCACTAAACTACACCCGCAACAACAAAGATAATTATAGCACCCTTATCTTCGTTTGTCATCTTTTTTTTGAATTTTTATGCTGGCTTCTTTTTCATGTGATCTAAAGCTACTACAGCACGGTTATGGAAATCGCTCACGACTACGGTATCATCTTTATGATGTTCCAAGATCTCAACCACTGCAGAATTTTCATAGATCTTTTCGATCGCGCCGACAAAATCATGCGTCAATGAAGCAAATTTATCACATGTCACTTTGTCGCCAACTTTTAATTTTGTTTCCATTGATTAATATTCACCTACTTTGCCTGGCAATGTCCTATGAATATTAACAAACTTTAATGCTATATGCAAGTACCTTAGTCCATAAATTTGACTTTATTTAAATTTTTTAACAATTCTTACTGTGACCCGTTACACTAACCCACCATAGCGCTCGGTCAAATAGTCTATAATAACGCGGATAAAAGCCTGTGTCGAAGGTGTTTGCTGGGCTTTATTGTGTGTTACTAAGGCAATCGTCCGAAAATATCGCTTGGCAAAAGGATACTGCACGACATTGCCCGAAAGTTTTTGTAGAGCTAATTCTGGCAAGATCCCAAAGCCTAGTCCTGATTCGACCATTGCAATGATCGAGGCATCATCGATACTGTATTGGATCGAATTGACTGAAACATTATAGTCATCCAGAGCCTCTTTAGTATTGCGATCATAATCGATCTCTTGGAGAATAAACGGTTTATCCGCCACATCACTAGCCACGACGGCTTTTTTATCTTGGGGCGTAAATCCCTCAGGTGCAACACAATAGATCTCATCTCGATACAACGGTACAACTTCCAGATTTTCTTTGATCGGTAAGGCGGAAAAACCAATATCGATCTCTCCTAATTTGATCTGCTGGATGACTTCATTAAAGTTGCCCTGCCAAACCGAAACTTCGATCTCAGGATAATTTTTTTTGAAGGTATTGATCATATCAGGGAGCCAATTGATACAGACACTACTAAAAGCCCCGATCCGCAACCGTCCTTGGTCTAACCCGTTGATCCGAGCGGCTTCTTCTAATAACTTATCTTCGGTATTCAATAGTTCACGGACGATCGGTAAGATCTTTTCTCCAGCGGAAGTCAACTGGACTCCATTGCGATTACGGAAAAACAATGCAAATCCTAACTCTTTTTCAAGCCCATTGATCGAATGACTGATCGCTGATGGTGTCACATTCAATACTTTGGCTGCCGTCACAAAAGCTTTTTGCTTAGCGACCTCGCTGAATGCTTGATACATAAAATTACTCATCTAGTTTCCTGCCTTGTCCAAATCATTTCCTTAAAAATATCATTTCTCTACTTAGAAGACAAGTAAAAAAGCGAACCAGATCCAGTCCGCTTTTACACTAGGCTAAGTCTTTTAGTTCGCCATCGATCCCAGAAAATTTTCCTGTGGCTTTCGTCCCGATATCGTGGCGATAGTAACAATCAGTAAATTCATGTTGCGCTAAATAACTATAGGCTTTTGCCTGTGCTAGCTGAAGATCATCTTCTAGCGCTAACACACACAATAAACGACCACCATTACCGATAAACTGCTCTGCCTTTTCACTGACATTAGCATAATCGATCTTGATCTCATCTGTTGTTTTTAATTCGGGCAAAACTTGTCCTTTGAGATACTCACCCGGATAACCAGAAGCTGCTACGACTACGCCTAAGCAAGCTTTAGCTGTTACTTCGATCGCTGGTAATGCGTTGCCATTAAGCGCACAGTCTATCAATTCTGCAAAATCAGATGTGATCCGCGGTAAGACGACCTGCGTCTCGGGATCACCTAAACGTACATTGTATTCAATGACTTTCGGGCCTTGTTCGGTCATGATCAACCCGATATATAAGATCCCGCAGTAATCAAACTCTTCTTGGCGCAAACCAGCGATCGTTGGTGCAACAACTTCACGTAACATCCGCTGATAATCAGCTTCTGGCAATTGTGGCAACGGACTATAAGCCCCCATTCCACCAGTATTCAACCCTTTATCAAGATCAAAAGCTCGCTTATGGTCTTGCGCCATCGGAAGTATCCGATAATCTTTACGGCCTACCGCAACAAAGAGTGAATATTCTGCTCCAGATAAAAATTCCGAGAGCACGAGCCGTTTTTGCCCTTTTTTAAACATCAAAGCGATCTCTTCTTTAGCTTGTTCCTTTGTTTGGGCGATCACGACCCCCTTACCAGCTGCTAACCCATCAGCTTTGATCACGACCGGTTCACTAAATTCTGCTAGCCCTGCAATAGCTGAAGCTGAGTCGGAAAAAGTGGCAAAGCTTGCCGTTGGAACAGCATATTTATTCATAAAGCGCATCGCAAAGTCTTTTGACCCTTCCAACTGAGCTGCTGTCTTAGCTGGACCAAAGATCTTTAGCCCATCTGCTTCAAATGAATCCACGATCCCAGCGACTAACGCATTTTCCGGTCCCACAAAAGTCCAGGCGATCTCTTCTTCATAACAAAAACCTTTAAGTGCCGGAAAATCAAGCTCAGAGATCGCAACCGGTATGATCCCATCCACTGTCATCCCCGGATTACCTGGAGCACAATAAACTTGACTAACATGTGGACTAGCTAATAATTTTTTAGCGATCGCATGTTCACGTCCACCAGAACCAACGACTAATAACTTTAAATCATCTTTCATTTGCGTTTCACCCTCGCCCATTAGTGTCTAAAGTGTCTGATACCTGTAGTCAACATTGCGATCCCATACTTATCAGCCATCTTGATCGAATCTTCATCGCGGATCGAGCCACCCGGTTGAATGATCGCCTTGATCCCATTTTTAGCCGCATATTCAACACAGTCATCCATTGGGAAAAAGGCATCTGAGGCTAAAACTGTTTCATCATTGATAAAGTCTTTAGCATGTCCCACTGCGATCTTGGTCGAGTCGATCCGATTAGGTTGACCAGCCCCGATCCCTAATGTGCGTTCAGTATTAGCTACTACGATCGCATTAGATTTAGTGTGCTTGACAGCCTTTAAAGCAAGTAATAACGCTTTTTCTTGTGCTTTAGTTGGCGCTTTTTTCGTAACAACAGTCCAGTCAGCTGGATCTTCTAAAGTCATATCTTGTTCTTGGACCAACAAGCCACCCATGACCGAAACTGTTTCAAAGGCTGGAGTTTCATCTTTAGCACTAAAATCTAACTCTAATAAACGTAAATTCTTCTTTTGTTTCAAAACTTCTAAGGCAGCTGGCTCAAAACCAGGTGCGATAATGATCTCTAAGAATAACTTATGCATTTTTTCAGCCGTTTTGACATCGACTGGACGATTCAATACGATAATGCCACCAAAGATCGAGATCGGATCAGCCGCATAAGCTAGATCCCACGCTTTTTCCAAGTTATCTGCTTGTCCGATCCCACATGGATTCATATGTTTTAAAGCGACCACGGTCGGGCCCTCAAATTCGCGGGCGATCCGCAGTGCAGCGTCGGCATCCTTGATATTGTTATAAGATAATTGCTTACCATTTAATTGTTTAGCGGAAGTGATCGCATATTTTTTAGGTAAAGCATCCCGATAGAACCAAGCCGGTTGGTGCGAATTTTCGCCATAGCGCATTTCAGACTCCAATTCATAGGTCAATGTCAACTTCTCTGGTGCAACTTCATGTAATTGCTCAGCAAAGTAATGGGCGATCATCGCATCATAGCTGGCTGTATGTGCAAAAACTTTAGCCGCTAACTTTTTACGCGTTGCTAAAGTCGTATTACCTTCATTGTTCAATTCTTCTAAAACTTTCTCATAATCAGCCTTGTCGACGACCACAGTCACATCATTGAAGTTTTTAGCGGCCGAACGCAACATACTTGGACCACCGATATCGATATTTTCGATCGCATCGGCAAATGTCTTGCTAGGATCGGTGATCGTTTCTTTGAAGGGATATAAGTTGACACATACTAGGTCGATCGGTCTGATCGCTAACTTTTCCATGGTTGCAACATGCTCGGGTAAATCACGTCTTCCCAAAAGTCCCCCGTGGATATATGGGTTCAAGGTCTTGACCCGACCATCCAAGATCTCAGGAAAATTAGTCACCTCTTCTACTGCCAGGGTCTTGATCCCAGCTTCTTCTAACATTTTTTGAGTACCACCTGTCGAAATGATCTCAAAATCATTTGCGACTAATCCTTTGGCAAATTCAACGATACCACTTTTATCTGAAAGACTGATCAATGCTCTTTTCACGCTTACTCTCCTTTAAATATCTGCTTTAGTGCTTGAGGATACAATTCATGTTCACACGCATGGATCCGCTGTTCGAGCGTTTCTAACGTGTCATCTGGATAGATCGGGACATGCTTTTGTAAGATCGCTGGGCCCGTATCTAAGCCAGTATCGACATAATGGATCGTCACGCCGGTCTGACTTTTACCTTGCGTCTGATGATCGCTAAAAGCCCGTTCGATCGCATGTAGACCTTGATATTCAGGTAAATACGCTGGGTGTAGATTAACGATCCGCTTATCATAAGCTAAAACGATCTCTTCACCTAAAACACGCATATAGCCCGCCAAGATGATAAAATCGATCTGATACTTCTCCAAGATCTCCATAATACGTTTTTCATACAAAACTTTGCCCCCGCATTCTTTGACCGTAAAAGTCTCATAGGGGACCTTTAATTTCTGGGCCCGTTTGATCACAAAAGCGTCTGGATGGTCACTAAATAATAGCACCAGCTCAGCCTTGAATTCGCCGGCTTGGAATTTTTGGGCTAAAACTTCAAAATTTGAACCACTGCCCGATGCAAAAATTGCTGTGCGCATCAAATCACCCCTTAAAAATCGATCTCGATCTTAGCTGCATTTTCAGGCCGTTTTACCAGTTCACCGATCTCGTAAAATGGCTCAGCTGCCTGCTGTAATAAGTCTTTGACCGCTGGAACATTTTGCGGTGCAACGGCTAAAACTAACCCGATCCCTAAGTTGAAAGTCTCTAAACAATCAGCTTGCTCTAACTCACCTAGATCTCTCAAATACCCAAAGATCGCCGGTTTGTCCCATGAGGTATAATCTAAGCGTGCCTGTAGCTCGTCGCCAAACATACGTGGTAAATTTTCGATCAAGCCACCGCCTGTGATATGACTAACACCACTTATCAAGCCTTGTTTGATCAATGGCAAAACAGCTTTAACATAGATCCGCGTGGGTTCTAACAATACTTCACCAACACTTTTACCTGAAAGTGCTGCTGGGCGGTCGGCCAAGTCTACCTGATGATCTTTGAATAAGATCTGTCTGACTAATGAAAATCCATTCGAGTGTAGCCCGCTTGAAGGTAGACCGATCAATTTCATGCCCGCTTTAGGCTGGCTTTCATCCAAAAGCTTACTCTTTTCGACCGCTCCGACAGCAAAACCAGCTAGATCATATTCAGTTGGGGCGTACATATCAGGCATTTCAGCCGTTTCGCCACCGACTAAAGCCGCTCCAGCTTGACGACAGCCTTCTGCCACACCAGAAACGATCTGCGCCATTTTAGCCGGATCGTTTTTTCCAGTTGCGATATAATCTAAAAAATATAACGGTTCAGCCCCTTGAGCTAAAATATCGTTGACGCACATCGCGACACAATCGATCCCGATCGTATCATGCTTATCTAATGCCTGGGCGATCATCAATTTCGTCCCTACACCATCAGTTCCTGAAACTAAGACCGGGCTTTTTAGATCTAAGACACTTAGATCAAACATCCCGCCAAAACTTCCTAGACTACCTAGCATCCCTAAACGTGCGGTCGAAGCAACATCTTGTTTGATCTTTTTGACCATTTCATACCCAGCATTAACGTCAACACCAGCTTCTTGATAACGACTCATCGCAAAAAATTCCTTTCTTCTTGTTGCTTGAGTGAGGCTAAATAATCAGCTTCATAATCATACAGCGGGGTCGGATATTTGCCATCGAAATAAGCAACTGTTAGCCCGCCATTTTCGACTTTTCTACCACTCGGGATATCGATCGCCTTGATCAGACTTTCCGTGCTCAAAAAGCCCAGTGAATCAGCCCCGATCAACTCACAGATTTCTTGCACACTGTGATCAGCTGCGATCAATTCTGCCCTAGTTGAAATATCGATCCCATAAAAACATGGAAAGCGCAATGGGGGTGAAGCGATCCGCATATGTACTTCTTTAGCGCCCGCCTCTTTTAAAAGTTTCACGATCTGCTTAGAAGTTGTACCACGAACGATCGAATCATCAATGATCGCAACTTTTTTACCCTCAACGACCCCACGCACAGCCGAAAGTTTTAATTTGACACCACGTTCACGCAATTCTTGGGTCGGCTGAATAAAAGTCCTAGCTACATATTGACTCTTGATCAACCCCATTTCATATGGTAAGCCAGCTTCTTCCGCAAAACCCGAAGCAGCTGATAAAGATGAATTGGGAACACCGATCACGATATCAGCATCAACTGGCTGTTCTTTGGCTAACAGACGCCCCATCCGTTTACGCGCAGTATGCACATTGACCCCATGAATGATCGAATCGGGCCGCGCAAAATAAATGTATTCCATCGAACAAACTGCCAATTTAGTGTCGTCAGTATAGTTATCGATGTGCAGACCATCTTTATCAATGATGATCAGTTCACCGGGTTCGACATCCCGGACAAATTTAGCGCCGATCATATCCAAAGCACAGGTCTCGCTTGCAACGACATAGGCTTTATTTTTAAGTTGTCCGATGCATAACGGACGAAAGCCATTAGGATCTAACGCTGCGATCAAGCGATCCTTTTGCAACAATAGAAATGCAAAGCCACCCTTGACTTCATTTAAACTGGCTTTTAAGGCATCGATAAAATCCAGATCGCGCTTTTGCCTGATCAAATGGATCAAGATCTCGGTATCAGAATTAGAGTGAAAAACCGAACCCGCTTTTTCCAATTGCCGCCTAAGACTTTTAGCATTGATCAAATTACCGTTATGTGCCAAGGCAACTTCATCATCATAAAAGTTGAATAAAAAAGGCTGGAGATTGTTGATCGAATCGTTACCACTAGTGGCATAGCGAACATGACCGATCGCAGCATTCCCATCTAAACTATCCAGATCAGCTTCATTAGCAAAGACTTCCGCCAATAAACCTTTATTTCTGAATTGTTTGAGCTTGGTGCCATCACTTGAGACGATCCCTGCACCTTCTTGACCGCGGTGTTGTAGACTGTGTAAACCAAAATATGTCAGCTGATTGGCCTTTTTAGTATCAAAAACACCAAAGACACCACATTCTTCGTTTAATCCTTTGATTTCATGAGGCACGGTATCGCTTCCTCCCATAATTTTTGTGCTTCGCTTACTTCAACTTCAAATTTTGCATCAGTTAAGGTCACGGCTAACTTGGATCCGCCATCTACTTCACCTAAGAAGATCTGCGCTGTCCCTAAAGTTTTTTCAAATTCAGTGCGCTTAGCTTGCGGAACACTGACGATAAAACGACCAGGCGTTTCACTAAAGAAATCTGAACTACTCAAGTTTAACGTTACTTTAGCCCCCAGATCACTATTGAATAATGTTTCGGCTAAACAAACACCCAAACCACCTTCACTAGCATCGTGACTGCTCGTGACCAAACCATTTTGCATGGCTGTTAAAAGTTGTTTCATTACCTTATTCAAATTAGGTAGATCTAATTCATTTAGCGCGCCAAAGATCTTACCAGTTTGCATCTTTTGGATCTCGCTACCTGAAAAATCGGCTTTTGTCTTGGCACCAACTAAATACAAAGCGTCACCCGCATTTTTTACAGTCGAAGGGATGATGCGTTTTACATCCTCGATCAAACCGACCATCCCGACCATTGGAGTTCCGTAGATCGCTTCACCATTGGTTTCGTTATATAAGGATACATTTCCTGAAATAACTGGTGTATCAAAGGCTTCACAGGCTTGGGCCATCCCCGCGACCGAATGGTGTAGTTCATAATAGATCTCAGGGTCATTAGGATCACCATAATTCAAGCAATCTGTCATTGCTAGCGGTAAAGCACCACTAGAGATAACATTAGCACAGGCTTCAGCGACTGCCATCTGTCCACCGATCTTTGGGTCTAAATAGATAAAACGTCCATTGCCATCGGTCGTCATCGCTAAGGCTTTGTTTGTTTTGCGAACTCTGATCACACCGGCATCGCTTCCCGGCCCTAAGACTGTGCTCGTGCGCACTTGTGAATCATAAGTCTGCGTAAACATTTCTTTTGAAGCGATCGTTGGTTGTTGCAACAATGCGAGTAAAGTTTGTTTAGGATCGGTGACTGTTGGGACCCATTGTGGCATTTCCTTAGCTTCGAGCAAACGTTGTGGTACTCTTTCTTGGCTCGGTTCTTCTAAAACATCATCCGTCAAAGTTTTGACTGGGATATCACAGACTACTTGGCCATGATGTTTCAAAAGATACTGACCATCATCCGTTACACGCCCGATCACAACAGCTTCAAGGTCAAAATCTTTGAACAATTCGATGACCTTTTCTTCATATCTTTTATGCACACAAAGTAACATCCGTTCTTGCGATTCAGACAACATGATCTCATAAGCTGACATTTCACTTTCACGTTGTGGCACTTTATCTAACTCTAAGACCAAGCCACTGTCCGCCTTTGAGGCCATTTCACAAGATGATGAAGCGATCCCTGCTGCTCCCATATCTTGGATCCCGACCAACCAATCCTTATGGTCATGGGTCAATTTCAAGCAAGCTTCCATGAGTAATTTTTCCATAAATGGATTACCGACCTGAACAGCTGAACGTTGTGTCTCTTTTTCGTCACTGAAATCACTTGACGCAAAAGTTGCACCGTGGATCCCATCACGTCCGGTCTTAGCACCAACATAGATTACCGCATTACCAACACCAGTCGCGCGACCTTTTTGCATGTCTTTTTGTTCCATCAAGCCGACACTCATCGCATTAACTAAGCAGTTGCCACGATAACATTCATCAAAAGTCATCTCACCGCCGACAGTTGGGATCCCCATACAGTTACCATAACCGCCGATCCCTGCTACGACACCATTGACTAAGTATTTGGTCCGCGCATCCGTCAATTCGCCAAAATGTAATGAGTCAAGTGAGGCAACAGGTCGTGCACCCATACTGAAAATATCGCGCAAGATCCCACCGACCCCAGTTGCGGCTCCTTCATAGGGTTCAACGGCAGAAGGATGATTGTGACTTTCAGCTTTGAAAACGACCGCTAAACCATCGCCGATATCAACGATCCCGGCACCTTCCCCCGGTCCTTGTAAAACACGTTCATTTTTGGTAGGAAATAAGCGTAAAACTGGCTTAGACTTCTTATAAGAACAGTGCTCACTCCACATGACCGAAAATAAACCTGTTTCTGTATAGTTTGGTAAACGCTGGAGCAATTCATCACAGATATAATCGTATTCTTTTTGTGTCAAACCCCATTCAAGATATGGTTTTTGGGTTTTGATCTCTTCTGGTGTCATTTCAGCCATTAGCTTTCCTCCGTTTTAACTGTGCCATTTTCCAATAATGATCTGAAGACGCGTAAGC
Source organism: Ligilactobacillus animalis (assembly GCF_009933595.1). NCBI lineage: Bacteria > Bacillati > Bacillota > Bacilli > Lactobacillales > Lactobacillaceae > Ligilactobacillus > Ligilactobacillus animalis. The sequence continues at coordinate 1,176,786 of NZ_CP047141.1, forward strand.
CATCCTCATTGCCTAATAAAGCTTCTACCGCTCGTTCTGGGTGTGGCATCATCCCCAAAACATTGCCTTGTTTATTGCAGATCCCCGCAATATCATGCAAACTACCATTGGGATTTTCGTCAACATATCGGAAAACAACTTGTCCATTAGTTTCCAGTTCCGCTAAAGTAGCTTCATCGGCAAAGTAACTGCCATCAGCATGGGCGATCGGCAATTCGATCACTTCATCTTGTCGGTATTGGTGGGTAAATGGTGTTTTAGTGTTTTCAACTCTTAAAGGTACTGTCTTGCAAACAAATTTCAAACTATCATTTTGTTTCAAGGCACCTGGCAACAGACCAGCTTCGGTCAAGATCTGGAAACCATTGCAAGTTCCAAAGACCGGTTTACCTGCTTTGGCCATTTTTACGATCTCAGGCATGACCTTGGAAAAACGCGCGATCGCACCACAACGCAAGTAATCTCCATAAGAAAAGCCACCGGGTAGCATCACGGCATCAAAAGCACTTAGGTCTTCACATTTATGCGAAACGTACTCTACATCTGCATCCAAAACCATATGCAAAGCTTCGTAGAGATCGATATCACAATTGGATCCTGGAAAAACAACGACTGCGATCTTCATTAGGCTTCCTCCATGATCTCATAGCGATAAGTTTCAAGATTGAAATTGACCAGTAATTCTTCCGCGACTTCTTTGACGGCAGTTTCGATATCTTTTTTACTTGGATCAAGAGTCACATCAAAAAATTTACCTACCTTAACATCTTTGACTTCATCATGCCCTAATGCATGGATCGCTTGTTTGATCGTGTCACCTTGGGGATCAAAGACAGATTCCTTATAGGTCACATAGATTCTTACGTCAGTCATTATTTTTCCTCCTTTAAAGCTTGTTGTAAGCGGGCCAAAACTTCTTCATAAACTGGAGTCAACTCACCTAGATCTTGTCGATAAACATCTTTATCCATATGAGCTTTAGTTTTTTTATCCCAAAGCCGGCAATTATCAGGTGAAAATTCATCTGCTAAGACTAAAGTTCCATCACTCAAACGACCAAATTCAAGTTTGAAGTCCACTAAAGTCAGATCAGCTTTAGCAAATAATGCCGTTAGCAATTGATTTGTCTTGCGCGAAAGCTCCCAGATCTCGGTGAGTTCGGCTTTAGTTGCTAAACCAAGGGATAAAGTCTGTGATTCATTGATGAAAGGATCATCTAAAGCATCACTTTTGTAGTATGTTTCTTCAACTGGTGTCTCAAACACCAGACCATCTTCAACTCCAAAGCGGGTGACAAAGTGTCCAGTAGCTATATTACGGGTCACCGCTTCGAGTGGAATGATCTCAACTTTATGTACCAATTCTTCTGTCGAGGATAACTTTTTGATGAAGTGGGTCTTGATCCCTTGTTTAGCTAAATATTCAAAGACCAATGTCGAGATCTCATTATTGATCTGACCTTTACCCTTGATCTGATCTTTTTTCTTGCCATTCAAAGCAGTTGCCTGATCCATATAAACGACCCGTAAGACTTCTGGATCATCTGTGCTCCACATTTGTTTTGCTTTTCCTGTATAAATTACTTCGCCCATGGCTATATTTTTGCTCCTTTAACTTTAAAAACGAACTTTAAAACGACATACAACAAATATAATTCGATAATTTACATCTATAAGATAACAAACTCCTTCTATCACGTCAACAAAAATACCGAATATTTATTGTTAAAATTTTAAAAATATAAACTTAAATATATAAAACAGCAAAATAAAGTTCGTGTTTTGGCACACAAACATACCAAAACACGAATTTTACCATTCAAAAGATCCAATTATATCCATTATCCAGATGTATCACTTTAGGTCGTTGCCACTTCTTAGGATAAAATTTCCCCTGCTGCTCACTACGTTTCTTGATACCCACTACCATCCGTTCCTTTCTCGTAGCATCTTCCAACAAAATACTATAGAGTCCACCCGGCAAATGGGCGAAACGAACTTTACCTTTGGCATCGCTTTTGACTAAATACGGTCGCCCATTGCGCTGTAAAAGTTTTTTGCCTCGCTTGTCATATAAGCCAAATTTTTTGCCACTGAGCGGCCGACCATCAGCAGCGACACAATAAAATTCTAGATCAAATTTTTGCTTCTTCAATAGTGCACCATAGATCGTAGTAACTAAAAGATAGAGTAGCCAACCAAATATTAGCGCACAGGCGAGTAAGATCAGCATATTTTTGATAAAATTGCGCCAGACTGCATCTTTACTTTGTTCGTCCATTTTGGCAGTATACGGGATCCGGTGACCCTTTAGCACCAAACGATGTGTATTCAACATGTACGGGGTGCAAGTCAAAAGTGAGGCTAGATCTCGCCCTGGCTCAGCTTGTAAGATCGATGTATCGCTTGGTAACACAGTCTTTATCTCTTCGATCTGATAAGCGAGCTTTTTATTGTAGACTTCAAAAATAAAGATATCACCTTTTTTTAATTTGTTGAGATCAGTAAATAATTTTCGCTCAGGTAGACCACGGTGGCTGGATACTACACTGTGTGTCCCTTTTCCACCGACTGGATAAGCGGTCCCATCTAAAACGGCAGCTCCATACTGGATCGTTTGACTATTTGTCGTATCAAACAGCGGAATATCGACCGCGATCTTAGGGATGATCACCTTACCGATCAAATGTTTCTTTAGATCGACCTTTGTCTTATTCGAAGTATTTTTAAAGGGATCGTTTTTTGCCTTTTCAGTTGCTTGTTTATTCTTAGCCTCTAACTTGGCCAAACGTGTAGCATTCTGCTGCGTATTTTCACGGGCGATCTGCCCCACCCGATAACGATCGATAAAATTATTCAAAGCCCCGACGTAAAAGGGGTAGAGCGCGATAATGACGCCAATGATAAAAACTATGATCAAACCAACTTGGAGCCAAACACCTTTTTGCTTTGTTTTTTTCATAGCTCATCCTTTCTGAAGTGTAATAAAAAAGAGGTCAAGTTTCCCCGCCTCTTTTTAGTCTAATTTGACTTAGACATTGTCATTTTTTCTAACACGACGGAACCAAACATAAGCACCGCCCATTAAAGCAAGACCGATCACTAAGAAGATATAGATCCCGTAACCACCAGTTGAAGGTAACAGACCTTTCTTAGCATTTTTAACTTCAATTGGTGCATTTTCGGTCTTTTGATACGTATCCTTAGCAACCTTAAAGTCGAGCGCTTCACCCTTAGCATAGCCTGTTGGCGCTTCGATCTCGACTAATTTATAATCACCATATGGTAGATAGTCCAATTTGATCCTACCATTTTTATCAGAAGTATAAACGGTCGCATCACTGCTATCTTTCACCCATTTGAGGTCATTTCGACCATTAGCACTCTTGTTGAATTTCACATAACCAGATTGCTTTGGATTATCAGTTTCTGTATCAAAGACTACAAATTTTGCACCTGCTAAAGCTTTACCTGATTGAGCATCGATCTTTTGGAAGTTGTAACCACCTACAGCTAATGGCTTTTCAGCTGTTTTTTCAAGGACTATAGCAGCACGCAAAGCAAATGGTGTTGTCACACGTGTCGTTTCACCTTCAGTTGAAGTCTGATCATCTTTAGTTGTATCGGCTGTAACTGTGACCTTGTTATCTACCGGATTATCCATTGAAGCTTCTGTCTTAGCTAAATAAGCATAGTAAGTGATCTCTAATGTTTCCCCAGCTAGATCAGCATTTTGTTCACCCGTGATTTTCATTTCAAAATAGGAGTTCCCACCTTGTTGTTTATCTTCATGATGTTTGACTTCAGCATCGACTGTTTTACCATTGTAGGTCGCTACCACGTTAGCAACTTGAGCGTTTGAGTTCAAGGAATCAACGATCGTATCGACTGCTTTACCATTGGCGTCTTTAGCAACTTTTTCTGGTAACACGATACCAATACCCGGATCATCGACGATCGTCAAACCATTGTCAGCATCAAAGATCGTTGTCGCAGGCACATTGTAAGTTACCTTGTATTGAAGCAAACGACCAACACGCGGAGATAAGATCATATCATCGATCGCATTTACGCCCCATGCATTAGTGTGGTGGTGAACTGTGTCATCTAACAATTCTTTAGTGAGCTTACCTTCATAACTATCCTCATTTTCCGCGTTCTTTGGATAGACATGGATATTTTCTAAGACCTTGCTGGTCACTTCACCTTTATCATCGTACGCATACATTGGCATTGTTAAGACCATCGGAGCAGATTTAGTCGTGATCGCACTTGGTGATTTAGTTTCTAAAACAATATATGTCTTGAATTTGTCATCAACTTTAGTAGCTAGACCTTCAAAAGTCACATCCCCATTTTTACCGGTCAATTTTTGTTCAGCCGCTACAGTAGCTGGCTTAGCATCAGTATACTTATTGACCATCGCATCTGTAGCCGTTTGAGCATCCTTTGTTTCAGCTAGTTTTTTGATATACTCTTCTGTAATATCATAGACTGTAAATCCAACATTAGGTAAGGCTTCCCCACCAAAGTCTGGCATCAGATCACCAGTATTTGGCTTATCTCCTGGCAAATTACCATTCTTAAAGACGCGTTTGTGTACTGTGATATTGACATTTTCTGGAATATTTTCATCCGCATTGACTGTCTTTGCACTAGCCAAACTTGGGATCAAAACCGAAGCAACTAACAACAAACTCATAAAGAGCGCTTTAAGTTTATTTTTCATTTTTCCCACCTCTTTTTTTCTTTGACGTATGAATTCAACAACTGCAAAACTTACCAGTAAGATCCCGATCAAAGAGACCAGGCCTTTCTTCTCACCCAATTGGGCTAACATTCCACCAACACTTGGCCCTTTTGGCCCACTGTTATCAAAGGAAGTGTTATCGTTATTTCCATTATCAGTCGGTACGGTCGGTGTTTGATTTGGCTTATCTTCTGAAATGGCATAGTTTAAGATCTTAGGTGCGGTCGTAAAACTACTTGGGACCATCCCAGCTACCAATTCAACTAATTGAACGCCCGCCACTGTGATCTGCATGTCATCAGCAACAGTCACTGCGATCCGTTTAGCCGCTTCAGAAATGCTGTAGCCATTTGGTGCTTTGACTTCACTAAAGAAGTATTGTCCCGGTGCTAATTCAGAATCGTGCAAGACCAGACCTTGTTCATCGGAAGTAAACTTCTTGACCCGGGTATCATTAGCCGGATCATCACTAGCTACAAAACTTGTTTCATCTATTGCAAGATATTGCTTTTCACCGGCAACTTCTTGCCCTAAGACAAATTGCGCATCCGCTAGCGCTATCTGCTTGTCACCATTGACACCGTATTTATAAAAATACGCACAACTCGTCAATTTGACCGGCTTGGTGTAAAGTTCCACCATATTTTTAGATGTTCCATCTTCATTTTGCAGCGGTAACGAAAATGCTAGCGGTAAGATCGTTTGGCCCTTGACCGCATGATCTTGCACGATCAAATACGCATTATCATTGCCTGCTACTTTAAAATGAGCTTTTCCCATAACATCGGTCGTCACAGTTTCGACTTTTTTGATCTCGTTATCTGCCAAATACTGCCTTAACTGTTGTGCTGACAACTGAGAGAAACTTTCGATGAATTTCTGCGCATCAGCTGGCGTTTCTTGCGCTTGATATTGCTTAGAGATATCATAGAGCGATAAAGCGATATCTGCTCCGTAAACTAGCTCACTGCCATCAGGATTTTCAAACTGATGCTGAACTACAACTTGTAAGGGTTCTTCTGTTACATCAGCGCTGACTCTTTGTCCCAAAAGCGGCAGACAAAGTGCGATCAATAAGAGTATCGATTTGAATACTTTTTTCATGACCTACACCCCCCGCTTCTTGATGATAAAGCGTCTAGCGACAAAAGCAGATCCGGCTAAGACCGATCCAATGAGTACATAGAGCCAAAGACCTGGTCCACCTGTTTCTGGTAAGATCCCAGCTGGGAAGTTATTGACTTTTAACTCGATCAAGTTATGCCCCGTCGTAGTCAGTTTTAAATTACCTTTACCGTTCAACTCACCATCTTCAGTGATCGTAAATTCGATCTCATCACTTAATTTCACATAACCAGCAGGCGCTTTGACTTCTTTTAAGACATATGCACCTGGACGTAAGTTAGTTACTGTAAAGATTCCATCCTCAGTTGTAGTGATATCATAACGTTGACCTGTTTCATCTGTTAGTTCAAATTCAGCCCCGGCCAATGTCTTTTGGGTCAAGGCATTAACTTTTTTGATGGTCAGATCAGTATCTTTTAAGCGGTTCGCCCGGGAAATGATCAATTTTTCAGCATTAGTCTGATCTAGATAAAGTTGATCTAACTTTTCAGTCTTAGCGGCTGTGATCTCTTTTCCATTTTCATCGAACCACTTTTCGTCTTCCCATTTGAATTTGACCACACTCTCATCGAGCTGATACCCGGCTGGAGCGCTGATCTCTTGGAGCCCATAATGCCCGGATTTAAGATCATCTAAAACATTTTCGCTATCAGCAGTGATCGTCTTTTCAAAAGATCCATCTTGGGTCTGCCACGCATCGGTGTAACGGATCAACTTGAATTTAGCATCGGCTAGAGGCTGACCATTCGTAGTATATTTTGCAACGCTTACGCTCCCCGTTTTCAGTGGTGTATTTTCGACCCTAAAATCAAGTGTATTTTGATCATCACCTGTAGTTAATTCGACTTTGAAATCTTTAGGCTCGTTCTCAAACTCGACATTACCAGCTTCTGTGATGGTGAATTTAAGTGGTGCAGTCAAAAGTTTGTGATCTACTGGAGCTTTTGTCTCTGTCAACGTGTACTCGCCTGGAGTTAAACCACTGAACTTGAGCTTAGTTTTAGCGTCATTAGCGTATTCGAATTTGATCTGCTCACCCTTAGCATTCACTAACTCAAATTCAGCCCCAGAGAGCTGTTTGCCCTTAGTATCTGTTTTGGTCAAATTCAACGTAAATGGTTTAAGTATATTATATTTAACACCTGTCAAGATATAAGCGCTATCATTTGAAAAATTCAAATAAAAACCATCTTGCCCCGCTTCCAAATTGGTTGCAGTGATCTCGTTATTTGCTTCATCGAAGAATTTTCCATTTTTGATGCTGAACTTGAGCGCATTTGGCTCGGCTTGATACCCAGTTGGCGCTTTGGTCTCGATCAAAGCGTAGTGCCCATTTTTAAGGCCACTCATGATATCCTTGCTATTAGCAACTAGTTTCTCGTTGAAACTTGGATCTTCAGTTACAAATTCGTCACTGTATTTGACTAACTTGAACTCGGCGCCATCTAACTTAGCATCACTTGGACTAGCACGTTTTTCGACCTGTAGACCTAACTCAGTATTGATGATGCGCCATTTATTTTCACCAAGATGTTCGATCTTCGTGTTAAAGCCCTCTACGGCAGTTTCTTCGCTGACTTGATAGTTGTAGTCGACCCCAAGCTTATTATATTTAGCTAAGGCTACTTCTTGACCGTCAGCTAATGTCAATTTATCAAAAGTCTTTTGCCACTTGTCACCGGCAGTCAATACACCACCAGCTGTTTGCCACTCATCGTCTCCAGCAACTTTACGAATGACTTTGAAACCGATGTTTTCTGGCAATTCTGTTTGACTAAAAGTCTTCCACTCTTTAGTGACATCGATCGTCGTTCCCGAAGCTTTTCCAGATGGGATCCCAAATTTTTCGCCTGGGATCTTCTCAGCTGTCAACACCGTTTCTCCACTCATCGGATACCACTTATTTGGCACAAAATCAGCCGTCCCCGTCTTTAAGCGAACTTGGTAGTGAAACTGAACTTCATCTCCCTTACCAAGATTGATCTTGCCAATATCAATATGATCTTCATATTGATATTGGCAAGGTGCTTCTAGCCGAGAAAGTTCATTTTCCCCTACAGAAGTAATACCAACTTGTTCACTAGCAAATTCGTATTGTTCCCCTAATGGGATCACTATACTACCATTTTTAATGGTATCAAAACTACTGATAACATTGTCAGCTTGACTCTCTAAATACTCTTTGATATCCTTCGATGATGATTGTGGCGAATAATGACCTTTATTAGCCAGCAGTTCCATTTTAGCGCTATATTTATCAGCAATACTTATACCCAAGACATTAATAACAATATCAGTACTATTTTTTATATTTCGTGCCTCACCTAATGTAGCTGGCCAAGTACTATCTATTTTAAAACCATCAACTGTATACGTCATATCCCAGAATAAAGATGATGGAAAATTCTCACTGCTACCAATGCCTTCCGATTTCTCGTAGTCGAAAGTTTCTCCATAAACTTCTCCACCTTCACTTATTGCACTTTCTACATGGTAAGAATATGTGGGGGCACCATCAGTTAGCAAAATGATCATCTTTTCATCACTTTTACTCCCACTAAACATATCCTTGGCTTTATACAATCCGTCTTGTATAAAGGTCCCACCTCCAGCTTCCAAAGCTTTAACTGTGCTCTTTAGACTCGTCCCATTGTTAGAAACTGTATCTAAATTTTCCTGTACAATAGCCGTATCGTCATAGCTCACTAGCCCTGCACGGATATTATCGCCTAGTTTCGCCTTTTCAACATTATCGATAAAATCATTGATCCCAGCCTTAACATTGTCTAACCGCTCACTATCCCCCATACTACCCGAGGTATCAACCACGAAAACTACATCAACCGTTTTTTCTTGGCGGACCGAATTACCGCGAACATTCAAAAATACATCAAAAGTACCTGGAGTAGCAGTCTCACGTGCGAATTTTCGAATCATAAAATCCGGATCATCCACATTGCCGTGTTTAAGGTATGAATTAGTGGTATCACTTGGATCACCACTCCAATTCGTATTATTGTCAAAACCACTGACGGTCCCACCTTGATGGTTGATGACATTTTCTTGACCTGTTGGTTTCCAAGAAGCTGTTGGATAAGTTCCTGTATCGTCAATAGTGTACACTGGTTCAATATTATCTCCATAAGCCTGTACACTTTGACCAAGTAATGGGAAAAGTAGGCAAATGATCAAAAGTAAAGCGCATACTTTTCTCACCAATTTAGTTTTCATCCTCTTCATCTCCTTTCCTTACCAAAAACTAACCCAAAGTTATACATATAGCTTAAAATCAATTTTTGTATCAATCCTCCCAACCTCTACAAACACCATAAACTACATAACAATATCAAATAATATACCTAAGATTATATATATTATTTTCATCCTTATCGTATCTAATAATGAAACCGTTAGCAATATATTTACTCCTTAATTTTTTCATAAACTTCATAACTTTTATCAAAATATATTATGATTTTTTTATAAAAGCATAAAAAATCCTCGATCACATGGAACCAACTCCACCGATCAAGGCTTTTTAAATATTAAATTTATATTATAGACACTATTCTAAACCAACACGTTTAAAAATATCATCAATATGTTTCAAGTGCCAGTGATAATCGAATGCATCATCAAGATCTTCTTTAGATAAGCGGCTCATGATCGTTGCATCACTTTCAAGCAATGGACGGAACTGTGTTTGTTCATCCCAAGCTTTAGCTGTATATGGTTGCACAAGGTCATAAGCTTCTTCACGACTCATCCCAGTATCAATCAACTTCAACAAGACCCGACCACTGTAGATCAAGCCAAATGTCTTATCCATATTGCGCTTCATGTTTTCTGGGAAAACAGTCAAGTTCTTCACGATCCGACCAAAGCGATTCAACATGTAATCGATCAAGATCGTTGTATCTGGTAAGATGATACGTTCGGCAGAAGAGTGCGAGATATCACGTTCATGCCACAAAGCAACATTTTCATAAGCTGTGACCATATGACCACGGCAAACACGAGCTAAACCACAAATATTTTCTGAGCCGATCGGGTTACGCTTGTGTGGCATTGCAGATGAACCCTTTTGCCCCTTAGCAAAGTATTCTTCGACTTCACGCGTCTCTGATTTTTGTAATCCACGGATCTCAGTTGCAAATTCTTCCAAACTTGTAGCGATCAAAGCTAAGGAAGCCATGTAATCAGCATGCAGATCACGTGGTAAGACTTGGCTCGACACTTCTTGGGCACGGATCCCTAATTTTTCGCAGACATATTCTTCAACAAAAGGATCGATATTAGCATATGTCCCGACCGCACCACTGATCTTGCCGGCTTCGACACCCTTAGCTGCACGATCAAAACGTTCGATATTGCGCTTCATTTCTGAATACCAACGAGCTAATTTCACACCAAATGTTGTTGGTTCAGCATGAACACCGTGAGTCCGACCCATCATCACGGTATTTTTATGTTCCCGTGCTTTATCAGCTACGATCTGCGTAAAGTCTTCGAGATCTTTTCGGATGATATCGTTAGCTTGTTTTAATTGATAGCCATAAGCTGTATCGACCACGTCTGTGCTGGTCAAGCCATAGTGGACCCATTTTTTTTCTTCACCCAATGATTCAGAGACATTACGTGTAAATGCGATCACATCATGGTGAGTCACCGCTTCGATCTCTTGAATGCGGTCAACGTCAAATTTAGCATTTTGCTTTAATTTTTCGACATCTTCAGCTGGAATATGGCCTAATTTAGCCCAGGCTTCATCAGCTGCCAATTCAACTGCTAACCAACATTCAAATTTTTTCTCATCTGTCCAAATTGCAGCCATTTCAGGCCGTGTATAACGTGAAATCATTAATGATTCTCCTTTAATTGTTTTAATCCCAAACTTGAGTTGCTTTGATCTCAGCTAAAGTCTGTTCTAGATCGTCAGTCAAGATCGTAATATGCCCCATCTTACGATCGACTCTAACATCTTTTTTCCCATAGTCATGGAAATGCCATTGTGGCTTTTGGGCGATCAAGTCTTCACTTAAAGCCTTATGTTGCCCTAAAATATTGACCATAATAGCTGGTTTCAACAATTCGATCTTCGGCATTGGCCAATTCATGACCGCCCGATTATGTACATCAAATTGCGAGAAGTTGCAGGCTTCGATCGAATAATGTCCTGAATTATGCGGGCGGGGTGCTAGCTCATTGACGTAGATCTCACCGTCCGGCTCTACAAAAAGTTCAACCCCCAAGATCCCGCGTAAATTCAAACTTTGGGCGATCTTTATTGCGATGGCTTGCGCTTTTTGCTGTTCCTTTGGTGTGATCCGAGCCGGTACGATACTTTCATGCAAGATATGGTTACGATGGATGTTTTCACTGACCGGAAAGACTGTCACTTCACCCTTAGCATTTCGCGCGACCATAACAGAGCACTCCAAAGAAAAGTTCACAAATCCTTCTAAGATACATGTTCCTTGCGCGAGTAATTCACTGGCAGCGTCAAGATCAGCCTTTTCTTTAAGTGTAAACTGGGCTTTACCGTCATAGCCCCCTTCACAAGTCTTTAAAATACTTGGCAAACCTAACTGAGCTACTGCTTGTTCAAGCTCTGTCTTTGTCTTGACTGCTCTAAATGGAGCGGTCTTTAAGCCATGCTCATGCAAAAAAGTCTTTTCAGCTAAGCGATTCTTAGTTATCCGTAGTAGTTTTGTCCCTTGAGGCAATAATTTAGCATCTGTTAAATGTTCTAAAGCTGCTAGATCGACATTTTCAAACTCATAAGTCAAGACATCAGCTCGCTTGGCTAGTTCTTCTAAAGCCGAAAAATCGTCATATGGCGCCACGATCTGTGCATCAGCTGCCTGTCCAGCTGGACAAGTGGCATCAGGATCTAAAATGATCGTCTTTAGCCCCATCGCTTTAGCCGATAAAACTAGCATTTGCCCCAATTGTCCACCACCGATGATCCCGATCGTCTGTCCTTGTTTGAGTTGCACTGCATCAGCCAAGAAGATCACCGCTTTCTACAGCTTTATCATGCATTTCCTGGCGATAAGCAAGTAGGTCTTTTTGGATCGTCTTATCGGTAACACCCAGGATCTGCAACGCCAATAGAGCGGCATTTTTAGCGCCTGCCACACCGATCGCAGTAGTTGCGACTGGAACCCCCGCTGGCATCTGAACGATCGATAACAATGAATCTAGGCCATTTAATGCCCGCGATTGGACGGGAACACCAATAACTGGCAAAACAGTATTAGCAGCGACCATCCCAGGTAGATGAGCCGCACCACCAGCACCCGCAATGATCACTTCGACTCCATTATCTACAGCGTCTTTAGCAAATGTCATCATTTCTTCGGGCATCCGATGAGCTGAGATCACAGCCTTATCATATTTTACACCAAATTCATCTAAAACAGCAGCTGTATTTTTCATGGTCTCCCAATCAGAATAGCTGCCCATCACAATACTAATTCGATTACTCAATCTAAGTGCCCGCCATATCTATGTGGGATCGCATAAAATACGACCGAAAGTGATATAGCATATCCTTTCCTGGTTATTTTCAAACAAGCTCTGTTCAAAAGCTTGGGGGTCCCACCGCTACCACACTATTCCCAGCGGCTATCAAGATCTTGATCAGCCCTCAAGTTGCTTTAAGCATAACAAAGTGACCTATAATTGTCAAAATAAAAATCGAACTATTTTTCTAAATATAATAATTTTATCCGTATAATCTATAAAAAAACACACAAACACATTTAATTTTAAGGAAAACACGAAAAAGCACCCAATAACTGGGTGCGATCAACTATTCGCAAGTACTGCGTTTGATGTCCTTAGGATTTAAGATGACCCGTTGCTCGATCACAGGTACCGAACGTTTCTTCAAGAAAAGCGGGACCTTTTCTAGGTGGACTTCACTAGTTTCAAGGCCAAACCACTGAACTGGTGTCGTACTGTGATTTTGGATAAAGATCCGGGCCGAGATCAACAAACGCATCCAAGCCGGGATCCGAGTATCTGGCGATAAAACTTCTTGGATCGCTAAAACAGAAAAGTTACCCACGATCCGACCAGGAGCTGTTGTATACTTTTGCGGCTGTTCATCGATGACATCTTTTTGCATCAGATCAGAAACTATCTGATAGAGATATAAGTTGACGCTTGGATTCATCTTGTAGCCTAAATATAACTGTAAATTGACGATATTACGCGTGCCAAGCATATCAACTGTATAGTAGTTAGTGTATGGTTCATCGGTCGTATTGACCGTCACGAACCAGTAGACTTTAGCGCGCTTAGGCTTTTTATCTAAGATCGAATACAGCAATTCACGTTTGACACTAAGATCGCGTTTTACTTTAGCTAAAACGATCAAGTTATCTGTAAAAAGTGGTTCACTTTCATCTTTGGCTAGTGCTTGTAACATTGACTTATAATCCTTTAAATTGATCATCTCGGAGCGATCTGCATAACGCTCACGTAGCCGATTTCCAAAGAACCAAACAAACATCAAGCCTAAGATCAATAAGGTGATAAAGACCGTCACATAACCACCATGCATGAATTTACTCAAGCTAGCAGCTAAAAATATCAATTCGATCACACTAAAACAACTTAAGACCAAAACAGCACTTAGCGGTTTTTCTTTAAATCGCAGATACTCAAATAATAATAATGTGGTCATCAGCATCGTCAAGGTGATTGCTAGACCGTAAGCTGCTTCCATATGCTCAGAAGTCTTAAAGTAAAATAACACGATCGTCGTAGTCAAGCACAATAACCAATTGACTGCAGAAATATAAATCTGCCCGCGGGAAAGACTTGGATACTCAACTTTCATCCGGGGTAAAAGTTTTAACCCAACCGCTTCTTGGACCAAGGTAAATGACCCCGTGATCAAAGCTTGGGACGCGATAATAGCCGCTAACGTTGCCAAAACTACACCAAACAAATACCAATCTGGACCCAAAACAGCATAGAATGGATTTTCAAAGTTAGTTTGAGCTTTTATCTGAGCTAGATGTGTACTCAAATATGCTCCTTGGCCAAAATAATTCAATACAAGTGCCGTGCAGACAAAGGGCCAAGTCAAATAGATGTTGCGTTTCCCAACATGGCCCATATCTGAATACAGCGCCTCAGCCCCAGTCGTTGCCAAAAATACGCTCCCCAAAATAAAGATCCCAACTTTATTTTCGGGTGAAAACAGTAATTTTAACCCATAATGTGGTGACAAGGCAGCTAACATCCCCGGATCGCTAGCTAAATTGATGAGACCAACGATCGCTAAAAAGCTAAACCAGATAAACATCACCGGGCCAAAACCTTTACCGATCAAACTCGTCCCAAATCGCTGGATCAAAAATAACACTAATAAGATCACAAACGTTACGATGATCACACTATTTTGCGATGCGATCGGAACATTTTTACCAAATGCAACTCCCTTCAACCCTTCGATCGCACTGGTAACAGTCACTGCTGGGGTCAGGGTCCCATCAGCCAACAAAGCTGCCCCACCGATCAATGCGGGAACGATCAGCCACTTTTTTTGATGGCGTACCAAAGCATAGAGGGCAAAGATCCCCCCTTCACCGTGGTTATCTGCTTTCAATGCGATCAAAACATATTTGATCGTCGTCATCAGCATCAATGTCCAAAAAACTAACGAGAGACAGCCAATAAGGTATTCACGGGTCAGGTATTTGGGACTTCCTAGATCCGCTAATAAAGCTTTCATCACATACAAAGGCGAGGTCCCTATATCACCATAGACGATCCCCAGTGTGATCAAAGACCCTAAAAATAGCTGTCTTTTTTGTTTTTTCATTGTCTCACAAGCCTTTCTGGCAGGCTATCATCTTACCTACAGTCTGCCCATAAAAAATTTTACATAGAGAAATATATGCCTCTCGTAACAATTAGTCAAGTAATCCACCATGTCAACCACCCCAGTCTAAAGGTAGGGGGATCCCCGCCAATTTCAATTGAAAAACAAGCGTTAAAAATGTAAGATAGTTAAGTACATTAACCGAGAGGATGAACTTTCTATGATCACACTAGCTGGGATAATCGGATCAGGTAAATCAAGCCTAACACAGATCTTGGCTCAAGAATTAGGCTCAGAGCCATTCTTTGAACCCGTTGAAGATAACCCTGTCTTACCATTATTTTACAAAGGCAACGAGATAGCAGCCAAAAAGCGTCAAGCTGGCGATAAGGATGCTACTAATCCTTATGCCTATCTCTTACAAACTTTCTTTTTAAATCGTCGTTTTATGATGATGAAGCAAGCGATGCAGCAACCAAACAATATTCTCGATCGCTCGATCTACGAAGATGCGATGTTCATGAAGATGAATACCAATATGGGAAATGCCACTCAGATCGAATATGCGACCTATCAAGAACTTTTGGGACATATGTTGACCGAACTCAAGGCTGCTACTCCCGCTAACGATACCGATCTGATGGTCTTGATCAAAGTTTCCTATGATACGATGATCAAGCGGATCCAAAAGCGCGGGCGTAAATATGAACAGATCTCAACTGATCCTTCATTGATCGAATACTACCAACGTCTCTTACGCTATTACGATGATTTTGAAAAAAATTACGAACTCTCTCAACTATTGATCATCGATGGTGATAAATACGATTTTGTCGAAAATCAGGCGGATCGTAATTACGTTTTAGACTTGATCGAAGACCGTTTAGTCACTCTAGGCAACTTAAGTGCTAAACAAGCTGAGAAATTAAAACAAGCACGTCATGCCTAACAAAAAAGCTGTAGCCCTGATCGGACTACAGCTTTTTTGATACAATTGCTAAAACCATTACTTAGCATATTCGACCGCCCGTGTTTCACGAATAACGGTAACTTTGATATGCCCTGGATATTCAAGTTCTTCTTCGATCTTATTTCGAATATCACGTGCTAAAACAGTTGCCTCAAGGTCGGTGACCTCATTTGGTTTAACGATGATCCGAACTTCACGCCCGGCTTGGATCGCATAGCTCTTCTTCACACCTTCAAATTCATTAGAGATATTCTCCAATTTTTCAAGACGGTGAATGTAGTTTTCTAACGATTCACTTCGAGCACCTGGACGTGCGGCTGAAACAGCATCGGCTGCCGCAACTAAAACTGCGATCGTTGATTTCGGTGCTACATCACCGTGGTGGGATGCGATCGTATTGACAACAACATCGTTTTCTTTATATTTCTTCGCCAATTCTACCCCGATCTCAACGTGCGAGCCGTCAACTTCATGATCGACTGCCTTTCCGATATCGTGTAGTAAACCTGCGCGTTTCGCTATTGTAACGTCTTCACCTAACTCAGCCGCAAGGACCCCTGTGATCTTAGCAACTTCGATCGAATGATCCAATACGTTTTGACCATAACTTGTCCGATAATTCAATCGTCCGACCGTCTTGATCAAATCTGGGTGCATTGAATGGATCCCAAGATCAAAGATAGCTTCTTCACCAGTCTGGCGGATCCGGCTATCCATTTCCTTAGTGGCCTTTTCGACCATTTCCTCGATGCGTGCCGGATGGATCCGACCATCTTGGATCAATTTCTCTAAGGCCATTTTGGCGATCTCGCGTCTTACCGGATCAAAACCACTCAAAACGACAGCTTCAGGCGTATCATCAATGATCAGATCGATCCCTGTCAAAGTTTCAAGTGTGCGAATATTCCGCCCTTCACGCCCGATGATGCGGCCTTTCATCTCATCATTTGGTAAGTTAACGACTGAGACGGTGGTTTCGGAGACCATATCAGCTGCGCTACGTTGGATAGCCTGTGCGATCAAACTCTTAGCCTTTTTATCAGCTGTAGCTTGAGCTTGAGCTTCACTTTCCTTGATCATCACAGCTAATTCATAATTCAAACTGTTACGCGTCTCTTTAAGAATAAGCTCCTTAGCTTGGTCTTTTGTCAAAGCGGCGATTTCTTCCAGCTTATCTTTTTGTTTTTGTTCAAGCGAAGCGACTTCTTTGCTCTTTGCATCTAATCTTTGTTGCTCAGCACTCAACTGATCTTCTTTTTGTGTGAGTGCTTGTTCGCGTTTGTCTAAGACCGAATCCTTGCGATCAAGGTTCTCCTCTCTTTTCAACAAACGATTTTCTTGTTTCTGAACTTCAAAGCGTCTCTCTTTCAATTCGCCTTCGACTTCTTTACGGTAGCGATGACTTTCATCTTTTGCTTCCAGTAAAGCCTCTTTTTTGGCACTAGCAATAATACCTTTGGCCGTTTGAGTTGCGGCATCTAGCGATTGTTCATAACTACGCTTTCGATAAAAGATTCCTAAAGCAAAACCTAGCACTAAAGTCAAAACAGCGATTGCGAGGATGGCACTAATAACAGTATAGTTCAAGTTTGCACCTCCGCGATCTATTTTATCGTGGTAAATCGACGGCTTAGGTCTAATTTACACACAATAATATTTTAATGTTTAATGTTGGTAAATGTCAATCATTATCAGTCTGTTTGACCTTTTATCTAAAAAGTGTCGCAAAAAAAGAGTAGCCTTAGCAAACGGCTACTCTTTAAAGTTTATTTGTCGTCTTTACCTAAGTCCAAACTGACCGGCTTGTTAGTTGCTTTTTTATCAACTTTAGCCGCTTCTTTTTCCTTAGCTTTTTGTTCTTTTTCGAGTGCTTTCTTCTCTTTTTGTGTGAGCGTTGGCGTATCACGAACCTTTTGGGTGATCTCGTCGGCCACTTCTGGATGTTCACTCAAGTAAGCCTTTGTCTTTTCACGGCCTTGACCGATATGGCTACCACCATAAGAGAACCATGACCCGCTCTTTTCGATGATATCTTTTTCAACTGCTAAGTCGATCAATTCACCCATCTTCGAGATCCCTTCACCATACATGATATCGACTTCTGCCGTTCTAAATGGTGGTGCGACCTTGTTTTTCACAACTTTGATCCGTGTCCGGTTACCTAAAACATCTGAACCATCTTTGATCTGTTCAGCACGCCGAACTTCCAAACGGATCGTCGAATAAAACTTAAGCGCACGTCCACCAGGGGTCGTTTCTGGATTACCAAACATCACTCCGACTTTTTCACGGATCTGGTTGATAAACAAAGCGATCGTCTTAGTCTTGTTGATCGTACCTGAAAGTTTACGTAAAGCTTGAGACATCAAACGTGCTTGTAACCCAACGTGTGAATCACCCATCTCACCTTCGATCTCAGCCTTAGGAACTAAAGCTGCTACGGAGTCAATGACCACGATATCTACCGCCCCAGAAGAGACCAAAGCATCTGCGATCTGTAGCCCTTCTTCACCAGTACCAGGTTGGGAGAGTAACAAGTCATCGATGTTAACGCCCAAAGCTGTCGCATAAGCAGGATCAAGCGCATTTTCCGCATCGATATAGGCAGCTAGGCCGCCTTGTTTTTGAACTTCAGCCACAGCTTGCAAGGCAACTGTTGTCTTACCAGAACTTTCAGGGCCATAGATCTCTACGATACGTCCCCGTGGGAAACCACCTACTCCCAAAGCTTCATCAAGGGCCAATGAACCACTTGGAACAGTTGAGATCTGGGTATCAGCCTTTTCACCCATCTTCATGATGGCACCTTTACCGAAATCTTTTTCGATCTTCTTGAGCGCTTTGTCTAAAGCAACTTGTCTTTCGTCAGCCAAATTTACTCCTCCTCTTTGTCATCTACTCACAAAGAACGTTTCCTAATCTACGTTCAATTACTCTGTACCATATATCATACTTATTTTTTTCAAAAAAAGCAAGCATTTTGCGAACTAATGTTTGATATATTTTAACCTCACTTTAAAGATACGCAAATCACTTAGATTTCTATGCAAATAAATAGACTACTTCACAACTGAAGTAGTCTATCATTTTTAATCGTTAAAAGAATCGGCAAAAATACTTCTACTCTTCCAAAAATAATCCAACCCTGAATATACTGTAAAGAATAAGCAGATATACAATAAGATCTCGCCGATCATGATATTTGCATTGATAAAGAAAACATTATTCAAATACAAGAACAAGATCGCAAACATTTGTGTCATCGTTTTGATCTTACCTGGGAGTTCAGCCGCCATGACTTTACCATCATTTTCAACGATGATCAAGCGCAAACCAGTTACGGCCAATTCACGGCAAACAATGATCGCAGCCACCCATGCTGGGACTTTTCCCATCTGCACCAAGATGATAAATGCGGTCATTACTAACATCTTATCGGCTAAAGGATCAGCAAATTTGCCAAAGTTGGTAACTAATTTTTGCTTACGTGCGATCTGACCATCCGCAAAATCCGTGATCGAAGCGACGGCAAAGATCAGCGCTCCGAGCAATTGTGTGGTCGGGATAACAGTCCCAGCTAAGACCACCTCGCCCCAATCAAGTGGCAATAGCAGAACTAACATGAAGATCGGGATCAAAATGATCCGTAAAACTGTCAATTTATTAGGTAAATTCATAATTTTCTACTGTGTTGGCGGAAAAGTTTCATACTTTGAAAAGCGCACAGTTTCCTTTCTTAGATTTACTTATGCTTTGGCATCCGCCTTTTTCTGCCATACTACTTTTATTGTGCCGTTGTTTGTGCGACGTTCAATGTGATCGTACGTACAGTCAATGTCTCGTTTTCTTTCAAGAAATCAAATTTCTTACCGTTGATCTTGATCGAGGTTGCCTTTGAGTTTCCTAAATTCAACGTGATCGTTGTTGTATTTTCAGGGATCTTAATTGTTTGTGTAGCATTATCAGCACTAAGCGTTCCTTGCCATACTTGAACTCCATTAGCTGAAACAGCATTCCAAGCTGTTGCGCCATCAGAAACTGACATTTCGATCTTATTTGTAGCTGGCGCATTTTCTAGATCATATACGAAAGCTGAACCCGCAGCTGAAGTGTTAGTGATCTTTTGCTTAGTTGCCTTTTTAGATTCTTTCTTAGCTTTTGTACTTGAGCTTTCTTTTTTAGATGTGCTACTACTACTTTCACTACTTGAAGATTTTTCCTTTGAACTACTGCTCTTAGCAGAACTTTCGGAAGAAACTGAGACGCTTTGGCTGTTATCCGCGATTTGGGTACTGCTATTACGGTCACGATCCCCCCAAGCAAAGATGTAGATCGTCCCTAAGATCGCAACTACGATGACTACGATGATGATCGTTGGTAAATAACGGATCAAACCTGCCAGGATCGGTGACATAGTTTTTTCTTCTTCTTCGCGCTTGACGGCTTCGGTGCGTGTCGTTGCTTCTGTTTCTTCTTTTAGCTTTGGTGCGTTATTTTCATCTAGCTTGACTAGCAACTCTTCTGGATCGATCCCCACAGTTTCGGCATATTGCTTGATAAAAGCTCGCACATAAAATTTACCTGGTAATGCCGCAAAATCACCGTCTTCGATCGCGATCAAATAACGTTTTTGGATCTTGGTCGTTTGTTGCAAGTCATCTAGTGTCAAACCTTTTTCTTTACGTGCTTCTTTTAAAATTGTTCCAATATCTGTCATTTTATCTAATTTCTCCGTCTCTTTTTTAGATTCTATCGTCTACACGAGCCAACCACCGGTCACATAAAGTGTCTGACCCGTTAAATAACTAGCTTTAGGGGCTAACAATATTTTTACGAAATAACTTATCTCACTTGGCTGAGCAAAGCGACCACTTGGGATCTCTTCTTCGACTGCTTGCCGTTCACTACCAGAAAACATCTGATTCATCTGCGTATCTATCGCTCCAGGTGCGATCGTATTGACTGTGATCCCCAAAGAGGCGACTTCCTTACTATAAGCTTTGCAAAAAGCACTTTGCGCCCCTTTTACCGTACTATAACCGACCTCTAAAGCACTACCAGCTCCACCATAGACCGAACCGATAAACACGATCCGTGCCGCTTGACTGCGAGCTAATTTAGCTTCGAGCGACGCGATCAAACGCAACGGGCTCTGCAATTGCATCGCTAGAATTTGATCAAAAGCTTGCGGTTCTTGTTGACTAAATAGACCATATTCAGTCGTTCCTTGCGCAAAGATCAATGCATCTAGGCTACCAAAGATCTGGGAAGCTACTTGGGGCATCGTGTCTGGCGCTGTAAGATCAGCTTGGAGTGCTAAAAAATCTTGCTTGGGATAATTCTTCGCTAGTTCTATTACTAGATCATCCACACGCGTTTGATTGTGATAGTAATGTAAATATAACGACCAGCCATCAGCAGCTAAGTCTTTGGCTATTTGGTGACCTAGATCACCTGAGGCTCCACAGAGCAAAGCCCATTTCATTGATCTTCATCTTCTTTCGGGAGAATTTGGTAAACACTGATCGCCTCTGAACGTAAGAACTGTTTGGCAACAGCTCTGATATCATCTAAAGTCAATTGTTCTAAAAGCGCTCCAACATCAAATAAGGTCGCACTTTCAAATAGATCAGCTTCATAACGATTAGCGATACTCTCTAATGAATTCATTGCTTGGATGTTTCGTCCGATCAGCTCACGTTTGGCTAACTCGAAAGCAGATCCTTTATCTTCTAAAAACCCTAACGCGTGCTCAGCGATATCGATCACAGCATTGGATAGTTCTTGCGGTTTATTGGTATCACCTGAGATCGTAGCAAAATGAAAACCACGTTCTAAAGAAAAATCATAACCAAAACTATCATCCAAGACACCTGCATCATAAAGTTCTAAGTATTTATCTGAAGTTTCGCTGTAAAGTAAATACAATAATAATTCGACTGCTAGCTTATACCGCAAGCCTGCCCGACCAGCTGGGACTTGATCTAATCCCTTGATCCCAATGATCGTTTTAGGGCGCTGGATCTCCAATTCAGTCATGCGATAAGGGATGATATCCTTACCCTCGTGATCAAAAAATTCTTCGGCACGCTTGATCGGCTCAGCACTTGGAAATTCCTTGGCTGCTTGATTTTCTTTGATCAACTCGAGCATCGCTTCAACTTCAAAATTTCCGACTAAGAAGAGATCCATGTTACTTGGCTGATAAAAAGTCTTGTAACAATCATAAAGATCTTGGGCAGTGATCTTATTGATCGAATCAACTGTCCCAGCGATATCGACACTTAATGAATTTTTAGGATAAAGGTTTTCGATGATCCCAAAATACAAACGCCAATTGGAGTCATCATCATACATTTTGATCTCTTGACCAATGATCCCCTTTTCTTTTTCAACTGTTTTTTCCGAAAAATATGGCGCTTGCACGAAATCCAATAACGTCGTCACACACTTAGCAACATTGTGTGTCGTTTGAAACAGATAACTCGTACGCGTAAAACTGGTAAAGGCATTGGCATCAGCCCCATATCTACCAAATAGTTCAAAGGCATCGTGATCTTCTTTTTCGAATAATTTATGTTCCAAAAAGTGGGCGATCCCGTCAGGAAAACGGCGAACTTCAGTCTCACCCAAAGGAACAAATTCGTTATCAACTGAGCCATAGTCAGTCGTCAAGATCCCATAAGTCTTATGAAAATCTGCTCGAGGCAAGAAATTGACTTTCAGCCCATTATCCAAAGTAGCAGTATAAAGCGTCTCGCCAAATTGCGGATAACTATTGATCTCCACTAAATATGCCCCCCATCTAAGAAAAATACGGCTTGAAGCTCAGCTAAATCAGCCACCTCTACCACATCTTGAGCCGAAACTCGGTTGATCTTTTCGATCCAGGTCGCTGGTGTTTCTGGCACTTGGCTCAAGATATCTAACTGACTACGTGTGATCGCCGTCATTTGATTATCCAAACGGCTCTCATAACCGTTGATCAAATTTAGTTTGATATTTTCTAATTCAGCTTCACTGAATTTACCTGCAGCTAAGTCAGCAACTTGTTGTTTGATCAAGCTGTAGGCTTTTTCCTTGTCACTTGTCTTGATCCCTGTTTGGATCAAGAGCAATTGCCGGAAAGGATCAAAATTACTACTTGCATAGTAAGCCAGACTTTCCTTTTCTCGTACATTAGCAAATAATTTAGACTGTGGTGAGCCCCCCAACAAAGCATTGAAAACTACCGCAGCATAGTGTTTGTCCGTGCGATAAGCGGTCGGCAAGCGATAAGCTAAGTCTAGCTTACTTTGATTTAAAGTCTGCTTTTCGACCACTTCAACTACTTCAGCTCGTGCTGGCTGTTGATAACCAAGCTTGCCGAGCGCAGTCATTCTTTTGCCAAAAGGTAAGGTGAGCGCCTTAGCCTCAACTTCGGCTTCCGCGACATCTCCTGACACAAAGATCTGGATCTGATCATTTTGAAGCATTTCCAAATAATAAGCATAGAGTTCAGATGCCGTAACTGGAGCTAGATCCTCCACTGTGCCGTAGTTAGCGGCTTGTTGGATCGTATCCTCAAAATAGATCTTTTGCAATTCTAACGCCGCATAGGACTGCTTATTATCTTTGACTGCTTCGATATAAGCGGTCAAATTAAGCTTTTGCCGTTCAAAAGTCGTTTCATCAAAGGCCCCATCATTAGCTAATGGTGCAAAGATCAATTCTTTTAAAAATGAGAAAACTTGGCCTAACAAATCTTCGGGATGCAAAAGATAGTTATCATTTACACAATTCAAAACAAAATTTAGAATATGTACTTGCCCACGACGACTGACTGTTGTACCAAAACTTGCTCCATACATCTTGGAAAGCTCTAAGGCAACCGCTTTTTGCGTCGGATAAGCTTGACTACTCGTTTCTAAAATATTAGCTAATAGCGTTCGCATAACGAGTTCTTTGCTATCTGTCAACTCTTTTAAAAATGAGATCACGACTCGTGTTGTCTTGAACTGTTGTGTAGGGATCACATTCAACATGACCCCCGCATTGATTTCTTTTTGCACTAACAGTTCCCCCTTCGATATGTTACTGATATATTTCTAGTTGTTTGGTCAAATAGTTTATATACTCTCTAACTATGATAAGGTAAAAGCCCCGTATTGACAAGTTTCAATCACAAGGTTTTCCTTTAAAAAAATAAATTTTATTTCCACTAAAAAAGCTCGTCTAGATCAGACGAGCAAAAAGTGCGATCAATTATCGACTTTTTTCGATTTTAAATAGACTTGGCGTGGTTTAGACCCGGCTTGTGGACCGATCATCCCACGATTTTCAAGTTCTTCTACGAGATTAGCAGCCCGATTGTAACCGATCCTAAAGTGACGCTGGATCAGCGATGTACTGCATTTTTGTTCCTGCGTGATAAAGGCCACGACTTCATCGAAAAGCTCATCAGTCCCATTGCCATCTGGGGCTTTGAGCTCACTTTCAGAAACTTCTAGCGCTTGATCATAGGTCACTTCAGCTTGGGCTTTGATGAAATCAACAACATTTTGAACATCTTCATCGTAGATATATGCCCCTTGGACTCGCGATGGTTTATTTTGGCCCATTGGTAAATAGAGCATATCACCTCGACCCAATAATTTTTCGGCGCCAACTTGATCGATGATCGTCCGTGAATCAGTCCCACTTGAGACCGCAAACGCCATCCGCGAAGGCACATTAGCTTTGATGATCCCGGTAATAACATCCACCGATGGCCGTTGTGTGGCTAAGATCAAATGGATCCCAGCGGCACGTCCCATCTGTGCGATCCGTGTGATAGCCGCTTCGACCTCATTACCAGTCGTCATCATCAGATCGGCCAATTCATCAACGACTACTACGATATACGGCATTTGCTCATAGTTAGCTGGATCTTTAGCCGCAAATTTATTGTAGCCGTCTAAATTTCGTTGCCCAGTTCGAGCAAATTCTTCATAGCGCTGTTGCATTTTAGCCACAACTTTTTCCAAAGTAACTGCTGCCTTGCGTGGTTCTGTAACTACCGGCGTCAATAAATGCGGTAGATCATGATACATCCCCAGCTCAACTTTCTTAGGGTCGATCAAGACCAACTTGACCTGTTCAGGAGGACAGTTCATCAACAGACTCGTCAAGATCACGTTGATCGCGACTGATTTACCGCTCCCGGTCGAACCTGCGATCAATAAATGTGGCATTTTGGCTAGATCAGCTGTGATCAATCCATTTGAAATGTCACGTCCCAATGGTACTTCGAGCGGAGCAAAATCAGTTGCTTGAAATTCCGCCATCAGTTCTTTAAATGAGACCATCGCCACATTTTGATTGGGCACCTCGATCCCAACTAAAGCTTTCCCTGGAATAGGCGCTTCGATCCGAATATCTTTAGCCGCTAAAGCTAAAGCAAGGTCATCAGCCAAACTGACAAACTTCGAGACCTTGACCCCTACTGCTGGATGCAATTCATATTTAGTCACCGCCGGACCTAAAATGATATTTTTTAGTTCAGCTTCCACCCCGAAACTTTTAAGCGTCTCAGTCAATACTGCTTGATTTTGCTTGATCTTCTTTTTTTCAACTGAACGATCAGGAACTGGTGTCTCACTCAATAAATCGAGCTGGGGCAACTCGTAAGCTTCACTGTTAAATGCTGGTCGTGTTTTTCTTTTAGCAGGTCGTTCGGGCTTTGTTTTAGGCTTTTCAGCTGGCATCGTGATCTCTGGCACTGATGCAGCTGGTTCAAATTGGTCATATACCACCTTTTCGTCAGATATCTTCTCTTCTTTAGGAGCTGACTCGATCTCATCTTCATTGATCAGTGCTTTAGAAGCATCTTCTTTTAATTTCCCCAATTCACTATGGGCTTGTTTGATCAAATTTTGGCTGCCTATTACCAATGCTTTTAAAGCTCGACCTAAATTTTCCAGAACAGTTCCAAATGAGATCTGGCAAATAAATAAGACACCCGCACCGAGCAAGAGCACCGCTAAAAGATATGAACCCAATTGTCCCACTAAAAAATAAGTAAGACTATACAATAAAACGCCCACGATTCCACCAGCCAGATCTTCATTCAAAGTTCCAGCTACGAGGTCATGCCCTGCTCGCTCTAAAAAAGCATTCAAAAAATCAGTGTGGATCGCAAGTTCTTGAAATGAGTACGCACTAACAAAGAGCACGATCCCTAGATATAGCAAGATACCACCTAAAATATAGTTGGCTTTGAGTTTAGGGCGTTTATCAAATAACAACCCATAGCTCCCCAAAATGAGTAACAAAATTGCCCCTAGCTGATAAGTATTGCCGACTACCAAGCGAATCATATTGGAAAATAATGTTCCTAAAAAGCCCAATTCAAATAACGCCAGGCCTGCAGAAGCAATGGTCCCAGCTCCGTATAAACGCCAGGTCATTTTAAAACTTGGCTTCGATCGTTTACCTCTCTTTTGAGGACTTGTTTTTTTCTTTCTAGTTTTTTTTTGCTGTGCCAAGATTTACCCCTCAATTCCCTTTAGGTCCCAAAAGACCCTTCTCAACCATAAATTATAACACATTTTCCCCAAATCAATATCCTCAGTTAAATATAATCTTTTTCAAATATAAACAATTAGTTCAGATAAAACATAAATCTTTTTATATTAAACTTTATCATGATATATAAATTCTAAAAAATAAAAATAATTATCTTTAAATTATAATTTTTATAAAATAAAATAACAGAAATTTAAAAATAACTTTTTTAATTGAGGGGTAGCTTAGAAAATAATTATCTAGGGGGAATACACCTATGAAGTTTAAAAAACTTTTAGCTACGTGGAGTACATTAGCCGTAGCAACTCTAATCTTGAGTGCATGTGGTTCACACAAAGCACAACAAAGTTCAAACAAACCAGCCACCAAGCAAGTTTTAAACTGGTCAGTTCCAAACGAACTCGCGACGCTTGACTCTATTACTGTCGCCGAAAGCGGTAGCGCCGATATGATCAATAATTCCATGGAAGGCTTGTTCGTGCTTAAAAACAATAAAGCCACAGCTGGATTAGCGATCGATACTAAAGCTTCTGCCGACGGTCTCACCTATACTTTTTCTCTGCGCAAAGGGGCAAAGTGGTCAAATGGCGATCCTGTCACAGCTCATGATTTTGTCTTTGCTTGGTGGCGTTCGGTCGATCCAAAGACAAATTCTTTGGCTGCATATATGTATAGTGGGATCAAAAACGCTGATGATATTTTGGCCGGTAAAAAAGCAGCAGAAACATTAGGTGTCAAAGCTTTGAGTGACACTAAACTTGTCGTCACACTCGATAAACAACTCCTGTATTTGAAACTGTTGCTAGCAGATGCCCGTTTCTTTCCACAAAATCAGCGAGCAGTCGCAAAATTCGGCAAAAAATATGGAACTAGCTCCGATACCACCGTCTTCAACGGACCTTTCGTATTTAAAAACTGGACTGGTTCTAATTTGAGCTGGAAATTAGTCAAAAATAACAATTACTGGAATAAAAAGCACATCAAAATGGAAACGATCAACTTTAAAGTCGATAAGAGCTTTACTACTGCCTACAATCTCTACCAAGCCAATAAAGTTGATTTCACTCACCTAAGTGCCGAACAAGCCAAACAATTAGCCGACCAGCCAGGGTATCGGGTCTTGCGCCGGGCTCAAATCACGTATATGAAATTCAACGAAACAAAAAAGGAATTTCAAAATAAAAAGATCCGTCAAGCTATCGGTTATGCGATCGACCGCAAACAAATGGCCTCTTCTGTTGCTGGAGGCGGTTCTGTACCATTGACCAATTTAGTTCCACAAGGTGTCTCGACCTTTAAAGGCAAAGATTTTACGACTTGGGCTAAAACCAAAGTCGGTGTCAGTTACGATCCAAAATTGGCTCATAAATTACTCAAAGAAGGTTTAAAAGAACTCGGTGAAGATCACTTTGAATTCACCCTCTTGGGCCGCGATACCGAAATTTCGAAAAAAGAAACTGAATTCATCCAAAGCCAGATCGAACAAACTTTACCTGAAGTCAAAGTCCAAACAAGTAATATCCCGATCAAGATGCAAATCGCCAAAGCCACCAAAGGCGATTTTGACGTAACCTTGACTGGCTGGTTAGCCGACGTAGCCGATCCAAGCAACTTCTTAGATATCATGACAAAAAATAATCCTAACAACATGGGGAAATATGCTAGTCCAAAATTCAACGAACTGATGACTGTTGCTGAAACGAGCGATGCCATGGATAAAGATAAACGCTTTTCTGATCTGATCGCAGCGGCTAAACTGCTAAACGAAGATCAACCGGTCGTCCCACTGATTCAAGATGGTACTCCTGAAATGTTGCGCCCATCAGTCCACGGTATGATCCAAAACACTGCGGGTCTAACTGAAAACTTTCGCTCTGTATACATCACAGAGTAATATACTATATAAATACTAAGGGTCCCACTATGATGCTTTTGCATCATAGCGGGACCCTTGGTATTACTTTTTGACGGCTACATAAAACTGCCCATTTTTATTTTAACTTATCATTTTCATAAGTATGTGTTTTTTCCAAACCAACAAAATCTTGTTGACGCAAAGCCTCGTAAACTACGATCGCTGCCGTATTTGATAGATTCAACGCGCGAATATGTTCATCATTTTGGGGGATCCGAATGCATTTTTCTTCATTTTGACGCATGAAGTTTTCGGGCAGACCCGTTGTTTCCTTACCAAACAAGAAATAATGGTCATTTGCTGTTGCATAATCAACTTCCGTATAAGCACGGGGAGCAAACTTAGAAACTACATGCAACTGATCATTTTCACCTAAAGTTTCCAAGAAAGCTGGTAAATTAGGATGATAAGTTATCTTGACCTTATCCCAGTAGTCTAATCCCGCGCGTTTTAGATACTTATCTTCTGTCGAAAATCCCAACGGCTCGATCAAATGCAATTCAGTATTGGTCCCAGCACAGGTCCGCGCGATGTTACCTGTATTGGCTGGCATCAGTGGTTCAAATAAAACAATATGGTTAGCCATTTCAACTCTTCTTTCATTCTTGAGCTACTAGTCCAAACTAGCAGCAGATAGTATTTTTACACAAAAAAAGCGTAACTGTTCGGTGTGGGCACGGCGAACAGTTACGTTAATGAAGTACAATCACATAGTAACTAACGACAGTTCCGTTAATTACTCATAACCGATTTCTTAATGAATACTATAGCATTCATCAAAGTAGTTTTCAATCTTTTTTCAAAATTATTTTTCACTACTGAGTAAGGTCACATCCACGGTGATCTGCTTTAACGGCTGACTCGCAGCTTTTTTCAGACTTTCAGCTGAAGCTCCCCACTGTAAAGGTGTCATTTTCATAAGCGCCGCAAACAAAGCATCATCTAGCGAAAATACGTACTTTATCCGTGTACTAGTTGCATTAGGGTAGTGCTTATAGAAGAGATCTAATACTTTTTGATTACTATATTCGTGTTTTTCATCATTTTCAGCATATAATAAACGCCGTAATTCCCCTAGATAGTTAGCATTGGGAATGACTTTCAAAAGTTTGCCCGTTTTTTTCTGGACTCGCGCAAATTCACCATAAGCAGATGGCGAAAAAATATCGATCAAATAATCAAAACTTTGTTCACTAAACGGTAGGTCAGCTAGATCTGCAATGCAAAAAAAGCCAGCCGTCTCTTGTTGCGTCGCCAGATTGATCGCACGTTTCGAAATGTCAAAGCCAACATAACGATCAGAACTATCAGCTCGTTTATGTTCTAATCGTTGTAAGACACTACCTTCCCCGCAGCCAATATCAAGCACTTTGATCCCCGCTCGTTCACCGATCTGGTTCGCTATTTCTTCAATGATCGGATCAAAAAAACCAGCTTGTAGTAAAGACCGACGTGCTTGCCACATTGCATCATCATCATAGTCACTTTTGACGCCATGTTTGATCAAATACAAGGTTCCTTTTTTAGAAAGGTCAAATTGATGATCGTTAGTACAGTAAACCGTTGTCTTTTCTACCTTACTAAAAGGAGCTCGACAAGTCGGACACCGAAATAGCCCTTTGTTTTGCGCAACAAATTGCGCTCCCCGTTCGATTTTTTTCATACTCATCCCTACTTTTCGACCTTGATATATTTACCTTTAACTAGATCCATCAAATCAGTTTGTTTCAAACGGACCGAGCGCCCTACTTTACCAGCTGAAACTGAGATCAGCGGTTGGTCTTTGATCCGTTCATCAAAGTAGATCGGAAATCCTTTACGCACATTGATCCCGATCGGTGTATTTGCACCATGGATATAACCCGTGATGTTGATCAAATTTTTATTATCCGCCAAGTGGACTTGCTTTTTCCCTAGCTCTTGGGCTACTAACTTGAGATCGATCTCATATTCAAGTGGCAAACACACGACCACATAATCTTTAGGATCTTTATTCGCTTGTAGCACGATCGTTTTTAAAATAGATTTAGGATCGACACCTTGGGCATTAGCTTCTTCTAATGCAGACTGGCCCCTAGTCAACCATTCAAACGAAGCTTCTTCATATTCAATATGATGTTGATCTAGGATCCGTTCGTCATTTGTCTTTTTTTCTTTATTTTTTTTAGCTTTTTTTGCCATAAATTCTCCCTCGCTTTCACTCCTGCTTTATTTTAACGTGGATCTACACACTTGTCGAATTGCTTAATTTATTAAGTTAAATTTAATTAATGCAAAAACCGAACTTTTTTTAATACGAATATTTTTTTATTTGACTTAATCTGACTAATACGTTATATTTAATTTTGCTCTTTAGAGCTAATGATTTTTTTACGAATAATAGATAAAGGGGTTTATAATCATGCCAGTATTTGATTATGAAGATATTCAACTTGTTCCTAATAAATGTATCGTTAAAAGTCGGTCTGAGATCGATACCCGTGTTAAATTTGGTCCAATGACCTTCAACATCCCGGTCGTTCCAGCCAATATGCAAACCGTGATCGATGAAGATTTAGCTATTTGGTTAGCACAAAACGGTTATTTCTATATTATGCATCGGTTTGAAGAAAACAAACGTGTCCCATTTGTTAAAAAGATGCACCAACTTGGGCTCTTTGCCTCGATCTCAGTCGGGGTCAAACCACAAGAATATCAATTGATCGATCAACTTGCACAGGAAAATTTGATCCCTGAGTATATCACGATAGATATCGCTCATGGCCATTCAGATACCGTGATCGATATGATCAAATACATCAAGGCAAAACTCCCTGGGACCTTTGTGATCGCCGGTAACGTTGGAACTCCTGAAGGCGTCCGTGAATTAGAAAACGCTGGGGCTGATGCTACTAAAGTCGGGATCGGACCAGGTAAAGCTTGCATCACTAAAGTCAAGACTGGCTTTGGAACTGGTGGTTGGCAATTAGCTGCCCTTCGCCTCTGCGCTAAAGCTGCTCGTAAACCGATCGTAGCTGATGGCGGGATCAGAACTAACGGTGATATCGCTAAATCCGTTCGTTTTGGAGCTTCAATGTGTATGATCGGCTCAATGTTTGCTGGACATGCCGAAACTCCTGGCGAGATCATCGAACAAGATGGCAAAAAATATAAGACTTATTTTGGTTCGGCTTCCCAATACCAAAAAGGTGAATACAAAAACGTCGAAGGTAAGAAGCTCTTAGTTCCTTACCGTGGTCACATTTCCGATACCCTTCGCGAAATGCAAGAAGACTTACAATCCTCCATCTCTTATGCTGGTGGACGTGACTTGGCTGCACTTCGTAAAGTCGATTACGTGATCGTTAAAAACTCGATCTTCAATGGTGACCAATACTAAAGAATAAAATAGATCCCCTCTAGGACCTAAATAGTCTTAGAGGGGATCATTTTATTTATCCATAAATGATCTGTGTTCCTTGTTTGATCACTGGCATAGTATGTGGCTCTAAATAGAGTACATTTTCTTGGAGATGCTCTTTTTCTGGTACCGGTTTAAAGTTGAGTACAGTATGCCCGATCGTTGTTAGGTTACTTTTAACTAATTCACCTAAATATTTTACATGATAAACTTGATCATCGATCTGGATCTTAGAACCGATCTCTAGATCATAGTTCTCGACCGCATCATTTTCAAAGCGTTGGATCACAGAAACTTCTCGTAAGCGAGGAGAAGCCGTTTCATCAAATAAGATCACCATTGGCTCATCTTTAGAGACTGCCTTAGCTCCGATTTCAATAACTTCACTTTTGATCATAACTTTACAAACCCTCTCTAGCACATCACCTGATTTTGCGTCGCTTCATCTACACAACACAGCTACATTATACCGCACTTTTACGTAGAAAAGTAGTTTTTCTACCATTTGCGGACTTCCCGGCCTAGGTTGCACAAATTTCCCTTTAAAAATGTTAGAATAATAATTGAGCAAAATGAATGGAGGGATTTTTTTGAAAGAACAGATTTACTTTGGTACTTATACCAAGAAAACTAGCCAAGGTATCTATCATGCTGTTTTAGACACTGATACCGCTCAAATTTCCACGCCTCAAGTAGCGATCGCCGTGGAAAATCCTACTTACTTAACAACAACTGATCAAACCTTGCTGACTGTAGCCAAGGAAGGTCCGCTAGGTGGGATAGCTGCTTATGAACTGGCAAATGACAGCTATGCCCTTACAGATGACGCCCTTGTGGCTGGTGCTAATCCATGTTATGTAGCTTTCGATAAAAAGCGATCGTTAGTCTACACTGCTAATTATCACAAGGGACAGATCGATGTCTATCGCTTAAATCCTGATAAAACATTAACACTTTGTGATTCTGTCGTTCAGACTGGTTATGGCCCTCGTAAAGAACAAGATGGCTCACACGTTCACTATACCGATTTGACTCCTGATGGCCGGTTGGCAGTCGTTGATCTGGGGAACGATACGGTCTCGACTTACGATGTTTCAGCTGAAGGTAAGTTAGCACCTGTTTCGATCTTAAAGACTAAAGCTGGGCTCGGACCACGTCATTTAGCGTTTGCTCCCGACAAAAAGACAGCTTACCTAGTTGGAGAACTTTCCAGCAAGGTTTCTATACTTGATTATGATTCGACAACTGGTGCTTTTTACTTACGCCAAACTGTAAGCACGATCCCAGCTGATTGGACTGAACATAACGGAGCTGCTGCGATCAGAGTTTCTAATGATGGTCGCTTTGTCTACGTTTCTAATCGCGGTCACAATTCACTTGCTGTCTTTGAAGTCTTAGATGGAGAATTGAAATTGATCCAACATCTTACGACTCACGGTGATTTTCCACGTGATTTTGCGCTTGACCCAACTGAAAAATTTATTTTGGTCGCTAACCAAAATACTGATAATGCAACCTTGTATACCCGTGACCAAGAAACCGGCTTACTTGCTTGTTGCCAAAAAGATATTCCTCTTCCCGAGGGTGTATGTGTTTATTTTAAATAAAAGGAATGAAGAATTTGCTTTATCGCGAAGTTTGCTTAGAAAATTATACTGACCTCCCCCAAGCCGTTTTACAGGGTGCTGATCGGATCGAGATCTGCGACAACCTCGCTGTCGGCGGGACTACGATCAGTAAAGGTGTTATGGGTGAAGCTATCAAGTATACCCATGAAAAAAATATTCCCTTAGTGATCTTAGTCCGGGCTCGTGGTGGAAATTTTGTTTACAATGATATCGAATTAAAGATCATGGAAGCTGATATCTTAGAAGCTCAAGTCTTAGGAGCTGATGCGGTTTGTATCGGTGCTTTGACGGCTGATGGTCAAGTCGACTACGAAGCAATGGAAACGCTCATTGCTGCAGCTGGCGGAATGGAACTCGTCTTTAATATGGCCTTTGATGAACTGAGCTTTGACGAACAAAAACGGACGATCAATTGGGCAGTCGAGCAAGGCTTTAGCCGGATCTTGACCCATGGTGGTCCTAAAGATACTCCGATCGAAGCTAATTTAGAGCATTTAAAAG
The DNA here is from genome assembly GCF_009933595.1 of Ligilactobacillus animalis. Lineage (NCBI taxonomy): Bacteria > Bacillati > Bacillota > Bacilli > Lactobacillales > Lactobacillaceae > Ligilactobacillus > Ligilactobacillus animalis. Next base: position 1,210,461 of record NZ_CP047141.1, read on the forward strand.
AGCTCATCGCTTATGCTAATGGGCGGATCACGATCCTTCCTGGGGGTAAGATCACGGCCAAAAATGCCCAAGCGGTAGCTGACGCCTTACAAGTCACTGCAGTCCATGGAACTAAAATATTAGCTTGAGCTTCACAACAAGTCTGATCTCGGTCAGGCTTGTTTTTTATTCCACAAAAAAGCCAGTCCCCTGACTGACTCGAAATAGTTATATTTTCAAATATGCAAATGCCATATATACGACACCTAAAGCTAAAATGACGCTCAATTGCAGCTTATAAGTGATCCTCAGATAAGCGATATATTCACGCATAAATGCATTGAGCGTAAAATACCAACGTGTTTTGGCACCAAAGCCAACACATTTAAGCCCTTGACGTTTAGCGATCACTAATGCACGATAAACGTGATATGAATTAGTAGCGATCCCAAATTTAGCATTTGGCGCCATCAAGCGATGTGAAAATAAAATATTTTCATACGTAGTCGTTGACTTATTTTCAACAATGATATCATCTGCAGGTATCCCTTGCTTTAAAGCGTAGTTTCGCATCGCTTCACCTTCTGCGATCACTTCATCTGGTCCCTGTCCCCCCGACATGATCAATTTTAAACGTGGTGTTTTACGGTAGACCGCGATCGCCCGCTCGATCCGCGCTGCCAATAACGGTGTTACTTCAGTTCCATTTAGCCCTGCACCTAAAACTACGATATAGTCAAGTTTTGGCAACTTAAGGTGAACCAAATTCAAAGTCAACGTTACAGTATACATCACCATAACGAGTAAGAAATAGACCGTCACCGAACCTAAATAACCATAGGCGTACATCCAAATATTTTTATCGGTAAAATGTCCAAACATCGGCCAGATCACTAAGTAAGCAATACAAAAGATCCCAAAACCGAGCGATAATAGGTTGTGGAATTTAAAGCCTTCATTTAAGATCACCTTGACCCCATTATAGAGAAAGACAGACACTAACACAAACGGCCACAATACCATACATATCGTCACTATGCTCGCTAAAAAGATAATAATGAAAAACAGCCACTGATGAGCATACAAGAACTCACTATATCTCATTAGGATCGCAGCGATAAAGATCACTGTTGTCAGTAAAAAGGTCACAAATGAAACGCCGGCCCATAAAGAACGGGGCTCGTGCCTCATTGTATAAGCAAACCAACCTATTCCAACTAAGAATATCGATACAAATACCAACATTTAAATTACCCTTATGTCCCCATAAAAAATTTCATAAATAATTTTGCAATATTAAAGTAGATCAACACCGAAGTCAAGTCACTTAACGTTGAGATAAACGGACCTGAAGCCACAGCGGGATCGACTCCGATCTTATCCATCAAATTAGGGATAAAGCTCCCAGCTAAGTTTGCCACCGTGATCGCACACATCATTGCCATCCCGATAACAAAACCTAAAATAAAGTTTTGCTTCCAAAAGCCAACGATCAAAAAGATCGTCAAACCTGTAACTAATCCCGTAACCAGACCCGTCAAAAGTTCGATAAAAAATTGGCGATAAACAGACGGTTGATCTTCATCACGACTAGCTAATCGCCGAACTGCGACCGCCAAACTCTGCGTCCCAGCATTTCCGGCAGTACCGGTGATCGAAGAAACAAAGATCGCTAAAATACTAGCTTGACTGATCATACCTTCATAATGTGAGATCAAAGTCGTTGTCGACATCCCCAATAATAACAAGACGATCAACCAAGGCAAACGATTGCTCGCAGCCTTGATCGGGTTATCGGCTACTTCTTCGGTATCAACGGCAGCCAAACCAGAGTAATCTTCAGCAGATTCTTCATCGATAACGTCAATGATATCATCGACGTTGATGATCCCGATCAATTTATTCTCATAATCGGTCACTGGGATCGCTAAGAAGTTGTAATCCCGGATCGTCTGTGCAACTTCAGCTTGATCATCAGAAACTTTAACTGACATCACCGGCGTTGTCATGATATCCGTGATCATTTGATCATCATCATTTATCAAAAGATCACGTAAAGTCAAAACACCGATCAACTTGTTATCAGAGCCAACAACATAAACATAATAGATCGTTTCAGCATCGCTTGCTTCACGCTTGACAACATGCATCGCTGAGCGGACCGTCTGATTGCCAGCGATCGCCACATATTCCGTCGACATGATCGCACCAGCAGTCTTATCTTCATAGTGCAACATTTCACGGATCTCAGCAGCTTTTTCAGTCGGCAAAAGGCGCAGATAGCCCGCTAGATCTTTTTTAGGTACATACGCTAAAATATCGACCGCGTTATCGGTATACATCTCATCAATAACATTGGCCGCATATTGTGGCGTCATTTCTTCAAAGTATTTTACAACTTCTTCGGGTTCATCTTCGATCGCATCAAACATGTCCCCGACTTCTTTGGCCGTTAAATAGCGATACAGCCTCGCTCTTTGTTGTGAATTTAATTCAGTAAAGATCTGTGCTTGTTCATAAACGTGCAGATCCAAATAATTTTCTCTAAATTGCCGTGCTTTTTGGCTGTTCAGCAACTGGATGATCTTCTTGTTACTTTGAGTTTTTACCAGATTTTCAGCCATACTCATCCCTCTTTTCTAATTGTTTGCTAGATACTGTTGCATATCTCGCGGTAACTCACAAGTAAACTCAACGTCTTTTTCTAAAAAAGGATGATAAAAGCGCAGATAGGCACAATGCAAAGCTTGCCGTTGCAAAGGCAAAACTTTGGCACCATCATACAAGCGATCCCCTAATAACGGATGCTTCAAGTAAGCACTGTGAACGCGGATCTGATGTGTCCGTCCCGTGTGCAACCGGATCCGATACAGCGTCGCTTGGCCTACACTTTTTTCGTACCAATATTGAGTTTTAGCAAACTGCCCTCCTGCTAAGACTCGGCGCTTGATCAAACTACCCTCTTGGCGTCCGATCGGTAAGTTTACTGTAAAATGTGGGTTCGTCAGTTTACCCGTAAGTAAAGCCAGATATTCTTTTTTGATCGTGTGTGCATGTTGCTGTTGATCGATCAAAGCATGAGCATATCGATGTTTCGCAACTAAAACTAGCCCCGTCGTATCACGGTCTAGCCTCGTTGCGATATGAACGACCGTCTGCTCGTAACCACGTAATTTGTAATAGCCCACGATCCGATTGACCAATGAATCAGTTCGCTGATCGGTCAAGGGGGACGGGATCGTAGTCAGACGGGCTGGTTTGTTGACGATCAAATAATGATCATCTTCATAGACGATATCTAACGGGACATATGATGGGATCACTGTCTCTTTGCGCGGATGTTCTGGCGGTAAGCTGATCGTGATCTTATCGCCTTTTTTTATTTGATCCACGATCCGACCTGAAGTGTTATTCACCAATAATTTGCCCCCTTCATGTCTGATCTTAGCAGATAAACGACGCGATACGCCCTTTTGTTTTAAAAATGTCTTTAAATGACAGTTATTTTCTTCGTTATAAATCCATTCTATCTTCATCTTCAGTTCCTATAAAGGCGTCTTGAACTCGGCGCCAAAAATGTGTGTGGCGGTATTTAGCAAAATAGATCCGCCTTTTTGAGACCTTATATTGAATCTCACAGATCTGACGGTTATGATACGATTCTGAATCGACAGTCAAAACAAAATCGCTCCCTTTTCCCGGTCTAAAGGTGATCCAGTCATTAGGTGCTACAATCATCGGTGAGCTCAAGGTCCGAAAAACGCGATTATTGATCGAACCGATCTCGGCTATCTGCAAGACCTCAAGATTAGGGTGGACTACTGCCCCACCAAGCGATTTATTATATGCCGTCGAACCAGTCGGCGTCGAAACGCATAGCCCATCGCCTCTAAAGCGTTCAAAGAGTTCACCACCGATATACACATCCGTTACCATGGTGGCACTATTACGCTTTAAGGTCGATTCATTCAACGCTAAATAACGCTCACGGCGCGGGCTATCGGCGTATTTAACAGAAACTTCCAATAACGGGTAACTGACGGATTGGCGATTATCCGATTGCAGACTGATCACCAAATCGTCGATCTCATCATCACGCCAATCCGTATAAAATCCTAAATGTCCCGTATGAACACCCACAAAACGAATTTGCTCTAATTTATCTTTATAATGATGAAAAGCCGATAGCAAAGTACCATCGCCCCCGATCGTCACTACAACATCGGGCTCTTCGTCATCGATCACAAAATGGCGTTCCACAAACTTTTGATATAGTTTTTTCTTAACAGCTTGTGATTTGGCTCGTTTATTAGCAAAAATTGCGATTCTCATTATTCTCACCTCCATGGTCGAATGTGTCTTGCTTAACTACCCTAAGCTCGTGTGCTTATCTTCAAATAATCTTTGTGCCTCATTGACTTCTTCTCTAATGCTAGACATTTCTTGATCAAGTGCAAAAGCGATCTCAGCACTTTTCTCTAATCTCATCGCAACTTCAGACGGAATACATCCTTGGTACTTGTAGTTGAGTGAATGTTCAATCGTAGCCCAAAAATTCATCGCTAACGTCCTGATCTGGATCTCAACTTTTAGTTGTTGCTCGCGCTCCAGCAGTTGGACTGGATACGTGACCACCAAATGATAGGACCGATAGCCACTTTCCTTGGGCGTTTTGATATAATCACGTTCTTCGATCACTTGCATATCTTTGCGCTTCCGTAAAAGTTCAACTACGCGATAGATATCTTCCACAAACTGACACATGATCCGTACCCCAGCGATATCTTCCATATCCTGCGACAAACGCTTGGGTTTGATCTGGCGCCGTTTCATCTTTTCTAAAATGCTTGGTATTGGTTTGACTCTGCCGGTGACATATTCAATTGGACTGCGGTTGCCGCTCTTTTTAAATTGCCCACGCAGAGTTCTGAGTTTGAGTTTCAACTCGTTGACCGCTTGATCGTAAGGCTCTAAAAAATTGCTCCAATCGTCTTCCATTAAATAGATCACCACCTTTCTATACCTTATCAGTTTAACACAGACCCACGCTCTTTTACATTCTCAAAAAAATTAAAGCTACATTTTAACGTATGAAAACGCTTTTGCGTACAAAATAAGTCAGATTTATTGCAAAAATCATTTTTTTTGCTTAAAGTATAAATATAGAAAAAAGGAATATTTGATCAAGTGGAGGAGAACACCATGTTAGAGATGTATTTGTTTATCAATCCTCTTGGCGCTAAATGCTACGAAGCAGAACAAAACATTTTAAAACTTGCGGAAGAATCGCCACAAAAGTTTCAGATTCGTTTTATCCCACTTTTGAACTTGCAATCAGTGACCAAGGTTATGTCTGTGATGAATGTTTCAGGTGATACTTTGCAACTGCGCAATAAAGTATCCCAGATCTTGTATAATGCCGTTTTGGATTACAAAGCTGCTCTTTTTCAAGGGCGCAAACGCGGTCACGATTTCTTGCTTAATGTTCAGCGCCAACTCTATGTCGAGCATAAAAAATACAGTGAAGAAGTCGTTATTCGTGCAGCTAAAGAGAGTAAACTAGATCTTGCTACGTTTGAACACGATCGGCGCTCGAAACTAGCAGTTGAAAGTTTTCGAGAAGATCAAAGATTAGCTGCTGAAATGAACGTCAATACCCCACCATCTATGGTGGTATACAATTTAGACTATCTTGAATGTGCAGTCTCAGTTGAAAACTGCACCTCGTTATCAAGTTTGGAAGAATTGCTTTTTGGTAATGCAGCAAAGGAATTTGTTTGCACCAAAAATGGGCTTCATCCAACTTACCACCAATTATCATTAAAAAAATAAACTTGCTCGGCCCTTGTGGTCGAACAAGTTTATTTTTTTATTGCTTATTTAGCTAATAGCTCTTTTAATTCAGCCAAACGTTCCTTAAAGATACCAAAAGCTTTCTCTAGATATTTACTATCAGTCATATCAACACCAGCTTTTTTCATTACCTCTAATGGAGCAGCTGAACTACCTGCTTTTAAGTAGTCCAAATAAGCTTCCGTATGCGCCGGTTCTTCATCTAAGACGCGCTCTGCTAAAGTAGAAGCTGCCCCAAAACCAGTTGCGTATTGATAAACATAGAAATTGTAGTAAAAATGCGGGATCCGTGACCATTCATATGCGATCTCTGGGTCATTTTCGACTGCACTACCATAGTAGCGTTGATTTAGTTTACCGTAGAAATCTGACATCAGATCTGCTGTCAATGGTACTTGGGAAGCATCTTGTTCATGGATCCAAGCTTCAAATTCAGCAAATTGGGTTTGCCGATAAACAGTTCCTTTAAAGCCATCTAGATAGTGATTCAATACGTAAGCCCGTACCTTAGGATCAGTTTGAGTCTCTAACAAATACTGGGTCAACAAGTTTTCGTTTGTCGTTGAGGCGATCTCCGCAACAAAGATCGAATAATCCCCATATTGATAAGGTTGATTGGTCCGTGTATAGTAACTGTGCATCGTGTGTCCCATCTCATGAACTAACGTAAAGAGATTATCCAACGTATCTTGCCAATTCAATAAAATATATGGTGCAGTATCATAAGCCCCACCTGAGTACGCTCCTGAACGTTTACCTGCATTAGCGACCACATCGATCCAGCGTTCGTCAAAAGCTTTCTCTACATAAGCAAGATACTCTTCACCTAAGACGCTCAAGGCCTCTAAAGTCATCTTTTTAGCCTGTTTATAAGTGAACGTCAATGTCGGTTCACCCGTCAATGGAGTATACATATCATACATATGCAACTCGTCGACACCTAAGATATCCTTGCGTAAAGCTACATACTCATGCAGTAGCCCCAAATTTTCATTGACCGTTTTGACCAAAGTATCATAAACAGCTACTGGAATATCATTTTGGGCTAATGAAGCTTCCTTGGCACTTTGATAATTACGTAATTTAGCTGAAAAATTATGCTTACGCACATGTGCCGACAGTGTAGCTGCAAATGTGTGTCTGAACTGTTTATATACAGCATATAACTGTTCAAATGCTTCACGTCTAACTGGGCGCGCAGTCGATTCGAGCAATTTACCGTAGACCCCATTTGAAAGCTCGACCTTTGAGCCCGTTTCATCAGTTACTACGGGGAATTTTAGATCAGCATTGTTTAAAACTTCAAAAACATTAGCTGAAGCGCCCAAAATATCGCTTGCACCTGCTAACAGTGCTTCTTCTTTTTCACTCAAGACATGGGCTCGAAGTCTAGTCCAGTCATCGATCAAAGTTTTATATGCATTTAATTTAGGTTCATCTTGATAATAGCTTGCTAATTTTTCTGGCGCTAAAGCTAATAACTCAGGTCGAAACCAAGCTAATTTCGCTGAAACATCAGCTAATAACTTTTGGACCCGTGCCATCAAAGCTTGGTACTTAGCATTAGCGGTATCCTCATCGTTTTTCATGCTTGCATAGACATAAACTACTTCAAGTTGGCGATCTAACTCGAGCATGGCCGTTAGAGCAGCTAAAAAGGCTTGAGCGCTATTTCCTAGTGTTCCCTTATATTGTTCAAAATCTTCAGCTGCTTTTGCTACTTGCGCAAAGGCTACTTCAAATTCTGCATTAGTTGCAAAGATCTTGGTCAGATCCCAAGTAAGCTCGAGTGCTACCTCTGATCTTTTTGGTAGACGTGTTACTTCACTCATTACAAAATCCCCCTTTAATTATCGGTAGTGCCTTAATTTTAGAAATTTTTTTTAAGAAAAGCAAGTCCTTTACAAAAATTATCAATATCTTGTTCAATAAATGGCTTCAAATCAACAAAAACCAGCTCATAAGCCGGTATTTTAGGCCTCGAAAACTGCTCACAATATAACGCTGTCCGCCACCATAAAGTTGCTGTCCGATATAATGGGTAACTATAGTTCAATGCTAAACAATCATCTATCACCCCAGTCAACTTTAGACGCTTTTGATATGTTAATTGTTGCAATTTACGCATAGCCCCAGTCGAATAATATATCTGTTTAGCCAAAGCATACTTTTGTTTTTTTCTTTCACTCAGCGATAAATACTTTAATCGTATCTTTTGTGGGGTAGCGAAAAAAGCTTTTAGTTTTTTGACATCATTTGTCCGCCAGTATTGATATTTAAGTGGCAAAAAATCAGCTTTTTGGATCCCATAAACAACTTCAAAGTATGCTTTAATGGGATCGAGATAGATCAAATAAAAGCCCCGATTTTTTGACCACCGCATAAATTGTGCAACTTGCTGTGGTAAACTGCGCTTAAGTCTATAATTATTTCCTAAGATCCACAATTCAGCTAGACCAACATCGTGATATCCACGTGAGCGTTTTTGCAATTTGCGTAAACTGAGTGGTGCACATTGATATTCTAAAGCCAAAAGCTGCTGATCAGGCAACTGGACCAACAGATCGGGACGTTGCTTTGACCCAGGTAGATAGGCTTCAAGCTTAACTCGTGCTCCAAACGCCCTAAAAAAAGTGGCTAATAGCTTTTTTCCTCGTAAGTGCTCATTGGTCTCTCCTTCACTAAAAGTCCCACAAGTCCGCTTCAAATGCGCAAAATGTGCCGTATAATAATGCCCTTGACGCAAAATGACTGGTTCGTGGCAACTTGGACAATAATATTTTTGCTCTTTTGTTGCTGCTTTGGCTGTGATCATTTTTGAATCTTTTGTTAGCGCATATAACATTTAAAAGCCCCCTTTACTACTAAAGTACGCCAAGGTGACTAAATTTAATGCAAAAAAATAGAACAGATATCCTCTGTCCTATTTATCAGTAAATTATTTAAAATGATACCGCGCTAATTCAAGTGCCGCATGTTCCATCAAACACTTACCACGTTCTTTAACGACTGCAGATTCAAACTGCTCTTTTTGACCATATTCATAAACCAAAGCCATCGCATCCTTGACATCAGCCACTTCCATCTGATCAGCAAAAAAGACTAATTCGAGATAGTATTTGCCATCTAAATGGTAAAGATTCGAGACTGTACTGTCATAATTGAAAGCCTTAGCTAACTGAATAAAGTCTTCAAAGTCAGCAAAACTTACCACATAGCGATACTGTGCCTCTGGATCTTCTTTTAAGTAGCCAGATACTCCATCACCGTCATCGGCTAAAGCAGGCTTTTGGTGTCTAATTTTTTCATTTTCACCGGTGATCTGTTTTCTGATATAGTCAGCTAGATCATTCCCGATCCCGGCATTAGCGATATTTAACGGCGAGTCGTTTGCATCACTTTCTTTCGAATCATCACGTTCTAAATTCATCGAAGTTTCTGCTTTTTTAGGATCCACCTTGGTAATAAATAGCTCTAATCCATTTTGATTAGGGATCAGTTGGAAAGTTACCGCATCATTATCGCGAAATTCGTGGTCCTTATCGACCTCTTCTAAAATGCTAAAAAAGAAATTTTCGATCTCTTTTTGATTGCCAAGTAGATCAAGGACGGTGATACCACGATCAGTCAGATCTTCGGTTCCGAGTAATACCCTAATTGTATTCTCATTGACTTTTTCCATTTCCATCTGTGATCCTCCCTTTCCTACTTAAATGCTTGCAAAACACTTAATTTGCAAACTTTATCATACCAAAAATTATCAAAAAAGACCACCCAAAAAACTTGGAATGGTCTAATCTATAGTATATCTTATTACAAACTTTAGAAACCTGCAAGTTCACGGGCACGACGCAATTCAAGCGCACGTACTTCCCGCGGTAGGAAACGACGAATCTCATCTTCATTGTATCCCACTTGAAGTCGCTTTTCGTCCATAATAATTGGTCGTCTTAACAGGCCGGGATGTTTTTGGACTAGATCAAGTAATTCTTGCAATGGCATTTCCTCGATGTTGATATCAAGTTCTTGATATGCCTTCGAACGTTTAGAGATGATCTCCTCTGTTCCATCTTCGGTCATTTGCAAGATCTGCTTGATCTCATCAATACTCAATGGTTCCAAAAAAATATTTCTCTCACTGTAAGAAATGTTGTGATTTCTAAGCCATGCACGCGCCTTACGGCAAGATGTGCAACTTGGTGATGTGTATAAGGTAACCATATAAATCGCCCCTTCTCAATAAAACCTGGTGCAACCATACAATATATATCCTCATCCATCATTATACACCTATTTTAAAAAATTGATACCTTTTTTATAAAAATTAATCGCTATATTTTTATCAAGTTTTTAGAACCATTCTAATGATTTCAAAAAAACCCGTCAAAACAAAGGGAGCGTATTCATTGCTCAAAACATTAATTCTTCTATAAGGTATAATAAAAAAATTATCTACTATTAAACTAATTATTATCTTAAAGGTTGATACAATGCTAAAAAGGCCCGAATTTTATCAATTCGAGCCCAATGATCATTTTTGTAACTAGGTATTATTTTTTATCTATTTAATTATATCAATGTTCCAATTTATCCCAGATAATGACTTCATCAGCTTGTAAAGATTTTTTAACATCAATAATACGTTGATTCGAGCTTCCTCGAAATTGTAAAGTTAGATCTTTAAGATCCTCCCGGAAGCGCCCATCGACTAAAATATCGATCAATGACAATAATTCCAACTTATCAGCTGATTCCTTTTGTAACTCATCCCAAGTATATCCACTCCACGACCAGATATCCTTTTTATCACCATATTCTTGTCTGATACGCTTGACTAGGGGCAAACAAACTTGTGTATTTAAGAAGGGTTCTCCCCCAAGCAACGTTAAGCCCTGAACATAATCATGTGAAAGGTCAGCTATGATCTGGTCTTCTAATTCCTTGGTGTACTCAAAGCCATAATTAAAGCTTTGTGCAGCCCTATTATAACACCCAGGGCAAGCAAATTTACATCCACTGACATATAAACTACATCTGACACCCTCACCATCGACAAAGTTGAACGGTTTATAGTCAGCTATTTTTTGTTTACTCAACTCACTAGCTAACCATTCCTTAGGTTTAGGATCATTGGGGCGACGCACTCGTCTTTTAGCTTTAGTCGGAGTGGCTACCTGCTTTGGTGCTAGTGTTTCAGAGGCAATAAAAGCAGTATCGCCTCCAACAGTGATCCTGATCGTCCCACTATTCTCCATCAGTCATCATCCCCGGTGCAATATTTTTAGCTCGTGCCGCGATCTCTTCATGACGTCCATGAACCATCGGCCGTTGCAAAGGATTACCTAGATAACCACAAGTCCGCTTAACACAATCGCAGGTCTTAGGGTCGTGGTTACCACAATCTGGGCATTCAAAGCCACGAGCTGTAGCCTTGAATTCTCCCTCAAAACCACATTTATAGCAATGATCGATCGGCGTATTAGTTCCCAGATAGCCAACTTTATCATAGGCAAAATCCCAAACTGCCTCTAAAGCTTTCGGATTTTGGCGCAAGTTCGGATACTCACAATAATGGATAAAGCCACCCGCAGCATATTTTGGATAATCCATCTCAAATTGAAGCTTTTCAAATGGTGTTGGATGCTTTCTGACATCATAATGGAAGCTATTGGTGTAGTAATCTTTGTCAGTAACATCTTTGACTTTCCCAAATTCAGCTGTATCTAAGCGACAGAAACGATCTGTCAGAGATTCACTTGGGGTTGAATAGACGCTAAAATGATAGCCAGTTTCTTTTGACCAACGCACACACGCATCATGTAATTGCTTAACGATCTCGAGAGTAAAATCATGTGCTGCTTGATCATGTTCCCAATTTGGACCAAAGAAAAGTGTCCCTACTTCATAAAGCCCGATATAACCGATCGAAACCGTGGCACGTTCATCTTTGAAGAGCTGACTTACATCTTCACCTGGTTTTAGCCGTTGCCCAAAAGCACCATATTGGTATAAGATCGGCGCATTCTCTGGGACCGCATCTAAGACCCGAGCTACTTTGAAATCAAGCGCAGTCTTACAAAGTTTGACCTTATCGTTGAAGATCTGCCAGAAAAGATCCATATCACCGTGAGATTCTAAAGCGATCCGTGGTAAATTGAGCGTCACGACTCCTAAATTCATCCGGCCAGAGTTGACTTCATTTCCGTGCTTATCTTTCCATCCTTGTAAGAATGAACGGCATCCCATCGGTGCTTTAAAGCTCCCCGTTAATTCCTTGATCTTATCGTACATCAAGACGTCGGGATACATCCGTTTGGTTGCACATTCGACCGCCAATTGCTTGATATCATAATTAGGATCTTCGGGCTTTAAGTTCAAACCTTTTTTGATCGTAAAGACCAATTTAGGAAAGATCGCCGTCCGTTTTTCCCGGCCCAAGCCACCGATCCGGATCTTTAAGATCGATTTTTGGATCTCACGTGCGACCCATGAAGTTCCTAAGCCAAACCCTAATGTGGTAAAGGGAGTCTGTCCTTGAGAAGAAAAGAGCGTATTGATCTCATATTCCAGTGCTTGCATAGCATCATAGATATCTTTTTTCGTCCGTTTTTTAGCAAATTCGATCTGCTTAGCTGGATCTTCGATATATTCTTTAGATTCAGCTAAATGTTTGTCATAATTTTTTAGTGCGAAGGGTTCTAAGACCTCATCGATCCGATCAGCTGAACAGCCACCATATTGACTAGAAGCAACATTAGCAATGATCTGTGACATTTGGGCGGTCGCAGTTTGGATCGAATGAGGGCTTTCAACTTCAGCATTACCGATCTTAAAGCCATTTGTCAGCATCTCTTTAAAATCGATCAAACAACAATTCGTCATCGGACTCCAAGGAGTATAGTCCAGATCGTGATAATGGATGTCACCACGCAGATGAGCTTTAGCCACATGCTTTGGCATCATCCGAAGCCCTAGTGTCTTACCGACTGTCCCCGCTGTCAGATCACGTTGCGTATTGAAAACATTACTGTCTTTGTTAGCATTCTCATGAACTAAACTCGGATCCTTAGATTGAAGCCGGCCTAACCTGACAGTTGGATCAGTCTCTTCTTGCCATTTGGCTTCATCGGCTTGGTGATGAGCAACATAAGCCTTGGCTTCGGCATCATAACCTAATTCATTTAGCGTAGCTGTCAATTTATCGTAGATCTCAGTGCTGGTAAGTGTCGTTTGGTCCGCTAACTTGGCGAGTAAAGCGAGAATAATTGCATCGGTATCCGTAGCCAAGCCTAACTTACGCAAAACGCTCTCCAACTTATAAAGTGCAAATGGTACCTCGTATCCATCTGTTTTGATGACCATCTTAGGTAATACATACTTTTTTTGTTCCTTAAATTCCATCATCGTCATCAGGTCCCTTCTACGTCAGCTAAAAGTGAAAATGAACCACGATCTTAAAATCATCATGGTCCACCTACAACATCCTAACTAACAAACTTATCTATATTTAAATCCTATTTCCCTGTTGGTACTTTATATGATATAACCAATCGCAGCCAAACACAACATATAGTGTTTGGTTTCACAAAAACCATACTATATGTTGAAAACAATATACAACGTTTGGAGCGCGCTCTTATCCTATTCATCTCCGACTAGCTGGCTGTGAAACTTTTTTTACCGGAAATTAGCTCTAACATGTCTAAAGTATTATACTTAAAGTGCAGATAATTTTAGAAAGCAGGTATCTTTTATGCAAGAAGAATTCCTAAATCAAATAGCTGACCAACTTAAACAAGGGATGACTGAATTTTTAGCACAGACTGATCTTAAGAAAAACGATATTTTTGTCTTAGGATGCAGCACTAGCGAGATCCGAGGTAAAAAGATCGGTAAATATTCCAATTTAGACGTGGGACGGACAGTCATCAAAACTTTGACTGAGATCTTGCCATCAGGAGTCCAGCTTGCTGTTCAAGGTTGCGAACATTTGAATCGTGCTTTAGCTATGGAACGTCAAGTCGCCGAAGATCACGGTTTAGAGATCGTTTCAGTCTGCCCTAGCTTACACGCCGGTGGAGCTGCACAGGTAGCGGCTTTTGAAACATTCAAAGATCCAGTCGAAGTAGAACATGTCACTGCTAAAGCTGGGATCGACATCGGTGACACTGCGATCGGGATGCACGTTAAATTCGTTCAGATCCCAGTTAGAACTTCGATCAAAGAGATCGGTTCGGCCCATGTTACTTATTTGAGTTCACGGCCAAAATTGATCGGTGGCGAACGTGCGATCTACAAATTTGAAAATCTAAATCAACAAGTTGATCCTTTAAATCCGTTAGCTTAACGAAATATAAAAAGCTGGTACGCTAACTCCACCTCATCTGGAGTCGGCTTACCAGCTTTTTTAACTATAATTTTTGAGTGTTCTTCTGATCTCACGTTCTTGATCACGACGCTTGATCGTTTCCCGCTTATCGTAGCTGTGCTTACCTTGTGCAACTCCGATCAAAACTTTGGCAAAGCCATTTTTTAAATAGACCTTCAGTGGGACTAAAGTGATCCCCTTGCCACTAGTCTCATTAGCTAAACGCACGATCTGCTTTTTATGCAACAATAACTTTCGGTTGCGCAACGGATCATGGTTAAAACGATTGCCCTGAGTATATTCGGAAATATGCACATTCATCAACCAAGCTTCGCCATTTTTGATCTGTGCAAAGCCATCTTTTAGATTGATCCGGCCCGCACGTACTGATTTGATCTCAGTTCCTGTTAAAGCTACCCCAGCTTCAATAGTATCTAAAATATAGTAATCATGGCTTGCTTTACGATTTTGCGCTAAAGGACGCTCATGTTGTGCTTGTTTTGCCATTTACCTCAGTCCTTTTTATAAACTGCTATTTTTTGTCGCGACGTTTTTTATAAAATGGTTTCCGCCCATTTTGATTGTTTGAACGTTGTGAATTATGCCGATTATCCCGACGACCATTATTATTATTTTGACGTTTGAATGGACGCTTTTGACCACGTTTATCGCCATTTTTCCGGTCAAATTTACGTTTTGGTGGCATTTCAGGTAATTCGACACCTTCTAATAGATCGGATTTTGGTGCTTTGCCTAAACTCAATAGCTTAAAGTCGATCTCTTTTTGTTCAGCATTGACATTAACTAATTTGACACGGATCGGTTGACCGATGCGGTAAGTTTGTTTTGTCTTACGTCCAACTAAAGCCATTTGCTTTTCAACAAAGATATAATAGTCATCGTTGATCTCACTGATATGGATCAGGCCTTCAACTGTATTTGGTAATTCAACAAACATCCCAAATTTAGTAACTGAACTAACGACAGCATCGAATTCTTCACCTACATGATCAGCCATGTATTCTGCCTTCTTCATCGCATCTGTATCACGTTCAGCATCGATCGCGCGCCGTTCAGCTTGCGAACTGTGTTGGCTCACTTCTGGTAATTCAGCTTGGAATTTGGCTTGACTACCTTCTCCGATACCATTTTCAGCATAGTAATGGATCATGCGGTGAACCATCAAGTCAGGATAACGTCTGATCGGTGAAGTAAAGTGCGTATAGTCTTTAGCAGCTAAGCCAAAGTGGCCCAACGGTTCTGGCGAATATTTAGCTTGTTGCATCGACCGCAATAACATCACTGATACCATTGGTTCTTCTGGCTTACCGGCAACTTTCTTTAAGATCTTTTGAAGCATCTTAGGTTGAATATCGCTCACTTTACCAGTTACTTCGACCCCTAGACCAGATAACATTTCAAAGAAAGATTTGATTTTTTCTTCTTTTGGTGTTTCATGGATCCGGTAGATAAATGGAACGTGAAGATCCTTGTAGTGCGCTGCTACCGTTTCATTTGCAGCTAACATAAAGGATTCGACCATGCGTTCACTTGTTCCACGTTCACGCAATTGAATATCGATCGCATGTCCTTTTTCATCCACGATGATCTTAGCTTCCGTATCTTCAAATTCGATCGCACCACGGCGCTTGCGCATCTTCAATAAGATCTTATGCAATTCGCCCATTTCTTCAAACATTGGGACTAATTCACGATAACGCTCTTTTTCTTTTTGATCATCAGACTCTAAGATCTTGTTGATCGCTTTATAAGTCATTCGTTCCGTCGTCTTGATCACACTTGGGAAGATCTCATGGGAAACGACTTCGCCTTGCGGATCGATCTCCATCTCACAAGTCAAAGCCAAACGTTCGACTTGTGGGTTCAATGAACAGATCCCGTTTGATAATTTAGCTGGGATCATCGGAATGACCCGGTCAGTCAAATAAACCGAAGTTCCCCGTTCGAATGCTTCTCTATCTAGTGGCGTATTCGGGGTCACATAGTGCGATACATCAGCGATATGTACCCCTAAATGATAGTTGCCATTATCTAATTTACGGACACTAACGGCATCATCTAAGTCTTTAGATTCGATACTATCGATCGTCACCATCTGTTCGTCAGTCAGATCGCGCCGTCCGACTTTTTGTTCTGGTGTCACATGATCTGGGATCTGTGCGACTTGTTCCATGACGTCTTCAGGGAATTTATGTGGAATATCGTGTTGATAGACGATCTGTAAAATGTCGATCCCCGGATCATTGATATTACCGATGACCTTAGTTGCGACCCCTTTGATGATCCCTGGAAGATCTGAACTAGGATAAGTCGTAATATCAGCTAAGACGATCTCACCTTCGACCGGATGTAAGCCAGTATCTTCAACTAAAAAGCGGTAGTTAGATAACTTTTTGTCCCGTAAATGGACGGTTCCAATGATCCCACTAGGTACGTTTTCATCCTCAAGCGGCTTGAATTCACCTACGACTTGAGTCAAATTGCGTTGGACGATCCCCGTAACTTTACCTTCAGGACGCTTACCGATCGCTGGATCCCCAGCTGCGATCATTTCGACCTCAACTTCATCCCCATTCAAGGCTGAAAGTGTTTGCGTTGGGTTGATAAAGTAATCTGGTTCTTCAGGATCGACCGTTACAAAACCAAAACCGCGGTCATTTGCGTGAAAGATCCCCGTAAATTTAGATGCACTTTCATGCTTTACAGCACTAAAAAGACCTTCATCATTCAAGGCGATCACCTTATCATGTTCAAGTTGAGCGACTGCTTGGACAACAAAATTAAATTGCCCAGCTTTATTCATTTCTAATTTATCAGCTAACTCCTGAACAGTGAATTTCTTTTCAGGTTCAGCTTCAAAATAATTTATTAGTGATTCTTTTATCTTTTCTTTTTCCATTTAAATCCTCATCATCTTTTGAAATAATTAACATTCACTGTCATGACTTTTACTCGAAAAAAGCCCCCTGTGATCATCATGCAGGAGGCTTTGTCTTATAAAGCTAGTGTGCTGAAATGTATACTAGAGCTAAGGATAGCGCAAAGAATACGACACCTAAAACGGCCGTGACCTTTTGCATAAATGCTTCAAATCCACGTGGTTTTTGCTTACTAAATAATTCTGTTGCGCCCCCAGATAAGGCTGAGGATGCATTGTCAGTCTTAGCTGGTTGCATTAAAACAGCAATAATGATCAGCACTGAAACGATCAGCAATAGTGTTAAAAGTATATTGTACAATCTAAATTTACCTCCTTACCCGCTATGGTAAACTATATCTATTATAATTTAGCATACTTACTCAAATTTTTCCAGTAACATTTCCCGCTAATTTGGTGGTAAGTCCGATAACTGGGTCAATTTAGCTCTGATCAAAGCTCGCTTTGCCGGCACAGTCAAGATAACTAAAGTATCCCCTGCTTTGAGTAAAGTTTCTCCATGGGGCAAGATCTCTTTTTCACCGCGACGGATCGTCAACAATAGGCACTCTTTAGGCCAAGCAATCGTCTTTACTTGGCGATCTTGTAATTTTGAACCAGCAAAGATCGGGAACTCAAATTGTTCATGCTGATCAACTTTAAGCAGCATTTTTTGCTTATCAGTATGGGCGCTTAGATTGGCCAACATCGCTTCATAGATCGGCTTACCGTGTAAAATATCACAAACTGCATAAGCCGTTAAGGAGACCAAGGCTAGAGGCATCAAGTGTTCTAAGGAACCGACCATCTCAGTTACTAATAGGATCGCGGTAAAGGGTGCTTTGCCGATTCCTGCAAAATACCCTGCCATTGCATAGACCATGCAGTTGACTAAAAAAGCATCGGATAAAAGCCCCATTTGCGCCAAGGCCTTCCAGTAAAGTGCCCCCAGTAAAGCTCCTAACGTCAAGATCGGTAAAAAGATCCCCCCAGGCAAGCTCGAACCGTATGATAACGTCGAAAAAACTAAGCGTAATAAAGACAAGAACAGTAAGCTACCTAACGTCAAATGCCACGCTGGTAAACTGACGATCAAGTTATTGCCCCCACCTAGGTATTGAGGCCAATACATCCCGATAAAGATCACTATAGCCAGCGGTATCACTCCATAAAAGCGGGGTGAGAGCCACTTTAACTTTTGATACAGATAACTACTATTAAGCGTCAGAAATTCATATACTAAGCCCAACAAACCCAAGAAGATCCCTAAAATAACTAAGGCCCAATAGCTGCTCGGCGGAAAACTTTGATCATGAGGTAGATATAACACGGGACGCAATCCAAAAAAGTTAAGTGAAACAAAATTAGCCGTAACGGCCGCAGCCAATGAAGTCGTCCAAACAAAAGGAGAAAAATTGTGATATATCTCCTCGATCACAAATAATGACGCTGCGATCGGAGCATTAAAAGCAGCGGCTAGTCCAGCAGCTGCTCCACCTGCCAGTAAGCAGCGTTGCTCACTTTTGCTTAAGTGTAACTTTTGCGAGACGCCTTGCCCGACCATCGCTCCTAATTGGATCGAAGGACCCTCGCGCCCTAAAAATAGTCCTGATCCGATCGCTAGGACACCCCCGATCCATTTACGCCATAAGACTGACCACCAATCAACTTCAATTAGCCCAGCCAACTGGCCTTCAACTTGTGGGATCCCAGAACCACTGATATTAGGTTCTTTAGCCAAAAAATGGGCATTCACGCCTAATACGAATATTAAAAAAAGGATAACTATTGGCCAAAATTTTGGTTCGGTCAATAATTTTGGATAAACACCTTGCATCACTTTAAGTAAATTTTCGATCACTAACCGAAATAAACTGACTACAAAACCTACTAATATCCCAACTAGAGCTCCGCGAATTATAAACCGAAAGCGCACATAATTTAAACTCTTTAAACTGATTTTTTTCATCTTTTCTTCCACTGCCTATCTTGCAAACAGTGCCCCCCCTAGAAAAATTTATATGTAGAAACAAAAAGAGACCCACAACAGGTCTCTTTTTGTAGTAGCTATACTACTAGATTGTTAAGTCAATCAACTAATTATTTTTCTTCGATTGCTTGACGAGCTTGTTCGCTCAAGTTGTAGAAGGAGTTGATACCTTTGTATTGAGCAACGCCACTTGTCAATTGATCTTCGATACGCATTAATTGGTTGTACTTAGCGATACGGTCTGTACGGCTCATAGAACCTGTCTTGATTTGGCCAGCATTTGTAGCAACAACCAAGTCAGCAATTGTTGTATCTTCTGTTTCACCAGAACGGTGGGAAACGATAGCTGTGTAACCAGCTTCCTTAGCCATTTCGATAGCTTCGAAAGTTTCTGTCAAAGTACCGATTTGGTTAACTTTGATCAAGATTGAGTTAGCACAACCCATACGGATACCCTTAGCTAAGTATTGTGTGTTTGTAACGAAGAAGTCGTCACCAACCAATTGAACTTTCTTGCCAAGTTCAGCTGTGATTTCTTTCCAGTCATCCCAGTTGTTTTCGTCGATAGGATCTTCGATAGAGATGATTGGGTATTTAGCAACTAAACCTTCAAGATATTTGATGAATTCAGCAGTTGTGAATTCTTCGCCTGTTGACCAGCGAAGTTTGTACTTGCCAGTTTCACCATCCCAAAGTTCTGAAGAAGCAACGTCGATAGCAATGGAGATATCCTTGCCAGGCTTGTAGCCAGCTGCTTCGATAGCTTTGATCAAGTATTGTAATGGTTCTTCGTTGTTAGCAAAGTCAGGAGCGAAACCACCTTCGTCACCAACAGAAGTTACTTTACCATCAGCTGCAAGAAGTTTTTGCAAGTTGTGGAATGTTTCAGAACCCATGCGAACAGCTTCTTTGATTGAAGAAGCACCAACAGGCATGATCATGAATTCTTGGAAGTCAACCTTGTTATCTGAGTGTGCACCACCGTTGATAACGTTCATCATTGGTGTTGGCAATACGTGTGCGTTTGTACCACCCATGTAGTTGTACAATGGCACTTGTAATTCATCAGCAGCTGCACGAGCAACAGCGATGGAAACAGCCAAGATAGCGTTAGCACCAAGCTTACCTTTGTTTGGTGTACCGTCCAAAGCGATCATAGCCTTGTCGATAGCGATTTGGTCTGTTACTTCGTAGCCAACGATTTCTTTTGCGATAATATCATTTACATTAGCAACAGCTTTTGTAACACCTTTGCCCATGTAACGTGACTTGTCGCCGTCACGCAATTCAACAGCTTCGTGTTCACCTGTAGAAGCACCGGAAGGCACGATACCGCGACCAAAACCGCCATCTTCTGTGTAAACTTCAGCTTCAACCGTTGGGTTGCCACGTGAGTCTAAGACTTCGCGAGCATAAATTTCTGTAATTGCAGACATAAAATATTACTCTCCTTTTAGTTTGATTGACTTTGAGAAATATTGTCCTCATCAATTATTTTAATGGTTTTGGCCTAAACTTTCAATCCATTTCATGAAGGTTCAAGCAAAAATTAATCTAGTCGTTAAAATTAACCAATTCTAGATATGATTCAGGAACTAATGAAGCCCCACCAACTAAGCCACCATCGATGTTTGGCTTAGCCATTAATTCTTTAACGTTAGCTGGTTTTACAGAACCACCGTATTGGATGCGAACTTTATCAGCAACGTCTTGGTCGTATAAGTCAGCAACAGTCTTTCTTACAACTGCACAGATTTCTTCTGCTTGGTCAGATGTAGCTGTCTTACCTGTACCGATAGCCCAAATTGGTTCATAAGCGATCACAAGGTTTGAAACTTGTTCTGCTGTTAAGTCTTTAAGTGCAGCCTTAACTTGTGCTTCGACCCATTCTTCAGCCTTGCCAGCTTCACGAGTTTCTAAAGATTCACCACAGCAAACGATAGGTGTCATGCCATTGTTAAAGATAGCATGTGCTTTTTTGTTGATGTCTTCGTCTGTTTCATGGAAGTAGTCGCGACGTTCGGAGTGACCGATGATCACATAGTCAACGCCCATTTCTTTTAAAACTTTAGGTGAAGTTTCACCTGTGAAGGCACCTTCATCTTCAAAGTAGCAGTTTTCAGCAGCTACTTTTAATTCTGAACCTTTAGCATTTTCTAATAATGCTGGTAAGTCAACAGCAGGAGCAGCAATAACAGATTCTACTTCTGTTGCTTTTGGTAATTTATCTTTAACGGCTTTTACAAATTCAGCAGTTTGTTCTGGATTCATGTTCATCTTCCAGTTACCTGCAATAATTGGTGTACGCACGAAAATCATCCTTTCAAAGAAAATTGTTTAAACAAACTGGCAGGGGCAAAAATATTACCCCTGTCAGCAATTGATCAATGGTTATTACTTGTCGGAAACGGCAGCAATACCAGGAAGTGTCTTACCTTCAAGATATTCAAGGGAAGCACCACCACCAGTAGAGATGTGTGTCAACTTGTCTGCGATACCTAATTTCTTAACAGCAGCAGTTGAGTCACCACCACCAACGATCGTAGTTGCATCTGTCAATGTGCCTAAGAATTCACCAACGCCAAGTGTACCCTTAGCGAAGTTAGACATTTCAAACACACCCATAGGTCCGTTCCAAACAACTGTCTTAGCATCTTTCAAGACATCCTTGAACAATGCAACAGACTTTGGTCCGATATCAAGCGCCATGTAGCCATCAGGAATGTCGCCTTCAAAGACTTCTGTAGGTGCATCGTTGTTGAATTCAGGTGCGCATACGTTATCAACTGGTAAAACGATCTTGTCGCCAGCTTTTTCAAGCAATTCTTTAGCTAAATCGATCTTGTCTTCTTCAACTAAAGAGTTACCGATCTTGATACCTTTAGCAGCGTAGAATGTGTATGTCATCCCACCACCAACGATGATCTTGTCAGCTTTGTCAAGTAAGTGTTCGATAACACCGATCTTGTCAGAAACCTTAGCACCACCTAAGATAGCAACGAATGGATGTACTGGGTTGTCAACAGCTTCACCCAAGAACTTGATTTCTTTTTCTAATAAGAAACCAGCAGCTGCTTGTTCCATGTTGCTTGCGATACCAACGTTAGAAGCGTGTGAACGGTGTGCTGTACCAAATGCATCGTTAACGAATACATCGCCAAGTGATGCCCAGTACTTGCCAAGTTCTGGATCGTTGCCAGATTCTTTCTTACCGTCTAAGTCTTCAAAACGTGTATTTTCAACAACTAAAACATCGCCATCTTCCATTTCAGCAATAGCTTTTTCTAATTGTTCACCACGTGTAGCTGGTACAAAAGTAACTTTCTTGTTCAAAAGATCAGCTAAGTGTTCTGCAACTGGACGTAAAGACAACTTTTCTTTGTCTTCTTCAGTCTTGATACGGCCAAGGTGTGAGAATAAGATAGCCTTGCCACCTTGATCTGTGATGTATTTGATCGTTGGCAATGCAGCTACCATACGGTTATCATCACCGATAACACCGTCTTTGATAGGAACATTAAAGTCAACACGAACTAAAACTTTTTTACCTTTAAGATCTTTTAAATCTGAAACAATAAGTTTAGACATAAGTAAGCCTCCATGATTTGTTAAAAATAAAAGGCGGGAGGAGTCTGCCTCCCCCCGCCTCATAACCTGCATAACAAGTTAAAATTAGCGTTTAGCTAAATCTTAAAGCATGCTTGCAAATTTTTCTAATGTACGGATCATTTGTGCTGTAAAGCCAGCTTCGTTGTCGTACCATGCAACAGTCTTAACAACTTGTGCATCGCCTTCACCAACAACTTGTGTTTGTGTTGGGTCGAAGATAGAACCAAATGATGTACCGATGATATCTGAAGAAACGATACCGTCAGCATTGTAACCAAATGATGGGTTGTTTTCTGTAACTTTCTTAACTGCTTCGTTAACTTCTTCAGCTGTAACTTCTTTGTCAAGAGTTGCAACTAATTCTGTTAATGAACCTGTGATAACAGGAACACGTTGTGCATGGCCGTCTAACTTGCCGTTCAATTCTGGAACAACTAAGCCGATAGCTTTAGCAGCACCTGTTGAGTGAGGAATTGTGTTTTGAGCTGCAGCACGTGCGTTACGTACGTTACCACCGCGATCTGGACCATCTTGTAATTTTTGTGTAGCTGTGTAAGCGTGGATTGTTGTCATTGTACCAGCTTTGATGCCAAATGCATCGTTAACAGCCTTAGCAAGTGGTGCCAAGCAGTTTGTTGTACATGAAGCAGCAGAAACGATTTGGTCTTCTGGTGTCAATGTATCATCGTTAACACCGTAAACGATCGTCTTCATCTTGCCAGCTGGAGCTGAAACAAGAACTTTCTTAGCGCCTGCTTCTACGTGTGCTTGTGCCTTTTCTGGAGATGTGTAGAAACCTGTTGATTCAAGAACCAATTCTACACCATCGTTCTTAACCCAAGGAATGTTGCGTGCGTCTGCTTCTGCGTAAACAGGAATTTCCTTACCGTTAACGATAAGTGCGTTTTCTGTTGCGGAAACTTCACCTTCAAATTGACCATGAGCTGTGTCATATTTCAACAAGTGAGCCAACATTGCTGGAGATGTCAAGTCGTTGATAGCAACGATTTCCAAGTCTTTTGATGTTTCAGCAATACGACGGAATGCTAAACGGCCGATACGACCAAAACCATTAATACCTACTTTAGTAGTCATACTACAATTTCCTCCTTTAGGAAATAAAAATTTATTTTAAAAAGTAATGTTCAAAACACTACTCTTTTAAAATCGCTTTTGCTGCTCCTTCGTCTGTGATCAGACACGTTTGTTTAGGAGCGTGTTTCATGTAAGAGACGATCGCTTTGGCTTTTGAGGTGCCACCAGCGACGGCAATTACACATTCCATAGAAGCGAGGTCTTCTAACTGGATCCCGATACGGGAGATCCGATACACGACCTGTCCTGCCTCATCAAAAAAGTAACCAAAGGCTTCACCGACTGCTTTGCGTTCATTTAACATCGCGATCATTTCTTGCGACATCGAACGTCGATGAGCCATATGCATCGCTGTTCCGATACTGTGGATCACAGCATTACTTTGCCGTATCAAAGTAACGACTTCTTGAACAGCTGGTTCTTTTAGCAAGGGACGGTACGTACTCTCGCTTACTTGCTCGGGCACATAAAGTGACCGGCTCTTTCCACCAGTTCGGCGTGCCATCCGAGCACAAACGTTATTAGCTTGGATCTCCATGCGTTCGCCCAATCCACCTCTAGCAGGCACAAAGAGCAGTTCACGTTGATCACTGATATCGGGCGTCAAACACGCAGCGATCTGCGCCATCGTCGTCCCGCCCATAGCCGCAATAATATTACGCCCACGAGGCAATAACGTCTTAAGTGTGTTGGTAACAAGTCTTCCCATCTCATTAACTACCTGTGTCTGATCATCGCTATCACCAGCAACGACCAAGCAATTCTCGATCCCAAGTTTTTGGCTCAAACGTAATTCCAATTGCTTAAGATCTAATAATTGATCGATAAAACTTGCTAACCCCTGAATAACTTCTTTACCCTTATCTGTCAAGACCATCCCAGACTTAGTCGCTGCGACGAGTTCTTGTTGTTTTAGGCAATCTGCCTCACTCCGTAAGATCCGCTCGCTCATGCCCAAGGCTTCGGCTAATGAACGTCTACCTATTGGTCCAAATGTTGCAATCTGCTTTAGCACTGCATATCTTCGACTTAAGGTATCGATCACATCTGGAACGATCCGCTCGATCCACTCGATCTCTTGGTGCATAATCTTCGTCTCCCTTTCTGTGGGACATGAAACGTCCAGAGGTTGGACAGCTCATTGCTGAGCTGATCGCTTAAGTAAGTCATCGTGAATTATCTTATCGTGATGACCCACTCCCCCAAGCACAATGAAATTATAACAACAATATTTCCCTTTTGCAAGGTATTGCGCGCGAAAATTCAATAAAAAAAAACGAAAATCACTTAGTCACACTACCGACTATCCGAAGTTTTAGCATTTCACAAGTGTGATCGTTTATAAATTAACGAACTTTAACTCTAAAACACACAGTGATCGCCCGTAATTCAAGGAACGATCAGGTTTTTTAGAAAATACTTTACTTAGTCACTTAAAATCTTTTTCGCTTACTTGAAGAAGCGATATTTAATTTTTCACGATACTTAGCCACCGTTCTACGGGACACTTTTAGTCCATCACCCTGTAACCGCTCTGCCAATTTTTGATCTGAAAGTGGCTTATGTTTATCTTCGGCTCCGATATAAGTCTGGATCTTTTTATACACTTCATCAACACTAGTTTCATTACCAGCTTGATCAGTATTAACTGCCTGGGAAAAGAAACTCCGTAATTCAAAGACCCCAAAATCGGTTTGCAAATACTTACCATTGACTGCCCGACTGACTGTTGATTCATGTAACTGTAGTTTTTGTGCTACATCACGCAATAGCATCGGTTTTAAGGGATGCTCTGGAACCGTAAAAAATTCTGGTTGGCGCGCTAAGATCTCTGCCCCGACCCGCTCGATCGTACTTTGCCTTTGAGCTAACTCAGCTACCAAAGTTTGATATTGCTTCTTTTTTTCTTTTAAATAATCAGCCACGCTTTGATCGAGTTCACCGACTAAACTTTCATAGTAACTCTTGCGGAAAATGACCCGCGGTTTGACTAAAGTAGTTGATTCTGCTTGAAGAGTACCATCAACATTTTTAACGATCAGGTCTGGTGCGATATAAGCGGTTTCACTTTGATCGTAAGCTTTGCCTGGGGCAGCTGACAAAGTTTTTAGATAATCGATCAATGCTTGCATCTGCTTTAGATCGATCGCCATTTTTTTAGCGATCTGTTCCCATTTACTTTGGGTAAAAAGTTCAAAATGCTCGGCGATCACACGATAAGCTAGGTCATCACGCCCTCGTTCACTTTCAATTTGAAGTAACAAGCATTCCTGCAGATCGCGCGCACCGACACCAGGAGGATCTAAGCGCCACAAAAGAGTCAAAGCATCATCAAGTGTTGTTTGGTCGATTTTTTTATCACGGACCAGCTTTTTGGTATCCAGCTTTAGGTACCCATTTTGGTCTAAGTTTTGAACAAAGTAAACGACCCAATCCCGTAAAACGGTTTTTCGCATCGTCAGATTAACTTGATCAAGCAAATAATCAAAAAGTGAGCTAGTCTTGCTGGGCGGGGTCACAAAATCTGGCAAGGGCTGTCCGCTTGAGCTACCATTAAATGAAACAGCCACAAAAGGGTTATCCAATTCGATCTGTGAGAGATAGTCTTGAAGTTCGCTAGCATTAAATTTGAGCATTTGGATCGATTGTTGCATTTTTTGCGTCATGATCAACTTACCTTGTTGTTTTTGTTGTAATGTTGTATCTTGTCTAAGTTTCATTTTTTTATCCTTTTTGCAAATTTATACTTGTAATTATATCAAATATATTTTAATATAATAAAGTACGCATCGCTAGTGTAATGGATCGCACGCAAGATTCCGGTTCTTGTAATCTGGGTTCGACTCCCAGGTGATGCATCAAAAACTACGGTAATAGCATCTCATTTTGGTAATGAGGTGCTATTTTTTTGTAAAAAAATAACAGCTAACATTTACCGTTAAGCTGTTATTGTGCTTAATGACTTGTTCCAAATAAATTAACGATGACTACCCCGATCAAGATCAAGGAGATCCCTAATAAGGTCAACCAATTGATGCTTTCCTTAAAATAAAAAACACTGACTGCTGTCGCTAAAACGATCCCGATACCCGACCAGACCGCATAAGCCAAACTCAGATCTAGATTTTCTAACGACTTAGTTAAAAAGAAGAAACATAGCCCATACGCAACTAATGCTAAAGTCGAAAATGATAGTCTCGTAAACCCATCTGACATCTTCAAAAAAGTCGTTCCTAAAAATTCACCGATGATCGCTGTTGCTAAATATACATAACTCATTTATTCTTCTACCTGTCCTTTCAAATTGGTCAACATCTCTTCATTTAAATCGTTCAATAAGCGCAACTTTTCTATCCCTAAAGCTTGCGCAGCTTTTAATTCCTTAGTTCGTAATTCTACCAAAACTGTCCGCGCCTGCTCTTGTCCAACTTCATTTAAATATAAGATCTTACTGCGTTTATCAGTCGGATCGGGAAGGGTCATGATCTTTTCTTCTCGGCTCAACTTGTTGACTATTGAAGTAACAGTCTGTTTAGGCAGACCTGTTTCTTTGATCAAACATGTCAACGGTAATTTAAAGTCATGATTTTCAAACACTATAAATATATAAAGCAATGATGACGTGAGCCGATTTTTAGCGATCAACTGATCATAAACATGGTTAAATGCGATCCAATCTGCAGTATAACGTTTTAGCTCGTTTTCCATTTTCGCCTCTCCTTTTTAGTCCGATTTCGTACTAAATAATAATAGGAATTTTTAGCAAATGCAAGTTTATTTGATTTGACCATTTTTGACCAATAGGTTACAATAGCAATACACAGTCAGTCACTGACTTCAAATTTATTAATATTGCGGAGGTTCCCACTATGAATTTAGTTCCTACAGTTATTGAACAATCATCTCAGGGAGAACGTGCTTATGATATCTATTCTCGTCTCTTAAAAGACCGGATCATCATGGTTTCAGGTGAAGTTAACGATGATATGGCAAATGCGATCATCGCCCAATTACTTTTCTTAGATGCTCAAGATCCTGAAAAAGATATCTATATGTATATCAACTCTCCCGGTGGTTCCGTTTCAGCTGGATTAGCAATTTATGATACTATGAATTTTGTTAATGCAGATGTGCAAACGATCGTTATGGGAATGGCAGCTTCAATGGCTTCTGTTTTAGCTACAGCTGGTGCTAAAGGCAAGCGCTTTGCATTACCTAACTCAGAGATCATGATCCACCAACCATTAGGCGGGGCACAAGGTCAATCAACTGAGATCCAGATCGCAGCTGAACACATCTTGAAGACACGCAAATTGATCAACGAGATCTTAGCCGAACATTCTGGACAAGATATCGAAACGATCGATCGTGACACTGAACGGGATAACTTCATGACCGCACAACAAGCAGTTGACTACGGTTTGATCGATGGGATCATGAAAAATAAAAAGAAAAAATAATCATTAAAAAACAAGAGTGTGAAATATGCGAGCAACGCATATGTTTCACACTCTTGTTTTTTTAGTTTGTCTTCAATAATAGATCTGTCGCAGAAATGAGCTTTTTCTTATCGATAAAAATGTATTTCATTAGATAGCCTAAGAGAACAGGCAGTACTACGAACAAACAGCTCAAACTTAAGATACTCAACCAACCTGGCGCCATAAAACCGTATGCTGTCAGCGGTCCGACCAAGCCACTAAAGCCAAAGCCAGCACTCATCGGTGTACCTTGAATATTGAATATTGCGCCTAAACCACCCATGATCGCCGAACTGATGACTACCGGCAGATAAAGAATAGGTTTTTCCAGCATATTGCCCATTTGGATCTTGGGAGTACCAAAGAAGTGAGCTATCACAGTTCCCAAGCTATTGACTGAACTTCCCATGATCGCTAAAGTGAATGCCCCAGCAGTAATACCTAAATTAGCCGATCCTGAAGCGATCCCCGTGATCCCGATCGCAGCTGCGATCCCAACTGAACTGATCGGTGAACAGATCAACACTGCAAACGAGATACCCATTAAGATCCCCATCAAAATAGGTTGTAAGAGCGTAAAGGTTTTGATCCCAGCTCCGATAAAACCAGTCACGGCTTTAACATAAGGCAAGACCCACAAACCTAAACTACCACCAATAATGATCACAATGATCGGCAACAATAAGATCGTATAATTTTTTAATTTATTTCCGATTAACTGAGCCAAGAGGACCGCAAAAACGATCGTTAGCCCAACGTTGATCACATCACCCGTTCCAGCTAAGCCAAATCCTTGCTGCGTTTTTACGATCACGCCCGAACCGACCATCGCAGCCCCAGCGACCGAACTCATCTGGACCATATTCATCTTAAAAAGATAACCGACGCTAAAACCCGCCATCGCCGGTAGTAGACTCATATTAAATATAGTGATATCCAAGACTGCATGCGCAAATGTCGGCCAGATCTTCGCCAAAGCTTGCATTAATTGTCCCAACAAAGCCCCTGGGATCAATGAGACTACCACCCCCATGCTGATACCGTTCAATACATTCAAGGTAAATTCACGTCCCGTTATTTTCTTCACACTCATAAAAAATTCCCCCTTGACCTTTTTGGTCGCTTTAATAATTGTTAATCTACCCAAAAATAATTATAAAGTCAACTTAAAAATTATAACTAACTCATTAAAAACTTAATTTAATATACAAATAAAGCCGACAATTCAGCCAAAAGCTAAATTATCGACTTTATCCATTTGAAATATTCTCATTTTCTTCTGCACGCAACTGCTGTGCATACTCATTTAACTTACGCAAACGATGATTGATCCCTGATTTTGAGATCGGTCCCCCAGCAACTAATTCACCTAGTTCTTTTAAACTGACCTCTGGATGAGCGATCCGCGCTTGGGCTACTTCTTGTAACTTTTGCGGTAAACTCTCAAGCCCGATCCGTTGATCCAAATATTCGATATTTTCGATCTGCCGTTTGGCTGCATCAGCGACCTTGTTCATGTTTGCATTCTCACAATTGACGATACGGTTAACTGAATTTCGCATATCACGAACGATCCGGATATCTTCAAACTTCAACATTGAAGCCGTAGCCCCGATCAACGATAGAAAATCAGCGATCTTTTCCGCCTCTTTTAGATAGGTGATATAGCCACTTCGCCGCTCAGTTGTCCGAGCATTTAGACCATAACGATTGATCATCTTGCAGATCGTTTCATTATGATCTTCATACAACGAATAGATCTCTAAATGGTATCGACTCGTTTCTGGATTATTGACTGATCCAGTCGCTAAGAAAGCCCCGCGTAAGTAAGATCTTACTTTGGCATCATCATCTAGAAAAGCTAACGGTACTGTTTCTTTGATCTGGAAACCATCTAAAATATCTAGATCTTTTAAAACATGATCACTTCCAGTTTTCAAACGCACGATATACAAGTTATTCTTCTTTAACTTCATCTTACGGCGTACCAGCAATTCACTTTCAACATCGTAGAACTGTTTTAATAAAACATAGATGCGCCGAGCGATCGCAGGATTTTCAGTTTGGACACTCAAAACAAATTGATGATTGACGATGCTAAGCGAACCATTCATCCGGATCAAAGCCATCAATTCCGCCTTGGCATTGCCAAAATGCACCTCAAGTGTCGTCAATTCTTTTTTTACGTCACTGGCGTATGACATTTAGCCACCCCTCTAATTCAATTCATTGGCATACCATGACTTAGGGCGTCCGAGCAACCGCATCAATTCTTTCACGACCTGTTCGCCATCATGAAAAACACCACGGTCGCGCAATTTCAAAAAGTTGTCCGAGATCACACGACACCCTTGTTCTCTCAAACCGTTAAAGTCATAAGCCACTTGATATAAATATTCATCGTATTTTTGTCGATCCATATAATCTTTTGGTACTGGTTCGGTATTGACCAGTACCGTATCGATGAAGCGTTGTCCTAAATGCCGATTCAAGACCCGCACATGTTCTGCATCGGTAAAACGTTCCGTCTCCCCCTTTTGCGTCATGATATTACAGATATAAACAACTTCAGCTTTAGTCTCACAAACAGCCCGCCCAACATTATCGATCATCAAGTTAGGCAAAATACTGGTGAATAAACTGCCCGGCCCTAAAACGATCTGATCAGCTTCCATGATTGCTTGAATAACTTCTTCTTTGGCTTCGGGTTTCTCATCATCGATCGAGGTCACCCAAACTTTTTCGATCGTTTTGCCAGCAGCCGAAATATGTGATTCCCCTGCCAAAGTCGTTCCATCATTAAAGCGCGCATTCAACGTCAACGGAATATCAGACGCAGGGTAAACGTGTCCCTGGATCCTCATCAATTCCGAAAGTTCTTGGACCGCATCAAAGATCCCACGATCATCCATCTCAGATAAAGCAGCGATCACTAAATTACCGATCGCATGCCCCGAAAAGAATTGATCGTTGGACTTAAACCGATATTGAAAAATCTGTTTGTAGATCTCTGGCACATCTGATAGTGCTACCAACACATTACGGATGTCACCTGGGGGCACGACATTGATATAATCTCGAATGACCCCCGAGGAACCACCATCATCAGCCACCGTCACGACCGCAGTGATATCAACATCATATTGGCGCAGGCCATTTAAAATAACGGGTAAGCCCGTACCCCCACCGATCACCACGATCTTCGGGCGATGCCGATTTACTCTTGACTTCATCATGAACGATTCACAGTCTCCTTTCGTTTCACCATATCGCGGTGGGTGATGTTCACCGGATATTTCTCTTGTAAAGCTTCCCCAATACGATTAGCCAGGGCCACTGAACGGTGTTGTCCACCAGTACACCCGATCGCGATCGTAACACTTGACTTGCCTTCTTTTTGATAGCCCGGCATCACAAAACGCAACATCTTGATAAATTGTTGATAAAATTCTTCAGTCATCTCGGAGTTCATGACGTAATCATAGACTGCCTGATCATTACCGGTTTTTTCACGTAATTCTTTAATGTAATATGGATTTGGTAAGAAACGAACATCCATCACGATGTCAGCATCGATCGGGACTCCATATTTAAAACCAAACGACATTACATTAACGTGAAAGGCCGTACTTTGATCGCTTTCAAAGTTCAAAAAGAGCTCTTCACGTAATTGACGCGGTGAGATCTTACTCGTATCGATCACAAGCTGAGCTTTAGATTTGATCTCGGATAACGATTCACGTTCACGTTGGATACCATCTAAAACACGTCCATCCATTGCTAAAGGATGCGCTCTTCTTGTTTCCTTATAACGAGCTACCAGTTCTTCATCCGACGCATCTAAAAACAAGATCTTCGGCCGTAAATTATCGTTACCATCATCTAACTCTTGTAACATCCCAAAGATCTCATCGTAAAAAGCCCGCGAGCGCAGATCGATCACCAAAGCGACCTTACTGATCTTACCGGATTCCTTGACCAACTCCCAGAATTTTCCTAGTAAAGCTGGTGGCATATTGTCCACACAAAAATACCCGAGATCTTCAAAGCTTTGCATTGCAACGGTCTTACCAGCACCACTCATCCCGGTCACTACGACTAATTGTATTGCTTCTGCCATTATTAACGCCCCCAATTAAAATCCATCGACTAATTATAACACATCCGGGTGTATCATTCATTAAACAGCGATCTTAGCCTATTAAAAAAGCAGCTCGTCTGAACTGCTTTTAATCTAGATCTAGTTCTTGCCCAAAGATCTTCAATTTCATCTTGATCCCCGTTGGTGTAGCGGCTAATCCTCCCAGCCCTGTTTCACGTAACTGAGCTGGTAGCCGTTTACCGATCCTTTTCATTGCTAAAATAACTTCATCTGCAGGGATCTTATTTTCCAGACCTGCTAAAGCCATGTCAGCTGCAGCTAGGGCATTGACCGAACCAACAACATTGCGTTTAACACAGGGGATCTCAACTAAGCCCGCGACTGGATCACAGACTAGTCCCAGCAAATTGCTCAATGCCATTGCAAAAGCTTCAGCTGCTTGCGTTGGACTACCACCACAGATCTCGACGGCTGCTGCAGCTGCCATTCCAGAAGCACTACCGACTTCTGCTTGGCAACCACCAGTGGCACCTGCGATCATCGCATTGTTGGCTGTCACCATTCCAAATGCACTGGCGCAAAAAAGAAAGGCTACCATCTGATCTGTCGTCAAGCCCCGCTTTTTTTGTAAGGCAAATAATACGCCTGGGATCGTTCCCGAAGAGCCTGCGGTTGGAGTTGCACAGATCAATCCCATAGCCGCATTGACCTCATTTGTGACTAATGAATTTTCGATCGCATAAAGGACCGTTTCATCCGTTAAACCTTGACCTGATTCGCGGTATTTTCTCATCTTAGCCGCTTCGCCCCCAGTCAACCCCGTTGGCGAGTGGACGCCCTCACCTTTTGTCCCGCGGTCAGCTGCTGCTAACATCACTTCCAATTGGCGTTGCATCTTAGCCCAAACTTCAGCGCGACTGGCACGTGAATAAGCCATTTCTTGTTCTAACATCAATTCCCAGATAGGCTTATCTTGTTTGAGCGCCGTTTCTACTATTTCTGCTACACTGTTATACATATAAGTTCCTCGATCATAGGCAGACCAAACTGCGACTTTGTGCTTTGATCTGCTCTAAAACATTTTTTGGTGGCAAGCGGTCAAGATCAAATTCATGGATCAAGTTACCTTGGCCAAAAATATTAGTCATCTCATGTCTGATCTTGATATTATCTTGATTTAAACTCTCTTTGATGTGGGCTGTAAAATCCGTCTCAGCCCAGCACAACATGATCGGCAAAGGCCCTAAAGGTGCAAAACGACAGCCATCTAATTCAAGTTCTCGGATCTCGATCGTACCGCCACCGATCGAACAACCACCGACTTTGATCATTTTATCAGCATTCTTTAGCGTAATGATCGCTGTATTGGGATGCCCGATCGGACTTTTTCCTTCATGTTCATTAAAAATGACCTCGATTCCTTGAGCCCGTGCGATATCGACCGCTTCAGGGACGCGCAGATCGTCTGTTTGCATCCCTAATACACCTGCGATCACAGCATAGTCAGTTCCATGCCCTTGATGGGTTTTTGCAAAAGATTCATAGTAGTCGACTATCACCTGTTCGATCGGCTCGCCAAATATTTTGTGGGCTGCTTGACCGATCGCTACAGCCCCAGCAGTATGCGAACTTGAAGGACCTACCATCACAGGTCCGATAATATCAAAAACACTCTTGTAATTCCCGCTCACCATTTTCACCTCGACGTAAGTCATTTTTTATTAATGTATCACTAAAGTTCGCCTTTTGTCACTACATGTGAAAAATTTAATTTAATTTTTTTCAATCTGGCACAGCTTACTAACCTAGTCCCCAAAAAGGGCTAGCCCAACACTTGAGCTAGCCCTAAGTTGTCGATTATTCTACTACTTTGCGTTCAAATGGATCAGATGAGATACCTTCATCCAAGATCTTTTGACACCATTCCTTAGCTGAGAACAATGAGTGGTCACGGTAATTACCGCAACTCTTGATGTCAGTTCCTTGAACATCTTCCCAAGAAGCATTCAAAATATCATTTAAGGATGCTTTTAAGGCTTTAGCAACTTCGACTGTATCGTGCTCGCCCCACATGATCAAGTGAAAACCCGTCCGACAACCAAATGGCGAGCAATCGATCACGCCATCCATATGGTCACGCAAATAACCAGCTAACATATGCTCGATCGTATGCAAACCCGCTGTTGGAATCGCATTTTCATTTGGTTGGACCAATCTAAGATCAAAGTTTGAGATCTGATCACCCTTTGGTCCTTCTTCTACCGTGATCAAACGCACATAAGGCGCCTTGACTGCGGTATGATCTAATGTAAAGCTTTCAACTTCTGCCATTCTATCAACACCCCTATTATTAATTGTACACTTTAACTTTAACAGTTTGGCGTTAAAAAGCAAGTCTTAATCTTCTCGTGGTTCATAATGTCCTTTTTCTAAAAGTGGTCTTAAATACTTACCCGTGTAACTTTGCTCGATCTGACACAACTCTTCGGGTGTCCCGATACCAACGATCTGTCCACCACGTTGACCGCCTTCTGGTCCTAGATCGATCAAATGATCCGCCGATTTGATGACATCTAAATTGTGCTCGATCACCAATACCGTATTTCCCTTATCAACTAATCGATGTAAGACATTTAATAAGCGTTTGATATCATCGGTATGCAAGCCGGTAGTTGGTTCATCTAAAATATAAAAGGTCTTGCCCGCCGATTTACGGTGTAATTCAGAAGCTAACTTCATCCGTTGGGCTTCTCCACCGGATAAAGTCGTTGCTGGTTGCCCCAACGAGACATACCCTAACCCAACATCGACGATCGTTTGCAATTTGCGCTTGATCTTAGGGATCGCACTAAAGAATTCTAATGCTTCCAAGACATTCATCTCTAAGATCTGAGCGATATTTTTGCCTTTATATTCAACTTCTAGTGTTTCAGAATTATAACGGGCTCCGTGACAAACTTCACATGGCACATACACATCAGGTAAGAAATTCATCTCGATCTTGATGATCCCATCACCCTTACAGGCTTCACAGCGACCACCTTTTACGTTAAAACTAAAACGACCTTTGCCATAGCCCCGCAACTTAGCTTGGTTAGTTTGGGCAAATAAGCCCCGTATATCGTCAAAGACCCCCGTATATGTCGCAGGATTACTCCGCGGAGTACGCCCGATCGGACTTTGATCGATATTGATGACTTTTTCAAGGTGTTCAGTCCCCTTGATCTCCTTGAATTTACCTGGTTTTTCAGAATTATGGTATAATTTTTGGGCTAAGGCTCGTTTCAAGATCATGTTGACCAACGTGGACTTACCAGAACCTGAAACACCAGTGACTGCAATGAATTCACCCAATGGGAATTTTACATCGATATCCTTAAGATTATTTTCCGTTGCTCCAATGATCTCAATAAAATTCCCATTCCCTTGCCGTCTGGTAGCTGGGATCGGAATATATTTTTTCCCAGCTAGATATTGTCCAGTCAATGATCGCTTCGAACGGGCAACTTGCTTAGGTGTTCCCGCAGCCATGACTTGACCACCTTCTACCCCAGCACCTGGACCGATATCGATCAAATAATCAGCAGCTCGCATCGTGTCTTCATCGTGTTCTACTACGACCAAAGTATTTCCCAACTCACACATGGCACGTAAAGAAGCGATCAAACGATCATTATCGCGTTGATGTAACCCGATCGAAGGTTCATCTAAAATATATAAGACCCCGGAAAGGTTAGAGCCAATCTGGGTCGCTAAGCGGATCCGTTGAGCTTCCCCCCCAGAAAGTGTCCGTGCTGAACGGCTTAAATTCAGATAATCCAACCCAACATTCACTAAAAATGTCAACCGGTCTTTGATCTCCTTTAAGATCGGACGCGCGATCTGAGCCGCTTGTTCACTAAATTCTAAGCCCTTAAAAAAGGCCAATTCATCGGCGATCGGCAGATCAGAAATTTCACCGATATGCTTGCCAGCGATCTTGACCGCCAAAGCTTGGCGATTCAACCGATATCCATGACACGTTTGACATTGCAAGCTCGTCATATATTTGCGCATCACATCGCGGGTAAAATCGCTATTGGTCTCATGATAACGCCGATCAATATTGGGGATGACCCCTTCAAAGGTCGTATCGATATCACGGATCCCGCCAAAATCATTTTCATATCGGAAATGGAAAGTCTTATCTTTAGCACCATATAAAACGATATCTTGTTGTTCTTGCGGTAGATCTTCAAACGGTGTATCCATGTCGATCCCGAAGGCTTCACATGCTTGCTTTAATAGCGTTGGATAATATTTGGAACTGATCGGATTCCACGGTTCCATCGCCCCTTCGTTAAGGGTC
This sequence comes from Ligilactobacillus animalis, assembly GCF_009933595.1. Lineage (NCBI taxonomy): Bacteria > Bacillati > Bacillota > Bacilli > Lactobacillales > Lactobacillaceae > Ligilactobacillus > Ligilactobacillus animalis. The sequence goes on from NZ_CP047141.1 coordinate 1,247,224, forward strand.
TTTTTTCGATCAGGTACGACTAGATCGATATCGACTTCAAGTTTCATTCCTAACCCATCGCAATCTGGACAAGCTCCAAAAGGCGCATTGAAAGAAAAGAGTCGTGGCTCAAGTTCACCGATCGTAAAGCCACAATAAGGGCAAGCAAAATTTTCCGAAAATTGCAACATTTTATCGCCGATCACATCAACAAACACTCGACCTTCAGCCAAGCGTAACGTTGCTTCAAATGAATCAAATAATCGTGAACGGATCCCTTCTTTAACAACGATCCGATCGACTACTACAAAGATATCATGTTTGAGATTCTTATCTAGCTCGAGATCTTCAGCAATATCATGCATTTTTCCATCGATCATAACTCGGACAAAGCCTTCACGTTTGATCTTCTCTAAAACTTTTTTATGCTGTCCCTTTTTACCTACCACGATCGGTGCTAAGATCTGGAGTTTAGTCCTTTCAGGGAGTTGCAAGACTCGATCGACCATTTGCTCAGGCGATTGGCTCGTGATCTCACTGCCATCATTAGGACAGATCGGCGTACCTACGCGAGCCCATAACAAACGCAAATAGTCATTGATCTCCGTTACAGTCCCAACCGTTGAACGTGGGTTTTTCGAAGTCGTCTTTTGATCGATCGAGATCGCTGGCGAAAGTCCATCGATCGAATCGACATCGGGTTTGTCCATCTGACCTAAAAATTGCCTAGCATAAGCTGACAAACTCTCAACATAGCGGCGTTGGCCTTCAGCATATAAAGTATCAAAGGCGAGCGAACTTTTACCTGAACCGGAAAGCCCCGTGATCACGACAAGTTTTTCTTTAGGGATCTCAACATTGATATCTTTTAAATTATGCTCTCTAGCACCACGGATCGTAATCTTATTTTTTCCCACAACTTTCATCCTTTCTACTTAATCAAGCTGTGCTTTTAATTCCATCACAGTATCACGTAAAGCGGCTGCATCCTCAAAGTCAAGGTTCTTAGCAGCAGTACGCATTTGCTCCTCTAAACGTGCGATCATTTCGCGTTGTTCTTGTTTGCTCAATTCATCAAAATCGAGTTTATCATTTAAAGCTTTAGTGCTTTCTTTTGGTTTAGTCGTCATGGTGATCACATCACGGATCTCCTTTTTGACTGTTTTTGGCACGATCCCATGTTCTTCATTGTATTGTATTTGGATCGTCCGACGTCGAGCTGTTTCGTCCATCGCTGCTTGCATCGAATCTGTTACTGTATCAGCATACATGATCACATGCCCATTTTCATTTCGCGCAGCTCGGCCGATCGTTTGGATCAAAGACCGTTCATTGCGCAAAAAGCCTTCTTTATCAGCATCTAAGATCGCAACTAATGAGACCTCTGGCACATCGATCCCTTCACGTAATAAATTGATCCCAACGAGCACATCAAATTTTCCTAAACGTAGATCGCGCACGATCTGGGTCCGTTCAAGTGTCTTGATATCAGAATGCAGATACTTGACTTTAATACTCATCTCTTTAAAGTAATCGGTCAGATCTTCTGCCATTTTCTTAGTCAAAGTCGTTACAAAGACGCGCTCATCGCGCTCAGTTCTTTTGGCGATCTCAGCCACTAGATCGTCCATTTGTCCCATGATCGGACGAACTTCAACTTCTGGATCCAATAATCCCGTCGGTCGAATGATCTGTTGCACGACCGTATCGGTACGTTCTTGTTCATAAACACCTGGGGTCGCCGACATATAAATGATCTGATTTACTCGTTCTTCAAATTCAGCTAACTTTAATGGGCGGTTATCTAAGGCACTTGGAAGGCGGAAACCGTAATCGACTAGCATCTGTTTACGTGAGCGGTCACCATTGTACATCCCGCGCACTTGGGGCATCGTAACATGGGATTCATCGACTACGATCAAAAAATCATCGGGGAAGAAGTCCAACAACGTATATGGTGCTTCACCCGGTTTTCTTCCATCCATATGCCGTGAATAATTTTCGATCCCTGAACAATATCCCATTTCACGCAACATCTCAATGTCGTATGTCGTTCGTTGTTCTAAACGTTGAGCTTCTAACAACTTGCCATCAGCGCGCAAGACTTCTAACCTTTGAGCTAATTCGGATTCGATGCTCTTGATCGATCCTTCTAAGCGTTCACCACTTGTCAAAAAGTGAGTTGCTGGGAAGATGACAACGTGATTGCGATCACCCAAGATCTCTCCAGTCAAAGGGTCAACTTCTCGGATCCGGTCGATCTCATCCCCAAAAAATTCAACTCTAAGCGCTTGTTCATCACGTGAAGCTGGGAAGATCTCGACAACATCGCCGCGAACACGAAAGCGTCCCCGCTGAAAGTCGATATCGTTACGTTCAAATTGAACATCGATCAGTTGGTTCAACAACTTATCTCGTTCGATCTCTTGACCTACTCGCAATGAAAGAGCTTGATCACGATATTCTTTTGGATCACCTAAACCAAATATCGATGAAACTGAGGCCACCACGATCACATCATTGCGCTCTAATAACGAACTAGTCGCAGAGTGGCGTAATTTATCGATCTCATCATTGATGCTCGAATCCTTTTCGATATAAGTATCACTTGAAGGAACATAAGCTTCAGGTTGATAGTAATCGTAGTAGGATACAAAATATTCAACAGCATTGTCTGGGAAAAATTCTTTGAACTCCCCGTAGAGCTGTCCCGCCAAGGTCTTATTATGGGCTAAGACCAAAGTTGGCTTGTTGGCTTTAGCGATCACATTTGAGATCGTAAAAGTTTTCCCGGTCCCAGTAGCCCCTAATAAGATCTGTTCTTTTTTACCAGCTTTGATCCCGGTTGCAAGCTCAGCGATCGCTTGTGGTTGATCTCCAGTTGGTTGATATTTTGAAACTAATTTGAACTCTTTATCGGCTTGACGTTCGATCAAATGATTACCCCCTCATTAAAAACTATTGCTTACAGGATTATACCACAACGAACGTATTTTCGCATCAGCAGAATCAAAAAAGACACGGCCATTTACCGTGTCTTCAGCATCTAACAGCTAATTTTAGCCCTTGATGAAATCATTGATTGCTTTTTCAAATTTTTCACATTTAGCTTGTGCATCAGCTTCGGAATCACCTTGTGTACCAATGTAAAATTTGATCTTTGGTTCTGTACCTGAAGGACGAACTGCGATCCAAGTTCCATCTTCAAGGAAGTACTTCAAAACATTTGACTTAGGCAAGTTGATCGCTGTCACATTCCCAGCTGCATCTTGGCGACTAGAAGCTTGATAATCTTCAGCTGCGATCACTTTATAACCAGCAAAATCAGTTGGTAATTCTTGACGGAACTTAGCCATCAAATCTTTGATCTCTTGTGCACCTTCGATCCCATCAAAGGTCAAAGCGATCGTCTTTTCAGCAAAATAGCCGTATTTTTCAAATAATTCTTGGAGACCATCGTATAAGTTCTTACCTTGTTTCTTGTAGAAGGCAGCTACTTCAGCTAATAGTACCAAAGATTGGATCGCATCTTTATCGCGCACGAATGGACGGATCAAATAACCATAACTTTCTTCAAAGCCTAACATGAAGCTGTGTTCATTGGTTTCTTCAAAATGTTGGATCTGTTCGGCAATGAACTTGAACCCAGTCAAGACATTGATCGCTTCGACCCCAAAATCAGCTGCAACTTTAGCAGCAAATTCACTTGAAACGATTGATTTTACTAAAGCCCCGTTTGCAGGCAAGTTACCTGCTTTTTTACGAGCCGTTAAAATATAGTTCAACATCAAAGCTGCGATCTGGTTACCTGTCAACAATTCGTATTCGCCATCTGGTTGACGAACAGCTGCTCCCAAACGGTCTGCATCAGGATCGACAGCTACTAAAAGATCAGCTTTTTGGCTCTTGCCTAATTTGATCGCTAAATCAAAAGCTTCTGTAAATTCAGGGTTTGGATGTTCAACGGTTGAGAACTCTGGATCTGGCATTGCTTGTTCTGGGACCATCGTAAAGTCTTCAAAACCAGCTTGACGTAAGGCTTTTTCACCTAACATCCCACCAGTACCGTGAAGTGGAGTAAAGACCAACTTCATCGTTTTACCCTCTTCAGCCACTAACTCACGATCGATCGTTACTTCTTTGGCATTTTCTAAGTAAACTTCATCGACTTCTGAACCGATGACTTTCAATGTTCCATCATTGATCAAAGCATCTTTATCAGCAACTTCAACGGCAAAAAGATCATCAACTTCGCGGATATAATTCGTGATCATATCTGATTCTTTTGGTGGCATTTGCGCCCCATCTTCACCATAGATCTTATAACCGTTATATTGTTTTGGATTATGGCTCGCTGTGATCATGATCCCTGCATAAGCATGTAGATGCCGAACGGTAAAGGATAGTTCTGGGGTCGGACGTAAGCTTTCAAAGACAAAGCTTGGAATCCCGTGTGCCCCTAAAACACGTGCTGCTTCAAAAGCAAATTCTTGTGACATGTGACGTGAATCATAACTGATCGCTACACCACGTAATTTTGTTTCTTCATCCAAGGTATCCATAAAGCGTGCCAAACCTTCAGTTGCTTGGCGCACAGTATAAATATTCATGCGGTTGATCCCAGCACCGATCAAGCCACGCATCCCAGCTGTCCCAAATTCCATTGGTGTATAGAAGGCATCTTCCAATGCTTCTTTATCATTTACGATCTTATCAAGGTCTTCCCGAACTTCAGGTGCTAGATCAGGTTGTTTGTTCCAAATAGTATAAGTCTCTTCCCAACTCATATAATCACCTCATTTATCTATTCAAATCTAGTATACTATCAATCGTCTAAACTTGCTATAACAAGCACTTTTACGCTTACAAAAAATTTATTCGATATCAAAAAGCACTAGCAGTAAAACTACCACTAGTGCTATTCGTTTAATCCTTCAAGCTTTCTATATAATTGAACGCCTGTTGCCCAGCAATACTTCCATCGCCAACAGCGGTCGTGATCTGGCGTAATTCTTTAGCCCGAACATCGCCGATCGCATAAACACCAGGTAAACTAGTCCGCATCAACTCATCGGTATTGATCCAGCCCTGTTCATCAGTGATCCCAAGCGCTTTGAACGGTTCAGTCAAAGGAATGACCCCCACATAGATAAAGACACCATTGACCTTTAATTCACCGTCTTCACCGGTCTTTTTGTTATGTGTCGATACACTCGTGACTTTTTGCCCATCGCCATTGATCTTTGTTACGACCGTATCCCATGTAAAGTCGATCTTATCGTTAGCAAAAGCACGCTCTTGCAAGATCTTTTGGGCCCGTAATTGGTCTCTACGGTGGATGATATTGACATTTGAAGCTAACTTAGACAAATAGACACCCTCTTCAACGGCGGAATCACCGCCACCGATCACGGCTAGTGGCTGATCTTTAAAGAAAGCACCATCACAAACTGCACAATAAGAAACACCCCGACCAGCATATTCGGCTTCGCCTTCAACACCTAATTTCCGGTATTGCGAACCTGTGGCAATGATCACAACAGGTGCTTCATATGTTTCATTATCGGTAATGACTTGTTTTAGATCACCATTGACTTCAACTTTTTCAACGCTACCGTATGCATATTCTGCTCCGAATTGGATCGCGCCTTGATACATTTTTTCAGCTAAGTCTGGTCCTAAGATCGACTTAAATCCGGGATAATTTTCAACTTCAGCGGTATTATTCATTTGACCACCATAGATTCCACGGTCTAAGATCAAAACCGACAAATTAGCCCGTGAAGCATATAAGCCAGCCGTCAAGCCCCCAGGACCTGCACCGATCACGATCACATCATATTTTTTAGCCATAATATCTTCACCTTCCTATTTACTTGATGATACTCTTCTAAAATTGCTGAAACAACTTCAAATATTAAGCTCAATTATTTAAGCTCTCGCCCGTATTTAACATTTCCGGCTAAATACCAAGGTTCATTGGGACGATAATAACGCCGATATGCGATCAAAATGATCGCCCCAATAAACAAGATGACTGACAACCATTGCGAAACGCGCAAAGCACCTAACATCAAGCTATCTGTTCGCATCCCTTCAATGAAAAATCTGCCAAAGGAATACCAAGCGACATAAGTCAAAAAGATCTCGCCTCGTTTAAAGAGATGCTTACGATGGCGTAACAACATCAAGATCACAAAGCCTAAGATATCCCACACCGACTCATACAAAAAGGTCGGTTGGTAATAGATCCCGTTGATATTCATCTGGTCAATGATAAATCCGGGCAAATGCAAGCTCGTCAAAAATGCATGTGATACGGCTTCACCATGGGCTTCTTGATTGATGAAATTGCCCCACCGACCGATACCTTGAGCTAAGATCACAGTTGGCGAAATGATATCTAAAAATAGCCAAGCCGACAACTGTTTCTTACGGCAGAAGATCACTAAAACGAGCAATGCGCCCAACAAGCCACCATAGATCGCGATCCCGCCATCCCAGATCCGATAGATCTCACTAAGATCATTTTGATAATACTGCCATTGGAAAATGACATAATAAGCTCGCGCACTGATCAAAGCGATCGGTAGCGCCCATAAGATATAATCATAAAAATCATCGGCGGGGACTTGTCTTTTCTTACCTTCACTAACTGCAAGGTATAAGGCTAATAAAACCGCACATCCAATGATCACTCCATACCAGTGGACCTGCAGTCCCCCTAGACTAAAAGCGATCGGATCGATGACACCTAAACTAAAATTCAATTCTCAACACCTATTTCTCTTCTGCTGAATTTTCACTGATCAACTCATTTAAATTACGTTCAAAGGCCTTTGTCGCATCATAGCCCATCGTCTTTGCCCGATAATTCATTGCAGCGGCTTCAATGATGATCGCTAAGTTGCGCCCAACTTTCACTGGGATCGAGATCTTAGGTATTTCAACATCAAAGATCGTTACCCGTTGCTCACCGTTCCCTAAACGATCGAATTGTTTATCTTTTTCCCAATTTTCCAAATGGATGATCAAAGAGATATCAGTCTTCGCTCTGACAGCACCTGCCCCAAAGAGATTCATGACATCGATGATCCCGACACCTCTGATCTCTAACAAATGGCGTAAGATCCGTGGTGCTTCACCGATCAATGTCTGTTCATCTTGTTGGTGAACCTCAACGCGGTCATCGGCGATCAATCGATGCCCACGTTTGATAAGATCAAGCGCCGTTTCAGATTTACCAACACCTGAATCGCCAGTGATCAATACCCCAAGACCATAAATATCAACTAAGACCCCATGTAACGATTTACGTTGGGCTAAACGACCACTCAAATAATCGGTCAACTTAGCTGAAACACGTGTCGTTGGCAATTTAGTCCGTAAGATCGGAATATGATGTTCTTCAGCCGCAGCTTTCATTTCAGCTGGAACGGCTAAATAACGTGAGACCACAAAGCATGGCGTGTTGGGACCACAAAGTTCATCCATGATCTTTTTGCGCGCTTCTGAACTCATCTTATTACCATATGAGATCTCCGTCATCCCAAAAAGTTGGATCCGCTCTTCTGGATAATAATCAAAGTAGCCGGTCAATTCCAACCCAGGACGTGAAATGTCTTCGGTCGTGATCTGGCGTTCTTCTAAGTATTGTTCTCCAGAATAGACTTCTAAATTACTGATATCTGCTACTAATTTTTTTACACTAACAGTATTCGCCATTTGTCTTCTGCTATATAAACGTGAACTAGCATGATAATCATGCTATAGAAAGAAATATAGCTTTTCCCTTCTTGATTTATTTACCATCAGCATATCGCCTGACCTAATGCTGATAGTTTAAAGATGTCGTCCATCTCTGCTTGATCCACTCCACATTTCATCTTTCTAAAAGGATCTAACTACAGATAATTCTAACCGTGAAAAGCGTTTTCAGCAATTAATAATTACTATTTTGTGTGGTGTAGTTGGTGATCACTAAGTTTACGATACTTAAAATGATCGCCACCATCATCGCCGACCAAAAACTTGAAAACTCAAACGAATTTCCGACCAAAAACGAGGTCAATTCCAACATAAAGGCATTGATGAACAGGTAAAAGATCCCCAAAGTCATCACTGTGATCGGTAAAGATAAGATGACCAATAACGGTTTGACGAACATGTTCAACAAACCTAAAATGATCGCAGCTAGACAAGCGATCCACACGCTTGAAACGTGAAAATAAGTTGGGAAAAAGCCCGCTGTTGCTAAAAAGACCAATACGGTGATCAAAGTTCGTTGCCAAAAATTCATCTTATTTGCCTCCCTTTTTATTTTGCTTAACATCTCTTTCTTTAGCATCTGTCACTGGACGGCGCTTTTCTTCTTGTTGGCCAAAGCGACTGAGCAAGGTAAAGACGTCATTATACTTTTCATTGGGATGTTTAGGTAGATAAAGTGCTAAACCTAAATATAACAAGATCGGAACATAAACTAATAGTGGCACTAACTTGCAAGCGACTGCGACCACTAAAAAGATGGTCCGAACGACCCATGGTGAAATATTAAAATACTCGGCGATCCCGGCACACACACCACAGATCACTGAATCATTGGAGCGATAAAGTTTCTTTCTCATCCTCATTTTTCCTCTCTTCTCATTCTTATGTTAAAAATAACGGTAAAGTCACCGTAAATTTGGTTCCATTTTTGTACGGACTCGTGACAACGATCTGCCCGGATAAAGCCTCGACTGCCTCTTTAACGATTGCTAAGCCTAAGCCACTTCCTTCAGCTGAGCGCGCTTTATCTGCGCGGTAGAAGCGCTCATAGATCCGCTCTTTATCAGCTTGAGCAAGAGTTTGACCTGTGTTATAGACAACTAAACACCACTCATTAGCTGAGCTAGTAGCTGTGAGTTTGATCTTACCATCTACTACATTATATCTGATAGCATTTTGGATCAAATTGCTGATTATATGTTGTAGATACTTGATATCACAACTTATCTCAAAGTCATCCGGGATCTGCAACTCGATCGCTAAATTTTTAACCTTACTTTGAGCTAAATAGCTGGCTAAGATCCGCTCGCAAAATGCTTTGAGCTTGATCTGCTCTAATTTTAATTCCTGCGTTCTTTTATTATGGGCAAGCGCCGAGATATCCTCGATCAACTCGGTCAACTGCTGACTTTGTTCAAAGATGATCTGCACAAAATCACGTGCGGTCTTCTTATCATCCAAGGCTCCAGCTAAAAGTGTCTCACTGAATCCTTGGATCGCAGTTAGCGGCGTCTTTAATTCATGACTCGCATTTGCCATGAATTCACGCTGCTTGACTTCTAATTGCTTGATCTCGGTCACATCATTAAAGATACACATCACTGAATAATGGTGGCGACTCAAGGGAACATAGACTACCTGCACCTCAAACCACTCATTGCTCTGAGCAACCTTTTTTTGCCACAGGAGCCGTTGATCTTCTTTAGTCTGGTAGACTTTTTGGGTAACAGCGATCAGCTCGACTGCCGTAAATACTTGATAAAACGGCTGACCCTTGAGCTCTGTTGTATTTAATATACTGGCTAACACATGATTATACAAGACCGTTTGTTTACGCTGATCAAAGACGATCACGCCACTGGTCAACGACTGTAACAGCGTTAAATAGTCACGATTTTGTTGCTGATAACTTCGTAAAAGGTTACGCTGATTAGATTGCAGGCGATTCACCAAACGGGAGAGTTGATAATACTCATCATCTTTTGGTAATAGGACATGGCGACTTGGCTGATTTTCAACTAATTCACTTAGCTTTTTGAGCAACAAGGCTTGGCTGGCTAAGCGCCGTTTTGCTTGGCGTTTAAAAAAGAGATAGTTGCCTAATGCCACTAAGATCACCGCTAAAAAGATCCAAGCTGCTCCTTCTTCTTGCCACACAGTCAAAAAATGTTCATGAAAGATCACGCCATAAACCAAGCCGACTGCTAAAACTTCGCCTAACGATAGTAATAAATATCGCCATAGTTCACGCATCTCAGTCATCAGTTCCACCATTGAAGCGATAGCCAAAGCCACGTAAAGTTTCTATATACTTTGGCTTTTTAGGATCTGGCTCTAATTTTTCACGCAGATGGCTGACGTGCATATCGATCATGCGCGTTTGGCCCACATAATCATAGCCCCAGACGCCGTTCAATAATTTCTCACGACTCAGGACTCTTCCCGGGCGTTTGATAAAATAGGCCAATAGTTCAAACTCTTTTGGGGTCAAAGCTACGGTCTGATCACTTGCCGTGACCTTGACTCGTTCTAGATCCACTGTGAAATCTGGATATTTAAAAAGTGTTTGCGTATCAACTTTTGGTGTAGGTGTTACTTCTTTAGGTGTGATCCGCCGACTGATCGCTTTTAAGCGCGCGATGACTTCTCGAGGCGAAAACGGCTTAGTCAAATAGTCATCCGCTCCTAATTCTAATCCGATGATCTTATCAAGCTCTTGATCGCGTGCTGTAATGATCAAGATCGGGGTCATCACTTTTTCTTGCCGCAAGCGTTTAGTTATCTCTAAGCCATCTAATTTAGGTAACATCACATCTAACAAAATAAAATCATATTCATTGTTCAAAGCTAGTTCATAGCCCGCTTGACCGTCACTGCTAGTTGTCGTTTGGTAACCTGCCTGCTCTAAATTATACTTGAGCAGGGTCTTTATCGCAGTGTCATCTTCAACTACTAATACTTTTTTCACGTTCATCTACGACCTTGTTTCACCAAAGTCGTCCCCCTTTGCATCTTATTCAAATAATACCAATCCGATCTCATGTGGTGAATCAGCATAGATCGCACTTTCAGCTAATTTCAATTCACCTTCAAAGTTTTTGACTTTTAAACGACAATAAGCCGGACTTTTTTGTAATGCTTCATAAAGTTCATCACCTGTAGCTACTTTTATCCCGTTACATTCAAGGATGATATCACCAACTTCAAGTTTCATCTTAGCTGCTGGTGTCTCTGGTTTGACCGCTACGATCCGTACACCCTCCGAAGTTTCCACATACCAACGTTTAGCATCATGGTCGGCTTTCAAACGACCAAAAGCTTGGGCGACCAAGATCAATAACAGCCCAGCGATCCCGTAAAAGCCTACTACTGGTACAAAATATGCTACTAATGCTAAAGGACCAGCTAAAAATGCAATCAGATAACTTTGGCGTTGGCGTAAGTGTAAAGCTTCTTTTGGTTGTTGCTTATAGATCTTGCAAAAAGCCCCCACAAATAGTGGCACTACCATAAAATGCGTTAAATACTGGCTCGGGTCAAGCCACTGTTGCCAAGAATCAAAATTCATTCCCGGTATAAACATGATCAGTGGAAAGACCGTAAATTCACGCCAAGTATAACCCGCGATCCGGCGCCCACGTTTACCGGCAAAGATCTTAGGACTAAACCATTCAGCTTTATTTTCACGGGCTAAAAAAGCTTGGAAAAGAGCTAAGATCGCAGTTAAAAGCAAAATAGCACTGCCAAAGCGAGTTCCCAGTTCATGAGGTAAAATATAGCTTGCCCAACTAGCATCACTTCCAAACGGCGTCTCACTCAAGACAAAGGTCACCGTTCCAGTGACCAAAAGTGCTGCTAGACTAAGATCGCCTACATTGATGAACAAAAGTGCCACGACTGCTAAGATCTGGTATAAGACCAATGTCTGCGTTGGTAAACTCAGTCCAAAGATAAGCGCAAACAATGACCCCAGCACTAAAAATAACAAGCCATGTTTGATAAAATGCCGTGCTTCATAAAAATCCCGATCGATCGCGATCCGAAAATTACGACGTTCATTTTTTAAGCGTAATTGATAAGATATCAAGGTCATCAAGATCCCCGCCCAAAATAGCGGCTGGATAAAAAAGAGACCCACACTTTTTAAAAGTTGCAAAGACTCCAGTCCTTTCTAAGTGTTTGGTTACATTATAACAATTTTTGCGGATGAAACATACTTATAGCTTTGAAAACCATCATAACCAAAAAGACTGTGACATAAGTTTAACAATACACAAAGGGTCCACCACGATGCCAAACATCATGGTGGACCCTTCGGTGTGTTGACCGCATTGGCCTACACTATTAATTACTAAATTTTTAAGAAACGGCTCATTGAAAGACCAGAACCTAAAGCCCCGATAATGATCCCGATCGCAGCTAACAAGAGATCAATCTGCCATAAGAATGTTCCTGGCGTCAACAATTGATAACCTGTACTTGCCATTGAACTTGACATAATACCGTATAACCATAAATAAGCGATATCGACCAAGACGATCGGTAAAATAGCCCCTAAAAAGCCCGTCCAAGCGCCTTCTAAGATAAATGGCCAGCGAATATAACTATTAGTTGCCCCAACTAAACGCATGATCGCAATTTCATTGCTCCGTGATAAGATAGTGATCCGGATCGTGTTAGAGATCAAGAAGACTGCCACAAAGAGCAAGAGCAAACTGATCACCAAGCCCCAACGTTGGATCGCAGCTACCGCCTTAAATAACTTCTTGGCTGAAGCTCCACCGTATCGTGTATCATACACATATTGTAACTTTTTAGCTTTTTTAGCTACACTGATCGTTTCAGCTGGGGAATTCGTATCAACGATAAAAATATCGTAAAGTGGGTTATCGTCACCCTTGAATAATTGAAATTCTTTCCCATAAGTTCCGACCACGTTGTTCAACTCGTTTTTCTTACTTGAAAAACTGATCTTTTGAACACCATCGATCTTTTGTAATTTTGCTTTCAACTGTGCTTGTTGTTCTTTGGTTGCATCACGATCGATAACGACCCGAACTTGCACATCATTTTCAACATCATGAGCAACTTTATTGATATTTAGCAAGATCGAAAGTAAAACTCCGACTAAGATCAAAGTCACAGTTACCGCACTAACAGCGGCAACTGACATCCAACCATTGCGTTTTAAGCTCTTTAAACTTTCCTTCAAATGGCGCTTAAGCGTGACTGTTTTCATCAGTATAATCCCCCTCTTCTTGATCTCGAACGATCTTGCCATCCGAAATTTCGATCACGCGATGCCGATATTCATTTACAATAAAGCTATTGTGGGTCGCCATAACGATCGTTGTACCTTCTTGATTGATCTTTTCTAAGATATCCATGATCCCACGAGCTGTGTCTGGATCAAGGTTACCCGTTGGTTCATCGGCGATCAAGATCGTTGGTTTGTTTGCGATCGCACGTGCAATTGCGACACGTTGTTGTTCCCCACCGGACAATGCATCTGGGAAACTATCTTTTTTATCAGCTAGACCAACAAGATCTAAGACATGAGCGACCCGTTTTTCAACTTCTTCAGGTTCTTTTTCGATAACATGAAGCGCATAAGCTACATTTTCAAAAACAGTCAGGCGTGGTAATAGTTTGAAATCTTGGAACACGATCCCTAATTCACGCCGTAAAAAAGGAACCTCATGATTTCTCATACTCTCTAAGTTATAGTCATTTACCTTGATATGACCCGAAGTAGGTACTTCTTCATGATACATCATTTTGATAAAGGTCGATTTCCCTGCCCCACTAGGACCAACGACATAAACAAAGTCGCCTTGCTCGATCTTTAAGGAAATGTGATCATTTGCCAATGTATCGCCGTCATATTTTTTGACAACATCTTTATATTCTATCAAGCTGTTTCTTCCTTTCTTTTTTAGCTTGGATTTGTTTTTTGTAATTTCCATTGGAGATAAGCATTGATAAAACCATCTAGATCTCCATCCATTACTGCTTGCGTATTACCTGTTTCAAAATTGGTCCGGTGATCTTTGACCATTGAATATGGGTGGAAGACATAGGAACGGATCTGAGAGCCCCAACCGATATCTAGTTGCTCGCCCTGGATCTCAGCCCGTTTTTTCTCTTGTTCTTCTAATTCGATCTGATACAGTTTCGAGCGTAACATTTTTTCAGCGGTCGCCCGGTTTTGGAATTGCGAACGCTGAGCTTGACTGGACACAACGATCCCCGTTGGTTCGTGGATCAAGCGCACAGCTGATGAGGTCTTGTTGATATGCTGTCCCCCAGCACCACTAGCTCGGAAGACTTCCATCTTGATATCTTCTGGACGCAACTCAACTTCCACATCATCATCCAACTCAGGCATAACGTTGACCGAAGCAAATGATGTGTGCCGACGACCAGCCGAATCAAAAGGTGAGATCCGGACTAAACGATGAACACCTTTTTCACCACGTAAATAGCCATATGCATTATGCCCCGAGATCGTCAGTGTTACCGACTTGATCCCAGCTTCATCACCAGGTTGATAGTCTTGGGTCGTGACCGTGAAATTGTGTTGCTCGGCCCAACGAGTATACATTCGTAACAACATTGAACCCCAATCTTGTGATTCGGTCCCCCCAGCACCGGGGTGGATCTCCAAGATCGCATCATCTTTGTCGTAAGGCTCATTTAGCAATAATGTCAGCTGATAACTTTCTAACTTTTGCTTAGTCGCAGTATAGTTTTCCGCTAATTCAGACAACATTTCGTCCTCGGGTGCTTCTTGGACCAATTCATACAAAACTTCTAGTTCTTCGACCGCCGTAGCTAATTGATGAAAATTATCATATTTAGCCTTGAGCTCGTTATTTTCGTTGATGACCGTCTGAGCTTTAGTTTGATCATCCCAAAACCCCGGTTCAGCCATTTTCATTTCATTTTCTGAAATGAGTTCTTCCAGACCTTCTAAGTCAAAGAGACCCCCTAAAGTCCGAAATTTTAGCTTTCATCGCTTCGATTTCTTTCTTATATTCATTGATTTCCATAATTATTCCCTCAATTACAAATTACTCGTATGTAAGTCAAAAGAAGATCAGTCAAAACTGGTCTTCTTCTAACTACTAGCGACTAATATTTTGACGGATCTCAGCTTTCAAGAAGAGACGGGTCACATCATACTCAATGTCACCGACCATTTGCTCAAACATTCTGAAACCGTCTGATTGATATTCAACTAATGGATTTAGCTGACCATAACCACGCAACCCGATCGATTGACGTAATTGATCCATCTCATCGATATGATCAGTCCAACGGGCATCGACCACGCGCAAGATAACAACTTTTTCAAATTCTAGCATTTGCGCTTTATCATTCAATTGTGCTTCTTTAGCAGCATAGTTTTCTTCAGCCTTTTGCATCAAGTAAGAAACGATCTCTTCTTGGCTCTTACCTGCAAAATCATCTTTACTGATGCTATCTTCATTGACCATTGCACCGATCGCAAAATCAACGATCCCATCCAAATTCCAGTCTTTTTTATCGCCGACAGTATTCATTTGAACGTTATGTTCGACCGTCCGCTGGATCATCGGCATGATAACTGGCTTCAAGGATTCAGTTTCCATGATGACTTGTTGGCGTTGTGAGTAGATGACTTCACGTTGAGACCGCATCACGTCGTCGTATTGTAAAACTTGCTTACGTGTATCGTAGTTATTACCTTCGACCCGTTTTTGCGCTGATTCTACTTGGCGCGTGATCATCTTGGATTGGATCACAGTATCATCCGAGATGTTCATCGTTTCATAGAAATGTTTGATACGTTCAGAACCAAAACGCAGCATCAGATCATCTTCAAGTGAAAGGTAGAACTGTGTCACACCAGGGTCACCTTGACGCCCAGAACGACCACGCAACTGATTATCGATACGGCGTGATTCATGACGTTCGGTCCCGATAACAGCCAAACCACCGATCTCACGCACACCAGGTCCTAACTTGATATCAGTCCCACGACCAGCCATGTTTGTTGCGATCGTTACGGCGCCACGTTGGCCAGCATTAACGACGATCTCAGCTTCTTTAGCGTGATTTTTAGCATTCAATACGGCATGTGGGATCCCCGCTTGGTCTAACATTTGAGATAATAACTCAGATGTTTCGACCGCTACCGTACCGACCAAAACTGGTTGCCCCGTTGCATGGCGTTCCTTGATATCTTCGACTACGGCTTTAAACTTACTTTCCAAAGTTGGATATAACAGATCCGGACGGTCCTCACGCAAGATTGGACGGTTCGTTGGGATCGTTACGACTTCCATGTTGTAAATTTCACGGAATTCTTCTTTTTCAGTTTTAGCTGTCCCAGTCATCCCTGAGAGCTTTTTGTACATTCTAAAGAAGTTTTGGTAAGTGATGTTAGCCATCGTCTTAGTTTCTTCTTCGATCTTAACGTGTTCTTTAGCTTCGATCGCTTGGTGCAAACCATCTGAATAACGCCGACCATCCATGATACGTCCAGTAAATTGGTCAACGATCATGACTTCATCATTTTGGACCACATAATCTTTATCACGTAGCATGATGTAGTTAGCACGTAAAGCATTATCTAAGTGGTGGTTCAAAGCTGTATTGTCAGGATCAAATAAGTTAGTCAAACCAAAATATTTTTCACCTTTTTGGATACCTTCTTCGGTCAAGGAAACAGTCTTTGATTCCAGATCAACTTTAAAATCTTCGTCTTTTTTCAACGTCTTAGCAAAGCGATCAGCCCGAGTATATAACTGCGTAGCTGCAGTTGCTTGCCCCGAAATGATCAACGGTGTTCTCGCTTCATCGATCAAGATCGAATCGACCTCATCGACGATAACAAAGTTCAATGGACGTTGGACCATATCTTCACGGTAGACCACCATGTTATCACGCAAGTAGTCAAAACCAAGCTCACTGTTAGTTGAATATGTGATATCACAAGCATAAGCTTCACGTTTTTCTTCTGGAGTCTTATCCGCAACGTTCAACCCTACCGTTAAACCGAGCCAGTTATACAATTCACCCATCTCAGTAGCATCACGACTTGAAAGATATTCGTTAACGGTAACAACGTGGACCCCTTCACCTGATAAGGCATTAAGGTAGACCGGCATTGTCGCGGTCAAGGTTTTACCTTCACCAGTCCGCATTTCGGCAATATTACCTTCATGTAACACTGTACCCCCGATGATCTGGACCCGGTAAGGATATAGCCCCAACACACGTTTAGCCCCTTCGCGTGCGACCGCAAAGGCTTCCGGCAAGAGATCATCTAAAGTTTCACCATTTTGATAACGTTGTTTAAATTCAGGGGTCTTTGCTTTTAATTCTTCATCAGACAAAGCTTCCATGTCATTGGCATAAGCTTCGACTTGATCAGCGATCTTTCCAAGGCGTTTTAATTCGCGTTTATCGCTTTCGACCCATTTTTTTAGGACATTTGCCATTTACTTTATAAATCCTTTCTGCAACGATTACATTATTTTTTTCAAATAAAAATATACTTCTTCTTATTTTAGCATTTTATTGGTGCTCAAACAATTACAATTAGACTACAAAAAGCGCCTGAACTAAATCAGGCGCTTAAAGCATCACAAGGATAGCTTAGTTATTAGCTTCGATCAAGCCGTAACGACCATCTCTACGACGATAGACAATGTTTGTGCCTTCAGTTTCTGCATCTTCATAGATAAAGAAATCATGACCTAACATATCCATTTGCAAGATAGCCTCTTCTACGTCCATTGGTTTCAATGAAACGCTCTTTGTACGGACAACTTCGAATTTTTTATCTTCTTTTTCAGCTTGTTTTGGATCTTCGGTCGGAACGAATTCCATATGCTTGAAACCCTTTTCGCGTGATTTGCGATTGAGCTTTGTCTTATATTTTCTGATTTGGCGTTCAAGCTTATCCGTTACCAGATCAATGCTTGCATACATATCTGGTGAGGTCTCTTCGGCACGCAATACCAAATATGGAAGCGGGATCGTAACTTCTACCTTGCTGTTCTTGTCAGAATACACTTTAAGATTTACGTGAGCGGTAGAATTAGATGTATCCTCAAAATACTTTTCAAGTTTGGAAAGTTTCTTTTCCACATATTCACGGATCGCACCCGTAACTTCAATATTTTCACCACGAACATTAATCTTTAACATGATAACCTCTCCTTTCACAACTAAGCATTTTATATGCTTAAAAGACTAGGTATATACTTTATTAGTCTTACCTTATCTCTATTTTTATTATAATAGAAAGCGGTTAAATTAACAATTAATAACCACTCAACATTTATAAAATTTTATATATTAACGGGCTAGTGTCACTGAGCGTACACAGCCACAATTATGGGCCAACAACAATTCACGCGCATGATATAAGGTACTACCTGTCGTATAAATATCATCTACTAACAAAATATTTTTACGTTCTAGATCAGCTGGGCCTTGATAGCCAAAAGGTTGCGGCGTTGCCAGTCTCTCTTGTCGTGATTTATGCGACTGCGGACAACGGCCAAATTTTTTTAAATGATATAGATACATTTTCTTGGGTATATCTGGTAAAAAACCAACAACTTGATCAAAGCCTCGGGTAGCTAAGGTTTGTTCATCTACAGGGATCACGACTATTGACCATCCCCGGCGTAAATACTTCTTACAGTAAGCTTGCAATGTTTTGGCAAATATTTGGTGCAAACGGTAGTCCCCTTGAAATTTATAAGCTTCAAAGTACGCACGCATATTAGGTTCGGCATAGACGTAAAAGGCCTTGTTGTACAATAATTCTTTTTGCAAATTGCGCCAGCGAAGACAATCTTGGCACAATTTGCGCTGGGTTTGTTTACGCCCACAGCCCGGACAACTCGTTTTCTCAGCGATCGCAATAAACTTTTGATGGCACTTTTCGCAGATCGGTACAGTTTCAAAAGCTTGGAAGCTAAAAAACCAGCGCCATGAAAAATCAAACGCTAATGTAGCGTTACAAAGTAGACACTTCATCATTTTTTAACAACTGCGTAGCCTTTTTATTCAAAAGCTTGATCTGTTTTTTAGCTGCGCGTAAAGCCGATGTCATTTCCTGATAAGCCAAGATCACATCTCCTGTTGGATAGTCTTTATCTCTGCCAACACGGCCCGCGATCTGAACTAAGACCGTCTCAGAAAAGATCGGCGCATCGGCTTGCAATACCATGACATTCAAACGAGCGATCGTGATTCCACGTTCAAGGATAGTAGTCGTTACTAAATAGCGATCGCTCCCAGTGCGCAAATTTTTGACTTTTTGCAGTCGGTCAGGATCAAGAGCCGAAACACATTCCCCCTTTATCGCAGGCCAAAAATGCTGTAACTCTTCCAAAATTGGCTTTAGTAAGGCGATCTGGGGCACAAACACTAGAAAAGGTGTTTTATTTTTTATCCACTTGGCGAGATATCTTTTGATCCTTGCTTCAATTTTTTGTTTGGGGAAGTAAAGCTTGACCAATGTTATTTCGGGTAATAAATGCCGATGATAACGCAGCGGTAGACAAGTCACCGCTAGCTTTTCTTGGTGGATCTGTTGTTTTAAATAACGATCAGGGGTCGCCGTCAGATATAGCGTACTCGAATTTATTTTTTTAGCATTCGCGACGGCATAATGCAATTGATGGTCATTAACATAAGGAAAAGCATCGACTTCATCGATCACCAATAGATCGAATGCGTGATAAAACCGCAATAATTGATGCACTGTGCACACTACTAACTGGGTGTAGGTATATTCTTGACCACTATTTTGATACAATAAACTGCTTTTGACTTTAGGGAATGCCTAGCACAAACGCGGATATAATTCGTTACAAACATCGACCCGCGGTGTTGCCAAACAGACCCGCTGCTGGTTTAATAACGCAAAATTTAGTGCTTCAAATAGCATTTCGGTCTTCCCTGCTCCAGTTACCGCCCATAATAGCCGTTCTTGTTTGCGTTTGACCGTTTGCAATAATTCTTTGGCAGCCTTTTTCTGCCACAAAGATAACCTTGGCTTTTTCTCCAACAGATCTTGGGAATACTTTTTAAAATCGTTGGCTTCGGGTATACTATAAAGTGACATGGTCGTCGTCAAGCGCCCCCACGCTAAGCAAGCAGGACAATAATAACTCTTATCTGGTAGCGCATAATCTGTTCTTGGCGCCTGAAAACCACAGCGTTGACAAAATAAGCGTCCTTTTTTTATGATGACAGCTGGCCGTTGTTTGAACTCAGTTGAATCTAAGGCTACACCTAGAGCTTGGAGCTGTGGACTACTTACTTGACGACCCATCAACAAATTCAATGTTTTTTCCATTTTTTCACCTCACTTATAAGATACGCAAACTAGGCGTAAAATTATTTGTGAGTTTCAAAAATAATAGTAGTAAGGTCTGTGAAGCTACTAAAAGAATAACTCTTTAAGGGGGAAGCTATAGCCTTTTGATTTCACAATATAGCTATATTTTACTTGGATAAACCATATCTTACCTTAAAACAAGATGGTGTGATCGAGATCGTGATCAAAAAATCACAATTCATCTGTAATATCAAACGAACTGAAACCGAAGAAGAAGCTCGAGCCTTTATCGAGGAGATCAAAACCAAACATCGCAAGGCTACTCATAACTGTTTTGCCTACACTTTAGGCCTAAACGACGAGATCCAACGGGAAAGTGACAATGGTGAACCCTCTGGGACTGCTGGCGTACCTATGTTGGATGTGCTTAAGAAAAATCAAGTGCATAATGTTTGCGCCGTAGTGACACGCTACTTCGGTGGGATCAAACTAGGAACCGGTGGCTTGATCCGTGCTTATGGTGGCGCCGTTGCCCAAGCCCTAAAAGAATTAGGGATCGTCAAACGCGTCGTCCAAACTGAACTTTCACTAAAAGTCAGCTACCCATTATTAGGCAAGCTACAAAATTATCTGGAAAGTCAGCCCGTATTTACCTTGGCGACGAACTACACCGAAGAAGTCGAGGTCGTGATCGCTGTCGATATGGATCTGGCTGATGAATTAGCAACTAAGATCACCGACTTACTGAATGGTCGCGTAACGATCACCGTTGGGGAAAATCGCTATCACGAGATCAATTTTGATCCCCATCAAGCCTAAAAAATACGCCATCCTTGATCTGGGATGGCGTATTTTTTATGTAATTCATTTATGTTCAAATAAACGACTGACTTTCAAAACTAAATGTTTGATCCCATTCAATAAAGGCTGGCGTGTATCTCCAACCAAGCCGATCGCTTCAACAAATAGTTCTAAACCAAATAATGTTGCAACCGTCAGTAAGATCGAACCCCATAAATTGGACAAGGGGTATAGCAATGAGATAAACGAAAAGATCAATGCGATCCCATAGATCACCAACACTGTCTGGCGGTGGGTCAATCCCATCTGCATCAAGCGATGGTGCAAGTGATGCTTATCGGCTTGTGAGATCGGCTTTTTATTCAAGAGTCGACGTAAGATCGCATATAAAGTATCCGTGATCGGTACTCCTAAAATGATCACCGGGATGATCAACGTGATAAAAGTTGCATTCTTCAAACCATAAAGCGAGAAGACAGAGATCATAAAGCCGATAAACAGCGAACCAGTATCCCCCAAATAGATCTTAGCAGGATGAAAATTATACGGTAAAAAGCCCAATAAAGCAGCTACCAAGGTCGCCATCATGATCGAAATAAATGTCGACGTCACGTTCAAGAAGAAATATCCCGTCAGTGCACTAGTCGAAAGCGCAATGATCGCGACACCTGTAGCCAGACCATCCAAGCCATCGATCAAATTGACAGCGTTAGTGATCCCTAAGATCCAGATCAAAGTTATCGGTAAACTAAACCAGCCTAGAGAAACGACTCCAAGAAACGGTAGCGTCAAAGTCGTCATTTTGATATTAGCAATAAAATAAACTACCAATGCTGCCAGTGTGATCCCTAAAACTTTTTGGCGCGGTTTTAATTCAAAAATATCATCGATCATTCCCGTCATGATGATCAAGCTTTGCGCCAATAATAACGCAACTAATTGTTTTAAGGGATATTGATCGCGTAATAAAAAGAAATTTGTCGTATTAAATGCAACAAAAATGGCTAAGCCCCCCATAGTCGGCATCGGCACCCGATTAACTCGCCGGGCATTGGGATTATCAACTGCTCCGACTCGAAAAGATAGGCGCCGGACCAATGGAGTCAGCACTAAAGCTAGGACAAATGTTGCTAACAACGACGCAAGGATTTTGTACATATAGCGTCCTCTTTCCATCAAATTCTCAAATGTTGAGAATTCATTATCAGCTAAAAAGCCTATAATTCAAGTATCATTTTACCATAAACCAGCGAATGGGTCATTTTTTGCGTGAGAAAAATTAAAAAAGGGCCGTGAAGCAATCTCCACGACCCCGATATTCTATTTTTTCAAGTGGTAGCTATAAGTCGACACGATAATATTTTCGTGGGCTCCTAAAGCTGACCGCAAACGTAAGCTCGTTTGATTATGCAAGATATTTTGCCAAGGTTTCTTCGGTACAAACTGCGGTACCAAGACCGTCAACGAGTAATTGCGCTGTTTAGCATCCTTAGCGATCACATCGCAAAAGCGCAAAACTGGGGGCACAACCGACCGATATGAAGAATGCAGATCGACAAAGCGAACATCTGGAAACGCCATTTTGAATTCCTGTGCCGTTTCGTGTTCTTTTTTAGGATTAGTATCAAACGAAACATGCATTGCAATCACATTATCACTGATCGAACGTGCATAGTTGATCGCCCCAGTCGTTACGTGTGTGACCGAGCTAACTAGCACGATGACCGTTGAACCAGAATAATCATGCAATTGTTGTTCTTCACTTAAACGCAATTGCGCCGCTACAGTAACATAATGACTATGGATCTTGTAAAAACCAAAGAGCAGTACCGGCATAATGATCAAATATGGCCAAACATTGTCAAAGTGTAACCAGAATAAAAAGACCACTAAAGCAAAGGAGATCACTGCCCCCAATAGGTTAAAACAAGAATTTAAGATCCAATGTTTGCCCTTGTGGCGTTTCCAATGGATCAACATCCCTGCTTGTGAGAGCGTAAACGGTACGAAGACCCCGACCGCATACAATGGGATCAATAAATTAGTCTGGCCGTTGAAGATAAAGATCAATACGATCGCCCCGATCGCTAATGCAATGATCCCATTAGAATAGCCTAAACGATCGCCTTTATCCATAAACATATGAGGCATAAATTTATCCTTGGCCAAGTTATAGGCTAAGATCGGAAAGGCCGAAAAGCCAGTATTGGCAGCCACCGCCAAGATCATGGCCGTTGACAATTGCAGTAAGTAGTAGAAAATACCGTGACCAAAAACGGCACCTGCGATCTGAGAAAGCACCGTTTGTTTAGGATCAGGTAAAACACCTAGATAATAACTCAAAAAGGTGATCCCACTAAAGAAGACCGCTAAAATCAATGACATGATCGCCAAGGTATTCGCCGCATTGCGCTTTTTAGGCTCTTTAAAATTAGGAACTGCATTACTGATGGCTTCTACCCCAGTCAATGAAGATGAACCCGCTGAAAAAGCTTTTAAAAACAGCAATAACGACATCCCTGGTACCGCATCACCAATATGAGCTGCGGCTGAATATTGGATCTTACCCGTTGCGATATTAAACAAACCCAAAGCGACCATCGAAACGATCATGATCACAAAAAAGTACACTGGGATCGTCAAAAATGAAGCCGATTCACGCATCCCACGTAAATTCAACGTCATAATAAATAAGACGATCACGACCGAGATAAAAACGCTGTGTGCTTGTAAACTTGGGATCGCTGAGGTAATAGCTTCTGTCCCAGATGTAACTGAAACAGCCACAGTCAACATATAATCAACTAAAAGTGATCCACCAGCAACTAAGCCTGCGCTCGTCCCCCAGTTTTTGGTCGCAACTACATAAGCACCGCCCCCAGAAGGATAAGCATTGATGATCTGACGATACGACATCGTGATCGCAAACAATAAGAGTAACACGATCCCAGCAGCTGGTAATGCATACCAGGTCGCAGCAGCCGATAAAATAAATAATGCTGTTGTGATCTGCTCTGTCCCGTATGCCACTGATGACAACGCATCCGAGGAAAGTAAGGCCAAAGCTTTGAATTTAGTCAAAGACTGCCCACTTTCTTCAGCAGTTTTTAGCGGTTGTCCGATCAATAATCTCTTTAAATATCGATACATAAACAGAAAAACCCCTTTTAGCTAGTTAGCCATTTTGATAGCTACTGGCTGATTAGATTTTAAATTCAAAATTCCTAGGTCACTTCAAAGAGTAACAGTTGAATTTTACACCAATCTCACAAAAAAAGCACCCTAAAATTTTAGGATGCTTCAAAAAATTTTGATTTAACTTGCTTACATCATTGGCCCTTGTGGCATTTGAGTAGCTACATCATTGTTTTCTTCTGGCTTATCAGCCACAACTGCTTCAGTTGTCAACAATAACGCTGAGACAGAAGCCGCATTTTGTAGTGCTGAACGAGTTACCTTAGTTGGGTCAACGATACCAGCTTCGATCATATCGACCCATTCATCAGTAGCAGCGTTATAACCGATACCGGCTTTTTGTTCTTTAAGTTTTTCAACGATCACAGAACCTTCTTTACCAGCATTGATCGCGATTTGACGAACTGGTTCTTCAAGCGCACGTTTAACGATGTTGATACCTGTTTGTACATCGCCAGCTTCACTCAAAGCAGCGACATCATCGATCACATCGATCAAAGCTGTACCACCACCAGGAACAAAGCCTTCTTCGACCGCTGCACGTGTAGCATTCAAAGCGTCTTCGATCCGGTATTTGCGTTCTTTTAATTCAGTTTCAGTAGCAGCCCCGACTTTGATAACGGCTACCCCACCAGCTAATTTAGCCAAACGTTCTTGGAGTTTTTCTTTATCAAATTCAGAAGTCGTTTCAGCGATCTGTTTTTTGAGTTGTTCAACACGTTCAGCGATCTGTGCTTTATCGCCAGCGCCTTCGACGATCGTTGTGTTTTCTTTTGTAACTGTTACACGACCAGCTGTCCCTAATTGATCTAAGGTCGTGTCCTTCAATTGGAGACCAAGATCATCTGTGATCACAGTTGCACCAGTTAAAACAGCGATATCTTGTAACATTTCTTTACGACGATCACCAAAACCTGGAGCTTTAACAGCTACCACGTTGAATGTCCCACGGATCTTGTTCAAAACAAGTGTTGGCAAGGCTTCACCATCAACATCGTCAGCAATGATCAACAATGGACGACCTTGTTCAACGATGGATTGTAACAATGGCAAAACTTCTTGGATGTTAGAGATCTTCTTATCAGTTACCAAAATGTATGGATTTTCAAGATCTGCTTCCATCTTGTCATTGTCAGTTACCATGTATTGAGAAAGGTAACCACGATCAAATTGCATACCTTCAACAACATCTAATGAAGTATCGATCCCTTTAGATTCTTCGATCGTGATCACACCGTCGTTACCGACCTTTTCCATGGCATCAGCTATCAATTTACCAACTTCTTCATTAGCCGAAGAAATAGATGCGATCTGAGCAATATCGCTCTTAGATTCAACTTTATGTGACATCTTGTGCAAAGCATCTACTGCAGCTTTAGTAGCCAACTCGATACCACGACGGATACCTACTGGATTAGCACCAGCAGTCACATTTTTCATTCCTTCGTTAACGATCGATTGTGTCAAAACAGTAGCTGTTGTGGTACCGTCACCCGCAATATCATTAGTCTTTGAAGCTACTTCGGCTACTAGCTTAGCACCCATATTTTCAAAATGATCTTCTAATTCGATTGCCTTAGCGATCGTTACCCCATCATTTGTGATCGTTGGAGTACCGTATGATTGTTCCAAAACAACATTACGTCCCTTAGGACCGATCGTTGATTTTACAGTATCAGCTAACTTATCTACACCAGCAAGCATCTTTGCGCGTGCATCTTCTGAAAACTTGATTTCTTTTGCCATTTCTAATTCACCTCATACGAATTAAGTTCAATGTTTACTTATATATTTATTCCACAACGGCAAGAATATCTTTTTCGTGCATTACTAAATATTCTTGACCTTCAAATTCAACTTGAGCACCGGCGTACTTGTCAAAAACGACAACATCGCCGACTTTAAGTGTCATTTCTAATTTCTTGCCATCATCAAGGATACGTCCCGTACCAACAGCAACAACTTTAGCTGTTTGTGGTTTTTCTTTAGCACCGCCGGCTAAGACGATCCCACCCACAGTTTTTTCTTCTTCTTTTTCGACCTCTAAAATTACGCGATCTCCTAATGGTTTAAGCACGTTATATCCCTCCAAATTCTTTTTAGCACTCTAACAACTTGAGTGCTAATCGATTACAACTATTACTATACTAACTTTACTTTTAAATTGCAAGCATTTTATCACTCGCACCTTAAGAGTGCTAAAATATTTTTGAAATTAGTTTGAATAAATAGCGTTAAAAACATATAATCTAACTATTGAAACTTTATAGTTAGGACCTTTATCGATGAAAAAACAGTTACAGTTAAATTCACTTGTCATCTTAAGTATCTATTGTAGCACAATGACTTTGGCGCCTTTATTATGGGTGATCTTCAAAAATGCTTGGTATTATCCAGCCGTGACCGTTTTGAATCTCATCGGTTGCGGGACGCTGCTCTACTTAGCGCACGAGTTTCCTTTCAAGGATCGTTTTTTGCGCACCCCAAAAAAGCTTGCACTTCGCCAAGAAATCTATTACATTATTTTTGGTACACTAGCGCTCGTTTTGTTGCAATGGCTCAGTTCGTATATCGAGATCAAATTTCTTGGACAGCCTAGTTATTCAGCTAATACCGGTTATCTTTTGACAGTCCTTGCCAAATATCCATATTATTTAGTAAACATCGTCATCTTTGCACCGATCATGGAAGAATTTGTTTTTCGCAAAGTCTTGTTTGCTGATCTTGGCTCTGTGATCGACCCGATCGGTGCGGCACTGGCCTCGAGTCTACTCTTTAGTTTGGCTCATCAAGACGGACATTATTTGACTTATGCCGGGATCGGACTAGTGCTTTGCTTGCTATATGCTAGAACAGGCCGTTTATGCATTCCGATCTTAGCCCATAGTTTAATGAATTTGCTTATTATTTTAAGTGCTTGGTAACAAAAAAGGATGTGTGCACCACACATCCTTTTTCATAGTTATTCAAAGTATTGTAAAAAATAGATCAAAGTCTGCAATTCATTAGTCAGATCAACATTTTGGACGCGAACATCTTTAGGGACCGTGATCCGCAATGGGGTAAAGTTCAAGATCCCCTTGATCCCAGCTGCAACTAATTCATCCGTCACGGCCTGAGCTTTATCAGCTGGAACAGTCAGGATCGCGATCTCTATTTGTTGCAATTGCAGTTGCTCTTGCATATCTTCCATCGGATAAACTGGGATCCCACTTTGGATCAATCCCGTGATCTTAGGGTCAATATCAAAAGCCGCACTGATCCGCGCGTTATTGCTCTTGTGAAAGTTATAATTCAATAGGGCGTGGCCTAGATTACCCACCCCGATCAAAGCTACATTATTTAATTTATCTTGACGTAGTGTTTTTTTGAAAAATGCTTGTAAGCTGGCGATATCATAACCATAGCCACGCTTGCCTAAAGCACCAAAATATGAGAGATCACGTCGGATCGTTGCTGGATCGATCTTAACAGCTTCAGCTAATTCAGTCGAAGAGACATGCTCCTTACCAGCATCCGCTAAAATATTGAGATAGCGGTAATAGATCGGCAAACGTTTTGCCGTTGCCTTAGGAATATTTGGGGTCACCATCTAGTTTCTCCTCTCAGATTACTCAATATGATAAATTTTAGCATAACAACTGTACTAAAAAAATTAAAAAATTGTAAATTAATTCACAATATAACTAATAATTACTGTTTTAGCGCAGTTTTAATTTTTTAACTTTGTGAAACGACTAATTACTCAAGTAGGTGAAAAAATGATTTTATTACAAGCACAACAAGTCGCGCGCCATTTTGGGGCGGATGTCTTGTTTGAAAATATCGATCTTGATATTCAGGAGCACTCCCGTATCGCTTTGGTCGGAAAAAATGGTGCCGGTAAATCGACACTTTTAAAAATGATCATCGGTGAACAAGCTCCTGATGAAGGCCAGATCGTAACTAAAAAAGGCCTAACAATGGGCTATCTTGCCCAAAATACCGGGCTTGAATCTGATAAAACGATCTATGAAGAAATGCTCAGCGTCTTTGATAAATTACGCCAAACGGAACAAAATCTCCATAAATTAGAAGCTCAGATCGCTGATCCAAATGCAGATCATGCCTCAAAAGCTTATCAACAATTGCTAAGTCGCTATGATCAACTATTACATGATTTTAAAGAGCAAAACGGCTATGGTTATGAAAATGAGATCCGCTCTGTTTTACACGGTTTCCATTTTTATCCTGAAGATCATGACCGTCCGATCGCCTCACTTTCTGGAGGCCAAAAGACTCGCCTGGCCTTGGCTAAATTACTTTTGGAAAAACGCGATCTTTTGATCTTGGACGAACCGACTAACCACTTAGATATCGAAACTTTAACTTGGTTAGAAGGTTATATCCAAAATTATCAAGGCGCACTCTTGATCGTTTCGCATGACCGCTACTTTCTAGATAAGATCGTCAATGAAGTTTACGAGATCACGCACGGTAAAGCTCACTACTACAAAGGAAATTATTCCAATTATATCGTTGAACGTGAAAAAAGAGCGCAGTTAGCGTGGAAGAACTACGAAAAACAACAAACTGAGATCCATAAACTCGAAGATTTCGTCAACAAAAATCTCGTGCGGGCTTCGACAACTAAACGTGCGCAAAGTAAACGTAAACAGCTCGAAAAAATGGACCGGCTCGATCGCCCTGAAGGTCCCGAAAAAAATATGCATTTTCGCTTCAAAGCCGAGCATGAAAGTGGCAATGTCGTTTTGACCGTTAGTGACGGTGCGATCGGCTATGAAGGTCAGATCATTGCCGAACCGATCAACTTTGAACTGCGCAAACGCCAAATCTTTGCAGTCGTAGGATCAAATGGGATCGGTAAATCGACCTTGTTAAAAAGTATTCTGGGTAAACAGCCTTTCATCAAAGGAAAAGCTACGTTTGGTACCAACGTCCATCCCGGTTACTATGACCAAGAGCAACATAATCTTCACCCCCAAAAAACGGTCTTAAATGAGCTTTGGGATGATCATCCAACGACACCTGAAAAAGATATTCGTTCGATCTTAGGGAGTTTTCTTTTCAGTGGCGACGATGTCAAGAAGATGGTCCACAGTCTATCTGGGGGCGAAAAAGCACGGTTATTACTGACAAAACTTGCGATGAAACACGATAATTTCCTAATTCTAGACGAGCCGACTAACCATTTAGACATCGACAGTAAGGAAGTCTTAGAGCAAGCTATCAAAGAATTTGACGGCACGATCCTCTTAGTCTCACACGACCGTTATTTCATCAACAAAGTCGCCACTAGCGTCTTAGAGATCGCTCCAACTGGTAGCACACTTTATTTAGGTGATTATGACTATTATGTAGCTAAAAAAGAAGAACAAGCTGAGTTAGCTGAAGCCAAGGCCAAAGCAACACAGCCTGAAGTCGTAACTAAAAAAGAGATCTCCGCGGGAAAACAAAGCTATGCTCAAAGTAAAGAGCATCAAAAAATGGAACGCAAACTTACACGTAAGGTCGCAGAATTAGAAGCTAAAGTTGAAGAACTCGATGAAAATAAAACTGAACTAGAACAAGCGATGGCATTACCAGAAAACTTCAACGATCTCGATAAGATGGCAAAATTACAAGCACAGCTCGAAACGATCACAGCTCAATTAGCCCAAGCCGAAACAGACTGGGAAAACAGCAGCATGGAACTGGAAAATTTCAACAGTGAAAACTAGAGCACAGTGCCGATAACTCCTAAAAAATAACGCGGGGCCCACTACGATGCAAAATCATAGGGGGCCCCGCTTTATTTATCCTATCTAAGCTTCTTCTAACCAATCAAATTCTAAACTTGGATCAGCATTTAGATCTAAGTTAGCAAATATCTTATCATTGTAAGCCGCATAACCAGCTGCTCCGATCATCGCGGCATTATCACCACAGAGTTTCAAAGGTGCTTTTAATAATTCAACGTCTTCAAAGCGTTTCAACTCTTCATCTAAACGATCACGTAGGCCTTGATTAGCTGCTACACCACCAGCCAAGATCAATTGTTTGACCGGATAATTTTCCAGTGCGCGAACTGTTTTTTGTGCTAAAACATCGACGACACTTTGTTGGAAACTAGCAGCTAAGTCAGCTTTATCTAAGGTTTCCCCTACTTGATCAGCATGATGGACCGTATTGATAAAGGCACTCTTTAAGCCACTAAAACTAAAGTCATAGTTATCTTCTTTTTCCATTGCTCGTGGGAAAGCAAAAGTGTCTTTCCCCTTATGCGCTAATTCATCGATCTCTTTTCCGGCTGGATACGCCAAACCTAAAACACGTCCGACCTTATCATATGCTTCACCTGCTGCATCATCCCGTGTCTCGCCGATGATCTTAAAGTCATTTGGTCCGGCCAGGTAGACTAATTCCGTATGTCCACCTGAGACAAGTAATGCTAAGGCTGGAAATTGGATCTCACCGGCAAAATTGGCAGCATAGATATGTCCTGCCATATGATTGACCGGGATCAAGGGAAGATCGTGCGCAAAAGCGATCATCTTAGCGGCTGTGACCCCGACTAATAATGAACCCACTAAGCCTGGACCATAAGTCACCGCTACAGCATCCAAGTCAGCATAGGTCACTGCAGCTTGTTCTAAGGCATCCGCAATGCATAAAGTTATCTGTTCGATGTGGTGGCGACTAGCAACTTCGGGAACGACACCCCCGAAACGCTTGTGGCTCTTGATCTGGGTTGCAACGATATTTGAGAGGATCTTATTTCCATTTTCGATCACCGCAACGCTTGTCTCATCACAGCTTGATTCAAAAGCCAAGATCAAATTCCGATTTTTTTCCATCCTTTTTCAACTCTCTTTTTTAAATTTCTGTTTACCAAGTTATAGCTATATTCTAGCCCATCTTCATCTTTGTAATAAGCATTTTTGACAGCTACTTCTTTAAAGCCAGCTCGCCGATATAGTGCTTGGGCTTCTAAATTGCTCCGTCTGACATCTAAGCTCAAACGACGACACCCGTATTTTTTAGCTTCGATCTGCAAAGTCTCTAACATCATCAGCCCTAACCCTTGATGTTGATATTCGGGTAAAACTGCAATATTAGTCACATGCGCTTCATTAGGTCCATAAGCAAGATCACACCCGGCAAAAGCTACCATGCGATCTTCGTAACGCACAACGATGTAAAGCGAAGTCAATTTATTTTGAATATGTTTTTCAAAATCTCCATAGCTCCAAGGCTGATGCCCAGCATATACCGAACTTTCGATCTCAAGCATTTCAGCAATATCAGGTACGATCGCACGACACATCAAATAATTTTTGTCCTCAACAACTACATTATGACAACCAAAATCTAAATTAGGGGTCGCTTGTACTGGTTTTAGCAACACCAAAAGTTTATCTTTATACTTTTTCAACATAAGAATCCGCTTGATCCTTTCCAGGGTGTTTTTCCATCCATTGTACTTCTGCTTGTGTCAAACGTAAATAATGTGGTACAAATGTCAAAGTATCCGCTACAGGACGCTCTTTACCCAAAAGTCCTAACAAATAAGCACTCGGATAATCATCTTTAGGCGCACTAAGGCGATAATTACCAGCTGTAAGCAGTTCTTCAAAGCGTTCACGATAAACCTTAGCATCCGCTCCGATCAAGCAAGCTTTTTTATCCTTTAAAAATTCGCATAACTCAACGACTGAGAGATGCTGATCTGGTAAAACTTCCACTAATTTATCTGCCTTATTTTGATAAACACCAGCAAAAATATTTTCGCGACGCGCATCAAAGATCGGTACTAAAAGTTCATTCGTATCATTTTGACAATTAGTCGCCAAAAGCTCTAAGCTTGAGACCCCGACTAACTCTTTATTCAAAGTAAATGCTAATGTCTTAGCTGCCGTCACTCCGATCCGAAGTCCCGTGTATGAACCCGGTCCGGCAGAAACAACGATCCGATCGAGATCTTGTGGTGTTGTATCTGACTTTTTGAGCATTTCAGAAATGATCGGCATCAAAGTCGTACTGTGCTTTCGCGCCATATTGAGCGTTGTTTCTGCTAATAACGTGTCATCTTCTAAAACCGCCACGCTCAGAGGACGATTTGAAGTATCCAAGGCTAATATCTTCATCTTGCAGCTAACTTCCTTTTATCTAATCTTATTACTTAAAATCACAATGAATATCTTAACATAAATCATTACAGAAAAAAGCTTTTATTTCAATTAGACAGCCTATCGACATTCATTGGTTTAATCGTTATAATAAAAAAACGGTATTTTGCTAATTTTGTGTACCACTAGCGCTACTGGTACACCTAGAAAGGAAGATGCAAAATGAAAAAAATTCTTATTTTGCACACTGGTGGTACGATCGCAATGTCAGAAGACGAAAACGGTGCGGTCGCTCCCGGAAAAGAAAATCCCCTCAATCAATTTAAGAATCCTTTTGGGACTGAGTATGAACTCGTGATCGAAAACATCTTCAACATCCCCTCACCCCATATGGATCCCGCTAATATGCTCGTCTTGCAACAACGGATCATCAAAGCTTATGAGAATGAAAATATCGATGGGGTCGTGATCACCCATGGGACTGATACGCTTGAAGAAATAGCTTATTTTCTCGATCTAACTATCCCATTTAAACTTCCGATCGTCTTGACCGGAGCGATGCGTTCAGCTAATGAGATCGGTTCTGATGGCTTGTACAACTTCAAAACCGCGATCTTGACTGCTGCTAGTCCTGAAGCTAAAGGCATGGGCGTCTTAGTGGTCATGAATGATGAGATCCACACGGCTCGCTATGTGACTAAGACCCATACCACTAATGTTGCGACCTTTAGAACTCCGACTTTTGGTCCGATCGGGCTGATCTTGCGCGATGAAGTGCGTTTTTTTGAAAAATTGCTCCGCCACCGCAGTGTTTTGATCGATCACGTGGTCGACCATGTTTATCTTTTCAAAGCATATGCTGGGATGGACCCAGAATTACTTGAAATAGCGCTCAATAACCAAACTAACGGTGTTGTGATCGAAGCTTTGGGTGCGGGTAATCTTCCGCCTAGAGTTTTGCCTGTGCTCGAAAAATTACTGGCCAAAAAGATCCCTGTAGTCCTTGTATCCCGGAGTTTCAACGGGATCGCCCAAGATGTTTATGCTTATCCTGGTGGAGGTGTCCAACTAAAACAAATGGGCGTTACCTTCTGCCACGGTTTAAATGGACAAAAGGCTCGGATCAAACTCTTAGTCGGGCTAAGCGCTGGTCTAAGTGGCGCTGAACTAGCCGATTTTGTTTCGGATGCTGTTTCTTAATATAAAAAATGAGAGTGTAAAACAATACGCAACACCGTATGTTTTTACACTCTCATTTTTTATTATTTCCAAGTCACTTGTGCACTACAACTCAAAGTTCCATCAGCCATATAGATCTCGTGTAACGTGGTCAACTCGTCTTTTGAGCGAAGCAATTCCACTTTACTGGTGCAGGTTTGCCCATAATTCAATTCATGTTCATATTTAATGTTCAAAGCTACCGGCTCGTGTTCCATTAAAAAATCTTTATCTAAAACATCTAGCATCCATTCGATATAATGAACATTATTGACATGATGATTACTATCGATATCAAAATAGCGCACCCGATAATCTTTAGCTAACATAACTTCTTCTAACCGCTTAGGACTTGCTGACCGTTCGATCGATCTGATCGGTTCAGGCCCAAAAGGTGCGATCACATCAGAGGTTATCCGCGTGATCTTTCGCGTTTCGAGATCAAGCAATACAAAAGCCGTATGCATCTTAGCCAACAATTCGCCTTGTTCATCCCGAAGATAAAAATCCCGATAACAAAAATAGCGATTATAGGCCGTTGCTTTCGTTTCGATCACAACTTTTTCATCACGTCTAGGTAAGCGAGTGATCGAAAGCAAGTGTTGTGTGATCACCCAACCATAACCTTGCGCATTCAACTTTTCTTCCGGCATCCCGACATCTTTTCCTTGCGCATAGGAAGCTAACATCATCAGATCGACCAATTTTCCTAGACTCAGTTTACCTGTAGGGTCCGTTTCATAGTACACGATCTGATGGGGCATGCGATATAAATTTTCTGCCATTGTCTTATTTATCCTTATAATTGATGATATTCGTTATAAACATCCTGTTTTTTCAAACCATTTAATTTTGCGACCTCTTTGATCGCTGCATTAGGCTTCAACTGTTTTTGTGCTATCAAAGCCGTTACTTGCTCAGCTAATGGCAACTCCAGTAAAGGATCGGCTTTTTTAGCTCGTGGGGCACTATTGCCTTGGACCACGAGCACAAATTCACCCCGGATCTCTTCATTGGTAGCCCATTCCACCGCATCGGCCAACGTTCCGCGTAAGAACTCTTCATAACGCTTAGTCAACTCGCGACACAAAGCGATCTCACGCTCAGGGCCAAAAACAGCTTGCATTGCCTGCAAGGTCTTTTTCAAGCGATGTGGTGCTTCATAAAAGATCAGTGCGCAAGTTTGTTGTTCTAATTGCTCTAAAACTTCACGCTGCTCATTTTTCTTCCGGGGTAAAAAGCCATAAAACATAAAGGGTTGAGGCGCTATCCCCGAAGCGATGAGAGCACTCAAAGCTGCATTAGCTCCTGGCAGTGGGACGACCGCAATGTCAGCTTGGATACAAGCTTTGACTAATTCATGGCCTGGATCACTGATCGAAGGCATCCCTGCATCACTTACTTGAGCTAGATCTTGTCCCGCCTGAAGTTTCTCGATCAAATACGGGATCCGTTCCTGCGTATTATGCTCATGAAAGCTGATCTGCGGGGTTTTGATCTCAAAATGGTTCAACAAGCGCATCGTATTACGCGTATCTTCCGCACAGATCAGATCAACCTGTTCTAAGATCTCAAGTGCCCGAAAAGTCATGTCTTGTAGGTTCCCGATCGGTGTCGGTACCAAATATAACGTTCCTTGCTCATTTTTTTCTCTAAAACTACTCTTTTGCTTAATTGACATTAATGTCGCTCCCCATAGATAACATCTTGACAAAAGACACACGGCTCATCATTTATCCGCCGTGAGCCATACATGTTGTCTACATTACAAACATGGAAGCCTTCTTCATAAAGCTTTTCCAAATTCTTACGTGACTTAGAGAGGCCCGCTTCTTCATTGCTTGTCTCTTGTGTTTTCTTTTGTTCTAATTCGTGAAGTCTTTCACGTAGATGTTGATTTTCGATCTCTAACTCTGCATTTTTCTCGATGATCCGTGTCATCTCTTCTTTCACGCTCGCCAGCATCGCTTGTACATCACGTGACATTTCTTCCATATTTTCAAAATTGTCATATAATTCGCGTTTATCCACAAAATCACCTTCAACCTGTTATCATGCTTGATACCAACTGCATAAATTCAAAGTCAGTGCCTCTAAGATACTCTGAAATGAGACATTGACCGCTCGTTGCCGTTTAGTCGAAAGGACAGCTTCAACGGCGCGGATAGCTCCATTTTCCGGAATTTTTAAATTTCTTTCATTGAGCTCTTTACTATACATTATAAAGGCAACGTCCTCATTTTTACCATATTTTAACAATAAAATATCACGTGTTAATAAGACTATCAACTGTAATAACCGATCTTGGCTAGCTTTATCGGTCGCATACGGCATCAATTTGGTCTGGACCCCTACAAAAGCCCGCCAATCATTTCGTAAAACTTGATTAAACCATTCCCAAACATTGACGAGTAATTTATTAAAATCTTCGTCACCATCAAGCTCTTGGGCTTCTTTTTGGCTATTAGTCAAATGTGCTAATAAATTAGCCTTATCTGCCCCGATCCCTTTAGTCTCTAACGTTGCAACTAATTTCTTCAATGTCAACGAAGACAATTCGACTAACTGGCACCGTGAGATGATCGTTGGCAAGATCTGGTTTACACTATCTGTCAATAAAAAGGCCGTCACATCGCCACTTGGTTCTTCTAAAAATTTCAACAGACTGTTAGCAGCACTGATCGTCATCTTTTCAGCATTTTGAATGATAAAAAGTTTCCGATTGCTCTCGACCCCACTCTTAACGAATTCGGCTTTCAAATATCTGATCTGGTCGACTTTGATTGAATTCCCTTCTGGCTTGATCTCAACCACATCAGGCTGATTATTTTGGGCGATCCGCCGACACTCATTGCACTTTAAGCATGGATGACCGTTTTGCTTTTGCTTGCAAAAAACGGCTTGGGCGACCCAATGAGCTAGCTTATTTTTGCCAGTCCCACGTGGACCAGAAAATAAATAAGCATGGGCCAATTTTTTATTGTCCACCAATTTGGCAAAATGCTTTGTCAAACGTGGTTGGAGCTCGATGATCGACTGTTCCATAAACTTCAACTATATCAAATGTGGCGCCATCAAGACTGGATGACTAGAAAAAATATAGTTTTCCCTTCTTAATTTATTTCTTGTTATCAGTTGCACATTTTTTCTTTCTAACTGACCTCTGCTTAAAAATGAAAGAACTGTTCGACCGGTAAAACGAAAACGGTGGCCCCACCGACTTCGACCTCGACCGGATAAGTCCGCTCAACTTGACCTTCAACATTCACTGGTGGCGTGATATATTCCGCACGTTTAGAAGATGCATGCTTGATCAACGCTAAAACTTCAGCTACCCGTTCGTCTTCGATCCCGATCATGAAAGTCGTATTGCCCGACCGTAGAAAGCCCCCGGTCGTTGCTAACTTAGTCGCTCTAACATCAGCTTCAACAAAAGCATTGCTCAAATTATTGCTATCCTTATCTTGGACGATCGCAATGATCATTTTCATTTTAAAACACCTAGTTTCTAACGGGAATTTTACTACTTAAGACTAGCTCAACATCAGCTATCACATCAGCCAGTTTTTGGCTGGCATCGATCGTCACGATCCGCTCATTTTCAGCGGCGAGTTTTTGATATGCTTGATAGACAGTCTCGTAAAACGATAGTGCTTCTTTATCCAAGCGGTTAACTTCATCTTGCCGATTCTTTTTGATCCGCTCAAGCCCTAGACTCGGTTCGATCGCTAAATAAATGGTCAGATCTGGTTCTAGACCAGCTGTTGCAAACTGGTTCATCTGCTTGACTTCAGCTACTCCGATGCCGCGCCCAGCCCCTTGATAAACCAAAGAACTATCGACAAAGCGATCACACAGGACTACCTTGCCCGCTTCTAAAGCCGGAAGCACTGTTTCAACTAAATGCTGACGCCGTGCAGCCGCATATAATAAAGCTTCAGTCCGCGCATCCATTTCAGTGAATTTTTCATCTAAAATAACATTTCGGATCTGTTCTGAAATACGATTACCGCCCGGTTCACGTGTCCGTAAATAATCGATCTTGGCAGCTTTTAACTTAGCTTCGATCGCGTTTAGGACACTAGTTTTCCCTGATCCATCAGTACCTTCAAAGGTAATAAAAAATCCGCTCACTTGTAAAACCCCATTTTCATTTATTGATTTTATTGTACTGTAACATTTGTCAGCTGTCCACGACCCCATTTTTTCAAAAAGAAAAAGCCTGCCACTTCAGTCGGACTGCTTGACAGGCTAGTTTTTAATAATTGATCACTGACGCTTGAATATGGCCCTTGACCTGACGATATTTAGCTTCACGGTAGAGAAACTCATACTTCGCACGAGCTAGACTCACTTCAGCTAACAATTCATCATCAACATCATAGACTGCAGCTGCAGTTTGGCGGGCTTGATCCCAATCCAACTTAGCTTGATCAATATCTTCTAATAATAATTCATTAAAAGAGCGTCTAAGTTTTTGCTTATTTCTTCTAAACATCAACTTCACCCCAACTAGATCTCTTGGCGGTTTTTCACCGCATTATACAGTGTCATCTCATCAGCATACTCAATATCACTTCCGACCGCTAAGCCGTGTGCTAAACGGGTCGTCATGATATTAGCTGGTTTGATCAACTTCGAAATATACATCGCCGTTGCTTCACCCTCAGGCGTTGCATTAGTCGCTAAAATGACCTCTTTGATCTGGCTATTTTGCTGGAGACGTCGCAGTAAGCTGGTAATATTGATGTCTTCAGGGCCTTTACCTTCGATCGGCGACAAAACACCATGTAAAACATGGTATAAGCCACGATATTCCTGCATTTTCTCCAAAGCCATCACATCTTTGACCTGCTCGACTACGATAACTTGACTTTGATCGCGGGTCTTATCCGCACAGATCACACACGGATCATTTTCCGTGATGTTGCCACAGATACTGCAGTAACTGAGATCTTTTTTGGCGGCGACCAGTGCTTTAGAAAAAGTAACAACATCGCTTTCCTCCATGTCGATCGTAAAAAATGCCAAGCGAGTTGCGGTCTTTTCACCGATCCCTGGCAACTTTAGATAACTATCGATCAACTTAGCGATCGGTTCAGGATATTGCATCGTCTAACCTTCTTTCACGCTTAAAAGCCAGGCATGTTGCGGGAATATTTACCCATTGTCTTTTGTGTTTGGTCATCGATCTTAGCCATCGCATCGTTAACAGCCATGATAACTAGATCTTGTAACATATCAACATCATCTGGATCGACAGCTTCTTCTTTGATCGCAATATCAGTCATCTTGTGATCACCAGTGAACTTAACCACTACCGCATCATCAGAAGCATGACCTTCAAAGATCGTTGCATGTAATTCTTCTTGATCCTTTTGCATTTGCTTTTGCAATTTTTGCATTTGTTTCATCATACCTTGCATGTTCATTCCACGCATCATAATAAATCATCCTTTCAAATTCTAATCATTTTTGACTTCAACTAATTGTTCCCCAAAGAGTTCTTGGGCTTTAGCAACGACTTCAGGCACAACTGGCTGTGACGGTGCTTGGCTCACTTGTTCATCACTTTCAGGCGCTTTTTGCCTGACATCACCATGTTCACTCAAATAGCGACTTCTGATCTCAGGCCAACGATTACCCGGGATAAAGATCAAATGTGGAGCTGCACCGAGCAAACGACTCAGTCCATTGCCTAAAACATCTTGGAGTTCTTGATTTTCAAGGGCACGTTGGCATAAGATGTCGTATTCAAAACCGATCACGACACCATCTGAGCTAGCTGCGACCGGTTTAGCGACTTGCATCATCGCGCGCTGAGTCACATTCAACATATTCATCAGATCGCCCCAAACTTGGCGAACTTGCATCAGATCTTGCTTCGAAGCTTGGTCTAAGACTTCATAGATCTTGCTCAAATTCAGCTTCAACTCACCATTTTGCTTAGTGGCTTTACGGTTTGATCTTGGTGGCGTCGGCGTTTTAGCAGGTACACCCGAGGTTTGGAGCTGTTTGAAACTTTGCTCCAATGCGTTGAGCTGCTTTTGCAACTGTGACATTTTAGCATCAGTTGCTGGATCGGAAGTGACCTGCGTTGTGACCGGTGCCTTTGTGACCTGTAACCGGGACAATTTGACCGTTAGTACTTCTAAATAGATCGCTTCATGGACAGTAAACCGCATATTTTCTTGTTGCTCATTTAAAACATCGATCATTTGGTAGAGCTGTTCGGGATCGACCTCACCAGCAAATTTTTTAAAATCCTCATCAAGCATCCCTAACTCGCTTTCTTCGACGAGCTTTGGTGCTTGTTGATATAATAAAAGGTCACGACAGTAATTGATCAGATCCTCGATCAAACGCTTGGCATCCTTGCCATCTTCCAAGATCTCATGGATCGTAGCTAAAGCACTGCTCGTATCTTTAGCCACGACTTGATGCAGATACTTAGTCAAGTTATCACGTGTAACACTTCCGGTGACAAGTAACGCATTATCCAATGTCACTTGGTTATCCCCAAAAGACAACACCTGATCTAAAATACTCAACGCATCCCGCATCCCACCTTCAGCCGCCTTAGCGATCACTTTGAGTGCTGCTTCATCATAAGTAAAGCCTTTTTGCTGTAAGATATACTCCATCCGCTTTAAGATCGCTCGTGGAGTGATCCGGCGAAAATCAAACCGCTGTGTCCGCGAAATGATCGTCGTCGGGATCTTATGCGGCTCAGTCGTCGCTAGGATAAAGACGACATTAGCGGGTGGTTCTTCTAACGTTTTTAGTAATGCATTAAAAGCTCCGGTCGACAGCATGTGAACTTCATCGATGATATAGACTTTGTAATCCGCTTGTGTTGGAGCGTATTTAGCCTTATCACGAATATCTCGGATCTCTTCGACCCCATTATTTGAGGCCGCATCGATCTCGATCACATCATTTAACCGTCCCGCCGTGATCGCCTTACAAGTCTCACATTGATTGCAAGGTTCACCGTCTTTTTGGTTCCGGCAGTTGATCGCTTTGGCAAAGATCTTAGCCGCCGAAGTTTTCCCAGTTCCCCGCGGGCCGGTGAATAGATAGGCATGTGTCGTCTGTTTTGTCAGCAACGCATTTTTTAGCGTCTTCGTGATAAATTCTTGCCCCACCAGATCACTAAAAACTTGCGGACGCCAGACACGATATAAAGCCTGATAGCTCATCAACCATTGCTTCCTTTCTTTTTCAGTTTAAAAAAAAATCTCGATCAAAGTTAAATGACCGAGAGCCTAATTTCATATTAACTTAGGGCACATGCTGAACCAAACTTAGTGCTGCTTCCTTCCGGACCTGACACGCTTCGTAAGGACAACATTGCCCTAAGGCCTTGCGGCATATTCTATATTACATGAAATTAGGTAAAATTTCCAGTCTTTAAATCAATTATTTTTATTTTTTACGCAAATTCGCAAAAAAGTCACTGAGGATCTGCGCACATTCAGCTTGTAGCAGTCCCTTTTGCACCTTGACTTGATGATTGAAACGTGGATCCGTCAAT
The DNA here is from genome assembly GCF_009933595.1 of Ligilactobacillus animalis. Lineage (NCBI taxonomy): Bacteria > Bacillati > Bacillota > Bacilli > Lactobacillales > Lactobacillaceae > Ligilactobacillus > Ligilactobacillus animalis. The sequence continues at coordinate 1,288,178 of NZ_CP047141.1, forward strand.
AAATTCATCAATGTTCCAGCTGTACCAGCTTTTTCATCGGCTGCACCATAATAGACTTTAGCGATCCGCGAGTTGATGATCGCTCCACTACACATTGGACAAGGTTCTAGCGTCACATATAACTCAGCTTCCGGTAAGCGCCAGCTATCCAGCACTTGATTGGCCTGAGCAATCGCGATCATCTCAGCATGCTTTTCGGCTTGTTGTGTCGTTTCGCGCAAATTATGGCCCCGCCCGATGATCTGACCTTGATGTACGATGACACAACCGATCGGGACTTCACCTAGAGCCTGGGCCTTTTTAGCTTCAGCTAGGGCAGCTTGCATAAACTCTTCTCGTTTCATTTTAGCTTTCTTTCACACTTTGTAAAATGAAATAACCCTTATCTTTTAGGATAACTTCACAGTTACCAAAGACTGCTTCCATTTTCTTCTTGGCAGACGGTGCTCCCTGCTTTTTTTGTAAAACAGCAACTAACTTGCCCCCGACAGCTAGATGCTCTTTGGCAGCTTCCAAGATCTCATGTACGACCGCTTTGCCTGCTCTGATCGGCGGATTGGTCACGATCAGCTGATAATCTGTCTTCGTTACATTTTCATAGATGCTCGAAGCAAAGATATTGACATTTTCGATATCGTTTTGGGCTGCATTTTTTTGAGCTAATTCTAGCGCTAATTCATTGACATCGACCATATCAACGGTCACAGCCGGAGCTTTTTTTGCCAAAGCTAAGCCGATCGGGCCATAACCACAGCCAACATCCAAGATCGCACCGGAAAGATCGGTCGTTGCTAGAGCATTTAACAAGACGCGCGAGCCATAATCAACTGTATTTTTGGAAAAGACCCCGTTATCTGTTACAAAAGTAAACTCGTGTCCTAATAGTTCAAAATTCCAATATTTTTCATCATGTTCGACATTTGGATTCTTTGAATAATAGTAGTTTTCCATTCAGTCACCAAATTTCCTTTTCAAGTTATCTTCACTTTCCTAATTATATCATATCTAGCTTTAGGCTTTGCTTACAAGACAATAACAAAAAACTAAGGACAGGGCTTACCCTATCCTTAGCTTACTCAAGCAAGGTCTTTACCATTAGTTGCGATCACTTTTTGATACCAATAAAAAGAATCTTTCGGAGTCCGCTTCAAACTCCCCTTACCCTCATCATCTTGATCAACATAGATAAAGCCATAGCGTTTTGACATCTCAGACGTAGAAAACGAGATCAGATCGATCGGTCCCCACATCAAGTAACCGAGTAATTTCACTCCATCAGCGATCGCTTCTTGCATCTGTTCGATATGTGCCCGCAAGTAATCGATCCGGTAATCATCATGTATCTTACCATCACTATCTGGTGCTTCGAGCATCCCGATCCCATTTTCAACGATAAATAACGGCACTTGGTAACGATCCCACAGCTCGTTTAAAGATATCCGCAGTCCCACTGGATCGATCTGCCAGCCCCAAGGTGTTTCTTCAAGATATTTATTCTTGAGACCATGTGAAAAGTTACCTAGATCCTCATTTTCTCCTGCAGCTGTCACAGTCGACATGTAATAGCTAAAGCTCAAATAATCAACTTTACCTTCTCTTAGAACTGCTTGATCACCAGGTTCCATTTTGATCTTGATCTTATGTTCAGCAAAGAAACGGTTCATGTAGTTAGGATACTCTCCTCTGACTTGGACATCGGTACAAAATAGGTTTCGGTCATTTGCTTGCTGAGTAGCTAAAACATCAGCTGGATCAGTCGTTGCTGGATAAGTCTGCATACGTGCCAGCATACATCCCATCTTGTCTTCTGGCTCCATCTCATGCAATTGTGTGGTCGCTAAGGCACTGGCGATAAATTGATGGTGTAAAGCTTGATAGCGTTGTTGTAATTTTTCTTGCTCGGTCAAGCCGTCTTCGAGCGCCCCAGTTTCATGAAAGCCCCAAGCCCCAGTATTGATCTCATTGAAAGTGATCCAATACTTGACCTTATCTTTATAGCGTTCAAAAACAGTTTGCGTAAAGCGCGTAAAATCACTGACGACTTCTCGACTAGCCCAGCCATTGTATTTTAAGGTCAGCCCTAAAGGCATCTCATAGTGCGATAATGTCACGACTGGCTCAATGTTATATTTTTTCATTTCAGTGATCAAATTATCATAAAATTTCAGCCCTGCCTTATTCGGTCGCTTTTCATCGCCATTAGGAAAGATCCGGGCCCAAGCAATCGAGATCCGTAGCGCCTTAAAGCCCATTTGCGCAAATAATTTGATATCGGCTGGATATTGATGATAAAAGTCGATCCCCCGCCGTTTAGGATAATCACCTACTGTTTGCTCCGCTAATGCTTCTCTAAGGGAATCTTTAGTCACATTCCCCATTGAGATCTGTTGCCTATCAGCAGCCTTTTTTACGATTTCGGCAGTCGTCAGACCTTTGCCATCAGTAGTGAAAGCCCCTTCGATCTGATTTGCTGCTGTAGCACCACCCCATAGAAAATCTTTGGGAAATGCATGTGGATAATCTGTTTGATACATCTTGCTTACCTTCTTTATCATTAACTCACTTTGAGCGTAGCACTTTTAGCTAATCGATACAAACGTTTACACTTATTCTTTTAGGCACCAAAAAAAGCTGTAGTTTTACCTACAGCCTTTAGCCTTACTTATTTATCCGTTGGCGATTTTCCAAGGCTAATTCGGACAAGTAACGGTAGAGTGGTAAAATATCGATTCGCTTAGGAAATTCAAATTTCATCGTTGTCAGATTTTCCTTATGTGGCTTTTGATAAACATTTTCCAAAACAGTCACTTTGATCTCACTATCATCGATCCCAAACCCAGCTGTCTCGATCGTTACATCAACGACCCCATCTAAATAGATCGTGTGGTAAGCGGTCTTTTTACCCGTCGCCCCCTGCTTATCAACAAAAATCATCCGATAATTTGTAAAGATCAAGGCATCGCGAACCAGTTTATAGCCACTGCTGATCGTTTCGTCTGTCAGTAAGAAGTCGCCATATTCTTGGGTCAATTCACGCACACTGACTTCAGAGTAGTTTCCCAAGGCACCTTGGACTAAATTTTTAAACATTTGACTCACCCTTTCACAAAATCATTTACATCTTGATTTTAAAGGAACCTGGATAAATCAGCTACTAAAAAGCCTTCTGAAGTGTTTGTACATTCAGAAGGCTAAAGTATAAGGATACATCATGCGCTTGATCGGAATTGAACCGATGACCTACCGCTTAGGAGGCGGTTGCTCTATCCTGCTGAGCTACAAGCGCAAAAAATAGAATAGTCGTTAAAAACGACTACTCTATTATAGGAAGAATCACTTATAAAGTCAATGATCCTAGTAACCGACCTCGATCTCTTTTAGTAATTTCATGAAATTATGCCGTCTGATCCACTTAGCTAAAGGTACAACGATCTTAGTTTGTAATTTAGAAGTCTGCTTTTTGGCCAAACTCTCTTCATAATAATCGACTTTGACCTGATTTTTAGCTAAAGGTGTCAATTCATAAGCTTCTTTTTTCACATAATGATCTGTTTCGATCTGTAAATGATAACTGCGATCCGGGATCAACTTGATGACCTTGAGTTGAGCTTTGGTCTGATGATCTAACTTAGTTGCATAGCTTAGATCAGATAACTCAGCCACAGTCAAGTCACGTCCTGTTTCTTGCTTGATATCATACAGGAGCGTATCCAACAAACGCTGAAATAAATATTCGGCTGAAACATTCAAATTCATTGAAATTTCCATCTGCTCTTCCTCTTTCTGCTAGCTTTACTCTCAGTATATCACTTTATCTGCTTTGCACCAGTTATCTAACTTTTCTTACGTTTTCCTTTATTTTTTTGGTCACGTTTGCGGTTCTTTTTCCGCTTTTTCTTAGCGGAGTCAGCTTGTGCCACTGGCTTATTCGCCTTTTTACGAACTGGACGACTAGGCGCTTGTTTCTTCAACTCAGCTAACTCAGTTTGATCAGTAACTAGTTGCCGTTGATAGAGGTAAACTGGAGCTAGTTCATAGCCTTTTTCTTTGACCAATTGTTTAAACATCCGTAGATCGCGTTCATTACCGATATTAATGACGGTCCCATCAGCCCCCATACGACCTGTCCGCCCAACACGGTGAATATACGTATTGACATTTTTAGGCAGATCATAGTTCACGACAGCCGGTAATCCTGGAATATCTAATCCTCTAGCCGCTACATCGGTGGTCAATAACAAAGCCACTTCTCGTTTGCGCAATTGGCGTAAAGCTTGTTCACGTTCAACTTGACGCTGTTCACTATTCAAACGCGCAACGTTAACATGTGCATGTTTTAACTTTTCGTATGCATCATTTAATTCTGCTGTTTGTTTGAAAAAGACTAGGGCGCAAAACTCATCTAACTGCGCTAATCTGCGCAAAGCATCCACGCGCTTTCTTTGTGGAACTTCTAACACATAGTGGTCCACTTGACCTTGGGTATGATCGACTTGGCACACATCGATCACAGTTGGTTCGATCCCAAACCAGCGATGTAATTCTGCCAAGATCGGAGCTTTAGTAGCTGAAAAGAACGAAACAGCCACCTCACCGGGCGCATGCGCAATGATCTCACGACAATCAGCTAACGTTTCAGCTTCACCCAACAACTCATCGGCCTCATCGATCACGATCGCTTCTAGTTTATGCAATTTTAATTTTTTATCATTGATCAAGTTCAATAACCGCCCTGGAGTACCGATCACAACTTCAGGTCGCTTTTTTAATTTTTCGATCTGGCGTTTGACGTTTGCGCCCCCGATCAAAGATAAGACATTAAGCTCAAGTAACTTAGCCCATGGTCGGATCACATTAGTCAACTGTGCTGCCAATTCTTGCGATGGCGCTAAGATCAATAATTGTGTCCCATCCTTAGGCAAAAGTTGTTCTAACAATGGTAATGCGTAGGCTAAAGTCTTACCCGAACCGGTTGGCGCTAAACCTAAGACACTCTCACCGCGCGCTAGTAATGGTGCGACTCCCGCTTGGATCGGTGTTAGGTCTTTAAAGCCTTGTTCTTTAAAATAATTCTCAAATTTTGGATTCATACTTACCTTTCTCAGTAGTTAACCTCATGCTCATCAGCCGGAAAAGCAAGTCCTGCACTTTGACGTAATTTATACAAGACATGATTTACTTCAACGGCTACGGCTAACCACTCCTGCTGTAACTGCTTATTTTGCAGTGAATCCGTATCCCGTAAAACCTCTCCAAAAGCCTTTGCTTCAGCTAACATTGGATTTTTAGCCGGATCCACTGATAACATTGTACCATTTCCTGTGGCATCGACCAATTCCACTTTTTGTAATTCAGCCGCATTATCCATCACGATCGTCTCTTTTAGACCGTAAATTTCACCCGGTAGATATGAATTAGCTGTCTTACCAACATTTAAGACCACATCATACCCCGGATAGTTCAAAATAGCCGTCCCAGAGCCATCGATCCCGTTACGTAATTTTACTGGATAATAGTGGGCATCTTCTGGGATCCCAAACCAACTGATCGCATCATAGACAAGGTATACACCTAGATCTTGCAAAGCTCCACCGGAAAACTTAGGTGAAAAGACATTTGGTTCTTCGCCCGCTAAAAATTGATCATAACGTGAGGAGTATTTTTTATAGGTCAGATCAGCCCCCTGGATCACAGGTAACTCTTTGACTGCTTGCTTGACACTTTGAAAATTTGGCTCGTGAAAATGTCTAGCTGCCTCAAAGCAATAAAGTTCTGGATGATGATGTAAGTATTTCTGCAAGACTTTGAGTTCTGCTGGGTTAGAGAACATCGGCTTTTCAACGATCACATGTTTCTTGGCTTTTAAGGCTTGAAGGGTCTGTTCAAAATGCAAATTATTGGGAGATGCAATGTAGACCACCTCAAAAGTGCCTTGTTCAAAAAATTCACTTAAATTATCAAAATATTCTGTTACATTTTTGAAATCTGCACCAAATTTTTGTGCTGTGGCTAATTTCCTTGAATATACGCTGGTCAAAGTAAACTCACCTGTCATTTCTGCAGCCTCAACAAATTGTTTGGTGATCCAATTAGTACCAATAATCCCGAGTTTCATGATAAGTAACCCCTTTCAATTCTTCATTCGCATTTATTATAACAGACTTCGAAACATTAGCGTACTAAGAGCTGATTTATCCCAATTTTTTAAGTTAAAATATTCCAAAAGTATGACAAAATTTCTATTATGTTTCATTTTCAAATATTGCTGGTGTTTTACTATTTTTACGGTATAAATCGTGGTATATTATACTCAATAAGAAAATTGGAGGGGTTGAAGCAATGAAACGCAAGGGCTTGATCAGTTTAGGCCATACTTTATTCAGTAACGTGATCAATTTTAACAAGAAAAGCAAGCAACCACAGGTGTCCCTACCGCTGATCTATGCCGGTAGTTGGCAATTTACCGATGAATTAAGTAATCGAACTCATTATCTTGAGATCACAACTGACTTGCGTATTTTGATCGACCACCGCGAACTTGCGGGCCAGGTCCAGACCCTTACCGCTAAAGAACTGATTTTTTTGGATGGTTACGGCTACCATTTGCGGATCGATGCCGTTGACAGTAAACCCATCAGCGTCTATGACGAAGCTGATAACCGTGTCTATGAGTTAGTTGATGAGCTTGATCATGACACACCTTGTTTATAGCATTTATAGTTGGACTTTCTCGACGTAGGAAGTCTTTTTATTTTAAGCAAACAAAAGGCGGTGAGGCTAACTATGCCTCACCGCTTTTTAGATCCAACCATCTAATGACCTTGTTGCAACTGTTGTAAAGTTCCAGCAAAAGCCAGCTTTCCGTCTTTTAAGATCAAAAAACGTTGCGTGATCTCCTGTAATTCCTCTAAATAATGGCTTGTAATCAAAAAGGTCTTACCTAATGCTTGCAAGTTTTTGATCTGTTGCCAAAATTTTTGCCGACTTACCACATCCATCCCAACTGTTGGCTCATCTAAAAAGATCAACTCAGGATCACCGGCTAAGCATAAGGCAAAATTTAACCGCCTTCTTTGACCACCAGAAAGTTTGGTCAAAAAGGTATGTTGTTTATCTGCTAGATCAGCGATCTGTAACAATTCGGTATAATTTTTGCTATTAGGGTAATAACTTTGCCAAAGTTCGATGATCTCTTTGACCGTTACTCTTTCTAATGAAAAGTCATTTTGTAACATGACACCGATCTTCTCGGTTTTTAATTGCTTACTCCCTAAGATCTCGACTTTCCCGTCATCCTTTGGGGTCATCTGTAGCAAAATATTTAACAAGGTAGATTTGCCAGCACCATTTTTTCCTAAAAGAGCTACGATTTCTCCACGCTCAACTGAAAAACTCAATTGCTTTAGGACTGGTTCTTTGGTATAAGTTTTAGTTAGCCCAGCCACTTCGATAACTTTTTTCATTGCTCTCACTTCCATACTCAAGATAGTTTCATTTTAAATGAAAACTACTATTGTCCCTAGAACCACCTGTCATGACATTTCATGACAATTGTCACAAAAAAACAGTCGCCCCTTAGACAACTGTTAGTTTAACTATTGATTCGATTGCTTGGTTTAGCATAATTTTGGCCTAAATAATAGGTCAGGATCACTAAAACAAAGAGGCCTACAAAGACCAAATAACTGGACTCGATCCCAAATGTACCGCCATTTAACATCGCGTACCCTGAGACCGGATGCGACTCTAGGACCACACTTGTACCATTGATCCCCGAAACTGGGGTACCAAATAACGGTCCTTCGGCAAAGTTCCAAGCACTGTGAAACGCACCGGCCAACCAAAGATCGCCGGTATAGGTCCGAAACAAGCCCATCAAGATTCCAAAGAGTGTCAAGCCAACGAGCGCATTGATCCCGATCCCACTATTACCTAAGTGAGCAACGGCAAATGCCAACGCCGAGATGAGGATCGCCCAACGTTGTGAAACTTCTTTTTCCAATCTTCCTTGTAAATAGCCACGAAAGATCACTTCTTCGGTCATCCCTTGCATCCCAAAGCCTAGCAAAAAGGCTAATAATACTGCCCAATTGGAATTTTGCCAGATGACACTCACACTAAACGCCTTACCTAAGACCGTGATCCCCCAGATCAAAGCAAAAAATGCTATTCCGAGGACATAGCCCGTAGCATAGCGTAAAAACGAGCCTTTTTTATCAAATGGCATGATCTGATGTAACTGTTTTGGATCACCTTTATACTCTTGTTTCAAGATGAAAACAACGATTATCTCACCGATCAAGCCCAAGACTAGTGCTAGTGGTGAAAAAATATCTCCTAGATCACCCGAAAAAGCAGCCATCAATAAGCCCGTAAAAAGCATGATCAGCCCCATTGGGATCGATGATAGGATCATCAATAGAAGTGTCCATAAAAAAATCCTACCGATCCGTTTTAATTTATCCATCTACTCACATCCTTTTTTACATAATAATTAAAACACAAAAAATAAGTAAAAGCTAGTAAAATGGGCATAAAATAATACTGTCAGCGCCGTATGAATAATAAAAAGCCGTACCATGATGTTTTACATCATGGTACGGCCCTTGTATCACAAGTCTGAACATCTATCCATCAGTTGTTCACTTTTGTCGCATGACCAGTAGCATAGTCGATCTTTAAGCCCTTTTGAACATTAGGGATAAAAACATTATATTCCAACGAACCATCACTTGATTTGGCTTCCAAGTGAGCTCCTGCTGGGACTAAATTATTACCACTATAGATATTTGTCACACGATAACGGACAGTCTTGTTACGATCCAAGGCTTTTCGAACAAGACTTTCGTAATAATTTTGGCCTGTTGAATACTTTGCATTAGCTTCATTAGCCCAAGCAGTTTGAGTCGCAATATTTTTAGGATTGCTCTCACTCGCATCAAAACCACGAATATTTCCAACTAAAGCATACCCTAGTAAGTGACCGCGATCATAAGCATGGTTATAGGCGCCACTTAAGTTAGTGAGTTGCTTAAAGCCCTGTGGTTTCCATTTAGTCGAACCATTATTAGTTTGGTGGCGATTCTTGTATTGACGCGTTGTCCTATTCAAAAGGGCGTTTGCCACCGTCGGACGTTTCAAGCTATCGACTTCATTTGTTGCATAAGGTGCACTAGAAACCTTAGCTTTTAGATCTGTCTTGTTGTTATTAACGATAAAAGCCCCACTGTTGTTCCATTTGAGATTTTGCTCACCACCCAATTGTTTAACAACATCTGGTGTTAAAACTGTTTGGGCTAATTGTTGTGATGGGGTGCTCTTTTTTAGTTCACCCGAGCCACTCGAGCTATTTTTTTGATGTGTGCGCCAGCCACCATAGTGAGTAGTTGCTTCGGCCGTTACCGGTGCCCCGATCGCACCACTGAGCATCAAAGCTGCCGCAAATCCGGTCAGTATTTTTTTGAACTTCATAATGTCCTCCGTAAAAAAAGACCAACAGAATCATCCATTGGTCTCTGTTTGTTCGATTATTATAAAATGTTGATATTATGTGCGCGACAAGTTTCGATCATTTCCCTTGGCCAAATACTTGCTTGAACTTCACCAACATGTGCTTTACCTAGTAACAACATACATAAACGAGATTGTCCGATCCCGCCACCGATCGTATATGGCAATTCCTTATTCAAGACCATTTGATGGTATGGTAATTGCTTACGATCAAGGACATCTGCTGCCTCTAATTGGGCTAGCATCGAGTCTTCGTCAACGCGGATCCCCATGCTTGAAAGCTCTAACCGACAGTTGAGTGGCTCATACCAGAATAAGATATCACCATTCAAGCTCCAATCATCATAGTCAGGAGCACGGCCATCATGTTTTTGACCACTCTTTAACGTGCCACCGATCTGCATTAAAAAGACTGCGCCGTGTTCTTGGCAGATCTTGTCTTCACGTTCTTCTGGCGTGAGCTCTGGGTACATATCTTCTAATTCTTGAGTTGTGATAAAGAAGATGTCGTCAGGTAATTTATTGACTGCTTCAGGGTATTTATACCAGACTTCATTTTCCATGTGCTTGATCACTTTGAAGATCCGTCTGACCGTATCTTCAAGGGTCTTAACATTGCGTTCATCTTTAGCAATGATCTTTTCCCAGTCCCATTGATCGACATAACTTGAGTGATAGTTATCCAACTCTTCATCTTTTCTGATCGCGTTCATGTTAGTATATAGCCCTTCATGTAGCTTGAAGCCGTATTGCTTTAGGGCCATCCGTTTCCATTTAGCTAAAGAATGGACGACTTCGATGGTATCATTTGGGATACTCTCCATCGTAAAAGATACAGGTGTTTCATAACCATTCAAATTATCATTCAACCCCGAACTCTTTTCTACATACATTGGTGCTGAAACACGTGATAAGCCAAGCTCTTTGCCAAATTCATCTTGGAAGGTCTCACGAATATATCGAATCGCTTCTTGTGTCTTTTTGACATCAAGCTTGGGATCATAATCTTTTGGAATAATAAGATCCATAAATGTCATCCTTTCTCAATTAGTTAGTTTAATTTTACCTTAAAATGATTAGATTGCAATCTTTATTTTTTGAATTTCGTACCTTATTTTTTAATTTAACTACTTTTGGCCTTCCAAACGTTTTTGATGGTGGCGTTTTCACCAAAATGTTATACTTACTGTAGTTTATAAATGAAAGGATGATCGTGATGGATTTTACCACACTCGTTCAGAAAAGACATTCGACACGTGATTTTACCGACCAATTTATCCCTAGATCACAGCTTGAGCAGATCATTCAAGATGCTCTAACAACACCATCTTGGGTCAATTCCCAACCTTGGCGCGTCTATGTTGCTACGGGAAAAACTCTAGCTTTGATCAAAGAAAAGCACCGTGAAGCAGTTAAACAAGGCGACCTTGGACAACCAGAATATCCGGTCTTGAGTCGTGATAAGTGGGATCAACGTTCACAGGCAAATATGGCTGCTTGGACGACTGAATTCAAGCAACGCTTCAAGCCTGGTGAAGTCGATTTTCGTAAAAGTCAAGCTGAGCTCTTCAATGTTCAAGCACTCATCTATATCACGCTTCCAAAAGATTTATCCCCTTGGTCAGTCCATGATATCGGGGCTTTTACCCAAACATTAGTCCTAAGTGCTACCGCTCAAGGACTTGCATCGATCACGGCTTACGAATTAGTCAAATTCCCTACTCTTGTCAAAGAGATCATGGAGATCCCTGACAGTGAGACTTTAGCCGTTGGGGTGGCTTTAGGCTACGCTTCAACTGCCCCCTTAAATAGCTTTAGTCCTAATAAACTGACCTTAGAACAAGTCGCTACCTTTAAAGATTAAAAGTGACCAGGCCACCTCATTACGAGAGACGACCTGATCACTTTTTATGTTCGTATTATCTCACTTTCCATTCCATCTGATACTCTACTTGACTGGTCGCCTCATCCAGCTGTTCGTTCACCACGACAAAATCTGCGCGCCGATAGAATTTTAACGCACGTTCATTTTTAGCATAGACAGCTAAACTCAACTGCTCTCTTTCTTGTTTGGCTTTAGCTAACAGCTTGCTTCCGATCCCCTTGTCTTGTGCCTTGTTAGCTACAAAGATCCCCGCGATGTGATCAGCTTGCAGTCCGATAAAGCCTAGAAGCTCATTTCCCGCTTCATAGACCCAGATCTCAGCTTGAGGCAGCATTTCTTTAACTAATGCATAGTTGTCCTGCCAATATTTAGCCGGAATAAAATCATGGGCTGAAATATTTGTCGCCAACCAAAGCTCCATGACTTGTTCTAAATCATCGGTTTTAAATTTTCTGATCATAAACTAACCATTCCCTTCCATACCATGATACAATAATTGCACACAACAAAAAAGCGAGGACTTAACAATGGAACAGATCCTTGAGTATATACAACGTATCGATGATCCAGATAACCGTTTGATCTTTGGCGACTTTATCAACTGGTTAATGACTGACTTTCCTGAATTAAAGCCAGAATACAAATGGAATCAGCCAATGTTCACCCATCATGGAACTTTTATCATCGGCTTTAGTGTTGCCACGAAGCATTTTACTGTGGCACCTGAAATGCGTACTTTTGAGCACTTTTTACCACAGATCAAAGACCTGAAGCTCAAACATGGTAAAAAGACTTTCCAGCTCCAATTTGGCCAAGATATCCCATACGACTTACTGCGTGCGCTCATCAATTATACGCTAGCAGACAAACAAAACGTTACTAGTTTTTAGGATAAACGTAAAGTTGGCGAATAAAAAAATACCGTAAATCTCATTAATACTACTATCAAACAAGGGACCTAGCTCGATGCACACACATACATCATGCTAGGTCCCTTGTTGTTCATACAGCACTGGTCGCCCACTCTTTTAACTAAAGTTCTCTCAAAACAAGATCATATCGGAGTATTTCTCTCTACGCCTGTAGCTTGCGAATTCGTTCCGTCAACAGTTCATAAGAGCTGAGCAGTGAGAGCGACTCACTACTTTCTTATGCATTACTCGACCGTGGCAAGTGTTTCAACTTCCAACATCGACCCGAACATTCAGCATTTTCATATATTTGTATGATAACTGCCGTCTTGAGCGATGTACCTGCTTCTTTTCTTATACTGTTATTTCTAACATTCACAGCAACACACTTGGTTGGATATTACCAATGTAAACTATATTCATCCCTGAATAGTAGCAATATTAGCTTCTTCTCACTGAGCGTCTATTATCGTGTGGAAAAGTTCGGTACGTTAATTCTGGGCTACATTTGCATACCTCTTAGCCTCTTTTGCTTTTACAAAACGCCATGATGTCACCACCACTTTGATAGCCACTAGCCAGTATCCCAACTAGCAAACTACGAGGACTTAACCTCCGAGATATCTTAGCAAAGCGTTCAACTTCTCTGCACTAAGTTCGATATGATCTTGTTTTCAAAGAACTTTAGTGTCGCTATTATACACTCTTTATCCCTTTTGACAAGCTTTTTGACCAACAAAAACCCTCTTGCTGATCAAATGAGCCAAGAGGGAAAGTTAGTTATTCAATTATGATTACGCCTCTTTTGTCTTAGCAAATGCCAAGTAACCGCAAGCTACGGCACCTAATGCGATAAAAATAATTGCAGCGATCATATTGCCCTTAGAGACCATCGTAACTGCGATCGTTGCAAACAAACTGATGATCGTCAATAAGATACCAGATTTTTGCAATGTGTTGAGTTCATTGAATTTATCTTTGAAGCCAACTGCTAACATCAATGAGCCTGCAAATGAACCCAAGCCAAAGAGCACGTGTAAAACGATAAATAACATGTCCATCCCAGCACCTCCTTTTCCTTCTTTACTTAAAAATATACAGGATGTGTTAGGCAAACACAACTTTTTTGTCTTTTGCACAACAGATCACTTCACCTACTCTTGTGCTCTGATAAATTCAGCCAGCAAACTAGCCCGTTCGATCATTGAACTGACTTTAGCAAATTCCTTATCTGTATGCGCGCCATCGCCGACAACGCCTACACCATCTAAACACAGGTACATCTTGAGAAAGCCCAAATAGATCGTACCTGTGAATACCATGAGATGCGATCAAGAAATGTACCAGACTTGCCAACTAGTTGGTTCATAACGCGGATTCATAGTATTGACTCCCCATGTTCAAACCGTGATAATTGTGAGATCGAAACGCCCGCTGTGGCTAGATCTTTTAGCTTTAAGCCCCGTGCTTTACGAAACCTTTGAAAAACTTCCCCCAATTTTTGCATCCTTTTTCCCCCTTTGCATATCTGAGAAATTTTTTCAACAATAACACACTCTTTTTCAAAATAAAAGCACGAGCTTTTTAGCTTAAATCAGCTATAACTCGCGCTGCATCAATGATTTTTCATTAACTACTATCTATTAATTATAGATATCAGTGCAAAATAAAAAGGATGCCCCGTCGCATCCTCAAAAAATATTATTTATAGTATCTTATTTCTTCTTCCACAAAAAAATCTTTCCATGCTTTCAAAATATCTTCAATATTTCCCTGAATAAATTCAGAAATTCTTTTTAGATCCTTCTTTGGAATATCAGCATGATTATTGGCTAACTTACAACTACCATCTTCTAATATCCAAAACTTAGCTGAAACCCTACTAGGTCTCTTAACAGCTACATGAATATGCACTGGTTCACTACCCTCATTAGACCAAAAGAATAATATATAACTACCGAATATCAATACATTAGGCAAGTGGAACACCACCAATTTTAGCATACTTAGTAATTAAGTTTGCATTATTGTTAAGTATTCTTTCGTTATTCTTTTTCTCAGCTTCTGTGAACCCCTCACTGTAAAGGTTGTTTTTACTTGGCAAAACATATCTTGCTTCCTTAAATCCCCAGTCACAAGGTTGCTCAAAGTGTACAAGTATTGTGCCATCTTCCATTTCCTGTGAATGAGTTACGATCAACGTACCTGGAAACTCAGCGTATGGATATAACATTTCTAGCACCTCCAAAATATTATTTTTAAAAATCTTCCTGGATCCCACAGAAAGTCCTTTCCGATTTTATGGGTAACTAGCCTACTACTCTAAAATAAATCACCCGTAAAGGTGAAATTTCTTGATCAATATTTCAAACGTAATTATATCATCCCATTTAACCGCATTCAATGTAAAGGCAGACTTACTCTAATCAATATTTCATGCTGACCTGAATACGAATGTAAAATAAAAAGGATGCCCAGTTGCATCCCCTTCATCGTTATAATTGATCTAAATATTGCCCATAGCCTTCTTTTTCCATTTCAGTATACGGGATAAAACGCAAAGCGGCTGAATTGATACAATAACGCAAACCACCTTGAGCTTTTGGTCCATCATTAAAAACATGACCTAAGTGAGAATCAGCTTGGCTGCTCTTGACTTCGGTCCGGTGCATAAAGTGCGAATAGTCAGCTTTAGTCGTCAAATTTTTTTGTTCGATCGGACGTGTAAAAGCAGGCCAACCACATCCAGAATCGTATTTATCTCTGGAAGAAAACAAGGGTTGTCCGCTCACGACGTCAACATAGATCCCTTTTTCAAAAAAATCATCATATTTGCCAGTAAATGCTCGTTCAGTCGCAGCATTTTGGGTCACTTCATAAGCAAGGTCCCCAATTTTTTGGCGAAGTTCAGCTTTATCCATAAGAAACCACCTCTCTAACGTTGGGCTTTTTTCATCAAGAAAAGAAAATACGGAGCACCGATAACTGAGACCACGATCCCTGTCGGCAAAGTATTTCCGATCAAAAATGTTCGTGTCAGCGTATCAGCCACTAAAAGTATCAGTGCCCCTAACAGCATAGTTGCCGGGATCCGAACCCGATGCCCAGCCGGAACGAATAGCTGACTCATATGGCCTGCTAAAAGTCCAATAAACACAATATTTCCTGCTATGATCACAGTTAATGATACCAATAAACTAGTTAAAATCAAAAGATCCCGCCTGGCTTTACGTAAATCTAAGCCTAAAGCCAAACTTGACTCTTCAGCCAAGGTCAACAAATCAAAGATCCGACTGCGATAATAAATAAGTCCCCACAAGATCAATAACAAGGGAGCCACTAAGCTCAAACTTGTCCAATTATCGCCCATGATCTTACCCGATAACCAATCGAGCATATAGGTCAACTTAGCTTGTTCAACGTGACCGACCACGGGCAAGATACTAGTCGATAAGATCGCAGAAAGCGTCACGCCTGTAATGATAAATTTGATCGGGTCAAGTGTACTTTGCTGCTTCTTGGCTAATTGATAGATCGACCAGCTAACAAGTAAGCCACCAATGACTGCAAATAGCGGTAAGACCTGCGACATATAGGATCCTTGGGGTAAATACCGCAAAGCAAAAGCGATCAGCAGACCTGCACCCGCGTTGATCCCTAATGTTCCTGAATCAGCCAGCGGATTTTGCGTTAGTGTCTGGAGTAATAAACCGCTCAAGCCAAGTGAAGCACCCGCTAGCAGACACGCTAAAATACGTGGCATTCGCAGTTCAAAGAGGACGAAATCTTGCGCTGGAGTCGCTTGTCCTGTCATAACATCCCAGAGTTCAACGAGATCAAGCTTAGCATTCCCCAGTGCCAACGCCAACACGACACTAACTATGAATAGACTCCCAGTAATGAGGAAAAATCTCTTTTTAGTCATAAAATTCCCCCCTTGTGGATCATCCATAGAAAATACGGTAAACAAGTCACACTGACAACTGAGATCAATGGCGTCTCATATGGTGGCGCGATGAAGCGACTGAGTAGATCCGCCCAGATCATAAAAGTTGTTCCTAATAAAGCCGTTAGCGGTAAGATCTTTTGATAGACTGGACCCGTCCACTGTTTGACAACATGCGGAATGATCAATCCCACTAAAAATAAACTTCCAACTAAGGCAACAGCGGCGCCAGATAAGATCAAGACTAGACCTAGGAAAAATACCATAAAGCGCGTTGTTTTTTGACCTAAGGCGACCGAAAAAGTCTGTCCTAGGCTAAGGATCGTTAGCTGTTTAGCCCCGATAAAGGCTAACAGCAATCCCACCAAAATAAACGGTGCGATAACCTTTAACATCGCCCAATTGACGCCCACTAAGCCCCCTGCTTGCCAACCGATGATCGTCGGGGAAAGTTTAAAATACGTGACTAGTCCCTGCCCTAAAGCGGTGAACAAGGCCGAGACCATCGCACCAGCTAACAAAAGATACAGCGCTGAAAATCCGATCCGGGCTTGATACGATAAGACTAACACTAAAAACGCAGCAACGGTTGCCCCGAGTAGACAAAGTAACAAGATCATACTGTAATGTAAACTCTTAAAAAATAGATAGCCCAATGCTAAGGCTAATCCCGCTCCAGCATTGATCCCTAAAAGCCCTGGATCAGCGATCGCATTTCGCATCAAACCTTGCATGATCGCCCCCGCCGTGGCCATGGCAGCTCCAACTAACCCAGCTGCTAAAACGCGGGGCAAACGCAGATCGATCAAAATATCTTGCGTGGCCGTTTCTTTAAACGGATGTAACAATGTCGTCAGCAGTTCTTGTTGACTGTACGAAATAGCGCCAAAGCGTAGACCACAGTAAAGTCCCAGTAAGAAAAGCAGTGAAATAATAATGAGATAAACCGCAAACTTTTTGTTGCTAAAAGACATCTTATTCCCCTATTCCATTGCTTTTAATCCATTTTCGATCGTCTTTAATTCATACTCCAAACTCAGTGGATCGTTGAAATAAAAGGCATTCGCATTGACTTTTAAGATATGGCCCCGCTGGACTGCCGGGATCGAACGCCAAACATCACTTTCATAGAGTGAAGCGCCGGTCTTTTCGTCTTCAGCAGCAACGATCGCATAATCACCAATGTATTTAGGTAAAACTTCCTGGGATACTTCTAAATATCCAGCTTTAAATACATCATCAACAACTTTTTGCGGTGCTTTAAAGCCAAGTGCTTGATAGATAACTTCACCACCACGGCCCCAATTATTGCCAAAAAGATCAATATCTTTTTCATAGAGACCGATCACTGTAAATGTCGCATCTTCACCCAATTTAGCTTTGAGCTCTTTTCCTGCTTTAGCCGTCTTCTCATTCCAGTTCTTGATCCAATCTTTAGCTTGCTTTTCTTGATCGAATACTTTGCCAAAACTCGTCAAAATATTTAGATAATCTTGCTTACCATAATCGATCGCGATCGTTGGAGCGATCTTAGCTAGTTTATCGACATTTTTATCACTTGAGTCGATCACGATCAGATCAGGTTTTAAATTCACTAAGGCTTCTTGATCCTCACTGGATAAGACCTTGGCTTGGCTGACCTTATCTTTTAACACTGGATTTTTAGCATCATAAGGTGTCACAGCTACTGGTTCATAGCCTAATTTAAGCAAATAACCTGTGTACGTCGACGAAAGGCTTGCGATCCGCTTAGGTCGTTCTGGGATCGCACCATAATAATGAAAGCCTTCGATCTTAGGTTTGCTGGATAATTTTTCATTTTGGGTCGTGTTAGCCTTACCACAAGCAACTAACAGTAGACAGGTCAAACATAAACTAAATAAGACAAGTGCTTTTTTCATAGAAATCTCCTTTTATTTACATAACTGATAATTCAATAAGAGTGGTCGGCCACTGGTTGGATCTGAGATCAACTGGGCATTTATTCTAAAGACTTCACGCAAGACTTCTGGCGTCATTACCTCAGATACCCCACCTTGCTTGACGATCTTTCCCGCACTCATTGCGACTAATTCATCCGAAAAACGAGCTGCTAAGTTGAGGTCATGCAAGACCATGATGATCGTCTTATTTTCTTCTTGCCTTAACTTTTGTAAGATTTCCATGATCTCAAGTTGATGATTCATATCGAGGTACGTCGTTGGTTCATCAAGCACGATAATGTCGGTGTCTTGGACCAGTGTCATTGCGATAAAAACTCGTTGTCGCTGCCCACCAGACAATTCTTCGACCAAATTATCTTTTAAATGCTCAGTTGCGGTAAGCTCTAACGCCCAGTCGACCTTTTGTTTATCGCCTGCAGTCAAACGTCCAAAGCCTTTTTGATAGGGATAGCGACCATAAGACACCAGATCGTAGACTTTTGTTGCTGTCGTTAATTTAGGTGACTGCGGTAAAAAAGCAATTCTTCTAGCGATCTCTTTTGTATCCCAACTCAAAAGTGGTCTGCCATCAAGAGTAACTTCACCTTCTGTGACCGGCCATAAACGCGTCAAAGCCTTTAGCAAAGTCGATTTCCCACACCCGTTAGCTCCTATGATCGTGGTGATCTTATTTGGCTCAAATGCTATCGATAGATCCGAGATAACATTTTTTTGTTGGTATGCTACTTGAATATTCTTGGCACTAAGTTCGATGATCTTTCTGCTATATAAAATGCAGAACAATATAGAAGTTTAAGTACATTCTTCTACATTGTTAGAAAGAATTATATAGTTTTTCCTTTCCTAATTTTATTTACTGCCGTCAACATTAGTATTCCCATATCCTAACGAGAGGGTGATGATAGTGACTAACTCTTACAGTTTAAGGGTGTAGCCCACCCCTGTATTTTTTAATTAATTAAAGCCAAAAGATTGTAAACCGCATTTTCATCTCTATCCATAATATTTCCACATTCATAACAGATATATTCGTTATGCTTAGTTCCATATTTTAGGTTGCCATTAAGCCCAACTTTTTCTTCACCAGTCTTAATATGACCGCATTTAGAACAACGTTGCGTACTTGGATAATATTTATCAGCTAAGATAAGTTTCTTACCGTTCCAATCGCACTTATAGCTCAATATCTGTCTGAAATAACCAAACATTGAACGTTGTAGCCCTTTGGAAGCGACATGAGTCATCTGCATTTCTTTAACCGCCAAGTCTTCAATTACGATCTTGTCGTATTCTTCAACTAATTGAGTTGTAAACTTCTGCATAATATCATGTTGAATATTAGCTACTTTGCGATAATCACGTTGCAACTTGGCTATCGTCTTAACACACCTTTACTATCCCAAATTTGCAAAGTTCTGACTGTAACACCTAAACGTTCAGCCATTTCTTTCGGTTTTAACATTGTCATAATAACCACCCACATTTTTACTTCTTTCCATGGTTTGTTATAACAAATTTTTCTACATTATTCTATGTTTTTGGTAATAGTTAACCACTCCTTTCGCTGATTCTATCGTAACAAATAGAGTATATCATAAATTTTAGATGATTCGCTAAATAAAAGTAAGCGTTTTTATAAACTGTACAAAAATAGGGCCCCTCCTCACTACGGGGGCCCTCAAAATACTATCAGAAATCATATACTTCTAGGCTATCCATACCATTTCCTGATCGTTTACCAAGATAATGTCTTGACCTTTTAATTTTCCTAATTTATAACGATCTCATATCGTTGCTTTAAAGAATTTAAATGTGAAAAATCAATATATCCATCTCTTTGTAGTCTACCAACAACAATTCCAGGTTGAATTTTAATATCCTCAGCAAATTTTTCCACCGCAGCACGTGAGAAATCCTTACTTTTAATAAATTCTGCATAATCCTTAGGCTTGATCAAAAAATTCTGTGCGAATTTATCAGCATCGACCTCTAAATTCTCAATGTTTATTTTGCTATTGACCTCAATATCTTTATCAACAGAAACGATAATATGAGCTTTTTTCTTTTGAAAAACATGCCTGATCTCGTGGAATAACGCAAACCAAAATACATCTGAATACTTACGCCTATCGCTCAACGCTAATAAAACTTTATATTCCCTCAGCCATTTTACTGCACCATTGA
Source organism: Ligilactobacillus animalis (assembly GCF_009933595.1). NCBI lineage: Bacteria > Bacillati > Bacillota > Bacilli > Lactobacillales > Lactobacillaceae > Ligilactobacillus > Ligilactobacillus animalis. Next base: position 1,308,557 of record NZ_CP047141.1, read on the forward strand.
TACCACAATTTTTCAAATTTGGTACCATAACAAAGGCTATTCCTGATTCTTCAAAAACATTACGTAACTTTGGTAAAAAATCTTCAGGAGCTTCTAATGTCATTTTACAGATACAATCAAGCTTAGAACTTAAATATTTTAAGTTTACAGGCTTAGTTACCGTACTATTAGCCATATTTATCGCTGTTTGGATTCATGCATTTGCGTTTATCACATTTTTCTCTTGTACTTCTGTCACTGCCGTCTTATATTGCACCAAAAAATTACTATTCTGCAAAACCGTCAAAGATGATACTTTTAAATAGCGTCTTAATTCTTCAATTCTTTCTTCTATTTTCGATGTTTGCTTGACCCAACCATGCCTGACCCAAAAGGAATAATTCATCTGTTTGAAAACTTTTTTATCCTCCTCAAGTTGCTAGGCTTTCCTTATCAAATCTAGTTCGGCTAAATATCGCTCATTTAAATTTTTCCACAAGATCTCTGATGTCCCAAAAGATAATGCCAATCCTCGAATCAGTTCAGGACTTAGTTTCTCGATTTTGCCATTGACCAAGTTACTGATCGTCTTCTCACTCGTCCCTAAACGATCAGCAAGCTCACTTTGCTTTATTCCTTGAGAACTTAAATATTGTTTTACATAATATCCCGGATGAAAAGCAACCAGCGCTCCATTGCTGACAACATTATTCATAGTGTTTCGAGACCTGCTATATAAAATGTAATCAAACATATTCAACTTGTTACATTTGAATATATTTGAGAAAGAATTATATAGTTTTTCCTTTCTTAATTTTATTTACTACCGTCAACATTAGTATTCCCATATCCTAACAAGAGGGTAATGGAACTAAGTATTAAAGTACATTATCAACAAAATTATAAAGATGATCCTTCAACGACTTCTACTATTATACAGACTTAACTGATTCGCCACTTTAAATTTTTTTTACTTGGGATTTTAGTACTTCATATCCTAATTTATCAATAGAATTTTCGATATCTTTTATCGATACTTTTTCATCGTCAAATTCTGCTCTTACCTTGCTTGAATTAAATAGTACCTTTACGCTCTCTTTATTTACCCCTTCTAAGGATTTCACACCGTTTTCTATTTTTTGCATACAAGATGGACAAGTTAATGTTTCTAATTGAATCGTTGCTTTTTGCATATTTCATTTCTCCTTTGATATATTTATCTATTTTAAATTGATTTAGATTAAAAATTTTATTTTCATAATTTATAGCGAAGAAGTCTCATAGCATTTAGAATCACTACTAATATACTCGCTTCGTGTACTAACATACCGATTGACATATTCATCCATTCACTAAAGAATACGCTGGCAAGCAGGACTAATACAACTCCTACTGCAATAATTATATTTTGAAGCATATTATTAGCTGTTGCTTTTGTTAAACCTAGTGCATATGGCAAGCGGCTGAAATCAGAGTTCATTAAAACAACATCTGAAGTTTCAATGGCTACATCTGTTCCACTTCCCATAGCAATTCCTATTTGTGCTAGAGCTAGTGAAGGACTATCATTTACTCCGTCCCCAACAAATGCAACAATTTGACCTCTTTCTTGCAGTGCTTTAATATATGCTGATTTATCTTCCGGCAACATGTGTCCGTGGGCTTCGGTGAGTCCAAGTTCACGCGCCACCAAATCCACGGTTCCTTGATTATCACCTGAAAGAACGACTAGATTTTTAACACCAAGTTTTTTCAGCTGTTGAAGATCTTCTTTGACACCAGGACGAATTTGATCACGAATTCCTATCAATACCTTTAATTCACCATCAACGGATGTTAGAACCAGTGAATTTCCATTCTCCTCGAATCTGGCAATATCTCCTCGAACTTTTTCACTTAAAAGAACATTTTCTTGTTCCATCAATGCGACATTCCCGACCGCAACTCTATGACCTTCTACATGAGCTACAATTCCTCCGCCTTTGACAACCACCGTTTTTTCAACGGTATATGATTTTGTATCTCCAATATATTCCACAACCGCTTTTGCTAATGGATGGTCGGATTCCTTTTCAACACTTGACAGATAAGCTAATACTTCGTCTACATTATCTACATAAATTTCTTTATCCGCTACTTTAGGATTTCCTATTGTTAATGTTCCAGTTTTGTCAAATACCATGGTGTCTAGTCTGCTAAAATCACTAATTACCTCGCTGCCTTTTAGAAGAACACTATGACGTGCTCCATTACCAATACCTGCAACATTTGAAACAGGGACACCGATTACCAATGCTCCTGGGCATCCTAAAACTAATATCGTGATTGCAAGTTCAATATCCCTTGAAATGAGCCCTACAATAAAAGAGAGACCTAAAACAGCAGGGGTATAATATTTAGAGAATCTATCAATAAAGCGTTCTGCCTCTGATTTTGAATCCTGTGCTTCTTCCACTAACTCAATGATTTTACCAAAAGTAGTGTCTTCACCTACACGGTCAGCTGTGATTTGCAGTGTGCCATTTTCTAAAATTGTTCCAGCATATACTCCTGAATCTTTCTTTTTGCTTACTGGAACTGCTTCACCTGTAATACTTGCTTCATTAATGTGCCCTTCTCCTGTCAACACTGTACCATCAACTGGAATTTTTGCACCTGTTTTAACAAGTAAAATATCACCGACATCAACCTCTTCTATTTCGACTTCTTCAAACTCACCATTTTTCAGTTGCTTTAGAGCAACTTCTGGCGCCATTTCAGTTAATTCTTTTATTGCAGAACGTGTTTTATTAAGTGTCCTTTGTTCTAAATAAGCTCCAAATAGAAATAAGAACGTAACGATTGCCGATTCTTCATAGTTCTTGATTATAAAAGCTCCGATAACTGCAATAGTAACTAAAACATCGATACTGACAACTTTGACCTTCAATGCTTGATACGCTTGGATAGCAATCGGTATAACTCCTAAAACGGAGGCGATTATTAGTGACCATATGGCTATAGGTTCGTTTTTAAATCCTAATTTACTAACATATGCAATTATTATTAAAATTGCACTTACTATGGTAATATGATTCTTCTTTCCTAAAATGAATTTTTGCATATTCATGCTCCTTCATCTTATAATTTTTAGTAATCTAGTATTGATTTATTTTATGATCCATAGGCTCTATCTATTTCTGCCAACATGTTATATACTGCTTCATAGCTTTCACAAACATCATCTGGAACTGTATAATTATCTGTAATTTCACGCAACTTTACAAATTCATCTACTAAGTCAGGTTTTCCCGCTCCTGCATCTTCTACTTTTTTTACAAGCCTATCAAATACTTTACGCACTTGGTGAGATTCCGGGTGATTACCGCCATGAACTCGTGCTACAACTGGTACATATTGTGCCAATAGTTTTAAATGAGTTTCCTTTTCTTGATTAAATTTTACTTGTTTTGACATGTTTTTCCTTCTTTCTTTTATCTTTGACTTGATTACATCATACAAGCGATTAAAAGAAATTAAATTGACCTAAATCAAGTTTATGCATTTTTGCGTAAATATTTGCGTTTTTTGCCTAAAAATATAAAACAGTTGAAGTTTTGAAGTGACTCCAACTGTTTTATGTTTCATTTTATGACTATCATTTATACTAACAACAAACCATCTAAATCCAAAATCTCAATCTTTCTACTTGCTTTTTGTTTTATATAACCTTCATTCTCAAAATCAGCCAACTTTCTACTTACCGTTTCAGGTGTAGTTCCTAAGTAAGAAGCTAAATCCTTTCTATTCATTGGCAATTCAATTTCCATTGAACCCTCACCATCATCCATACATTCTGCAAGAAACAGCGCTAATCTAGCATCCACTTTTTCTGTAGTGAATCTGGTTGTTTGTTTTTCTAATGTTTCCAATCGGTTAGAAAGTTCTGATAAGAACTTCAAAGATATCGTAGGGTACTTTAATAAAAATTCTTGTAAATCATTTTTACTAATCATACACACATCGGTATTGCTCATTGCTTCTGCATACGCTTCATGGATCGATTCACGAAACAAAGCTAGTTCTCCAGTAAAATCTCCAGGATTTAAAATTCTCAATAATTGTTCTTTTCCAGACTCAGATAAACGGTAGATTCTAATTTTACCCTTACTTACAACATATAAGGCATTGGATGTATCTCCCTCCCGATAAACCATTTGACCCTTTTTATATGAAATTGACTTCATCACTTTCATAATTTCATCCATCTGCTCTTCTTCTAAATGATTAAAGATCGGAACGACACTGATACATGCAGCTTGTGAATCTGATTTATCTCTGTGATGATGAGTGTGAGAGGAAGTATTACACCCATTTTTTCTTATATCTTGTTTGGAATCCTTTTTCGACATTTAACCACTCCTTTCATAACTTCTTGTGGACTTGTTTATCTCTTCCAAATATTCATGTTTATATCGAACACGAGGAAATTCCCAAACATTTCCTGGTACTCTTTGTGTGTTATAAGGTTGGGGTGGATTTTTCCTATAATCAATTAACCCCCCTTTTAGCTCCGGTTTTTGCTTCAACTAAAATATCTTCATGATTAAAAGTATGCTTTGTTTTATCGCTTTTTGCGACCATCAATATTGGCTCATATAGGGAACCGTATTTCTTCTTAGATTGAACTCCAGAACTATCATATACCCATACAATATCATTAATTATAATGGATATATAAGACATGTTCTGGGTCGAATTCATTAAATAGAATACCGTTATCCTTTAAAACTCTAAAGCATTCGTCGATCCATCTGTAACACCAATTTAGGTATTCGTTTTCACCCCCATGAATCGCTTTCATTACCAAAATCTTTCCCTAAATTATAAGGTGGATCAGCAAAAATCAAATCTACTGATTTATCCTTAATTGATTTTAATGTCGATATACAGTCATTGAATATGGTTAAAGAATCCTCAGATTCGACATATTCAAAATTAGTGTCATTAAATAGCCGTATCATTCATCGATCTCTTTTTAGTTGGTTTCAGAATAAGTGATTGATCTTCCCTATTCAGATATATATCGAAATGTGTCTCCCCCTTTTTCTACACTCATATTTTGTAGAATTGTTTTTGGCAAACGTATTCTCATATCTTGTTGCAAAATATATGTGTCTAAGTAAACTAATTCGTTACCCATATTAGCCCCTCCAATCTTCCAGTCTGATTATAGGCTAAAAATAGTCTGAAGCCAATTACTTTTCATTATGCGTATTGTCAACTCACCTTTATTTTGCCAAGCAGCTTATCAACTCACCAACTCAATAAATATATCGGCTGATAACTTTTCTAACTCACCACTCTTAGATATCTTCCCATAAAGCAAAAATCCGTGATTATCCTTCCGGTTTATAACCAGACCTCAAATCACGGAAAGCCTTTATTTACTTACCTTTTTACAGTCTTACTTATCAGCCCTTGACATCAATACAACCGTCTCAACGTGTCCCGGCACCCTTGCCGTCTAGCCTAAGACATAGCCGAAAGTTGCCAAATCAACGTTCCTACAATCCCTCAACTTTTTATCGCTAATATTAGCAATTGGCCCATCATGAACACACATGCGTCTGATGGGCCAATTTGGCTTATATCTGGTTGAGGGAAAGGGTCAAAATTTCCTAATAATACTCTCCAAGGCATATTAATTAATCTAATTTGACTAATCCTTCTGCTATAAGTACGTACTTCTTTAGGTCCGATAAAGTAACTTGAATGCCAATATCGTCTTTGGATTCAAAATTAACTATTTCACCTTTACACTTTTTACTTAATTCTTTTGCAACTCGGAATTCTCTTTGCGATTTATAATTATTTGATTTGTAAAAATATATAGGCTTTTTATTATTTTCAAATTTGATTACTTCTTCAGGATTCTTAGAATCATAATATTCTACAAAATCAAAATCTAAATCACTACTTTTATGCAAAAAATCCCAGAACTCATTTTTAAAAATAATTATTTTACATTTATGTCCAGTAAATTTTTCCTTCGCCTTAACAAGCTTATCTATATCATCTATTGCGGATTGTCGTAATTCGAAATAAGTACGCTTATTTTCATGATAATATTCTTTAAAATCATCTAAACTCAGATAGGTAAAACTACAAATACCGATGTTTATATCTGTGTTCATTTTAAATCTTTGGATAACATTTTCTTTCTGCATATCCATCGGTATTTCAATAATCATACCATCATTTTTTCTACGGTTAACTAATTTAATAATAGCCTTAGATGCTTTGAATCTAGAAATTAACTGACCCTCATTCATATCGCCAATAACTTTATCACCTTTATCGTTCTCAGCACCTCTATAAATATCTAATGAACCAAAGAATAAATTACCGGATAATGCATCCTGTAGATACTCTTCTTCAACGACTTTAATCACAAGGCCAATTTTCCTAGAGTCTACAATTTTTAAATCTGATTTATCAACTTTCATCAATAACCCCAAAAGTAAACTTCTTTATCAATCATTTGATGCCATCAATTCTGCCTGTTCAACCACGGTATTAATAGCTTGAGGAGCAATATCAGGCGGATAACCATATTTCCGTAATAGATGTTTAACGGCAACTCTCATCTTCGCCTGAATATTACGACGCTTTTCCCAATCTACGCCAGATTCTTCTTTAACCAATTTAACTAGTTCTTGGGCAATTAAGTGAAGCTTTTCTTCTCCTAATACTTGAACCGCTTTTTCATGGTCAGCCAAGGCATCATAGAAAGCAACTTCCTCTGGGGTTAAACCGAGGTTCTTGCCTTTCTCTTGCTCTTTATTAATGTTTTTGGCCATTTCAATTAATTTACGGATTACAAGTTCACTAGTAATTCCGCGTTTGTTATATTCATCAATCGACTTCTTAAGCATCTCTTCAAATTTCTGTGATGTCACTTTATTTGTTCGAGTCATTGCTTTAATTTTACCTTTAAGCAATTTTTCTAATAAGACAATCGCCACATCTTTTTCTTGCATATTGTTTACATGCTGCAAAAATTCATCCGAAATCAAGTCAATGCTTTGTCTCTCAATACCTAGTTGATTATAAATATCAACGTTGGGCTCTGAAATGATAGATTGATCTAGCAACTGTTGCATTCTGTAATCTACATCAGTATGGCTACTATCTCCGGTTTGCTGATCATCTGGTTGCTTTAGCTTTTGAATGAATACTTTAACTGTTTTAAAAAATGCTATTTCTTTCCCATAAACTTGAGCTTCTGGTTGGGTTGAAGTTAAGGAATATGCCTTTTGCAATTCTGTAACGACATCTAAAAACTTCTTCTGTGTTTCTTCATCCTCATGCAGAATTTCATTAGCTACTCGACGAGTTACTTTTAATCGTACTGTTCCATCTTCAGAGTCAAAGTTTGAATAATCAACACCATACAAGAAGTCATTTGTAATGATATCGTACTTTTCTTTTAAAAGAGCCAGTGCCTTTTTCATGTTAACCCCAACTTGACCTTGGTCCTCGGTAGAATAAATGTTTAAAGCATCCTTTAAATTTTCAGCAATTCCAATGTAGTCAACAATAAGTGCACTGTCCTTGTCTTTGAAAACACGATTAACTCGTGCGATTGCTTGAATTAAATTGTGACCCTTCATTGGTTTATCAATATACATTGTGTTCATTGATGGCACATCAAATCCGGTTAACCACATATCAACTACAATCACAATCTGTAATTCGTCGTTATTATCCTTCATACGCTTTTGAAGAATTCGACGTTCAGATTTGCTAGTTTGAAACTTTGCCATTTCTGGACCATCGGCAGCTGAAGAAGTCATAACGACTTTGATTTTCCCTTTATCCAGGTCGTCGCTATCCCATTCAGGACGAAGTTTTACAATCTCGTTATAAAGACGTACAGCATTTCGACGTGACATTTCAACAATCATCGCCTTACCAAAAGCTTCTTTTTGACGAGTCTCAAAGTGTTCGACAAAATGCTTAGCAATACTTTCCAGACGTGGTTGAGCTCCCGCTAAAGCTTCAAGACGCGAAAACTCTCGATTACGCCGAGCGTTCTCTTCTAAATTTGGATCATCATTTAAGTTAGCTTCTTTAAGCAGTTGTTGGTACTTTTCTTGGGCATCCTTTTTTAACTTCAGTGGGAAGACATGACTCTCATAGTAAATTTTAACAGTTGCTTTATCATTAACTGCTTGAGTAATATCATAAACATCAATATACTTACCAAAGACTGCAACAGTAGACTTATCAGCTGTAGAAATTGGTGTTCCTGTAAATCCAATAAATGATGCATTTGGTAAAGCATCACGTAAGTACTTGGCAAAACCATAGCGAAGACCATTATCAGTAATTTTAGCCTGCATCCCATATTGAGTTCGGTGGGCTTCATCAGCAATTACAATTACATCACTCCGATTAGTTAATACTGGCATTTCAGTTTCACCACGTTCGAAGTCAGGTGAGAACTTCTGAATGGTAGAAAAGACGATTCCTCCAGATTGCTTATCCATAAACTTGCGTAATTCTTCGCTCGATTCAGCGTGTTCCGGTGTTTGCCGAAGAAATTCATGGGCAGTAGCAAAAGTGTCAAATAATTGGTCATCTAAATCATTCCGGTCATTGATCACCAGCAATGTTGGGTTATTGAGTTTTCTAGCCACAATACTGGAAAAGAACACCATTGATAAGCTTTTACCCGAACCAGTTGTATGCCAAACTACCCCAATTCGCTTATCTTCAGGATTATTAAGAGCTCGTTTAGACGCTTGAACAGCTTTGTTGACCATGTAGTACTGATGATAAGCACCTAAAATCTTAATCGTACTATCTCCATCAGTTTCAAAGATAATAAAGTTCTCAATTAGATTAAGTAAGTCTTTCGGGCTCAACATATACTTAATCATAACTTCTAACTCTAGGTCATCACCTGTTGAAATGTTTTTAGGTGCACGCCACCGCATAAAGCGGTCAAATCCAGCAGTTAATGATCCGGCTCGTGAGTTAAGTCCATCCGAAGCAACTAAAATTTCATTATATTTAAGATAATCTGGGATTTCTGCTTTGTAAGTCTGCAATTGTCGATAAGCATTAGTAATGCTTACATTTGGGTTACTTGCATCCTTGAACTCAAAATTGACCACTGGTAACCCGTTAACGAAGATTGTCGTATCAGGACGTCGTTCATGGCTTCCTTTAAAAGTGAACTGATTGGTCGCAATAAAACTATTCCGTTCAATCTGATTAAAATCAATAGGATATAGTACTTCAGTCCTGTTTTCACCATTAACTGTCGTTTTGACACGAATCCCTTCGATTAATAATTTGTGGAAGTAATGATTGTTAACCATTAAATCTGGATTATCTGCTAAACGAGTTAATTGTCGTAAAGCTTCGCGATAAATTTCGTCCGGGTATCCTGGATTCAGTCGACGTATAGTTTGTTCAACAACGGTAGTTAAAATTGCTACTGTATGGTTATTATCACGCATCGCATCGATTTCTGGATGTGGTGCGGTTGGACTTGGGCTCTTATAAACCTTGTAACCAACTTGCTCTAAAGTATCTAATGCAAGGTTTTCAACGTCTGCTTCTAATAAAAATCCTTTTGTGATAACGAATCACGCTCCTTTCTTTATTTGGTACGGTAAATGATAATTTAGCGGCTTAGAAGCATTTGTTCAATAGTGTATTCTTTAACATTTCTAGCTTTTCATTTTCAAAACTATTATGCTTTATAATTTCCTCAATGGGATACATTTGCCTTCTAAATTTATTTACTAAATATTTAAATCGGGTTCATTAACATCTCTCTCCCAATTCGATAGTGCCTGCCGGGTAACATTCAATTCCCCGGCTAGTTCTTCCTGTGTCATTCCCAATTGTGTTCGCAGATGACGTATTTGCTTTCCTGTTGTAATATTCGTCTGTTCCTGGTTCAAAATAGTTTCTCCTCTCTGATACTGATTTTATCAATGATATTTCGCAATAGCCAGCAATGAACGCTTGCATTGCGCAAGACGTTACATTATCTTCTGAAACATATAGCGCACCTTGTCCAGGCGGCTGTTTGGACGGCGGGGCTGGATGACTGGCTTGCCGACAGCGGCCTGATACCCTTTCAGTTCTGTAAGGCATACGCTCTGCCCGTTGGTGTAAAAGGCCAGATCAGTACGGTATGCCTGTATACAGCGGGCGGGAATCTCGCCAGTAAAGACAACTTCATCCTTTTTTACCTGGACCGTTTCGATGGTGGCACAGTATTTCGGTGCATCATGATAAGCCCTGGAAAGATATTCCCGGGGCGCATAGAGGGTGAAGGAGAGATAAGGTTCCAGCAGTTGCGTCCCTGATTCCTTCAATGCCTGTTCCAATACAATCGGGGCCAATGAGCGGAAGTCCGCCGGCGTGCTGACCGGACTGTAATAAAGCCCGTATTCAAAGCAAATCTTACAGTCCGTTACGTTCCAGCCGAACAAGCCCTGCTCCAGCCCGTAACGGATACCATCCCTGACAGCGTTTTGAAAACTCTGGTTCAAGTATCCCAGCGAAACCCGGCTCTCGTATTGTACACCGGAGCCAAGCGGGAGTGGTGTAACAGACAGTCCGATGGATGCCCAAAACGGGTTGGGCGGCACCTCGATATGGATGGTGTGGCTGGCTGCTTTGAGCGGCCGCTCCATATAAATGACGGTGGGTTCCTTTACCACTGTTTCAAGCTTGTATTTTTCCGACAGCAAAGCGGAAACAACCTCCAACTGCACCCGGCCCAAAAAAGAAAGAATGATCTCATGGGTGATGGAATCCACCTCGCAGCGCAAAAGCGGGTCAGTATCCGCAAGTTGCGTAAGAGCGTCCAGCAGCCGTTCTCTTTGCGCTGCCGTTTTCGGCGCAATCGACGTCCGCAGCATGGGGAGGGGGTCCTCACGCCACCTTTTACGAGGGAGCCGGGTTGGGTCCCCTAATACATCGTTTAACCTCACGCTGTCGCTGGGAAGGATAACAATTTCACCCGGATAAGCGGTGTCTGTCCGAACAATTTCCCCTTTGGATGGAATACGCATCTCTGTGATTTTCAGCTTTTCTCTCCCGGCCAGGGCCACCGTATCCCGCAGGCGCAGCGTTCCGCTGTATAGCCGTAGATAGACACGCCGCTGGCCGCAATCTGTATACTCCACCTTGAAAACGCTGCCGCATAGGGCGGCGCTCCCCTGTTCCCCAATCGGTTGGAACAGCCCTGTCACCGCATCCATCAACGGTTGAATGCCAAGGCCCTTTTTGGCGCTGCCATAATAGACCGGGAACAGGGAGGCGTCTTGAACCCGCCGCTGTTCCTCCCGCACAAGTTTTTCCCGGCTGATTGGTTCTCCTGCGATATACTTTTCCAATAATTTATCGTTATTTTCGATGACCGCATCCCATGCTTCTATGTCGGTATTTTCCTCCAGGACTATTTCCGGGGACAGCGACACCGTCTGCTTGATGATAATATCGGCGGAGAGCTTATCCCGAACAGACTGAACCACGCTCTGCAAATCAACGCCAGCCTGGTCGATCTTGTTGATAAAGATAACGGTGGGAATGTTCATTTTCCGCAGGGCATGGAACAGAATACGGGTCTGGGCCTGCACGCCATCTTTAGCGGAGATCACCAAGATGGCCCCATCTAAAACAGCCAAAGAGCGGTACACCTCCGCCAAAAAATCCATGTGGCCGGGCGTATCCACAATGTTGACTTTACATCTGTGCCACTGGAAGGAAGTGACTGCCGCTTGAATGGTAATCCCACGCTGCCGCTCCAAAAACATGGTGTCCGTCCTCGTTGTCCCTTTTTCGACGCTCCCCGGTTCTGAAATGGCTCCGCTGGCATATAGCAGGCTCTCCGTCAAGGTCGTCTTTCCAGCGTCTACATGGGCAAGAATTCCAATATTGATTATTTTCATGTGATTGTCCTCCCTTTACTGCCCCGAAGGGCATAAAAATCCCCAGCAGTAAAATACTTTTACCACTGGGGATGATAATTTGCGGACATACCCATATACAGCATACACCTGTTTGTGAGTGCTGTTTTTGGGGATATGTCAAAATTGATAAGGCAAAAGTATTCTTAAATTGGGTACAAAAAACTAAGCCCCTACAAAAGGGACTATCATAATCCTTTGTTCCCACTATTTGATTATAGTTTTATTTAAGAATACCTTGCCGCATATTTTTTACTCCTTTTCTGGAATTGAATTATTATATCACATCAGTTTTAGAAAAACAAGTATCTAAAAGAAATTTTTCTTCCCCTTATATGTAACAATCATACCGGCTTCCTAACGTTCAGAATGGTTTCTACTGTCTGCTGCGGTGTTTGGTTGGAATTGTCCAGCCAAAAGCCGATCCGTGGTGTTGTCTGCATTTTACTAAATACAAATTCAATGTATACAGAAAGAAATATATAAGGAGTGGGAGGGATTCCGCCGTAGTCGGCATTGTAGGAAAATCCAAAAGTTTAGATTTTCTCAAAATGCTTATCTTTTGGTCTTTGGTTCGGAATAGTGTAGTGCTGGCGGTCTATCTATTGTTTTCGGTTGCTTGCTTCTTTACCGTACATGAGCATTCTTTTTCCGTTTCAAGAATACTTCCTTGTTCAATATGTTCTTCAACAAAGGCCTTAATATCATTTCGCCGCTTTTGTTGTGGTTGAAAATCAAATCCCTGTCGGTGCATTTCATCCACAAACTTCTTTCCATTGGCATCAGCGATATCTTTTACTTCGTCGTTATTAGCAATTCCTACAAAGTTCTTACTTCCCCAAAATACCGTTGGGAAACGACTTCCTTCTTCCTCAGCCATTGAAATAACCTCAAGGGAACGTTTTGGTTGGCCGTACTTTTCTTGAAGCATTTGGACCGCCGTTAGTGAAGCAACTACCCCAAACTGGCCATCCAATTTACCACCGTTTACGACAGTGTCAATGTGAGACCCCGTCATAATTGTTTCTTCCGGTAACTCGCTACCTTCGATCCGGCCAAAAAGATTCCCAACTTCATCAAAAGCTGCTTTCATTCCGATATTTTTCATCTGGTCTTGTACATAATGTTGTGCCGATAACCAACTATCAGAATAAAGTAACCGTGTTAAACCTCCAGTAGGATCACTCCCAATCGAAGACAACTTTTGCAGTCGTTCCTTTACAGTTTGTTCAACTTCCACGATACTAACCTCCTAACCTTGCCTTCAAAGAAGATTTCTTTAAAAGCATATGCGTTATCGCTTTAGTATGTCTTAATTGTATGCGCTTCCAACGGGTTGTTCATTGGCCGTTAATGCTAAATCAATTAATGATTTTGTGCAGTCCTGATAGTTTCTATCACAATAAAAAATGCCGATGGCTATTATACCTTCGACATATTTATCCAATAAATTCTATCTAGTTTTTAATTAATATCTGAAGGGATTTTAACTAATGATTGACTAAGGTTTTTAATGGTTAACTGAGGTTGTGCTGAACCCGTAACAAATTGTTTCGGGTTAGCGGATTTAATAGTTTCATAGGAAAATGATAGGCCTAAATTTTTATTTTCGTTTAAATACAAGAGGTTATTAGTTAAAAATGCATTCCCGATATTTAAATAACTGACATAGCCGGAACCAGATCCCCTGCTAGTAATCGTGACAGTAGGTGCACTAATAATACTTGGTTTTTGCGTGTAGCCAATTAATCCATTTGCCCCGAAAACTTTAGTTCCTGATTTAGTTAGCTCTGATTTTGCTATATTTTTACCATATGCTATATTAAACAGTTCTGTTAATTTAACTTCTTTAACATCGCTTGATTGAATTAGCCTCATATACAAGAGCTCTCTAAACTTTGATAAATTATCATTTATTCTACTATTCTTTTCTATTTTTCTCGTAATTGGCAAAAGATAATCTAACACTTTTCTTTGCTCATCTAAATCAGGAATCTCTACTTCAAAGTTAGACATAACCTTAGTAGATACTTCCTTAAATGTTGATCCAGAAGCTATTTGTTCTAAATCTTGCTTACTAGTTTTCATAACAAAATATAAATACTCGGGAATGACTAACTCTCTGTTAGGAATAATACTTTTAAATCCTTGATTAGTTGCTATTTCATTTTCAGCAATAGCAACATAACCAATTGGAGCACGAGAACTAACTAAAACGCTATTAGCAGGGAGTAACTTAGCACTAGAATTTTCCAATCCCTCTTGAGTTATATCTCTACCCCCTTTTGATATATACATCTTGTCATATCCGCTTAAATCCTTAGGTGTGAGCCACGGAATCCCAGAACCTGTATAATACTCAGGGTGTTTAGTTGATGGTGTTCCACCGCCAACAACTTTACCAATTTCAGATAATTTATATTTCATATCCAAGCTCCTTTAAAACATCTTTAATTTGAGCTTGAAGCTTGTTGCTTTCTTCAAATTGCTCTTTTAATTCACTTGTTAGGCGCGCCATTTTTTCTTCGTATGGTTCACCATCGTCTTCTTGCTTGGCAAGACCTACATACCGCCCAGGCGTCAGGACATAATCATTCTTAGCAATTTCTTCTAATGAAGCCGCTTTGCAGAAACCAGCAATATCTTGGTACTCTTGGTTATTAGTCCCCCGGTAAGCGTGGTAAGTGTCAGAGATCTTTTTAATGTCTTCAGAACTAAAGGCCCGGTGAGTCCGGTCAACCATTTCACCTAAATTACGAGCATCAATAAACAAAGTTTCGCCTTTCCGTGATCTTTCATCTGACGATTCTTTATTCATATCAATAAACCACAGTGAAACCGGAATTCCCGTTGAATAGAACATTTGACTTGGCAAAGCTACAATTGCATCAATTTTGTCATCTTCTAAAATTGCTTTTCGAATTGTTAATTCATCGTTTTTAGAAGTCGATAAGGCACCATTGGCAAGAACAAAACCAGCTTTACCATCCGGGGCAAGTTTACTGATAATGTGCTCGATCCAAGCGTAATTGGCATTTCCTTCAGGCGGTACACCATATTTCCAACGAGCGTCTTCCTGCAGCTTTTCACCGCCCCATCGCTTAACGTTGAATGGAGGGTTAGCTAAAATGTAATCAAAGCGTTCACCTTTGTGTAAGTCATTTGCAAAGGTATCTCCCTGGTGAGGACCAAGGTTATTATCAATTCCTCGAATCGCCAAGTTCATCTTAGCCAATTTCCAAGTAGTCGGATTAGACTCTTCACCATAAACAGATAAATCGCCAATCTTTCCTTGATGTTCTTGAACGAATTTATCTGATTGAACAAACATCCCACCAGAACCACAACAAGGATCATAAATTCTCCCTTTGTAGGGTTCAATCATCTCAACGAGCGTTCGTACAATTGATTGTGGGGTGTAGAATTCGCCACCTTTTTTACCTTCGCTAGAAGCAAATTTATTAAGGAAGTATTCATAGACTCTTCCCAACACATCTGAATGTTTCTCATGCTTGTTAACCAAAGTAATATCTGAAATTAAGTCTACCACTTCACCTAACCGTGTTTTATCTAAGTCTGGTGAAGAGTAATTTTTACTCAAAACACCACGTAATGATTCGTTATTTTTCTCAATTGCATCCATGGCGCCATCAATAATTTCGCCAATTTGTGGGGTCTTTGCTGACTTTTGAATTAATGACCACCGTGCTTCCTGTGGAACCCAGAAAATATTTTCTGATAAATACATGTCAGGGTCTTCCGCATCTTCTGGGTAATCTGATTTCATCAACTCTTGATATTTAGTTTCAAACGAATCAGAAACATATTTTAAGAAAATCAACCCTAACACAACATTGCGATATTCAGATGCGTCCATGCTACCACGCAATGCGTCAGCCGTTTGCCAAAGCTTATCTTCAATACTTAATTCTTTTGACTTTGTTGCCATATCTATTGTTCACCTATCTCCACTTAATTATTTTGGTACATTCAACAAGAAACCATATCTTCCTTTGTTCTTATTCTTCGTAAACTTAATGAAATTAATATCGTCTAGCTTGAAATTATCAATCGATGGCATTGCATCGGAATTTTCAATAAGAATCACTTGCCCTTCATTTTGGGAATTATTCAAGTACTGGATTAACCCGTTTTTTAATCCGTCTGGGGTATTATTCTCTTCACCTTGATCTAGGCCTAAAAATGGTGTGTCTATAATAACTGTTCCAGTTTTATAGACTGATTTTAGTGCCATATACCTTCTAAATGACAAGTTAACTACCGTGTTCAAAAACGACCTATAGCCTTTCCCATTCACTTCTGATTTTTCGTTACCATTTATTTCAATTTCAAAAGTATCAAGATTAAAAATTACAGAATTCAAGTTTCCATAATTACATCTTGTTAATATATCTTGTGCGTAACTACTAATATCATTCGCAAAGTTATCTGGAAAATGTTCTTTAGGATGATATTGCTGAACTTTTTTACTAGCTTTCTCAATCTCAATGATTCTATTAGTCCAGTCACTACTCATTTGTAGATAAACATCTAGCTGACTTTTTAAGCTAATATACTCCTGATAATCCTTTTTCAAATTTGTTAAATTTTCTAACTTCGGTTTTAGCTCTTGCTTCAAAACATCATTTAAGCTGTCTCTTTTTTCTTTTAGATGTTCTAATTGCCTCAACAGCCTTTTTCTTTTATTCGTAACATTATCAGTAGATTTTTTAAGTCCATCCAGTTGTTCTAATATTCTTCCCAACTCTGCATTAGCCGCATCTATGTGCGAATGACCTTCTATTGAAGTAATTTCATGGTGGCAAAAAGGACATTCTTTGTTTTCAGGAATACTATTAACCGCCTTTTCACCATCTACAATGAAACTAAGTCGCTTTATGTCCGCTATATACTGAGTTTTTAAATCATCATATCTAGAAATATAGACAGTAGCATCTATTACTTTTTGATTAATTTCTGTAATATTACTCTGAACTTCCTTAATCTCACTTATTTGATTAGATACTGCTTTCTCTACCCCATTAATTTCTTCCAATAAATTATTAAATTTATCTTCGATATTATTTATGGGAGAAGCAATCAGGGTTTCTGATAACTCTTTTGTCTTTTCTCCGATTTCTTGTAATTGTACTTTTAACTGTGATTTGACAGCGTCATTCTTAGCCTTACTAATTTTAGGATCCTTGACGCCCTCGGGTATATCAATTTCTTTTCCCGTTATCATAAACAATAGCGAAGATAGAAAAGCTGTTTTCTGAATTACTTGCCCAGGTAACATAATTGGGTTACTCTGAGTGATACTCTCCTCGTCAAGATACCAAAGACTAGATACACCATTCCAAGTAAGGCTTTGTGTAGCGTATTTTGCATTTTTCGGAACCTGATGACGCTCACTAATTCCAATTAACTTTAGGATAGTATCATTTAGGTTTTCCTTTTTGCCACCGATACTTACTAAGCCATTTTTTATTCCTGGTATATTACTCTTAATATTTACCTTTTTATCGTCGATATCTCTCGTAAATAATGCATATCCATCATCGTTAACAAATTCAACTGAAACCTCTTTATACCCATATGTTTCAGCAAATGGAAAATACTTCTCACCATCATTTTTCCAGTGTTTGTTTAAAACATATAATATACAGCGAACTATACCTGTTTTCCCAGTATTTGAAGGTCCAGATATTATATTCAATCCTTTTTTTAGTAACACTGTAGAAGTTTCAACATTTGGCCCAGAAGCTGTAATTGACTTTACAAATAAGCCGTTAAACAATACTACCACCCCATAATTTGTTATCTACTATCTCCATAAACTCTTTATTGCTTACGGCTACTATATTTTTCGCCTTTTTAGCATTTTCAAAATATTCCAAAGCATACATACTCTTAGAAATTTCTGAATATACCCTTGTTCCATTAGTAGATAATTTATAACTAAATCCATCTTGATTCTCAACGATTTCAACTAAACCTTTAAGGACCGCTTGTCGGATTGCATCGTTCATCAATTCTCGCCTTAATGAAAATTCCTGAAGACCAAATTCATTATCACCATGAAGATTATTTTCTGATATCCCAAAATATTTTCCATAGGTGCTAACAAAGTCAATCATAGAAATATGATCAACATTTAAGGGACTTTTTATTGTCAAAATAATTAAAGCCCTCAGAAGCAGTTCCATCGGGCCGTTAAATAACTTACCATTCATCAATATCTACCCACGTCTGTATCTTCCCATCGTTAACTAAAACATGACACAGGCCTTTCTTCTCAGCATTGCCAATTAAATTACTAATTTTCATTAAATCGGAAACATCCAATGTTGTACTAGTAATTTTTTTCAAAACTCCCATAAGTCTTTTGAAACCATTATCGTAGTCATCATAATAGGTCTCTTTTATGCCTTCATACGCCTCTCTTTTTAAAATTTCATATTGCTCATCCGTATCAGCATAAACGTCACGTATGCCACGTATCCTACTTTGAACACTATTGAAGTAGTTGCGTTCATCTTCAAAATCCATTTTTACACGTTTACTTGAGCAAGATTTAACATTTTGAACAGTAATGGTTTGTCCCAATTTATCACTATAGGCCTCACATAAGGCATTTAAGTACGGTAACTCTTCTTCACCTACCTTCTCAGGTACAATCAAATTTTCCGAAAGTGGTATCTCAAGATTATCGATATGCAGTTTGTGGTCAGAAGGATCATAGGATAGCGTACTTTGCGGAATATTTTTTATCGACTTTAAATTCTTAGCAGGTTTCCCGGTATTATCCACTGTTAATACATACAGAAAACACTCAGCTAAAAATTCTGATAGCTCTGAACTTCTTGATTTATCAAGAAGTTTTTTTGTATCCTCAGGAATTTCAGCATCATGCTTGATTGTTCCGATTAGAGCATTAGATAGTTCATCCAGCTTATTACCCATTAATAACGGGATTACCGAGTCTTCAAAATATGAATTAATTCTAGATTGAACTCTAGGATCACCCGAATGACTAATAATGCTTTTATGCGGATTTACTTTTCTGTTCATTAATTCACTAGCCCTACCAGACGAGACTTTAATTGATTCTCCTTTATACGGTCCTTTTTCGTTCTTCAAATCTAATGGCACAACTATTGAATCATATAATGCTCCGATTAATCCGAGGGCATTTTTATGTATCATATATTTTTTCAAAATCATTGCATATTCAGCAAAATCAAATCTTACCAATGCCCTCAAAACCTCCGACTTTTTTTGGAGTTTTAACGTAACTTTCTGGAGTATTTAAATTTCACTTTCACATATCATAAAGTCATAGGAAATAAAGAACTTCAGAGCTTACACCGTATTCTTAATTTTATCATTTTTGTGTTGTTTCACAAAATCAATTCTGAAACTTTTTGTTTCCTAATTGATGGTCGCTGTCAAAGCTAGACAGCTCGTCCAGGTCATCGCCAATTTAATAACTTTTGCAACTTAACTACCACTGGAAGGTATGCCAGCTGCAGCCCGTAACGAAGTATTTCGTTAAGGCTTGTTTAGCGTACTTTTCCAGTATTTTTTTGCCTTTAAAACCTTCGTTTCGGGTTAGTCAGATCCAAACGGAGGTTTTTATGTTAAATAATTCATTCAATAACCCAGATGTCAAAATCATTTCTAAGCACGAAGATGGTTCGGTAGAGCTTTGCCTCAAAAATATGGGCAAACAAATCGTAACCTTGACGGCAGACCAAGCTGTGGTTGTCCTTGACCTTAAACATGATCAATATAACGCCGACCACCGAAATACCCGGCACAAGGTATCCCTGGATGCTTATGACCCTGACAACAAACTGATTTCAGCTGGTGGGGACCCACTTCAACAACTAACGGCTGCAGTACAAACTCCAGAAACCATCTACTTAGATAAGTTTGATGAACAAGAACGTTTATTAAAGCAAAAGGTAGATCACCAAAAATTAATGGCCATCTACCCCAAATTAACTAAGCCTCAACAGCTCGTTTACGATGCCCTCGCTAATAATGAAGAACGGCTTAAGGATAAGAAATTGGCGGCCCAACTCAATATGTCAGTTCAAAACTTTAGCAACCATAAACAAGCTCTCTTCAAAAAAATCAAAAAATTTTGGTCAAAACTCGTTTAATTTTTAGACTCTAGTGGCCTATCAGTGGAAGGTACGAAACCTTACCACTGATTTTATTTTGAAAGGAATGATTTAAATGGAACACCAAGTTTCCATCTCCGTTTCCAAATGCCCGCAAGCTGGGACTGTCAGTTTAAAACGCGTGACTATTCGGGAACGCCTGCTGCGTTGGCTGTTAGGCACACCAGATCATTTGTTGGTTATTGCTCCTGACGACAGCGTAAAGCGACTACAAATTCAACCTTTAAAGGAGGAACACGACCATGAGTCTAACTAAATTACTAGTCAATCTCAAAGATGAACTAGAAAACTTGAACAACACTATTGAAGAGCTAGTTATCGCCTTAGAACAAGGACAATCTGTTAAAAATGAAGAACCTGACTTCGAACTACCCGCAAAGCCAGAAATCAAGCTTGAAGATGTTCGTAAGGAATTAGCCAAAAAGGCTAGTGAAGGTCACTCAAATGAAATCCGCAAATTACTCAAGACTTATGGTGCTGAAAAGCTATCTGATGTTGACCCTAAGGATTACGAAGACCTCTTTTTAGAAGCACAGGGGGTCGGTCAATAATGGCATCCCCTAAAATTCACGCGACTCTTTCTGCCTCTAGCGCCCACCGGTGGTTAAGTGCTCCACCGCTACCGCAATTAGAAAAATACTTTCCCAAAGACGCTAGTCCTATGGCAGCCGAAGGAACCGCAGCCCATGCCTTAGGTGAATACAAACTCCGTGAGGCCCTGGGACACAAGGTTAAACGACCGGCGTCAGATTTTGATAATGACGACATGGAAGCTTATACTGACGACTACTGTTCTTATGTAATGGAGGAATTCCAAAAGGCCAAGCTTAACCATCCCGGAACAACCGTCCTAGTTGAACAACGACTAGATTTCTCAAAATATGTTCCTGATGGTTTTGGGACCGGCGACTGTATCATCATCGCTGATGGACTAATGCACATCATCGACTTTAAGTATGGTAAAGGTGTCCGAGTGGCAGCGGAAAACAATCCGCAAATGAAGCTTTACGCGCTGGGAGCATTAAACAACTATTCCATGCTTTACAACCGCCCCGACACAATTAAGATGACCATCTTTCAGCCTCGGATTGGTAACGTATCGACCTGGTCACTTGAAACGGATACCTTACTTCACTGGGCCAAGACCGAACTTAAAGAAAAAGCAGAACTGGCCATTAATGGTCAAGGTGTCGTCAAGTATGGTCCTTGGCTGCAGTTCTCAAATTGCAATGCGGTCTTACGGGTTCGCTATGATCAATACAAAAAGCTTCAAGACCTGCAACTCAAATCTCCCCATTTGATGAGCAACGACGAAATTGAAGAAGTTCTCGCTAACGTTGATGAACTAATCAAATGGGCCAACCAAGTTAAAGCCTATGCCCAAGATCTAACCATCAATCATGGTAAACAATGGGCTGGTTTTAAAGTCGTCGAAGGTCGTTCGATTAGAAAGTACAAAGATGAGGCTAAGGTGGCTCAAATCGCAAGAGACAATGGATTCACTGATATTTACCAGCAGTCCCTACTCCCTATTACTAAACTTGAAAAGGTTATGGGAAAGAAGAAATTTGATGAACTACTGGGACCCTACATTTACAAACCGGCTGGCAAACTAACCCTTGTCCCTAATTCCGACAAGCGACCAGCGGTTGACACAACTAATGCACAAGATGAATTTACGGAGGTATAGCATTATGGCAAATACTAATTTTAACGGAACTAAAGTTGTTACTGGTTTAAACACCCGGCTTTCTTATGTCCACCTACTGGAACCGGCTGCTCCGCTTGGTGGCGGAAAGGAAAAATACTCAGCAAGTATTATTATCCCCAAGTCCGACACCAAGACTCTCGCTCAAATTGAAGCAGCCATCCAAAACGCTGTAAAGAACAACTTAGAAAAGTTTGGTGGCAAGATGCCAAACATGAAAGCTATCAAAACGCCTTTACGCGATGGTGATGTTGAACGTGATGATGCTGCCTACCAAGACAGCTACTTCTTAAATGCTAACTCCATTTCCAAGCCACAAATTGTCGACCGCCACCTGCAACCAATTCTTGATCCTGAAGAAATTTACAGTGGCATGTACGCTCGAGTATCTTTGAACTTCTACGCCTTCAACGTCAACGGCAACCGGGGCGTAGCTTGTGGTCTGGGCAATGTTCAAAAGGTTCGCGATGGTGAACGTTTTGGGGGTAAGTCTTCAGCTAGTGACGACTTTACCTCTTTAGACGACGATAATGATTTTTTAGCCTAAGACTTTAAATGGGTGGGGTTCTTTAACCCTGCCCGTTTTTTGAAAGGAGCACTTATGCAATTAATCTCCATTGATACTGAAACCTACTCATCGGTCAACCTAGCCAAAGCTGGCGTTTATCGGTACGCCACTAGTGATGACTTTCAGCTTCTCCTGTTTTCCTACGCCATCGATGAAGGTCCGGTTAAGGTGGTCGACCTTACCCAGGGTGAAACTATCCCCCAAGAAATTATCGCTGCCTTGTCCAAGCCCGAAATCATCAAGTCAGCCTTTAATGCCCAGTTTGAACGGGTTTGCTTGTCCTCCTTTCTTGGGAAACGACTAAAGCCAAAAGGTTGGCACTGTTCTATGGTCTGGGCTGCTACTTTGGGGCTGCCCCTTTCGCTAAAAGGCGTCGGAGCTGTCCTAGGCTTGGAAAAGCAAAAACTTGAAGCTGGTAAAGATCTCGTCCGCTACTTCTGCACTCCCTGTAAACCAACGCAAGCTAACCATCAACGAACGCGAAATTTGCCCTATCACGATCCGGCTAAGTGGCAACAATTCAAGCAATATAACCAACGCGACGTTGAGGTTGAAGTTGAGATTAATCAAAAACTCGCCCGCTTTCCGGTCCAAGAATCAGAATGGCATAATTATTGGCTCGACCAAGAAATCAATGACTGCGGAATTATGTTAGACCAGGTACTTGTCAAAAATGCAATTGCTTGCGACCAAAGTTTCCGCCAACAATACCTAGATGAAGCTCAGAAACTAACTGGCCTTGATAATCCTAATTCACCGACCCAACTAAAGGCTTGGCTACACGAACAAGGATTAGACATTCCCTCACTGTCTAAAGCTGATGTTGATTCCGCTCTTCAATCGGCAACTGGTGACGTCCGTAAAGTCCTGTTACTACGCCAGCAACTTTCCAAGTCCAGTGTCAAGAAATACACGGCCATGCAAACGGCGCTTTGTTCCGATGGCCGAGTCCATGGACTACTACAATTCTATGGCGCCAACCGCACCGGACGTTGGGCAGGTCGCTTGGTCCAAGTTCAAAATCTTCCCCGTAATTCTATGTCCGACCTCAAAGAAGCTCGCGATCTCGTCCGTTCTAATAATCAGGCATCGCTAAATCTACTTTACGATTCAGTTCCAGACGTCTTATCCCAACTGATCCGCACTGCCTTTATTCCTAAACCGGGCTGTCAATTTTATGTTGCTGACTTTTCAGCTGTTGAAGCCCGGGTAATTGCTTGGCTGGCTAAAGAACAATGGCGCCAAGAGGTCTTTACCAAGAATGGTGATATTTATTGTGAATCGGCTACCAAAATGTTCCATGTTCCGGTGGTTAAACATGGGATAAATGGTCATCTTCGTCAAAAAGGTAAAATCGCTGAACTTGCCCTAGGTTATGGGGGTTCGGTAGGAGCCTTAAAAGCAATGGGCGCTCTGAAAATGGGTATTAAAGAAGATGATCTCCAACCCCTAGTTAATATGTGGCGTCAGGCTAGCCCAAACATTGTCCAGTTTTGGCGGGACGTTGATAAAGCCGCGACGACTTGTATCAAACAAAGATTGGATACTGAGACCCATGGCATTAAGTTTAAATGCCAGTCGGGATGCCTCTTTATCTTCCTGCCATCCGGTCGCCGGATTTGCTATGTCAAACCCAAAATTGGAACTAATCGTTTTGGGAATGAATCAATTACCTATGAAGGAATCGGCGCCACTAAAAAATGGGAGCGCCTAGAAACTTACGGCGCTAAGCTTGTAGAAAATATCGTTCAAGCCACCAGTCGTGACCTGCTAGCCAATGCCATGCAAAATCTAACTCAAGCCGGCTATCAGATTGTTATGCACATCCATGATGAAGTCGTAATTGAAGCCCCTAAAGGTACCTCACTTTCAAAGATTGAAAAGCTAATGGCCACGGTTCCGACCTGGGCTAATGACCTAAAACTAAATGCCGCTGGTTTTGTCACCGACTTTTACAAAAAAGATTAGGAATTTTTTTCAAAAGTACTTTATTTTTCCCTCCTGACTGTCCTAACAGTGAGGAGGTTTTTTACGTTCTCGCAATTAAAAATGAAAGGATCTGATTTTGATGAAAACAGAACTATCGCTTGAAATCCCGCATGACTTATTAGCACCCGCTAAGGAAGTCATTGCAAATCTGCAAAAAGACCAAGCTAATCCCAATTATCGTCCGATGATTTACATCTGTGCTCCTTATACTGCCGTTGTCATGAACAATCGCAAGGTCATCCGACAAGTTGAAAACTACTGTCGCTTTGTTTATGAATGTGGTGGCATCCCCATTTGCCCGCAACTTTACCTGCCCCGTTTCCTCAACTTACGCAATTATAACGAGCTAAACGCCGCCGTTTTTATGGATATTGTCTGGATGCGCAAGTGCTCTGAAATCTGGGCCTTTGGTAAGTTAACTGGCGATATGAAATGGGAAATCAAAAAAGCCCAAAAGAAAGATCAACCCGTCCGCTACTTTACTGAATCTTTGGAGGTTATTAAATGAAGTTCACTCTATTTACCGCTAACACTGCTGGTAACCAAGCCAACACCCTCTACCCAAATCAAGTCGTAATTTCATCAAGGCAGGATCTACTAACTGCCATTAAAACCGATAATACCTGTGCTGAATTTAAAAATCATAAGCGTAACATTGCTAACTTTATCAAAGCTGACTGTCTCGTCATGGATTGTGACAACGACCACTCCGATGACACTACTGCTTGGATAAAGCCCGAAGATATTCAAAAGTACTTTGATGGTGTTGCTCATGCAATTACCTTTAGTCGTAATCATATGAAAGCCAAGCATGGTAAAGAACCCCGACCAAAATTTCATGTTTACTTTCCGATTAAGGAAATGACTAATGCTCAAACTTATGCTGAACTTAAACACGAAATTCAAAACTTCTTCCCTTACTTTGACGGGAATGCTTTAGACGCTGCCCGTTTTGTTTTTGGCGTAACGAACCAAGAAATTGTCTGGGTTGAAGAAAATGAAACTGTCGACCAATTTATCATGAGCCAGCGCTTCTTTAGCCAAGCTAACCACGCTACTACAATCAGCCAAGGTAACCGAAACTCAACCCTTTCCCATTTCGCCGGACGGGTCATTATGCGACTTGGAAATACTGATGAAGCTTACCAGGCTTTTATGGATAAAGTCGCTAAATGTGATCCGCCTTTAGCTGACCAGGAACTTAGCACCATTTGGCAAAGCGCCATTAAGTTTGGGACACGCATAGCCAAGCAACCCGGCTATATCCCACCATCCCAATACGGACAACAAGATGAAAAACTCAACCCAGCTGATTACTCCGATACTGGTCAAACCTATGCTTTTGCTAATTACTGCCAGGATCGGGTAACTTACACCAACCAAACTGGTTTCATGTGGTTTGATGGTAAAGTTTGGCAAGAATCGGAAGCCCTAGCCCTAGGCGAAGTCCAACGCTTCACCGATAAACAACTGGCCTATGCGGATAGTTTGGTTGCCACTGCAGCTACCCAAATCAAAAAGAATGGTGTCGCCCAAATGTTAAAGGTCATGAGTAAAGCCAAAGCTTACCAAGCCTTTAGCGAGGAACAGATCAAAAGCTACGAAGAATACGAAGCAGCTAAGCAATTTCGTGACTTTGTGATTAAGGAACGCAGCGTGCGCGGTATCGCCGGCTGTTTGAGTAACTCGCGCCCTAAACTTGTCCGTGAGATTAATGACTTTGACGCCGATCCTTTCCTACTCAATACCCCGGCTGGACCCTACAACTTGAAAAAAGGTCTCACCGGTAAACAAGACATCAAATCCTCAGAACTGATTACTAAGATGACCGACTTCTCCCCAAGTAACAAAGGAGCCGACCTTTGGCAAGAGGCCTTGCAAACATTCTTTTGTAATGACCAAGCATTGATTGATTATGTCCAAGAAATAGTTGGTCTAGTGGCAATCGGACAAGTTTTCTTAGAAGCCCTGATTATCGCTTATGGAGATGGGCGTAACGGGAAGTCCACCTTCTGGAATACTATCGCTAACGTTATGGGTTCTTATACCGGCCACCTGTCCGCAGATGCCTTGACCGTTGGCGTTCGCCGTAATATCAAACCCGAAATGGCTGAAGTTAAGGGTAAGCGACTCATCATTTCAGCCGAACTAGAAGAAGGTAAACGGCTCAACACCTCAACCATTAAACAGCTCTGCTCAACCGATGAAATCTACGCAGAAAAGAAATATATGAAACCTTTCTCCTTTGTCCCCAGCCACACTCTGGTCCTTTACACCAATTACCTACCTAAGGTTGGGGGCAACGACGATGGTATCTGGCGCCGGCTGATTGTCATCCCCTTTAAGGCCAAAATTGCTGGTAAAAGTGATATCAAAAACTACACCGACTACTTAACCAAAAATGCCGGGGAAGCAGTCATGCAATGGATCATCGAAGGCGCCCAAAAGATTATTGCCGCCAACTTCCAACCTACCGTACCTCCAGTCGTCAAAGATGCCATTAAAGCTTACCACGCAGAAAATGACTGGCTCGGAAACTTTCTTGAAGAATGTTGCGAAATTGACCCAAACTATTCTGAAAAATCGGGTGAGTTTTACAACGAATACCGCCTTTATTGCCAACGTCAAGGTGAATACATCCGAAACAGTGCCGACTTTTATACTGCCTTAAAGTTTGCTGGCTTTGGGCGGAAGCGGTCTACCAACGGACGATTCATCACTGGCGTCCGTTTGAAAAACACTGATTTTGATTTTCTAGCCTAAGGAGGCGTCATTGAGGTGTCATTCATCAGACGTGAAAAAGCCGATAACAACGGTCATTCTTCTTTTCTATGACACCTCTGTCACCTCTTTACTAATAAGTATATAAAGAGAAAAAAGTAAAAAAATAGTATAGGGAAGGATAGATAAACGGCTGACAGGGGTGTCATAAACACCGCTAAATCCTTGATGTGATAATCACTACTGGCAGTCGCCCTAATGTCACCTCCCTAACTTGGAGAAAAGTATGCGTGAAAACAAAATTGAAGCTTCCTTTGTGAAAGCATGTAAAAAACGGGGCGGACTATGCTTGAAGTTTGTCTCACCTTCAATGGCCGGTGTTCCTGACCGGCTTGTCCTTTTACCCGGTGGTCACTTGGCCTTTGTTGAGATGAAAGCACCCGGCAAGCATCCCCGCCCTTTACAAATCAACCGAATCAACCAACTCCAGCAACTAGGTTTTCTAGTCTATTGCTGTGACAACTTAAATCAAATTGGAGGAATCCTGGATGAAATACAATCCTCATGAATATCAGCAATATGCGACCAACTTTATTATTGACCACCCTGTTGCAGCGATTTTACTTGATATGGGTCTGGGTAAGAGCGTAATTACCCTGACCGCCATCAACGACCTCATCTATAACCGTTTTGAAGTTAACCGGGTTTTAGTCGTCGCCCCGTTGCGAGTGGCTAAAAATACTTGGCCCGCTGAAATTAAGAAATGGGACCACTTAAAACAGCTTACCTATTCAGTAGTAACGGGAACTAAGCAACAACGTTTAGCTGCCCTCCAAAAAGACGCCAATCTCCACATCATTAATCGTGAAAACTTAAAGTGGTTAGTTGAAGAGTCTGGCTTTCCCTTTTGCTACGATATGATTGTCATTGATGAGCTATCTAGTTTTAAATCCTATCAGTCCCAACGGTTTAAATGTCTCAAGAAAGTTCGCCCTCGGGTAAAACGAATCGTTGGTTTAACTGGAACCCCATCATCAAATGGCTTGATGGACCTCTGGGCTGAATTCCGGGTCCTTGATATGGGGCAACGTTTAGGGCGCTACATCAGTCACTATCGCACTACCTACTTTGACCCCGACAAACGTAACCAGCATATGATTTTTACCTACAAGCCTAAACTTGGAGCAGAACAACAAATCTACCAACAAATTAGTGACATCACCATCTCTATGAAGTCCAAAGATTACCTAAAGTTGCCACCGCTCACGTTAAACACCGTCAAAGTTCAACTTTCTGATAAAGAAGCTGTCGTCTACAATACCTTGCGCGAACAGTTAGTCGTCGCTACCCAAGGCAAACAAATCGATGCTTTAAATGCAGCCTCCCTTTCTAACAAGCTTTCGCAAATGGCTAACGGAGTTGTTTATGACAGTGATAAAAATCAGGTTGTAATTCATGAACGAAAACTTGATGCGCTGGAAGACTTGATTGAAGCTACCAACGGTAAACCAGTATTGATTGCTTATTGGTTCAAACATGATCTGGAGAAAATCAAGCAACGCTTTGAAGTACGAGAAGTTAAAAGCAACCAAGACATTACCGACTGGAACCAAGGAAAGATTACTATCGGTGTAATTCATCCCGCATCGGCTGGGCATGGCTTAAATTTACAAGCTGGTGGCTCTACTCTAATCTGGTATGGCTTAACTTGGAGTCTGGAACTTTACCAACAAACCAACGCTCGGCTCTGGCGTCAAGGACAAACTAATCCGGTCGTCATCCACCACATCGTCACCCAAGGCACGATTGATGAAGATATTCTTGCTGCCTTGAAGCGAAAAGATAAAACGCAAACAGCTTTAATCAATGCTGTCAAAGCTAACTTAAAAGGAGTGGTTAACCAATGACTAATATCATGTGGAACTATCTCGACAAGCGTGAAGCTACTGTCGCCGCGCTCAAAGACTATAATGACATGCAGTTCATCATCAATGACTATCAAAACCAAGTTCATAAAATTAAAGAAAAGATGCTCCACCTACAATCTCCAAAACTTGGTGGCATCCCTAATGGAACTGGTAATGACAATGCAACTGAAACCCGCTTAATCTCTGGCATCACTAAACTAGATAAGGTCAACGAACGCTACCAAGTTGCTCGCGACTACTTTGATTGGTTTGAACCCGCTTGGCAGCAGCTCACCGACGAGGAACGCTTTGTCCTAGATTCCTGTTACCGCATCCCCAATCAGTCACTCAACCACGGCCTTACAGTCTTGATGAACAAGTACTTCATCGCTAAGACCACCGCCTACAACAAGAAGAACAAAGCTCTGGACCATTTGACCCTCCTACTCTATGGTAGCCACCATTAAGAAGGTAAAAACGTGAACACACTTCTTAATTCCCAGTGCTATACTGATAGTGTAGAGTAGTAAAACAAATTGAATTTCCTAACTAAGCCTGGTGGTTTCTAACCGCTGGGCTTTTGTTATGGACTCAGAAAGGAGGTCTATCATGCCCTACTCACCCAAGAAACCCTGTCGCTATCCCGGATGTTGCAAGTTAACCCACCAAACCTACTGCGAAGAACATGCAAAGTTGGTTGCTAGAAACTACGACAAGTACCAACGCCCAGATCGTACTAAGAAAAGCTATGGTCGCGCCTGGCAACGGGCACGCAACCACTACATTCAACTCCATCCTTTTTGCGAGATGTGCCTGCGGTCAGGGCGCTACACCCAAGCAACTGAAGTTCATCACGTCTTACCTATCTCCCAAGGTGGCACCAACGCCCAAGACAACCTGATGTCACTTTGCAAGCCATGCCATTCTAGGATCACAGCTGAAATGGACGACCGCTGGCACCACCGACTCCAAACCTATCATTACTGACGGGAGGGGCGGTCTAAATCGCTTTTGGCAAGCGCCAAGGGAACGGGGGTGGGCCTTCGCGTACAAAAAATCGAATTCAAACAGGGTATTACCCCCTACCCCGACAGCTAGCATATATGTAATAAGGAGATGATTTTTAACCGTGGCTAAGGACGGAACTAATCGTGGTGGCGCGCGGGTTGGTGCCGGTCGAAAACCTAAAGCCTTAGCCGATAAATTAGCGGAAGGCAAAACTGGTAAGGTCCTCGACTTGCCTACCCCAACTCCTATTGAGGGACGAGAAATGCCACCAGTCAAGGATTATTTAAAAGCAAAACAAAAAAATGGCAGAGACCTGGAGGCCGCAGAGATTTTTGAAGACACCTGGAAGTGGTTGATGGAACGGGGCTGTGAAAATCTCGTTAATACCCAGTTAATCGAACAATATGCCATGAGCGTTAGTCGGTGGATTCAATGCGAGGAATGCATTTCAGAATACGGTTTTCTCGCTCGTCACCCGACAACTGGGAATGCGATTGCTTCACCTTACGTCTCAATGAGCCGGGACTATATGAAGCAATCAAGCCAACTTTGGTTTCAAATCTTTCAGGTTGTTAAAGAAAACAATGCGACAACTTATCAAGGTAACACGCCCCAAGATGATGTGATGGAACGCCTCTTGCGCTCCCGGAAAGGAGTGAACTAATGGAATTTGCAAAAAAGAAACTCACGGATTTAATTCCTGCCACATATAATCCTCGGAAGGACTTAAAACCCGGTGACCCTGAATACGAAAAACTAAAACGTTCGCTTGATGAATTTGGTTACGTTGAGCCGATTATTTGGAATAATCGAACCGGTAATGTTGTCGGCGGCCATCAACGTTTAAAGGTGCTTAAAGCAGACGGTATCAAGGAAGTCGACTGCGTGGTAATTGACTTTGATGAAGAAAAGGAAAAAGCCCTTAATGTTGCCCTTAATAAAATCAGTGGTGATTGGGATAATAAAAAATTAGGGCTCTTAATCACTGACCTGCAAGCTGCCGACTTTGATGTGTCACTAACCGGTTTTGCTGAAAATGAAATTACCGACTTACTCGGAACTGATGAGGAAGCCAAAGACGATGACTTTGACATCGACAGTGAATTAGAAAAGCCGACCTTCTGTAAAACAGGCGATCTTTGGCACCTAGGTAAGCACACCTTACTATGCGGTGATTCAACTAAACCTGAATCTTACCAAAAACTGCTCGGTAATCATAAAGTTAACCTGGTCTTAACTGACCCACCCTATAATGTTAACTATCAGGGCAATGCCGGTAAGATTAAAAACGACCACCAAGATGATAATCACTTTTACCAATTTCTTCTAGATTCATTTCGTTGTATGTATGATTCAATGGCCGATGATGCCAGCATCTATGTTTTCCATGCCGATACAGAAGGCTTAAACTTCCGGAAAGCATTTCAAGATGCTGGTTTTTATTTATCCGGCTGTTGCATTTGGAAAAAGCAATCACTAGTTTTAGGCCGCTCACCTTACCAATGGCAACACGAGCCTATTCTTTATGGCTGGAAAAAGTCAGGTAAACATGAGTGGTACACCGGCCGTAAGGAATCAACGATTTGGGAGTTTGACCGGCCCAAGCAAAATGCTGATCACCCAACCATGAAGCCAGTTCCACTCTTGGCCTATCCAATTACCAATTCAACCATGAGTAATTGTACTGTGCTCGATCCGTTTGGTGGTTCAGGATCCACCTTGATTGCTTGCGAACAAACCGACCGGATTTGCTACATGATTGAACTTGACCCAAAATTCTGCGATGTGATTGTTAAGCGGTATTTGGAACAAGCCGGTACTTCTGATGGTGTAACCGTTGAACGTGGCGGCCAAACTATCCCTTATTCTCAACTCAATCTTTCTGATGAAGAAAGTGCGAAATAACTTGCTATTACAGGGCTTTAGAGTGATGTATGTAGTAACCAAAGAACAGGAGGAAATTTAAAATGTTACTACAATACAATGTTCAAGGTAATGGCCGTAAAGCCCTAGTTAGAGAAATTGAAGCATTCACTGGTTTGACCGCTGAATATGAAGGCACCCCAACTTTTGCCTATCAAATTGGCCCATATCGGGTGACTCGCAACGGCGAACTAATTTGTGGCTACTCGGTTCCCGAGGACTTAATTACTGCCCTTAAAAATGCGGGCTTTGAACAAACCACAGCTGAAAGTGACCTGGTTATTTCTTACCCGGTTAATAAATTTACTGAACTAGCCCTGCTCAACCTTCAACGCTTGGTCAGAGCCAAGGCAACCTTGATTAAACACGCACTTGGAGTTAACGACCTGCCGATTGAAATCACCGATGAAACAATTAGCTTCCCTTGGTTTGGCAAGGTCACCCCGGAAGAAGCTAAAGCCTACGCTCATTTCCTTGATAAACTGGTAAAACTGTCAATGAAGTTGCAAAGAGTGACTTCCCGGCCCCGCGAATACAGCAATGAAAGATACTCCTTCCGCGGGTTCTTATTAAAACTCGGCTTTATCGGCAAGGAATACAAAACGGACCGACGTATTCTTTTGAAGAATCTCTCCGGGAATGCCTCCTTCCTCCATGATCCTAAGAAGAACAATGATAAAGACACAGAAGCCTAAATATTAAGGGAGGTAATCAAATGGACCGCATCAAAAGAGAACTAGCATTACGCGACCAACTCAGAAATGAAATTGATAAAATTCGCAACACCGGCGAAGTTAATATGTTTGATGTTCCAAACGTTAAACGCCTGGCCTACTACTACAACTGCCACTACCTGGTGTGCTTCTTAGAAGAAAGACGTGCCGACTACATTAACTTCATCTTAACCGGCAACTTCGAATAATAACCAAAGGCACTGACCTATTTAGGGACTGGTGCCTTTTTACGTAGAAAGGATGTGATTATCATTTGCGCAAGTTAGAAAACTACCAACCCACCAAATATATGGATAAAGACTCCACTTATAACAAAGATGCTGCCGATTTTGCCGTGTCCTTTATCGAATGTCTCTGTCATACCAAAGGAACTTGGGCGGGCAAGCCCTTTGAACTAATTGATTGGCAAGAAAAAATTATCCGTGACATCTTTGGTACCTTAAAACCTAATGGCTATCGGCAGTTTAACACCGCCTATATTGAAATTCCTAAGAAACAAGGTAAGTCGGAATTGGCCGCAGCCGTTTCTCTTTTACTTTGTTGCGCTGACGGAGAAGAACGGGCCGAAGTTTATGGTTGTGCGGCCGACCGGCAACAAGCCGCGATTGTCTTTGATGTGGCAGCTGACATGGTCCGAATGAACCCAGCCTTGAAGAAACGGGTTAAAATCTTAGCTTCCCAAAAGCGGATTATCTATCAGCCAACCAATAGTTTCTATCAGGTCCTTTCTGCCGATGCCTATTCCAAGCATGGCTTTAACGTTTCAGGCGTGATTTTTGATGAGCTGCATACCCAGCCTAACCGTAAACTCTATGACGTGATGACAAAAGGATCAGGAGACGCCCGCACGCAACCCCTCTACTTTTTAATCACAACCGCCGGAACGGATACCCACTCGATCTGTTATGAAGTCCACCAAAAGGCCCTCGATATTATGAACGGTCGCAAGCATGATCCGACTTTTTATCCTGTTATTTACGGCTCCAAAGAAAGTGATGATTGGACCGACCCTAGTGTTTGGAAGAAAGCCAATCCTTCACTTGGGATTACTGTTTCAATCGATAAGGTCAAGGCGGCTTTCAATTCCGCTAAGGAAAACCCCGCTGAAGAAAATACCTTTCGCCAGCTCCGACTTAATCAGTGGGTTAAGCAATCAGTCCGGTGGATGCCAATGGACAAATGGGATGCCTGTGCTTTTCCTGTTGATGAACAAGCGCTTGAAGGCAGAGTTTGTTACGGCGGTTTAGACCTTTCTTCTTCAACTGATATTACTGCCTTTGTTTTAGTCTTTCCGCCTGAAGATGAGTCAGAAGGCTACACTATTCTCCCTCACTTTTGGATTCCGGAAGATAATGTTAACCTACGTGTCCGGCGCGACCATGTTCCCTACGATATTTGGAAGCAGCAAGGTTATCTTGAAACAACCGAGGGTAACGTCATTCACTACGGCTATATTGAACAATTCATAAATAATCTTGGCAAAAAATACAATATCCAAGAAATCGCCTTTGACCGCTGGGGGGCCGTGCAAATGGTCCAAAACCTAGAAGGGATGGGCTTTACAGTTGTCCCATTCGGCCAGGGATTTAAAGATATGTCGCCAACCACTAAAGAATTGATGAAGTTGACCTTAGAAAAGAAAATTGCCCACGGTGGCCACCCTGTTTTGCGCTGGATGATGGATAACATCTACATCCGCACCGACCCGGCGGGCAACATTAAACCCGATAAAGCTAAATCAACTGAAAAGATTGATGGCGTGGTAGCAACCATTATGGCGCTTGACCGGGCCATTCGCAATGAAGGCGAAACGGAAGACTCAATTTATGATGAAAGAGGGTTATTATTCCTATGAGTATCTTTAACAAACTATTCAACAAAAATAAGGCTTCACCAGCTAACTCCCTATCCAGTACTTGGTCGTTTTTGTTTGGCGGTACCTTGTCCGGGCAAAATGTCACCGAACGAACCGCCATGCAAAATACTGCCGTTTATGCCTGCGTCAGGGTGTTAGCAGAAAGTTTTGCCCAACTGCCCCTTCATGTTTATCGCTATGGGGATGAAGGTAGCAAGCAAAGGTATTTAAAGCATCCCCTCTATTTCTTATTGCATGACTCCCCTAATCCAGAAATGACCAGTTTTGTTTTTCGTGAAACACTAATGAGCCATTTGCTTTTATGGGGCAATGCCTATGCCCAAATCATCCGCAACGGACGCGGTGAGATTACTGGTCTCTACCCGTTGATGCCTAACAAAATGGACGTCAACCGGGCACAAAATGGTGAACTGTATTATACCTACACAAAGGACTTTGATGAATATGGTGCTAAAAACCAAGCCAAACAAATCATTCTCCTAAAAGATGAAGTTTTGCATATCTCGGGACTAGGCTTTGACGGTTTGATTGGCTATAGCCCAATTGCCATGGCTAAAAACGCAATTGGCTTATCAATGGCCGCCGAACAATATGGAGAAACTTTCTTTAAAAACGATGCCACCCCAAGCGGAATCTTGCAGCATCCAAATGTGGTCAAGGATCCGGAACGATTACGTAAAAGTTGGAATGCCCAATTTCAAGGAAGCAACCAGCATAACATTGCTGTCCTTGAAGAAGGCATGACCTTCCAGCAACTGTCGATTCCGCCTGATCAAGCCCAATTCTTGGACACCCGGAAGTTTCAAATTGATGAAATTGCCCGTATTTTTCGAATCCCACCCCACCTAATCGGAGACTTAGACCGGTCTACCTTTTCAAACATTGAACAGCAATCGCTAGAATTTGTTGAATACACCTTAAATCCTTGGTGCGTCCGTTGGGAACAAGCCATGAATCAACAACTACTCTCGCCTAAAGAACAAGGTAAGGTCTTCGTTAAATTCAACGTTGATGGGCTTTTACGGGGCGATTATGAAAGTCGCATGAACGGTTATGCGATTGGACGTCAAAACGGCTGGCTTTCTGCCAACGACATCCGAGAGCTTGAGGATTTGAACAAAATTTCTAGTGAACAAGGTGGCGACATGTACTTAGTTAACGGGAACATGCTGCCCTTAGATAGAGCAGGCGGTTTCTATGACAAGAAAAATGAAAGCGAGGAAACAAACCAATGAAACATTTTTGGAACTGGAGTGGTCCGACTAACCAACGGGTATTAACCATTAACGGTACGATTGCCCAAGAAAGCTGGTTAGACGATGAAATCACTCCCCAACTCTTTCAAGATGAACTCAACGAAAGTGAGGGGCCAATTGAACTATGGATCAATTCGCCTGGCGGTGACTGCATTGCTACTAGTCAAATCTACACCATGTTGATGAACTATAGAGATGATGTGAACGTCAAGATTGATGGCGTTGCGGCTTCGGCAGCTTCGGTAATTGCTATGGCTGGAACAACGGTCTCAATGGCCCCGACTGCGATGTTAATGATTCATAATCCCCTTACGCTAGCCAAGGGTGAAGCTGGTGATATGCAAAAAGCAATCCAACTGCTCAATGAAACTAAGGAAAGCATCATCAATGCCTATGAACTTAAAACCGGTCTGCCACGTGAAAAAATCTCGGCAATGATGGATGATCAAACCTGGATGAACGTCAACAAGGCAATTCAACTAGGATTTGCCGATGAAATGCTCGGTAATCCTGATGAACCACCAACTAATTGTTACACCTACTCAGACCATCAGGCTGATCTAGTTTTACTCAATAAGCTTAAACCCAAAACAAAATCGAATATCTCTGTAAAGTCGCTGCAAAGGCGGCTTTCTTTATTAGAACACTAAATTTCAGGAGGACAAACCTATGAACAAAATTATCGAATTACAAGAAAAACGGGCTAAAGTTTGGAAACAAGCGAAGGATTTTCTGGATGAAAAACAAACTAAGTCAGCCATTTTATCGGCTGAAGATAATGCCCAATACGAACGAATGGAAAAAGAAGTGGTTGCTCTCGGTAAGGAAATCGATCGTCTTACCAAACAAGTAACCATCGACAACGAACTCAACCAACCTACCACTAATGCCATTGTTAATACCCCAACTCTTGGAAAAGTACCAAACACTAAAGACCAATACAACCAATCATTCTGGAACATGATGCGAGGAAATATCTCCGCCAATGTCATGAATGCTTTAAAGGAAGGTTCAGATGCAGACGGGGGTTACTTAGTTCCTGATGAATTTGAAAAGCAACTCGTTCAAAAACTCCACCAAGAAAATGTCCTCCGCTCTATTTCCCACGTCATCCAAACTTCCAGCGGTGACCATAAGATTCCAGTTGTTGCTAGTGAAGGAACCGCTGCTTGGTTAGACGAAGAAGCAGCCTACACCGAAAGTAATGCTACTTTCAGCCAAGTAACCCTTGGTGCGCACAAGCTGGGAACTTTAATCAAAGTTTCTGAAGAATTACTGAACGACTCAGCTTTTGATTTAACTAACTACATTTCTTCTGAGTTTGCCCGTCGTTTGGGCGATGCTGAAGAAGAAGCCTTCTTAACCGGTAATGGTACAGGACGCCCAACTGGGATCCTTAACGATACTAACGGTGCCAAAGATGGCATTACCACCGCTTCGGCAACGGTAATTACCTTTGATGAATTAATCGACCTTTATTACTCACTTAAAGAACCCTACCGTAAAAATGCTGTCTTTTTGATGAACGATGACACAGTTAAGGCTATTCGTAAGTTAAAGGACAAGAACGATCAATACATCTGGCAACCTTCTATCCAAGCCGGAACGCCAGATATGATTCTGAATTGTCCAGTTTACACAAGCCAATATATGCCTAACTTGACCACCGGTAACAAAGCCGTCCTATTTGGTGACTTTTCCTACTACTGGATTGCTGATCGCCAAGGACGGACTTTCAAACGACTCAACGAATTGTACGCCGTAAATGGTCAAGTTGGCTTCTTAGGTTCCCAACGTGTCGATGCCAAGACCATTCTTCCTGAAGCTTTAACAACTTTGAAG
The DNA here is from genome assembly GCF_009933595.1 of Ligilactobacillus animalis. Lineage (NCBI taxonomy): Bacteria > Bacillati > Bacillota > Bacilli > Lactobacillales > Lactobacillaceae > Ligilactobacillus > Ligilactobacillus animalis. The sequence goes on from NZ_CP047141.1 coordinate 1,346,241, forward strand.
ATGGGCGCTGGTAAATAGGAGTGAGTAAATGGGAGATGAAGCAAATACCAAAACACCCACCTTAGCAGAAATTAAAACCTACCTCCGGGTTGATGGCACCACTGAGGATGATTTAATTACCCATTTCATTGCAGCCGCAGTTTCCACGATTGAAAATATTCTGCGGCATCCAATTAGCGACTACGATGTGGTCCCCGATGATATTCGCACCGCTATTTTTTATACTGTGGCTTACCTATATGAATACCGGGAAACTGCTGATTTTGATGCCATGATCAAATTTTTACGGGCAATTTTAACACCTTATCGGAAGGAGGCTTTTTGATGGAAAAAGCTGGTGAAGATAACTCAAAGCTTGTAAATATTGGTGAGATGCGCGACCGCATCCGACTCTATAACAAAGTTACCTACGGACGTAATCCCAATACCTACCAACCAATGACTAAGGCTGTTTTATTAGCGGAAGTTTGGGCTTATGTATCAAACCTTCACGGGACAGAGTACTACACCGCCGCAATGGTTAAAGTTGAAAGAGAAGTCTCCATGACCTTCCGCTATATCGAAGGCGTTAAAGAATCAACCGAAATTTGGTTTAATGGCCACTGGTACAACATCAAGTTCATAGATGATGTGAAGTACCGGCACCGCTACCTACAGTGCAAGGTAGCAATGGAAACTTCAACCACTCCACCAGACGATTTAAAAAAGAAGTGACAATATGATCAAAACGAAAATTATTAGTATGTATTGGGCAGTCCTAGGTGGCTTTATCGGCTGGTTTCTCGGAGGTTTGGACGACTTACTGTATGCTCTCCTTACCTTTGTAATTGCTGATTATATAACGGGAATTCTATATGCGATTAGTGAACGTAAGCTTTCCAGTGAAGTGGGCCTACGTGGCGTAAACCGGAAAGTCCTTATTTTCATCTTGGTTGGTCTCGCAAATATCATCGATATGCACTTACTCAAGCACGGCACCCCACTGCGAACCGCCACCATCTGTTTCTACATTTCCAACGAAGGAATTTCCCTTTTAGAAAATGCTGGACGCTTAGGACTCCCCTTTCCCAAACAACTCAAAGATGTCTTAGAACAACTCCAAAACAACAAGGATAAAAAGGATTGATGAAAATGGGAATTTATAAAGGAATTGACGTTTCACTGTGGCAAAAAAATATTAATTTTAATGCCGTTAAAGCAAGTAGGATTGACTTCGTGATTATTAATGCCGGATATGGCCATTCGATTCACCAAAAGGATCCATACTTTGAACAAAACTACGGTCGGGCCAAAGCCGCTGGACTCAATGTTGGGGCATATTGGTACTCATATGCGGACTCCGCTACCGACGCAAAACTAGAAGCCGATACCTGCTTAACCGCCATTGCCGGAAAACAATTTGATTACCCGATTTACTTTGACCTTGAAGAAAAGAGCCAATTTAAGCAAGGAACAGACTTTTGTTCTGAATTGGTTAAAGCATTTTGTTCAGAGATTGAAAGCCATGGCTACTATGCTGGACTCTATATTTCACGATCACCGCTACAAAACTATATTTCTCCTGATGTTGCTAGTCGTTATGCTTTGTGGATTGCCGAATATAATCCCCGTCTCAACTACAGCGGAAACTGCGGGATTTGGCAATACTCTTCTAATGGTTCAATCGCCGGGATTAGCGGTAACGTTGACCTAGACTACTCCTACATCGACTATCCGGCTATCATCAGAAAAAAAGGCCTGAATGGCTATGGCGCCAATACTAAGCCTTTAAAGTCAACAGATGAAATAGTTGCTGAAGTTTTAGCTGGTAAATGGGGTAACGGCACTGACCGCAAGAACCGCCTCTCTGCGGCTGGGTATAACTATTCCTCTATTCAAGCAGCCGTAAATCAAAGGCTGAATCAAAAATCAATTGACACCTTGGCCCGTGAAGTCATTCAAGGTAAATGGGGTAATGACCCCCAACGTAGTCAAAAACTGCGTGCGGCTGGCTATGATCCAACTACCGTTCAAAGACGCGTCAATCAACTGCTATAAATATAAGGTCCATGGGCTCATTCGCCTGTGGGCCTTATTTTTTTTGCCAAAACCGCTGTATTTTTTGCCTCTAACTGTCCTAACAGTGAGGAGGTAAAACTATGACCCTTACTAATCAACAAATTCAAAATGAACTACTTTTTCAAAAGGCACAAGAAATCACGAAAGAACTATTAGAACAAGGACTAATCACACCTGAAATTGCCCAACGAATCGAACAAGAAAACCGGCAAACTTTCCCGCTATTACTGGGTTTATTACAGCTTTAATTCGTTGATGTGTCTAAAACTCAGAGCTAACATGCATGACTGATGAAAGGAGGGAAAAAACAATGGAAACTACAAAAATCATGCAAAATTTCATTCCCAGCCGGGAGCTAAAACGGGTTGCTGCTTATTGCCGGGTTTCGACCGGTTCCGACGAGCAGTTAAAAAGTCTTAAGGCTCAACGTGAACACTATCAACACTACATTAGCAACCATCCCGGCTGGGAACTTGCAGGAATCTACTACGATGAAGGAATTTCTGGAACTAAGAAGAATAAACGGCCAGAGTTGCTTCACTTGTTAAGGGACTGTGCAGCCCACCAAATTGACCTAGTTATTACCAAGTCAATTAGCCGGCTTGCCCGTAATGCTGCCGATTGTTTGGACATTGTCCGTCAGCTAAAGGACCTCAATATCCCCATTATCTTTGAGCGGGAAAATCTGAACACCAGCAATATGGACGATGAATTCATCTTAACCGTCCTTAGTAGCATGGCGGAAAGTGAATCAAAATCAATTGCCGCTAACAACCGCTGGTCAATTCAAACTCGGATGGCCAATGGCTATTTTAAAGTTTCGACTCCGCCCTATGGCTATGACCGAAACTTTGAAATTATTCCTAGCCAAGCTAAAGTGGTTAAACAAATTTTTACTGACTTTTTAAATGGTCAAAGCAGCCTAACAATCGCTAAAAACTTGACCGTTCCGGCGCCATCCGTTGGTAAATGGAGCGATAGTACCATTCGAACTATGCTTCGTAATGAATCTTATACCGGCAACCTGCGCTTGCAAAAGACTTATACCGACGATGCCTTCAACCGACACATCAACTACGATGAAGAGACAATGACCTGGTATCAAGGCCACCATGAGCCAATTATCAGCTTTGATGAATTTGAACGGACCCGGGCTTTGCTGACGCAAAGAGCTAAGCAACGCAACACCAAGACACGTAGCCAAAAGTACCGGCAAAAATATCTTTTCTCCGGCAAACTTAACTGCCATTGCGGCGGTACATTTAAACGCCAAAAGAAGGCTAAGCGGGTAACTTGGACTTGCCAAACTCATATTAAGGAAAAGAAGTCTTGCCCGGTTAAGCCAGTTGATGAACGCCAAATTGAAGTCGCCTTTGTGACCATGATAAATAAACTTATCTTCAGTAGGACGAAACTTTTGCAGCCTTATCTTCAATCATTGCGAAACCAACCAGCAAACCACAAGTATAAGCGGATTAAAGAATTAGAATCAGCTATTTTAAGCAATACTGAAAAACGTGATACCTTGATGACGATGCTATCCCAAGACTTGATCGAGCCCAAAGAAATGATGACCAAGATGACCAAACTAATCGACCAGTCCAATCAATACCGGCAAGAGCTGAGTAAACTCCGCTCCACAATTGGTAAAAACGATAGTCTGATTATTGCCACTCGTGAACTTTTAAATTACGTAGATAGCCACCCGATTCAAACCGAGTTTAATCCTCGATTATTTGAAGAAGCCGTGGAAAAAATCACAATTGAAGATAATTCACATCTAGTTTTCCACTTGTTCTGTGGATTAAATCTACCAGAAAGGATTTGAAGCCGATGAGTACCGTTACTTTTGGCTACCACATCAAAGATGGCAAGATTGAAGTTGACCCAGTTAATGGCCCCCGCGTTCAAAGTATTTTTAAAGACTATCTGAATGGTGATTCCCTGACAGATGTCGCCTTAAAAAATGGTTTTAAATTCCACGGTACCATCAAACGAATCTTAATTAATCAAACCTACCTTGGGGATAAATACTATCCACCGTTGATAACACCGGAAATTTTTAACCGTCTCCAAACTGAACTTCATCAACGAGCCCTAAACTTAGGACGTACCAACTTACCAACACAGCAGGTAGAGTTTTATCCCCAAACTAAGTTCAAAATGAACCGATCACATCACCGGTACAATATTCCCGCTAAACAAGCCGAATACTTGTACCAGCTAATCGAAAGTGAGGAATCTTAAATGCCCAACAAAAAAATGAAAATCATTCCTGCCCGCCGCCATATCGGTAGCAAGCCGGTCCCCTTTGAGGAAGATATACCCAAATTAAGGGTAGCTGCCTATTGCCGGGTAAGTACCGAATACGAGGAACAAAACTCTAGTTACCAAACCCAAGTTAGCCATTACACCAACTACATCCTAAACCATGACGGTTGGGATCTGGTTAATGTTTATGCCGATGATGGGATTTCTGGGACCAACACCAAAAAGCGGGAGCAATTCAACCAAATGATTGAAGACTGCATGGCCGGCAAAATTGACCTTATCATTACCAAGTCAATTAGCCGTTTTGCCCGGAATACTCTCGATTGTCTTCACTACATTCGGCAACTAAAAGAGAAGAATATCGCCGTCTACTTTGAAAAAGAAAACATCAAAACCACCGACGCCAAGGGGGAAGTTCTTTTAACAATCATGGCTTCCCTAGCTCAGCAAGAAAGCCAATCTTTATCGCAAAACGTTAAACTCGGCTTACAATACCGCTATCAACAAGGGAAAGTCATGGTTAACCATAATTGGTTCCTTGGCTACACCAAAGATGAAGAAGGACACCTAATTGTTGACCCCGAACAAGCTAAAATAGTAAAACGCATCTACTACGAATACTTGGAGGGATATTCTTGTAAACAAATCGCTCGGCGATTAACCACTGATGGCATCCCCAACGGTGCTGGTAATACTAAATGGGGCGATTCCAATATCGCTTCAATTCTCAAAAATGAAAAGTATATCGGCGATGCTCTTTTACAGAAGTCATACACCATCGACTTTTTAACCAAAAAGCGAATTCGCAACCAAGGGATTATGCCTCAGTACTATATCAAAGACGACCATGAGGCAATCATTCCTAAAGATCTCTTTCGCCGGGTGCAAGAAGAAAGAAAGCGTCGCCGGGCTGGAATCAAGGTTCCCTGCGGTAAAACAAGGCACTACAATAACCGCACCTGCTTTTCCTTAAAAGTATTCTGCGGCCGCTGTGGAGATATTTATCACCGTGTTGCCTATAACTACTCCGACGAAAACGGGCAAGTCGTAAAATGGCTTTGTATGACTGGCCATGACCATGATCTTGTGACTTGCCATGGACGCGCCATCTCTGAACGACAATTAAAAGAAGTCTGCCTAAGAGCTTTTAATAAAATTATTGAACCTAACAAAATATTCCAGGCCAAGCTCCAAAATAATATCCGTCATGCGATTAACCAAGTAAATGAAGAACAAGCAACAAAATTAGACCGTGAACTGGACCGCCTACAAATTCTTTTAATCAATCAGACACCCCATTCCAAGGATTATGACAAAATTTCGGATGAGTTCAATAGGATTCAGCAACAACGCGATGAACTTCAATTAACCCTTGATCGTCAAAATGAGGTCGTTCAGAAAAATGTTAACCTACAAAATTTCATTGATATCAATAGTAAGCAACTCAATGAGTTTGATGAACACCTCGTTCGACAACTAATCAAAAAAATCACCATTCAGGAAACCTACTGTGAAGTAGAATTCCAAAATGGCGATTCAATAAAAATTAACCTGTAAATAAATTCTAACACAATGCCCTGGTAGTAGCTTAGCTATTATCAGGGTTTTATTCGTCGTCCGTAAAAAAGCTCTTCAGCTTGTAAGTTGTCACAGGCTCTACATAGTAATGGTACTTAGCCACTAAGCCACAAATCTTGTCCCCATTGATGAGCGTAATTATCCGGGTACCGGCTTTAGCGGTTTTCATGGCTTCACGGGTAAAGTCTGAGGTCGTGATGAATATTCCGTATTCGGCATTGTACTTGTCCATTGCCCCACGGAATTTGTCGATTTCTGGCGCCGAAACTTTACCGTCCCAACGTTTGGCCTGTAAGGCGACCCGAGTTGTTCGAAAATCATCTGAAGTAATGTAGCCAAAGCCATCTAGGCCACCGTCGCCGACATAACGAACGCCAATATTGTCGTCAAGGTCAACGCCCATGTGAATTAGCAAGCCACGACTAAACATCTCAAACTTCTGTGGTGACATCTTAGCTAAGGCTGCTAACAATTCAGCTTTCCAGGGTTCTTCTTCAATCTCAGTCTCTTCTTCTACATCAGTTTCATCGGCTGATTCTTTGGATAGCACTGCCCGCACATCACGGATCGGATCAAAATCTTCTAGCTTAACCGTCCGCCCCTTTTCTGATAGCTCAAGATTGCGATTATCTTCAGTGAAAATAAAACCAGTCGTAATCAAATGTTTAACCGCAAAATTAAAACGATAATCAAAAGGGCGGTATGGGGCGCCTGTTTTCTTTGACTTTTTAACTTCATCGACCTTCTCCTCTGAAATTACTTCGGAGTGATCGCGAATCTCACGTTTTACTTCCTTGCGCGTTACCCGACCGCCAAGTGTCTGCATCGCTTTTAGCACCTCAATCATAATCAGATTTTCAAATTTTTCCATTCTGTTTATGGCCATTCCCAGTTACCCTCCTTCCTAAAAGTTGCACTCTAACTTTTTAACTGTCATAGTTTTGGATTTCGTCCACTCAATTTGTTAGAAATCACTCATTATCCTCGTTTGAACACTATCTGCCTATCCCGCACCGGTCAAAGGATAGCGCAATCCGAGGCCAGCGGGCCAACCAACCCTTCAGCAAATTTTAATCGTTTTGTGTCCGTTCTAGGACGGTTACTGACTCAACGTGTGCTGTTTGTGGGAACTGATCGACTGGCAAGATCGGTTGGGTCACATCATATCCAAGTTCCATGAAACTTTGCAGATCACGGACTAAAGTTGCTGGATTACAGCTGACATAAACGATCTTTTGTGGTTGCATCTTAGTGGCACTTTCGATCAAACTTTGCGTCAAACCTTTGCGTGGTGGATCGACCATGATCACATCTGGCTTGATCCCCTGTTCTTGCCAAGTTGCCATCCAGTCTTCGGCATTGCCCACTTCAAATTCCAAATTATCCAAGTTGTTTAACGCCGCATTTTTCTTGGCATCCGCGATCGCAGCTTCAACGATCTCGACCCCATACACTTTTTTAGCATGCTTTGCCATAGATAATGAGATCGTCCCAATACCACAGTAAGCATCAATAACGGTCTCATTTCCGGTCAAGCCGGCACGCTTGATCGCCTCTTGATAAAGTTTTTCGGTTTGCGTTGGGTTGACTTGGTAAAATGATTTTGCTGAGATCTCAAATTTAAGTCCATTCAACTGATCTGTGATATATTCTTGGCCCGCTAATACCTGGGTCTTGTCACCCAAGATCACATTGGTCTGTTTAGAATTGATGTTTTGTTGCAAACTCACCACATCAGGACAAGCAGCCATGATCTCGGTCACGATCGCTTCTTTATTTGGTAGCTTATTGGTCCGCGTCACCAAAACGACCATCACTTCTTTAGAATAGTGTCCTCGCCGTACCATGATATGCCGTAAGATCCCGCTATGTGTAACTTCATCATAAGCTGTCACTTGATATTTTTGTAAGATCGCCAACACTTTTTGGATCACTTCATCGATCCGCTTATCTTGGATCAAGAAGTCTGTTAGTGGCAAGAAATTATGGCTACCGCGCTTGAAAAAGCCAGCTGTCAATTTCCCATCAAGCTCACGGACTGGGACTTGGGCCTTGTTACGATAGGCATATGGTTCTGCCATCCCCAAAGTTTGTTCAACTGCTAGATCGGCTAGATGCGCCTTTTGCAATAAATCACTAACTAATTTTTGTTTGAATTTCAACTGAGCTGGATAAGCCAGGTGTTGTAATGGTGCGATCCCTGTTTGTGAATAAGCTTTGCCTTTCCCCGTCACCCGATCAGGACTGGTCGTTAAGCGTTCGATAACTTTAGCATAACCAAAATTTTTACCGACCTTTAACACATGGAGTTTAACTTTTTCACCAGGTAAAGCATCATCACAAAAAAGTGAATATCCGTCAACTTTAGCGACACCCATTCCTTGATAAGTCAGATCCACGATCTTCGCTTCTACTTTTTGATTTTTAACTACAGGTAATTTCCGTTTCATTACTTATCCTCACTTGTTTTAGTTTTACTTGTTCTTTTAAAAGCTGTCCTTAAATTAGGAAATTTCTTTTCTAAAAAATATGTACAAGCTAAGTTCGACACAGCCGAAAGTTCCCATAAATACCAAGTACTGCCCGTGCTAAAATACTTAAAGATAAAGAGGTCACGTTCAACTTCTTCTTGCAATTTTTCTAAAATCATTTGAAAGCCGATCCCATGCTCAGCTACAGCTTCTAACATGATCCCCACTAAAAAGACCCAAAACCAGCCAATATTATATGCTTTTCCTTTTTTGAGCAACTTGATCGGACGTCCATGTTTATCAAATCTAGTAGTTTCTTTGAGCTCTGCATCCCTTGTCTGATACCAACCTAAGCACACTGCAACTATGCATAAAGCACACATTATCCCTACATTTTTCCAATTCCAAGTAAAGTTAGCTAAAAACATCCAGAAAGCATAGAACGGTAACGTTACAGCCTCTAACCGACTTACCTTCTCAAACTTGAACGCTTTAGAGCACATATACCCAACTGCAAGCAGTAAAATCAAATAAAATTTCATCATCAAACTTCTTTCTTTATCATTATTATCTATTCTACCAAGTCCGGGAACACAAAAAAAGTGGCAAAGCGCCACCATTTTTTATTATTCAGCTACATACTCAAAACGCTTGATCCCACTAAAGTTCCCCGCATAAGTCATTTTTGCTTGTAGATCTGTTAACAATAAGACTAAAGTTGTTCCCGGATACGCCTTGACCCGCTCTAATTCGACTGAGTCCCCGGTTACTGCTTCTCCCTTTGTCAGCTTTTGTCCGTTCACTTTGAGCTTACCTTCCATTACATATAGCCAGGGTCTATATCCCATTAGATTTGGTAAAGTTGTTTTAGTTTGCTTATCAAAATGAGCATTATAGAGATAAGTTGCTTCTCTGATCGTCAAAGGACTAGCCGTATTTTCTGGACCTGCTAACAAATTCCAAGCACCATCACGCGTGATCTTGCGGTCAAAAAATTGCACGTTGGGACTCAGATATTGTTCACGTGGACGAATAAAAATCTGTAACATCTCTACATCCTCATCTGGCGTGGATTCTTGATGTCAAAAGCTTTTACGTCCATTATTGACCGCTTGTTCTTTACGAAAGATCTGCATCTTTTTCATCCCCTCATAGCTAATTTTAACAGTTTTAAAAGTTGCTTTTGGTCGTTTGAATTTAATCCAGCTAATGCCTCAGCATGGGCAGCCTCTAATTTAGGTGTTACCATCGAATATAGCTTACTTCCACGTTCAGCTACAAATAGTTGCTTTGTCTTTCCAACTTGTTTTCGCGTTATCAGCTCTAATTTCTCCATCTTTGTGATGATTTGAGTGATATTTCCCTTAGTCACGATCAAAGTTGTCGCCAATTCTTTTTGTGTACAACCAGCATGATTATATAAATGATTCAAAATATCATATTGTGCGTTGGTTATCCCGGCTTGCTGTAAGACTTCTGCACTGTTTGCCAAAAGTTGCCGTTGTAACTGACTAATACGCATAAAGATCAAACTTTCTCGATTCATCTTACCACTTCCTTACAATTCAATTAGTAAGTTTATATATAAACTATGATCTTGTCAAGTAAAAAAGAGTGGCGCACCACTCTTAAGCTTTATCATGTTGTTGATGCCACGCCTTGATCTGTTCTAAGCGTTGTTTGAAACGGATCTCGTTTCCCTGCTCAGTTGGTAAATAATAAGTATGTCCCACTAAATTATCCGGCATCGTTTGCATTGTAGTCAGTTTGTCTTTAGCAAAATGAGCTAACTCATAACCTTTACCATAGCCTAATTCTTTCATCAGCTTGGTCGTCCCATTTCTGATCTGCAGGGGTACAGGTTCATTTAAAGTCTGTTTGACATCTTTAGCGACTCTTGTAGTTGCTTTATAGACGGCATTAGATTTAGGTGCCAAAGATAGATAGATCACCGCTTGGGTCAAATGCACATTGCATTCGGGCATTCCGATAAATTGACACGTTTGAAAAACATTGACCACTAGATTCAATGCATTGTTGTCAGCTAAGCCGATATCTTCACTGGCAAACCGCAACAAGCGTCGGGCAATATACAAAGGATCTTCACCACCAGCTAACATCCGATTCAACCAATAGATCGCTGCATCAACATCGCTATTACGCATGGATTTATGCAGCGCTGAGATCAAGTCATAATGATCTTCACCGTTCTTATCATATTTGAGCGTCTTTTCCCCTAAAACTTGACTTAACAGATCATCGCTCAGTTCTAAAGTTCCATCTTGGCTGACATTTCCATTATCAACTAACATCTCCAAGGTATTCAAAGCATTTCGCGCATCCCCATCACTAAAGATCGCGATCTGTTCTAATAATGTCTTTGAGGCGGTGAGCTCTTTTTCAAATCCTTCTCGACAAGCACGATCCAATAATTCAACTAATTGTTCTTTCGTCAGTTGCTTTAAGACAAAGACTTTCAATCTGGATAAGAGCGCTGAATTGATCTCAAAAGATGGATTCTCTGTCGTTGCCCCGATCAAAACGATACTTCCATTTTCCACAAATGGGAGGAAAGCATCCTGTTGCGCCTTATTGAAACGATGGATCTCGTCTACGAAAACGATCGTCTTTTGGCCATAAGCAGTATTAGCTTCGGCTTCTTGCATGATCTTTTTGATCTCTTTGATCCCACTTGTGACCGCACTAAATGAGATAAAACCGGCTTTAGTCTGCTTAGCGATAACTTGAGCCAACGTCGTCTTCCCCACACCGGGAGGGCCCCATAAGATCATCGAAGTCACTCGATCTTGCGTGATCAATTCTCGTAAGATCTTACCTGGTCCCAATAAATGCGTCTGTCCGAAAACTTGATCTAAATTCTCTGGTCGTAAACGACTAGCTAGCGGTTCATTAGCTTGGTCCTCAAAGATCGATCCTTGTTGCATGCTCTCACCTCCGTTTATCTGTCGTTTCCATTCTATCATACCGAACATTAGTTTGTAAAAATAAAATCAAAATACTTGTTCTAACAAAAAAGCAGCCAGTTACCTAGCTGCCTAATTGATTTTTTCATAGGTCTGAAGCCCAAAGTACCTTGACCTATTGACTTATGATCAATAATGATTTGATCGCTTCACGTTTATCCATAGCTTCATAAGCGGCTTGGACATCATCCAATGTGAAACGTTTGGTAAAGACCTTACCCGGTTCGATCTTGCCCTCTAAGACTGCCGCTAATAGTACGGCTCGATCATGAGTCGTGACCGAAGCGAGCCCACCGCGTAAACCGATATTTTTCCAAAATAGTTGATTAGAGCTTGGTTCAGTTTGCGGAACGCCTACACGACCGATCACTGCACCTGGACGAGCTACTTGCCCGGCTTGTTCGATCGCTGAAGTTGCCCCTACACATTCTAAAACAGCATCTGCACCCGCACCATCTGTCAATTCTAGTACTTTTTGAACTGCCATATCGCCACGCTCAGAAACGATATCAGTCGCTCCAAATTCACGGGCTAATTTAGCTCGATCTTCATGGTGGCTCAAACTGATGATCCGCTTAGCCCCACGTAATTTGGCACCGATAACGCCACAAAGTCCAACAGCTCCATCACCGATCACAACAACAGTATCACCGGCTTTGACTTCAGCCGTAAAAGCAGCGTGATAGCCAGTTGCCATGACATCAGATAAAGTTAAAAGAGAATTCAACTGGTCATCAGTATAATCAGCTGGTTGACCAGGGATCTTGACTAGGCCCCAATCAGCGTTATAATACCGCAAATATTGACCTTGATAGCCCCCATTACCGCCGGCTTCTTGATTTAAACAGTTACCATCAAAGCCTGCTTGACATGCCGCACAGTATCCACAACCATGGGTAAAGGGGACGATCACGAAATCACCAACTTTGACATTTTTTACATCTACTCCAACTTCAGCAACGAGCCCGATCGCCTCATGACCAACTAAACTGTTAGCTTGACGTTTAGAGATCCCGCGATACCACCAAAGATCTGAACCACAGACACAAGCACGCACGATCTTGATGATCGCATCAGTTGATTTTTGAAGTGTTGGTTTTTCGACTTCCGTAACTTCCATTTTGCCTGGTTCTACAAAGATTGCCGCTTTCATCCTATCTACCCCTCTCATTAATACACTAGACGCTCACTGCCCTCAGTCTTAGGGTCAGCGATGCCCACACTATCATTGACTAAAAATTTTGGATCAGCAATGATCCTTAAGACCACATCCGCAATACTCTTACGCGAACCTGAAACACCGAGATAAGTTTCATCTTTATGAGTGATCTCATAAGCCACTTCACGATCATTTAACCATGAGAGCCGTAAAGTCGTATAGTCTAGACCTGATCTTGCCAACAGCTTATCAGAAATTTCAGCTGATTCCAAGCCAGGTGCAACCATCTCTTTGTTCTAACGCCCAAATTCACCTAAAACTTCATCATAGATCCCTAAAATGTTGGTAAAGACGCCCCGCTTAACACCTGTTTCTTTCATCGCCTCGATCACATATTTAGTTTGATGGTTATCACTAGTATGATCGACCACGCCTACAAAGACTAGATTTTGACCCAAAATAGCTTGTTTGACATCAGCATAATTATTCAAACTGCCTTCGATCAACGTCACACGGTCATTATCTTCTAAAGCTGCCAAACGTTTTTTATCGCGTAAAAATAACGTCAACTCAACATCAGAAAATTCTGGTTCAGTTAAGACACGTTCCTCAACTAAACGTGAAATTTGTCCATTAGCTGCCATGATCAATACTTTTTTCATTTTTCTATTACCTCTTTTGCCCATGTTAAAATATCTTTTTTGTCATCCAAAAACTTCTCTCATTTTACTTTTGAGCATATTATGCTTCCACTTATTTACAAGAATAACTATAAACCCTGAAGTGAACTATAAGGCAAGTAGAAATTTAGATAAAAAAACTCGCTGCTCCATCTTGGAACAACGAGTTCTTAACTACTTATCTAATTTGATATTGTCAGATTCATCGAGTTCTTGGACACCATCAACAAAGTTTTTCTTGGCTTCGTCCATATCTTCATCTTCTTTGACTTCCGTGATCGCCCGTTCTGGGATCTCTTGGGTATTAGCAAAGATCTCAATGTGACGTTTCAAGTTCTTGAATTTCATCGGTGCATCCCCACCGTATTCACCATCGATGTTGATCATCATTTTTTCGTCGACTGGTTTAGCGACCAACTTAGATGTTTTAACATAGAGGATATTAGCGTCGTTGATGTGTTTACCACCGTTTAAGACCATTGTGATCAAACGCATCATTTCTAACAGATTGCTCGTCTTGACCACGATCAAGGTAAATTTTCCGTCGTCTAAACTGGCGTCGGGCACGATCTGCTCAAAGCCACCAACTGAATTAGTCAAAGCTAAGAAAAACATCGATGCTTTTCCGTCATAAACCCCATCATCATATTCAAGGTGCATGTTGATCGGTTTGATCCGTGGCAACAATTCAGCCCCCTTAACTAGGTAAGCCAAATAGCCAAAGAGCGTCTTGAATTCAGATGGCACCGCATATGTCAATTCACTCAAGAGACCACCAGCTGCAATGTTGACAAAATATTTGTCATTAGCCCGCCCGATATCCATCTTGACCGTTTTACCATTGGCGATAACTTTAGCTGCTTCGATCGGACTTTCCCGTGGTATCTTTAAAGCACGCGCATAGTCATTAGTTGTACCGGCGGGAATGATCCCCAACTTTGGCCGATGCTTTAGAGGGGCGATCCCATTAACGACTTCATTGATCGTGCCATCACCACCAGCAGCAATGATCAAGTTAAAGCCTGCTTGAGCTGCTCGTTTAGCTTCATTTTGAGCAGAATTAGGTTCAGGCGTCGTTGCAAAGGCACTCGTTTCATAACCAGCACGTTCTAAAATATTTAAGATCTCAACTAGATCATTTTTTAAAGCTTCACGTCCAGATGTCGGATTATAAATAATTCGGCAACGCTTTTGCATAATTATTCCCTCATGGCGCAGTTTGCGTCTATCTTTCCTTTAAACTTGCCATCAACAATTTATTAACAACTTTAGGGTTAGCTTTACCATGGGTCTGTTTCATGATGTTACCCACTAAGAAGCCAACCGCACGATCTTTACCATTCTTAAAGTCTTCGATCGATTGTTCGTTGTTGTCCAATACTTCATCGATGATCGGTTGCAATTTAGCTGGGTCAGATAATTGTACCATGCCTTTTTCTTCGACCCATGCTTTTGGTTCGGTATCATTTTTGATGATCTCTTTAAAGACCTTCTTAGCGATCTTAGATGAGATCGTTTCATCTTGAATCAACTTGATCATGGTTGCCAAATGTTCTGGGGTCAATGCCGTTTGACCTAACTCAACTTTTTGAGCATTCAAATAAGCACTAACTTCACCCATCAACCAGTTAGCAGCTAATTTAGCATCCGCTCCAGCAGCTACAGTTGCTTCATAGAAATCAGACATTTCTTTTGTTTGCGTCAAGACGCCCGCATCATATTCAGTAATGCCCCAGTCGTTGACATAGCGTTTACGACGAACGTCAGGCATTTCTGGGATCGAACCTTTGACTTCAGCGACCCATTCATCAGAAATATGGATCGGTGGTAGATCAGGTTCTGGGAAGTAACGGTAATCGCTCTTACCTTCTTTGACACGCATCAAGATCGTTTCACCACTTGGTTCATCAAAACGCCGTGTTTCTTGTTGGATCTCACCACCAGCCATCAAGACACGTTCTTGACGCTTAGCTTCATATTCCAAACCTTTTTTCACGTGTTCAAAGGAGTTTAAGTTCTTCATTTCCGTCTTAGTCCCAAACTTAGTTGAACCGATCGCACGAACTGAGATGTTAACGTCAGCCCGCATTGAACCTTCTTCCATCTTCACATCGGATACGCCGGTAAATTGAATGATCTGACGTAAACGTGTCAAGTATGCGTAAGCTTCTTCTGGAGAAGCGATATCTGGTTTAGAGACGATCTCGATCAATGGTGTGCCTTGACGGTTCAAGTCAACATAAGAGTAGCCGTCCGGATTATGCGTGTTTTTACCCGCATCTTCTTCGACGTGCATTTCTTCGATCCCGATCTTCTTTTTAGTTCCATCTTCAAGTTCGATCTCAAGCCAACCATCGTGTCCGATCGGTGTTTGAGCTTGGGTGATCTGGTATGCTTTTGGATTATCTGGATAGAAGTAGTTCTTACGGTCAAAGTGGATATCCCGTGTGATCTCACAGTTAAGTGCTAAAGCAGCACGCATCCCGTATTCCAAAGCGCCCTTGTTCAATTGTGGCAAGACCCCAGGATAGCCCCAATCGATAACATTAGTATTCGTATTTGGTTCTGCCCCGTAAACTACTGGTGCGGGAGAATAAGCCTTGGAGTTTGTCTTCATTTCAATGTGGACTTCAAGCCCGATTGTTGTTTCAAAGTTCATTAGTTTTGACCCCCGATCGTTGGAACTTGTTTATGGAAGTCGGTTGCTTGTTCAAAAGCATAGCCCGCTTTATACATCGTATCTTCTCTAAATTGTGGTGCGATCAATTGCATCCCGATCGGCAAACCGTTAGAGAAACCAGCTGGAAGTGACATCCCTGGTAGACCAGCTAAGTTTACCGGGATCGTCAAGATATCATTCATGTACATCGTGATCGGATCATTGATCTCATCACCGATCCCATAAGCTGTTGTTGGTGCAGTTGGTCCTAAGATCAAGTCATAGTCGTTAAAGACTTTCGCAAAATCTTGGCAGATCAAGGTTCTAACTTGAGCAGCTTTCTTGAAGAAGGCATCATAAGTCCCAGCGGAAAGTGAGAATGTCCCTAACATGATCCGGCGTTTAACTTCATCGCCAAAGCCTTCCGAGCGTGAACGAACATAAACGTCTTCTAAGTTCTTAACATCTTGGGCTCTAAAGCCGTAGCGGATCCCATCAAAACGTTGTAAGTTAGATGAAGCTTCAGAAGAGGCAATGATGTAGTATACTTGTACCCCATACTTGCTGTGTGGCAAGGAAACTTCATCAACGGTCGCACCCAAGCTTTCAAATGTCTTGATCGCTTCTTTGATCGCTTCTTTAACATCTTCATCAACACCTTCACCAAAGTATTCTTTTGGCACGGCGATCTTCATACCCTTGATATCACCATCTAAGCCTTGGGTAAAGTCAGGAACTTCACGGTTAGAGCTGGTAAAATCACGGCTATCATGACCGCTGATCGCATTTAGGACATAGGCATTGTCTTTGACTGTGCGTGTCAATGGTCCGATCTGATCTAAGCTAGAAGCAAAAGCGATCAAGCCGTAACGAGATACACGACCATAAGTAGGTTTGACCCCAACGATACCATTATATGCTGCTGGTTGACGGATCGAACCACCGGTATCTGAACCTAGGGCAGCTAAAACTTGGCCCGAAGCAACAGCGGCTGCTGAACCACCAGAAGAGCCACCAGGGACTTTAGTTTGATCCCAAGCATTCTTAGTTACCTTAAAGGCTGAACTTTCAGTCGAACCACCCATAGCAAATTCATCCATGTTGACTTTACCCACATTGATCATTTGAGCAGCAGCTAATTTTTCCATAACTGTTGCATCATAGATCGGGTCAAAGTTTTCTAACATCTTGCTGGCAGCCGTTGTCCGCAAGCCTTTTGTCACGATATTATCTTTGATCGCGATCGGGATCCCAGCTAAAACATTAGCTGGATCGATCCCATTTTGGTCAAGTTCTTTAGCTTGCTTCAAAGCAGCTTCTTCGTTTAAAGCTAGGAAAGCAGCGATCTGTTGATCACGGTCTTTGATCGTCTTGAAAGTATCTTTCGCTAACTCCTCCACGCTCAAATCTTTGTTGACCAATTTTTCATGTAAACTGGTCAGATCAGTTGTAAAATAATCCATGGGCTAGCCTTCCTCGCTTTCATCAATAATTGCTGGCACTTTGATAAAGCCATCTTTTCTTTCAGGTACATTTTCCATCAACAATTCACGGTCGGTCCCCTTAACTGCGATATCTTCTCGCATCACATTAAAGGCATCCGTCACAGTTGTCGTTACCGGTACATCTGTCGTATCGACTTCACTCAATTGTTGTACCATATTGATGATCTGGTCCATTTGACCGGTGAATTTTTGTAATTCTGCATCGCTAAATTCAAGCTTTGCCAAACTTGCAACGTGCTTTACTTCATTTGCGCTGATCGCCATCTTCATCCTTCTTTCTTGCATATCTGCTTAATATTTTAGCATAGATCTGCTGACTTTTTTATAGTCGATTTTATTCTAATCATCAAAGACGTGGGCATAGAAGTTACCACTATCTTTTTCGCGAGCTAGAAAGGCTTGAACTTCACCATCTGAGCCTTTGATCGTGATATCGATCGGAATATCACCCGGCAAGTAGGTCTTTGCCATCTGAGAAACAAACTGCGTAAAGCTTCTGATCTCAGTTTCACTGTAAAATTGGGTCGTGATCTTAACGTGCAGTTCTTGGAGTGACTTATTCTTATACTTGGCTTGAGCCGTTACCCCAGCTAAGTTAGGGAAAAAGCTTTGCGTCTTATTTTTGAAAGCATTGAAGGAACTTTCATCATTATCGTTGACCGCACCATTTTCTGCTGTTGATGGCAAGACTGAGGTTTGGAGATTAGTTTCCTTCCAACTCCCCAAAGTATCACCATCACTCACACTATAAGCATAGAAAGTTCCCCCGACCAAACTATCATTAGGCGCTTGTTCATACATACAGATCAAGATCGGTACATCTGATGCACCATCGAGTTTTCTGACCCGCTTCAAGACTTCAGCTGCGGCTTTTTTACCCTCTTCTTCCATTTTTTCCTTGGAGATATTAGTGGTGTACATCGCACCATACTGTTCTTTTTGGTAATAATCCTTACGATTCATTCCGATACCGATCGTGATCCCAGCTAATTCCAGTTTGCCATCGGTCTCTTTCATGTAATCTTGTTCTTCGATCTGTTGGATATAGATCGGATTGCGCTTGTCTGCGTCTTTTTCGCCATTATCTTCAGGATTTAGACCAGTCGGGTTATCCTTTGACTTACGCCCGAGCCAATCTTGAACCGTGCCTTTGGTCAACAATTGGCCTTCGCGGAAAATGTAATCTTTGGTGGGAAATTCCTCTTTAGATAAAGTTGTCATGCCACTTTCAAAACTCTTTAAATTCAACATATTTTCTGAATTTTGAACGATCCCGACACCACGAGCCTTACTCGTTAAATAACGTCCATTTTCGATCACACCTTGATAATCGGAGGTATCTACTTGACCCGTAGTTTGGTAACCCTTTTTGGATTGTTGCGTTGATTGCGTGACTGAATTGCCAGAGCCACTGCTTCCTAAATTACCACAGGCTGAAAGTAACATGGTACCTGCACATAAGCTAACTAATGCTAAATACTTCTTTCTCATCAATTGCCTCCTGTTTGCCGTAAAAATTCATCTTCATCAATAATTTTTATTCCTAATTCTTGGGCCTTAGTCAATTTGCTACCAGCATCATGACCTGCAACTAAAAGGTCGGTCTTTTTCGAAACGCTCCCTGTTACTTTAGCACCATGCGCCTCTAAGATCTGTTTAGCTTCCGCTCGCTTGATCTTGTCGAGTTTTCCCGTTAAAACTACGGTCAGACCATTCAATGGATCATCGGCTGTTTGCTCGGCTAGCTCTTCAGCGCTCTGACCTAGGAAAGTCAAATTAACTCCAGCTGCAGTAAATTCTTCCAATAATAGGTCAACTTGTTCATTTTCAAAATATGTCACCACAGCATCCGCGATCGTTTCGCCGATCGAGTCAAGTTCTACGATCTCTGCTACCGTTGCTTTCTTTAAAGCTTGGATCGTCTTAAAGTGTTGGGCTAAGATAAATGCCGCTTTGGCCCCCACATGCCGGATCCCCAAGCCAAAAAGTAACCGTTCTAATGAGTTAGCTTTGCTCTGTTCGATCGCTTGTAACAAATTATTGGCTGATTTTTCTTTGAATTTATCTAACGTCAATAATTCATCAAAGGTCAAATTATATAGCCCCGCCGCATCTTTGATCAATTTCTTGTCGAAGAGTTGTTCAATGATCCGTGGCCCTAACCCATCTATGTTCATCGCATTTCGCGACGCAAAGTGCGTCAGACTTTCTTTTAATAAGGCTGGGCACTGCGGATTGATACACCGCAACGCAACTTCGTCATCCAAATGAACCAGTTTTGCGCCACATTCAGGACATTCTGTCGGTATCGTATAAGGTTGACTTGAAGCTGGACGTTTAGCCAACACAACTTCTGAGATCTCTGGAATAATGTCGCCTGCTTTGTGTAATTTGACAGTATCACCGAGGCGGATGTCTTTTTGTTGCAAATAATCAGGATTGTGTAAAGAAGCTCTTGAAACCACGGTCCCCGCTAAAGTCACTGGATCCATCACGGCCGTTGGTGTCACCACTCCAGTCCGTCCCACCGTCCATTCGATCTCACGGACGATCGTTTCTTGTTCGTCTGGTGGAAATTTATAAGCGATCGCCCAACGCGGAACTTTGACCGTATTTCCAACTTCGGCGTGGATCGCAAACGGATCAGCTTTGATCACGATCCCATCGATCTCATAAGCTAGTTGTGCCCGTTTAGCCTGATATTTATCAATATAGTCATTGATCTCAGCCATTTCACTCGCTACGATCGCTTCTTCATTGACTTTGAAGCCCCATGCTTTTAATTGAGCTAAAGCCTGACTTTGGGTCGCGACCCCAAATTTTTCGGGCTCCATCAAATAATACATAAAGACACTTAAATTACGCTTGGCTGTTTCTTTGGTATCTAATTGCCGCAATGAACCAGCTGCAGCATTTCTTGGGTTAGCAAAGACTGTTTGGCCCTGTTCTTCGCGCGCCTTATTCAATTTTAGAAATGACTCTTTTGGCATATAGCATTCGCCCCGGACTTCAACGTCGATCGGTTCACTTAAACGCAAAGGGATCGCCTTGATCGTTTTTAAGTTTTCCGTGATATCTTCACCGATGATCCCGTTGCCACGGGTCGAACCTTTGACAAAGACACCTTTTTCGTAGACCAATGAGATCGCTAAGCCGTCGATCTTTAATTCACAGCTATAAGCAAAAGTCTTGGCTACATTTTCCTCTAGTTTGGTTTTGAATTCGGCTAGTTCTGCTTTTGAAAAAACATCGCCTAGTGAAAGCATCGGAATCTCATGTTCGACCTTTTCAAAGCCACTTAAAACTTGACCGCCGACACGTCTAGTAGGTGAATCATCAGTTACGAGCTCAGGATACTTAGTTTCAAGTTCGACCAAACGTTGATAGGTAGCGTCATAGACATGATCTTCCACTGTTGGTCGATCTAACACATAGTATTCATGGCTCCATTTGTTCAATTGAGCACGTAGATCTTTGACCTCTTCTAAAGTCTTTGCTTCCATCTCTTTTACCTCTTTTTAAATCTTAGTGATCGGTGCAAAGGCCGCTAATAGTCGCTTGATCCCTTGGCCAGCAAAGGCGATATCAAGTTCGATATCTCCACCACTACCACTGACCTTGACCACAGTCCCTGTACCCCAGGCTTTATGGGAGACCTTATCACCGATATTCCATTGTTTCTTTTCAGCCCCAGTTCCTTGGCTTTTTTCGACAGTTCCAGCTGGTTTGCGGTAAACTGGCTTCTTAGCAAAAGGAACATCGACTTTGGTTTTTGGTTGATAATCAGCTAAAGTTTCGTTATCACTTTGCAACAATTCATCGGAGATCTCACTGATAAAGCGGGAAACTTGGTTGCTCTGGCGCCGTCCATAGAGCATCCGCGAGAAGGCATTTGATAAGTAGAGTTCTTCTTCAGCCCGGGTGATCCCAACATAGGCCAAGCGCCGTTCTTCTTCGAGCTCACTTTCATCCATCACAGCTCGGCCTAACGGGAAGATCCCTTCTTCTAAGCCCATCAAAAAGACTGTTGGAAATTCCAGACCCTTAGCGGCGTGCAATGTCATCAAGGTCACTTCATCTGGATCTTCATCAACGCTATCTTGATCAGAAACCAAAGCTAGGTCAGCTAAGAAATCAACGAACGGATCGCTATTTTCTTCTTCTGGTTCCCAGTTTTCATCAAATTGCTTTGTTACAGACATGAATTCTTCTAAGTTTTCTAGGCGACTTTGATCTTCGAGCGTATTTTTAGCTTGTAAGCTTTGTTTATAGCCCGATTCATCTAAAATGATCTCCGTCAACTCAGTGATATTCTTAGTTTTCTCCAATTCATTGAAGCGCCGGATCAACTTAGCGAAACTTTCTAATTGGGTAGCTGCCTTGCCACTTACGCCAGTCATAATGACGTTTTCTGCTGCTTCGATCAAGGCAAGACCGTTCATCTCAGCAAATGCTTGCAATTTAGCCAAACTAGTTGCCCCGATCCCCCGTTTAGGTTCATTAGCAACACGCGCAAAACTCAAGGAATCATTCGGATTGGCAGCTAAACGCAGATAAGCTAAAATATCCAAAATTTCCTTTCGATCGTAGAACCGGTGAGCCCCAACTAATTTATACGGGATATTAGCTTTGACAAATGTTTCTTCGATCACACGTGATTGGGCATTTGTGCGGTATAAGACAGCAAAATCGCCATAATGCTTACCTTCAGTGCGCATCTTTTGCTGGATCTGCTTAACGACATAAAAGGCTTCATCGTTGGCATTATCTGCACGATAATAATGGATCTTTTCGCCTTCTGCATTTTGTGTCCATAATGTTTTAGCTTTACGATTGATGTTATTTTCGATAACTTCATTAGCCGCTTGCAAGATCGTCTTAGTTGAACGATAATTTTGTTCCAACTTGATCACGGTCGCATCAGGATAATCTTCCTCAAAATTCATGATATTTTCCATATTAGCTCCACGCCAACCGTAAATACTTTGATCAGCATCCCCCACAACACATAGATTACGATATGTTTGAGCTAACATGCTGACCAATTGATATTGAGCTTCGTTAGTATCTTGGTATTCATCCACATGGATATAGTGAAATTTACGTTGATAAAATGCCAATGTTTCTGGTGATTCTTTAAATAACCGGATCGTTTGCATGATGAGATCATCAAAATCCAAAGCTTGATTATTTTGCAACTGCTCTTGGTATAATTCATAAGCATCACTTACCACCTGTGAAAATGGATCAGCTGCATCTTTTCTTAGTTCTGCTGGTGTCTTTAAATCATTTTTGGCGTTCGAGATCGCACTCAGAACGGCCCGGGGCTCGAATTTTTTAACGTCAACGTTTAAGTTATCCGCTAAAATGTGTTTCATCAAAGTCCGTTGCTCACTTGTGCTTGCGATCGTAAAATTGCGATCATAGCCGATCTTTTCAGCATCACGGCGTAAGATCCGGACACATAAAGCGTGGAAAGTCGAGACCCAAATATCTTCTGCACCTTCAGCGATCAACTTATTGATCCGCTCACGCATTTCCCGCGCTGCTTTGTTGGTGAAGGTGATCGCTAAAATATTCCAAGGATTTACATTTTTTTCTTCGATCAAGTAGGCTACACGGTGTGTCAAGACCCGTGTTTTCCCACTACCGGCACCGGCCATGATGAGTAGTGGCCCTTCAGTGCAGGCTACAGCTTCTGCTTGCTTATCATTCATGCCATCTAATAAGTTTCTTGCTGTCAAAATTTTCAAATCCCCTCTAAAATTTTCAATCAATGCCTATTATAGCAAATATTACAGCCCTATTCTTTAAAATTACTTAAATCTTAGCAAACAAGATGTAAAAAGACGCCGATATAAATACCGTGCGTCTTAAAAAATACTATTCAATTATTTCATCATCAGCTGTGATCTCATCCCAGATCCCAGTTGCTTCGACTTGTTCCTTGGCATGTTTGCTCGAATCAGCGGTCACTAGAACATAGCCTTCAGCTTTAACGGGATGAAGCGATTTAGGATAACGGAAATAATTGTAATGCCAGTTATCCTTTAAGACCCATTGTGTCCGCAAAGCATCGGTATCCTTGGTCGCGATCATCACCATCTCAGTTGGTTTTACCAAGTTAGGTTTAGACAAAGGGATCTGTGCCAAGGCACGCAAATGTTGTTCAAACATCGAAACGTCGGTCGCCTTATCAAATACATAACCTGAAGCATATAATGCCGGAATGATCCGTTTGATATACAAAGCACCACTCTTAGTCAAGAAAAATTCTGCTTGTAAGACCCCAACATAATTCAGTTCTTTGACGATCTCAGCTGTCAAGCGCTTGACCTCAGCTGCAACTTCACCATCTAAAGCTACTGGTGCCAAGGTCGCATGTAAACGGTGTTCGCGATAATAATCTTCTGCGATCGGGAAATACGTCAAGTTACCGTCTTTATCTCGGGCTAAAGTCAGGGATAATTCCTTTTCATACGGGATCCATGACTCGAGAATATAGGTCCCTAGATCGATTATGTCCGCACACTTAGCAATGTCGGTTTGTTTTTTGATGATCTGTTTTCGGCGCTTACCAAAACCTTTTTGGATCGGTTTTAAAATGCATGGATAACCGATCGAACTGACTGCTTGGTAAACATCATCTAAACTGACGATCGTAGCGTACGGTGCAACGTTGATATTGAGCTGTTCAAAGAAAGCCCGTTCTAATAAGCGGTCCTGCGTGATCTCCAACGTATCACTACCTTGGGGGACCCGCGTGAAGCGTTGCAAGAATTTGACCGCCTCAACATCAATGTTTTCTGAGGTATAAGTTACTAAGTCACACCGCTGTGCAAAATCTTGGAGCTTTGTTTTTTCGTTCAACTTACCGACCATTTTTACATCAGCTTCGGCTAACACGGGATTACTTTCGTCTGAACAATAAACGATCACAGTAAAGCCCATTTTCTTAGCCGCCCGTGCTAACATGATGCCGTTGGGATTGCCCCCGATGATCCCTAAAGTATCGCCTGGAAAAAGGATCTCTTGTTCCATTCTCTCACAACCTCTCGTATCACTAATACTTACTTTCTATTTTACCACATTACTCAGCAAGACAGTATTTTAACAATGTAAATTTTTAAAAATATATTTTGTGCCACCTAACAAAAAAAGTAGGCTATCACCTGCTTCACACATTATTTGTCTACATCTTCTAAAACACGCACTTGTTACTTGATATCTTTTTTAGCTAGTCCTGCTCTACCCTTGAAGGCCAAATTCAATAATACTGAACTTAAACTTGCCACCACGATCCCATTACCTAAGAATAGTTGAACTGCACGCGGTAGATTTTGGAAGATATTTGGATAGATCGACACGCCCAGACCTAAACCGATCGAAACCGCCACAACTAAGATATTTCGTTGGTCGGTAAAATCAACATTAGCTAAGATCCTGATCCCTTGCACACTGATCATCGCAAACATCACTAGCATCGCCCCACCTAAAACCGGTGTCGGGATCATCGTCGCTAACGCCCCCGCCTTAGGCAACAGCCCTAACAGCATCAAAAGTCCTGCTGACCAATAGATCGGACGCTTGGTCTTGATCCCTGAAAGCTCAAGCAAGCCAACATTTTGTGAAAATGTCGTATATGGGAAAGTATTGAAGATCCCACCTAAAATGACAGCCATCCCTTCAGCGCGATATCCAAGTTTGAGGTCTTTTTCGGTGATCTTTTTATTCAAAATATCCCCTAAAGCAAAATAAACACCCGTCGATTCGACCATGGAAACCAAAGCGATGATGATCATCGTAACTGAAGATGACCATTCAAAGTGAGGCATCCCAAAGTAAAAAGGCTGTGGTACGTGGAACCACGGTGCTTCATGTAATGGCGCCAAGGAAACTAGCCCCAGCGCTGCAGCTACTAAACTCCCGATCACTAATCCCAGTAAGACTGCGATTGAACTCAAAAAGCCCTTTGCAAAGACTTGGATCGCTAAAATCAAGATCACCGTCAAAAAGCCCAAAGTGATATTGGTAAGTGAACCAAAATCTTTAGCACTAGCATTACCACCACCGATATTTTGGATCGCGATCGGGATCAATGTCAGACCGATAACAGTGATCAACGTCCCTGTGACCACAGGTGGAAAGAGGCGTTTGACCTTCGAAAACTGGCCCGAGACTAGACAAACAAAGATCCCCGCCACAATGATCGCCCCATACATCGTCTGGATCGTAAATTGGCTTCCGATCATCTTTAACGGTTCGACAGCTTGGATCGCACACCCTAAAACAACGGGCAGGCCGATCCCAAAATAACGATTGCGCATAAGCTGAAGTAAAGTAGCTAACCCACACATAAAAATGTCGATCGAAACCAGGTAAGTCATCTGTTCGGTGTTAAAATTCAAGGCTGTCCCGATCAATAAGGGAACGGCCACCGCTCCAGAATACATCGCTAATAAATGCTGTAAACCTAGTAAAGCCGCCTGACTGTTATTTGCTTTTTTCATCGTGTTATTCCCCCACAAAGTGCACTTTATCGTCTTCAAAAGAAGCGATCCGCGCAAGTGATTCCAATCTTACCCCGCGCTCTTTGATCAATTTAGCCCCATCTTGGAACGATTTTTCAACAACTACCCCTGCTCCAACGATATGGGCACTAGCTTGGCGACAGATCTCAAGTAAGCCCAAGACTGCCTGCCCGTTAGCCAAGAAATCATCGATCACTAACACGCGGTCAGTTTCCGATAAAAATTTTTGGTCAACTGAGATCGTATTGGTCACCTTTTTAGTATATGAGTAGACCTCAGCCACATAGACATCACTATCCAAGGTCGATGGATTTTTCTTGCGCGCAAAGACCACTGGAACATCCATCACGAGTCCAGCCATGATAGCTGGTGCGATCCCTGAAGCTTCGACCGTCAAGATCTTTGTCACAGCCTCATCTTTGAATAAACGCTCAAATTCTTGGCCGATCTCATACATCAACTGTGGGTCGATCTGATGGTTCAAGAATTGATTGACCTTTAATACGTTTCCCGGTAAAACAACACCATCTTGTTTGATGCGTTCTTCTAATACTTTCAAGCTATAGCCCCCTAAAAATAATAAAGACCAGACTTTGGCAAAAACAAAAGTCTGGTCTCCTAACGTTTTTTTACTCATAGTCCAAGATTTACGGTCTTGGGTAGAAACTCGCCAACCAGATTATGGCATTATATAAGTAACCTGTAGCTAGAATAGCATAACTATTTTTCGTTTTCAAGCTCAAATATTCGGCTTTTACACCAAAATATCTGAAATGTATCATAAATCGTATTGATTTAAATTATACTGTTTGATCAAGGCAATCAACTTTTCGGCATAATTAGGATCAGTCGCGTAGCCTTGATTTTGTAAAGCCCACGCTGCTTGTTCATAATTTTTGGCTTGCAGTACTGGCCCATAATGATCGGTATTCCAGTCCGTTCCATCAACAAAAAGTTGTGTATGCGCCTTGACCGAATCTTCCCAACTGCCATAGACTGCAAAAGTATCCTTGATCGTAGTCCATTGGCCATCGACATATTCTTGCGTTGTCATCAAAGACCCGTTCGGATTTTTGATCCCAAATAAGTTATTGTACTTAGCAGAAAGTTCACTTTTGCCCCAATCAGACTCTAAGGCTGCTTGAGCTAAGGTGATACTTGCTAAAACACCATACTGGCGCTGTTCGGCTTGCGCGATCGGAGCAAGTTGCTTGATAAAATTTTGTTTAGCTTGTTCATCATTTGAAGTTGTCGCTTGCGGTGTCTCACTAGTAGCAAAATATTTATCTGCCATGCCCGTAAGAAATGTTACCGCTAGTAGCACTATAAAACCTAAAAAAAGTAACTGTGAGTAATTTTTCTTTTTTCGACGTGCCACAAAATACCGCCTTTCTTAAAAATCAAGAACCTACGCTTTTAATTTTCTCAGTAAAGAAAGCGAAACACTGGGGGCAATGATCGCTGCCAAAGCCGCTTCTGGTAACCCATTTGTTGCCACGACCCCCAATAGATATGGTAACAAGGCTGCTACATCCAAGGCATACATGGCTGGTGCTTGCCCTTGATAAAAGAGATAGATCTGGCCTAAAACTAACGATGTATTAGTCAATGACCCTAAAACGGCTGCGATACCTGCAGCTAAGATCTTTGAGGATAAGCGTTTAGATAACCACATAAATGTATAGCCTGCCACGACCCCGATCAAGATCCGAGGTAAAACAGAGACCAGTGGATTCGTAAAGACGATCGTTGCCAAGGGACTCGTCGGCCAAACAAAGGCGCGAATAAAGGTGATCGTGCCCCAGACTCCACCGACGATCGCACCATCTTTAGGTCCTAAAACGAGTGCAGCCACGATCACAGTGATATGGATGATCGTTAAATTAAGGGGGCCAAGTGGAATATAACCCAGAAATGGGATAAAATTTTGGATGATAATGATCGCTGTAAATAGCGCTAAAAAGGCGATCCGTTGCGTTTTTTTTCGTTGTTTCAAATTAAACTTCCTTTTTTATGATCTTTTTATAGATTATATTATCCTGCGTTAAATATTACAAAAGAAAAGTTCGCTGATCACTTGTAAGTTTATTTTAGTCAAATTTGGCTATGATGCAAGGAATTTTCCAAAAATTTAAAAAAGTCAGTTCTAATGCTTACAGCACTAAAACTGACTTTATATTACACTAAATAAATTGTAAGATCGCCATCAAGATCGGTACTACGACTACAAATAAAACAGTACTCATCACGACCACATCAGTTGCATATTTAACATCCCCATGAGCTTCCTTTGCCAAAATAGGTAAGACGGCTAACATTGGAGTTGCTGATTGAACAACTAATGTTTGACGCATCAATGTCGGTAAGTCGACCCCAAAACTTGCACCTGCTTTGATCAACAAGATCAACACGACTGGTGATAACACAAAACGACCTAATAATGCCAAAATCGAATCGCGTTCGAACCGGAAATTGTTCAAACCTGCATCACATAACACGATCCCGATATAGATCAAGGACAATGGTGTCACCAAAGCACCGACATAAGACAAGGTTTGTCCCATAAAACTTGGTACTGGGATCCCTAATAGCAACCACACGATCGCTACGATAAAACCAACGAGTGGCATTGGTAGAACTTTTTTCCAATTGATCTTATGAGCTTTCTTTTGACTCTTATCGACCGTTGGATCATCATTTGAGATCAAGTAGACCCCAAAAGCCCAAGTTGAAACGGTATTGATGATGTAATAGATCAAGAAATAACTCATCGCCTTTTCACCAAAAAGCGCATTGTTCAAAGGCATCCCGATAAAGATCGTATTTGCGTTAACGACCGCATTCATGAAGATCCCCCGACGACCCGGCTTGATCTTTAAGACTTTAACTGCTGACCAAGCGATCACATAACCAATGATCACACCTAAGGCTGGAAAAATAATACCTTTTCCTAAACCTAAGAGGCTTTCCCGAGTCAAGTGATCCATCACACCCATAAAGATCGAAGCTGGTAAAGCGATCTTAGTGATCAAAGATGCGATATTGCCACCAAATGAATCGGCAAACCAACCTGTTTTACGTAAAATATAACCAAGTGCCATGATCAATACGATCACAAGCACACTTGAGACGGAAGTTAAAAAAACTGCCATAATAATTCTCCTTTTTCTTCTGCCAAAGATAAAAGACCAACAAGTGGCCTTTTATCAATTTATTAATATTTAGGTTCCCACTTCATATCAGCCACTGCCTTCTTAGCGTCTGTCACGCCAGCAAGGCCTTGATCGATCGCTGATTGTGCTACGACTTGAGCAACTGTTTGTGAGAATTCTTGTAACTTAGAAACTGGTGGTAACACTGCAGCACCTGGTTGATCTGGATCAACGATACCACCTAAAGCGTGGGCTGCATCGGCCAACATCTTTTCGTTTAAGATCTTAGCTTTAGCCGCGATCGCACCAAAACCAACACCTGGGTAGACCAAAGCATTGTTTGCTTGACCGATATTGTAAGTTACACCGTTATATTCGATATCACCAGCTGGGATACCTGTTGCAACTAAAGCACGACCATCTGTCCATTTCAAAAGATCTTCTGCTTTAGCTTCAGCCAAACGTGTTGGGTTAGACAATGGGAAGATCACTGGACGTTTCGTGTGAGCTGCCATTTCCTTAACGATACTTTCCGTGAATGTACCTGGTTGTGTCGAGGTCCCGATCATAACAGTTGGATGAACTGCTTTAACGACAGCTTCTAAGTTCGTTAACTCATCAGCATTCTCAAATTCTGAACGTTTGCGCACAAAAGCTTTTTGACCTGGAGTTAGATCTTCTGTATCTTCGAATAAAAGCCCTTGTTTATCGACTAAGTAGAAGTGCTTTTTAGCTTCTGTTTCGCTCAAGCCTTCGCGAACCAATTCATCAAATAACATATTGGCGATCCCGACACCAGCTGTCCCAGCACCGAAAGTCAAGAAGATCTGATCGGTGATCTTTTCTTTAGAAATATTCATCGCACCCAAGACACCAGCAAGCGAAATGATACCTGTTCCTTGGATATCGTCATTGAAGGTCAAGATCTTATCTTGATATTTTTCCAAGATGACCGCTGCATTCGAGCGTCCAAAGTCTTCAAAGTGCAGTAAGCTTTCAGGGAAGAGTTTTTCTGCTGCAGCAACAAACTTGTCGACCATTGCATGGTATTTTTCACCATAAACACGTGCATGGCGGTTACCAAGGTAAAGAGGATCATTCAATAGTTTTTCATTATTTGTTCCGGCATCAAGTGAAACTGGTAAAACTTGAGCTGGATCGATACCAGCAGCTGCTGTGTAGACCATCAATTTTCCGACTGCGATATCAACACCATTAACGCCCCAATCACCCATACCAAGGATACCCTCAGCATCAGTTACAACGATCAAACGAATGTCACGCCCGTCAGCCGCATTTCGCAAGGACTCTTCGATGCTGTCTTGGTCATCAACAGAAATAAAAGCTGCTTCTTGGGGACGCGTGAAGATCTCACTGTATTGTTCGATCGATTCAGCGATCACTGGATCATACACGATCGGCATAAATTCTACGATATGTTGTCCCATCAAATAGTAGAATAGTGTTCGATTCGTATTAAAGATCGTCATCAAGAATTGGCGTTGTTCTAATTGGCTTGATTTGCGCTTGAATTGACCGTAAGCTTGGTCTGCTTGTTCTTGTAAAGTTTGGACCTTAGCTGGTAAAGCACCTGTCAAACCAAGTTCTTTACGTTCTTTAACTGTAAAAGCTGTTCCTTTATTTAAAAAAGGATTATTTAAAATGTTCATTGTATCTGCCATGTTTATCGGCTCCTTTTTTACTAGATCTCAATTGATGTCACTCATTTTAAAACGGTGCGATTTTTATAGTCAACTTTGTGGTACACTATTAGTAAAATTAATATGAGCTTTTAAAAAGCTGTCAAATCAAGGATCTGAAGATGAATATTAGAGATTTTGAATATTTCCACCAATTAGTCAAAGAAAAAAATTTTTCCAAAGTTGCCCAGATATTCTCTGTTAGCCAACCAACGGTCACATTAGCGATCAAGCGGCTCGAAGAAGAATTTGAAACGACCTTTTTTATCCGGGATCGCTCACACAAAGAATTACTGGTCACCCCTAGTGGCTACCAATTTGATGCCCATTTAAAAGTGATCTTAAACGAGTTAGCTATCGCTAAAAAAGAAGCTTTGCGTGCTAAACAAGAAAAATTACTCTTTGGGCTACCACCGATCATCGGCAATTATTTTTTCCCCAATATCGTTTCTAAATTGATCGCGACTGGTTTGATCGAACAACTCGAGACTAGGGAAGCTGGTTCACAAGCTCTACTTAAGCTCTTATTAGATGGCTCGCTTGATTTTTGTCTCTTAGGCTCACTTGAACCTTTGACCCAACCCGCTCTAAAAGCTGAAACTTTTGCTCAAGCGTCATTTAAGATCATCGTCAGCAAGCAACATCCCCTAGCCTCAA
Source organism: Ligilactobacillus animalis (assembly GCF_009933595.1). Lineage (NCBI taxonomy): Bacteria > Bacillati > Bacillota > Bacilli > Lactobacillales > Lactobacillaceae > Ligilactobacillus > Ligilactobacillus animalis. The sequence goes on from NZ_CP047141.1 coordinate 1,377,646, forward strand.
AAAAGGCCGTCTATTTTTCCGAATTAAAAGACGAGCGCTTTATCGTGCATAATGAAGGCTTCATTCATGATAAGGTCCTCAAACTCTTAGCACAAAAAGAGCACTTCCGACCTGATGTCATCTACCGTACTAATTACGTCCACGTGTTAAAATCCATGGTCGTAAGCAACACGGGGATCGCCTGTTTGACAGACATTGCGATCAGCCCCAACGATGACTTTTCCGTTCTAGAACTCCTAGACGAACAACAGCCCAAATTCTTACTCTCGATCGTCACACGTGCGACTCAAGTAATGACACCAGCTAAAAAACAGTTGCTAGATATCTTGCACGACACGGTCTATAACTCCCCTATCGGAAAGGAAAATGAATAATGACTTTAGCAAGATTTACCGCTCCGCAACAACAATATTTCAAACTAGCTATGACCGAACTCAAAGCACAAAAGAAACGTTCCCACTGGATGTGGTTCATGTTTCCCCAATTACGTGGCTTAGGCAAAAGTCAGACCGCTCACTTATACGGGATAGCTGATCTCAATGAAGCCCAAGCCTTCTTGGCCGATCCATATTTAGGCAACAATTTACGTCAATTGTGTGAAGTTCTGTTACAAGTTCCGACCAATAACGCTAAAACGATCTTTGGTTTTCCCGATGATCTAAAGCTCAAGTCGTCAATGACACTCTTTTTTAAAGCCAGTAACGACCCCATTTTTCAAGCTGTACTGGATAAATTTTTTCACGGTGAACATGATCAAAAGACCCTTTTATTACTAAAAAATATGTAACAAACAAAACTAACATAACAACAAGGCCCTCACCACGATGCCACGTGGTGAGGGCCTTATATACTATTCTTTTCGCAAAGCTTCAACTGGGTCTAATTTTGAAGCGCGATCGGCTGGCAAAAGTCCCGCTAACATGCTGATGACTACACTGATCACGATCCCTGTCAAAATATAGTTAGTCGTCATCATCACTACTGGCACCTCAAACTGCGCTACCGTAAAATGGTTGACTAAAACTTGTAAGATCCAAGTTAACACGACTCCCAGTATTCCTGAGCTGAGACCGATCAAGAAAGCTTCTGAAACAAAGATCCGTCGAATGTCTTTTCTTCTAGCACCTAAGGCTTTCAAGACTCCGATCTCTTTAGTGCGTTCAACCACCGAGATATTCAAGACTACTAAGATCATGATCGCTGAGACCACTAACGAAACGGCGGCGATCGCGGCTAAGACATAGCTGATGACATCCATCATCTTAGTAAACATCTCAGTCATCGTTTCTTGCATCGAGCCACTGAAACCAAGCTTTTTGACCTCATCTTTGATCTTTTCGGTATTGTCTTTATCCTTAGTATAGAGATAGACAACATTAGGCTTCAACGTCTGTCCATTTTGAGCAAAAATATCTTTTAGATCGCTATAACGGACGATTGCAGTGCTGAAGTTAGACCCCTGCTGTTCATAGGTCCCGCTGACCTTTAATTTTTGCTCGACTTGCTTACCATCGATCGTTAGCTTGAACGTTACTTCTTTACCAACAATATTCTTGGTCAAGAGATCTGCCGTTCCCTTATCAAGTAATACCTCATCTTTTCCAGGGGCTTTACCTGAAACGATACTTGACTTGGTGATATTGCTCGACATCGTTTGTAATGTCATGATCGTAGCATTTTTATCACCATAACTAACACTGTTTGTGCCTAACGAAAGCGTCGAATAGCCCTTTTCCAGACGATCGACATGTTTGATAGTTTTAAGTTTTGTGATATCTTTTGTCGTAAAATCATTATCTGTTCCCGAGCCCGTCAAAGCTGCCATATTGTTTTGTTGCATCCGACTGATCTCTGCATGATCGTCCATATCCGGTTGCTTATCAGGATCAGGCATCATGCTTTGGCGATGGACTTCTGTCACATTAGGATTGGTGTAACTATTCATCGTATCTTTAATATAAGTAGTTACGCCCCGCCCGATCGATAACATCAAAACAACTGCCATGATCCCGATACTAGTCCCAAAGGCAACTAAAGTATTACGGCCCAATTTGGCTTTCATATTGAGAAAGGCTAATCTGATCGCATTGAACAAGCTCATATTTTTGACTTCGATAGCGTCATGTTCTGTTCTCGTCGCTAAGGGCTCTAACTTACCCGTCACTTCATCTGAAACCAGTTCTCCATTATCGATCCGCAAGACCCGTGTACAATGGGCAGCTACACGATCTGAGTGAGTCACCATCAAAACTAACTTACCACTTTGCGCGATCTCTTTGATCAAAGCCAAAACATTGTCTGTCGTTTCAGCATCTAAAGCCCCCGTAGGTTCATCAGCAATGATAACATCGGGATCATTGATCAAAGCCCGGGCGATCGCAACGCGTTGCTTTTGGCCGCCAGAGATCTGATCTGGCTTTTTATAGAGATGATCTTTTAAACCAACCTTTTCTAACAGTTCCTTGGCGCGTTTGACCCGCGTCTCCTTATCGACATTAGATAACGTCATCGCTAAGGCAACATTATCGATCAAATTCAAATGGGGGATCAAATTAAAGTTTTGAAAGATAAACCCGATGCTTTTCTTATGGTAATCAGCTAGTTCTTGTGCAGTGTAATCGCGCAAATTTTTACCGCGATAACTGATTTCACCCTCAAAGTCAGAATCCAAGCCACCGATCAAATTCATCAACGTGGATTTTCCACTCCCCGATTCACCGACGATCGAGACTAACTCACCGGCTGAAAAGGTCGCATTGATATTTTTCAACGCCTCAAAGGTGCCGCCTCCAGCCATTTTATAAATTTTAACGACATTTTTTAATTTTAAGATATCCATCCTGCCCATCCTCTCTGTATCTTCCCCCTCACCATAATTTTAATATTTAATAATTGAACCGTCTACAAAAAAAGACTAGTGACAATTGCCCCTAGTCTAAGCCGTTTTAACTATGCATGTGCTCTTCTACTAAAGATAGCCGACACAATAAGTACCAAGATCACCGCACCGATGATCGAAGGAATGATCGCCATCCCCGCAACCTGTGGTCCCCAAGCACCTAGTAAAGCTTCACCTAATGATGAACCGATCAGACCAGCTAAAATATTACTGATCCAGCCCATCGAACCACCATTTTTCGTCAAGGCACCTGCAATTGCACCAATGATCGCACCAACGATCAATACCCAAAGCCAATGTAACATTTAAATCACTTCCTTATTTATTTTTATCGTCTTTTTCAAATTTTTCTTTTAGTTTTTCAGCACCCTGTTCGATATCTTCTTTCAGATCAGCTGCTTTTTCACGCGCTTTACCCAACAATCCTTGTGCTTTACCTTGCGTTTCGCGCACCTTGTCATCGGTCAATTTTCCTTCAGTCTCTTTGACCTTACCTACTGCCTCGTCTTTTAAGCCTTTTAATTTTTCTTCACTCATTTTTGGTCCTCCTACTTATTATCTTGTTGCAATTCTTCTTTAGTTTTTACGTCGTTGATATGCATTTCAAATTTCACTAAATTTAGCCCTGTCATCTCGCGTAAAGCTTTTTGGACTCTGCTTGAGACCTCTTCAAAGATCGTCTCGGCACTTTTACCATATTCGATCGTGGCATCCATTTTGATCGCCACTTGCTTTTCACCGACTTCAGCTTCGATCCCTTTGGTCTTATCGGTCCCTTGGGTCAGTTTATCGGTAAATTCACTGAACATGTTGCCATCAAGTGAAATGATCCCGGGAACTTGATTTGCTGTGATCCCGGCAATTTTTTCGATCACCTGATCATCAAAGGTCAATTTCTGTTCTAACTTTTCTTTCTCCATATCGCTTACCTCGCAATTTCTTTGTATCCCTAGACAATAGTAACTTTTTGATCATAATGATATGGTTTAAGTTTTAAATTTAAACGTCTTAGTTCGATATTCAACATCTCCTTTAAATCACGCCTCACAGTTTGGGTGATTTGTGACTCTAACACTGTAGGATCGGTCGTTTGCGATAACGTCGCCACAACAACTACATCAGCTTGCCTTCGATTAGATAACAACTTAACTTTGACCTCAATGTTAAACAGATCATACTTACCAAGCGTCAAACGAACATTATTCTCAACTGCCTTTTGATCGATCTGAACCTTACTGGCATGATCGCGGTGGATCGTCATACTGCCCTGTGTCGTCGGACGACTGATCGTCCAACTAAGCCACAAAACTGCAAGTACAACTAGATATATCCCAAGGCCTAAAATGACCTTTTGCCCAAAGTCAGTCAGTAGATAGGCAAAAATATTTTGGAAGATACTTGCCTGTGGGAAAAACCACCAAGCGATCACGATGCCTCCTACAGCAGCTTGGAGAAACATTCCGAAACAAACACTCCATTTGATCCATGCTTTCATGACATCACGCCTTTCTTGTCCCTGTCTTAACCTTAACAGGTATCTCACCTTTTTGCATGCTATTTCATAAGCAAATCAAACTTCTTAACATAAAATAAATAATATTTAATTTTTTATTATTTTTTCAAAAAAAGAGGCTTTTGTGATATTTGCACCACAAAAGCCTTAAATCATTATTACTATTCAATTCGTTTAAAGAAGAAACTCTTTAACCAATTACGATTTTTCTTTAGTTGTACATAAGCTATCACTGCGAAAAGCAAGGCACCGATAAAATCAGCAAACAGATCGCCCATCGTATCCATCAACGCAGCGCGTCCAACTAACGGACGTCCCGCCTGCATGTAACGTTGGAGGTTCATGCCAAAACTATCACACGTAAACTCATAAAATTCCCATAACACACCACAAAAGACCGCAAAGGCTACGCTATACATCCCAATAAAAAAGGGTGAGATCCTTTCGATAGCATCATCTGGAACTAAAGCGCCAAAGGCTGAAAAGGCAAAACCACCTAACAATGCACCACTTAACAAATGCAGCCCTTTATCCCAATATGGAACACTGTAGAAATGATAGACTGTCCCTAAATAGACTGACCCATAAATAAAGAGGGCAAAGAACAAATACAATGTTGGTGGTAAATAGATCCGCAAGCGCTTAGCGACCCACTTGGGGATCAGTACAATGATCAAACCTAATACGATCTCAAGTGCTAAAAACCAAGCTGCTCCTTGCTCTGCTGTGGGACCTAATAGAGCATCCTTGACTGTAAAGCCCAAGGATAACACCATCGAAATAACGACGAACAGTAAAAATATATTCAAACAACGTTCACTAAAACTGCTTTTTTGCATGTTTTTCTTCCCTTCAAAAAATACTGCTATGTATTAATTAAAGGACAAGCACACATTTTTCGCAAGCGATTATCATCAAATCGTTGGGAAAAGTCCATAATTTTCCGTTTCAAGCACCTTAGTTTTGATCTTGCGCTCCGACAATCCCTCTTGTAGCAGTGGTAACTTTAAGCGTGATTGTTGGTCCAGTAAAAAAACGACCATTTCTGCTTCGTTGACCCCAAATTCATCAGCTGCAAACGCAACCAGCTTCAAATGTAGATCTTCTGTCAACTTTTTTAGTGCTTGATTCAACACTTGTTGTTTTGAGTTATTACTCTTGATAAGTAACATGTCGATTCCCCCTAATTTTTAGTAAGGCAAAAAGGGGTTCCCACATCAGGCCCCCCTTATGCCGATAAGTATGAACAAGCTCGATCAAAAAAGATCGGCTTTCCGCCACTATAACTTATAATGCCAGAAAAATGTTTTATCAGGTCTTGACTGATTTCAGGACGACAAGCTTTTAACGCCCTAAGGCTGATACAGCGGGGCTTCACCGCTTAGCCTAAAACTTGAAAATGACAGGATATAAAAATTATGCTATGATTGTGTCAGAATAATTGATCAAAGCTGACCAGCTAATTGTTGGCGCAATTGCTGGCATTAAGTTTCAATATCGTCAATGGACATGGATCAGTATACGGGAAAGTAATACTGATCCTTTCAACAAAGCAAACAAAATAGAGACAATTTTTAGATATACCTAAATCCTTTGCACTATGAATATATCACTCCAAAATAGGTATGTCAATAAATTATCTTCATTTTGCACCCGCTTTTTTCATTGGCGCTTTATTTGGTCGAATTGATAAAGGAGGTGTGATATGAAGTCAACGATCCCCGAAGTGATCATCACACTTCGAGAAAGTCACGACCTATCGCAAGCACAACTTGCTAAGCTGATGGGCTTAAATAAAAACGTTATGGGGCGGATCGAACATGGTGATCGCCCATTACGCGCAGAGGAGATCTTAAAACTAGCCGAGATCTTCGATGTCTCAACTGATTTTATCTTAGGTAAAAAGTCTGCGGATATTCCTAAGGGAGAAAAGCTTTATCACAAATATAATGAACAAACTGCAAAAGATCTCGCACGCAAGATCAAAGACTTGATCGCTCTTACTGAAAATGAACCCGATCTAAACTTTGACGGCCTACCTCTAACATCTGACAATCGCAAGTTACTTGCCAACGCGCTTGAGATCGGCTTAGAACTCAGCCAACGCAAGCAAGCAGAGCATTATGATAATAACTAGAAAAGTTCTCTAATTTAGAGGACTTTTTATTTTACTTTTCTGAGGCAAGTGCTAAACTAAAACCAAACATACGTTCAGGAGGTTTAAAAATGGAGCGCTTATTTGAAAAAGTCATTACTCTCAAACGATACGATCGGACTTTTGATCCTTATATTCTCTGTGCTACCTTAGATATTGAGATCTTATACTTTGATCTTGGCGATATTCTAGGCTTTAAAACCACTTACTGTGATGTCTCATTGATCTATCTCAACCAACACCTTGCCACTACTACGCAACGTTTTGTCGTCGCACATGAACTAGGGCATATTTTGCTCCATAAAGGGATCAGACCACTATTGCTCCAATATATGAACCATAGTCGTTTTATCTCACACTTTGAAGCAGAGGCCGATCGATTTGCGATCATCTTGCTTTTATGTCACTACTACGCGACGACCGATCTAGAAGTTGGTCCAGATAAATTGATGTATGAGCTGGGGATCCCCGAGCATTGTAAGGCATTATTCTTAGATACGTTTTCTCAAATGCAATTGCATTAGCAACACTTAGCGCAGTTACTGCTTTAAAATAAAAAAGCCACGGTCAAGACCGTAGCTTTCATGAAATATATTAGTTTGTAAAACCGTATTTCTTGTTGAAGCGATCCACACGACCATCGGCTTGTGTGAATTTTTGCTTACCTGTGTAGAATGGGTGTGAGTCGCTGGAGATTTCCACACGAATCAATGGGTATGTGTTACCGTCTTCCCATTCAATTGTTTCTTCAGTTGTCTTTGTTGAACCAGACAAGAACTTGTAACCTGTAGCTGAGTCCATGAAAACAACTTTGTGATAATCTGGATGGATTCCTTGTTTCATTCTAATTTCGCTCCTTTGCCCTGATCCATTTGCTGGGTCAGAGTTATTTTCGTGTTATACAACAAACAACATGATACCATGAATTTTACTTCGTTGCAATTATCTTTTGAGATTTTGTGTCGAACTATTTGAAAGTTCTAGTTGATCGATCTGCATACAAAAATCTTGATTATTTTTGGTTTGGCGCAAGATCTTTAAGATCTGTTCGGTGTCCTTTAGCGTGTCATCCCCCATCGCACGGCGCAGTTTCCAAACTGCTTCCAATTCATCGTCTGAAAGGAGTAATTCTTCTTTACGCGTTCCTGATTTTTTCAAGTCGACCGCTGGGAAGATGCGACGTTCGGCTAAGGTTCGGCTCAATTGCAGTTCTTGGTTACCGGTCCCCTTGAACTCTTCAAAAATAATATCATCCATTCGACTACCAGTATCAACTAAAGCGGTCGCCAAGATCGTCAAGCTCCCACCTTCTTTGACATTCCGCGCAGCCCCAAAGAACTTCTTAGGGCGATACAGTGCCGTTGGATCAAGACCACCAGATAAGGTCTTTCCGCTTGCTGGGACGACTAGATTATATGCTCGAGCTAAACGTGTCAACGAATCCAATAAGATGATGACATCTTGTTTGTCTTCAACTAACCGCATCGCTCTTTCTAAGACCAGCTCAGAAATATGCACATGGTTTTCTGGACGTTGATCAAACGTTGAGTAGACGACCTCACCATTTGGATTGATCTTCGCTAAATATTCTTCCAGATCGGTCACTTCTTCAGGTCGTTCATCGATCAGAAGGACTAATAACTTTGCTTCGGGATGATTTTTCGAGATCCCTGCCGCAATATCCTTTAAAAAGGTAGTCTTACCCGCTTTAGGTGGTGCCACGATCAGCCCCCGTTGGCCAAAACCGATCGGGGCAAATAGGTCGATCATTCGTGTCGATAATTTTTTAGGATCATGTTCTAAGATCAAACGTTGATCAGGATATTTTGCCGTTAACGCTGGAAAATGCGGTCTACCTTTGGCTTCTTCTGGACTTTTTCCGTTAACAGAATCGATATAAAGCATTCCATAGCGGTCGTTAGCGACATTTTGTCTTGGAGGTCGGACTTTACCTACGACCTCATCGCCGTTACGCAAGCCAAAGCGCTTGATCTGAGAAGCCGAGACATAAATATCTTCTTTGGATTGATTATAATTCAATGGACGTAAAAAGCCGTAGCCACCTTCATCATAAAAGATCTCTAAGACGCCCTTCATGACAAAACTTGATTCTTCTGCTTGAGCACGGATAACAGCCAAGGAAAGTTCTTTTTTGTTCATCTGGCTGTAGTATTTGATCTTATACTTACGTGCGTACTCATATAATTCTTTTAACGTCTTTTTTTGTAAGTCTTCTAAAGTTTGCATTTCTGACATGCGATCGCCTCTATCGTAATTATTTTAAAAATCTAGTGTTTCACTCTCAGTGATAACTTTCAGATCAACATTTAACCCGCGGAATTTTTCAACGATCCGATCATACCCACGTAAAATGTTGTCCGCCTTGGTGATCGTTGTTGTACCATCTGCCATTAAAGCCAAACCTAACAATGATACGCCGGCTCTGATCTCGCCAGCTTCTACCGTTGTACCGATCAACTTCTTAGCGTGACCGATCGTGATCACACCATCTTGACTGGAGATCTTAGCACCCATTTTTTGCATTTCAGGAATATGCTTAGTTCTTTGTGGATAAAGGGTATCAATAATCGTTGAACTGCCCTTAGCTTTCATTAAAAGTGGAGTCAAGGGTTGCTGTAGATCAGTGGCTAAGCCTGGGAAAGGTGCGGTTTTGACGCTAACTGGGGCTAGAAGGTCGCCCCCAGGAACATAGATCTTATCTTCATCGATCTCAAGGGTCACGCCCATTTCTTGCATCTTAGCGATAAAAGGATCCAAATGTTCCGTGATCACATTTTTCACCAAGACCCCTTCACCGTTTGCAGCTGCAAATGACAAATATGTTCCCGCTTCGATCCGATCGGGAATGATCGTGTGAATGTTTTGCGCTTTTAAGCTGTCAACACCCTGTACGCGGATCACATCCGTTCCAGCCCCACGGATCTTAGCCCCCATGTTATTTAAAAATGTTGCTAGATCAACGATCTCTGGCTCACGTGCAACATTTTCCATGATCGTTGTCCCTTTAGCTTTGACCGCAGCTAATAAAACATTGATCGTCGCACCGACCGAAACTAGATCAAAGAAGATCCGGGCACCTTGTAAGCCTTCTGGACCAGTCGTGATATAAACCGTATCATCTTTTTCAACGACTTTAGCGCCCAAAGCTTTAAAGCCCTTGATATGTTGGTCGATCGGACGTGGCCCGATATTATCACCACCGGGGAAACCTACGACAGCTTTACCGAATTTACCAAGCAAAGCACCCATAAAATAATAAGAAGCTCGCAAACTGCGAATAGCTCCACCGGGAAGTGGAGTGGATTCGATCGTTGTTGGATCAACGGTAAGTTTTCCTCGGTTATAAAATGATTTTACGTTCATTGATTTTAAAATCAACATTAAGTTGTGCACATCTAAAATATCAGGAACAGAATCAAATTCAACAGGTGTATCAGCTAAAATGGAAGCTGGAATAAGAGCTACAGTACTATTTTTGGCCCCGCCGATCGTCACTTCTCCTGACAATTTTTGCGAACCCTTGACAATCATTTTTTTCATTTTGTTAAATTCCTCACTAAATCAATTAAATAAATATATATCTTTTCGAATCATCATCAAATAGTCTGCGCAGATCATTAAACAGTAAACAATGCGCCATATTGAATTTTACAGGATAAAAGCTAAGGTTTCAATGTAAATTAGTGCTTTATCAGTGAAATATCTTAGCTAATTTTTAAATTACACTAAAACAGCATTGCAATTCGAAATATATTTCAAATCACAATGCTAAAAATCAGCTCACCTGAGCAGCGTATATTCAATTTCCCCGTTATTACATACCGCTAACAGCACATTATTCGGATCATTTGCTTTAAGGTAGATCTTAGCGTTACTTTCTTGGCTGATAATTTTTGAAATTGGAACGAGTTGGTTTTGGATATAGCCATCTTTATCATTATTTCGTAAATTTCCCAATAGCGAACCATCCCTCGGTATCACTTGATAGCCCGCTTTAAATGGACTTATATCGACTTTTATCCCTCTTTGAGCGTATAGTTTTATTATCCTTTTTTCTTTTGAAGTATTTTCCGGCTTACTCTTAAATACTTTTTCAGATCTCGAAGTATGCTGCTCTCTTTTAGGTGCGGAGCTGTTCCCACACCCACTTAGCACACTGATCATTGTTGCAATAAGTAAAAATATTGACCATTTTTTAGCCATCACTAACCTTCTCACTTAGTTATTTTACGCTGATCCTACTACTTATCGCTGTTAACTACAACTCAATAATTATAGCTATTAAAAAAAGCACCTCAAATTGAAGTGCTTTTAAATGGTCTATTTTCCAGCAGCTGCAGCTACGAAAGCAGCAAATAAACCTTCTGGACGTTGTGGACGGGATAAGAATTCTGGGTGGTATTGCGCAGCCACAAAGAATTTGTTTTCTGGAATTTCCACAACTTCGACTAAATGGTTGTTTGGTGAAGTACCGGCAAAGACTAAGCCTTTTTCAGCCATGATCTCACGGTATTGGTTGTTAAATTCATAACGATGACGGTGACGTTGTTGGATCACGTCTTGGTTACCATAAGCTTCGGCTGTCTTTGTACCCGGTTTTAATTTACATGGGTAAAGACCTAGCCGTTGTGTACCACCCATATCTTGAATTTCAGCTTGATCAGCCATTAGATCGATGATCTTATTCTTAGCATTAGGATCAACTTCTGCTGTGTTGCTATCTTCAAGACCACACACATCGCGGGCAAATTCAATACATGCCATTTGCATTCCTAAGCAGATACCTAAGAATGGCACGTCATTTTCACGAGCATAGCGGATCGATTGGATCATACCTTCAAGGCCACGGTCACCAAAGCCACCTGGCACGATGATCCCATCATAGCTACCTAATTGTTCGGCTACATTTTCAGCAGTCAATTTTTCTGAATCAAAGTAATCGATATTGATCTTAGAATCGATCGCATAACCTGCATGACGCAAGGCTTCGTTGACTGAGATATATGCATCTGGTAATTGAACATACTTACCAACTAAAGCGATCTTAACTTCACCATTTAAGTTACGTACCTTATCAGCTAACTTACTCCAATCAGTCATGTCAGCTTCTGGTGTTTCAAGATGCAACTTCTTACATACGATATCATCCATGTGTTGTGCTTGGAGGTTCAATGGGATCTGATAAAGTGTATCTACGTCCATTGATTCGATCACAGCTTCTGGTTCTACGTCACAGAAGTTAGCGATCTTGTCACGCATACTTTGAGAAATTGGTTTTTCTGTCCGAACGACCAAGATATTTGGTTGGATACCTAAGCCACGTAATTCCTTTACACTGTGTTGTGTTGGCTTGGTCTTCATTTCACCAGCTGCATTCAAGTATGGTACTAAAGTCGTGTGGATGTAAACTACATTTTCACTCCCAACTTCAGACTTCATTTGACGCAACGCTTCAAGGAACGGAAGTGATTCGATATCCCCTACTGTTCCCCCAACTTCTGTGATAACAACATCTGCATCGGTGATCGTACCAGCACGCATGATCTTTTCTTTGATCATATTTGTGATATGTGGGATAACTTGGACCGTTGCGCCTAAGTAATCACCACGACGTTCTTTTTTCAAAACTTCTGAGTAGATCTTACCAGTTGTAACGTTTGAGTATTTGTTCAAATTGATATCAATGAAGCGTTCATAGTGACCGAGATCCAAATCAGTCTCTGTGCCATCATCGGTCACGAAAACTTCACCGTGTTGATAGGGGCTCATCGTCCCTGGGTCAACGTTGATGTATGGATCGAATTTTTGGATCGTAACTTTTAATCCGCGGTTTTTCAATAAACGGCCTAGTGAAGCGGCAACAATACCTTTGCCTAGAGATGAAACAACGCCGCCCGTAACAAAAATATACTTGGTCATTATTAAATGCTCCTTTAATTTAATTTATCAGGGTAGAACTAACAAAAATAACAAGCTCCCTATTCATCTCTTAGAATAGGGAGCTTGCCTTGCCGTACGTCTGACTTCACCTATAAGTGAAGCGCCCATATTGAATTTTACATAAAACACTGCTTGACGTCAAGCACAAAATTATTAATCTTCTAAATCAGCATCTGATAATTCAGTCAACTGACCTTCGATCCCATCTGGAAGATCATCTTCTTCATCTTCTGGATCGTCGATATCGCTTAGATCTTTGCTATAAGCTTTTAATTCGCGATCTTCATCATCATCGTCATCATCGTCATAATCATCATCTAGATCGACATCTTCTGGATCATCATCATTGTAATCGATCACGTCATCATCGTCAGTCGCATCAGCCAAGAAAGCATTGACTTTCTTACGCTTCTTGCGTGGACGAGTTTCTTCTTCGTCTTCAGAGTGAACGAGTGCTTCGTCGATCGATTCAAATGGATACCATGAGCGTAAGCCCCAAAGATTATCCCCTAAAGAGATGAAGCTGCCATCAACATTTAAATCTGTATAAAATTGCGCTAAACGGTCACGGATCTCTTGGTCGCTCTTACCAAGATATTCTTGAATTGCATTTGTTAAGTCAGCAAAGGCAATCACATCACCTTTTTGACTTAAAATTGCGTGTGCAACTTCGACCATTGATAATTCATTGCGGTTAGCATCTTTGAATTTTTCTAGCTCCAAACTGGTACACGTCCTTTCCACAGTTTACTCTTCATCTTACAATATTAAGCCTTGAATTGCAATTCTAATTTGTATTCTCCCAATAATTCTTCACCCGAATATAAGAGATATTCCACCTTTAACTCACCGCTAGTTTCAGCAAGCTGTTCATATCTGTAAGTCGTACACTTGACCGCCAACGGAATGATCCCATAAGCTGTCTTATACTTAGCATTGGTTTGCTGACCCTCAGCTAAATTTAATTGCAAAGCTAACTCCTTTTGGCGTCTAGTCAGCAATAATTCAGCTGGCTTGATCTTTAAAATCGTTTGGGCGCCAGCTTTAGCCTCGGTATACCGCAAATATACCGTTTCTCCCTTACGCGTCAACTCACCCTGTTCGAGCAATTCAAATTTTTCGATCTCACCCGCCTGAGTTTGGACCGTTTTTAATTTTATTTCCACTGGTACTTGCATTGTCAAAACGCTCTACCCCATTTCTAAACATGTACAATTGATCACTCAACGTATATACTTATTATAACAATAATTATTACGAAGGGGGCTTTAAAATCACAACTCGCTATACCTCAAAAATGTTGCCGTTAGAAAAAGTCTTGCGCGACCCGATCCATGACTATATCTATATCAAACACCAAGTCATTCTCGACCTGATCAACACCCGCGAGTTCCAACGTTTGCGTCGGATCAAACAACTGGGAACGACCAATTACACCTTCCATAGTGCCGAGCATTCCCGCTTTACACACTCGGTCGGTGTTTACGAGATCACCCGTCGGATCTGTGATCTATTTGCACGAAACTACGCCACTAAAATATCGGGTGATGGTGGTTGGGATGATAACGAGCGCTTAGTAGCATTATGCGCTGCACTTCTACACGATGTAGGACATGGCGCTTACTCACATACTTTTGAACATATTTTTGAAACCGACCATGAAGAAATGACCCGCACGATCATCACATCAGAAAATACCCAGATCAATGCGGTCTTAAAACAAGTCGCACCTGACTTTCCCGAAAAAGTTGCCAGCGTGATCGCTAAGACTTACCCCAATCTCCAAGTCGTGCAAATGATCTCTAGTCAGATCGACGCTGACCGGATGGATTATCTTTTACGCGATTCGTATTTCACTGGGGCTAACTATGGAACATTTGATCTGACGCGGATCTTACGCGTCATGCGCCCAAGTAAAAATGGGATCGTCTTTGAATACAGCGGGATGCATGCAGTCGAAGATTACATCATCAGTCGCCTTCAAATGTATCAACAAGTCTATTTCCATCCCGTTTCCCGCTCAATGGAAGTTATTCTGGGCCATTTGCTCAAGCGAGCTAAAAACCTCTATTTAGCTGGTAAATTACCAAAAGATTTTGCCGCCGAGCTTTTACAGCCTTTCTTCGAAAAAGATTTTACACTAGCCGATTACTTGCGCCTTGACGATGGGATCTTAAATACTTGCTTTGAAAACTGGCGGACTGCCAAAGATCCGATCCTAAGTGACTTAGCCCAACGTTTCTTAGATCGTCAGCCTTTAAAATCAGTGCGCGTCACAGAAGAACAAGCTGATCTATTACCAAAATTAGCCTCACTCGTGACCAATTCAGGCTATGACGCTAATTACTACACTGCAACTAATGATAGTTTCAACTTACCCTATGCGCTTTATGATTCTAAAGCTAAGATCAATTTGATCCAGCCAAATGGCGACCTAGAAGAACTATCCGAGGTCTCACCTCTAGTCAAGGCTGTGACTGATAAAGAACTGGGTGACGAACGTTTCTTCTTTCCAAAACAAATGTTAGGTACTCCTGAAGACCAACAAGAAGTCTTCCAACCTTACTATCAAGAATTTTCAGAGCACATTAAAAATGACCGGCTCATCTAATGCAGTGGCCAGTGGATAACGAAGGCCCCATCGTGATGCAAAACATCATGATGGGGCCTTCATTGGTTATAGTGTCACAATGACAGCTAAAATTATCATAAAACTCCCTAAAAGCAAGCAATTGAAGCTAAACTTTTTAAAATGGATCGGTGCATTTTTCTTCTCTGAAGCTACCCGCTTGATGTCGATCTTGCGTTTGGCAAATTCTTCATCACTTTCACCCTTGCGTTGGCGTTGGAACCAACCAGCCAACAAGTTAGCGTGTAGTAAAATGTCAAACATCATTAAACACAATAACGCTAATCCACTCATAAATAAAATATCTGAAACTAAAATATGGTTGCTAGTCAAACGCCCAATGATCGTTAAAAGCAACACGATCCCTGCGATCACTAGATCACCTTTGAGCCAAATGTTTTCTTTGACAAATTGCATTCTCTTTTCTCACCCATTATTTATTAATTAAGTTTTTCGTACTGTCCACTGACTTCATTTAACTTTTGTGCCACTCCACTGGTCAGGTCAAATTGATACATACCTTTCAAATTGGAAACTTGCGGATCGCTTGGACTGGTATGTCTGATCTCGATCTGGTAGTGACCATTACCGAGATCTTGAACATAATATTGGTCACCGGCTTCTTGTGGGATCGCAGTCGCCTTACGAAAAGCACTCAAGACATCTTGGTTGCTCATCTTAGCTGACATTGAGGAGACAGCCTCACTTGGAGCACTGGCGATCTCGCTACCAGTTTCTTTTTTATACTCTGAACTCAGTAACTTCGAGCTCCGGGCGTTAGTGTATCCAGCCTTAGACGTTGCGTTATTTGAAGTAGTTACCTCACTTGTACTAGTAGCGGTACTACTTTGTTCAGAGCTAGTCGTCGCTTGTGCTGAAGCGATCTTGGCTTTATAGCCACCTTCTTTTTCTTGTAACATCGCCACAGCTTGATACTTACTAGAAAGCGAATCTAACGCTTGTAAACTACCGCCCGCTGCTTGATAAGCACCAGCTTGATAGTATTGTTCAACTTCATCGGCATAATGTTTAGCCAACTTTACGGCTTGATATTCTTTTTCAAGTTCATTGACTTGTTTGACTAAAGCTGTCGGTGATTCAACTTTCTCTAATTGAGCTAAGTATTTCTCCGCTTCGGTCAACTTAGCTGCGGTCACAGCCTTTTTAGCTGCCAAGAGCGAAGCAAGATCAGCTTTTAATTCCCGCACACGTGCTGGGGCCTGCTTGATATTTTTGATCTTATTCAACTCATCATAAGCTTGCTTATTTTCACCTGATTCCAAATATGAAAGTGCATTTTGATAGCGTTCATTGACTTTGGCTTGAACTGTTTGACTAGTGCTTTCGCTAGTCTTAGTCTCTGTTTGACGATTCGAACAGGCACTCAAGATAAATAGCACACTAAAAAGCAAACAGCCCAACGTTAATATTCTTTGTTTTTTCATAACTATCAGCCGACTATTAAAAAATAGCTTTTCCTTTCCGCTTTAAACAAACAGCATAATGATCTTACAGTTACATTATACCATTTTGCGCACTCATTTATCGATCTGGGCTCGTTTTTCATTGAGCTTTTTCCCGACCAAATACGTTGTGATCCAGATCACCAAGATCACAGCGATTGCTGAATAAAGTACCGCTAAGCATTCTTTGACAAAGATCTTGGAATTTAAGTAATAACTAAAGCCTGCCTCTAATTTGTACAACAAAATAAATAGCGCTAGATCACTGCCAAACATTCCAAAAAATAACGTATTAAACGTCATCCCCATGATCTGAAAGCCGATCGTTTTACCACTTTTGAAGACCTCGGGTAAAGTGATCGTCGGTCTTTGTTCGATCAATTCATTTAACCCACTTGCGACCGCGATCGCAGCTTCTGCAATTGCCCCTAAAGTACTCAAGACTGTTGTGGCAATGATCAACTGCTCGAAATTGACTCCGACCAAAAGATCAAACGCCTCGATCTCTTCGGATTGCTCGTTAGCAAAACCCTTGATCTGAGCGAAATGATCCAGCGGAATGATCAAGATCAGCATCACGATCAACACGATCAACGTCGCCTTAAAAGCAATATTGGCCGTTTTTTCATCCTTATTTCCCATATAGATCGTGATCGCTAGGATACAAACTCCCGCAAAAAAGGCGACCCAGACTGGAGGCAAACCACCCGTGATCAAGATGACTGTTATAAACAAAATGACAAAGTTGAATACGGCACTAAAAAATGCAGTTAGACCAGCTTTACCACCAACAAGTAACATCAAACCTGCTAAAATAAGCGTTAAAATACTAATTGCCGACATTTTACTTCCCCCCTAAAAACTGGGCACTTAAAAAACTAGCTAACGGAACAGTCAAAACGATCCCGATCCCACTGATCAACGCTTGGACGATCCCTAAAGCCATGGTCCACTCAAACGTATAAGCGATACTGTTACCCGTCTTGAAATATAAGACCGACATCGCAAACGTTTCTGCAAAAAAGATTAGCAACAAAACATTGACTAGTGGTCCCATGACCGAACGTCCGATCACTTGACCCGATTTAAATAATTGTTGTTTCGTCAATTCGGGTTGGCTGCGTTTCATCTCAAAAAGTGTTGAAACGATATCAGTCGCCGCATCCATAACTGCTCCTAACAAACCGATCACTGTCGCCGCTAAGAAAAGTTGCTTAGGTGATTGGGTCGCAAAATCTAAAGCTTCATAGTGCACGCCTTTACTCTTAGTAAAATACAGAACTAAACAGCCAATGATTAGTGCACTAGTCGTCCCGAGAAAGATCGCCAAAAAAGTCACGCTAAATTGCTTGTTTAGCCCGATCACTAACGCCAGAGATAATGCGGTAAAAAGCAAGGCCGCTATTGCAAAAATCCAAAAGAAGTTCGTCAGATTCAAGAAGACATCTACTTGAACTATCAATAAAAACAAGACGAAATTTAAGATCACGCTCAACAACGAACGTATCCCTTGAAACTGTATCGTTAAATACAGTAAGACTACGACTGCCCAACTCAGCATTATCAAATAGACATCACGTTTATAGTGTGAGATCACGATGTCTTTTTGTCCACGATGTTCATGGATATTGACAAATATTTGTTGCCCTAGATGATATTTTTGATCAAGTCCACCTGATCTTGAATAAGTATTGTTGACTTTAAAACTTTGCCCGCGGTATTTACCATTCAATATCTCTAACGTCAAGGTCTGCTGGGTCGTCTCATCGCTGTTATTATACACATCGGTCGTTTTTTCCGGTGCAGCTTGCTTAACAGCTACCACTTTTCCGATCGGTTGTTGATATAAAAAAGCATCATTGCGCAAAAACAAATATAAACATAGGCCACTGACCAAGATCAAGGCTAGCTTGAGCCATGTTTTGGTGTTGACTTTCATTTTAGTCCCTCCAAAAATCAGTTTATTTAACCATATCACAACTTAGCCTCTAACATGTTAAAATATATCTAAACTTTGAAAAGGATGTGCCCCAATGAAAACGTCTGAACGTGTTTTAGAGTTATTGACAAGAAGTGAAACTTATCTTTCTGGGCAAGAATTAGCTGACCGTTTACAGCTCACCCGAGCCGCGATCTGGAAAGCGATCAAACAACTAAAAGAAGCCGGCTATCAGATCGACAGCAAACCACATGTGGGCTACCGCTACACCGATAGTGATACTTTGAATCAAACGGCGATCTTACAAGCTCTTTCTTCGGACTTAGACCTAGAACTCCAAGTATTTGACTCTCTTCCTTCGACTAATCTCAAAGCCAAAGAACTTGGATTAAACACTACGTTACAAACGCCACTAGTTGTGATCGCCGACCACCAAACAGCTGGCTATGGACGCTATCAACGAGATTTCATCTCACCTAAAAACACAGGGATCTATCTCAGTATCCTCTTAGCCAACAAGAGCACTGATTTTGACCCTGGACTACTTACGACGGCCACTGCCATCGCGGTCACGCGCACCTTAGAGAAAACACTGGCGCTAAAGCCCACGATCAAATGGGTCAACGATGTCTTAGTCGATGATAAGAAGATCTGCGGTATCCTGACCGAAGGGGTCGCTGATCTAGAGACCCAAAGTTTGAGCCAAGTGGTCGTTGGAACTGGGATCAACTTTTTGACCGAGATCTCAACTTTTCCCCCTGAGCTTCAAGCGCGCGTTGGAACTTTAGCCCCCTATGTCAAAAAAAATCGGCTCTCACGTAATCGTTTCATCGCAATTTATCTAAATGAATTCTTCAAAATCTACCAAAATTATACGACTGGTTCTTTTATGGATGAATACCGAGCTCACTGTGAATTGATCGGCAAACATGTCACTATCCAACGCCCGACCGGTACCTTAGAAGCACAAGTGATCGACATCAATGACCACGGTGCCTTAGTCTTAAAGAACGGACAAGTCTTGAATTCTGGTGAAGTTATCAAAGTTAGGAAGGTGTAATAATATGAAGATTATTTTTGTTTGTCTTGGAAATATCTGTCGCTCCCCGATGGCTGAAGCAATGTTTAAAGAGATGATCGCTTCAGCTGGACTGAGTTCTCAGATCCAAGTTGATTCGGCCGCTACAAGCACATACGAGCTCGGATCGCCTCCTGATAGTCGCACGGTCAAAGAACTGGCCAAACACGGGCTACCAGCCACTGGTATGATCGCCCGCCAACTAGATGAAACTGATTTTAACAGTGCTGACCTTATCTTAGTCATGGATAAAAATAACCTGCGGGATGCTAAACGAATGGCACCTGATAAAAAAGCCGCTGATAAGGTCAAATTAGTCTACTCACTAACTCCAGACAAAGAAGATCATGTCGTTGCCGATCCCTGGTATACCGGCGATTTTTCAACGACCTATGCTGATCTAAGTGAGGCTTTACCTCATTGGCTCGAATATCTAAAAAAGAAATTGAAATAGCCAGCTAAATAACGCGAGACCGACCAAGCTGTGTACTTGAGCGGTCCCGCGTTATTTGAACTGTTTTTTTAATATAATTCTTCGACTTGCTTTTGCACTGTTTCGTGACTCAAGAACTCATCGTAGGTCGTATCGAAGCGATCAACTACACCCTTACCTGATACTTCGATGATATGGTCAGCGATCGTTTGGATAAATTGATGGTCATGAGAAGTGAAGATCAACGAACCCTTAAAGTCGATCAACGCATCGTTTAAGGAAGTGATCGATTCCAGATCCAAGTGGTTAGTTGGGTCATCTAATAATAAGACATTCCCCTTTTCGAGCATCATCTTGGATAACATACAACGTACTTTTTCGCCCCCAGATAAGACCTTGATCTGCTTATCGATGTCATCACCTGAGAAGAGCATCTTACCTAAAAAGCCGCGCAAGAAAGTATTGTCGTTTTGTTCCTTATCCGCATATTGGCGCAACCAATCTAAGATCGACAATTCATCATTGTTGAAGTTAGCATCCAAGTCACGTGGCATATAACTTGGGATCGCAGTTTGCCCCCAAGTTACAGAACCAGTGTCTGGTTCCAACTTACCAGCTAAGATCTGCATCAAAGTTGTCGTTGCCAAATCGTTTCTCGAAATGATCGCTGCTTTTTCACCCGGGCGGATCATAAAGCTGACGTTGTCTAAGATCTTGACTCCATCGATCGTCTTGGAAACATTTTCGACCCGAACCAAGTCATTGCCCAATTCACGTTGCATCTCAAATTTAACGAACGGATACTTCCGTGAAGATGGCTTGATGTCATCTAACGTGATCTTTTCTAACTGTTTCTTACGTGAAGTAGCTTGTTTAGACTTAGAAGCATTAGCCGAGAAACGAGCGATAAATTCTTGTAACTCTTTGATCTTTTCTTCTTTTTTGGCATTCGCATTGGCTTGCAATTTAGCAGCTAATTGGCTTGATTCCAACCAAAAATCGTAGTTACCCACATAAAGCTTGATCTTACCAAAATCAACATCACACATTTCCGTGCAGACTTGGTTCAAGAAGTGGCGGTCGTGTGAAACAACGATCACGATCTTAGGATAATCGGCCAAGAAATCCTCCAACCAGCTGATCGTTTGCACATCTAGACCATTCGTTGGTTCGTCGAGTAATAAGATGTCTGGTTCACCGAAAAGTGCTTGAGCTAACAATACCTTGACCTTTTCACTTTCCGATAATTCACTCATCTTTTGGGTGTGCATGCTTTCTGGGATCCCAACTGATTGTAACAATTGAGAGGCATCTGCTTCCGCATTCCAACCGTCCATTTCGGCAAACTGCGCTTCTAGATCGGCTGCCTTTAACCCATCTTCTTCAGTAAAATCAGCTTTGGCATACAAAGCATCTTTTTCTTTCATGATATCATAGAGTTTCTTATGGCCTTGGATCACGGTCTCAAGCACTTCAAATTCTTCAAAACCAAAGTGATTTTGGTTCAAACTAGAGACCCGTTCATTTGGTCCAGTCGTGATCGTCCCTGTCGTTGGTGTCAATTTACCTTCTAATAGTTTTAGGAAAGTCGACTTACCAGCACCATTGGCCCCGATAACGCCATAACAGTTACCTGGTGTAAATTTTAAATTGACGTCATCATAGAGCAAACGTCCTGAGAAGTTCAAACTTACATCGCTTACTGTGATCAATGATATTTCCTCGCATTCTTTAAGTTATAATTTCTATTGTAACATATTACTGCACCAAAAACTCAAAGCTCCGTTGCTAAATTTTGGTGTTTAAGATTTGGAAAAACAACTTTGTCGGCTATCCCGACTATCGTGCCTTGAAAAGCCAAAGCAAAAAGTGTGCCAATATTTATCGCATATAGCTGATGCGTCACTACTAGCGAGATCACGATCGCCACGATCGGTGGTGTAAAAACGATCAATTGAGCTACCGTCGCATTACCATGTAGATATTTGAACCGCACGATCTGCATCAAGTCATCGACTGGATGAAGCATCCAATTGACTCGCTGATAGATTGAAATTGCGACTGCGATCAAGACAACGCCCAAACAATCCAGTATCACTTGCATCCACAGTGGGAGTTGCGTGATGTGTAATTTCAGTAATTGGACTTCAAAAACGCCTACTAACCACGAAAATGGCACCATAAAGAGCAAATTGCCCAAAACTCGTTTGAGATCAAACCGCCTCAAAATGATGATGTTAGTCACGATCACAATGATCCCTGATAAGATCAACATCGCACTCAACGTGATCGGCATGACTTTAGAAAGATTGACAGCCGCTGCGGTCCATAGGGCACTCCCTAAATTGATCGCAACAGTCAAAGCATTGCCTAAGCTATTTAAAAAGATCGAAAAAATAAAGTAGACTAATAATTGCGTCTTACTTAGCGTCTGTGTTGCTTGCATTTCCTACCCCCTGTTACTATCAGAGTAGGTCAGTATTTAAACTATGTCAACTCGTATAGCTACCGTTTTTCTACGCACTGAGATAAATTAGTGCTACAATTGATTTGTAGTTGAAACCATATGAAAGGCGTGAATTTTATGAGTGAAAATATCTTCTTTAATCCTGGTGACTCGATCGCTAGTGATTTTGACTTTGAAAATGCCTATGTTGCTGCACAGATCTATCACCACAAGGCTGCTAAACCAGTCTTGATCGCCCAAGAAAAAGATGGCAAGCCGTATTTTATCTTTGACGAAGCAACTGCAATCGCCGAAGAACACGCTAAAGCTAAAGAGTTTTCTGTCGTGAAGCGACTAAAATAAAAACTGTTTTCTTGATACAAAAAATAGGAGAAAGCATCTAGCCGAGCTAGGTTGCTTTCTCCTAATTAGTTTGAGCTATTTTCTCCGGAAACGAGTCGTAAATAATGGACTGACCGGTTTGTTTTCGTGGATCCGCTTGATCGCATCCCCGATAAGTGGCCCAACTGAAACTTGAACTAACTTATCGATCTGTTTTTCTTCTGGAAGTTGGATAGAGTCTGTCACTACCAATTGCTTGATCGGTGATTTTTCGATCCGTTCGATCGCTGGACCTGACAAGACTGGGTGAGTTGCGGAAGCATAAACTTCGATCGCACCTGCATCCATCAATGCTTGAGCAGCTAAAGTGATCGTACCAGCTGTATCGATCATATCATCGATCAAGATACAACGTTTGCCATCAACTGAACCAATGATGTTCATGATCTCAGCAACATTGGCACGCGGACGACGTTTATCGATAATTGCGATCGGTGCTTTCAAGAATTCAGCTAACTTACGTGCACGTGTCACCCCACCATGGTCAGGTGAAACAACAACAGCATCTTTATCCAAACCTTGAGTCAAGAAGTAGTCAGCCAACAATGGAGCACCCATCAAGTGGTCAACTGGAATATCGAAGAAGCCTTGAATTTGAGCAGCGTGCAAGTCTAACATGATCGCGCGGTCTGCCCCAGCTTTTTCAACCATATCTGCAACTAACTTGGCTGTGATCGGTTCACGTGAACGAGCTTTACGATCTTGACGAGCATAGCCGTAATACGGAATAACAACATTGATCGTAGCCGCACTTGCACGACGCAAGGCATCGATCATAATCAAAAGTTCCATCAAATTGTCATTGACCGGTGCTGAAGTCGATTGGATGATAAAAATTTCATCACCACGAATTGATTCTTCGATGTTGATGCGAATTTCACCATCACTAAAACGGTCAACAGAGGTCTTTCCCAAAGGTACGCCAACAGCAGCAGCAATTTTTTCAGCCAAAGGCTTGTTTGAGTTCAAAGCAAAAATTTTGATCTTTGAACTATTATAGTTTTCAGACATAGCATCCTCCAAAACAAATTTATCTAATTATAATACTATTCATTTATTCTACTAAAATCAAGCTTTTTAGAAAGGTTTTTTCTAATGCCTTGATACTAATGTTTTTTGGACCCCTAGTACTTCCTTGGGTCTCTTTTGGGTCTCCCCCCTTTATCATTGTAAAACTACCCAAGAAAGCGAACGAGTTTTTGGATAGTCTCTTTTTGATCTTGCCGAGTCAAGTGGGTATAGATATTAAGCGTAGTCGTTACGTCGCTATGCCCTAGCCTATTTTGTACTTCCTTGACGCTAGCGCCTGCAGAAAATAGCAAAGTAGCGTGTGTGTGTCTAAAACCGTGTAACGTGATATGTGGCAAGTTGCCAGCTTTTAAAAAGCCATTGCACCACGTTCTAACAGTTACAGACGTTACGGGCTCATTTTGTGGGTTAGTAAATACCGCTTGGCTTTTTGCTAGTGCATTGATTCCACGTTTTAACAAGTAACTGGCTTGCTGGACTTTCCAACGCTTTAAGATCTGCATTGTTTCCACGTCCATATCTAACAGGCGCTTACTGCCCCTTGTTTTAGGTGATTGCGTATTTTTATATCCCTTGGCGTCCATGGATACGGTCTTATTTACATCGATCGTATTATCTGCAAAGTTGACATCGTCCCACGTCAAAGCTAACAGCTCACCGATCCGCATGCCACTATAAGCAAGCAGCCTAAACGTCGTATAACGTAATAGGCTCTTTTTTTCTGCCAACGATAGGAACTTCTTTAATTGATCTGCATCTAAAAAATTATGATCGTTGCTTTTACGCTTACGCCGTGGCTTAGTCACCCGCTTAAAGTTGTTGATGTTGGTTAGATCCAACTTGATAGCATATTCAACGACCTTAGAAGCGTACACCACTAGAATATTAAACGTTGCCGGACGTGTCTTATACCATTGGTTTACAGCACGCTGGCACGTTGCTAACGTTAGATCGTCAATGTTATACGCCCCAAGCGTTGGTAGGATCCGACTTTTAAAATAGCTCTGCACCATGTAAAAAGTGGACTCTTTGACAGTCAAGCGGTACTGCTCTATCCAAAGATCGTACACATCCCGGAACTTCCGAACTTCCACAGGTTTAAAGTGGCCAACGTTAGCGATCTCATATTCTAACTTGACCAGCTCTTTTTTTGCTTGCGCCTTGGTTTTAAAGCCTGATCGCTTGATATATTTCTTTTTGCCCGTTGTTTCGTCGATACCTGCATACACACGAAAGCGATACAGCTTTCCTTTTGAATTTGAATACTCAACAATCTTAGCCATGTTTATCAGTCCTTTATCTTTTGATCGCACGGGCTAGGTGGCTTAAAGTAATGCACGATAATGCTAAGGCGTTGAGATCGTTATTCTATTGTGTACATATTGAGTAGCAAACAGAGTAGAAATTATCTACCTTGTTAGATCTGCATCAGGGATGCACTCATACGAAAAATCGGCTCAATGTTTGCAATTCGATTTTATCGAAGTACAAACTAGGTAAGTAGAAATAATCGACCTACCTTATACCGGACTTACAGCTCCAAGGGTTTCAGGCAACCGATTCGAAATTATCGAAGTGGCTCAATTACTACAAATTACTACTTTTACGCATATCGATCTAAGTTACATGCAGGCAGGTAAAAAATATTTACTTGCCTAAAAAATACTTTCGCAGGGATGATCGTTGTTAGTCCTTGGCGTTTGGATCGTTGTTAGATAATTGAGTTCTTAAATTTTGTATTTCATTTTCTAACATAGCTATTTTGCTTGAGTAATCATAAATTACATCTTCAAATAGACCACTTAAGTAAATTTTTTGGTTATCTGAAATACCAAAATTTGGATTATATATATTTGAATTTATTCTGTTAATGATTGAGTTATCTACATGACTAATAATCTCATATTCGTTATATTCATTAAGTTCGTTTCCCTGCAATCTTGCAAGAAAAGAATAATTATTAACGAAGGAATATTTATTAGTTATGAAATTTTTTAAATAGCTGTTTTTTTCAATTTCAGATATTTTTTTATTTAATATATCAGTAACCGTTATTTTTTCATCAGTACTTAAATTTTCCCAAATTATACTATGAATATCGTTGTCGTATTTTTTCCAACTATTTGGGTCTTTTAAGCCATCAGTTAAATAATTAATCAATTTACTTTTTGACAGCCCTAACCCCTGTAAATAGCCAACAGACACATCAAAATAATCTGCTAACTTTTGCCAAGTCTCAATTTTAGGGTTTCGTTGTCCTTTTTCATAAAAACTTAGCGAAGTAATAGAGATACCCGTTTTTTCGCTAACTTCTTGCAAAGTAACATTTTTGCTTTTTCGGAGTTCCTTTATTCTATTCATACAAATTACACTCCTTTCTAAGTAATAGAATACATTATTTTTTAACAAATGTAAAAACAATAGTTGTTTTTTTTACAAATATAAAATAAGATAGTTATGTGCTTATTTTTACAAATGTAAAAAGGAGGTATTTTCATGCAATTAACACCCGAGCAATTTAAATTGCTCAGACGCAAGCGGGGCGAGCTTAATTTATCGCTTACCGCACTAGCTGATGAGATCGGAGTCACAAGACCCACTATGACAAAAATCATTAATCACAATACACCCATCAAACCACAGACGGCCAAAAAAGTTAATGATTGGATCATCAAGCAATACATGAATGACTAGAAAGGAGCGACACCATGAACGACTTAGAACAACTAACCGAAGTCATGATAAAAGACCGCAAGGCGATCACAAGCAGTCTAAACGTGGCTGAAGTGTTTAATAAGCGACACAAACACATTTTAAGAAAAATTGATCAGATCAAAGATGATTGGAGCAAGGTAATTAGTTCTAAAGAGTTGGGCTCAAAAAGTAGCCCAGTAAAACAAAATGAATTGGGCCCATTTTTGGGCTCAACTAAAAAGAGGTTCAAAGATCATTTTAAGGAAAATACCTATATTGCTGAGAACGGTAGAACTGTAAGAAGTTACGATCTTGATCGTTTCGCATTCACAATGCTAGTAACTGGCTTTAACGGTAAAAAGGCAATGGAGTTCAAACTAGCGTATTTTAGCCGTTTCGATGAGATGGAGCAAGAACTAACCAAGCGTAACACCTTGTACGATATGGAAAAAGAACTAAGAAAACAGCTTACAGATTGTCTAAAGGATCACTATGCCGGGGATGATCTAAGCAATGAGATCCGAAACATGACGACACTTTTATATATGGTTTCGGCCGGAAATAATGCAAGCAAGTTAAAGCGTGATCGTGGCTTAGACGTCCGAACATCCGCATTCGCTAACGCTTTAACGAGTAACGAACGCCAAACCTACATAGCAAAGGAAATGCAATTGATTGCGTTGTATCAGATCGGCGTTACCGACTATCACGAGTTGAAAGAAAAACTAAAAGGGCCTGCATAAAGTACAGACCCTACATCCCTAGCCGTGACACTCAAATTTGAGAAACACGCATATAAGCCCCCGCAACAGCTTAACCCAAAACACCCACCCAATAAATGACGAAAGGAAAACGAACGGAATGGAACAACTTAGCACAGACGAAAAAAACATCTTGAAACTGCTAGGATATGGTGCAGATACTGCACGGACTACCGCTTACCTTGCTGGAATTACTGGACTAGATACCCGGACAGTAAGAAACATCATCAGACGGCTAGTGATCGATCACGGCGTCCCAATCGTGGGAGTTCGTAGCGGCGCAAAGCCCGGCTATTACATTGCTACCGATCAAGACGAACTAATACGAGCAAGCGGACCACTCATAAAAGAGATCAACCAACTAGCAAGGCGTAACCGAGCCTTAATATTCGCACATATCCGCACTGACTGGCTGGAATATCTAACAACTAAAGGAGATCAAGACAATGGCAAATCTGACATTTAACGTTGCTGGTGTATCTGTATCAGTAAACACCGCAGACCCTAACTTACTAAAAGAGCTACAAGAATTTAACACTAACTTGCGACTTGTTCAAACACTGCTAACTAACCAGCCTAATAGTGGCGGATATCTGACTGATACAGCTAAGACTTTCGGAGTCAAAGACGGAACTATTAAAAAGTGGGTCAAGAGAGGGATGCCAGTAGTCAAGTTGGACGGAATGCACGATTACTATGTATACCGCAACGTAATCAAGTGGCTAACAGATAATCAAGTAACACTTACGAACTAAAGAATACGATCCATAGAGCTATAACGATACAGCACGGGGCTAGGTGGTTTAAAGGTTACCTTTATGGATCGCTGAAATGAATTGAATAGACATGATGAAATTGACGAGCAAAGGGGGAAATTAAGATGGAACACCCAAACTATTATTCAATTTTACCCGCAAATGTTAGATATGATAAGCGCCTTGGCAAACCAAACGCCAAAATTTTATATAGTGAGATCACAGCATTAAGCAATAAAGATGGTTATTGTCACGCAAGCAATGGCTATTTTGCTAAATTGTATGACGTCGATAGTACCACAATATCCAAATGGATAAGCCTACTTGTTAAGTATGGTTACCTAGAACGTGAAGAAATTTATTACCAAGGGACTAAGCAAGTAAAAGAGCGCCGTTTATACCCTTTGACCACCCCCCTTGGCGCAAAAACCAAGCCCCCCCTTGGTCCAAACGCCAAAGATAATAATACAAGTATTAAATATTATATGATAACGACTTATGGTAAAGTCGTTGGCAGTGAGTTAATAAATAAATTAGATCTATTGAGTTATGCAGATGACAAACGGAAGTTAGATACTGCTAACGTAGTGATAAGGTTCAAAGATAAGCTTAACAGTGATCTATTGCTATACGGTATCAAACGTACTAGGGATAATCAGATAGCAGGTAAGAAGATCAAAAACGTAGCTGGTTATCTGACTAACATATATAAGCACTGGATAGAAGCAGGTATCACAGACATAGCAGAAGCAAAGGCAGAAAGTGAAGCAAGGTATAGGGAAGACGTAGACAAGGAAGTATACAGAGATATGTACGAAGCTGGATATACAGACATTGAAGAGTATAAAGAAGTTTACGGGGGTTAGTGGTAATAGTTCCCTTGTCAACCCCAAAGAAAACATGAAATTGCGCCCCGCCCGCCTAGCTGATGACGCATTGCATGAATTAGAACAAGAAAATAAGATCGTGGGTAATAACAGCCGTAATCTGATCTATTGGAGCGGTCTACTACTTGGAACGCCTGCACAACGTTATCACGCCTAAAGGTTATTTTACACCACGAGAGATAGTAAGACAGGTCAAAACCACTTGGATCGCTATACAGGAATATCTAAGGACATTGCACTAAACCGAATGCAAAGGGATGCACTGGCTCAAATGCTGGTACATCCCTTTTTAGATATTATTTTAAACGCCAAAATCAAACGTTATTCTTATATCTTACAACGCTTAATAGTTTCCGAGTGTAGTTATACTAGCAACAATCAGAAACGCTTAGACGTAATTATACAGCCATATACGATATAGAGTTCAAAGGCTACTACTTGACAAAACCTGACATTTTAGCAGACGTAACACTGGGCGAAAGACAACAAGCACATCAATAGCAAGGATCACGACGCCGGACGAAATATTTAATAAGTTCCTGCAAGTGTAACCAATGTAATTACAGTTACGGAGGTTAGAACAACCACCGTATTTATATATACGCAGGTCCAATCAGTAAGCGTAGTTATGTTTGCACTTATAGGTGAAAACATGGCTTAACAACCGTATCTATAAATACACTTGTAAAAGGCTCTGTCACAACAAATGGTTGATTTTTGACGAGAAATAGCGTATAATAATAGTAAGAAACAGTACCACCGAAGGAGGTAATTGGATATGCCTACTATCAAAGACGCATTAGATATTATCGGTAAGTTGACTGTCGCAGAGCAGGAAAGCCTTAAAACAATGCTTTTAAGTCCTGCCTTTGTAAAGTCTTTGAATATTGAAGATTTCGTAGCAAAGGAACGCTTTGCAAATGGTCGTGTATGCCCTCTTTGTGGCTGTATCCATGTGGTTCGCAATGGTCATCGTAAAGATGGCACACAGCGATATGTATGTAAGGATTGTGGCAAGTCCTTCGTGATTGCTACGAACTCCATTGTGTCTGGTACAAGAAAAGACTTGTCCGTGTGGGAGCAGTACATTGATTGTATGATGAATGGCTTATCCATTCGTAAGACTGCTGTTGCTTGTGGGATTCACAGAAACACCGCATTCCTTTGGAGACACAAGATTTTGGATGCACTTCAGAATATGGCAGACGATGTTACCCTTGACGGCATTATTGAGGCTGACGAAACTTTTTTCGCCATCTCGTACAAGGGCAATCATAGCAAGAGTAAGACATTTGCTATGCCACGCAAGGCTCATAAGCGTGGTCATTCTACACATATCAGAGGCTTGTCCCAAGAAAAGGTATGTGTTCCTTGTGCGGTTAATAGGAATGGCTTGTCTATCTCCAAGATTACGAATACTGGTAGAGTTTCTACAAGAGATTTACATCATATTTATGATGGTAGGATTAAGACCAATTCCACTCTTGTTACGGACAAGATGAACTCCTATGTGAGATTTACAAATGCCAATGGCATTGACCTTGTGCAGTTAAAGACTGGCAAAGCCAAGAAAGGCATTTATAATATCCAACATATCAATAGCTACCATAGCCAGCTAAAGAGGTTTATGCGTGGCTTTAACGGTGTTTCTACCAAGTATCTGAACAACTATCTTGTGTGGAATAACCTTGTAAATTACGCCAAAGAAAGCGACATGGAGAAAAGGAACATCTTCTTAACTTTCGTTTTGGCAACATTGAAAACTGCTAAATGCAGAGATTTATCAAACAGACCAGCAGTTCCTCTGGTCGCCTAATTAGAATTTGTGGAGATGATAAGATGGTCAATATAACAGATGTAAAACAGATTCTTCAATTTGCAATAGATGCGGAGATTAAAGTCTTTCTTGATGGTGGCTGGGGTGTAGATGCTCTTCTTGGATATCAGTCAAGAGCCCATAATGATATTGACATTTTTGTAGAAAAGAACGATTATCAGAACTTTATAGAAATAATGAAAGCTAATGGCTTTTATGAGATTAAGATGGAATATACAACATTGAACCATACTGTATGGGAAGATTTGAAAAACAGAATTATTGATTTGCATTGTTTTGAATATACGGACGAAGGTGAAATTCTTTATGATGGGGATTGTTTTCCGGTAGAAACTTTTTCGGGTAAAGGAAGAATTGAGGAAATAGAGGTTTCCTGTATTGAACCATATAGTCAAGTAATGTTCCATCTGGGATACGAGTTTGATGAAAATGATGCACATGATGTGAAGTTATTGTGTGAGACACTTCATATCGAAATTCCAAATGAGTATAGATAACTGCAAATAACAGTTTGTAGGGGAGTTCTGATACTCCCCTATAAAAATGGCTATTTATCAACTGTTTGTTGTGACATAGCCTTGTAAAATATCCGGCTAGAATGCTAACAATTGCTAACATGAATGATAGCAAATGATAACGTAAAATGATGGTAAATGATGGTATAAAAAAGCAACTCACAGAGCTATCAGACCGTTTTAAAACAGCAACCAGCAGCCCAAGAATAAGCCAAAAAAAATATGAGTACAAATTGAAAAAGTATGCATACAAAAATGCAAAAAGGTGTGCACACTTTTTTTAGTGCCGGAATAGCTATTTTAGGCGTTCCGATCGTGTGGAGATGCTGACAAATGTTGACATGAAACGCTAAGAATTACTAAGGTTATACCCTAAGAAAGCCTAAGGTAAATTGCTCAGATATGCTCAGATAATTTTATGACCGTAGTTACAGTTACGGACATAAAAAAGCGCTATGTAACTGCAGATACACAGCAAATAACAACCGTAGCTACAGGTACGCTTGTTAAATAACGACCGTACCCGCAGGTACACCCGTTAAATTGACATATGCACTTACAAGTGTGCATGTTGAAACGAAGTAACTTATAGGTGCAGTCGTCGGATCGCTGACAGTTGCAAAATATGCAATAGCCACTAAAAGCGCCAGGAATTAAATAGGCCAAAAAGTTTGCTGATGCCTTGTATATCAATGGTTACATGCTTTTAAATCATCAAAAAAAGTCTGATTTTTGGCTAAAAAGCGGGTATATAGCTATCGTTCCTACTCCCGCAAGTTTATCAAGGAAATGACAACGCTTGACGATATCGCAGAATTTAAAAGGTTGCTGGCTGATCGTGAGAAAGAATTGCAAGAATAGAACCAATCAAGGGAAACGCTACTAGGTTTATCACAAAAAAGTTAAAAACCTAGTTTATCCAAAAAACTCACACGAGGGGCGACCCCCCTATAAAAATATTTCAAATTTCAGCCCCGGCGTAAGATAACGCTATTGTGTGCGCTCTTTCGTTCCAATGCTAAGGGGCGGGGGTATTTTTCGCTTCTAGGCGTTTTTATCAGATTGCGAGTATAATTATATTCAAATACTCTTAACACTCTTAAAACGCAAAATATAGCGTAATAGAGTAATACCCCCCCGCTTGATAGGTAAGGAGCGTTGCAATGATGAAATTATATGCACCAGAAACACGGGAGATAGACTGCAGTCAAACACGTAAAAACGTTGCTAAGTGGTTTGACGTTGAATATAGCAAGTACCAACGCTTAGCAAGTTTGCCCCTATTGCCAAATAGCGTCTTGTCGTTAGCACCAGCAAGAAGCACAGCACACGCCAACACCGCAGAAGATAGAACAGTTTCCCGGGCAAACGCCAAGCAAGTGTTAGAGTTTGTAAATGCAATCATTGATACATTAGACGAGCGATCACAGAAGATAATACGATCCCGGCACATTCAAAAATTACTTAGTTGGCAAGTTGAAGAGATAGTTAATCTTAGCAGACCGCAATTATACGTCCAAGACTGCAAAGCATGCGCACAGTTTGCGCAGACTATGGACATGACAGCAGGCACGAACCTAGCAGCATACAAGGAAACATCAGACAATGAAAGATAAAACACTGTTAGAGTGACTAATCGCATTGGCGTTACTAGAATTATTGCAGGGCGTAAGGATTGCTTTATACATTGGTGTAATGTAAAACAACAAAGGGATGCATGCTGTAACATCCCTTTTTTACTGCACAAAAAAGCGCCCTGGCACGATCACCAAGACGCTTAAAAGGACCATTCAAGCATGAACGATACTAAGAACGTTGAAGTATCCACCAGCATTATAACATAGCTAACAGCACAATAAAAAGGCCCTTGACGCCCGTAGACGCTCAAAGAGCCGATAGCCTATATCTTGTAATCATTATAACAAAAAGCCCCGCAAAGAGAACGGGGCAATAAACGGAGATAATATGAATGTCCTTACTTTTTGACAATCACATTATAACATACATCCCTAGCAACAAAAAACGCCCCGAGATCCGGAGCGTTCAAGGAGTTACCCAGTCCGAAAACCGAGAACGTAAGAAATCATGTACAGCAATAGAATTATAGCACAGAACAAAAAAACGTTAGATCACTCTAACGCTTAAATATCGTGTATTATTTTAAACCACCTAACCCGCTTTTTGGGTCTCCCTTGGGTCTCTTTCGAGGTCTCTTTTTGCCATTTTTTGGGTCTCTTTTTTCAAATTTTAGCATTTTTGACATTTAAAAACCGCTTACCCACGGGAAAAACTGTCCCGGGAGCATTTCAAGCTTTTTAGAAAGGTTTTTGTATTTGAAATAAACTAAGCCTTATTTTTGCTCTCTGCCGCTGCTTTTGCAACTGGGTAACGATCATAATATCCTGGCTTGTTTACTTGACGTCCACGTGCGATCGCCATATCACGTGAAGCTACATCGTCTGTGATCGTTGAACCCGCTGCCACATAGGCATGGTCTGCGATCTCGACTGGTGCAATAATGTTCGAACCACTTCCGATAAAGGAATACTCGCCCACATTGGTGTGATGTTTGTTTTGACCATCGTAGTTGACAAATACCGTACCACAGCCCACATTGATCTCCTTGCCAAGGGTCGCATCCCCTACGTAAGTTAGATGACCAACTTTAGTATTTTTGCCTAAAGTAGCCTTCTTAATTTCAACAAAGTTACCGATATGCACGCCTTCGCCAATATCAGCTTGTGGTCTCAAATGGCTGTATGGCCCGATATTAGAACCGTTACGCATGATCGCACCTTCAAGGAAAGAAGCTTTCACTTCGATCCCATCTTCTAAAATCGTATCGCGCAATTCAGAATGTGCCCCGATCACACAATCTTCCCCGATAACGGTCTTGCCTTTCAAACTGACCCCCGGTTCGATCACGGTGTCAGCTCCGATCTTAACGTCAGCTTCAATATAAGTCGTCGCTGGGTCGATCAAGGTGACCCCATTTTTCATATGCAACTCGTTGATCCGGCGCTGCATGACTTTGGTTGCCTTAGCTAATGCGATCCGGTCATTGACACCCATTGATTCTTCGAATTCATCCATGCAGTAAGCTCCAACTGGGCGACCTTGAGCTTTTAAGATCTCGATCACATCAGGTAGGTAGTATTCGCCTTGAGCATTATCATTTTTCACTTCATGCAAAGTCTCGAATAAGGCTTGGTTATCAAAGCAATAAACACCTGTATTGATCTCATTTACCAAAGCTTCTTCTGGTGTTGCATCTTTTTGTTCAACGATCTTTTCAACTTCATCGCGATGATTTCTGATCACACGCCCATAGCCAAATGGTTCATCAGTTTTAGCTGTCAAAACAGTTGCGACCGCGCCACTTTGTTCGTGTTGTTCAAATAACTTAGCAAATGTTTCCGCTGTAAATAATGGGGTGTCGCCACATGTAACTAAGGTCATTCCTTGTTTGTCACCTAAAAGTTCTTCGGCTTGTAAAACAGCATGCCCTGTTCCCAATTGTTCAGCTTGTAGAGCATATTTTGTGCGTTTTCCTAAAGTTTCTTCAACTTTAGCAGCCCCATGGCCGACGATCGTCACGATCTCATCGATCTGATCTTTTTCGAGTTCAGTCAAGACGTGGTCCACCATCGCCTTACCACAAACCGGATGTAACACTTTGTATAATTTTGATTTCATTCGTGTGCCTTGACCCGCTGCCAAGACAATTGCATATTTTGCTGTCATTTCAGAATTTTGCCTCACTAAAGAGGCATTCCTTTCTCAGAATAATTAGTAAATACTATTTAATGATAAACCACTCCCCCCCTAGTTTCAAGCGTCCAAACCCAACCAAAAAAGCGCTAAACACCTGACTTGATGTTTAGCGCGCAACGGCTTTATTTGTTACCAAATACTTTTTCTAAATAGTTTCCTGGGCTAACAGAGATCGTCTTATCTAAAGTATTGACTTGATCAACTTTTAGCAGCGAAGTGTAGTCATCGACCATGCGTTTTCCATCAAATGAACCTTCAGCAAAAACTGTGATCCCGACTAAGTTTGATTCGAATTCTTCGATCATTGACTTCATCCCGTTGACTGTGCCGCCACCTTTCATGAAATCATCGACGACCAAAACATTCGAACCGCGCTTAAGACTACGCTTGGACAATTCCATCTTTTCGATCCGTTCGCTTGAACCAGATACATAGTTGACCGAAACCGTCGAGCCTTCAGTGATCTTAGAATCACGACGTACGATCACAAATGGTACATTCAAGTAGCTGGAAACACTTTGAGCGATCGGGACCCCTTTAGTTGCCACTGTCATCACCGCATCGATCTGCTTATCGATATATTGGCGTGCGATCACGCGCCCAACTTTACGCAATACATCAGGTCGACCTAAAAGATCAGACAAGTATACATATCCTCCCGGCAAAAGGCGATCTTGTTCTGAAAGTTCAGCTGTCATCTCTTCAATAAATTCACGAGCTTCATATTCTTCCATTGAAGGAATAAAGCGCGCACCACCTGCTGCACCTGGGATCGTCTCTAAAATACCGATCCCACGTAATTTGAAAGTCCGCTTAATAATGGCAAGATCTTCGCTGATCGAAGACTTCGCTGATTCATAGCGTTCAGCAAAAAAGGTCAGCGAGATCAATGTATGCGGTGATTCTAGGAGATATCTCGTCATATCGATCAATCGATCACTTCTTCTGGTTTTCAAATTTATTCCTCCAATGTTTTTGAAATTTTAGTTACATTATACGTTATCAAACGGATTTTTCCTAGTTTTTAAGCTTTAAATAATTTTAAAGTTCGTTTTTTAGGCAATAAATCCCGATCAAAAATTGTTTTATCGGAGATTTTCTCTTCTTCTGATTAACGTTCGGTTCTGAAACAAACTATTATAGATTATCACTGTCACCGGCTAGCGTCAACACTTTTTTAAAAATTTACTTCAGGATAAATATATAACTTTTTATGTATAAAAATTATATAAACCAAATTTAATATGAATAAATATTAGTTTTTAGTTGAATTGTTTGCATAAAAATTGTATGATAACCTCAACAAATGTATAAAGGAGTTTTTAAAATGACAAATAAAAAGGTTGTGCTCGCATATTCTGGTGGTTTAGATACTTCAGTTGAGATCGCTTGGCTCAAAAACAAAGGCTACGATGTGATCGCTTGTTGCATTGATGTCGGCGAAGGAAAAGACCTGACTGCTATCCAAGCGAAAGGACTAGCGGTAGGTGCAGTTGAATCCTTGGTCATCGATGCTAAAGAAGAATTCGCTAGTCAATATTGTTTAACAGCGCTGCAAGCTCACACATATTATGAACAAAAATATCCGCTCGTTTCAGCGCTCTCACGTCCTTTGATCGTTAAACATCTAGTCAAGATCGCTAAAGACTACGGTGCTTGTGCGATCGCGCATGGTTGTACCGGTAAAGGCAATGACCAAGTCCGGTTTGAAGTTGGGATCCATGCTCTAGCTCCGGAAATGTTGATCGAAGACCCGATCAGAGATAACCATTGGTCTAGAGAAGAAGAGATCGACTATGCTCTTCAAAATAACATCCCCGTGCCGATCAACAAAAAGAGCCCTTATTCGGTCGACGAAAACCTATGGGGCCGGGCAAATGAATGTGGTATTTTAGAAGATCCTTGGCAAAGTGCTCCAGCTGATGCCTATGCTCGGACTTTACCTTTAGAGCAAACACCTGACGTTCCCAGTGTGATCGAGCTTGAATTTGAACAAGGTGTCCCCGTCAAATTAGATGGAGAAAAACTTAACTTAGCTGATCTGATCCTAAAACTTGATAAATTGGCTGGCCAACACGGGATCGGACGGATCGATCACGTCGAGAATCGGTTAGTCGGGATCAAATCCCGTGAGATCTATGAATGTCCAGCAGCTACCGTCTTGATGGCAGCCCATAAGGACCTCGAAGATATCACGCTTGAAAAAGAAGTTGCTCATTTTAAGTCTGTGATCGAACAAAAACTCAGTGAGTTGATCTACAACGGGTTGTGGTTCTCACCGTTGATGCCCGCCCTCCAAGCTTTCTTAAAGCAGACTCAGACTAATGTTACTGGTGTTGTTCGGGTCAAATTATTCAAGGGTAACGTCATTTGTGAAGGTCGGAGATCGCCTAATTCCTTATATGATGAAAAACTAGCGACCTACACCGCGGCTGATCAATTCGATCAAGAAGCTGCCAGTGGTTTCATCAAACTATTCGGTCTTCCAACTCAAGTCTATGCCCAAGTTCAACAAAAAAATGGAGGAAATAGCCATGAGTGATAAGTTATGGGGCGGACGTTTCGAAGCGTCTCCCGACCAATTCGTTGATGAATTTGGGGCTTCGATCAGTTTTGATCAGTTACTAGCCCACGAAGATATCCAAGGTTCACTGGCTCATGTCAAAATGCTCAAACACACTAAGATCTTGAGTTCCAGCGAAGCAGATCAGATAATTGCTGGGCTAGAAACGTTAGCGCACAAACTAGCTGCTGGTGAACTTGAATTTTCAGTCGCCAACGAAGATATCCATATGAATTTAGAGGCGCTATTAGCCCAAGAGATCGGTCCAGTTGCGGGGAAACTGCATACTGCCCGGAGCCGAAATGATCAAGTTGCGACCGATCTACATCTTTATCTAAAGAACCGCCTCCCGCAAGTATTGGACACGATCGCTGAGCTACAAAAAGCGTTATTGCATCAAGCAAAAAAGCATCAAACGACACTGATGCCTGGTTTTACGCACTTACAACATGCACAACCGATCACGTATGCTCACTATTTGATGGCCTACTGGCAAATGTTCAAACGTGACTGGGAGCGCTTTGACTTCAATCAAAAGCACACCGACATCTGTCCTTTGGGAGCAGCAGCTTTAGCAGGAACGACATTTCCGATCGATCGGAAATTTAGCGCCGACCAATTGGGCTTTAGTGAGATCTATGCTAATTCACTAGATGCTGTATCCGATCGTGATTTTGCCTTAGAATTTTTGAGTAACAGCTCGATCTTGATAGTCCACCTTTCCCGCTTTTGTGAGGAACTTATCTTGTGGTGCAGCTATGAATTTGGCTATCTGGAACTATCCGATAAATTCGCTACGGGAAGCTCGATCATGCCCCAAAAGAAAAATCCTGATATGGCTGAGTTGATCCGGGGCAAATCTGGCCGGATCTTTGGCGATCTGATCGGTCTACTGACAGTTTTAAAGGGACTTCCTTTGGCCTATAACAAAGATATGCAAGAAGATAAAGAAGGTGTCTTTGATGCTGTCAAAACGATCATCCCCTGTCTTAAGATCTGCACTCAAATGGTCGAAACATTAAGTGTCAACAAAGCACGGATGGAACAAGTGCTCACGACTGATTTTTCAAACGCTACGGAACTAGCCGACTACTTAGCTAAAAATGGCGTGCCTTTCCGTCAAGCACATGCGATCGCCGGCAAGTTAGTCTTACACGGGATCAAACAGCACCAAACGCTTCAAGATACCGACTTAGCAACTTTCCAGAAATTTTCACCTAAGATCCAAGCCGACGTGTATTCTGCCCTTGATCCCAAAACAGCCATCAAACGGCGCAACTCATATGGTGGAACTGGATTTGCCCAAGTTGAACAGCAGATCGAACTTGCTGAGCAGTTTATGCAAAAATTCGAATAGATCTAACTAGAGGATAGAAATTGAACTTATGAAATTTTTATCCTTTCTTTTTGTTTGCCCTTACGCTAAACTCAAAGATAATAGCACTAGAAATGAGGTCTTTTATTCGTGAAAATCATCATTGCACCTGATTCTTTCAAAGAAAGCATGACTGCTAGTGAAGCAGCCCAAGCTATCTATGCCGGCTTTAAACCGATCTTTCCCACCGCTACATATGAATTGATCCCACTAGCAGACGGGGGCGAAGGCTTTGTCGATACGATCTTAAATACCGTCCCTGGAAAAATTTATACCTATCAAGTAATGGGGCCAAGAAAGCAATCAGTTACAGCGAAGTTAGCCGTGATCGAGGCGGGCAAAATTGCACTCCTTGAAACGGCAGCAGCTAGCGGCTTACAACTTTGTAACGGCATCAAGGATCCGCTGACGGCTACTAGCTATGGAACAGGTGAATTACTCAAACACGCTTTAGATCTCGGAGTGGAACATATCATCTTAGGTCTTGGTGGCAGTGCGACTAATGATGGTGGTGCGGGCTTACTTCAAGCCTTAGGCGCCAAATTCTATGATCGTTCTCACTATGAATTACCTTTAGGCGGTATCCATCTACAAGCACTCGAGAAAATAGATATCAGCGCCTTAGATCCGCGCTTACAAACAACTAAGATCACCCTTGCTAGTGATGTGGCTTCACCCTTCATTGGACCTAACGGGGCTAGTGTGGTCTTTGGCCCGCAAAAAGGTGCTTCCCCTAACGCTGTGCTCCAACTTGAACAAGCTTTGACTAATTTTTCACAAGTTATCAAAGCTACTTGTGGCCAAGATATCGCCACTACTCCGGGTGCAGGCGCAGCTGGTGGGATCGGTGGGGCATTGCTTGCCTTCACTAACGCTACCTTGACTTCAGGGGTCGAGCTCGCGATCACTTTGACTGACCTTGAGCAAAAAGCGACTGCAGTTGACATTTTGTTGACCGGCGAAGGCAGTTTAGATAGCCAAACAAAATTGGGAAAGACACCCCTTGGAGTTTTGCGCGCGGTTAGATCTGTTTCACCTGACTGCACCGTGATCGGCTTAGCTGGTAAGGTCGAGGCAGTTGCTGAATTGCATCAATTAGGTTTTGATGCTGTTTTTTCGTGTACTCCTGGTGTCATCAACTTGGAACAAGCCTTAAGATCGGGATCAAAGCATTTAACGCAAACAGCAAATGAAATAGCGCATTTATTGCAAAAATTTGTTTAGAGTGTTTGACTCTTTTAAAATAGCGCGTAGTTCAGTATAATTAAACTAATAATTTCAATGATAGACAGGTGAATCAAATGGAGATATCGGAGAAAGCTCCGGCTAAATTGAACTTCAGCTTAGATACCCCATTTCGTCATCAAAACGGTGAGCCAGAATGGAAAATGGTAATGATCGCAGTTGATTTAGCCGATTACGTACACATCCAGACCCTTCCTAACTCGCATAAGATAACCGTCTCGACCGACTCTGGTTTTTTACCAAGCGATCAACGAAACTTAGCCTATCAAGCCGCTAAGATGTTGCGCGATAAATACCAGATCAAAGAAGGCGTAGCGATCACGATCGATAAAAACATCCCCGTGGCTGCAGGTATGGGTGGGGGATCTTCGGATGCTGCCGCTGTCCTACGTGGCTTAAACAAGTTATGGCAACTTGGGCTCTCACGTGAAGAACTTGCTAAAATTGGGCTAGAGATCGATTCAGATGTTCCGTTTTGCATCTACAGCGAACCAGCCCTTGTGACTGGTAAGGGCGAGATCGTGACCCCGATCGGTCCTTTACCCCCATTAAAGATCATTATCGCTAAACCCCGTGACAGTGTCTCAACGCCTAGCATCTTACGCAAGATCAACTATGATAAGATCAAACACCAAGATGTCGATGCTGTCGTTTGTGCGATCAAGGCACAAGATTATGCAGCGATGGTCACTAA
Organism: Ligilactobacillus animalis; assembly: GCF_009933595.1. NCBI lineage: Bacteria > Bacillati > Bacillota > Bacilli > Lactobacillales > Lactobacillaceae > Ligilactobacillus > Ligilactobacillus animalis. The sequence goes on from NZ_CP047141.1 coordinate 1,418,693, forward strand.
GATGGGAAATACTTTAGAACCGATCACTGCTGGACGCCACCCTGAGATCTTGAAGATCAAGGAAAAAATGCTCCAATTTGGCTGTGATGCAGCTCAAATGAGTGGTAGTGGTCCAACAGTTTTTGGGATCTGTCAAAAGGCTTCACGAGCCCAACACATCTACAATAGTTTACGTGGTTTCTGTAAAGAAGTTTACATCGTTAGTCCTTATAATTTAGACCAGCAAACTTGTTTTTAAAAAACTAAGACCAGATAAAGTCCTTAACTGCTTAAGAACTCTATCTGGTCTTAGTTTTTTAATGATGCCACGCAAGCGGGCGGTTGTTCCACAAGATCTTATCCATCGTATCTAAAACTTTAGCACTTTGATGCAGATCCGTATGATCCGTATTGGTATAAACGGCTTGATAATATTTAGACCAATTAGGATGAATGATATTTTTCAAAAATAGTGACTGTACATTGGGTACTGAACCGTCAGTTTTTTCACCATCAACTGACCCCATCAAATTATAAAAATCGATACTAGCTAGCGGATCAAATTCTTTAAATTTCTTCAATAAACGCTGGTAATTTTTATCGGTCGAAACTTTGGCTTGAGCTTTGGCATAGCTCGTATTCTCATCTACGCTTTCATCGATCGGTGTTCCCAGTAAGATCACCTTAGGAAAAGCGATCTCTTTTTGTAACGAACTTGAATCTGCCAAAGCATGTATCAAAGCACTACCCCCCCATGAATGTGCGATCACATTGAGTTTATCGACGTGATAATCGCGGTGCAAGACCGTAAGTACCTGCTGCAACCACTTTGTCTGCGCTTGGTAATCTTTTGTATAATTCCAATCAAAGATCAATTGGATCAAAGCATTTTTCTTGTTAACCACACTACCTTGGACCTTGACCTTACCCGTTGGCGTCACATGGATCGTCATCGTCTTTTGTGCGATATTTTCTTTTTGGTAGTATTTGATCAATTTGCTGTAGGTCCAACCATTGCCACCCCAACCAGGAATTAAAAGCGTTGGAACGTTACTATATGAAATATCAGAACGCAATTGCTCCGTGCGTAATGCTTCACCCGGTGTTCCACGTAAGAGCCATAATTGCAGGCAGATCAACCCGACTAAAACACTTCCTAGAATTGCCCACCATTTTTTCAAGACTGTACTCTCCTTCTTTCTCCTAGTGCATAAATTATAGTCCTTTTGGTTGATTTATGCATCCGTTTTGACTTAACTTTTTTATTTAATAAATTCGATGATCAGACCGGTTCACAAAAATAATACTGCTAATTATAATCAAGATATAAACAAATAATTGGAGAAAAAAATTGAAAAATATTAAGGACTTTACAGTTAAGCACCCATATATTTCAGTACTGATCCTTCAAGCATGCATTATCATCATCTTTGGCACGCTGTGTTTACTATTTCCAACAGTCTTTACAAACGGTATTTATACTACGCCCTTTTCTACTATTTTTATCTTCATCGCTATCAAGATAGGATCAAATAAAAAATAAAGCCCCTTCTATGATCGACACCATAGAAGGAGCTCTATTTAAATCTTATTTTTGCACTGCTAGCAATTCGATTATTTCTTCAGTTGGAATACCAGCAAAATATCGGGTAAGATCTATCTTGGCCATAGCTTGCCGAATTTCTGCTGGAGCGTATTTTACACCCGCTAAGAGCGCTTCTACGTCACTGACATCCTTTTTACCAAAGAAATCGCCATAGATCTTAACTGAAGTGATCACACCACTATCGATCAAGAAACGCGCATCGATCGTTCCACCAGTGAAACGATGGCGTCTTTGAACTGTAAACTCTGGGGAACGTCCATAGACCCAATCCCAATTTTTATACAGCTCTTGTTCGATCTTAGCAATTTCAGCTTTATCCGCCTCATCTAAATGATATTCAAATTTTTGGGCTTGCTCTAATGAATCTACTTGCCAGATCTTTTTGATCAATTCATCTCGGAAGGCGAAGGTATCTAGTGCTTGATACTGTTTGTCCAAATATGGCTTGATATTTGTTACGTGCGAACGAACTGACTTAACACCTTTTGATTCGATCTTATCTTTAGGTACACGCAACGCATTTTCAACCGCACTCGTATCCACATCAAACATCAAAGTCCCATGTGAGAAAGTTTTGTCGCCTTTCGTATACATTGCATTACCAGAAAATTTCTTGCCTTCGATCACGATATCATTGCGCCCGGTCACTTCAGCTTTGGTAGCCCCCATCTCATGTAGCGCTTTGACGATCGGTTGGACCAATGTCTTAAAATCACCGAATTTTTGATCTTTAGCTGGTACGACAAAGCTAAAGCACATATTGCCTAGGTCTTGATACATCGTACCACCACCGGAAAGGCGACGAGTGATCGTGATCTTGTTATCTTCACAATATTTCTGATTGATCTCTTCCATTGTATTTTGGTTTCGACCTACGATGATACATGGCTTTTCGATATAAAACAGCATAAACGGTGCTTCCAATTTACCACTGTTCATCAAATACTGTTCCGTTGCTAAGTTAGTTCTGATATCATCAGTTTGCATTACTAGATACTGCATTCTTCATCCCTCATTTGCCTAAAAATTAAATATTAGTTGGAAAACCAAGTGCCACATCAGCAGCATCCATCACAGCTTCACCTAATGATGGGTGTGGGTGGACAGTTAAGCCGATATCTTCAGTCGTTGCTCCCATTTCGATCGCCAAAGTCAATTCGTTGATCAGATCACTCGCATGGGCCCCAACGATCTGAGCCCCTAACAAGATATCCGTTTCTTCTTCGAAAACTAGACGAATAAAACCATCCGTCTTCCCCATTGAGATCGCACGCCCATTAGCAGCAAATGGGAATTGAGCCTTTTTAGCCTTAAAGCCCTTTTCTTTAGCTTCGGCTAGCGTCAATCCTGTCGTTGCGATCGAAGTATCCGTATAACAAACGGCTGGCATCGCACGATAATCGACCGTTGTCTTCATACCAGAGATCGCTTCAGCAGCTACTTTACCTTCATAACTAGCTTTGTGAGCCAAGGCAAAACCAGCCACGATATCACCGATCGCATAGATATGTGGGATATTTGTACGGCTTTGAGCATCAACTGGGATCAAACTGCGGTCATCGATCTTGACGCCGGCTTGTTCTAAGCCCATATCAGCGGTATTTGGACGGCGCCCGACCGAAACGATCACGTAATCAGCTGTGATCTCTTGAGCTTTACCATCGATCTCAAAGGTGACTTTGACGTTATCATCTGTTTGTTCAGCATTCTTAGCCAAAGCATTGGTGTAGATATCTACCCCTTGTTTGCTAAAGTGATGTTCGACCACTTTGACTAGATCTTTTTCATAGTTAGCTAAGATCATCGGACCACCTTCAAGGATCGTCACATGGGAACCTAAGTTGGCATATGCCGAAGCTAACTCACACCCGATATAACCGCCACCAACGACAACTAATTCTTTTGGAACTTCACGTAAATTGAGCGCACCCGTTGAGTCTAAGACACGACCCTTGAACTTAAAGTTAGGGATCTCGATCGGATGACTCCCGGTAGCTACGATCAAATTATTGAAACTATATGTTTGAGCATGACCTTCCTTATCGATCACACGTAAATTGTGATCATCTTTCAAGAAGGCATCGCCCCAAACAACATCGATCTGATGCTTTTTAAATAGTGATGCGACCCCACCAGTGAGCTTAGAAACAACGCTATTTTTCCACTCGATTGTTTTATTGAAATCAAGTTTAGCTGCTGTTACTTGGAGCCCCATATCTTGGGAGTGCATTGCGTATTGGTAGTGATGCGCCGCTTCGATCAAGGCCTTTGAGGGGATACAACCTACATTCAAGCAGACACCACCGATAAATTCACGTTCGATCACAGTCACCTTTTGACCTAATTCGGCTGCGTGGATCGCTGCTACATATCCACCAGGGCCCGCACCGATCACGACTGTATCTAATTCAATTGAAAAATCTCCAACTACCATCTAGCTCATCCTTCCATTAATAACAATTCTGGGTCTGCCAATAATTCTTTGAGTCTGTTGACTGCTTTTTGAGCTGTTGCACCATCGATCACACGATGATCAAAGGCCAAGGACAACTTCAAAACACGTGCGATCTGAACTTCATCATCCACTACGACAGCTTCTTTAGTGATCTTACCCATACCTAAGATCGCAACTTCAGGCCAATTGATGATCGGCGTAAAGAAACCACCGCCGACCGAACCAATATTGGTGATCGACATGCCCGTGTAATTCATATCATCACGTGATAATTTATTTTCTTTAGCTTTGGCTGTGTTTTCCGAGATCTGTTCAGCGATCCCAAATAAGCTCAACGCATCTGCATGTTTAACATTTGGTACGAATAGACCATGTTCGGTGTCTGTGGCGATACCTACGTTGATGTAGTCTTTATAAGCGATCGTTTGATTTTGCATATCGACCGAGCTGTTGAAGATCGGGAATTCCTTCATGATCACGGCTAAAGCCTTGACCATATAAGCCATAAAGGTCAATTTGACACCACGCGTTGCCGCCAATTCCTTATACTTCTTACGGTGATCCCAAAGTTTATCCACGACAACTTCATCAAAGACATGTACATGTGGGATCTGTGAAACTGAACGCACCATTGCATTAGCCGTTGCTTTTCTGATCGGTGACATCTTTTCAACTGTTTCAGGCCATTGAGCACTTGCACTAGCTGGCAATGCAACGACTGATTCTTCTGTTTTAGCCTCAGGTGCTGCGACCGGTGCATCTTGTGGTAAACTCAAAGCTTGTTCGATATCAGCTTTAGTTACTTGTCCGTGACGGCCAGTTCCCTTGATCTTAGTCAGATCAACTCCATTTTCACGGGCAAACTTGCGCACGGATGGCATCGCTAAAACTGGTAAGGAATGATCTTGAACAGATGCTGCGACCGGTGTTGCTACGCTTGTTGGCTCAGCAACCGGTTGAGCCACGGGTTGAGCTGGTTCTTCGACTTTAGCTGGTGTTTCTGTCGCACTTGCATCAACATTGCCCAAACCTTCAGCCACTTCTAGCTCGACTAAAACATCGCCCACTTCAGCTGTTTCACCTTCCGGGACCACGATCGCAGTTACTTTTCCGGCTACAGGACTAGGAATTTCTTCGACGGATTTATCATTTTCGATTTGAACTAGATCATCATCTTCTTTGATCGTATCGCCGACTTTAACGTGCCATTCACCGATCACCCCTTCAGCGATCCCTTCCCCAATATCTGGGAGTTTAAATTGATATTTACTCATAAATCTTCACCTTTCCTAGAAATTGACCGTTTCTTTTACTTTTTCAATGATATCTTGCTTGTTTGGTAACCAGATCGTTTCAGCATCGCTAAATGGATATGGTGTGTCTGGGGCATCGACCCGTGCGATCGGTGCTTCTAACGATAAAATCCCCTTTTCGGCGATCAAAGCGGCTACTTGAGAATTGATCCCAGCTTGGCGTTGTGCTTCTTGGACCAAAACAACTCGGCCAGTACGTTTGACTGACTCTAAGATCGTTTCTTCATCCAATGGTGAAACTGTACGCAGATCAACGACTTCTGCTTCGATCCCTTCTTTAGCCAATTCGTCAGCAGCCCGTAAACTTTCATGGACCATATAGCCGTAAGAGATGATCGTTACATCTTTACCTTCACGCTTGACCGCTGCTTTATCCAAGGCTACGGTGTATGCGTCATCTGGAACTTCTTGTTTGAAAGAGCGGTATAATTTCATATGCTCTAAGAATACGACCGGATCATCAGAGCGGATTGCTGCCGTCAATAGACCTTTGGCATCATATGGATCACTTGGGATAACAACTTTTAACCCCGGTGTTTGTGCCATCAGTCCTTCCAAACTATCGGAGTGCAATTCTGGCGTATGGACCCCACCACCAAATGGCGCTCTGATCGTCACGGGCATTTTACGGGTGCCACCTAAACGAAAACGTGTCCGCGCGATCTGAGCTGCGATCTCATCCATGACTTCAAAGACAAAGCCAAAGAATTGGATCTCAGGAACAGGACGAAAACCGGTCAAAGCTAAGCCAACTGCGAGACCACCGATCCCTGATTCAGCTAAGGGCGTATCAAAGACTTGATCTTCACCGACTTTTTCTTGTAAGCCATCAGTCGCACGGAAAACACCACCATTTCGACCAACATCTTCACCAAATACCAAAACATTTTTATCGCGTTTTAATTCATCTTCCAAAGCTTGTGTAATTGCTTTGATCATCGTTGTTTTAGCCATTATGCTTCCTCCTTAGCCGCAAATTTTGCAATTTGTTCCTCTAAAGTCGGTGGTGTTTCTACAAAGACATTTTGAAGATATTCACTCACCTTTTGTTTTGGCGCTTGTTCAGTCTTTTTCATCGCTTCATTGATCTGCTCATTTACTTCTTCAATGTAAGCTTCTTCTTGAGCTTCTGACCAAAGACCTTTTTCATCTAAATAAGTGCGTAATCTTACCAATGGATCTTTCTTTTCCCATTCAGCTTCTTCATCAGTGGTCCGATAACGATGCGGATCATCACCAGAAAGCGTATGTGGACCAAAACGATACGTCAAAGTCTCGATCAAGACTGGGCCATTACCTTCGACACTGTATTTACGTGCTTCGCTCATGACTAAATAGACTGCCAAAGCATCCATCCCATCAACTTGAATACCTGGGATCCCAGCAGCTAGACCTTTTTGAGCTAAGGTCGGAGCCGCAGTTTGGACCGCTCTTGGGACTGAGATCGCATAGCCGTTATTTTGCACAACAAAGATCGCCGGCGCTTGATATGCACCTGCAAAGTTGATCCCTTCGTAGAAATCACCTTGGGAAGTACCGCCATCACCAGTATACGTATATGCTACATTCTTAGCGCCCTTTTTCTTGAAACCTAGAGCTACACCAGCGGCTTGAACATATTGGGCTCCGATGATGATCTGTGGTGGTAAAGCAGCTAGATCTTCGGGATATTCATTTCCTAAGACATGCCCCCGCGACCACAAGAAAGCCTTTTCTAAAGGTAGCCCATGTAAGACTAATTGTGGAACATCACGATAAGCTGGTAATAAGAAGTCTGTCTTTTCCATCGCAAATTCAGATGCGATCTGAGAAGCTTCTTCCCCTGCTGTTGGCGCAAAGAAACCTAAGCGCCCTTGACGATTTAGCTTAGTGGAACGTTCATCTAACACACGCGACCACAACATTTGCTTGAATAATTCCACGATCTGTTCATCACTTAGATCTGGGAAAAAGTCTGGATCGATCACTTTACCATGTTCATCTAATACACGAAGCGGTTTGATCTCACTTGGAGAGATCGTCTTGAATGCTTCAAAATCAATTTTTTGTGCCATTTTAAAACTTCCTTTCTTCAAACATAAGGAATCAAATCTTATTTTCAATCTTCGTACAGCGCTTACATCGATAATTATAACGTATCGTTCACTAAAAGTTAATTTTGTGCACTCTTTAATTTGTTTCCTACTACCGAAAAAATCTTGATTTTGCGCAATATTTTGCGGATAATTTTTTCTAGCTTGTGGACAATGTTACTTTTATCACAAGCTCCTAGTTTAAAATAATGTTTTAATTTTTTAAATTAAATCAAGATATTATCAGCCTTTTCCGCCGGATCGTTTTATTTGTAACTTATAGACATTAGAACTATAATACTTCTGTAGACTATGGAAGGGAAGTTTTAGATATGACACGCCGTAATGATTCCAAGCTCGAACACCGGCTTGAAGAAAACCGTTTGAACGATGCTAGACGTCGGGAAAATGAAGAAAAAGAGAAAGAAGCTAAGGAACACCGCGAAAAGTGAGCTTTAGTCTTCTAATAAAGTCCGAATTCTGATTTCGGACTTTTTTTACATATTTAGAAAGTAGATGATCAAATGGAACTCACCGAAACTAAGCGAAAATTATTTATTTTTACTCTATTGGCAGGTACTTTTACCATGTCGATCAGCCAATCAGCCCTTTCAACCGCTTATCCTGCCTTGATGCATTTCTTTGCGGTCGATGCGGCAACGATCCAGTGGTTGACGACTGGCTTTATGCTCATGATGTGTGTCATGATGCCTGTCAGTCCATGGCTGCTCAATAATATTTCTTTTAAACATCTCTATCTTAGTGTCTTAGCCCTCTTTGGGGTCGGCACTTTAATGATAATTTTTGCCCCAACTTTCTGGCTCGCACTTTTAGGCCGCTTGTTAGAGGCGACTGCTGTCGGTATCTTATTTCCATCATTTCAAACGGTCTTGATGACGATCACGCCTAAAGACAAGCGGGGACAAACTATGGGAGCCGCCGGATTAGTCATGGGTTCAGCCTTAGCAGTTGGACCGATCATCTCTGGGATCGTCTTAAACTTTTTGCGTTGGCAAGACCTCTTTTGGTTATTTTGCTTTTTAATGCTCGTGATCTTTTTGGTCGCTTGTGTGACGATCAGTGATGTCATGGAACGCAAGCCATCCCAGTTAGATGTTTGCTCTCTATTCTATGAAGGTTTTGGCCTAGGTACCTTATTATACGCTCTTACCGCCCTTAAAGATCCACGCCAGCCGTTGCTAAATATCTTACTTTTGGTCTTAGGTCTTTGTTTATTGATCGCCTTTTGTCGCCGTCAACTAAAGCTGACCACGCCACTTTTAGAATTGCGGATCGTTAAGTACCTTGATTTTGACATTGGCTTATTATTGACCGGGCTTTCTTACGTGTCCTTGATCGTAGTCACGATCGTTTTTCCGCTCTATTATCAAAAGATCCTCGGCTTAAGTCCGTTAGCTTCGGGGCTTTCCTTGGTCTTACCTGCTGTTTTACTGAGTGTGTTGAATCCTGTGACCGGTAAACTGGCCGACAAATGGGGCTTCAAACCGGTTCTTTTAGTTGGGGTCAGCATGTTGCTCGGTGGCTGGGCTGGACTGCTCTTATGGCAAGATCACCTTGGACTCCCACTCTTGATCGCCTTTTCCATGGTGATCGAAGGAGGCAATGCCTTTGTCATGATGCCGGCGACAACGCTGGGGGCTAATTCAGTGCCTAAAAACTTGATCGCACATGCAACTGCGCTAACAACTACGATCCGCCAGCTCCTTGGTAGTCTAGGTGTCATGCTCGCGACCCTATTGTTAAGCAGTGCCGGTCAAAGTATTACCCAAAAATCAAGCTATTCCCGCGTCTTTATCTGCTTTTTACTTATCGAGGCCGTAGCGTTAGTCTTGGCGTTACGCTTAAAAGAAGTAAAAAAATAAGCTAGGAGGTACCCATGCAAGTGGGTGCTCCTAGCTTATTTGCTGTTTCAAAAAATTAAATCTCGGTACCTAAAATCCTAATAAGGATCGGCGATAATCGACTTATCGCTTAATCAAAATCTAGAATAATATTATTGGTCAAAACGTCGGTGTAACTATATGATACGCGTTCAACGGCATTTTCTTCGTGACTTAATTCTACGATAAATACAGCGGGGAAAGTTTCCCGCAGAATCCCATGACGTTTAGTAACTTTTTTGCGTCCAACGTGGGACGTTACCGTTAAACCAGCGCCAATGCAATTGTCGAGCTTGCTCTTGATTTTTACTAATGTAGTTGGCAATGCGCTTCACCTCTCTGTGTAAAATATTGTAACATAATTTTACAAAAAACGCAATTATACCACACCCGAACAAACACTTCAATATTTAAAAGTTATTTTTTGACGATTTTTTCAGCGACTAAAGCATCAGCTAAGGCGACCATTTGTGCGATCGTTAACTTTTCAGCGCGGATCCCTGGCTCGATCGCAACTTTAGCCAAAGCTGCCTGCATTTTTTCTTTGATCTCAGGGGTCTTACCATACATTCCTTGCAAGTTGTTCCAAAGGCTCTTGCGTCGATGTAAAAAGATCCCTTTGACCATTTGCTTAAAGAACTTTTCATCAACTGGTCGATAAGTTTGAACGGCTTTTTTCTCTAAGACAATGATCGCAGAATCAACTTTAGGTTGGGGAATAAAAACTGTTTTAGGCACGATAAACGCCACTTTAGCATCCATCTCGTATTGCACCGCTACACTCAAAGAACCGTAATCTTTAGTCCCAGGAACAGCTGCTAAACGATCAGCGACCTCTTTTTGCATCATCACAACGATCCGGTCAAAATCAACCGGTGCTTCCAACAAATGTAAAATGATCGGTGTTGTAATGTAATATGGTAAATTAGCCACTAACTTGATCTTGTGCTTGCCATCGAAATTTTTAGCGATCAATTCCACTAGGTCAGCTTTGAGCACATCTTGATGAACGACTGTCACGTTATCATAAGGTGCCAAAGTATCGGCTAAAACCGGGATCAAACGGTCATCGATCTCTAGTGCCATGACTTGATGGGCATTCTTAGCCAACTGTTCGGTCAAAGCGCCGATCCCGGGTCCGATCTCGATCACGTCATCTTCTGGCGTTACTTCAGCAGCTGCTACGATCTTATTTAAAATATTGATATCAGTCAAAAAGTTTTGGCCTAAACTTTTTTTAAACGTTAGCCCATAACTTTCCATGATCGCCCGCGTCCTAGTCGGTGAAGCGATCTCTGGTAATTGATTATTCATTGATTTTTCCTTCCTCTACTTGGTCTAAATATCTCAGTGCCGCAGCAAATTCTTCCGGTGTGATCTGGAAGAGATTCAACCGCTTATAGAGCTGTTTTCCATTGACATAGCCGATCCGCAAATATTCGCCCAAGATCCGGCGTCTGATCTTGGCCTTGGGTCCTGATATCAAGCCCGCTACTGCTAGATCTTCCCGACTGATCATCGGAGTCGCATCGGGCTCTTCGGTATATAGATTACGTAAAGCTTCCCGGATCGCCTCTGGATCAGCATGTTCAACGCCAAGACTGCCTTTGTGATCTGGGGCAGCAGCTTTTTTTGTCAGAAAAGCATGCTTGACCCCCGGAACAGCTTCTTGGATTATCTTACGGATCTTTTCCCCTGAAAAATCGGGGTCTGTAAAGACGATGACTCCGCGCTTGTCATGTAATTCTTCGATCTGTGCGAGTGTTTCATCACTGATCGCTGATCCCCTAGTCTCAAGGGTATCTGCATTGACGGCTAAGTTGATCCGCTTGGTATCATCTTTACCTTCAACAACGATAACTTCTTTGATCTTCATCTTATCTGTCATTTTATCTTCAACACTTTCTTTGCATTAGCAGTTGTGATCTGCGCTAGTTTTTCAGGTGCGATCTGTCTTTCTTTAGCTAAAAATTCTAAAGTATAGCGGGTCATCGCTGGTTCATTGATCTTGCCCCGAAATGGCATTGGGGTTAAATATGGGGCATCTGTTTCAACTAACATATGTTCCAATGGTGTCACCAAAGCAGCCTGTTTAACTTCCTTAGCATTGCCAAAAGTCACGACCCCACTAAACGACAATTCCATCCCTAGATCCAAAAATTTCTCAGCCCAGTCAGCATCCCCATTAAAACTGTGCATGATCCCACCGATCTTTGCGATGTCTGCCTTTTTTAAGATCGCATAGCAATCCGCGATCGCATCCCGATCATGGATACTTATCGGAAGTTGCAGTTCATGCGCGAGCTCTATTTGACGTTCAAAAACTTTCCATTGGACTTTTTTAGGTACATCACAGTGATAATCGAGCCCGATCTCCCCCAGAGCTTTTACTTTCGGATGAGCCAAGACTTCGCTTAATTTATTTTCAAAATTTGTATCGTAGTCTAAAGCACTTTCGGGATGACAGCCAAAAGCTCCATAGATCCCTGGATATTTCTCAACTAAGTCAAGCATTCGCTCCGTACTCGGGTCATCGTAACTGATGACTAACATTTCGGTCACATTTAAAGCTTTGGCCCGCTCGATCACATCAGGAATGTCATTTTTAAATTCTGTAGCATTGATATGAGTATGTGAATCAAAAATCTCCATTTTTTCCTTTCTTACGCTAAAAGGCACACGGTCAGCCCATGTGCCTTCTATCACTTGATCAGCCAACTAATGATCCGGCTGGGATCTCATCGGGAACAGTTATTAATTGTACTGTATCACCAAATTCAGCTGATAAGAGCATCCCTTGGCTGATCTCACCTCGCATCTTACGCGGTTGTAAGTTCGTTACCGCGATCACTTTTTTACCGATCAATTTTTCTGGTTCAGGATACCATTGAGCAATACCCGAGAGGATCTGACGTTCACCTTCATCGCCCGCATCCAATCGGAATTTGAGGAGCTTATCGGCACCCTTGACCCGAGAAACATCTTTGATCAAAGCCACCCGTTGTTCGACTTTATCAAATTTATCGAACTTGATCTCTTTTTTCGTTGACTTAAGTTCTGTCTTTTCAGGGTCAAATTCAGCTTGCGCTTCGGCTGCTTCTTGCATTGCTTTGCGCCCTTTTTGTTTTTCATTTTTAGTCATATTAGACTTGATGTATTCAACTTCAGCTTCGATATCCAAACGTGGGAAGATCGGTGTTCCCTTCTTAACAACAGTTGTCTTTTCTGGGAGGGCAAAATAGTCCACCCCTTTGATAGCCATATCTTCTAATGGCAGACCTAATTGAGTAAAGATCTCTTTTGGTGCATGTGTCATCACTGGTTGCAACAAGATCGCGATCAAGCGCAAACTTGCAGCCAAGTGGGCTAAGACACTGTCCAATTCATTAGCTTTAGCTTCATCTTTAGCCAAGACCCATGGTTCAGTCTCATCGATATACTTGTTAGAACGTGAAACAAACTTCCATAGTGCTTCTAAAGCCAAGGCAAAATGCGCTTGATCCATGTTAGCTTCGTATTCCGCGATCGCTTCTTTAGCTGATTTTTCTAAATCTAGATCAAATGCCGTCACATTTGAAGTCAGCGTTGGGATCAGACCTCCACGATACTTATTGATCATCGCAACAGTCCGGTTCAATAAGTTACCTAAGTCATTAGCCAAGTCATAGTTGATCTTTTGCACAAAATCTTCTGGCGTGAAGATCCCGTCATTGCCAAATGGAACAGCACGCATCAAGTAGTAGCGCAATGCATCTAAGCCATAACGTTCAGTCAACATTTCAGGATAGACCACATTGCCCTTAGACTTAGACATCTTGCCGTCACGCATGACTAACCAACCATGACCGATGATGTGTTTTGGCAATGGAAGATCTAAAGCCATCAAAATGATCGGCCAGTAGATCGTATGGAAACGAACGATCTCTTTACCTACCATATGAACATCAGCTGGCCAATACTTGTTGAAAAGTTCTTGATCCTTGCTACCGTAGCCTAAAGCTGTGATATAGTTGCACAAAGCATCGATCCAAACATAGACCACGTGTTTTGGATCATTTGGCACTTTAACGCCCCAATCAAAACTAGTCCGTGTGATCGCTAGATCTTCTAAGCCTGGCTTGATGAAGTTGTTCAACATTTCATTTTTACGACTTTGGGGAATGATGAAATCTGGGTGTTCATTGTAGTATTCGACTAAGCGATCAGCATATTTGCTCATCTTGAAGAAATAGGATTCTTCTTCGACTAATTGAACTTCATGACCAGATGGAGCCTTCCCACCGATCATATTGCCTTGTTCATCACGATAAACTTCGGCTAATTGTGATTCAGTAAAATATTCTTCATCAGAAACAGAGTACCAACCTTTGTAAGAGCCAAGATAGATATCACCTTTATCCAAAAGTTTTTGGAAGATCTTTTGGATCGCTTCTTCGTGATATTCATCCGTTGTCCGGATAAATTTATCATTTGTGATCTCAAGTTCTTGCCATAATTTTTGGATCGAGTCCGCCATCATATCAACATATTGTTTGGGCGTCATGTTCAAGTCTTGTGCTTTTTGTTCGATCTTTAGCCCGTGTTCATCTGTCCCTGTCAAAAAGAAGACATCAAAATCTTGCAGACGCTTGTAGCGTGCCAAAACATCGCAAGCGATCGTTGTGTATGAGTTACCGATGTGTAGCTTTCCTGATGGGTAATAGATCGGCGTTGTAATGTAATATGTCTGTTTATCAGCCATTAACTAGTCATTTCCTTTCGCTTAAAACTGCTATTAGTGCAAGTTTATCATCGTCAAATTTTCAATAAAAATAGTATAACATAACCACGTACCTATTATTAGCTGTTTCAAGCAAAAAAACAGGAACTAGGCGTATTTATGTGCAATTTTGCCACAAGTAGCGGCTACGATCGCAGCTAAAAGATCATCGATAAAGGTATTGACGTGTTCTGGACTCGTATCGAATTTCTTGATGATCCCAGATTTTACGCGGTCAAAATATCCAAAGTTGGTAGCTCCGATCGTACCATAGATATTGGCGATCTGTAAGGCTAAAGTTTCATCGACACCAAAGACTCCCGAATCATTTTCGATGATCTCGGCTAAGGGTGAAGCCACCTTTCCTTCTTCGGTCAACCGATCGAGTTCTAACATAACCATCGCATTATTCAATAATTCCCGCTTGTGCATCACATCATTGACATCGTTTTTGCATTCTTCTAAGGTCAGACCCAATTCAAAATCCTTTTGGGTCTCATAGACCAACTTAGCCAATTCATCCAAGCTGACACCGCGTTTGGTTAAGCGTGCGATCACAAATTCATGTGCCTTCGTATCGGGATATTTAAAATCTTTTTGATACATTGAAATACCTCCTTTTATTAACGTAATAAGTAGTCTACACCTAGCGTGGCTAAAAGCTGATTGACTGGCATAGCATAGAGTTCTTTAAACTTTTCAGCAGGTTTTTCACCTAGATCGGGTAAGATAAATGAATTTTGACCATCGACCTTGAAACGCCCCGCATAAGCTGATTTAAACGTTAAATTCTCTTGCCAAGGTGTATGATAAAATTCAAATAAGGCACTTGTTTCCAAGCGTAATTGCCGTTCACTCAAAACAGGCGTTATCGTGATAAAATCATTTAAGTGCATGGACAATAAATTCCATTCGCTGAGTTGCTTATCAAATGATTTCCATAAACGTACCACACCCCGCCGCACTTCAAAAGCTGTCTGGAGTGATTTTTCTGTCATGACCGCATAGAGTTTTTGCGCTGCAGCTAAGGAGATTGGATAATTTTTTTCTAATTCTGGTAACACTTGTGCTAGATCATCAGCAAAAAAGACTAAAGCATCTAATAATGTTACCGTCCGTAAGACCATCCATTCATCGCGTTTTCCTTTTGGCTCAGGCTTTAAGATCGCTAAAACACCTTTTAGATATAACTCTTCGACGCTTTCATCTACAAAACCCAATTCCCGTTGTTTAGCATAGACTTTAGTGTGTAAGACCGTATCATATAGGTCGATCCCTGCTAGCATAAATTTATGATCTTTATTCGTATCGCCGGTCGTCAAATTAAACGCTACTTGTGGTGTCTTATCTAGCATCAATAAAAAGTGTAATAGCTCATGCGCGATCGTATAATCCGGATCTGTTTGATCATAAACATCGACCTTTAATTTTCCACCATGTAAATAGTGCTGGGCTTGGTCATGGCGTAAATAGCCCACTTTTTTAGGTTCTTTAAATTCGATCTCGACTCCAGCAGGAAATTTTTCCTCAACTTGAGCGATCAATTCTTGGGTTTTAGTTGTCAAATCATTTTTGTTCACGTTTATTTCCTCTTATCTCTTCTAAGATCTGCTTAGCTGTAGCTGAATCACGCGCTTTTTTAGCTAATAACTCCGCTACGACAGCTGAAACTTCACTCGGGCTAGCTCCCACTGCGACGGCTAAGCTTTTCAATTGTAATTTCATATGGCCCTTTTGGATCCCATCAGTCACTAAGGCATATAGTGCTGCTAAATTTTGGCCTAAGCCAACAGCCGCCACGATCTTTTCTAATTCCTTAGCATCTTGTAATTCTAAAAGTTGATGGTTAAGTTTGACTAGCGGCACGATCGAGACCGAACCACCAACTGATCCTAGTGGTAAAGGCAATTCTAATTCACCGATCAACATATCGCCCTTGACTTGCCAAGTACTCAAGCCCTGGTAACTACCATTGCGGGCAGCGTAGGCATGCGCACCAGCTTCGATTGCCCGCCAGTCATTACCACTGGCGATCACGACTGCATCGATCCCATTCATGATCCCTTTATTATGCGTCGTTGCTCGATAAGGATCAAGTTGGGCTAAGCGGCTAGCAGTAGCGATCTTTTGCGCGATCTTTTCTCCCGCTAGCTCGCCTTTAGTCAGCGCAGATACTGGGATCTCACACGTGACTTTTACTAAACAGTGTGTTGCATAATTGGATAAAATACTCAATAAGATCTCTGCATCAAGCTCAGTTTGCAAATAACTCGCACAAGCCTCTAACATCGTATTCAACATGTTAGCGCCCATCGCTTCTTTAACATCAACGATCAGATCAAGAGAGACCAGATCTGGAGCTAAGATCCGTATTCTGATCTCACGGGCACCACCACCGCGGCGAACGATCGACGGATGAGCTTCATTAGCCAATTGAAGTAATTTAGCTTGCATTTGTTCAAGTTGTTGAGCTAATTTAGTGGCATCTTTGACCTGTTCGATAACGATCTGCCCGATCATTAAGCGTTCTTTTAGCTCACTTTTGAACCCTCCACCCCGCTTGACGATCGCTGCTCCATGGCTGGCAGCGGCGATCACCGAGGGCTCTTCCGTCACCATTGGGATCAGATATTCTTTTCCATCAATGACATAATTTAACGCCAAGCCTTCCGGGATCTGATACTGCGTGATAAAGTTTTCGATCATCGTATCACCCAGTGTAAGATCAAGTTTTGGCGCTATCAAAGAATCCACTTCAGCTTGCGTCAATTTTTTTTGTTGTACTAAGATATCCAGCCGTGTCTGGCGATCTTTTTGATAGTATTTGCTAAATCCGTTCATATATATTTCCTCAGATCTATATTCTGTTATCCGTTAGACCCTTTTAGTTTAAGCATTATCATAAAAAAATACAAGTATCGAAATTCCGCTACAAATAACAAGAGCCCCACCATATATCATGGTAGAGCCCTCATTATTGACTGCATTACTTGCCCTTTATTTAATTATCAGTTAAAGATCGATTCTTTAAAACTCGCAGTCAATGTATTATATTGCGCCATGACTGCAGCCTTGAGCGCATCCACGTTGACTGCTTTTTTCTTGGATTGGAGCAACTTCGCATCTGCTAATGTAGCTTGGTCCATCAAAGTTTGGAGCTCAGCATATGACGTGATCGTCACTTGTTTTTGGTTATACGTGATCGTGATCGGTCTTAAGCTATCTTTTTTGGCGATCCGTTCATTAAACATTGCCTTTTTAAATTCAGCATAGTTTGCATATTGATCACCCCAGATCTTTTCAAAGATATAAGCATCCGAAAGCTCTCTGTTATCCGCTTTAGCCTGTTTTTGATATTGATTAGAGACATAAGGGATAAAGCCATTTTCCCAACCTTTAGCCGCTAAAAGTTCAAAAGCTGTCTTTCTAAATAGCAATCCCCCTACGCTTCCAGCATCATTTTGCAAGCCCGCATAGATCGGCGCATACATTGAGACTGTAGCATAAATGTTTTTACCATACTTACCACCACTATAGTTCTGAGCCACGACAATATTATTGTCGATCAAACTTTCCCAGCTCGTCAATTTTTGGGCTAGTTCTTCACTTAACGCAGTATCACTCACAATATCTTGTGCAGTTTTAGCATTATAAGTTATCGTTCTTAGATACTGTCGCTTAAGCTCGCTGTTTAGCCCAATTATCGCTTGAGCCTCAGCATGATCTAAAAGATATGTCACATCAAAGACTCCATGCATATATCGCTCTAGATCAGCGCTAGTTTGGATGTCAGTAAAACTCTTGTTCTGTGTCTGTCCCGTTCGATCTGTCCAATCAACCGCTAGATTCAAGGCATAGTTAGCTTACGTTGGAGACCAAGGACCTTCTAATAATCCCTGAGCAAATGTTTCTGCTCCGATATCTCCACGCCGTCCATGACCATTAAAGTAGATCGCACCATCAAAATTATGGGTCATCTCATGCGTTGCGACTGCGACTCCATAGTCACTGAGCTGTCCATCTACAACAAAATGCACTAAACTCCCAGTTGCATAGGCTCCAGTACCATTTGCTCCGTACAGCTTACCGATCGGGGCAAAGAATTCATAGACCCCTGTGACCGATTTATCCAATTTATTGACCCAGCGATTCTGATAAATTCCAGGCTGTTTAGTATCAATGATCCAATAACCATCCCACATCGGAATGTCGCGCGTCAATAATTGGCTTTTACATTTTCGGATACGATCCGATACCAAGTATCATAGTAATTTGCCATGATCTGGGCATACTTAGCGACTTTCTGGTCGACTTGATCTTGCATTGCGCGATATTTATCTGGTTCTTTCTTCAATGCTTCATCGATATAACGTTCATAGATCCCAAAAGAGATCGTTGACATCGTCGTAAAGATAAACATATTTCGCTCACTTAAATTGAGCACTGGAAGTAAATAGTTACGATATTCAGCGCGATTTTTGCCTTTCATCCGTTCATAGACCCGAACTTCAGCATCCGGTACTTCCTTTGAAGCTGCCTCATAGACATACGCTTTAGTCGCTGTTTTGAACCACGTATTGTCATCTAACTGTGGAGCAAACAAACGACGATTATGGTCTAAATATGCAACGACATCTTGATCACCTGTCAGTGGGCTAAAGAGTGCTGTATATGTCGCATAGTTATTTTTGACCGCTAATTTGGTTCCCCCTAGCTTAGAAAAGTCACTCAGCCATGACAAAATATCTACTTTCTTACCGTAAAAATCTGGGTAGTAAGCTGAGATCGCATGCAGATCTAGCTCACCGTAATTGATATGATATAGTCGCTCTAGATAAGCCAAGGCTAGTGTCAATTCTAATTTTTTAGCTTCTAACTTCTGCTTGAGATCGGCCCGGATCACTGCAGAAGTTAGATCAACGACAGCCATTGAGGTCGTCAAAGAACTCAATTGTGCTTTGATATCTTTTTTGACTTTGGCAAATGCCCCTTGGAGATACAACTCATTTAGCTGTCCGATCCGTACTTGTTCTACCGCCTCGGCTTCGATCGCAGCTGTTTTTTCAGCCGTCAACACTTCATCTGGATGTACTTTTCGATAATTTTCAAGTGCCGTATTTTTAGCCTTTTTCAAACTATCTTCTGATGGCTGTAACGCTAAACTTGCTGTTGTTTCTGAAGAATAGTAGTTCAATGAGCGGTAAGCAGCAACGACTTCTGTGAGTAATTCCTCCCATGCTCCCCCCAATTGATATGGCGTATAGAGCAGTCCATTAGCGAACTGATACTCACTGATATTGGTTTGTTTATACTCACCTAAGGACTCAAGCGCTACTTGGGTCACCGTTTCATCAGCAAAATGGAGCAACAAGCTCGTCAACTGCCCCGGCTCTCCGACCGAATCGCCCACGACTTTGCCCGCTTTCATTGGTACAACTGCCGTCAATGCTGTCGTATAAAGTTTATCGCTTGGCAAGACTTTATTTCCGTATTTCAAAATAGTATACCGATCATAGAATGGAAGTAACTTTTCCATATTTCTATAAGCTAATTCACGCTCGGCTTGATAATTTGGTAATTGTGAATAATCGATCGTTTGAGTTCCGGCAGCACCTTTCCATATTGGAGCCGTGACTTGCCATTTTTGAAGCATTTCTTTGGCAACTGCTTCAGTGATCGCAGTCGGATAATCATTAGCTAGACCGCTTGCGACCTCAGAAACATAGTAAGCCTTTTGATGCGGTGGCCTTTTGAAATCAACATCACCGTGGAAAATATAACCATTTTCCAACTTGACTGCACTTATCGCTTCAACGACCCGCCCGTTTGTCCAGGCACTACCGACCAAACCACCAGCACGTTTTGCCAAGCCATCATTTTTTATCGTCCCAGTAGCATAACTCTTTTCGACCGAGCCACTTGCCAAACGTCCGACTAAGCCCCCAACATTATCATTGGTATCATGGACCTTAGCTGTCAGATAGACATCGGCAAAGCTACGTGCGATCTTAGAATTTTCAGCATAGCCGACTAAGCCTCCACCTTGATCATAAGCATTGCCTGTCAGGGTGATCGTACCAGTAAATGATGACCGTGAGATCTGCGTGTTATTTTTGATCCGCGCTGCTAGCCTACCTGTCGTTTGCGTCGAACGAATATCACCTTTTATATTGACACCACTGATCAAAGCTCCATCTAAGCCACGAGCTAAACTACCAGTATCAGCAACATTATCAGTGATCTCAACATTTTAAAATGTGATATTATCTATCGTGGCACCCCTGACCACATTAAACAGCGGTTTATTCAAATTGTAGATCGTATAGGCATTATCAGCCTTACTGCGCAAAGTCCCGCTAAATGTTTCAGTGATATAACTAGCATCTGTATCGGCAAGACCAAGCGCATCCAGATCAGCTGCAAGTATGAAGTCACCCGTTGGATCAGCTTTTATTGCCTTGAGCAACTCGGCAAAATTGGTATATTCATTTGAAACTTCTGTCTTATCGATCAAAAAAGTATGTCCCGCAGAAAAATCACGTTTATCAGCTTGATATGTCACCAATTCTGGCGTTGCGATCGTAGCTTGATACTTAGTTTTGCCCCCGAGCTCGACCTCCTCAAATGAAGCGATCGGCAAATACCAATCTTTTTGTTGAGCCGAAACGATCTTAGCAACATATTTATTAGGATCAGTTGGTAATTCAGCTAAACTAGAGACTAACTCTAGACCACCATTTGCGCCTAATTGATATAAGCCGATATTATTGAAATTTTTTAGCTCAACTTTTTTAGGGGTCAATTCCACCGTGATCGGTTTTAAATTCTCTGTCTGATCACCTTGGCCAATATCATAAGTGTATTCTGTTTCGAGTCGATAATTCGTATTGTAAGCCAGATCAGCAAAAGTCGTCGTTAAAGTAGCCAGATCAACTAATTTTTCAGTTACTTTTTCGTTATCCTTGTACAAACTTACTTTTATAGCCCGCAATTTCTTATCAGGATCAGTTACAGTGTAGCTAACGGTAGCTGTTTTATTATCAACAGCTTCGTCTGCGCTAGTGAGCTCGACTAACGGTTTAGCATATAACTTAGTTCCTTGAGCAACGACCTCATTTACTGGGGCTTTGGTGATTTTACTACTCTTTTCTACACGGGCGAGTTCTTTTCCTTCGGCATCGCGTGTCACTTCATATATGATCGTGCGCTCGCCTGCTTGACCTGCCGTTTTGACGACGGTGGTTCCAATAAAAAGTTCGGGATCATTTTGAAGCTCACTCGTATATGGGATCTCTTCCAACACGACTTCTTCTGTCACCGTTGTTTTGGGTTTAGTCCCACGTACAACCACTTCAGTCACTGGGGCTTTCGTTATGGTATTGCTTTTTTCTACGCGGCTTAGTTCTTTTCCTTCAGCATCACGTGTCACTTCATACACGATTGTACGCTCGCCTGCTTGGCCTGCTGTCCGTACGCTGGTCGTGCCTTCAAGCATGGATCATTTTGAAACTCACTCGTATATGGGATCTCTTCCAACACAACTTCTTCTGTCACTGTTGTTTTGGGCTTGGTACCACGTACGACCACTTCCGTTACGGGCGCTTTCGTTATGGTATTGCTTTTTTCTACGCGGCTTAGTTCTTTTCCTTCAGCATCACGTGTCACTTCATACACGATCGTGCGCTCGCCTGCTTGGCCTGCTGTCCGTACGCTGGTCGTGCCTTCAAGCAATTCTGGATTATTTTGAAGCTCACTCGTATATGGGATCTCTTCCAACACAACTTCTTCTGTCACTGTTGTTTTTGGCTTAGTTCCACGTGCGATCACTTCGGTTACTGGGGCTTTCGTTATGGTATTGCTTTTTTCTACGCGGCTTAGTTCTTTTCCTTCAGCATCACGTGTTACTTCATACACGATCGTGCGCTCGCCTGTTTGGCCTGCTGTCCGTACGCTAGTTGTGCCTTTAAGCAATTCTGGATCATTTTGGATCTCACTCGTATATGGGATCTCTTCCAACACGACTTCTTCTGTCACTGTTGTTTTTGGCTTAGTACCACGTACGACCACTTCCGTTACGGGCGCTTTTGTTATCGTGTTGCTC
Source organism: Ligilactobacillus animalis (assembly GCF_009933595.1). Taxonomy (NCBI): domain Bacteria; kingdom Bacillati; phylum Bacillota; class Bacilli; order Lactobacillales; family Lactobacillaceae; genus Ligilactobacillus; species Ligilactobacillus animalis. The sequence goes on from NZ_CP047141.1 coordinate 1,440,879, forward strand.
TTTTCTACGCGGCTTAGTTCTTTACCAGTGGCATCACGCGTTACTTCATACACGATCGTGCGCTCGCCCGCTTGACCTGCTGTCCGTACGCTTGTTGTGCCTTCCAGTAATTCTGGATCATCTACATATTGCGTTTCATATCCTACTGGCTCGGTCTTCATTTCTTCGCTCACCGTTACTTTTGGCTCTTCAGGAACTTCGACTTTTGTGCCACGTGCGATCACTTCGGTTACGGGCGCCTTCGTTATCGTGTTACTCTTTTCTACGCGATTCAGTTCTTTTCCTTCAGCATCACGCGTCACTTCATACACGATCGTGCGCTTGCCCGCTTGACCTGCTGTCTGTACGCTTGTTGTGCCTTCCAGTAATTCTGGATCATCTACATACTGCGTTTCATATCCTACTGGCTCGGTCTTCATTTCTTCGCTCACCGTTACTTTTGGCTCTTCAGGAACTTCGACTTTTGTGCCACGTGCGATCACTTCGGTTACGGGCGCCTTCGTTATCATGTTACTCTTTTCTACGCGATTCAGTTCTTTTCCTTCAGCATCACGCGTTACTTCATACACGATCGTGCGCTCGCCTGCTTGGCCTGGCGTCCGTACGTTTGTTGTACCTTCAAGCAATTCTGGATCATCTACATATTGCGTCTCATATCCTACTGGCTCGACTTTGGTTTCTTCAACCACAGTTGGGATCGATCCTTCTTGAATTTCTGGTTTAGTCACTTCAATTGCTGCTGAGCCAGTATTCGGTGTTTTATCACTATTGGGAACTACTTTTTCTGTAACTGGTCGTGTAGTCGGTACTGACTCTCCAGGGTGCTTGATATCACTAACTAAAATATAACCAATATATTGATAGCCAGCATGTTGAGTCGATATTTCTGGTGAATTTTCATCTTCCGCTACTAAGCAAGCTCGATCATAACTGCTTAGCTCGGCAAAATTTGGACTAGCACTAGCCACTGAACTTCCTACTCCTACAACCGTCGAAGCCACAATGATAGCTGTCAAAAAGCGATATTTACGTGCTCGTTTTGGCAGTACTCCTAGCCCCATGATCAGTGCTGTAGCTCCAAACAACCCTAATTCCCAAGGCATTTCAAGTTCGCCCGTTTGTGGTAAATTCTGCGTTGCCACCGGGCGATAAACTAGATAATAGACTTGGTCACTACCAACTTTAGTCTTAGGTGGACTATCATAAATAACTTTTGCCCTTTGTTCTGAAGTTAAACTATTCTCAGTTACATGCTGGAATTTGATCTGATACTGTTCTTTTTTCTTTGTTCCGATATGAGTACCAGCTATCTCATCCCCTTGGATAACTGCGGGAGTCCCGAAAACAAACATTGTCCCAACTAAAACAGAAAATACTCCCTGTGAGAATTTTCTGATCGCAAATCGCTGTTTTTGTTCCCCCATCTGCCACTTCGAGCGGTTTGACTTAGCCATAATTTTCTCCCTTCACAATTCACACCATAAATTGCTACAAAACTTAAGTTAAAATAATTAAATTTTTCTAAAATTCTTCCATCCTGCTGTTAAATTACCATATATCAGAATGTTTCAGCGAGTTTTTGAGCCAGCTTTACCTTAATATGTTTTAGACGCTGCCATTCTGTTATAATATTAAGCATGAACACTAGGAATTTTTAAAAAACATGAGGTGACACCGATGTCAAAGCAAAAAAAATTCTATCTCCTGCTGCTTAGTACTTTTTTAGGTTTATTTTGTTTAAACTTTAAGTCAACTACAGTAGCTGCTCGTACTTCTTTTACCATGGGGATCTTAGAAAATGATAAGCCATATAGCTACAAAAATGGGCAAAACTGGCATGGCTTTTCTATCGAATTAGCCCATCAATTAGAAGAAGTGACCGACACTAAGATAAACTTCCAAGCGTATTCGAGCCAAGAAAAAATGCAAACGGCTTTAAAAAACGGGCAGATCGACTTCATCTTGGGTGATAAAGCTAATTTTTCTAAGAGTTATCAAAGTACCAAAGCTTTCCTCTATCCCAAAAATGTCCTCTTTACCCGCCAAGATGCTAAAACAAAAAAACTCGATAAAATGTTGCATAAAAAAGTGGGGCTGCTAGAAAGTGGCCAACAACAAGCTCTCCTAAAAGAGCTCGATTTAAAGCCCGTCGTCTTCGCTGATCCAGCAGAACTGCTGGCAGCCCTTGAAAAATCACAAATATCAGCGGGCATCCTAAACGACTACAACTACTATGCTCTCTTAAAAGCTGAGCCCACATTAGCTAAGGCTCCGGTCAAGGCGACTAAGGCCGAAGAAAATGCTGTTTTACACCGCATTTCAGATCCAAACGTCTTAGCATCATCTTTGAGTTTGATCACCCACAATCATCCCAAGATAAATGAAACTTTAACAAAAGGCATCGACGAGTTGCGCTCTACCGAAAAGATCGCTGAGCTCTCGCAAAAATATTTCACCAAGGATCTGACCTTAAATTAAAAAAGCGATCCACTGCCATGAATTTCATAATAGTGGATCGTTTTTTATTTTTGTAACATTGAGTACAAGACACCTTCACGTACGCCACTTTCTGAAAAGATGACTTCAGAGATCTGTAAGTATTCCAATAAAAAGGCAACTGGCGTCAGGCCACCTATGATGATATCTGCTCGAGGCGCCTCACTTCCCAAAACAGCTTTTCTTTGCATCATATCTTTACCGAGCCAATCGGTATATGTCTCTAAAAACATATACGCAGATAATTTCAACCCATGGATCTGATCAAGTTCATCTTTACCTGACCGCAATAACTCTTGGCGAGCAACGGTGCGGTTGGCGCCACCTAGTAAGACTAGTGGTAAGCCTTCCCCTTCCTTTAACCAAGGAAGCTGATGGAACTTATAATTTAAAAAGCGGGCAAAAGAAAAAAGGTCGCGAGCACTGATCTTATCAGTCGCATGAAATTTCTCAGTCAAACTGACCGCCCCATAAGGAATGCTGATATAATTCACAGCTTTTCGATCTTTAACTACAACTAGTTCAAAGCTACCGCCACCCATATCACAGATCACACAATCTTTGACAGTCAAAGTATTGACCACTGCTAAATAATCATAGTAGGCTTCTGAACTTCCTGAGAGCACTTCAACATCAACATCAGTAACTTCTTTGACTTGTTGTAAAAATTCATTTTGGTTTTGCGCCTCACGCACGGCAGCTGTGGCGATCCCGCGAACTGACACGTTAGGCAGATCGCGATAAAGTTTTTTAAATTTCAACAATGCAGCTAAGGTCCGCTGAATAGCCTGAGGTTGCAAGATCTTTTGACCATCGCTTTGCCCCATTCCTTCGACTAAACGCGTCATCTCTTTGGCTCGTTTGATCTCTTTGAAACTACCATCAGGCGCGATCTGCGTGATCGACATGCGCGTCGAATTAGACCCAAAATCAAGCATCACTAAATTTTTCAAATTCCACACCTCGACTTATTTAAGTACCTTTATCTTATCACATTTTTCTCAGAAATCATTAATATAAATGTCGTTTCCACAAAAAAAGACTGACATCTGCCAGTCTTTTATATTAATCAAAATAGTTGACGCCAATAGCAGCCCGTACTTCAGCTAAAGTTTGTTCTGCTACCGCATTTGCTTTTTGACTACCTTCTTTTAGCATTGTGTAAACACTAGGGATATCCTTAGCAAATTCTTCTCGGCGTTGTCTGATCGGTCCTAATTGAGCTTCAAGCACTTCGTTTAAGTAACGCTTGATCTTCACATCCCCAAGGCCACCAGCTTGGTAGTGTTCTTTTAATTCAGCCACTTTTTGTTTGTCGGGATCAAAGATATCCAAATACGTAAAGACCATGTTGCCTTCGATCTGACCAGGATCTTCAATGTGGATATGGTTAGGATCGGTATACATTGACATTACTTTTTTGCGTAAAGTATCGGCATCATCGGCTAAGTAGATCGCATTGCCTAAAGATTTACTCATCTTCGCATTGCCATCAAGCCCTGGCAAACGACCAGATCCTTTAGGTGGAAAGACACCCTGTGGTTCGACTAAAACTTCTTTGCCATAGATCGAGTTAAAACTACGTACGATCTCACGCGTTTGTTCCAACATTGGTTCTTGGTCATCACCTACTGGGACCAAATTAGCCTTAAACGCAGTAATATCAGCTGCTTGACTCACAGGATAAGTGAAAAAGCCAGCTGGGAGCGAACGTTCAAAATTCTTTTGGGCGATCTCAGTCTTGACAGTCGGATTGCGTTCTAAACGTGAAACAGTAACTAAATTCAAATAATATAGATTTAGTTCTGCTAAAGCCGGGATCTGTGATTGCACAAAGATCGTTGATTTAGTGGGGTCGATCCCCACAGCCAAATAATCCAACGCAACTTCGATCAATGAATTTTTGATCTTTTCTGGATCGCGGGCATTATCCGTCAATGCCTGTTGATCAGCGATCATGATAAAGGTGTCATATTTACCCGTATTTTGCATTTCGACCCGATTTTTTAACGAACCGATATAGTGTCCGATGTGCAATTTACCTGTGGGACGATCACCAGTCAAAATAATATCTTTTGCCATAATATTTTCCTTCCCTAACTTGAGCGTTTAAACAGGTCAGATACTAAAAAAACGCCCTAATACCATAAAGATATTAGGACGAGTTACCGTGGTGCCACCTAACTTGCAAAATGCCGCTCAATTACTTATCTAGTTGTCTTCTCGCGGCATCCAATTCATAAAGTCGTGCATCTTCTCAGCTAATCGATGCCTCTCTGTTAGGTGACTCACTACTATTTACCGTTCAGCGAAGTTTAACTTTATTGTAGTTGATGTTAGTGTCGCTGTAAAGTAGTAAATTTTCGTAACATGTGACCTCATTTTAAATATATCAATTTTTCACCTTAAGTAAAACTAATAGCTACCAGCAGGTTCCCATCTGTATTATAATGTAGGTAAAAATTTCGGAAAAAGAGGTGAGCTGATCATGCGTGATGTTAATAAACATCTTAAGCGCGAATATGAAGACTGGGAAAAAGTTCAAGCCAAAGAATTGACTAAACTAAATGCAGCTATGCGCCATTTATCACTCAATGTCTTTGCCTATCTTTTGATCTCGATCATCGAATGGATCTTAGCCTCGATGAGTCACTCACAAACTTTACGGGCGGATGCATTCAACAACTTATCCGGGATCATTTCGACTTCACTATTGATGATCGGGATCCACATTGCCCGTGACATCGATGATGATGACATTGCCGGGGTCGTTCCCTTGCCTAAACTTTCTTTGCACAAAACTGGAAATGATCAACGGATCCAATTTACCCGCTTTCGCTATGAGACGATCTTTACCCTCGTCACAGGGATCGTAATGATCGCTATCTCATTGAGCGTTATTTTCCAGGGGATATCCGGGCTATTTTCACCTGATAAACGAGTCGTACCGCAGCCGATTGCTTTAGTCGGAGCTGGGATCGCTAGTGTTATCATGTTACTTGTCTGGTATAATAATAAAAAATGGGGGCATCGCTTACAAAATGCCTCATTGATTGCCTCAGCTCAAGATAGTTTGAGCGATGCCTTGACGAGTTTAGGCACACTGATCTCGATCGCTGGTGCTCTCCTATTTAAGATCAATTGGCTTGATGGTGCAGCCAGTATTCTAGTCGGTTGTTTTATCTTATATTCCGGCGCACGGATCTTCATGGAGAGCAGTTTGAATCTCGCCGATTACTTTGATCCTAAGGCAGAAAATACCTTCCGTATGGCGATCAAAAGTATCAAAGGTGTCACCGAAGTCGATGAATTGAAAGCCCACTACAATGGTAATCTAGTTACCGTTGATGTTGTGATCATCGTCAATGCTAACATGAATGTCTTAGAGAGCTATCACTTAGCCGAATACATCGAAGACATGATGCGCCGTAAATTTGGGGTGATCGATACCGATGTTTCATTTATCCCTGATACAAACACGATCACTGCTAAAACTACCAAAAATCTAACCCCAAGAAAAAGACGTCCTAAATAAGGTAACTCTAGGACGTATATCTATAGAAAGTTGAGGTCTTATTATGCAAACAGAAACAGCAATTTTTGCCGGTGGATGCTTCTGGTGTATGGTCAAACCATTCGATACCTATCCAGGCATCAAAAAAGTTATTTCCGGTTATACAGGTGGACATACCATTGATCCGACCTATGAAGAAGTCAAAACCCAAACAACAGGCCATACCGAAGCCGTTTTGATCGAATTTGATCCAAGCGTAGTTTCATATGAACAACTGGTTGAGATCTATTGGAATCAAACTGACCCAACTGATGCGATGGGACAGTTCCAAGATCGCGGTGATAGCTACCGTCCCGTTATCTTCGTCAAAGACGACACCCAGCGTGAGATCGCCGAAAGATCACGAACAGCGCTAGCAAATAGTGGACGGTTCGACAAGCCGATCGTGACCCAGATCGAAGATGCTAAACCTTTTTATCCCGCTGAAGAATATCATCAAGATTTTTACAAAAAAGATCCAGCACGCTTTGAGTTAGAAGAAGCTGGTGGTCGCCAAGCTTTTATCGAAAAATATTGGAAATGACTAGATCCGAGTTTACCTATTGGGTAGACTCGGATTTTTTATTAAAGATTTTTTATCTTTTTCACTAAAAAATCACTTACGAAGGGCTAACTTACTTTGCTATGATAATCACTGTTTTCGCTTTATAAGAGAAAGGATCGATCAATTGGAAACAACAAGTAAACAAGCACGTGTCCAGGTAGAACGCCCCATGCTAGCAATGATCGGCGTTTTAGTCGGGGCTTTTGTGGGGATGTTTTCAGAAACTTCTTTAAACATTGCTTTGCCCCAACTCATTCGTGCCTTAAATATTTCAACCGCTAGTGCTCAATGGCTCGTCACAGGCTATATGTTAGTGATCGGGATCGTTTTGCCCTTTTCAAGCTTATTGACTAAATGGTTTTCTACCCGTCAATTAGTGATCTTTGGATTGAGTGATTTTCTTTTAGGTGCTATTATTTCAGCCCTTGCTGCTTTAGCTACTTTACTTTTGACTTTCGGTGAAAATATCGATCCAAGTGCTAAAGCAGCTACAGCCTTTACGACTGGGGTCCATTATGGGATCTACTTTACCATTGCATTAATTATTTTAGGTTTAATTATTTCACTTGGTTTGCGTAAAAAAGAAAAATAACCACAAAAAGTGGAGCGCCCAACATTTCTAAAGGAGCCCCACTTTAGTTTTACCTTAAAATGTCGATCAAATTCTTATTAGCTGCTTGACGGGCTGGTAAGAGTCCAAAAATGATCCCAACTGCTGTCGAGACCCCAAATGCCAATAAAAATGAATTGAAGGTCACCACAGCTGTGATATCGCCTGGTATAAATTTGGCGATCGCATGCGCAAAAAGCCAGCCAAAGCCAAAACCGATCAAGCCACCACTGACAGTCAACATGATCGCTTCCAGCAGAAACTGGAATAAGATATTGCTTGGTGTGGCTCCGATCGCTAACCTGATCCCGATCTCTTGCGTACGCTCAGAAACTGAGATATACATCATATTCATGACCCCGATCCCAGCGATAAACAACGAGATCCCGGCGATCGCACTGATGAAAAGAGTCAAGGTATCCATCGTCTTAGAAAGTTGTTCTAGCATACTTCCCAGATCCAAGAAAGCATACTCACCTTGATCTTTAGCAGTCGCATTCTTTTTCAAATAATCAACAACTTTATTAGTTACTTTAGAAGCATTTTCTCCCTTGGCGATCGTCAACTTCAAAGTATTTCCCTGTGTCTTACTTATTCCATTAACAAAGTAAACATCTTTAGGGACGATCACATCCCCTGAAGTTGGATCATTTATATCAGCTAACTGATTTTGACGATAGATCCCAGCGATGACATAATTGGTGTTATTGATAAAGACAGGCGTACCGATCGCACTTTTAATATCCTTATATTCACGTTTAGCTAACTCCTTAGTGATCAATACTTGAGGTCTAGCTTGTAAGAAAGTCTGCTGTGTAAAATTCTTACCTTCTACGATCAATGAATCAGCGATCGGCTTAGTCGTTACGCCCAACGAGACCGTTGTATCAGCATCATTGCCAAATTGAGCATAGCTTTGAATACCGGCCTTTTTAGTATCGAGCTGAGCTTTTTGGACTTTGCCCGAGAAGTTTTGTTCGATCGCTAAAATATCATTTTGCTTAAAGCCGACCGCCTTTGGATCAGTCGACATAAACTCGATCGTTGTTGTCTGTTCCCCACTACCAGTTAGCTTAAAATTATTGATCAGCTTCTTTTTGACCCCATTTCCTAGGGCAATGATCGTGATCACCGCTGCGATCCCGATAATGATCCCGATCATCGTCAAAAAACTACGCTTGGGATTGACTTTTAACGATTGCCACGCTGTTTTCAGTAATTCGATAAACTTCATTAGCTTCTCCCCTTTGCCTTATGCTCTGTATCTTCTGTCAAACGTCCATCTAAAATATGTACCAGACGATCAGCTTGAGCTCCCACATTCGGATCATGGGTCACGATAATGATCGTTGTATCGTTATCGTGGTTCAGTTGTTTGAATAAAGCCATGATCTCCTTAGACGTTTCACTGTCTAAAGCACCAGTCGGCTCATCTGCGATCAAAAATTTAGGCTTGGTCACGATAGCCCGGGCGATCGATACTCGCTGTTGCTGGCCCCCTGAAAGATTTTTAGGTAATTGGTCTTCATAGCCTGCCAAACCTACCGCCTTTAAAACTTCACGGACACACTCCTTGATATATGCTCGTTTTTGCCCCGCATATAATAAAGGCAATCCGACATTTTCTGCGATCGAAACATTTTGGATCAACTTGAAGTTTTGAAAGACAAAACCCACATTTTGATTTCGTAAACTAGAAAACTGAGCCCGCGTATATTCATGGATCGGATGTTCATAGTAGAAATAAGTTCCTTCAAATTGGTCATCCAAAAAGCCAATGATATTGATCAAAGTCGATTTCCCCGAACCTGATTGGCCCATGATCGCCAAAAATTCACCTTGAGCGATCGTTAAATTGATATCATGGAGCACATGATAGCTGTTTGGACCTTGAACATATGACTTATTGATATTTTTTAGCTCAATCATTGGTCTCAACTGTTTTTCCATCTTTTAACCCCTTATCTGGATCAACAATGACCCGTTGGCCTTTATTCAATCCACTCTTAACGATAAAACTTCCATTAGATTTTGTTCCAGTAACTGCGACCCGTTTAGCTTTACCAGCTTCCACGACATAGACATGACCAGCTTTGACACTAGACTGTGGAATTTGCACTCCTGTTTGGGTGATCATTACATTGAGTGTTTGACCTGCTATAAATTTCGTACCGTCTAACGGAGCTGTTAATTCATATTTAGAATCGTTGGCCTTACTATTTTGTGCTGGTGTATTGGCTAAATAACCTAAATTGGTCGTTTGCTCATGCTTAGTTGCTAAGGCTATCACCTTGAGCTCCTGACCGACTTTAACTTTCGGATAATCATATTCTGAAAGTTGGGTACTCAACTGGAGATCATCTGAAGATAACGTCACACTTGGTTGCCCAGTTTTATCATATTCAACGGTTACCGTGCCCGCAAGTGGTGCAGTCACAGTTCCATTGACGCGCCCATTAAGTGTATTTAGTTTATTTTGCGTATCGGTCACTTCCCCACGGGCGTCTTCGAGTTGGTTACGTGCAGTCGTTACTTGGGTCTGCATTTCAGTATAACCTTCATCCTCGCGACTCAGTTGAGCTAACTGTCTTTGTGCTTGTTCGACCGCTTGTTGTTATTGATTGACTTGTCGTTGCGCTTTAGCCAAAGCTTGGCGGGCCTCCGTTGCTTGTTCCTCATAGGATTCGCTAAAAGTCGTCATCACCGCTTGACCTTGCTCCACATGGTCGCCATTCTGAACGGTCACACTTTGCGCTTTGCCTGAAGTTGGTGCTAATACTTGAGTTCTAACGGCTTCAACTTTCCCCGAATAAGTCAATGGAGCTGCCTGACTGACCTTGACCGTTGCATATTTCTTATTTTCAGCGGCAGGCGTACTTTTTTTCAATGTACCATAAACTAAGTTTCCCACCATCACTAAGACGACTACCCCCAATAGGATCTGCCACCATTTGAATCTTTTTTGTTTCATAAAAACTCTCCTTAACTATTTTTTACAAGTATACCCAGCAACCAAAAATCTTACAACCAGTTTCATTGTAAATAATTTTGAGCCTGCTAAAAAGCTTTTGAGCATAATTGGTCATTTTTGTCACATATCTGCACTAGATCCATGTTATAATAACCTGATTGCTTCTAAATTTTAGTAATTACTGAATTTAGGAGCTTTTTGCACGTTTCATACAGAAAGGATGATTTGCTTGGACAATGCAAAAAAAGCCGAACAAGCTCATGTTGATCACGTCGAAGAAGAGATCACGCGCCAACTCACGCTAAATGAACAAGAGTATCAAAAAGCTCAACTTGAAACTTCACTGGTCGAAAAAAATTACGGACAAAATGCCAAGATCAATACTTTCGAAGTCGATGATCAAATGGAGACCAATGCCGAAGTTCAACAACAAAAGCAACTGGTCGCCAAAAACTTAGAAAACGAAAAGATCTTAGCCAAACAAGTCAAGACCTTAAAGCAACTCAAAAACTCGCCTTACTTTGGGCGGATCGATATCCTTGATCCAGGTGAAAAAACTCCCGAGACCCTTTATATTGGGACCGCATCCCTTGTAGATGAACACCAAAACTTTTTGATCTATGACTGGCGAGCTCCGATCTCCTCGATCTATTACAATGGGACTTTAGGAAAAGTTACTTACGAAACACCGATGGGCGAATTGGAGACGACCTTACAAAAGAAACGCCAATTTACGATCGTTGAAGGACAGATCAAAAATATGTTTGACACTAATGAAACAGTCGGTGATGAAATGCTCCAACAAGTTTTAGGTGAACATAACGATGAATATATGAAAAATATCGTAGCAACGATCCAAAAAGAACAAAACGATATCATCCGTGATACCAAACATGAATTATTACTAGTTCAAGGGGTGGCGGGCTCAGGAAAGACCTCAGCCATCTTACAACGGATCGCCTTTTTGCTCTATCATAGTCGTGATAAACTCTCAGCCGATCAGATCGTCTTATTTTCACCTAATTTGCTCTTCAGTCACTATATCTCTGAAGTTTTGCCAAGTTTAGGCGAGCGTAATATGCGTCAAGTAACACTAGCTGAATTTTTAGCGCAACGTTTCCAAGGCTTAAAGGTCGAAACTCTCTTTGATCGCTATGAAAAGCAACGCACCCTTACAACTACCCAAAAAAAGATCCGTGCTAAAAAAGAAGAAGCTAGCTTTATGGAAATAGTCCAAAAATATCTCGAGCACCTAACTCCAGCTGAACTCTGCTTCAGTGACATCACTTTAGATGGTGGACAAGTCTTCTTCTCCAAAGCAGAGATCACCGAGATCTACCAAGGGCTCCCCTTGAAGATGAAGCCAGCTCAACGCTTCCATGAGACCAAAAACATCTTGATCAAGCGCCTCAACCGGCGGATAAAGCAAGAAGCCAAAGCCAACTGGGTCTTAGAAAAAATCGATAATTTAGATGACCGTCAATACTATGACTTATTGGGTACTAAGACACGTGGGCGTTTCCAAGCCGTTGATGATGAGATCGATCATTTAGCACGTAAGATCGTTGAACAAAAATTTGCGATCGTCTATGATGCGCTCTATAACGATTATTTCTTAGATATTTATGCGCAATACCAACACTTTTTAGCCCAAACTTTACCTGAAAGTGTCGCTGAATTCAGCGAGCGCCTGGAATTTCATCAGATCGCGTTGGAAGACTGTGCACCACTGCTTTACCTACGCGATCTTTTGACAGGGAGCGGGCAAAATCAAGGGATCGTACATCTTTTTGTCGATGAGATGCAAGACTATACTTTGCCACAACTGATCTATCTTAAACACTGTTTCCCTCAAGCCAAATTGACTCTACTAGGTGATAGTGAACAAGCCCTCTTCAATCCGCTCCAAACACCGCAAGCACTGCTGAATTCACTTAAAAAAAATCTCAAGCCGCGTTCGAGTCACGTAGTTTCGTTAAATACGAGTTATCGTTCGACCGCACAGATCACCGACTTTATGAAGGCTTTATTGCCTGATGGAGCTACGATCAACTCATTTACGCGGGATGGCAAATTACCCCAGATCATCGCTTCACCCGATCAAGCAACTGGACTGATAGCCTTGAACAAAGCCCTACACCAACAGCTTACGACAAATGATACCGTGGCATTGATCACTAAAGACCTTGCGCAAGCCCAAACACTTTACCAACAGCTTCACCGTGAATTTTCGCCAACTCTGATCGGTGATCAAGATCGGGCTTTACCAAAAGGAGTCGTTATCTTGCCGATCTATCTCGCTAAAGGTCTTGAATTTGATGCTGTTATCGCTTATGATATCTCAAAGGAAAACTACCCCCTATCTGACCTGGGGATCTTGTATACGATCTGTTCACGTGCGATGCATGAATTGACCTTGATAACGATCGGTGAACCTTCACCGCTTTTGCGGCAGCTTTCACCTAAGCTATATACACTTAAAACTGAATTAGTGCTTAAGTAGCAAAAATTTTTTAATTTTATTCCTTTTTTGCTTGCACAAAATTACTCAATCATATATACTAATTTATGTATTGAGTGATGCCATTTTAGCTCAGCAGGTAGAGCACCACCATGGTAAGGTGGGGGTCACCGGTTCAAGTCCGGTAAGTGGCTGACGTTAAAGACCCGTAAATTAAAATTTACGGGTCTTTTTTTAATAATTTTTCTTATTTAACTCCAGTGTTGGTGCTTGTCTCGGACTAGCATCTGTTATATTCAAGCTATCAAACATATTGGAGTGATCACAATGGAAAATGATTTAGAACTGACCAATTTATTATTTCAACTAAAAACTTTTGCCGACAGCTTAGCCTTGCAACTATTGGTCAAAAAATACCAGCCAATGATCTTAAGCTTGATCGGTCATTTTCACTTACAATTTTTAGATACTGATGACCTCCTGCAAGAGGCGCGTATCATTTGTTATCAAACAGCTTGTTCCTTTGATCCCACTAAAGCCAACATTACTTTTGGTGCTTACTTTAAACTCAGCCTCTGTAATCACTTTCGTTCGCTCTTGCGGCGTGAAAATGCCCAGAAACGGCTGCTTGAAAAACAGGTCATTTCCCTTGAAGCATTGCTTTATGAAAAAGGCGATGTTTTGCCGATGACGCCCTGTGATCTTGAATTAAGGATCGAACTTGAATTACTTTTGCAGAAGTTGCCGACCTTACTCACCCCTTTGGAATATCAAGTTTTTTGTGCTTATCTTCATTACCAAAAAGCGTCTCTTGTTGCCCAAAAACTCGAGTTAAGTCAAGCCCAGATCAATAATGCTATGCAACGCTACCACCATAAACTAGCCCGCTGGTATCAAAAAAATAGTCAGTCTCCTATTTAGAATAGGACACTAACCATCTGGATTATTTAATTTTTAGTAACAAATGATATATCCTGGGAAGAAATTCATCCCGTGATGGTGTTTACCCTAACAATCTTTTTTAGGTACTTTTGGTTTATGGCAATGTTTCGGATAATTCAATGGTGGACAGTAACGATTGATCAAGGTCACTTGGTTTTCACCTGTGTTTACTTGGTGGGTAAGATACCCTTTGATCTGTGTGACTTCTACAACTTGATATTTGATGGCTTTACCATTTTGTTTTGCTGGCAGATCTTTCCATGTGTATTGCCAGTTGTTCTTAGCGCTAAGTTCAACTTTACCACCGTAGATCTGACCGTTAGCATAAAGCTGTACTTGGACAGATTTAGGACGAGCGCATGCGTAGTTATTGTTGTCTTGCCAGATCTTTTTGACTTCAAACTTAGTTGTCGCTGGTCGATAGCTATTGATCAGATCGTAGCCATTGACCTTTGTTTGGTAGTCTTCGACTGGTTCTTCGGTAATAGCATAATTGATCTTCTTACCTAAATAATATTCAGGAACATTTTTAAAGCTATATTGCCAGTTATCTTTAGCTGTTACGACCTTACTTTGAACTTTGTGACCGTTAGCGATCAAATTGACGACGGTCTTTTCGGGACGTTTACCATCTTGGTTATTTTTATCTTCCCAAGTCTTTTTCCCTGAAATATCGATCATTTTAGCTTTATTGACGACATGTTTGAGTAATGGGGCTCCCATCACGAATTCAGTCGCTTTGATCTTGAGTTTTTCATCAGTAGCTTGATAGCCTTCAGGTGCCTTAGTTTCAACTAAGGTGTAGTTATCACGCAATAAACCTGTGATCTGGGCAGTACCATCAGCACCAGTCGTCACAGTCTGAACACGTTCTCCAGTTGAATCCCGGATCACATCAAAAACAGCGCCAGAAAGTGGTTCACCTAATTGATTTTCTTTATGAACTTTGAGCGTGTAAGTGTGACCCGTTGCATTCCCGCTGGAAGTTTGATAGACAACATTAGCTGTATATTCGATCGGTTCTAAGTTATCAGCCGTCATTTGTGCTTTGTTGCTAAAAGCTTCGCCAGGTACTGGATCATGGGCTACTTCAACTTGATAAACGATCAAATAGCCTTCGCCATTGATATCACCTAAGTCAATGTCAAAGCTTCTTTGATCAACTGCCACATTGACTTTATATTGCGAGGTCACATCAACTTCATTAGCCAAGAAAAAGCCATTACTACTGTTTCCAGTTTGAGTTAATTTCCAATCACCCTTCTTAATCGTAAAGCTACCAGCTTTGTATTTCAAGCCAGCTGAAACCAACGTATCCTTGATCTTAACATTTTGGTAATCTTTCTTACCGCCGTTGACCCGGATCGCATATTGGATCACTTTGCCTTTTCCATCTATAAACCATGTAGACTTAGAAAATGCTTCGGTAGAATCATCATGTCGGTTTTCATAATCGATCTCGCCTAAAGGTTTGACTTGACCATCAACATCAAGTGTCAACATGAGCTTTTTACTTTCTTTAACGACCTTAGTATCAACGCGTAAAGCCAAGGTGAGCGTTCCAGTGATATCGGAATGCTTTTCCACAAAGTCAGTATAGACCATCTTGATCTGCTTGTTAGCTGCATCGATCTTTGCGTGAGCTACAACATTTCCTTGTGTATCCTTGATCTCAAAATTAGTATTGCGTACCGAACGTAACTCAGCTGGCAATTGGATGAGCGAATAATCGCCTTCTTTGACTTGATTATTAGGCAAGGTAAAACCCATTTTTAAGGTCAAGTCAGTGTATTGGTCGATCTTTGTTACTGCTTTTCCATCAGCTGTTAACGACAATTGTTTCACATCAGCAATAACTTTGGTCGGCGCCCGTGGATTGATCTCAGACACCGCTTCTTTTTGGACTACCTGTGTATTTGTTTCAGGTCGAGCAGTATTATCAGCAGATGTTGTTGTTTTCTGCGCTACCTCCTGCTCTTGGGCAGCTTGTTCTTTGGTGGTAACTACACTAGTCGCTTGTTGCTCACTTTGAATGTCATCTGCAACTGCTACTAGTGGTGTCGTAAAGAACGCACCAATGAACGCTAGTAACACCAAGTAAACACTCATTTTTCTTCTCATTTTTATTCCCTCCAAAAATACCCGGAATGTTCAATAAAGTTTTAAATACCTAATATCGGTCATGCACTACCAACAATTAAATGATACCACAAATTTTTAATTTGTGCATAATTATTTTTTAATGTATATTTAACTTAAATACACACATTTACATAAAAGTTATTAATAATAAATACATTTATTTTTATGCTCTATAATTGCTAGTGATATCAATATTTCACAACTTATTCGAACGCAATTGACCAAAAAAGTTCACTGCGAATTTAGGCTAAGTCTTATCCAGCTAATTTTAGTCTTCTACACTACAAAAAGACGATCGCAACTAGCCTCTATGAGCCAGATACGATCATCTTTATGCATTCATATGTATTCCAGTTGCACATAAATAACCTTACTGAAATATTCCCCTTTTTTACCCGACATATGCCTTACAACACTTGAGAAATAGCAGAAAAAAAGCCGCAACCAGTTAAAAACTGATCACGACTTTGGACGCGTAGCAACTTCCTACCCTCGCAAGGGGCGATCCCCTAACTACTATCGGCGTTATAAAGCTTAACTTCTGTGTTCGAAATGGGAACAGGTGTGACCTTTATGCGATCATCACTACACTAAGCGGAAGACGGGATTCGAACCCGCGACCCCCACCATGGCAAGGTGGTGTTCTACCACTGAACTACTTCCGCAAAAACGCGTGGCAACTTCCTACCCTCGCAAGGGGCGATCCCCTAACTACTATCGGCGTTACAAAGCTTAACTTCTGTGTTCGGAATGGGAACAGGTGTAGCCTTTGTGCTATCGCCACCACACTTTTTTGTGAGAACCTTGTTCTCTCAAAACTAGACAATATCTTTATTTCCGAAAACGCTACGTTTTTGACTTGGTTAAGTCCTCGACCGATTA
>NZ_CP047141.1:1460000-1906794 GCF_009933595.1 Ligilactobacillus animalis
CGAAGTTTCGCTTACAGGGCTATCACCTTCTCTGGCTGATTTTCCCAAATCATTCAACTACTTCGTTTCTTGGTAACTCAAATGTCCAGTCCTACAACCCCAAGAAGCAAGCTTCTTGGTTTGGGCTGTTCCCTTTTCGCTCGCCGCTACTCAGGGAATCGAATTTTCTTTCTCTTCCTATGGGTACTTAGATGTTTCAGTTCCCCACGTCTACCTTCAACTGAGCTATGTATTCACTCAGTGATAACAGGTCTTTACTCCTGTTGGGTTTCCCCATTCGGAAATCTCCGGATCACAGTTTACTTACAACTCCCCGAAGCTTATCGCAGTTAGTCACGTCCTTCATCGGCTCCTAGTGCCAAGGCATCCACCATGCGCCCTTAATAACTTAACCTATATTATCTTACGATAATGGTTATGAGTTTAGCGATTAAACATTAATGTTTTAAACTCTTTAAAACGCGGTGTTCTCGGTTATTTTAATTAACAAAGAAATAAAAGATATTATCTAGTTTTCAAAGAACAAGTTTGATAACTAATGTTATCAATGGAGCTTAACGGGATCGAACCGTTGACCTCCTGCGTGCAAAGCAGGCGCTCTCCCAGCTGAGCTAAAGCCCCATATAATGGGCCTAAGTGGACTCGAACCACCGACCTCACGCTTATCAGGCGTGCGCTCTAACCAGCTGAGCTATAGGCCCATTTAGCTCTGAGAGTAGACCTCTCAAAACTAAACAAAGTTTACGATAAAGTGCAGGTTTCCGAAATTATCCTTAGAAAGGAGGTGATCCAGCCGCAGGTTCTCCTACGGCTACCTTGTTACGACTTCACCCCAATCATCTGTCCCACCTTAGACGGCTGGTTCCAAAAGGTTACCCCACCGGCTTTGGGTGTTACAAACTCTCATGGTGTGACGGGCGGTGTGTACAAGGCCCGGGAACGTATTCACCGCGGCATGCTGATCCGCGATTACTAGCGATTCCGACTTCATGTAGGCGAGTTGCAGCCTACAATCCGAACTGAGAACGGCTTTAAGAGATTTGCTAAACCTCGCGGTCTTGCGACTCGTTGTACCGTCCATTGTAGCACGTGTGTAGCCCAGGTCATAAGGGGCATGATGATTTGACGTCATCCCCACCTTCCTCCGGTTTGTCACCGGCAGTCTTGCTAGAGTGCCCAACTTAATGCTGGCAACTAACAATAAGGGTTGCGCTCGTTGCGGGACTTAACCCAACATCTCACGACACGAGCTGACGACAACCATGCACCACCTGTCATTCTGTCCCCGAAGGGAAAGTCCTATCTCTAGGATTGTCAGAAGATGTCAAGACCTGGTAAGGTTCTTCGCGTTGCTTCGAATTAAACCACATGCTCCACCGCTTGTGCGGGCCCCCGTCAATTCCTTTGAGTTTCAACCTTGCGGTCGTACTCCCCAGGCGGAATGCTTATTGCGTTAGCTGCAGCACTGAAGGGCGGAAACCCTCCAACACTTAGCATTCATCGTTTACGGCGTGGACTACCAGGGTATCTAATCCTGTTTGCTACCCACGCTTTCGAACCTCAGCGTCAGTTACAGACCAGAGAGCCGCTTTCGCCACTGGTGTTCTTCCATATATCTACGCATTTCACCGCTACACATGGAGTTCCACTCTCCTCTTCTGCACTCAAGTCTCCCAGTTTCCAATGCACTACTCCGGTTAAGCCGAAGGCTTTCACATCAGACTTAAAAGACCGCCTGCGTTCCCTTTACGCCCAATAAATCCGGATAACGCTTGCCACCTACGTATTACCGCGGCTGCTGGCACGTAGTTAGCCGTGGCTTTCTGGTTAGATACCGTCGAAACGTGAACAGTTACTCTCACGCACTTTCTTCTCTAACAACAGGGTTTTACGATCCGAAGACCTTCTTCACCCACGCGGCGTTGCTCCATCAGGCTTTCGCCCATTGTGGAAGATTCCCTACTGCTGCCTCCCGTAGGAGTTTGGGCCGTGTCTCAGTCCCAATGTGGCCGATCAACCTCTCAGTTCGGCTACGCATCATTGCCTTGGTAAGCCTTTACCTCACCAACTAGCTAATGCGCCGCGGGCCCATCCAAAAGTGGTAGCATAGCCACCTTTTACATAGTTACCATGCGGTAACTATGGTTATGCGGTATTAGCACCTGTTTCCAAGTGTTATCCCCCTCTTTTGGGCAGGTTGCCCACGTGTTACTCACCCGTTCGCCACTCAACTCTTTATCGGTGAGTGCAAGCACTCGGTGATAAAGAAGTTTCGTTCGACTTGCATGTATTAGGCACGCCGCCAGCGTTCATCCTGAGCCAGGATCAAACTCTCAATTTAAAGTTTGTGACTCTTTATTTTTACTAGCGAATTGACTTCGCAAAATGTTTATTTCTCTTATCACTTAGATAAGAGACCCTGCACATTTGCTTATCGAAACTTTGTTCAGTTTTCAAAGATCTACTCAACTTTTATTCATTCGCTTGAATAAAAATTCATTGATATGTCTTATTGACTTAATTATTATATCCAAACTTGCATCTCAATGTCAACAAGTTTTTTGAATTAATTTTTAAGCGATTTGAAATGTTTGATCACATCTCAACGACAAGAACTACTATACTCACTTTTGGCTTAAACGTCAACCCTACTTTTAAATTTTTTTGCATAAACTTTCACTTTCTACCGCTTAAAAAACGAACATAAATTATCACTAAATATTATTGTTCGTTTTTTACTCAATTAATCAGTATCTCTTTAACTAAAAAATAGTTTTTTACCCAGTAAAACACTTACATTTTCCGTGAAAAAATTTTTTCAAAAAAATCTGCAGACAAACCGTCTACAGATCCTTTAACAATTATTTAGTTACACGTGCCAAGAAATAACGCTTCTTGCCCCGACGTGCGATCACAAATTTTCCATCAAAGTTTTCTGCTGGATCGATCACCGCATCTAGATCTTGAACACGATCACCGTTGATATAGATCGCACCATTGGTTACATCTTCACGGGCTTGACGCTTAGATTTTTCGATCCCTGTGTCAACAAGCCATTCAACGATATTTTCCGGTTCAGAACTGATCTCAACTGTTGGCATATTCTTAAAACCTTGCTCGATCTCAGCTGCAGTCAAAGCTTTCACTTCACCTGAGAAGAGGGCCTTAGAGATATGTTCAGCCTGCACAACAGCTTCTTTTCCGTGAACAAATTCGGTCACTTCTTCGGCTAAGCGACGTTGAGCTTCACGCAATTCTGGATGTTCTTCAAGTTTCTTCGCTAATTCTGCGATCTGAGCTTCATCCAAGAAAGTAAAGTACTTCAAATATTTCACAACATCACGATCGTCTTGATTCAACCAGAATTGATAGAATTCATATGGTGTTGTTTTTTCTGCATCGAGCCACACTGCACCACCAGCTGTTTTACCAAATTTTGTCCCGTCAGCTTTCAACATCAATGGGATCGTCAAGGCAAATGCTTGAGTATCTGAGCCTTCCATTTTGTGGATCAGATCGATCCCAGCTGTGATATTGCCCCATTGATCAGCCCCACCGATCTGAAGTTGCACATCTTTTGTCTTCAATAAATGATGGAAATCGATTGCTTGCAAGATCTGGTACGTAAATTCAGTATAAGAGATACCTACTTCTAAACGGCTAGCAACGACTTCTTTGTTCAACATCGTGTTAACATTGAACAATTTACCGTAATCGCGCAAGAAATCTAATAAGCTGATCTCCTTTAACCAATCATAGTTATTAACGATCGTGATATTATCTTTACCGAAAAGAGCCTTCATTTGTCCGGTCAAGGCTTCTTCATTGTGGTGAACTTGTTCCATTGTTTGTAAAGTCCGTTCTGACTTCTTACCCGATGGATCACCGATCGAACCAGTCCCCCCACCGATCAAGATATGCGCACGATGACCAGCCATTTGGAATCGTTTCAACATCATAAATGGGATCAAGTGCCCAATATGCAAACTATCACCAGTCGGATCGACCCCACAGTAAACACCGATCGATTTTTTAGCTAATAATTCTTCCAGACCCGCTTCATCTGAAACTTGGTTGACAGCGCCCCGCCATTTTAATTCTTCTAAAATATTTTCCATTTAAGATCCTCCTTTTAATAAAAAAGTCCCCGATGAAAAATCATCAGGGACGAATTAATTTCCGCGTTACCACCCAGATTGCTACATAAATGTAACCAACTCTGTCATCGATATCGGAATGACCCGTTGTTGCTCCATAGTGTACTTCGCAAAAATCATATATACCACCTTCCAGCATCAGTGGCTCTCTGTGATAGGGATGAGATCTGCTACTATCTATTTCATCGCAAATAATAAAATATCTTGGTTGATTATAGCACAAAACTGGCTACTTACTCCAGAAAATTTATGCGTTAGTCTTCTTTTGCTGACATTCTGGGCAAATACCATACACATCATAGCGACTATTAACGATCTCGTAGTCACTTTGCGCCTGAGCCAGTTTTTCCAATTCTAAGTAAGTGTCATCAAAAATATCCTCGATCTTGCCACACTCTAAGCAGATCAAATGATAGTGGGGCTTAGCGAAATAATCATACCTCACATGTCCCGCACTATCCAAAGCCACTTCAGATACTAGGTCAGACTTCGCCAACAATTCGAGGGTATTATATACAGTCGCCAAACTCACCTTGATATCTTGCTTTTGCAGATATTGATGGATCATCGTGATCGATGGATGCTCATCTGAACACATCAGATATGCTAAGATCGCTTGGCGTTGTGGTGTTGATTTTATCCCGTGTTGCTTTAACTTTTGTGCTGAAGATACTAATAATGTTTGATCTTTCATTGGCTCCACCCACGCTATTATATATAGCCTGTCCTTTCTTGTTGACTTCTCACTTAGATGATACGCTATTTTTTCAAAAAAATCATCAAATACTTTTTCATGTCAAACATTTAGTATTTCAATGTGGTAAAAGAAGGAGCTGTAACTTAGCTATCAATAGTTTGAGTGACGCGGCCCAGCCATGATCAAATAAACTTGTTAAATGCCCGGACCATAGTAAGTTCAATTCGATCAGTAAAAGACATAGCGCAAAGCCTAAGATCAAATACTCACTCACATGCCCTGTTCGATAATAAAACAGGCGTTTACGCGCACTTTTCTTGAATTTAGAAAAAGGCCAAAACCAATGGATACTATTTTTGGAGAAACTATCTTCGATCAAATGCAAAAGATAGCCGATCAGTAGCCAAAATGGTAAGTGCATCGCTGCGGTCGCCAAATATGCTTTAGCAATAAATAAAGCCAACAAATAGACCCCTGCCGCAACAACTAATGAATGGGTCGCTCCACGATGGCCCAATGTTTTATTGGCTACTTTACTAACAACTTGACTCCGCTTACCGATAAATGACTTTGGATGGTCGATATCTGGTAAAACACTACCACAGACTAACGCCGCAGTATTGATAAATGTCACTTGATCGACTGCGGCTAGCATTGGCAAGCCTACAGCCAGTGAGACTGTTATATGTGTACGATATTGCATCGTTTTTCCTCAAATCTAACTAAATTGTCGTCACATACCGCAAAGTACTTCGCTCACCCTTAGTAACAACTTGTAATTGATATGGCAATTGCGCCTGTAATTCGGTAACGTGACTGATTATCCCGACCATGCGATTTTTCCCCTCGATCGTTTGCAAAGTTTCTAAAGCAACTCGCAAAGCTTCTTGATCGAGCGAACCAAAACCTTCATCGACAAATAACGCTTCAATCTCGATCCCTCCGCTCTTCTTTTGGATAACTTCTCCGAGTGCCAAAGCTAAGGCTAAAGCTGCTAGGAAACTTTCTCCGCCTGAAAGAGTGTGGACGCTACGTCTTTTGCCCGCATTATCATCGTAAATATCTAGTTCTAACCCCGTACTCGATGCTCCACGCCCAGTATCCTCATTTAAGCATAATTCATAGCGGCCATTAGTCAAATGGGCTAGGCGCGCATTGGCCGTTATTAAAACTTCCTTGAGATAGGTTTGTAAAATGTAGCGCTCAAAGCCCAATTTTTGTTCACCTTTACCTGTCACAACATCGACGAGCTCCTTTAACTGCCCTAACTGTGTAAATTCAGCTTGCTGTTGTTCAAAGAGCTTCTTTACCTGTTGATAGCATTTAGTATTGGAACTATATTTATGCTCTAGCTCAGCGACTGTTTGCTGTAACTTAGCTTCCGCCTGTTTTGCCTGCGATAATTCTTCGTTAGTTTGCTCCAAGTCAGGCTGTTTTTGACCAGCTACTTGTTTTGAAAGGATCTCGACCTGACCAGCGATAGAATCTAGCTCTTTTTGTTGCTCAGCTAAAGTTTGTTCTAAATGTCCAAGCTGAGCACTTTGGGATAACAATTCTTTTAATTCTGCTAACGTCATCCCTTTGGCAGCACAGGCCGCTTCTAAGTCGGCTTGTCTTTGAGCGATCACTTGTTGCAATTCTTGAGCTTGTTGCTTGGCTTCATTTAGCTTGGCCTCAGTTGCTACTAATGACTGCTCAGTTTGTTTTATATGTGCATTCAAGTCAGCCCAATGCGTTTCAAACTCAGCTATCTTCTGTTGCCAAATTCTCAACTGTGCCTTAGCTTGTTGTTCAGTCTGATACTCTACTGGCAACTGAGCTTGTTTTTCAGCCAATTGCGTCACCAATTTTTGCTTCTCAAGTTGGGCAGTTTGAGCTTGTTCATTTAACTCAGTCAACTTTGTCTGGGCTTGAGCGACCTTTTGTTCTAGGGTCGTCTTTTGTTCCTGCAAGCTCGCTGCTTCTTTTTCCTTATCTGTGAGTCCCCTTATCTCTTGGGTCAATTCGTGTTTAGTTTGGGTCAGTTCAACTTCTAAATGAGTTAACTCGCTTTGCTCTAAAGCAGGATATTTTTCAAAAAAATCCTGCATTTTCGTCTCAAATTCACGTTTCCGTTCAACATTTTCAGCGTTGATCTCATCTATTCGTGCCTGCAAAGCAGTAACTTTATCTTCCAGCTCACGTGCTTGTTGTTTAGCTTGTTCGACTTGTTCTTCATCGATCCCAGCCACTTCACTGACTTTAGCTGGAGCCGGATGGTCTAAACTCCCACAGACTGGACAGGGCTTGCCTGCTTGCAGTTTTTTGACCGCTGCAGCAATATAGTGATCCGCTAATTGATTAGCTAAAGTTCGAGCCTTAGCCCGAGCTTCTTGGCTGATAGTTGTTTCAGTAACTAATTTATTTTGCAAGTTTGCAATATTAGTTTGGCGCTTATCTAAGTCTGCTTGCTTTTCCAAAAGCTCGGCTAATTCTGCTTGTTGATACTTTACCCTTTCTAATTTTGCCTTTAACGTTTCTTTGGCTTGGATCGATTCTGTGAGCGCGTGCTGTTTTGCTTCGATAGCAGCTATTTTTGCTTGCTTTTTCTCTAAAATCGTCGTTATTTTTTGGATCTCAGCTGCCAAAGCATTCTGGCTAACTTCGACCTCTTCTTGCGTGGCCAAAAGCTCACTGACAACTTTGTATAGGGGCAAATTATTCTCCAGTTGTTTATGCTGGTACTGATAATTTGCGATCTCTTTACGCTTAGCTTCATACTCTGCCAATTGTGCAGCTGAACTTAACTGTTCTTTTTTTAGTTTTGCCTGTTTTTGTGCGGTCTTTTGGATGTCAGCTTCAGTCTTAACAAGTGTGGCCTTATTATTTTCCAATAGCTCAAAGTTTGTTCGGTGTTCCAATGCCCATTTCAACGCAACTATTTGCTGGCGTAAAGCTTCACGTTTAGGGGCTTTAGCTAGCAGGTCAGCCTGCTTAGCTTGTAACTTTGCCAGTAGATCGAAGTCTTTTTGAAGCTCTTCTTGTTTACTCAAAACATGCTGCAAGCTCTCGGTTTCTTTTTTAGCTTGTTGCCAGGCTTTGTCTTGTTCCGATAATTCTGCCTTGACTTGTTCGAGCCAGCTTTTGATCTGTTCGAGCCATAATTCAGGGATCTGTGTCTCACTGGTAAAGTCAGCTTGTTGCATCCTCAGTGTTAGTTGCTGTTCTTTTTGTTGGTAACTTGCATTTTGCTCTTTAAATTTTGCCTTGAGCTGTTCGGCCCAGCGTTCAAATAATTCACTGCCAAATAAATTGCGCAAGACTTCTTCTTTTTCCTTACTATCAGCTGCTAAAAAATTACGAAATTCCCCTTGAGGCAACAAAATGACCTTGGTAAATTGTTCCGCCGTCAAATGTAACAACTCATCGATAAAGCGCCGGGCTTCAGGGATCTTTTGGATGGCCAACTTTTCTTCATCCGGACCTGGATAGATCAATTCGACTTTGGCCTTTTTTTCAACGGGCTTGCCACCACGCCCAGCTAAAACTTGTTTTGGCTGACGCTTGATATAATAGATCTTGCCTTGATGCTCAAAGGTAAATTCAACACTAGTCTCGGCTTTATCGCTAGCAAAATCAGAGCGCATTTGGAAGGCTTGCCGTTTTTTACCCGAAGTTTCATTGAAAAGGGCGTAACACATCGCATCAAAGATCGTTGTTTTGCCACTCCCTGTCTTACCCGTGATCAAAAACAACGGTGCCTGCTCGAAGCGGGTAAAATCAACAGTCTCATCCACATAAGGACCAAAATTTTTGAGTTTTAATTCTAATGGTCGCATCCCTACTCACCTTCCTTTTTTAAGGCTAATAGACTTTCTTTAGCCCACTTTTGTTGGAGTTGTGTTGGCTCTTGACCAGTAGCTTGGACAAAGAAATCAGTAAATAACTCCAACGGGGTCTTGCTTTCGATCTTTTCAGCTTGCTTAGTGTGGACCAAACGCTTCTTGCGCTTCAATTCAACTATCCGCGGATAATACTTGCGCAATTTATTCATCACATCAATGATCTCATGTTCATCGGTCAATTCGATAGCCACGTAGTCATCTTCTGCAACATTCTGATAAAGTTTTGTCGTCAATTCTGCGTATGAGGCCTCCAACCGCCGAATGTCATTGAGCGGATCTAATGGGATCCATTTGCACGAAAAAGGCTCCGTCTCTACGATCCAAACACCTTTTTGACTATTAGCCTCAGCCACCGAATATTTCAACAAACTCCCACTGTATTTGACCGTTGGTAGATCCAATGCTCGCTTGTCATGCAGATGACCTAGCGCCACATGATCGAAATCGCTGAATAGTTCAGGCGGTACTGAATCAAGTCCGCCCACTTCGATCTTAGTCTCGGAATCCGACCGTAAACTGCCAGCCGCAAAAAAATGGGCCACTAAGACCTGTTTTTTAGTCGGATCAAATTTGGTTTTCAACTTTGCAACGATCAGTTTCATTGCTGAAGTCAGATCACTCAAACTTTCATCGGCAAAATAGTTACGCGCTTCTTGAAGTTCAAAATACGGTAATAAGAAAAATTGCGTATCCGCAAATTCGATCGGGGTAAAAGCTTCGGCTAGCTTAGTATGCAAGTATAGTTTAGTTTGCTTGAACCACTCTTGTCCTGTTGCCAAACGGACTGCGGAATCATGATTGCCACTGATCGCTAGTAAAGGAAGATCCGCTTTTAGATTCAAGTTTTTTAAAGCTTGATTCACTAATGTCACTGCTTCTTCACTAGGTAAAGAGCGATCATAGAGATCACCCGCGACGACTACTGCATCGACTTGCTCTTTTTGAGCGATCTGAGCGATCTGGTCTAAAGCATCTTGTTGCTCTTTGACTAATGGATATTCGTGAAGTCGTTTTCCGATATGCCAATCTGCCGTATGTAAAAATTTCATCGTCTACCCCCTAAATCAAACTTTTGTTCGTTATTAAAAATATTATACCACGAAATTCCCAAGCCATTATTACAAAAATAGCAACTGTAGTCTTCAACTTCGAAAACTCAGTTGCTATCAAGCTAATCTAAGCTATTAAATTTTTCTTTAGCAGCTAGATATTTATCTTTTTGGGCCTGCCAATATTTGCGATCGGCTTCGCCTAGCGTTTTAATGACCTTAGCTGGATTGCCAACGGCTACGCTATCTGCTGGAATATCTTTAGTTACTACAGCTCCACTGCCGATGACTGCATTTTTACCGATCGTAACTCCCGGTAAAACAATGGCATTTGCTCCCAGCCATACATTGTCTTCGATCACGATCGGAAGTCCAAATTCGAGCTGATCTTCATTTCTGATCTGACTATCTAAGGGATGACCAGCAGTATAAAGGCCCCCTCGTGGTCCAAGCATGACATTATTACCGATCGTGATCCGATTGACATCTAAAAAAATACAATCCATATTAGCATAAAAATTCTCACCAATGCTCACATGTCTACCATAATCGACGTAGACCGGTGGTGTAACGTAGTAATTTTTACCCGTTTTTCCAAAAAGCTGTTTGACCAATGCCTTTAATTTAGCTTTATCCTCGATCGGAGTTTAATTGATCTGTTGGGCGATCTTTTTGCCGTGGACTGACTTATGCTCAGGTAAAATACCTCCAGCCAGATAAAGCTCACCTGCTAGTATTTGTTGGTATTCAAAGTCTTTTTCCATCAATGCTCACCTCACAAATTTATCTAACTATATTGTATCAAATTTTTAAATACTTCTCTTAAACAAAAAGCACCGATCTCCTGCTAGACTGGTGCTCATTATTAGCGATTATATGTTTTTTCTTGCTTTTTATCGCTATTATTTCGTGTATGTATATCGATCAACCCCACACTTACTTTAAGTGCATAGTCGACCGATCTCATAGTCGAATCATCTAAATGGGATATCTTATCCCGTAAACGTTGTTTGTCCAAAGTGCGTAATTGCTCTAATAGTACGACCGAATCTTTCTCAAGGCCTTTTTTACCCTTTGGCGCAGCTTTTAAAGCCACATGGGTCAACATCTTAGGCTTCGAGATCTTCGACGTGATCGCAGCTACGATCACTGTTGGACTAAACTTATTTCCAATGTTGTTTTGGATGACCAGAACAGGTCGCATCCCACCTTGTTCAGAACCCACTACAGGCGACAAGTCGGCATAGAAGATATCTCCTCTTTTAACCAGTTCCTTTACCATAGGATCACTCTCTCTAATTTATTTATTAGCTCACCGATCCATAATCGGCATCGCAATCACAACTGCCGAAAATACCACAAATTTCTTGATTCAAACCACCCATTTGACCGTAACCATCGATCAGCTCTTCCAAGGCTGTATGATACTTTTCGATCCGCTCAGCGTATTCGGGATGGTCCTTTATCTCTTCCACCTCAATAGTATAGAATTCACAGAACTCTTTAATATTTTGATATTGCAACACGGTCATTTTCTTCCTCAAATCATCTTCCACCATGACTAGCCCTCCGTGACCATTAGTTATCGCAATCTTAACATAAATGCGTTTAAAAGTATACTTTAATTGTAATAGCGTGGCAACCGCTCAGATAGTGCACAGACTATCTCATAATTGATCGTTTGCGCATACTCAGCTGCATCTTGCGCTGTGATCTTGTGCTCACCATTTTGTCCGATCAAGGTTACCTTTGTTCCCAAAGGTAATTTATCGGGTAGTCGCACCATAAACTGATCCATGCACACTCGTCCCACGATCTCACATGGTTGACCAGCGATCAATACGTGATAACCTTGCATCCGTCGCAACCACCCGTCGGCATAACCGACTGGCACAGTTCCTAACCATTCTGGCTTAGAAGCGGTATACGTTTTACCATATCCCACTCCATCACCTGGACGCAACTGCTTGACTGCAACCAATTCACTTTCTAAACTCAATGCTGGCTTGAAAGTCTCCGGTAATTCTAATTCTGTTCCCGACGGATTTAGGCCATACATCGTGATACCGTAACGAACGACATTACCCCCACAATCCGTATGCCACATTGCAGCCGCTGAATTAGCCACGTGAATATAACGCGGTCTAGTCGTCACGACTTCCATCAACTCATTGAATTTTTTTAGCTGGTAATTGTAGTGCTCTTGGTCTTTAGCATCGGCAGTCGCAAAGTGCGTAAAGATCCCTTCGAATTCAAATTGTGCTGCATGTTCGTGCAAAAAAGCGAGCGCTTGACTCAATGTGGCTTGATCTCTAAAACCGATCCGCCCCATACCAGTATCTAAAGCCAAATGAACTTTGAGTTTAGCACCAGTTTGAGCTAATTTGCTTTGTGCCTGGATCAGAAATTCTAGATCTCCAACAGCAGTTGAAAGATCATATTTAGCCATCAAAGTAGCCTCATTAGCAGGCGTAACACCTAAGATCAAGATCGTTTCAGTGATACCGGCTTCACGTAAAGCCAGCCCTTCATCGATCAGCGCAACACAAAAGCCAGTCGCTCCCGCTTGTTTTGCAGCTTTAGCGACGGGGACGATCCCATGCCCATAAGCATTAGCCTTTACGACAGCAAAAAGTTCTTGTTGTTCATCCATGCGAGCTAATTCAACTGCAATATTATGCTTGATCGCAGCTAGATCAACATTTACATGGGCGTTGCGGTGCAAACCTATAACCATTTTGATCATCTTCTCTCTTACTTGATTTTTTCTAAAACAACCATCGTGGCAACATGTTCTTTGGTATGTGATATCGAAATAAATGCGTTACATTCATTTTCGAGGGGATGGTACGAAAAATACGGACGGCCCAAGGGATCATTTAGGATCTCAATATCTAAAAAACTGACAGTTTGACCGATCCCAGTTCCCACCGCCTTACTATATGCTTCTTTAGCGGAAAAACGGCCAGCCAAAAACTCCCCCTGACGTTTTGGGGACAGCTCAGCAAAAAACGCTAATTCCGCTGGAGTCAAGATCTTAGTCGCCGTTTTGGGCAATTTAACTAACATCTGCTTGACCCGTTCGATACATTCTAAATCATTTCCGATCCCCAAGATCACTCGATTTCACCCTAACATCATCACAATTTTTTTACATATCAATCATACTTTTTCTCTCCAGCTTAATCAAGCCAAAAATCCGCTAGTCGCCTATAGCAACTTCAAAGAGCTTGAACTAAAGAGAAAAGGGGCCTAAATAGCCTCTTTTGCGTAATTATAGATCTTCCACCACGACATAAGTCATATCAAGTGGACCATGAACACCCACGATCAGTACCATTTCAATATCCCCCGAATTAGACGGACCTGAAATGAAATTGATATTTGAAGTCTTGAGTTTGCCAGTTTTCATTGCTTCATCGTAGCGGTCGATCGCTTGGCGCATCCGAGGTAAGATCTTACTTTTTGGAATGATCGCCAAATAGTGCGTCGGTAAGAAATGAAAACCTCGGCCTTGTTCCTTAACGGTGGCAGCTGTGATCGTCCCCGACTCAGCTAAGAGATAATCGGCAAAACCGATCGCTGCATCACTTTGGTCAGCATCGACTAAGTTATCTCGACCGCGTTTGGCATCCCAAAAATACAATTTATCTAAGTCTAATGCATTCCGCCAATCTAAAATACCATATTCTTGCCACTTTTCATCCGCAAAAGTCGGCAACATCAAACTGTGGATATCTTTTTCATGTAAGAAATTTTCCAGTGTCTCACTCAATTTAGCTACTGGTACTGTCTTAAAATCAACATGGATCGCCTCACTATTGGTCTTAGCCAAGGCTAATAATTCATCTTGATCCAGACCTGATAGCGTCGTCTTCGGTAGATCATTGATAAATACTAGCGGATCATTTGCTAGCTCATGGCGGGGACGATCAGCTTTTTTGGCGATAAAATCTAGAAATTCTTCACGGTTTTTAGGATCATTTGCTTTGATCGTTTCAGTCATTTTGTTCGCCTCGCTTCCGTTCTTTTTCATGTCGATCGTACCAATGGCGGAAGTTTTCTCTCAACTTCGGTGGCTCAGCCAGATCTCTGACATCGACCCAACCATGGATCAACTTCGGTGCGATCTTTGGAACTTTATCGATCTTACCTTCTGGATAAAGGTTCTCAACACTATTTTCTTTCTTATTGGAGAATGGCTTCATTGCCAAATGTTCACCCATCAAAGCGCCTTTAAAGAGGATTGGAGTCTTAGTCCCGACACTGATCGTCTTAAAGATAACATTATTTAGACTATGATCTAAATGAAGTTTATTCATCTCGACTTTACGGTGTTCCAAGATCAGATCATGCAGTGGGATCTTGACCGGACATGTTTCTGTACAGGCTCCACATAAACTGCAGGCATATGGCAGCTCACCAAAGTTTTCATAACCATCTAAAATTGGAGATAAAACTTCACCCATTGGTCCAGGATAGATCGAACCATAGCCTTGGCCTCCAATCTGGCGGTAAACCGGACAAACATTCAAACAAGCTCCACAACGAATACATTGCAAGATCTGTTCAAAGACTGTATTCAACGCATTGGAACGACCATTATCAATGATAACTACGTGGAAATCCTCTGGACCATCAAGTTCGTCGTCTAGTTTTCCTGCACTAAAAGTACAATAACTTGTCAATTTTTGACCGACCGCACTGCGGCAAAGCAGATTATCCAACACTTCGGCTTCCTTTAGCCCAGGAACGATCCGCTCCATCCCCATGACAACGATCTGCGTCTTTGGTAACGCCATCGTCAAGTCAGCATTACCTTCGTTAGTGACCAAATTGATCATTCCATTGTCGGCGATCGCAAAGTTACACCCGGTGATCCCCAAGTCGGCTTCCATAAAATACTTACGTAAATAGCTACGAGCAAAACGCCCCATTCTTTCAGGATCATTATCGCCCTCATAGCCGATCTTTTGGAAGACTTCCCGTACTTGATCGCGATTTTTGTGCAAGGTCGGAAAAACGATATGGGTCGGTTCATCCCAATCATCTTCTTGTAGGATAAATTCCGCTAAGTCAGTTTCCATCAATGATAATCCGGGGATCTTCAACAATTCCTTGTCTAGATTGATCTCCGTCGTGACCATTGATTTAGATTTAACGACCTTTTTGACATTCTTCTCACGTGCGACTTGCTTGATGTAAACCGTTGCATCGGCATCTGTCTTAGCAAAATAAACATGTCCGCCATTTTTTTGGACATTTTCGCTAAATTCTTCAAGATAATCTGGTAAATGTTTAACGGCATGTTGGCGGATCTGCTCACCTAACTCACGCCACTCGTTCCAATGGCCCAATTGTTCCCGGGCACGTGTCCGCTTCTCAAATTGCGCATCTTGGGCTTTAGCCACTGATGCACGCATAAACTTGTCTTTTTTAGCATTTTTTACGCGTTCGTCAAATGAAAGTTCACTTGTCTTTAAGCCCATCTAAAACACCCCGCTTCCATTAGCTGGTACCATCTGGTGATCCGTATCCTTGACGTATTTGACCCGGGAAAGATCGACATTATGATTCAAAACTTCTGCAATATGCATCACTTTGATCTTTTCCCCTCGACGATTCATCCGTCCACCAATATTCATCAAACATGCTTGATCTGCCCCGATCAAGATCTGGGCATTCGTAGCTACGATATTATTGACCTTATCGTCGACCATTGCTTCGGATATCTCGGGTTCTTTAGCCGAGAAAGTACCACCAAAGCCACAACATAATTGCACATTATGCAATGGGATCATCTCAAGATCTTTAACATGATCGAGCAAGACAAATGGCGCAGTCCGTTCACCTAACAGCCGTGTCATGTGACAAGAGCGGTGGAAGGTGGCAGTTGCATCTAATTGAGCTCCACAGTCTAAGATACCTAGCACACGATAGATAAATTGTGAGAACTCATAGGTCTTATCATGTAAAATCTGAGCCTTTTTGGCATAGTTAGGATCATCTTTTAAGATATCTTTATATTCCTTTAACATCCCGACACATGAACCCGAAGGTCCAACAATGTAATCCGCATCTACACTTAATAATGCATCGATCTCATTGTAAAATGTCTTGATCGTCCCCTTACTGTAACCGCTATTATACGTTGGCTGACCGCAACAGACCTGCCCCTTAGGAAAGACCGTCTCACAGCCAAAGCGCTCTAATACTTCGACCATCGCTTGACCTACATTTGGAAAAAGCAGATCAACGATACAGGTTGAAAAAATACATACTTTCATTGATAAGTGCATTTAAAATGCACCTCCACCTCCTTTGATAAGGCTTGGGCAACATATAAATCAAAAAATACCAATAATCATTGCTATACCATAATTATACTCCAAAGCACGTAAAACGCTTGCATGTTTTGTTTTTAATTATTGTATATTTGCACAAAAAAGAACGTAGACAGTTGATCCTACGTTCTTTTACCTAAAATATTAGTGATATAAGTCGAAACGACCTTTAGCAATAAATTCTTTGAACCCGCCGATCTCAAAGAGTGACTTGTTCATGATCATCTTCTTCATCATCGAAGCCGGATAACCCTTGATCTCCAACTTGCCGATCACCCCAAAGCCATGGGTATTACCGACTGAAGCGACCGTCCCTTTGCTCTTATATACAAATGGTGTACTTAAATGACCATTGCCGTTGATCTGTGATTCGAGATCTTTAGCCGCATAGACTGCCATCTCAGTAGCGATCTGCGCCGTTGTTGGATATGGCCGGCCGCTTTCTTTATCCATCACAGCCGCGACATCACCTAAGATATAAAGATCATCAAAGTTTGGATCAGTCAAATTATCTGTGACTACGACCCGCCCGCGACGTTCTTGTAAGTTGGATTCACCTACGACTGGACTGCCTGAAACACCTGTTGTCCAAATGATCGTTTCAGCTTTCAAGGAGTTGGTTTGACCATCTTTTTCATAGATAACTTCGCCAGGTGCCACTTCACTGATCTTAGCACCGCAAAGTAGTTCAACCCCCAAGCTCTCAACTAGTTTGACACCATAATCCGCTAGTTTTTCGCTAAACATTGGCAAAAGACGTGTTGCTGCTTCAACAACTGTGATCTTGACTTCAGATGGTGCTACTCCAGCAACTTTAGCATATTCTGGACGTCCTTCAGCTAAAGCACCGGCTAATTCGATCCCGGTAAAGCCAGCACCACAGACAACAAGTTGTAAGTACCGCTTATCTTTTGTTTCTTTGTATTTTTCCATCGAAGCTAAAATATGGTCATAGATCGCCAATGATTGCTTAATATTTGTCATTTCAAGTGCATTTTCTTTAGCGCCCTTGATCCCAAAAGTCTCGGAAACAAAACCTAATGCTAAGACACAGTAATCATAGTCGAGCATACCATGTTGTTTTAATTGTACTTGTTTTTTAGTAGCATCTAGTTTCACCACTTCATCTTGGATAAATTCAGTCACTGCCGGATCAACGATATCAGCGATCGGATAAGTGATCTTCAAAGCCGATTGGGTCCCAGAAGCAACTTCGTGTAATTCCGTTGTTTCATAATGATAGTCATCTTTATCGACTAAGATGATCTTAGCCTTACCCTTGACATTCTTTTGTAACTTATGCACAGTTTGTAACCCTGCGTATCCAGCGCCTAAAACAACTACTTTTTTCATAAAAAAATCTCCTCGTTAAAAAATAAAATCAAATAAAATACCTAACAGATATAAAATAACTTGTAAAAACGAACCTACAGCTAAAATCTTGACGGCTGTGATAAAAGTCTCATTTTTTACTTGTTTTTCCCAGAGTAATTTATTTTGCCGGTAGAAAAATGGGAGTGTTAAAACGATCAATAAGACCGTGTAGGGTGCCAAGCCGATAAATGGTGTTGAACACAAACTGACTAACGCCAAAATATTTTTTGCAGTATAGACCTGCAAGGCTCGTTTTTTCCCTAAATAGTGTACGATCGTATATCGATGATTGCGCTCATCTTCAGCTAGATCACAAATATTATTAGCTAACATCAGATTTGAGATCCAAAGCATATTCGGTAACGCTAATAATGCGATCCGCCAAAGATCAGAGAGATCAAACGTAAATTCTTGATAAGTATTGATATAAATACTTATCAACATGATCATTCCGCCCATGGTAAAACCAGAAAAGAACTCGCCGACCGGTAAACTCGATAGCGGACGCGGACCAGCGGAATACAAGATCCCGACAGCAAAACAAAATATCCCCATCAATAATAACGGCCACCCAGTGCGTACGACCAACACTAGTCCTAAAACAGTTGCGACTCCAGCCATTCCAAGCAACATCCATAAAACTTCTCTGGGTGATAAGTTTTCTCGACCGATAATATTGGTCTTTTGTTTATACTCCTCTTTATCAAGAGCATTATGATAGTCATTGTAATTATCCCACGCATCGACTGACATGTTAAATAAAAACATCGCGATAAAAAAGAGCAACAGATTCGCCCAATTTAGTGAATGATAATAATAATAACTAAAACATACTCCGAGCAAAAAAGGTAAAACACTGGCTGTTTTGGCCTTGATCTCAACAAGTTCAAGGAAAACCTTAAGTGACATTCAAATTACCTCGCTTTGTACTGGTTTAGTCTTCACAGTATAGTGTACAATAAAACTAGATAAATATGTCGGAAGGAAACCTAAATAATGAAATTAAATTTTTGGCAACAGTATCCGTTGGTCAAAGATGATCTCCAGATCGTCAACCAATTGATTGCAAAAAAGATCGAAGTCAACGATCCTAAACTTAAAAGCGCTCTCTTACAGATGGCAAATAACGGGGGAAAATATCTCCGGCCAGCCTTGTTATTGCTCTTTTCCAAAGAAAATGCGCCTACGACTGCCGATGAACGTCTCCTTAAACTCGCAGCTTCGATCGAAGTTTTGCACACTGCAACTTTGATCCACGATGATATCATTGACGATTCCCCTAAACGACGGGGGCAGGTCAGCATTCAATCTGCTTTTGGTAAAGACATCGCCGTATATGCTGGAGACCTATTATTTACTGTCTTTTTCGATCTGATCGCTGACGCTTTGTACGCTTCACCTTATCTCAAAGTCAACGCACAAATGATGCGTCAGATATTAAACGGCGAGATCGGCCAAATGAACGCTCGTTTTGATACAGAAAAGAGCTTTTTGACTTATCTTCGCAATATCAACGGTAAGACCGCTGCGATCTTTAGCCTCGCCTGTCAAGAAGGGGCTTATTTCAGTGGGGCTGACCGTCGTCAAGTTGCTTTAGCTAAACGGATCGGGCAAAATATCGGCTTGAGTTTTCAAATGTTAGACGATATCCTTGACTACTCTGATGGCAAAAATTTAAACAAGCCGGTCATGGAAGATCTCGCAACTGGCGTTTATTCTTTACCACTATTAATGGTCTTACAAGAACACAAGGCTGAACTGATGCCTTATCTAGCTAAAAAAGAACAGATGACCACTGCCGATATGGAGGCCGTTAAACAACTTGTCTTAAAATACGGCGGTGTCACTAAAGCTAAAGCCCTAGCAGAAAAATTCATACAAAAAGCGCTCGATCAAACTTCACAGCTTCCAGTCTCGCAAAAACGTGACTTGCTCGAAAAGTTGATCAAACGCCTTTTGAAGAGAACTAACTGATCAATAGCCGCCATCGACTTGTTTAAGTTTTTGATAGCGCTTATTGTCGGCCAATTGCTTAGGTGTCCCTTGCAGTTCGATCTGGCCATCTTCGATAAAGACGATCTGATCTACATGCTCGACGCCTTGGAGATGGTGTGTGATCCAGATCAAAGTCTTATCCTGTAAGACATCCATGAATGTCTTAACTAAGGCCCGTTCAGTGATCGGATCAAGTCCGACTGTCGGTTCATCCAAAATGATGATCGGCGCATCTTTTAATAAGATCCGCGCTAAAGCTAGCCGGTGTCTTTCACCACCTGAAAATCTCAATCCTGCCTCATCGACCATTGTTTCCAGTCCTTGAGGCAGTTTTTTTATCAATTTTTTCAAGCCTACGCGCCCTAAAACATCCCAAACTTCTTCATCACTAGCAGCTTCATTACCGATCCGGACATTATTGACCACAGTCGTATTGAAAAGATATGGCGTTTGGTGGATGACACCGATATATTTAGCAATATCATCGCCAAATTCGGTCGTCTTGATCTCGTTTAAGGTCACTGAGCCGGCTGTTGGAGCCAAATCGCCCCGCAATAAACTAGCTAGGGTACTTTTCCCCGAGCCACTCCGACCTAAAATCGCCAACTTTTCGCCTGGTTTTATCTTTAAGTTGATCCTATTCAACACATTATGATGTCCATCGGCATAAGCGTACACCAAGTCTTTAACTTGCAGTTCGTATGGTGCTGTCACTGCTGGTGCTTTTTTACGTTCTTCTTCTGGGTGTGGTAAAGCATTTAAGCGCTTGATCGAATCTAAATATACATTTGTCTCTTGTGCAGCCGTTGGCAGTGGCATAAAGGCATCCGCCAAAGGAAAGACACAGAGCACAAACGCTGCGATCCAGTTGATCGAATCAGTCTCGGTACCACCAAAACGGCCTGAAGCCCAAATGATCAAACTAACAACGATCGCTAAAAAGATAAATTGTCCCACTAGATCACGGCGACGTTCAAATTTTCGCATCTTTTCTTGCATCGTGAGCAATTTTGCTTCATTTTCCTCGTGTCGTTTAAGATAATCATTGGCACGTTCCGAAAAGATCCAATCCGAGACCCCCAAGACATTATCGGTAAGATCAAGATACAATGCATTTTTGATCTGCTTTTCGTACTCTTGCCGGGCCCCGTTGACAATAACTGACCAAAGCGGGAGCGCAAAGATCAAAAGGCCATATAACACAAGCATCCATAAGGCAAACAGAGGTGAGATCACACCTAACCCAACAATGATAAAAACGTAAAGCCCACAGACCGTAAAATATGGGAAAAGTGTTCGCAAATATAGATTTTGGATGTGGGCAACGTCTTCTGATAACAAGCCTAAGATATCTCCTAAGCGATATTTGTTATTGAAAAAGACCGCATCCCGTTCCAAAGCATCATACATCTTGCGCCGAAACTCTGAGGTCATCTTAAAGACCCAGTTATGGCTGGTCAACCGTTCTAAATAGTGCAATAATGGGCGAAAGATCCCAAATGCTCTCGTCAAAACGATTGGAACATAAACTAATAAGATATTTTCCGGTGGTGTTGCTGATTTTGTGATCAGATAGCCACTAGTAAACATCAATCCCCCTGCACAGATAAAAGTTAAAACGCCGAGGAAGATCGCTAACCAAAGCGT
Organism: Ligilactobacillus animalis; assembly: GCF_009933595.1. Taxonomy (NCBI): domain Bacteria; kingdom Bacillati; phylum Bacillota; class Bacilli; order Lactobacillales; family Lactobacillaceae; genus Ligilactobacillus; species Ligilactobacillus animalis. The sequence goes on from NZ_CP047141.1 coordinate 1,481,148, forward strand.
TTTTTTGTAGTGCTTCAAAAACGGTTTGACCCAGCTATCATGTTGCAAAGCTTTAAAAAATGATAACTTATTTAGCATCTGTATCCCCCCTCATTTCACTTAATAACTTACAGAAGTAACCATTCTTAGCTAAGAGCTCACTATAGGTTCCACTTTCAACCAATTTACCTTCATCCATGACTAAGATATAGTCCATTTGGTGCATCCAATGCAGACGGTGTGTAGCAAAGAAAACCAACCGATCTTGCATCAGTGGCATCATTTTTTCTTTCAATTCCAATTCAGTCTCGATATCTAAGTGCGCCGTCGGTTCATCAAAGATCATGACCTTGCGTTTTTTATCCAAGAAGGCACGCGCTAAAGCGATCCGTTGCGCTTGACCACCTGAAAGTGCGCGTTTCCCGCTCCCAATCTTAGTATCCAAGCCTTCAGGTAACTCAGCGACTAAACGCTCAAGACCGACCACTTTGATTGCTTCGTAGATCTCCTCATCCGAAACATCAGGCGTATAAAATGCGATGTTGTTTCGTAAAGTATCTGAGAAAACATAAGGCGACTGTGGGATATAAAGTACCTGTTTACGCCAGTCAGCTAGATCCAAGTTAGGTAACTTATGTCCTTGAACAGTAAACTCACCCGAATCAGGTGTATAGAACCCACTTAACAAATTGATCAAGGTCGTCTTACCTGAACCACTCATACCAATGATCCCAACTTTTTGATAGCCTTTGACTGCAAAGCTCACAGGTGCGATCCCATTTTGTTCATCGTAGCTAAACCCGATCTGTTCAGCTTTAAAACCATCTGTGGCTTGCCATGAAGTCAACTCGACCTCAGGTGCTTGAGGTAATGGCGCATGGATGATCTTAGCGATCGCATGAAATGAATTCTTACCATTCAGTGTGGCATGATAGTCATTGGCAAAATTTCTGATCGGCAAGAAATATTCAGGGGCTAAGATCAAGATCGAGAGGCCATAGAAAAGCGACATTTGCTGATCGATCAATCTCAAGCCTAAAAAGACAGCCAAAACAGCGATCGATAAAGTCGTGAAGAAATCGAGCGCAAAAGTCGATAACATAGCTACGCGCAAGGTCTGCATCGTAGTCTTACGAAAGTTTTCACTTGAGCGATAAACACTCTTAGAATATCGCTTACTTAAGCCAAAATACTTTAAGGTATCAATGCCTCGCAACGAATCGATAAAATGATTGGACAGACGTTGAAACGTCGAAAATTGACGATCAGCTTTAGCTTTAGCCGCAAAGCCTAAAATGACCATGAATAAAACGATCAAGGGATATACCAATAACATGATGACCCCAGAAGTGATATCCATCCAAAATGTCACTAACAAGATCAAGACTGGCACGATCGCCATGCTCATCATTTTACTCAATAATAATTTGATGTAATTTTCTACCTGAAAGATACCATCCAAAGTTAAAGTCACTAAATTACCTGTTCCTTGCGTTTGGACCACTCCAGTCCCTAGAATGAAGATCTTCTCTAACAATCGTTTACGCATTTCTTTGGCACTTTGCCGCGCATAGTTATCTAATAATTTGGCATCGATCAGATCTATTCCCTGACGCAGGATAAAACAGACCGAAAAAGCACAAATATTGAATACCTGACTCCTCAGTGGCTTTCCCAACCACAGATCGGTCAAAGTAGCACTTAAAAATAAAGCTTGCCCTATGATAAGTAAAGCTTGCAGAAACGAGAGTCCTGCAAGCTTTACCATGATCTGTCTTATTCCTGCTAGTTTAAATAGCAGTTTATCGACCATTATTTAACTACCTCCGCTGTTTGTACAACTGGGAGTGCAATCCGTTTTCTAAAGATCCAGTATGACCAGATCGTGTATGCCAAAACAAATGGCAACAAGCAGATCGTTGCGATCGTCATCACCGTCAATGTATATGAGGTCGACGAAGCATTTTGGATCAAGAGGTCATACTTATCACTGATGCTAGAGATCATTACCCGTGGGAACATGCCAACAAAGATCATTGCGACCAATGAGACCATTGTCAAACCACTAGAAATGAAAGCTAACATTTCGTTGCCCTTGAAAGTTGCGATATGACCTAAAACAGCAAAGCAAACGATCAAGGCTACTGTGATCAAAGTTCCGACCGGACGAACTTGGAAGAAGTCTGTCTGGAAGAATAACAAGATCGCAAAGACTACTAGTCCAGCATATAAGACCCAGTAGAGAAAAGCAGCGTAATTGCGTGCACGTTCACGAATATCGCCAAGTGTCTTTAATGCAATGTAGTTAAGGCCGTGTAAGTAAGTCAATAAGACTAATGCCACACCACCAACAACTGACATCACATTGAAGTAATCAAAGAAACCAGCGCTCATGTTACCATTAGCATCGATCGGCATACCTTGGATCATCGAAACAAACATCACGCCCAAGAAAAATGGTACGATCAAACTACTTAATGCCAAAGCTGAGCTCCAAATATGTTGTTTCTTTGGATCACTAGCTGTTCTAAATTCAAAAGAGACACCACGAATGATCAAGCCAAACAAGATCATCAACAAGATCAAGTAGTAGCCACTAAACAATGTTGCATACCAATATGGGAACGAGGCAAACATGGCACCACCAGCAGTGATCAACCAAACTTCATTACCATCCCAAACTGGTCCGATCGTTTCAATAATTTGTGAGCGTTCATCTTCATTGTGAGCTAATGACCGCGTCGCCATACCGACTCCAAAGTCAAAACCATCAAGGAAGAAGAAGCCTGCAAATAGGACGCCGATCAAAATAAACCATAAAATTTGTAAGAAACTCATTTAAAACGCCCCCTTATCGAATGGATCCAAGATCTTGTCCGCATAGCCGTGGCCTTGCATTTGCGATGGATCGTTTTGCAATTGACGTTTTACCAAACCGATCATTACGATAGCAAGTGTCGTAAAGAGCGTGAAGTAAACAATATTCGAGATCAACAAGGAAGTTACAGAAACATTTGGTGAAACACTTTGTTGGATCGTGAACAGACCATAAACGGTCCATGGGTAACGACCAAATTCAGTGATAAACCAGCCCGCTGTATTAGCGATAAACGGTACAAATGTCGTTAGTGCTAAAGCCCACAACATCCAGCGCCGTTGGTACAATGTTTCTTTTTTCTTGCGTGTCATCAGTAAGCCGACAAAGGAAACTAAGATGATCCAAGCACCAAAGCCAGCCATCACTCTAAAACTCCAGAAAAGTGTATTTACTGGTGGAATATAATCCATCTTGGTCCCATCGATCGTGGTACCATATTTTTCCTTCATTTCAGCGTTGATCTCATCCATCCCTTTAACTGAACCAGATGGCTTATTGTATGACAATAAACTCAAAAGAACTGGAATATCGACCTTGTACTTGACCGTATGATTCTTAGTATCAGCGATCCCCACAGCTGTCCATGGTGCAGGGTCTTCTGTAGTTTCATAAATTGCTTCTGTTGCAGCAAATTTCATAGGTTGTTCAGTAACAAGATATTTCATTTGGAAGTCACCGACTAAGATCGTCCCAACTGAAAAGATCATTGCCATCCACAAGCCTAAACGCATTGATTTCTTATAAAGGACCTTAGCTTCTTTGGTAGTATCTTTCTTCAACATTTGGAACGCTGTTAAACCAGCGAGTACTACCCCACCCATAGTTAAAGCAGCTAGGATAACATGCCCATATTCGAACCAAAGTTGTGGGTTCTTCAATAAGGCAAAGAAGTCGACCATTTCGGCACGACCGCCTTTGATCGCATACCCAACTGGATGTTGCATAAATGAGTTAGCTGCCAGGATCCATAACGCAGACGTTAAAGTCCCAAAGCAGACCATCCACATAAAGAATAAGTGCGTGCCCTTCTTCACTCGATCCCAAGTAAACATCCAAAGACCGATAAATGTAGACTCAATGAAAAATGACAATAAAGCTTCTAAGGCTAAAGGTGCCCCAAAAATATCCCCCATGAAACGTGAGTAGTCAGACCAGTTCATCCCAAATTGGAACTCTTGGATCAAACCGGTAACAACACCGACTGCAAAGCTCAACAGGAAGATATTACCCCAGAACTTGGCTAATTTTTTATAAGCCTCATTCTTGGTACGGACGTAGAATGTTTCTAAAATTGCAACTACAAAGGCCGTCCCGATCGAAAATGGTACGAAGAAGAAGTGAAAGACCGTCGTCATCGCAAATTGGAAACGCGCTAGATCTACAATATCCATTTCTATCCCTCCATTCTAAAAATTGTTCCATAGTAAAGCCTATACACCTTAAGTTTACTCTTGCGACTAAGCGTTTTCAATTATTTAACTCTTTAAATACAGAATAATTTGGTTTTTTTTGTATTTTTACGTTTATAAATTTAAAAAGATCCTAATAGGAAATTCCTACTAGGATCTTTTCGTTAACTAACTATTTTACTTCGTCATCTTTTTTCTTACGCTTAGTAGCGCCAAAACCAAGAATTCCCGCGAGAACGGTCAGCATAGATCTCATATACGATCTGAGCTACTGCCGGACGATCTGGTCCTATCACACCTGCAAATCTGTATTTGCGGTACTAGAGTCCGTTTCCGTTGTTGCTGGTGGTGGCGCGGAGGCTTACTTCTGTTTCTTAGGCTGCTACGTAGCCTTTTTTGCTGGTAGCGCTTCTTGTGCTAAGAAAGTGGCTTCAGAAGCACCACTATCAGCTGAAACAACTGTATTTCCAGGATAGATGGCACATGTTGTTCCGATCAAAACAGAAATTACCCCGACCGTGAACCTTTTAATAGTAAACCGTTACTGGGGCGGTTCCATTTTTTGTGCTTGGAGATTCTTATTATTTTTTTGAAAGCATATCCTCATCTACTACGTAAAAGCGTTATGTTATTTAATTTTCCCAAAGCCTTTTTCTAATCTAAAAAAATCCTAGTAATTTATAAAACGCTCTTTTAAAAGACCATTTCATTCAATTACTAGGATCAATTATTTGTATTCTATTTTTGAATCAGTAAAAACTAACTCTTATCAATGCTTCTTCTTATCGTAACTTACTCCAAAATTAAACAATCCTAACAACATTAGCAGTACTAAGACTAATAGAGAAGTGTTCTTTGAAGTAGTTTCCCCGGTTTGTGGTAAAACTTGCTTGTTGTTTCCAACAGTAGCAACAGCATGTTGCTTATGACCTACTTGACGTGTCGAAACTACCTTCTTAACCACCTTAGCTTGCGGATGATCCACTTCATGCGTCATCTTAACAGCCTTGGTTACATCAACTACTTTCGCAGATACATTTACTTTATCTTTAGAACCGTCCGCATACATAACTTCTAACTTACCAAGTTGTGTACCAAGCTTTTCAGTATCAACTGGTACTGCCCAGTTCAATTGAGAACCAGCTGGAAGTGTTCCCGTCACTAAGTCAGCCAAAACTAATTTAGTCCCTTTAGTAACGACTAGATTTTTAACAGCCGTTGGCGTGAACTGATCGGCAACAGACTGAACTTTGACTGTCACATCCACTACATCACTAGACTTATCTGGATATACGACCTTAACTTCACCAGTCTGGTTTCCAGTTACATCCGCATCGACCGCTTTTGCCCAAACAAATTGAGTTCCTTTAGGTAGTTTGTCAGTTGCAACCAGTAGTTGTTGTGGTGCTACTTTTTCATGAAGTTTAATGACTACACCTACTTTAGCCAATAAATCGTTCAAATCTGCATCTGTGCCGACTTTCACTGAAACTTTGACTAAGTCCTGCGAGCCATCTGGGTAGGTTACTTCCAATTCGCCTGTTTGATGACCTGCTTTGGTTGTATCTACTGGTGTCTTCCAGTTCAATTTAGTTCCGGTTGGCAACGTTACGCTCGGATCTAAAACTTCTTCTGGGGTCAATTTAGAGCCTAGGGATACTTCTAAGTTTGCTTTAGCTTTTGGTGTCACTGCTTGTCCATCTGTTCCTACTTTTACTGGAACCTTAACTAGGTCTTTCGAACCGTCTGGATATGTTACTTCTAACTCGCCTGTTTGGTGACCCGCTTTGGTTGTATCCACTGGTCTCTTCCAGCTTACTTTAGTCCCGGTTGGCAACGTTACGCTCGGATCTAAAACTTCTTCTGGGGTCAACTTAGAACCTAAGGACACTTCTAAGTTTACTTTAGCTTTTGGTGTCACTGCTTGTCCATCTGTACCTACCTTCACTGGAACCTTAACTAAATCTTTCGAGCCATCTGGATAGGTCACTTCTAATTCACCCGTTTGATGACCTGCTTTGGTCGTATCTACTGGCGTCTTCCAGTTTAACTTGGTCCCTGTTGGCAACGCTACACTTGGATCTAACACTTCTTCTGGTAACAACTTACCACCTAAAGCTACTTTTAAGTCCGATTTTACTTTTGGCATTGTTACCTGTGTGTCTGTACCTACCTTCACTGGAACTTTCACTACATCTTTCGAACCATCTGGGTAGGCCACTTCCAATTCGTCTGTTTGATGACCCGCTTTGGTTGTATTCACTGATGTCTTCCAGTTCAACTTAGTTCCGGTTGGCAATGCTACACTTGGATCTAGCACTTCTTCTGGGGTCAACTTAGAACCTAGCTTCACTTCTAGATTGTTCTTTGCTACCGGTGTTAACGCTTCGTCATCTGTGCCTACTTTTACTGGAACTTTCACTACATCTTTCGAGCCATCTGGGTAGGCCACTTCCAATTCGCCTGTTTGATGACCCGCTTTGGTTGTATCCACTGATGTCTTCCAGCTTACTTTAGCCCCGGTTGGCAACGTTACATTTGGATCTAGCACTTCTTCTGGGGTCAATTTAGAGCCTAGAGATACTTCCAAGTTTGTTTTTGCTTTCGGCGCTGTTGCTTGCGCATCTGTACCCACTTTCACTGAAACCTTGACTAAGTCTTGCGAACCATCTGGATATGTTACTTCCAATTTACCTGTTTGATGACCTGCTTTGGTCGTGTTTACTGGCGTCTTCCAGTTCAACTTAGTTCCAGTTGGCAATGTTACACTTGGATCTAGCACTTCTTCTGGCAATAACTTATCACCTAGTGTTACCTTCAAATCTGATTTGACCTTTGGCATTATTGCTTGTGCATCTGTACCAACCTTCACTGGAACCTTAACTAAATCTTTTGAGCCATCTGGATAGGTCACTTCCAATTCACCTGTTTGATGACCCGCTTTGGTCGTGTTTACTGGCGTCTTCCAGTTCAACTTAGTTCCAGTTGGCAATGTTACACTTGGATCTAACACTTCTTCTGGCGTCAATTTAGAACCTAAGGAGACTTCTAAGTTTGTTTTTGCTTTCGGTGTTGTTGCTTGCGCATCTGTGCCGACTTTCACTGAAACTTCGACTAAATCCTTAGAGCCATCTGGATAGAGCACTTCTAGCTCGTCGTTTGGGTGACCCGCCTTTGTTGTATCTACTGGTGTCTTCCAGTTTAACTTGGTCCCAGTTGGCAATGTTACACTCGGATCTAACACTTCTTCTGGAGTTAACTTAGAACCTAATGCCACTTCCACGTTTGCCTTTGCTTTTGGTGTTAAACCTTGGGCATCCGTACCCACTTTAACTGGCATCTTCCAGCTCAACTTGGTCCCTGTCGGCAACGCTACACTTGGATCTAACACTTCTTCTGGTAACAACTTACCACCTAAAGCTACTTTTAAGTCCGATTTTGCTTTTGGCATTGTTGCTTGTGTGTCTGTACCAACTTTAACTGGAACTTTCACTTCGTCTTTTGAACCATCTGGGTAGGTCACTTCTAATTCTCCCGTTTGATGACCCGCTTTGGTCGTATCTACTGGTGTCTTCCAGCTCAGCTTAGTTCCTGTCGGTAACGCTACACTTGGATCTAACACTTCTTCTGGTAACAACTTACCACCTAAAGCTACCTTCAAGTCCGCTTTTGCTTTTGGTGTTAATGCTTGTGCATCTGTCCCGACTTTTACTGCAACTGGAACTAGATCTTTTGATCCATCAGGATACGTCACTACTAGTTCGCCAGTTTGATGCCCTGCTTTAGCCGTATCCGCTGGTGTCTTCCAGCTTGCTTTAGTTCCGGTCGGCAATGATACGCTTGGATCTAATAACTTGGCTGGTTCCAATACTTCCGACACTTTGGCAGTTAGATCTTGCTTAGCTACTGGAGCATATTTTTCAGCTTGCGAAACGACTCTAACCGTCAATGGAAGCTTAGTTGTCGAACCATCGGCAAAACTTACTGTTGCAGTATAATCCTTTTCACCAACTTTACTTGTGTCAACAACTTGATCAAAGCTTGCAGCGGTGACTGAATATTTCTGCTTGGTTCCTGCCGTTAATCCTTTGGCTGCATCCGTAGCTGGAACATTTGTGTTCAGGTCTTCTTCCACCAATTGGGTTTGAAGCACTTTAGCAGCTACTTCTGCCATTGATAGAGCTACTGTTAGACTTACAGGCACCTCTTGCTTAGCCCCATCAGCAAAGGTCACTTGTAAAGTTCCCGTTGTTTGATGACTTTGTTCTGGAGTCGGTGTAGTTACCGGCGAAGCCTTCCAAGTATATGTCGGACTAAATTTAGTTAATTCTGCTGGATCAGAGACAACTGTGCTGGCATCAGGCAAAACACCCCAAGTAGTTTTAACTACTGGTTTCACTTGAGCTCCGACCACCTTAACTGGAAGCTGAGCCGTCATATTCGAGCCGTCTGTAAAGCTCAATGTAGCAGGATAATTCTTAGTCCCCAATTCCGTCGTTTGAACAGGTACTGTAAACTTAGCTGTAGCCAGCTTGAGTTGTTGTTGCATCTCAGCAGAAACTTCAGAGAGTGCCTGGGTTGGATCTACCTTAGCACCATAATTGACCGTTAGCGGAACATATACTTGCCGAGTATTTTCCATCAATTTTTCAGCAGCTGAAGGTTCCACTGCAAAGCTTACTGGCAATTGTTGTTTTGCTCCGTCACCATAAGTTACGGTAACGACCCCTGAGACAGTATGATTTTGTTCTTTAGTAGGCGTTACAACCGGTTCGGATAACCACTGATACATAACTGGATGATCTTTTGACCCAAATTGAGCTAAATTATCTGCATTAGCGACTAGCTGTTTGGCAGCAACTTTAGTCCCCCACGGTGTACTTATGCCTTGTTTGGCTACAGCTCCAACTACTTCGACTGGAACATTTGTCTCTAGCGTAGAACCATCAGTAAATGATACCTGAACAGGCTGTAAACTCTCCCCAACAGTTAACGTATCGACTGCATTCTTAAAGTTAACATCAGCTACTTTCAAATTAACTTTTTCCGTTGGAGTCAAAGCTTTATTGGCGGCATCAGCCATAACTGTCGCACCATAGTTGACCGTTAATGGCCGTAATACTAAATGATCCCTAGCCGCCACAAATTCCTCACCGGCTGATTTTTTGACCGTTACCGTTACCGGCAATATTTGTTTGGCACCATCGCGGTAAGTTACCAAAAGTTGCCCCATCACTTTATGATCTTCTTTAGCTGATGGAGTTGTAACTGGAGCAAGCCCCCAACTATAAGTTGCACCAAATGGCTGTAGTTCAGCAGTATCAGCAACTACACTTGCAGCCTCCGGGACCTTGCCCCATTCTGTTTCGACTGGTGACTTCACCGTAGTCCCGACTACTTTAACTGGAACAGCAGCGGTTGTCGTTGAAGTATCTGCAAAAGTTAAAGTAGCAGGTACATTTTTAGTTCCATCTGTTGTCGTTTCAACGGGTGTGGTGAATGTTGCTTGAGTCACTGCAAACTGCTTACGACTTTCAGGCGTCAGTGCTTGTAAAGCATCTGTTGTTGCCACAGTAGCTCCATGGTTGACAACTACTGGGACTATTTTTCCAGTAGTTGCTTCATCGAATACTGTTGCTTGTGATCTACCGACCTCCAATGTCACTGGAACTGCTTGAACAACTTTATCTGGATAGGTTACGTTAACGACCCCTGAAACTACAGGGGGTTGATTTTTACCAGGTGTCACATTTGGCTGTGATTGCCAAGTATAAGTCGGAGTATATTGAGCTAAAGCTGACACATTATCCACTAACGCCTGAGCTGCTGGCAAAACGTTCCACGCCGTCTTGACACCTGTTTTAGCGGTTGCACCCAGAACTTGAACTGGAAGTAACATAGAAGCGGTCGAACCATCTTCAAAGGTCAAAGTTGTTGCCACTTGTTTATTGCCAAGACCTGTTGTTACGACCGGGGCATTAAAAGTAACTTTTCTTACTTTTGCTTGAGCCTTTTGCTCCGAGGTCAATACAGTAGCCGGATCTAAGTTTTGTCCATAATGAACAGTAACTTGATCCAAAGGCGCTTTGAACTTACTTGCCAATGAAGCACCGACCGTTACTGTGACTGGAACTTCTTGCATCGTTTTATCGCCATAATCCACCACGACCGTATTGTGCACAATGTGAGCTTCATTTTCAGTCGGAGTTACGCTTAATGGTGTCTTCCAAGTATAGGTAAGTGGCGTCACTTTACCAAATTGTGCTAACTCAGTTGTATTAGCGATCATATCCTGAGCTTTTACACTAGTTCCCCAAGGTGTCTTCATCCCTTGTTTGGCAGTTGCTCCAATAATATTTACCGGTACATTCGCTAAGGTAGTCTTATCATCTTTGGTAGTAACTGTTACGACTCCTTGTGCCGTTCCAGCTAGCTTAGTAGATGGACTTTGACTCCAAGTTACACTCTTGACTAAGGACCATAGCGGTTCCCCACTAAGTGTCTTTTTACCACCTGTTTCCTGCCAACTTTGTAGCTCTTCTACTGGCAAAGGTCGCATATCATCATTTACTTCATTGACGTGCATCACTAATGGTTTAAGTGTAAATTTACCTGCTTTTAGATCAACATCTTCCACATTGACAGGAACATTGACTTCCATTTCGTGATGATAATTAGGATCATATTCGTCAGGGAAACTTACTTTAACGACTGCGTTTTTCATCCCACTTGTACTTAGATCTGGTTTTTTGACAAAAGTATAGGTCGCATTGGCAGGTAGTTCCTTAACATTAGCGATCAATTCTTTAGGATCTTGTAGAAAAACAGCATTTAATGGATACGTAAATCCACTCGCAGCAACCGGTCCGACCTTGACCTTCAAAACGGTTTCTTGCGGGACTTCATTTTCAGTTGATTCACCATTCCCACCAAGTTTACTTGCAACACGCACCACTAAATTACTATTAGCTGCTAAAGCATTTCCTGTTAATTCCACCTCAAACGGCAAAGCTTTAGCTAAGCCATTGAAACGAACAGGTTGGACATCTGTCTCACCTAAAACTTTACCTGTCTTATCCTCAACTGTTACATGTTGTGTATTTTTTTCAACATTACTAAAGACTAATTGGCCGTGTACCCTATTTTCCGTTCCATATGCATTGGAAACATTAGGCATCGACACATGCGGATTAGTGAAAACTGATTCTTCCTTTAAATCCGGTAAAGTGTCACCATCAGAATCATTGAAAGTAAGCATACTTGTCGCTAAAGAATAATTTTGCATTGTATCACTGGAATCCCCGTAATACTGGCTAAACAGCAAGTTTCCACCTGCAGTTCCTTTTTTTAGCATATCCGTGTAGATATCTTCAGGCTTTTTGTTCAAATGATAGACTAACCGAACCATCACTGGACGACCAGCGATCGACACTGAACTGTTAAATTGAACATAGTCAGCCATATTGGTAGGATCAAACACACCCGTTCCGTCCAAATTCAGCGGAAGATCTGCCACTTTGTGCTCAAGTCTAGACAGATAAGCTATCCGCTTCCACAAAGACTTTCCGGTTTTAGGATCTGTAACTTGTTCAAAACCATAAGAACCATCTGCACCCCAACCATCTGCAGCTTTATCAAGCTCTACCGTATATGCCCCGTTATTTTTTTCAATATAAGGAAGTAGTGCACGGTCGATCGCATAATGTAATTTGAATTTCCAGTCACTATTATACGACCACATACTGCTTTTTTCAGCTTGATAATAGACAACCAAAGCACCATTTTTTCCAACACTAGGATCATAACTGACCGTCGAATTGGCCCCCATGAACTTGCCACCAAAATCACTCGTAACTGGGACCTTAGCTAATGGATCATTAGGTCCAACGATATAACCTTCATTGTTAGTCGATAACAACGCCGTACGACTTGAATTATCGTAGACATATGCATTATATACGAGCGGGCTCTTAGCGATATTTGGCAGTTTAGGATAGATGTTATCAAGAGTATCATTTAACATGATCTTCCCATTGCGCGCCATCGTAGCCTTACCTGCGCTGGTAAATAAACCGCCAAAGATCCCACCTTGCTTATAAACAACATTAGCTTCCCAAATATTAGTTGGTTTTTGGGCATCATTGTATACCCGCTTAAAATGGACGACTTCATTTACAGTATCAGCTGGACTGATCGAGATATCGGCTACTTTATCGACTAAACGATCGTCTAATTGGATCCTAAACTTATAATCTGCTGATAGAATAGCAGTGGCATTGCTCCGGTGATTGACCGCTGTAAATGGGATCGAATTGCCTTTCATCACATCAGGTGTCAATCTTCCTGGATCGACCGACATTGAATACCACTTAGCGTTATAACTCAATTGTGGCGTATATAGCCCCGTCTTATTATCGACCGCTTTAGTTGCATCAGCTTGCCACTGCGGTGATTTTTGCGTCTGGACGGCTGGTGTTACTTGAGTTGGTGCAGTTTGGGTCGGTTGAGCCACGGCAATTTCAGTTGCTTTAGGTGCACTGCCAACAGGTGTCGTTGTTACCGTTGGTTTACTTTGTGGCTGAACATTGGCATTTTCCTGTGGTTTGCTTACAACTGCACTAGAACTCGCCGTAGTTGCAGGTTTAGCCTGTGGTTGACTTTCTACCTGAGAGTGCTCAGTTTCAGTCGCCTTAGCAGTGGACGCAGCAGCAACCGGTTCTGTACTTGATACCTCAGCTGTAGATTTGGCCGGCGTTTCCCTAGTCGTCTCTGGCTTAGCGCTATTTAAAACGACTTCTTTTTTCATATTTTGCTTGTTACTATCAGTTTTTTCACTTGCTGTATCGGACTGTGGAGCCGTTTCAGCAGCCATTGCAGTGTGTGATCCTGCATACATAGCAAAGGTCGAGCTGATCAAAACTGAGGCCACACCGATCGTTAGTTTTTTGATTGCAAAATGCTGTTGCTTGGCTTCGAGTTTTTGCGCTTGAAGTTGATAATTGTTTTTCGAAAGCATACGCTCACCCTCCATTGATTATTTGAAATCAAGTATCTATTTCAGAGATACTCAACAACTTGAACATACTTTATCCCTAAAATAAGAAATAATCAATAGATTCAATCACTTTTTATTAATTATATTCAATAAAAACTTATTTATTCATTAAAAATATTATATAAATTTAAATAGATTTTGTATTACAAAAAAACACTCCAGTCTTCACTTAAACTGGAGTGTTTTAAGACACTTAATTAATCTTTAGTTCTGATCGTAAAGCTACGTTCGCTATTTTTTTTGGAAAAACGTTCGCGCGAATCGTTTCTCCGCTTCTTTTTATTATCACGATAAGATTTTGATTTACCATAGTCGCGTTTATTATTAAATTTATTGTTACGACGACTACCGTAACGCTTATACTTACCTGTACTACTGCTCTTACGTCTTGGTAATGGACGTTCAGGCGTGATCTTGACCGGAACTGAGCTAGCATCATCTTTAGTCATGTTATTGAGTAAAGCGGCTACTAGATCAACATCGTCATATTCCGCCAATAATTCCTTAGCTTGTGTTTCATATTTAGACGTTTCTGTTTTAGCAACTAATTCTTTGACATCGTCTAAAGCTGATGAAACTTGACCAACAAAAGCTTCTTCTTCTGTTGGTGGACGCAATGGATCCATGCGTTTCTTAGTCAAACGTTCGATCACACGTAAATAATCCATCTCATTAGGTGTTACAAAAGTCACCGAAACACCGTGGCGTCCAGCGCGTCCTGTACGTCCGATCCGATGAACATAACTTTCTGGATCTTGTGGGATATCGTAGTTGTAAACATGGGTCACACCTGAGATATCTAGCCCACGAGCTGCCACATCAGTTGCAACTAAGATATCTAACTTACCTTCCTTAAAGCGCTTAAGGATACTCATTCGACGTTGTTGCGAAAGATCACCATGGATCCCAGCCGCGTTATATCCTCGTGCTTCCAAGCCCTTGGATAATTCATCGACCCGACGTTTCGTCCGCCCAAAGACGATCGTTAATTCTGGGGCTTGAACATCCAAGATCCGTGTCATGATATCAAATTTTTCATAATCACGTACTTTAACAAAATATTGATCAACTAGATCGGTCGTCAATTCTTTAGCCTTGATCTTAACAACTTCTGGTTCAGTCATGAATTTTTCGCCGATCCGCAAGATCGCTTTTGGCATGGTTGCTGAGAATAACAATGTTTGGCGTTGACCGGGCACATTAGAAATGATCTTTTCGATATCATCTAAAAAGCCCATATCTAACATTTCATCAGCTTCATCGAGGACCAACATCTTAACCTTGCTCAAATCAACAGTTTTACGGTTGATATGGTCCAATAAACGACCTGGTGTACCCACTAAAATTTGTGGTGGATTCTTCAAGAGTTTGATCTGACGACGAATATCAGCACCGCCATAGACAACTTGGACGCGTGCGCGCTTATCTTTTCCTAAGCGATAAAGTTCTTCTTGTGTTTGGATCGCCAATTCACGCGTTGGTGAAATGATGATCGCTTGAATAGCATGTTCCTTAGGATCAACATGCTCTAAGATAGGCAAACCAAAAGCTGCTGTTTTACCAGTCCCTGTTTGAGCTTGACCGATCACATCTTTACCTGCAAGAACCAGCGGGATCGTTGCCTCTTGAATTGGCGTAGCTTCCTCAAAGCCACTACGCTTAACAGCTTTCAACAGGTCTTCTGAAAGACCGAGTTCATCAAATTTCAAAAATTATTTCCTCCTAGTTTCGGTGGTCAGGCCACCTGTCTGCACAAAATAACAGACCACTAAACTTCGCCAAAGCCCGCCAGCCCGCAAAGTTCATCTCATACTTATTCATTTTGTACGTATCATAATAGCATATCACTATTATTCACTCTTAGCAATCTTAGTTAGAACTTCTTCTAAATGGATCCCATGACTAGCCTTTAATAAAACTGCATCATCAGGTGTCAATTTTGCCAATAGATCTGTAGCTAACTGTTCTTTTTGCTCTGGTGAATAGCAGTGGATCTGGTCCACATCAAATTTAGCTTGTAAAGCTTTAGCCAAACTTTCCATCAATGGACCACAAAGGTAGACCTCACTGATCTTATTTGGATCGATCGCCTCAGCTAAACTAGCATGCATTTGACGTTCATTTTCCCCTAATTCCAACATATCTCCCAAAACAGCGATCCGTTTTCCCGCAACTTTGACCTCAGCAAAGGCTTGTAAAACCTCTTTAGCTGCTGTTGGATTTGAATTGTAGACATCGCTTAAGACCATAAAACCGTTTGTCCCTGTACGCCATTCCGTACGATTTTTGGTAAGATCGAAATTTTCTAACGCTTTAGCCATTTGTGCTACATCGATCATAAATTCCTTTCCGACACTTAAAGCTGCCAAAGCATTTTTGACATTATATGCCCCGATCATTGGGATCGTAAAGTTTTCATCTGGCCATAAAGTCACTCTAAAGCTGGATTTAGTAGCATCACTTACGACGTTTACCCCTTGAAGATCATCTTTAGGTTCATTACCAAACGTGAAGGTCGCTTGTTCGATCTTAGCCGCCCGTTCGACTAAAAGTGGTTCATCTCCGTTGTAGATCAAGAGACCATCTTCTTTCAAACCGTTAACGATCTCCATCTTAGCATCAGCGATCTTGGCGCGCGTACCGAAAAATTCGATATGTGCTTCACCGATCATCGTGATCACAGCTACATCTGGTTGCGCTAAACGACTTAACTCATCTATCTGTCCAAAGCGGTCCATCCCCATCTCGACGACCAAGATCTCAGTATTAGGTTCCATTGATAAGATCGTCATTGGGACCCCGATCTCGTTATTGAAGTTAGCAAAAGTCTTTTGGACGTTGAATTGAGTGCTCAAGATCGCAGCAATCATGTCCTTAGTGGTCGTTTTACCGTTACTTCCAGTCACAGCTACGACCTTTGGATTTATCTTTTGCAAATAATAACGACCTAATGCTTGTAAAGCGACCAACGTATCCTCGACCACCAAAGCTGGAATATCAGTTGGTGTCTCAGGATGATCAGCTTGCCATAAAACTGCACTCGCTCCATTATCTAGCGCAGCTTGAACATAACGGTGACCGTCTTGTTCGCCAATAAGTGGCACAAATAAAGCCCCCGGTTCTAGCTGGCGGCTATCAAAGCTGACGCTGGTAATGGTAATATCTTCCCAAGTTTCTTTTGCTTCTATCTCTAAAGCACGAGCAATTTCGGATAATTGCATCTTCATGCGGATGTTCTTCCTTTCTGCCGATCAAATAATGATCAACATAACTTTTTTTGTCAGTTCCTATCCATTGTATCACAAACAATAATGAGCTACAAAAAAGGCACTGCTTGCACAGTACCTTCCGATTACATTTTTTGCAAACGTGCGATCCGTTCTTCGATCGGCGGGTGGGTATCAAATAAATGTGCCCACGTTTTACCCTTGAATGGATCGGCAATATACATCGAAGCGCTACTTGCATCAGCAGCTTGCATCGGTTCACTATTTGAGATCTTAGCTAGTGCATTGATCAACCCCAATGGATTTCGGGTCAATTCAACTGCTGAAGCATCAGCCAAATATTCTCGATTACGCGAAAGCGCCATTTGAGCCATTGAAGCTGCCAACGGGCCTAAAACGATGGCTAACAAAGCCAAGACCAACATGATGATCTCAAAGATCCCATTGCCACCTTCACGATCATCACGCCGTCTAGTGCCACCCCAAAAGAGTGAATGTGAACCAAAGTTAGCCAACAATGAGACAACTGCAGCTAAGGCTAATGCTGTGGTCTGCAACTTGATATCGTAATTACGAATATGTGAAACTTCATGTGCCATCACACCTTCGATCTCTTCACGATTCAAACGCGCCAATAACCCCGTTGTAGCTGCTACAGCAGCGTGTTCGGGATCACTACCTGTAGCAAAAGCATTGGGACTTGGATCATCAATGATAAAGACCCGCGGCATCGGGACCTTACCAACTAATGCCATGTCTTCTACGATATGCCACAATTCCGGTGCCTGGCTGGGATCGGTGATCTCATGTGCATTGTTCATATTCATGACTACATCAGTCGACTGACCTAACATGACGAACATGTAGACAAACCCTAAAACGATCGCAAAGATCACACCCATCGTCGCACTACCAGCAAAGGCGTAGCCGATCGCTGCTCCAATCACGCCTAATAATAATAAGAAACCAAGTACTACCAAAACGGTTTTTCGTTTATTTGAGGCGATCTGTTGATATAACATCTTGCATCCCTCTAATCAAATGAAACTTTTGGCGCTTCCTTTTGTTCTTCTGGAACAGAAAGATAGTCGACTTTCGTAAAATGATGGATCTTAGCGATCAAGTTAGATGGGAAAGTCAATAACTTTTGGTTAAAAGCAGCTGCCGAAGAGTTGAACAATTGACGTGAATAAGCGATCTTATTTTCAGTATTTGTCAATTCTTCCATCAACTTAGTAAATTCTTGATTTGCTTTTAAATCTGGATAGCTTTCAGATAATGCAAAAATAGAACGCAATGTATCTGATAATTGATTAGAGACTTCCATCTTAGCTTGATGGTCACCATCTGGGATCGCAACTAATTGATTCCGCAATTTAACGACCTCAGCAAAGGTCTCCTTTTCATGCTTAGCATAGCCCTTAGTTGTTTCAACCAAGTTAGGAATCAAGTCATTACGGCGTTTCAATTGAACATCGATCTGACTCCAAGATTCTTCTGTGTAAACTTTTGCCTTTTGCAAGCCGTTATAAAGTGTGATATAAACAACGGCTAACAATAAGACGATCACGACTAAAACGATCAAAGCCATAAAATTTCCTCCTTAAATCTCTTTACAAAAAAAGCCAAGGGTGAACCCAATCACTCTCGGCTAGCGCAGTATTCATTGCTGAATAGAAGGCCACACTCCACAATGTAGACCATTCAAGCACGCTACATCCGGTAGCTAAATGTGCCCTGCTATCGACACTGACCACTAGTCGCCGCAGCGAAACAACAAAATGTTGCCTGGTCTATCTCGACTCATCGCATATTTTAATTTTACCCTATATCAAATAGCGATTCAAGTTAAGAGTTTGTTAAGATAATAGAGACTTATCCATCCTATGATGGGCGATACCAGCCTCCATAAAGCCTTCTCCGACCACTTGATAGCCTAATTTTTTATAGAAAGCTTGCGCCTGGTCCTGTGCCCCTAAAGTCAAAGTGTTTATCTTATGGTCACGTGCGCTCACTTCGATACCATTCAACAACTCACTAGCTAGGCCTTGACCACGATGTTCTTTTTTTACAGCAACACGCTGAATATGCCAAACACCTGGCTCTTCTTCAAAGGCTCGTGCCGTAGCGACAGGGAGCTCATCTAAATAACCTGTAAAATATAATGGTCCTTTTTCGCCTGCGACTTCAAGTTCTAAACTCACACCTTGCTCCATGATAAATACTTCTTTTCTAAGAGCTAATGCATCTTTATAGACTGAACTTTCAAGTGAATTACTACTTTTGATCTCCATATTGTCCACTCCATCAATAATTTTGCTTTATTTTAGCTAAACTTATTCCATTATTCAAGTAGTAGCTTTTGCTTGAACTAATTTGAAATAGAACTATAATGTAGTTGTGAAATGATTTCACCGCTTTGTGGAGCATTTTACGGAAAGAGGCGAAGGATTATGGCTAAGAAACTAAGTAAAGAAGAACGCAAGGCTATGGCACGTAAAGCAATGGAAGCCCGTGCTAAACAACCTAAACCAGCAGCTGGCTCAGGCTTTGCAAAACTTGATTCTGATGCTGAACACCTACGCGGCTAATTACCGTTAGATATTCACAGCGCTAGCACCTGTTTTTGGCAGGTGCTTTTTTTATGAAATTTTTTTGAGTTTTATCTTCCCGCAAAACTCACTTTTTTGTCGCTCAATCTGTCATAAAATTAAATCATTATTCATTTTTTTCGGAAGAATTTCAGATTTTTCTAGCCCCCATTGTTAAGCTTAAGAAAGCGGTTGTCAAAGATTTTCACAATTTGCATGTTTTTTGCGTATATGCTAAGGTTTTTATATCGTTTTTCTGCGCAAATACTTAAAAAACAGAAAGGAAGATTACATGACAGTCGAAATCGACGTAAGAAATGTCAGCAAAATATTTGGGCGCCAAGTTGAAAAAGCTGAAAAATTAGCTGCCCAAGGTTTAAGTAAAGAAGAAATTTTAAAGAAAACCGGAGCTACGGTCGGGGTCGACCGTGTCTCTTTCCAAATCGAAAAAGGTGAGATCTTTGTGATCATGGGACTCTCTGGGAGTGGTAAATCAACTGTTTTACGGATGTTAAACCAGTTGATCCCAACTACCTCAGGCCAGATCATCGTTGACGGTCAAGATCTCACTAAATTGACCAAAAAAGAACTACTTGATTTTAGACGTAATAAAATGAGTATGGTCTTCCAAGACTTTGCTCTTTTTCCACACTATACAGTGCTTGAAAATGTTGCTTATGGACTTGAAATCAAAAATGTATCTAAAGAAGAGCGACTAAAAAAAGCCCAGCACGCACTTGAATTAGTCGGCCTTAAGGGCTATGGTGAACAATATCCTGACCAATTATCCGGTGGGATGCAACAACGTGTTGGCCTTGCTCGGGCGCTTGCCAGTGATGCACAAGTCTTATTGATGGACGAAGCTTTCTCCGCCCTTGATCCTTTGAACCGTAAGGAAATGCAAGACGAACTTTTACGGATCCAAGCCGAGTTAAACAAAACCATCGTCTTTATCAGTCATGATCTGAATGAAGCTTTAAAATTAGGGAATCATATCATGATCATGCGCAACGCTAAACTCGTTCAAGTCGGCACCCCCGAAGAGATCTTAACTTCACCTGCCGATGACTATGTTGAAAAATTTATTGAAGATGTTGATCGCAGTCGGATCTTGACGGCTGAAAATGTGATGATCAGTCCCGCAATGGTCAACATCGAAAAAGCTGGTCCTCGGACCGCTCTTCGCGAAATGCGCGAAAATCACACTTCTTCAATTTATCTCGTCGATAGCAAATATCGCTTTAAAGGCATCGCTTCTGCCCAAGATGTGTCTCAATGCCTTAAAGCGGGCAAAACAGACCTTTACGATGTTATTCAGACAGATGTTCCAACTACTACACTTGATACAGTCTTAACTGATCTTTTGGCTGATATTTCAACAACTACGATCCCATTTGCTGTCTTAGATGACCACCAGCGCCTCCGCGGGATCATCATTCGTGGCGCTGTCTTGGCTGCACTTTCAGGAAACGAGGTTGATGCTTAATGTTTAATATTCCAAAATTACCACTTGAAGATTGGGTCAACTCAGGGGTTGACTACTTAGCCAAATTTACCGGATTTTTTGATGCGATCTCAAACTTTATTTCGATGATCGCAAATGCTTTTCAATGGTTCTTTGACCTTTTCCCAGTTTGGCTCTTTATCCTATTACTGTTATTAGTAACTTATTACTTACGCCGTGATCAAAAGAAATGGGGCTTACTGAGTCTCGAGTTAGTCGGCCTACTGTTTATTTGGAACATGGGTTACTGGCGTGATATGACACAAACTTTGACTTTAGTTTTAACTTCATGTGTGATCGTCTATTTCTTTGGGATTCCCCTTGGAATTTGGATGGCTAAAAATAAAACCGTCAAAGCGATCGTCCAACCGATCTTAGACTTTATGCAGACGATGCCCGCCTTTGTCTACCTGATCCCTGCAGTTGCTTTCTTTGGGATCGGGACAGTGCCTGGAGTCATCGCCTCGGTTATCTTTGCGATGCCACCGACAGTTCGTATGACTGATCTAGGTATCCGTCAAGTTCCAGCCGATCTGATCGAGGCCGCTGATTCTTACGGCTCGACTGCTTGGCAAAAATTATTCAAACTGCAATTACCTTTAGCTAAAAATACGATCATGTCTGGGGTAACTCAATCCTTGATGTTATCGCTATCGATGGTCGTGATCGCCTCAATGATCGGGGCTTTAGGTTTAGGAACTAAAGTATACTTTGCTGTTGGTCGTAATAATGCCGGGGCTGGTTTTACTGCTGGGTTAGCGATCGTTATCTTAGCGATCATCTTAGATCGTTTGAGCCAATCTCTCCAAAATAAGTAAGGAGGGCTAATGTATGAAATATTTAAAAAAAATACTATTACCTGTGATCTTACTTGGGGCCTTTATCCTGAGTGGTTGTAGCAGCTCGACGCAAGCTAAGTACGACGCTACTAAAGCACTCGGCCCCCAGGTAAACTATACAGTCACCGGGATCGATGCTGGGGCTGGTGTGATGGATAACACCCAAACTGCATTAGAAAAATACGGACTAACGCAAAAAAACTGGCAGTTACAAACCAGTTCGACCGCTGCCATGACGAGTGTTTTAGATAAAGCGATCAAAAATAAGCAACCGATCGTGATCACTGGTTGGGTCCCTCACTGGATGTTTACCAAGTATGACCTAAAATTCCTAGATGACCCTAAAAAAGTTTATGGTGAAAGCGAAGGGATCCACACGATCGCCCGCTTGGGTCTCAAAAAAGAGCAACCAGGTCTTTATCAATTTTTAGAAAACTTCAACTGGACTTCAGATCAATTAGCCCAAGTCATGTTGCAAATAAATGATGGGGTCGATCCTGCTCAAGCTGCTAAAAACTATCTCAAAAAGCATCCCGATCAATTAAAGGCTTGGCTCAAAAACGTTCCTGAAGGCAATGGCAAAACGGTGACCTTAGCCTATGTTGCCTGGGACTCCGAAATCGCAAGTGCTAATGTCGCTAAAGCTGCCTTAGAAAGCCGTGGCTATAAAGTCAACATTCGCTCGATGGACGCGCAACCGATGTGGACTGCTGTAGCCACAGGTGCTGCTGATGCTTCTTTAAGTGCTTGGCTACCTGTGACCCATGATGCCTATGCTGAGCATTTTAAGGGAAAATACATTGATGTTAGAACTAACTTGAAAGGTGCTAAAACTGGTTTAGCCGTTCCCACTTACATGACAAATATCAATTCTATCTCTGATCTAAAAAATAAATAGTAGTGTGTGCAACACCGTTTGAATAACAAGGGGGCCCGCCATGATGTTTTGCATCGTAGCTGGGCCCTCTTTGTTATCAACAAAAATAACGCCCAGTGGATATGACTCTCACTAGACGTTATCGATTACTTATTTTTAACTTTGAGCTGCGATCTCATCAGCAAATTGGCTGTTGTACAGATCAGCGTAGAAGCCACCTTTAGCCATCAAGGCTTGATGATCACCAGTTTCAACGATCGAGCCGTGATCCATCACGATGATATTATCGGCATCTTTGATCGTGGATAAGCGGTGGGCGACCACAAAGCTCGTACGGGCCTGTAGTAGACGTTCCATCGCTTGTTGGATCAACACTTCAGTCCGGGTATCGACTGAACTCGTAGCTTCATCTAAGATCAAGATCTCAGGATCAGCCAAAAAGGCGCGGGCGATCGTGATCAATTGCCGTTGTCCTTGGGAAATATTGGATGCTTCTTCATTTAAGACCGTATCATAGCCTTCAGGAAGTTGGCGGACAAAGGCATCAACGTGGGCTGCCTTGGCTGCTCGAATGACATCTTCTTTAGTAGCATTCTCACGACCATACTTGATATTGTCATAGATCGTTCCCGTAAAGAGCCAAGTATCTTGTAACACCATTGAAAAATGTCCCCGTAGATCTTCACGCGTGAATTTACGTGTATCTTTTCCATCCAAACGGATCGCACCATCATTGATATCATAAAAACGCTCAAGCAAATTGATCAGAGTCGTCTTACCGGCCCCAGTTGGACCAACGATCGCGATTTTTTGTCCCGGCATTGCCTTGAAACTAAAATCATCCATCAAGATCTTATCATCGGTGTAGCCAAATTTAACGTGATCAAATTCAAGTTTGGCATTGGTTTGAATATCTGGCTTTGTTTCGGTAGCGGGATGCATCTCAGGTTCATCTAAAACTTCAAAGATCCGTTCAGCCGAGACGATCGTTGCTTGGATCGTATTGGCTAAGTTAGCTAATTGCGTGATCGGCTGGGTGAATTGGTTGACGTATTGCAAGAAAGCTTGCACGTTACCTAATGTGATCGTACCATTTGAGACTTGGATCCCACCAACAACGGCAACTAGCACATAACCGATATTTTTAACAAGGTTCATCAGTGGCATGATCAGCCCGGAAATAAATTGTGCCTTCCATGAAGCCTTGTAGTAGCGCTCATTTTCAGCTTCAAATTCAGCGATCATATCATCGGCCTTGTTGAAAGTCTTAACGACTGTATGGCCCGCATAATCTTCTTCGACAAAGTTATTCAACTGGCCCAAGCTCTTTTGTTGCGCTGCAAAATGCTTTTGTGAACGTGGAGCAACGACTGCAACTGTGACTAACCCCAGTGGGATCGTGATACAAGCGATCAGGGTCAATTTCCAACTGATCGAAAGCATCATGATCAAAACAGCGATAAAAGTCACCGAACTAGTCACTAGCTGTGTCAAACTCTGTTGAAGCGTTCCCCCGATATTATCCATATCGTTGACCGCACGTGACATGATATCCCCATTCGAGTGAGTATCATAGTATGAGATCGGCAAACGCTGCATTTTTTCTTTAAGATCTTTACGCAAACGGTAAACGATCTTTTGGGAAATATTGGCCATGATCAGCTGTTGGGCAAAACTCAAAACAGCTGCGATCGCATAAAAGCTTCCGACGATCAATAATATGTGTTTGATCGCATCGAAATCGATCGGCAAACTGGTCAAATGTTGTCCAGCTTTCATCTGCCTATAGCCCAATAAAACTCCATTGAAGATCTCTGTCGTGGCTTGACCTAAGATCTTTGGCGTGACCGTTTGGAAAATGACAGAACTGATCGCAAAGATGATCACCAAAAGCAGGCCCCACTTCCATGGATCCATATACTTGATCAATCTAAAAGTCGTCTTCCAAAAATTCTTAGCTTTCCGATTCATCGGATCTTTTGTACCATGTCCGTGCACTAGTGCTCATCTCCCTTCTTTAATTGTGACTCAACGATCTCTTGATAAGTCTGGTTGTTTTCGACTAGCTCATCATGTGTCCCTTGACCAACTACTTTACCTTCATCCAAAACGATGATCTCATCAGCAGCGGTAACTGTTGACACACGTTGGGCCACGATCACTAGTACACTCTTTTGGATCTCAGGATCGTTTTTCAAACCTTCACGTAATTTAGCATCTGTCTTAAAATCAAGCGCTGAAAAAGAATCGTCAAATACGTAGACCGCAGCTTTTTTCATCAAAGCACGAGCGATCGCTAACCGTTGCTTTTGCCCCCCAGAGAAGTTGTCGCCACCCTGTTCTACCTGAGCATCTAAACCATCTGGTAGTTCAGAGACGAATCCCTTGGCTTGCGCTAATTCTAAAGCATGCCACATCTCTTCATCCGTCGCTATTTCATTGCCAAACTGCAAATTGCTTCGGATCGTTCCCTTAAAGAGCACGGCTTTTTGCTGTACAAATGACACATGCTCATGCAGATCACTTTGGGCCACTTCTGTGATCGGCGTTTCATTTAAGGTGATCTGCCCTGCTGTCGGATCATATAACCGTGGGATCAAGTTGACTAAGGTCGATTTACCCGAACCAGTCCCCCCGATCACAGCTAACATCTGCCCTGCTTTAGCCGAAAATGACACATTTTCTAAAGCGAGATTTTCGGCATTTTCATAGCGAAAACTGACATTATCAAAGACCAAATGACTCGGTTTATTTTGATCGATCACTTGATCACCAGTTGTTTCGACGATCGAGAGTGGCATCTCCAAAACTTCATTGATCCGCGCAGCCGCCGCTTGACCACGGGGGATAAAAACAAAGACCATCGACAACATCATAAAGCTAAATAAGATCATGCTGGCGTAAGTCATAAATGAAACTAAATTACCGACACCCATTTCTTGGTTGCCGATCAATTTAGCCCCAAACCAAACGATACCCATGTTCGTTCCGCTTAAGATCAAAGTCATGATCGGAAACATCAAGGATACGATACTAAAAACTTTGATCCCCGTGTTCGTATAATCTTTATTAGCATCATCAAAACGTTTTTGTTCAAAATCATCCCGGCGGAAAGCCCGAATGACCCGCACCCCAGTCAAACCTTCTCTGAAAGTCAAGTTGATCCGGTCGATCTTTTTTTGCAGGCCTTTGAATAAAGGAACCGCAAAATACATAATGACCGCGATCGCCACTAATAATAATGGGATCGAAACTAAAAAGACGCCCGTCAAACGTTTTTCACTTTGATACGCCATAAAACTAGCCCCGATCAGCATCAAAGGTGCCATCAACATCATTCTAAGCAACATGATCAACACATTTTGGATCTGCAAAATATCATTGGTCGTCCGTGTGATCAAAGAGGAGGTCCCAAATTGATCGATCTCGCGCCCACTAAATTGCAATACCTTGCGAAAAACGGCTTCACGTAACTTAGCCCCAGTTTTTTGTGCCTGTGTCGAGGCAAAGTAGACATTACCCACAGCTGCCACTAAGCCAATTGCGGCAATCAATAACATTTGAAGCCCGATCTTCCAAATATAAGCTGTATCTCCCTTAGCAACCCCATTATTGATCATATCTGAGGTCAAAGCTGGTAAATTCAGATCGCAGATGACCTGAATAAATAAAAAGAATACCGCTGCCAAAACTGCACCTTTTGACAGGCGTTTTTTGACTAACTTAAACATACGATTTTCACTTCCTCAAGATTAAATTTGTATAGTTATCTTACCGCCCTCGCCCCTTAATGTCAACTTACTTTACAGATATAATCGATTTTATAACAATTATTAAGAAAAATAGCTAAAAAGGGTAAGCAATGACTTACATCATCACCTACCCTTCTAAGCTGCAAAAGCTCGTTGAAATTCCGCTAATGTAGCCGTATCTTGCCAAATATCAAAATATATCTGTTCAAAGGCTCCATCAAATTCCGCTCGCTTTAAACACGAACGGAAACTTTGCGCGACCATCTTAGGATCATTTCCTGCAGCACCACACCCAAAAGCACCTAAAATAAGAACAGTTGCTTGCGCTTGTTTAAAAGCGCGAAGTGTTTGTAAGATCTTATTTTGCACGCTCAGTTGAAGCTGCTTTTGATCTGGCTTTTGGCCTAATAATTCAGTTATCTGGTGAATATTTGGCGGACTGATCGCCGCCACATCAGCATAGCGGGCCTGTGCCAAGATCTTGTCTTGCTTAGCATCCCGCAAAAATTTGACATGTTCAACATAGATCAGTGCTTCTGAATAAAACCCCTTCTTTGGATCGAGTTTATTTCTATAATAAAAGTTACGCCGATACTTATATAATTCCGGATATAAAAAACTATTTCGACACAATAAGCGCTCTTGGCTATCAGTTTGCAATAACCGACTTCCGATCAAAACCGGATCAGCAAAGTCCATTACACCAACTTTTTTAGTTGTATTTATCTGTTGTAAACGTGACAACAAATGCTTATTTTCAACCAAGATCTGCGTAATAAAGCTATTTTGCGTCCTCGTTTCCGGCAAAAGTCGTGTGATCAACTGTGATTTTTGCTTTAAACTCGGCATCTGGATCTGATAGAGATTCATCGCTTTATGCTCAAGCGCGTCACTTGTTGATTTATCCATCTCATCCACCTCTTTTTTACCGTTATTTGGTCCAAATCGAATATGACATTTCGTATTTTGTCTCTAGGCTTTGTAAATTGACTTTAGGAGCTTGATGAGTCGTATTGAACAAGGCGATCCCCTTAGTCAAATTGAGGGGCAAGGTGACTAACCTGATCTGATCTACTAGGTCGCCACAGACAACCTGGTCGATCAGATCTCCGCCGCCAAAGAGCCAAATATTTTTCCCTTCATTGGCCCGCAATTGTGTGATCAAAGAGATCACATCACCTGAAAAGCACCGCATATTAGCTCCCAGTCCTGCTAATGGGGTATGTGAAAAAACGATCACTTCTTTTTGCGTCATATTCAATAAACTATGGTAGTAACACTTATAGGTATTCTTTCCCACCAAAACTGTATCAAAATCCGGGGGAACTCGCCAATCTACCACCCCCGCAGGTAAATGATCTCGATAAAATCGTTCTAAAGCTAAAACACTTCCTTGCTCATCTGCAATGTAGCCATCCAGACTAACGAGCACTGAGATAATTAAATTTCGCGTCATCTTCTCTGCTATATCCTTTACGTTTAATTACGATCCCTAAACACCCCAACCAAACAAAGGTTGGTAACACTAAAAATACGACCGTTGTTTTAGCTGGAACATAGGAGATCTCTAACCGATTATGTCCCCGCTCTTGTCTTAATTTTAGCGCGCCGATCCGTGTATGTCCAAATTGAGCATCTGTCAAAGTTTTTCCATTTAGCACAACTTTGGTGTTTTTATATCCGATTGCAGGCACAATGATCTCTTTAGCTTCGGCAGCATCCCATTGATAGACCAAAGCATCCTTAGTAGCCGTTTTGGTAAATTTTTGTTCTTGCATGATCACTTGTTTGCGATAATGCCGGTAACCATGGATCTCATCTTGATCGGTCAACTTGGTGTAAAGCGGTAAATAATCAGGCGTCGATTTTTGAACATAGTACAGGCCTAGAGCAAGATCCTTACTAAAGAACGCTTGCTTGATCTGCTGGGTATCATCGGTGAAATAGGTTGTATTTTTTTGATACATAAATTCTTCAGGCTCATCCCACATCGCTAAACTCTGCTCAAGCGCTTGGATAGTTTGAACAAAAGAACAGGTAACTAATACGGCTAACGCACCGATCACCACCCATCCATTTATCTTTAGTTCAGTCGCAAATAAACCTAGCGACATGAGCAAGAGCACCGTGTAAGGGACAAAGAAGCGAAATGGGAACTGTAAGATATTGACAAATTCAAAGGTCTGACTCAACCATTTCCAAGGTAATAACCGCGATGACAGGATCAAAAAGAGCAAGGCTTCTAGCGACACGATCTTATTTAAAGTGGAGATCTTTTTCCAAAATACGAGCAACAGGATAATTTGCAGCCCACCCAAGATAACGATCCCAAACGGTGCGAGCCAATTTGATAATCGATAAACACTCAAGGAGATAGCTGTTCCATAAATATTTTTATTGATAAATGGTTGTAAAACAGTATTTCCAAAGTAGACCTCGACTAAACCAGCCCAAATATTAGTTGTCAACAAGAAAAATAACCCAATTGCTAGAGCCATATGTTGTAACAATTTAATACGTTCAGGCGTTTTGATGAAAGCATAGATAAAGGCGGGAAGGTAAGCCATGACGACAAATAAACTTGTCAAAAAGTGGATCTGAAACATCAAAGCCGTGCATAAAGCCAATTCTAAAACATTGACCCGCTTTTCGACGATAAAGGTCACTAGTGGCAACAAACATAGTGGCAATAAGGCAGCAGCCCAACCGGAAAATGCCTGGGATAGCGTCCAGTACTGGACCGCATATGTTGTTAAGTAAAAAAGCGCTAAGCCTAAACTATAACTCACCCTAAGTTTGCATTTCCGCAAAAGGGCATACATCGACCCACCAGCTAGTAAATAAACAGCAATATCAGAGAGAATTTGGTAGTTGAACCAAGTCTTGCCCACCAACAACAAAGCTCCATTGAAATAAGCGACCACCGGCCCATAAAGCGCATTGATGATCCGCCCCGACTGCTGAAAGCCATACATTGTAATAAAGTGGTGGAAATTCCCTTCTTTTAACTGCATTGCTGCTTCATAAAAACGATTATAGTGGAAGATTGAATCTGATCCCAAAAGCATTTTATGAGCCAACACTTGTGGTAAAACTAAGACGAGCGCACCGATCACAATAACTAACGCGATAAATAACCTTGAACGCATTAATTTAGACATCTTCACTTGAAGAACCTCTTTCAATAAAATGATAAAAATATCTCTATTTTTTAACTAATTTATTTTCATAATTTATTATACACTCTTTTTGAAATTAAACGTAAAAAAACAACAGTTTAACTAAACTGTTGCTTAAATTTAAACTTTTATTTGAATTTAGGCCAAATAGACCGCTGCTTGTTGACCTGCTTGGCGCCCAAACACCACTGTTTCAGCGATCGAGTTGCCACCGATCCGATTATTACCATGCAATCCGCCTGTGACCTCGCCGGCAGCAAAGAGTCCTGCCATGATATTACCCGATTGATCTAAAACTTGAGCTTTTTCGTTGATGTGTAAGCCCCCCATCGTGTAATGGATCGCAGGAGCAACGTGGATCGCATAATAAGGAGCTTTTTCTAGCTTGCGTTGCATCCCTGTTGTTCGACCAAATTTAACATCCCGCTTGGTTTCGACTGCTGTATTCCATTGGATCAAGGTATCTGCCAAAACAGTTGGGTCTAGCTGAAGCTTTTGTGCTAGCTCAATTGGGGTAGCCGCACTGACGACCAAACCCTTGCTAGCGTAAAAATCGATCGCTTTGACCCGTTCTTTGACACCCTGATCAAAAATCAAATAGGCAGCTTGCTCAGGTAACGCTGTGATCTGTTCGGAAACAACTTTCCGCGTCCCTAGCTCATTAGTGAAACGAACGCCTTGTTGATCAACTAAGATCGCACCTTCCCCCCGCACAGCTTCACCGATCAAGTAGGTATGTGGTGTATCTTGTTGCACGGTCGGATGGATCTGGATCATTTCCATCTGTAATACTTGCGCTCCAATATGCTCTGCTAAAATGATCCCATCCCCAGTCGCGCCGACATGATTAGTCGTCTTGTAAGCCAAGAGATCGGGACGATAGCGTTTGAGCAATTGCTTGGAAGCACCAAAACCGCCCGTTGCCAAGATGACTGCTGGGGCAAAGATCGTTTTGGGCTCACCCGCAACTTGGACATTTACCCCTTTGATCTTACCAGCATCGTCTTTTAACAGCTCTGTGACTGTTGCTTGGGTAAAGATAGGAACTCCGACTTGGTCTAACAACCACAAGAGATTATTGACTAAAAAAGCTCCAATCGGGGCAGTACTCTTAGGCCGATGGGCGCGTTTTTTCTTCATTCCTCCAGTGATCGTCAAGTCATTTAAGATGATCCCATGTGAACGTAACCAATCGATTGCTTGCCCACTATGCGTCGTGAAATAGTTCAATAATTCTGGATCATTTAAGCGCCCCCCACCTTGGTAGGTCTCTTGATAAAATTCAGCAAAGCTATCCACGATCCCTTCACGCAACTGAATGTTCGTTTCAGCTGCATTCATGCCTGAAGATGCTCGCATAGTGTTGCCCCCAACTGTAGGCATCTTCTCTAAAATAACCGGTCTTAGACCTAATTCTCGTGCTTGAAGAGCACTGACCAGTCCAGCTCCACCTGAACCGATGATCACAACATCATACTGTTCCTTTAAGTCACTTGGTGCACTTGGAGTAAATTTAAATTTTTCAGCCACGCTTTATCATAACTATACAAAATGCGGAATTATGTAGTTCATAACTAGAAAGAATATAGTTTTTCCTTTCTAAATCTCGCTTACCAGTAACACACAATACTCCCCACTAAATATCCACCCCACATTTCTCTTCCTAGTGAATATCAGTCAGCCACTACTGGTTTCTTTGCGCTAATTCTATTTTATTGTAAAACACAAAAAAAGTGTAGTTCAAATCGCAAACTACACTTCATCTTATTTTATTTTTGATCCAAGCTTTTCCCTTTAAAAATCATTTAGTGTTGTTTCTTCAGACAAAACCTCGACTAATTGACGTAAGATACGTTGAAAAACAGCCAGATCACGAACTGAAACTGTTTCTTCTAAACGGTTTTGTAAAAGTTTCCAAAATTCGGAATTGGATTCCAATGCTTCGTGATATTTATCGGTCACAGAAAGATGTGTTACACGATGGTCTACATCATCTAGCCTTTTTTGAATCAAACCAAGCTCAAGCAACTTTTTGATGTGATAGTTCGTATTTGGAGTCGATTGTCCCAACAGTTTTGAGATCGTCCCGATGGTTGGATCTTTCAACTGATAGATCGCTTCCAAATAGTAAATATCGATCGCACCGAGTTTTTCCAAACCTGGCATGTTGCTATTACGATACTCGTGCAAGCGCAAAACTTGGCATAAGTTAGTCGTCATTTTTTGTAATGAACTCATTACGTTAACTCCCCTCTAAATCAATGAGCGCTGAAACTCGTAAGCTTAGCAATAAAATCTGACACGCTAATCTACTGCCATGCGCTCGCTTGCTGTAAAGGAAGGCATGACACACCCCTCGTAGATAGTATAGTTTCCACCATACTAATAGCAATTACATTGTACACTATTCTAAAATTAAAGTAAAAGATTATGATAAATTTATTTCTTCAAAAAAATCAATGCAAGTGTTTGATAAAGTCACTCAGCTCGGTTGAACTCATTTGATAGTTACTGTCGACCCATTTGAACAGCAATGTTAAAAAGGCACCAGCTATCATATCTGCGGCTAATTTTTGGTCAGTTGCATTGAGCACCGTTTCTTCTATCCAAAGAATATTATGCAAACGATTATTTAAACTTGCTTCTAAGATCTGTTCAGCAACCATATCGATCATGAGCGCATATAAGGAATTGTTGCTATTGTTGATCGAAATATTCCGGAAAATATCCTTATCGTGAACAATCATTTCGATCATCGAATCAACAACATTATTCTCATCGATCTGTTCCAACCAGATCGTTTGAAAAACATAATGCAATAGATCGTACTTATCTTGAAAATAGCGATAAAATGTACTCCGGTGCACATTTGCTTCCCGGCAAAGTTGATCGACTGTTATCTTTTCGACTGCCTCATGATGCAAAAGAGCTAATAAAGCTTGCGCAAGGGCGTCTTTTTTTCTCACTTGACTCTTACTCATAGATCTAACCTTTATCCTTATCTTATCATTAGCATATCAAAAAGGTAGCTTTCCTTTTTTGCCTTATTAAATAATATAATGGAGCCTGCAGTAATTCAAGTACACATCCAAGTAAAAAAGGCAACAGCAAAAACCCAGACTGCTTTTAGATCTTTACTGTAGCCTCTTTTGCCGCTTTTCTTAACGCACCACTAATACAGAGATCGGTGCATTTTTTGCCATATAAGCTGCTTGGGAGCCAAAGAACTTCTTGACACCCTTCTTGGAAAGCGCCCCAATGATCAATAGATCAGGTTCAACTTTCGGAATGACACGCTTGATGATAGTTTCACCAGCGTCACCTTCAGCAATTACGACTTCGACCCGTTTGATCCCAGCTTGAAGTGCGATCTTGCGGTAATTTTCAACGTGCTTTTCCAATTCCTTACGTTCACCATGAATGTAATCGGCACTCAAGGCTTGGAAAACGTTCATCTCATCTGATTCAAGGATCGAAGTGATGCATAAAGTAGCATCTAGATCCAAGGCCCGACGCATCGCCACCCGAAAAGCAAGCTGCGCATCTTCAGAATCATCGACCCCAACGAGGATCTTTTTGATGTTTTTGATCGGTTCTTTGTCCATATCAACCATCCTAACTATAAATATTTTTTAACGTTCTTAGTATAACACATTTTTTAATATCCGAAAGAATAAATTAGGCGCTCCTAAATAAGATAAATTCATTTACATTGTTGGCAACCTACTCGATGAAATTCTGCCGGAATACAGTCACACTCCAATTTCTCGGGTGCACTACTTTTTTTATCTTCAAGTTTGGCAGTTATTTTAGCGATATCACCCTGCGTTAAATTGAGATTTTCCACTAAATAAGCTAAAGTCTTGCCCACATGCATCTGACAAATATTGCTAAAATTTTGCATCAACTGGGCATCGATCGTTGCTTGTTCTTGGACTAAAGGCGAATAGATAAAGCCACGCCCTTCTTTTTTAGTTTCAAGTACATCTTTAGCGACTAACCGGCCTAAAAGAGTTTTAGTCGTTGCTGGTTTCCAGTTTTGCTTTACTTCCATGATCTCGATCAACTGGCGACTAGTTGCTTGCCCCAAGGTCCAGATCACACGCATTACTTCCCACTCAGCGTTACTGATTTCGATTTGTTCTGTCATTTGATCACCCTGTCACTTTATTAACTATAATTATACCACGTACGCGTAATATCCCCTTGTTTTAACTCTTAGCTGCCCTCTAAAAATTACTCTACTTGTCACTTAAAAAAACTTATCTTATAATGAATAAGATTCTTAATACTGAGAAAGGAATTTTCACTAAATGTTACTTGAACTCTTAAAGGCTTTCTTATTCGGGGTCGTTGAAGGGATCACCGAATGGTTGCCGATCAGCAGTACTGGACATATGATCTTACTTGATCAATTTGTCCAACTTGGTGTCTCAGAAGATTTTTACAGCATGTTTGAAGTGGTGATCCAACTTGGGGCGATCTTAGCCGTAGTTGTGATCTACTGGCACAAGATCTGGCCGTTCCACCAAGCCGATAAAAGCGCACATGCTCAAGGTATCTGGCGTTATGTCGACAAAGATATCATGGTCATGTGGCTCAAGATCTTCATTGCTTGTTTACCTGCTGGGATCATCGGTGTAGCTTTCAATGATACTTTTGAACGTCTCTTTTATAACCCGACCTGCGTAGCTATCGCCTTGATCGTTTTTGGTATTGCTTTTATTTTGATCGAAGATATACATAAAAATAAGCAACCTAAGATCACCTCGATCGCTGAACTTTCGTATTATACCGTAGTTTTGATCGGCTTTTTCCAATTGATTGCAGCCGTATTTCCCGGGACATCTCGTTCAGGGGCCACGATCGTAGGGGCTTTGATCTTGGGTGTTTCGCGGACAGTTGCGACTGAATTTACTTTCTTCTTGGCAATTCCGGTCATGTTTGGGGCTGCGCTATTCAAATTAGTAAAATTTGGGTTTAGCTTTACACCTTTAGAAATTTGGATCTTGGTTGTTGGTCTAGTCACAGCCTTCATCACTTCGATCATTGCGATCAAGTTCTTGATGCAATATATCAAAAAGCATACTTTCAAAGCTTTCGGGTGGTATCGCATCATCTTAGGACTTTTGGTCATTGCCTATTTCTGGTTTGTAAAATAACTTTATTGAATATTTACCGATACAAAACAAGGCTCTACCACGATACAGTGTGGTGGGGCCT
Source organism: Ligilactobacillus animalis (assembly GCF_009933595.1). Lineage (NCBI taxonomy): Bacteria > Bacillati > Bacillota > Bacilli > Lactobacillales > Lactobacillaceae > Ligilactobacillus > Ligilactobacillus animalis. The sequence goes on from NZ_CP047141.1 coordinate 1,515,661, forward strand.
TATTTGTATGTCTTACTTTAAAAGTAGTAGCCATTATTTTTTAAGGAATTTCAAAATTTGATATGAATTTGCTTAATTCAGTTGTCTTTTTGGAGCGTCTCCAGTAGAATCATATTTATTAACTTAAGAGGAGAATTTTAATGGACACAACAGTTTTGACCGAACTTATCGGACAGTATGGGTATCTCGGGATCGCACTGCTGATCGCCCTTGAAAATATTTTTCCCCCGATCCCTTCAGAAGTCGTTTTGACATTTACCGGATTTTTGACTCTGACTGCCGGCCTAAATGTTTTAGGTGCGATCACCGCAGCTACGATCGGCGCCGTTTTAGGGGCAGTGATCTTATATGCGGTGGGCCATTTCTTATCTGTCGAACGCCTTGAAAAGATCTTAAACGGTAAAATTGGCCAAACATTGCGTTTCAAAGCAGAGGATCTAAATAAAGCGACTAATTTCTTCCAAAAAAATGGCGTCTTAGCCTTATTCTTTGGCAGATTCGTCCCCGTAGTTCGCTCTTTGATCTCCGTTCCTGCAGGTATGACCCATTACAAATTTACAAGTTTTATCATTTTAACGACGCTTGGTACTTTGATCTGGAATACCGTCTTGATCATCGTTGGTCGTATGGCTGGTTCAGCTTGGCCTCAGATCGTTGCCATGATCGAGACCTATTCGTTAGCGACCGTGATCGTCTTAGCCCTCGCATTTGTAGGCGGTGGCTTTTACTTCTTTAATCGTAAAAAAGCATAAAAAAATGGAGATCATTGCTACGTGATCTCCTATTTTTTATGCTTGATACATATATTCACGTGTCATTGGTAAATTGCTACCACTTGGTCCTTTCGAGATCAAGTACTGGATCACATCGATGTTGCCCGATTCAAATGAAGCTGCACAAGCTTGCAGATACAGATCCCACATGCGAATAAAACGTTCATCTTCGATTTTTTTGATCTCAGGTAGTGCCCGGCGGAAATTTTGATCCCATAATTCCAAAGTCTTTTGGTAATGACGCCGCAAAGTTTCAATATCAGCCACTTGCATCCCTGCATCAATGATATGTTCGATATTTTCAGTCAAACCAGGGACATAACCACCTGGGAAGATATATTTATCGATCCACGCATTGACTGCACCACCCTGTTGCCGTGTGATCCCGTGGATCAAAGCTACGCCGTTTGGCTTTAAATATTCGGAGATCTTTTGGAAATATTCACCTAGATTTTCCTTACCGACATGTTCAAACATCCCTACACTAGTGATATAGTCAAATGGTTCATGTTTGAGCTCACGGTAGTCTTCCAAAATGACTTTAGCCCGATCTTCGAGGCCTTCAGCTTTGATCCGTTCGTTAACTAGATCGTATTGTTCCTTACTCAACGTGATCCCAACAACATTTAGATCGTATTCTTTGCAAGCAGTCAGCATCAAGGTGCCCCACCCGCAACCGATATCAAGCAAAGTTTTCCCGGGTTTAGGGTCTAACTTATTGATGATATGATGCACTTTATTTAGTTGCGCTTCTTCCAGCGTATCTTGTGGTCGCTTGAAATAGGCACACGAATAGGTCAGTGTCTTATCGAGCCACAAACGATAAAAATCATTACCGATATCGTAATGGCTTTGCACATCTGACTTACTTTTTCGCTCAGTATGTGATTGTTTGGGTAAAAAGTGTTTGAGCTTATTATTGTTCAAAAAGCTACCAGCTGATTCATAGGCTGAGGTTATCAAGTCTTGGATTGAGCCTTCGATTTCAATCTCTTTATCCATATATGCTTCACCTAAAGTCAATGAAGCATTATGAACTAACTCTCGCATCGAAAAATCTCGGTGGAAGGTTATTTTTACTTGCGGTTCACCATCTCCGTACCGTTCTGTCTTACCATTAGCATAAGTCACTTGTACTGGAATATTGAATGAATGTTCGAGCACTTCTTTTAACAAGAAATTATTAAACATCTAAATTCCGCCGCCCTTCTAAAAATAAATATAGTAACAAGTACATTCTAGCACTAGTCTTTACTAAATTGTAAGCAAATAGATCTATTTATTTTTATCATCCATAAAATTTAGCAAGTTTTTCTTTTTCGGAGTCTCTGTCTGCACTCCTTCCAAGAGTTGCGTTCGTGTGACCCCAACAAAAAACAATTCCTGCTTAGCCCGTGAGACCGCTGTATACGCCAGACCCTGATCTTCTGGTTCTAGGACGTAGACTCGCTTAGATCCACTACCTTGAGCTTTGTGGATCGTTAAGGCGTACGCTAAGAGAAGATCTTTTTTAGCCCGATACAGGGGCAACTTATACTTTCCGACTTCAGTTTGGACTGTTACCGTGCTATCTTCATCATCATTTTTGAGCTCAAGTCCTATGACCTCACCAAATTCACTATTCGTGTAGCCGTAATTTTGAAAACTGTCATCGTTATGATAGAAAACGACTTTTGCCCCGATAAAAAAGCCACCCCGACCAAGCCCATTTTGAAAGTAAAATGGCACAACTTTTTGCTTACCCTTTGATAAAATGCGGTAAAATTGCTGATTGATCAAACCAACCGTCTTATTGCGATAAGCCAAGATCATACACTCTTCCAAAGCTTCGTGTTGATATTTGGCTAAGACCATTTCTTTACCAGTTGCCGTCTTAAATGCCTGACTGCGGGCTAAATACCTGATGTCGCCAGCCCGACAAGCAGCGATCAACTCACCCGTGGCTTTATCTTTACAGCGCAGATTAGCTCTAAAATAAAAGCATGCTCCCCTAGCTTTTATCAAGGCCATGGGATCACCACAAACACTCAATGCGTCTTCGTCTTGTGAGACTGGCGGTAACTGTTTTTCATCTCCGACCAACAGATAACGGACTTTCGTACTAAAAGTCTGGGTCAATTTAGCTAGTAATTCCAGAGGCGCCATTGATACCTCATCGATAATGATCACTTCATAATCATTCACCAGTTCTTCATTACCATTTTCGATCTCATAGATCACATGCTGCAAAGTATCATTGTTAAAGAAACCGTGTTGCGCTAAATTCAGCCGTGCCTTATGTGTCGGGGCTAAGGCTAAAGTCTTTTTAGGATCAAGGATCTGGCCCAAAGTGTAAGTTTTTCCCGAACCCCCAACACCTAGTAAATTGATGATGACGTGCTTATTTTGCGCGAGCCACTTTAAGAAAGCAAATTGCTCTTTAGTCGGACGATAAGTTTTAGGCGGATGAACTAAGGGTAATTTACGCCGCGAGTGCTGGCCCAATAACTGACTAAAGTTACGTTCATATTGGCATTTATCCGCTAAATGTAGCGTATGACCACAATTCTGCTTGCATAAATAGCCAAATTCCTTGAGCAAATTTAATTCTGAAAGGTCAGCCGCTTGACTTTCGGGCAAGACTTCACCTACCTGCTTTAAATAGACGAGATCATCGCACCCTTTTAAATGCCGGTCAGCTGTTTCATCCAAAAGATCATTTAACTCCAGTAATTCAGTGATCTTAGGCCGGTCAAAAGCTGGGATCTGTAAGAGTGAAAATACGCGGGATCGTTCCCATTTTGACTTGAAGAACTCGTCTTCTTCCAGATGATCATTGAAAACCGAACGCAAAAAAAGATCGGGAAACTTCGGTAGATATTTACGATAATACGTCCGTTCATCCCTGATCGAACACGACATGTAGCCTTTGAGCTCTAGGAATTTAGGCTTCGTGACCGCTAATTCTTGCCATTTCCCAGCCGCAAAGCGTTGTTTTTGGAGCTCACTCATCCCGTTGATAAAAAATTTATACGCCCGATATTTGGGATGAGAAGTTTTAGCGATCGGGGTCTTATTTTTAGCAAACTGAATAAATTTAAAGCGCATATGCGTGGGGGCTTTGCCGGTCCACTTAGTCAAGATTTCAGCAAAAGGCTCCAGTTTGGGGACCGCATCGATTTTTGCTTGCTCTAAAAATTCAGCTAACTGGGTCTCATTTTTGAACTTGACTGCTGTTTTTAACGCTAACTGATAAGCTGCCTCACGATTTTTAGTTGTCTCTGTGGCTAAATGGGCTTTGACTAAGGGATAAATATTTTCCTCAGCTTCATTGAGCACAAATGCACATTTAGCTAAAAAGTAGTTGACCGAACGATATGTCGGTTCACTTTGCCGGACCTCATCAAAATAAAAGCGCGCCTTTTGGTATTGCTTTTGGCGCATTGCTTCACATGCTACTTGGTATGTTTTTTTTATTGTTTTTTCAAGCATCTTATCACCGCCTTTAAAGTCTTAATAAAAATTTATATTACTTTTACAGACAAATAAAAAATTCTGTGTTATGCTTTTCTAAACAACCAAGAAAGGGAATACATTGCACACAGCTAAGAAAGGATGGATTCGATGTTCAAACACATTAAACGCTTTTTATGGTTGCTTCTTGCGATCATTAGTTTTATCTTTGGAGTGATCGGAATCTTACTTCCAGTTGTCCCCCAAGTGCCCTTCTTTATTTTAGGCTTTTTCAGCCTCTCTAAGTTTTCACTGCGCTTCCACAACTGGATGGTGAATACTAAGATCTACCGTAAACTCCAAAAATTTCTGGACGAAAAAATAGCTGAAGCCGAGGCTAGATCAGAACATATCAAGCAAACTTGGTATCAAGTCCTTTGGCTAAAATTCTTATTACTCGCGAAAAATTAATGATTAACGCCCACAAGCAACGTCGACTCTTGCAGTTTGCGTTACTTATGGGCGTTATTTATTTTAAGCGTTATTGTCACCTAACGCAGCTTTTAGAGCTTGAGCTAGTGCACTTTCTTGTGGTTCATCATCTTGATTGATCTTCTTTAGCAGCCGTCTTTCTTCGTGTTTGGTCATCTTCTTGTTCTTCTTTTTGCCTCCAGTTAATTTTTCAGTCGTCCCATCATATTTACATCTGAAATAATCACCGTTCTTGCCACTGACGATCAACATCTTCTTATGACAGACTGGGCAGCGATGATTGGAAACTTTTGCCTCAGCTCGGCGCTTGTAATCACAACTTTCACTGGTGCAGACCAGCAATTTACCGTCCCGGACCTTCTTTTCCTTCAAAAAGGTACCACATTTAGGACATTTTTTCTTGGTCAATGAAAAGTCCTGATATTTTTGTTGACTATTCTTCACTTCACGAACCAAGCGTTTAGTATCAGCTTCGATCTCACGTAAGAATTTTTTGCCATCATAATTTCCCTTAGCGATCTGTTCGAGTTGTTGTTCCCACTTTTCAGTCAATTGTGGGCTAACGAGCTCTTCATTGACTAATTCCAGCAATTGTTGGCCTTTTTTAGTCACCCGTAAACTGTTGTTAGTCCGCTCCATCAGTTCCGATTTGACTAATTTTTCGATGATCTCAGCTCGTGTTGCCGGTGTCCCTAAACTATAGCGCTCCATTTGAGCTAGCAGTGAACCTTCACTCAAAGGCTTAGGTGGGGTCGTTAAGGCTTCTTTGACCGTGAGATGTGGCGCAACTTGCATACCTTCGCTAAACTTAGCAGCTGCCTTTTCTGGTGTCGTGTTCTTTTTCCAGCCAGCTTCAATGACTTTTGTTTGGGTCAGTTTAAAGCGTTCCTTACCAAAAGCAAATACGATCTTTTCTTGGCGTTCTTTGTGAGGTGCTGCAAATAAACCTATAAATCTTTCGGCAATCAAAGTATAGATTCGATGTTCATCACTGCTGAGCTTATTATACTGTGGTAACTGTTCCGTTGGGATCAAGGCATGGTGGTCTGTCACCTTAGCGTCGTTAAAAGCTTTATTTTGAACGACTTTTGCGCCCTTGACCGCATATTGTTTAGCTTCCGGAAATAGCCCTGCGATCGCATGTAATCGATCTTTTAATGTCGCCTTTAAGTCATTAGATAGATATTTACTATCAGTCCGAGGATAAGATACGATCTTATGCACTTCATATAAACTTTGGACTAATGACAAGGTCTTTTTAGCGGAATAGCCGTACTTTTCGTTGGCAACGCGCTGTAATTCTGTTAGATCGTATGGTAAAGGTGCAGGGATCGTCTTATCTTTAGCCGTGATCTGTTCGACTTTACCATTTTGAGAACTCATCTTTTTGACGAGTTCATCTGCTTCTTTGCGCTCCTTTAATGCATGCGGATCTTTTTGGACCCGTGTTGCTCTTTGACCGGCAACTTCAAGACTGATCGTAAAATATTTTTGCGGGATAAATTTGCTGATCTTCTCTTCTTGCTTAGCCACTAAAGCTAAAGTTGGCGTTTGGACCCGCCCCGCCGATAAATTATCCTGGTACTTGACCGTTAAAGCACGCGTCACATTCAACCCAATCAGCCAATCAGCTTTAGCCCGGGCCAAGGCCGAATAATAAAGATCATCGTAAGCTTTAGCTGGCTTTAGTGAAGCAAAGCCTTCTTTGATCGCTTTATTAGTTTGTGAAGATATCCATAAACGCTTGACTGGCTTATTGAAACGAATATATTCCAAGATCCAGCGCGCCACTAACTCACCTTCACGCCCAGCATCGGTAGCGATGATCGCTTCTGAGATATCTTTTCGTTTAGCTAAGTTAGCGATCGCTTTTAATTGGGCTCGCGTTTTAGGTAATGGCTTGGTCCCGATATACTTAGGGATCATTGGCAAAGTTTCCATTTGCCAAGTTTGCCATTCATTTTTTAAATCTTCCGGCATCTTCAAAGTCAACAAGTGACCAAGCGCCCAAGTAACAACATAATTTTTACCTTCATAATAATTCTTGTGCTTTTGGTCTGCGCCCAAGATCTTGCTCAGATCACGGGCAACACTTGGTTTTTCTGCCAACACTAATCGTTTCATATTTTTCTTCCTTTAAGTTTGATAATTTTTATTATCTAATTTAATCTGCTTTTTTGCAAATTTTTCAGGCCAATGAAAAAAGTGGCTCAAATGAACCACTTTTCTGACTAATCTTTAACTACTTTGATCGGTAATAAGAATTTTTGCCACAGTCCTAGGCATTGTGCCATTAACTCTGGATAAGCTTGGGGTCTGATCTTTTGTCCATTTTGGGTCAAGAATTCAAACTCCACGCCACCTTTTTCAGCTGTATAAAAATCAGTCGGTAAAAACTCATTTTTAGCATAAAATTTTAAACGGCGTAAACGCTCGTGGTTGTTAGCCGCAGCTTCATCAGGCCTTTCAGCACTTAAGCCGATCATTTGCCCTTGATAACGCTCTTTTATCAGCTTCATCAAACCACTGCCATACCCCTTAGAGCGTTCAGTCGCTTTGATCGCCAAAAAGAACACATAGACTAATTCGGCATTTTTGACCGTATAGATAAAACCGACCCAGTTATCATCGTCATAGAGACTACAAAATTCGGCTATCTCAGTCTTAGTGCGCTTTTTTAACAGCCAAAATGGGATCCGTTCTACGGCTGGAAAAGCACTCAAATACAAATCCTTTATCTTAGGTAGATCAGCTGGAGTTGCTGTAACTAATTTCAAAGTCATAAATATCCTCCTCATTGCTACTTCTCAACTATAGCAGACCTCTCCTAATAACTCTAGCCTTGATAGAGAGCTTTTACAGCTTCGATATCTTTAGGTTGGATCGAATAATACGATCCAGCCGACTGCATCACTGAGACATTTTCATCATCATGCGCCAAACCGATCGCATGCCCTAATTCATGTTCTGCGGTATTAGTTATCCGTAATTGGGAATAACCATACTGCGCATTTAATAAATAATAGGAATTGAGATAGACATCTGCACTGGTCAGACGATTCGTCAATTGATTTATCATGGTATGCGTCACCCCAGCTGCACTGGTATTGGCATCATTTTGTTGTTTTAAAATGATCTGGGCTCGTTTTTTATCATCAGTCAAATCAAAGTTAAAAGCCCCAGTTTGGTTCCAATTTTCGATTGCCCTTAAATAGGCGGTGCGGAAGCGTTCATCACTTGCTTCAAGATAAACAGTCGCTGTGTTTTTGCTCCAACGTGCGCCATTTGCCGCCTGCGCATTGGTATCCTCAGAATAACTTTGCACCGTTGGATCACTTGGGGATATGCTTTCAGTTTTGACATTCAGCAGCTTTCCTTGATCGGGAACGATCTTAGTCACCAAAGTCTGTATCTCACGCACAACTGGGAGAGCGTAAGGACTAGTCATAAACCACAACAAGCCTAAACTTAAGCTAGCAGTGATAAAAAGGGTCAAAAATAGATTCCAAATGAAACGTAAAAATCTGATTTTGCGTCACCTCGCAATTATTTTTTGCTCCCTGTACTTACTAATTGTACACAACTTTCGGCTTAAAACTTTTAAAGAATTCTTTAAGTTTACCTATGCCTGTTCCAAAGCTTGCTCTAGATCTTGTAGCAGATCTTCTTTAGCTTCGATCCCCACTGATAGTCGGATCAATTCATCGCTGATCCCATCTTTTAGCCGGATCTCACGTGGGATAGCTCCATGTGTCATGATCGCAGGTACTTCGATCAAACTTTCCACTGAGCCTAAACTTTCGGCTAACGTGATCAAGCGCAGGTATTCGATAAAGGCTTTTACATCGGCCCCAGCTATCAACTCAAATGAGATCATCCCCCCAAAATCACGCATTTGCTTTTTAGCAAGTTCATGCTCTGGCGCACTTGGATCACCAGGGTAGTAGATCTTAGCAACTTTTTCATGCTTTTGCAAAAATTCAAAGATAGCTCGCGTATTTTCATTATGCACACGCATCCGGACCGCTAATGTCTTGATCCCCCGTTGTAGTAACCAACTATCTTGTGGACCTAAAATAGCCCCGATCGCATTTTGTAAGTAAGCTAATTGATCCCCGAGTGCTTGGCTCTTAGTGACCGCTAAGCCTGCCACAAGGTCGCTATGTCCCCCGAGATATTTTGAAGCACTGTGGACCACGATATCAGCGCCTAGATCTAACGGCTGTTGCAAATACGGAGTCGCAAAAGTATTATCCACGATCACCAAGAGATCGTTAACATGGGCTAAGTCAGATAATGAACTCAAATCAGAGACATGTAACAAGGGATTAGTCGGGGTCTCTAAATACAGTGCCTTTGTATTCGGCTGGATCGCTTGTTTGACCGCTTTTAAATCACGGGTATCGACTGCGGTAAATTCCAGACCAAGACGATTTAAAACTGTATTCAACAGCCGAAAAGTTCCGCCATATACATCATTTCCTACGACAACATGATCACCCTTAGAAAATAAATTAAACACGGTATGGATCGCTGCCGAACCCGAAGCAAAGGCTAGCCCGCGCTTCCCATTTTCTAGCTCTGCGATCAATTGTTCAAGTGCATGGCGCGTTGGATTACCAGTTCGGGAATATTCATACGCTGGTGTCCCCCCCAACTCGGCTTGCTTATAGGTCGAGACCTGATAGATCGGTACACTCACTGCACCTGTTGTCTTATCATTACTGATACCACCGTGGATCAACTTTGAATCAAATTTCATTTAAATCTCCTGCTATATAAAATGTAGAACAATATAGAAGTTTAAGTACATTCTTCTACATTGTTAGAAAGAATTATATAGTTTTTCCTTTCCTAATTTTATTTACTGCCGTCAACATTAGTATTCCCATATCCTAACGAGAGGGTAATGACAGTGACTAACTCTTACAGTTTAAGGGTGTAGCCCACCCCTGTATTTTTTATATCAGTGCTAATAAATTCAACACTGCGTTTTCATCTCTATCCATAATATTTCCGCATTCATAACAGATATATTCGTTGTGCTTAGTTCCATATTTTAAGTTGCCATTAAGCCCAACTTTTTCTTCACCAGTTTTAACATAACCGCAGTTAGAACAGCGTTGTGTGCTTGGATAGTATTTATCAGCGATAAGCAAATCTTTACCATACCAATCGCACTTATAGCTCAATATCTGTCTGAAATAACCAAACATTGAACGCTGTAGCCCTTTGGAAGCAAAATGAGTCATCTGCATTTCTTTAACCGCCAAGTCTTCAATTACGATCTTGTCGTATTCTTCAACTAATTGAGTTGTAAACTTCTGCATAATATCATGTTGGATATTAGCTACTTTGCGATAATCACGTTGAAACTTGGCTCTCGTCTTAACATAATTATTACTTTTAGTAGCTCGTTTCCCATTTACAACACTCTTTCTAGCCAACATACGTTGATAATATTTGATACGCTTATACAATCGTTTTAGATTATCTGGCAATGTATTAATTTTGCCTTCCGTATAGTTGATATGCCCAACATTGACATCGACCGCTGTTACACGGTTAGTTTTAGCTTTGTTTGCCACTTCGATCTCAAAAGGTAAACTTGCCCAATATTTACCATTTTCACGGTAAATTGAAACAACTTTTAATTCACCAGTTAACAACTTAGCGCCACTCATGCGAATGTCATACCAATTCTTAATTCTATGTGGTTTATCCAAGCGCAACTTACCCTTAATAATCTTGGCACGGTCAGTTTTAAAACCCTGTCTAGTGGCTTTCTTTGATTTAAAACGTGGTTTACCCCAATCAACTTGTGCCTTATCAAAAAAGTTCTTCCACGCTTTATTTAAGTCGCTAATTGCTAGTTGTAAGCAACGTGCAGATAGTCGGTATTGCCAATCCTCTTTATTTGCAACCAATTCATCACGAACCTTGTATTGTGTTGGTTTTAACTTTTTATCTTCTAAAATCAATGATTCTTCATACATATCATTCCATAAAGCCAAACCAGCATTCCAGCAATATCTGCGATAATCACACAAGTCATCTAAGACTTTCTGCATGGTTTTATTTGGATAAAGTCTAACTTTTTGGGTTCTTAACACCATTATTTTCACCATCTTTCAAAGATCTGTCGTTTTCTAGTTTATGCTTATATTTACGTAAACCATATAAACGACAGGAAAATACGTGTACAATACTCACCATATCATCAATCATTTCTTGCGTTGGACTAGTTTCAACATTATTCAATACCACAATCTTAGTATTGTGTATTTTACATAATCGTTCAAACCACTCATAACCAAAACAAATAAATCTATCTTTATAAGTAATGTAAATCGTATCAATCTGATTATTCATTACTTCTTCTAGCAATTTATTCCACTTTTTTCGATTGTAGTTAAGCCCACTACCAACATCAGTAATTGTTTCATCTAAAACAACGCCTTTAGCGTTAACGTATTGCCTAATAAAGTCAATTTGATTTTTTAAATCATCTCTTTGACTATTTGTTGATACTCTAGCATAGGCGACTACTTTGCGCTTGTTGGACTCTGATTTACCAATATAGTTTAAATATTGTTCTTCAGTATAATATCTTCGATTGGTGGGAGTCCAATATGCTTTTAACACACCTTTACTATCCCAAATTTGCAAAGTTCTGACTGTAACACCTAAACGTTCAGCCATTTCTTTCGGTTTTAACATTGTCATGATAACCACTCACATTTTTACTTCTTTCCATGGTTTGTTATAACAAATTTTTCTACATTATTCTATGTTTTTGGTAACAGTTAACCACTCCTCAAATCGATAAATATGTCTACTTAAATAACGTTCTGAACTATCGGGAAAAATCGTGACGATATTACTGTTTTGAGGCAGCTTTTGTGCTAATTTCAAGCTAGCTGCCAACGCCGCTCCGCTCGAACTTCCGACAAACAAACCATTTGTCAGTGCCAGTTGCTTGACTTGCGCAAACGCCTCCCGATCACTTATCGTATAGATCGCATCGGGCTTAGTTTGAGCGAAAAAGGGCGGTATAAATTCAACCCCGATTCCTTCCGTCAAATGACTATGGGGCGCACCACCATTTAGGATTGAGCCCTCTGGTTCAACCACGGCAGCTGTTAACCCAGGAAATTTTTGCTTTAAAGCTTGCGTGATCCCAGCAAGGGTCCCACCACTGCCAGCCCCAGCTACAAAAGCAGCTAAACTCAACTTATTTTTTTCAAATTCAGTAATGATCTCTGGCGCCAGACTAGTCGCATATGCAGCTGGATTGGCCGAATTTTCAAATTGTAGCGGCAAGTAGCTATCCGTGATCTGGGCAGCTAATTTCTTAGCTTGGGCGATCGCACCTTTGATCCCTAATTCACTTGGCGTATGTACTATTTTTGCACCTAAGGCACGCATCAAGATCTGTTTTTCCTGGCTAAATTTCTCGGGCACGACTAAGATCGTTTTTAAGCCACGTTTTTGTGCTGCTAAAGCTAGACCGATTCCAGTATTGCCCGCTGTAGGTTCAATGATCGTCGTTTCTGCTGTCAACAAGCCTTTTGCCTGCGCATCATCCATGAGATACTCGCCTAAACGATCTTTAATACTGCCACCTGGATTAAACATCTCTAACTTGGCATAGATCGATACATTATTTGGCGTTTTGACTGCAAGTTTTATCAACGGTGTCTGACCGATCAGCTGTGATACGTCTTGATATATCATGTTCTTCCCTTCTTTCTGCGATCTGAGTAGAAAAAAAGGGCGCAAACTTTAAAAAGTCTGCGCCCTCTTACGTTGAAGAAGCCTCCTAGTTACGTTAAAAAACTCAACGCAAATGAACCTTCTTCGCTAGCTGGCGCGAAGAAGGACAACATGTATGAGCCATATTGTTGATAACTAAAGTCTTCATCGTAATTCCTCTTTTCAAATCGTTATCAATACAATAACACTTACTTTTCGTAAATGCAATCCCTCTTGCAAAAAAATTTTTCTTTGCTAGAATTAAGCTAAATATTTTAACGAGGAGGAATAAATTTGACGATCCGCTTAGCCACTACCGCAGATTTACCCGCGATCAGTGCGATTTATGCATTTGCTCGTACTCAGATGGCAAAAGACAACAATCCAGATCAATGGGGCAAAAGTCATCCAGCATTGGAGCTCTTAGAAGCTGATATTGCTGCTAAACACCTCTATGTCATTGAAGAAGCAGGAAACATCGGTGGCGTTTTTGCCTTTATCCTAGGTGAAGACCCAACTTATCAGCAAATAGAAGGGTCTTGGCTAAACGACCAGCCCTATGGTACGATCCATCGTATTGCCGGCAACGGGAAAGTCAAAGGTGTCTTTAATAAGGCATTAGCTTTTTGTGAACAGCTCGAACCAAATATCCGGATCGACACTCATCAAAATAATAAACGCATGCAACACCTGATCGAAAAAAATGGCTTTACTTATTGTGGGATCATCCTGACTGATGACAACACTCCACGCCTTGCCTATCAAAAAAAGCGCCCGTAAAAGGCGCTTTTTTGCTATCTAAATATCATCTAAAACATAGCCCGCTGCACTTAGATGTCCACTGTCATCCCATTCAAGATAGATACCTTGGATCTCCGGTTCAAAACCCGGGAAATTTTCCATTGCCCCAAGCAGTACCTTGAAATATTCAACATCTAGTGCTTGCCATCTTTCACCCGGTGCGACGATAAAGACTCCAGGCGGATAGGGCAAGGCCCCTTCAAGTGCGACTTTACCTTCGATCTCATCGAGTGGGACCAACTTGCCTTGTCCCCGCATAAACGCAAGATCAGCCGTGCGTGGTAAACAACTATAGGCTTGCAGCTCTGGTTTGATAAATAAGGCTTGTTGTAAATGGTATATCTCTTGTTCTTTAAAATACTCATGCATTTCTTGACATAACTGTCTTAAAGTATAGCCAGCATAACGTTCTTTATTTTGCCGATAAAAACGGGGGAGAGCTTTTTCTAACGGGGCATCTGTCAAATAGAGTCGTTCAAATTCTAATAGTGCCGTCAGCAATGTCTGTAAACTGAGCTCATCTTCACCGGGAGTCAAAAAGAAAAGTGTTGAATAAAGATCGGCTTTACCCGGAATGATCCGTTTTTCCAATAAAAATTCGCCGACTAATGGGCTCGGGATCCCCGTTTCAGTATATTTACCTGTCTTTAGCTCGACTCCCGGAGAGGTGATCGTCAACTTCAAAGGACTGATGATTGCTTCTCCTAAAGCAACTTTACTAAAGCCATGCCAGGTATCTTTAGGATCAAGTTGCCATAAGCTTAGGTCAGCCGCTAGCTTTTCAGTCGGGATATTTTCCCAGGAAATACCGTTTATCTTTGTGGGAACGAGTGGTTTAAACAGCTTGCTTTGACGCAACAATGTCTTTCTAAATTCGATCCCTTTGACCAGTGTTTCTTCCCACCACGCATGATTAGCCGAACTAGCTGCCATCGCTGCATTGACTGCTAAAGACGCATAGATCGGATAAGAGTAACTCGTTGTAACGTATTTAAGGTAGGCATTATTGAAGTGTTTATGATCGATATAACGTTTTTGCCCTTTTAAGTGTGCATCTTTTTTCAAGATCTGAGAAGTTTGGGCTACCCCAGCTTGCTGTTTATGCACAGATTGGGTCACTAAGATCCCTGGATCAGCTGGACCGTATTCCAAACTCAGCGGAGATAATTCTTTCATCAGATCGACAAATTGTTCATAACCGCCCCAAGCACAATCAAATAGAATATAGTCACACAGTGGTCCGAGCTTTTTAATGAGATACCGTGCATCATAAAAGACGCCATCATATGTTTCCAGTTGTAAGACCGCTAGTCTAAAAGGCCGTTTAGCTTTGGCTTTTTTAGGATCGACCAATGCGATCTGTTGGCGGATCTTTTTTTCATCTAACTCTTCACCTACCAAAGGACCGATCAACCCTAAAGGATCACGATCAGTCTTTAAATAGACCGGTTTAGCCCCTGTCATCACTAGGGCACTGTTGTAGAGCGATTTATGGTTATTTCGATCAAAGAGCACGAGATTGCCCTCGGTCAATGCAGCGGTCGCACAGATCGTATTTGAACTAGTAGTCCCATTTGTACAAAAATATACTTTATCGGCGTTAAAAGCTTTAGCCGCCTGTTTTTCAGCTGTCAACGGCGTTCCACCATGGGTCAAGGTATCGCCCAATTCAGGGATCGTGTCACTGACGTCAGCATATAAAAAATTATCGCCGAAAAAGTTTTTAAAGACTTCACCAGCTGGATGCCGCGTGTAAAAATTTCCATTATGGTGTCCCGGTGTGGTAAAGCTGACTGCTTTTTCATCGGCAAAATTGATCAGATCTAATAAAAAGGTGGGCACATTTTCTTTTTCATAAGCCGTGGCTGATTCCAACACTCTTTTCATATCGGCATCGATATTTTCCGCCGTGACTTCGATCAGCGGTATTTTTAGCCCAGAACGCTGACAGATCAATTCAGCGAGCGCACGTTGTTTGAGATCACCTGCTTCGATCACTAGTGCGGCTAATTTAGTGCCAGATACTTCAGGTGTCAATTCTACAGTTGGCCACTTCTTAGCTACGTCTGCCTGCAACTTGGCGGGAGTAGCTATCTTTAGATATTTCTTCATTTTTTCACCTACTCACTTTTTCAAAACAATTTTATATTTTTTCATAAGAAAAAACAAATTTATGGTAGTAATTTCATAAAGGATTCTTTAAAATGGAAAAAGTAATTATTTTCATAAAGGAGAAATTCGCGTGCATTCGAATAAGCATCCCGGTGTTAATGCAAAATAAACTCAAATTTTGCATTAATTAAAGGAGATAAAATTGAATACTTTAAACCAAAACTCACTCAACCAAAAGAAATATACCCCCTGGCTCGTCTTAACTTTACTTGATTTTGTTACGATCATCAGTTTTGAAAATATCTTTTATCCTTTTCAAAATCAAGGGCTATCGGTAGTTATTTCTTGGATCTTCATGTTGTTTGTCTATGTCATTCCCTACGAATTGATCGTCAGCCAATTAGGTTTGACCTTCGACCAACAAGCAGGTGGACTTGCTTCGTGGATCAGACGTGGGACTGGCAGTGATCTCTTTGGTTACGCTACTTCCTGGATGTATTGGGTCCAAACTATCCCATACTTAGTCGATGTCTCTAACTCGATCATCGTATCCTTTAGTTGGATCATCTTGGGTGATGCTACATTGAGCAGTCACATGTCCACCTTTACTTTTGGCTTACTGACATTTGTTATCATTTTAGCTTTCATTCTTTTGGAAAATATTTTCAAAAACGCCTTAGAGATCTTATCCTTGATCGGTGGGGGCGCAATGTTTATCATGTCAATGCTCTTTGTTTTAATGACAGGTTATGCCTTGACACATGGAGCACATATCGCAACACAACCATTTGATTGGTCGGCATTCAAACCTAATTTCAGTTTGCACTATTTTTCAACGACCGGTTTGTTGATCTTTGCGATGTCTGGGGCTGAACTTGCAGCACCTTACATCAGTCGCATGAAAAATCCTAAACGTGATTTCCCACGCTCTATGTGGATGCTCGCCTTGATGACTGGGGCGTTGACGATCTTTGGAACGCTAGCTTTGGCAGTCTTCTTTGATGCCAATAATATCCCTAACGACTTCAAGATGAACGGTCCTTATTACGCTTTCAAACTTTTAAGCCAACAATTAGGCTGGGACAATAGTTTGATGTATGTCTTTGCTGTTGTCCAATCATTTTTCATGTTAGCTCAGCTTGCAGTCTTGATCGATGCTGCCAGTCGCGTCTTTGCCGGCGATGTCAATCAAAAATACATGCCAACTTGGCTCACGAAGACCAACAAAAACGGGCGTCCTGTCCACAGTTATACTTTGACCGCTGGGATCGCCTTGGTCCTCTTACTTTTGAGTGGGACTTTACCTGATATCAACTCCATTTATAACTGGTTGCTTAACTTAAATGGGATCGTTTCCCCTTATAAGACCTGTTTAGTCTTTGTTGCGTTCATCGCCGTTAGATGGCAACAGGATAAATTTAGCTCAGACTATATCTTCATCAAAAACCGTACCGGGGCTTTGCTCGTTGGTTTCTGGTGTTTCTTATTCACATTTGTCTGTGCGACAATGGGATTCATTCCGCAAAATGCACACTTTGGAACAAAGCAATTCACGCATGAATTGATGATGAATTTCTTCTTTGTCTTCTTGATCTTTGGAATGGGTGTTATTTTACCATTCTTACGTAAACTAGAGATCAAACGTAAACAAAAATAAACATAACGGGCTAGAGATTTACTACTGATCTCTAGCCCGTTATATTTATTTTTCGTATAATTCTTTTTTAGCTTCAACGACCCAGCGTGCATTTGTATCAAATACATGAGCTTCCAAGATCAGATCAGCTTGTTTTGTTTCTAAAATGTACTCACACAACTTTGAATCAAGTAGCATCCCTGTAACTGCGATCGGTAAGTTGACTGCCTTTTTCATTGCTGTTGCATATGGAACTTGCCAGCCTTCATAAATATGGTCTGGCTTTTTATCAAATAGCCCACCAGTCGTGATACTCAAGCAATCGATCCCATCACGCTCGAGCCATTGACTGATAGTTTGCCACTCAGTTAGCTTATTTTGCTCATCTTCTTTAGCATAATCATCTAACGACAAGCGGACCCACAATGGCCCCGTATAAAAGTCTCTGATCTGAGTAATGATCTCTTGCACGAAGCGATAACGCCCTGCAAGTTCACCACCATACTCATCATCTCGCCGATTGATGACTGGCGAAAAGAACTCATCGATCAAAAAGCCCTCAGCTCCCTGGAGCTCGATCAGATCAACTCCAGCCTGTATAGCTCGTTTAGCTGCAGTTACAAAAGCACTTTGGATGCGTTTGATCTCAGCGATATTCAAGGCTCTTGGTTCATTGTAATCATCACTGTAGGCTTCAACAAGACTCGGTGCAACTGGTACCGACTCAGCTTTAGCTTTACGGCCTGCATGTCCGAGTTCGATCCCAACTTTTGTGCCCAAACTATGCAAAAAATCGACCAGACGCTTTAACTCTTCTGCCTGTTCGTCGTTCCACAAGCCTAAATCGTGCTCAGTCGTGCGCCCTTCAGGTTCAACAGCGGTCATCTCAAGGATAACTAACCCAACTTGCTCGACCGCACGTGCTCCATAATGAGCAAAATGCAACGGATTTAAGACACCATCACCTTTTTGGACACTATACGTCCGCATGGGCGACATCACTACTCGATTCTTTAGATTTAATGACGCTACTTTAGCTGTTGAAAACAGCATCGACATAAGCTTTACACCCTCTTTTGTGAATTATTATCCACCTAAGTTTAACGATAAAAGCTAAATTTGTAAAGATTTTGCTTAGTTAAAGTCTCGCCCATAAAGGTAATAAGTCTCGGCGGTCTCTTCGTTGCCTTCATCCCAATAAAAACGCTTTTCTACCAATTTTTCTAAGCCATTATGTTCATAGAAGCCATAATCCGATGAATCATCTGTATATAAATAGAATGATCTGACACCATTTTTTTGTAAATATTCACAGAAGTTGTTGTATAATTTTTTCCCTAAACCTAGACCACGATATTTTCCATTGACCAACAATAAATTGAGACTCCCTTCAAATTCACGTTTACTTTGAAGTAACAGCTCCTGATCTAATGCCATCGTTTGAATATATTTTTCAAAGATTGAATCAGGTTCGGTCTGCTTTAAGATTGCACCTAAAGCAGCAGTCTTTTTCCGCAAACAAAAGCGCTGGATCTTCGTATAGTCTAAAACGTCGCCGGCACAGATCCCGGCAGGCTTACCGTCGACCGTTACCACAACGATATGATCTGATTTTTGCAAAAGATCACTCAAAAAGTATTCTGCCATCGGTTCAACCAGGTCTTTGGGGACCCAAGAGCGATAATCCCAAGTTGTGATCACCATCTTTAAGATCTCATCATAGTCACTTGCCCGCATCAGCCTTAAATCAATTTCCATTTTTCACACTCACTTTACTGAAATACACCTAAATTTTAGCGTATTTGAGCCAAAAACAAAAGAGAGACGCAAATAACGTCTCTCTAATATTAATTTTCCCCACGTTCATAACTCAAATTCCCCTGACTGACTAAAGTATCAGCTGTTAGATCTAATAGCTCTTTTTTTGCCACTAGATCAGTAGTCTTTTTGATATATTCTTTAAAATGTGGAGTCTCCCGGTGCTTGGCATAAGCTTGTTTATCTTGATAGAATTCTAAAAAGATCCATTCATCCGGCTTATTCTGGACCGTTGCTGCATACATCGCTAAAACACCGGGTTCAAGTACGATCGCTTGGTGCATTTCACTAAAGACGGCAGCTTTAAAGGCAGCAGCACTGGATTTTTCTAATTGTAATTTAGCTAATTTTACCGTCACATTATCTGGCGTCCCTTTACCTAAAAAATCAAACTTTTCCAGTAATAATTCTGGGATCAGATCGATCACCTTGCGATTGACGATCGCATTTTTAGCAAAAGTCGCGTACTTTTGAAATTGCGGTGAGGCTTGATGTCGTTTTTGCGCCGCAGTATCTTGATAGAGCTCAAAGACTAGATTCTCCAGCCCCTTTTCATCAATATGAGTTGCATGCATCGCTAATGTCTGCGGTTCAGTTTTGATCGATAAATTCAAATTTCTCTGTCCTAAAGCTAAAAATTCCGCTTTCTTTTCTGGTTTGATCTCAAGTTCATACAATCTAAACAAAGGCGGATATTCCAAATTGGTCACTTCATATCACCTGCCATTAATTTTTCAAAGTTTAAATACATGATCTGCTCGCGCTCTTTAGGTGTCAAAATTGCCTCGAGGACCGTCATAACAGCCCCAACAATCAACTCTGGCGCTAACTGTAATAATTACTGATAAAATTTAGGAGGCAAGACATGGGCAAAGATATCGATTGCCGGCTTTGACACTCCAATCACTCCTTTTGATTAATATTCTAAATTTTTTCTGTAAAAATCACGGCTAATTCTTAATTTTACTATTCGAGCCTTTCTGCTTTATTATAACAAAATCTTTAACAAAACGGCGCTTATATATCACACAAGTTATTTTCAATTTTAAGTTATAGCAGCCTTAATTTCCCTAAATTACTTAAAAAATATACTTTAAATCTTTCATTAATAGATTTATAATACACGTAATCTTTTTTTAAGAAAAAGAAATGAGGTGCTACTATGGCAAAAAATGATGAATTACTTCACCAAGAAGCCCGCAGTTTAGCTTCGCAATCACGGATCAAGTACTTTGATCTCGTGATCGCACAAGGAAACGGCGCCCTATTGACTGATGCTGACGGCAAAGAATATATCGACCTCTTAGCCTCCGCCTCATCGACCAACACTGGGCACTGTCATCCATCGGTGGTCCAAGCGATCACCCAGCAAGCTCAAAAGTTGATCCAATACACACCAGCCTATTTTGCTAATCAGATTGCAGCCCAATTGAGCACCAGATTAACAAAACTTGCACCAATGTCAGGACCTGTCAAGTTAGCCTGGGGAAATTCTGGCTCAGATGCCAATGATGCGATCATCAAATTTGCGCGCGCCTATACTGGGCGGCAATACATCGTGACTTTTACCGGAGCTTATCACGGTTCGACCTATGGCTCTCTGACTGCTTCGGGTGTCAGTTTGAACATGACCCGCAAGCTCGGTCCCTTACTTCCCGGGATCATCAAAGTACCTTATCCCGACCCCTGGCAAAAAGCGTCGCAAGAGACTGAAGAGCAATTTGTAGAGCGAATGTTTGCAGCCTTTAAGTTACCATTTGAGACCTATCTTCCTCCTGATGAAGTCGCCTGCATCTTGATCGAACCGATCCAAGGTGATGGTGGGATCATCAAAGCACCGACAAAGTATCTCCAAAAAGTCTATGAATTTGCTCATGAACACGGGATCTTATTTGCAGTCGATGAAGTCAATCAGGGCATGGGACGAACCGGTAAATGGTGGTCGATCCAACATTTCGAGCTTGAACCCGATCTCATGAGCGTCGGCAAATCACTAGCATCTGGGCTTCCACTAAGTGCAGTGATCGGACGAGCTGAGATCATGGAAGCGTTGGACGCTCCGGCTCATATTTTTACTACTGCAGGAAATCCCCTCACTGCAGCAGCTGCTATAGCTACTATTGAAATCATCGAAAAAGAAGAGCTTTTACGTCGCTCGACAGAACTAGGCAGATCAGCGGCGACCTTTTTCCAACAAGCTCAAGCAAAATACGATTTTATCGGTGATGTCAGAATGTATGGCCTCAATGGTGGGATCGATATCGTTGACCCTAAGACTAAACAGCCTTCCACCGAGATTGCGACCAAGATCATCCACCGTGCTTTTGAACTAGGTGTGATCATGATCAGTCTACGGGGCAATATCTTACGCTTCCAACCACCACTTGTGATCACCACAGCTCAGTTAGAACAAGCCTTTGCGATCTTAGAGCAAGTCTTTAGCGAAGAAGCAGCAGGAAAACTCCAACTGCCTAAAAATGCGGCTGAATTAGGGTGGTAAAAATTAATAGCCAAAAAGCGGTTTTGTGGTTTAAAATGATATATGCAATTTAAATCGAAAGGACCGCAATTATCATGAAATATCGCTTACAGGCATGTTTATTTATTTTTATCGCTTTTATGCTCGGATGTAATGAGTATATTATCGTCGGGGTCTTACCAGACATTTCGAGTGAATTTGGGACTGGGTTATCACAACTTGGGCTGTTAGTCACCATTTTTGCACTTGTCTATGCGCTGAGCACTCCGCTTATAACCTCATTTGGCAATCGTTTTTTACGGCATCGTGTCTTACTAGCACTAATCTTGATCTTTTTTATCGGCAATACTTGGACCGCTTTAGCCACTAACTTTACTTCGCTTCTATTGTCGCGGATCTTGACCGCCAGTGTAGCTGGGGCGATCATTTCGATCGTTTTGGTCATGGCCAACTACATTGCACCGCGGCATAAACGAGCTAGCCTAGTTTCTTGGGTCTTTGCCGGTTTTAGTTTAGCTTCGATCATCGGGATCCCCCTTGGAACTTTGATCAGTACGACTTTTTCCTGGCACGATAGCTTTTGGATGATCAGTGCGATCACCTTTATCGTCTTATGCCTACTGCTTTGGCTCGTGCCTAAAGATACCCCTCAGTTTAAAGGGACACTCAAACATCAATTTGCGCTACTCAAAGAAAAGCAAGTTCTCTTAGGTGTCGCCTTTGTCGTAGCTGTGTGCGCCGCTGACTATACGATCTATACCTATATCCGTCCACTTTTCACTAATGAAATGGGCTTTAATAACACTTGGCTCAACTGGTTATTGTTTGGGATGGGGATCTTCTTTATCATTGGCAATAAGTTTGGTGGCTATTTAGCCGATAATGGTGGCTTAAAGCCACTCCGCTACGTCTATATCACGATGACACTATTGATGTTGCTCTTAGGACCAGCAATTCAGCTTCCGTGGCTAGGTGCAGCAACGATCGCTCTACTTTGCGTTTGCTTTGCTAGCTATGGTGCCTCAACTCAGCTGATGTTTTTAGATATCGCTGAGAAAAAATATCCCCAATCCCTTGATCTAGCATCATCGCTCAATTCGATCTTTGCTAACCTAGGGATCTCGCTGGGTTCATTGACTGCAGCCCAAGCCGTCAGTGTTACTTCACTGGGAAATATCGGCTATATCGGTTCCATCTATGGGATCCTAGCCACTTTCCTCGTTTTCATCCTTTACGCTCAAAACAAAAAAATTTAGTCTAATAAAAAAACACGCCTCAGCGCGTGTTTTTTTATACATTCTCTTTTTGATACTGCTCAAAGTACGTTGCGATCTGACTGATCTGGGGACTCGTCGTCATGCAACAGCCACCAATGATGCTCGCACCAGCTTGATACCATTTTTCAGTCAGCTGCGTAAAATCTAACTGTTGCTCACTTTTGGCCCATGTCTTAGTCTCAGGATCATATTGAGCTCCGAGATTAGGGTAGACGATGAGCTTTTTAGTCGTTGCTTGCCGCATAACTTTAAGCGCTCCACTCACAAGCTCAGGTACGATACAATTGACACCGATCGCAAATACTTGCTCAAATTTACTGATCGCTGCAACCGCCCGCTTAAGTTCGGTCCCATCGCTAAGTGTCATTTCATCTCGGAGTGTAAATGAAACGTAGACTGGCATCTGAGGCACATTTTTTTCCAGCCATCTCAATAAAGCTAGTGGTTCTGAGAGTTTTGGCTGGGTCTCTAAAGCTAAACAATCCGGTGCTTGCGCAAGTACGGCCGTCAAACGTGGCAAATGAAAATTAAGATATTGCGCATCATTCAACAAATAATCCCCCCGATACTCACTGCCATCGGCAAGATAGGCTCCATATGGTCCGATCGAGGCAGCCACTAAAGCATGTTTTCCGGTCTGTTCTTCATAGTCATCTCGAGCTTTTTGAGCCACTAATACCGCCATCCCTACCAAGTTTTCAGCCTGCTGTTTGGAATGACCAGCTTTTTCAAAAGCTTTCAGATTAGCTTGATACGTATCGGTCAAGATCATCTGGGCTCCAGCTGCTAAATAACTGTAATGCGCATCATAAACAGCTTCGATATTGTCGCTTAACGCTTGGGCTGTCCACAGCTCACCCGTACTATCTATTCCTTGTTCTTTCAAGGCAGCCGCCATTGATCCATCTAAAACGTGGATATTTTCAGTAAATTTTTCGTTCATTCACTCACTTCCCTTTGCTAAGTTTTAACCTATATTACCACTCTTCTTACTCAAATGTACGTTTTTACACTCAAACTAAAAAATAAGCTGGTGTTACCACCAACTTATTTACTGATCAGATCGAGCGTGGTAAAACGATAAAGATCGCCGTGATCAAGACTTCCCACATCATTGCAGGCGGAAAGATCGTTAAAGTCAAGATCAGACCGATCACTTTTCCTGCAACATCAAACATGCCACGACCATCTAGGATACTAAAATCTGCCTCGACTGATTTTCCCTTATTTATGCGTTTTAGTTCCACATACATCCAAATATTGCAAGCTGTAACAGCTAAAACAATGATTCCATACATCGTTTGAGCAACGGGACTGTCAAAATTATCAGCTACGATACTTGTTGTACAGGGGAAAATGAAGAAAAGAATAACAATATCAAAGAGTTCCATACTAGTTCATTATTGATCTTTTCAACATTATGCCAAGCTCGGTGCATATTGACCCACATCGTTCCTAACCAGAAAAATGAAACAGTGTAGGCAAAGAAACTCTCACATAGATCCCAAACGGCAGCCCAAGTCATCGCTTCAGGTTTATTCAACTCTAAAACTAAGATCGTCATAATGATCGCTAATACTGCATCAGTGAAGGCAGTCAGGCGTTCTTTTGACATTTCCATAATTTTATATTGCCTCCTAGACATTTTTTATTATTTTAAAATATCTTAAATGATCTGGCAATAATTTTTTATAAGATCTGTTCCAGTTCTAGTAGCGCCTGTTTACGGTCAAGTCCACCAGCATAGCCATGCAAACTGCCGTCACTTGCCAAAACGCGGTGACACGGGATAAAAAGACTCAATGGGTTATGCGCTACAGCCCCACCGACAGCCCTTGGATGCGAGGCCAATTGTTTTGCTAGCTCTTGGTAGGTCACCGTAGTTCCATAGGGGATCTGCTGTAGTTGCTGCAATACTCGCTGCCTAAAAGGCGTAACTTGTGGTGCTAACGTGATCTTTGTAGTCGGGATCTGACCATTAAAATACTCCGTTAGCCATGCTCTAGCTTGTTTTAAAGCCGGAGTCTCAACATCTGCGATCTTTTCAAGTGAAAAATCAGGAGCAAAATATTTTTGATCAGTGAACCAAGCTCCCACAAGTTCTGTTTCGGTCCCGACTAACAGCAATTCTCCCAGGGGCGTGGAATAGATCTGTTTGAAGTACATACTTTCACCTGCTTGATTTTTCTTTAGCATAACACAAGTCTATAGTTAAGCACATCCCCCAGCCACTCTTGGTTTAGAACTGATCACTGAGATCTTGGCCGTTAGTCGCAATAACTTTTTTATACCAATAAAATGAATCTTTGCGGTAACGTTTTAAAGTCTTGAGATCAAATTCATCCCGATCAACATAGATGAAACCATAGCGCTTCTTGATTCCTTCATGCGTTGAGATCAGGTCGATCGCTGACCATGGATTATAGCCTAACATCTCAACGCCATCCGAGATCGCTTTTTGTATCTGAGCAATGTGTTCGCGCAAATAAACGATCCGATATGGGTCATGGACTTTTCCATCTGCAGTTAGTTCATCATAAGCTCCGATCCCATTTTCCGTGACTAATAATGGAAGTTGGTAGCGATCATATAAGGCACGCATGGTCGCTCTAAAGCCAACTGGATCGATCTCCCAACCAAATTCGGTCTTTTTCAAATTTTGATTTTGTACACTACGGTAATATCCCGGTTCAGACATTGCAGATTGCTGATCAGCAAATTTGTCATCGATCTGTTCACTACCATCACTTGCTTCGACCGTAAATGAAGTATAGTAATTAAAAGCGATAAAATCAGGTTTGGCTGCCTTTAAGACTTCGGCATCTCCAGGAGCAAACGTTGGGGTTGCATCTTTAGCTTCTAAATACGCCCAAACCAAGTTATTGTAGCGCCCATAAACAGCCATATCTAAATATAACCAATTGCGGATCGCATTGGCATTTTGTTCCGCGATGATGTCTTCTGGACGATTACCATTAGGATAAGCCAACGCGATATTTGGCGCCGGACCGATCTTGGCTTGTGGCAACATCTCGTGGCATAATTGCATCGCTTTAGCTTGTGCCACTAATTGATGGTGATTTTGTTGATAGATCTCTTTAGTCAAGTTCGTTGTTGCTTCTGGCACACGTAATGTACCGATCAGTTGTCCAACTAAAGTCATCATATTTTGTTCATTGATCGTCAACCAATATTTGACCCGGTCACCGTAATTTTCAAAGAGCACTTGAGCAAATTCCTTGAACCATTCGGAAGATTCCGCATTGCTCCAAGAACCTTTTTCTTCCAGAGCTGCCGGCATGTCGAAATGAAACATCGTGATGATCGGTTCGATATCATATTTCAAACATTCATCGATCAAATTATTATAAAATTCGATCCCCTTAGGATTAACTTTCCCGATCCCTTCTGGTAAAACACGTGACCATGAGATCGAGAAACGATATGCTTTAAAACCCATCTCGGCCATCAAGGCGATGTCTTCTTTGTAACGATGATAATGATCAACTGAGACCGTTAGATCAGCGGTCCCTGGTGGCAATTCCTTGGTATCTTGAAAAGATGGTCCTTTGCCGTCTTCTAAACTGGCACCCTCAACTTGGTAAGCCGAAGTCGAAGCCCCCCATAAGAAATCTTTTGGAAATGGTTTTAATGTTTGATGGATCATTTGCATAAGCCCCTTTCTTAGATTATGTATAATTGTTTGGGTACACTTATATGCTAAATTGTTACCAAACATTTTGTCAAGCGTTTTCATTATGCTATACTGAAATATGAGGTGAAATAGCATATGTTAAAACATCAAGTGATCGCAAACAAGCTCAAATCTTATATCGATGATAATCAACTTTCCCATGGAACTAAACTGCCCAGTTTGACCGAATTGATGGAAATGTATGGTGTGAGCAAAAACACGATGATGCAAGCACTTAAGAATCTCGAAAATTCGCATGTAGTCTACCAAGTTCAGGGAAGTGGGATCTTTGTCAGACGGCGCCAACGCCAAGATTATGATCCTTTATTTCAAAATACTGCTGGTTTTTTTGGTAATTTTCACGAACGGATCACCAACCGTGTCCTCGCTTTTGAAAAACTCCCCGCCGAACCTGAAATTGCTAAAAATTTACAGCTCCCAGTCGGCAGTTTGGTCTACCGCATTTTGCGGTTACAATATTTAGATGGTAAACCTTTTTGGCTAGAAGAATCTTTTTATGTTGCCGATCTCGTCGGTCATTTACCCGCTACTGTAGCAGAAGGCTCTATCTTTAGCTATTTACGCGCCCAAGGCCTAAAGATCGGTTTTTCGGATAAATACTTTGATAGTGTTTTGCTCGATGAAGCTCAAGCTAAATTACTAGACTTGTCCCCTAATAGTCCCGCTTTACGACTCGAAGATATTTATTATTTAAATGATGGGCGCATTTTTGACTATTCACGCACTTACTGCCAAGCTAAATTCTACGCCCAATCAAATTGAGCCAGCACGTTGTGGATCCCACGATGTGCTGGTTCTTTTGGTTGATCATATTTATATAATATAGACAACAATATTTCTGCAGATTAGCCATTTTTCTGCAGATCAATCTCTATCTTTTGTGATTCTTAAATCGGCTGTCCTTTGTTTGATCGTAGCAACTTCTTGCTTCAAAGTTCTATTACGTCAAATCTGATTTATTAATCATCTTATGGATCTATACAATACATCCCTTGGGAATATTCAACTTATACTTCTTATTCTCGAGTAAAGCTCTGATCAGAATTTCTCTCAATTCACTATCAGTTACACACATCTGAGCTATCGGTAACCTTTCACCAAAATGATCCATATAAACTCCCAACAACTCCCATGTTGTCTTTCTTTCCAATAAAAACCGCTTAATCTTTTTCAATTTTTAGCACCTAGCCATATCTTTCCTGAATTACTAGAAGTAATATAGCTTTTCCCTTCTTAATTTATTTACCACCATTAACATTCATTGCAAATATCACGATCATGAACTTTTTTCTGCAAGAGAAATAATAGCTTCACGATCTGACTAACACACTCCATTTTCTTTCTCCATGATATCCCTGATAATGGTCTACGGCAAATAAAATATCCCATAATCTTCTGAAAAGTCTAGGTCAAAACAAAAAAACGCATCTCCCACCGAAGTGAGAAATGCGTTTGAAACGTTGATATAACGCGATATTAACGTTTTGAGAATTGTGAAGCTTTACGAGCCTTCTTAAGACCTGGCTTCTTACGTTCTTTCATACGTGCATCACGAGTCAAGAGACCTGCACGCTTCAAGACACCGCGGAAGTCTGGATCTACTTCAAGTAAAGCGCGTGCGATACCATGACGTGTAGCGCCAGCTTGACCTGAGAAGCCACCACCGTTAACGTTTACCAATACATCATATTGGTCTTTTGTTTCTGTGGCAACGAATGGTTGAGCCATAACTTCGCGTAAGTTTGCAAATGGAATGTATTCTTCTGCAGATTTGCCGTTCATTGTGATCTTACCTGTACCTGGTACCAAGATCACACGTGCAACTGAGTTTTTACGACGACCTGTGCCGCGATATTGTACTTGTGCCAAATTCGTTTTCCTCCTAGATTAAGTTTGTGATGTCTAATACTTCTGGGTTTTGAGCAGCATGCTTGTGTTCTGCACCACGGTAAACGTGAAGCTTCTTAGCTTGTGCACGACCAAGAGTACCCTTTGGAAGCATACCTTTAACAGATAATGCGATCAATTTTTCTGGATCCTTTTCACGGTAGTCACCAGCTGTACGTTCCTTCAAGCCACCTGGATGGTTTGAGTGATGGTAATAGATCTTATCTGTTGCTTTACGACCTGTCAAAGCAACTTTTTCTGCATTGATGACAATCACAAAGTCACCTGTATCAACGTTTGGTGTGAAAGTAGGCTTGTTCTTGCCGCGTAAAACAGATGCTACCACTGTGGATAAGCGTCCCAAAGGAACATCTGTTGCATCTACGACATACCATTTACGTTCTACTTCGCCTGGTTTTGCAATATATGTTGTACGCACGTTTATTTCCTCCATTTAATGTATACATGTTTGACAAACAATAAGATTAACGGGGCTTACTGTGGGGCAAACAATACCAAATACTATATTACGATTTTTTTTAGGTATAGTCAATTATAACTTTCAATAAATCGTAAAATCAAGCTATTATTTTATTCATAATACACTTTCTTCAGATAAAGTCCACTTGCGGGTGCTGTTTCCCGACATTCATTGCGGTCTTTGACTTCGTACAAGCGTAAAAAATCATGGACTGGACGTTTACCATTTCCGATCTCTAACAAGGTCGCTACCATGATCCGCACTTGATTATACAAAAAGCCGTTGCCGTAGAATTCAAAGATCACTTCATTGTTTTCTTTGTCTTCTCTGACGGTAGCCTCATAGATCGTTCGGACATGATCTTTAGTTTGACTGCCTGAAGCTACAAAACTCGAAAAATCATGGGTCCCCACGACATCGGGCATCGCTTCTTCGATCCGCTTGATATCAAGGGGATATTTGTAATGTCCCGTGTAGAAACGTTTGAAAGGATCGGTAAACCACGAACGGCTGACACGGTACATATAGCGCTTGCCATGAGTGGTAAAGCGCGCATGAAAGTCATCACTGACGATCTTGCAGTCGATGACCTCACAATCAAGGGGCAACATTGAGTTTAACCCCTTGAGCATCCCTTCTGGTGAGATATCATGGGGAAAATCAAAGTGAATGACTTGCCCCAAAGCATGGACACCCGAGTCAGTGCGCCCCGAGCCATAGATCGTGATGTAGTCGTCAAATTTACTCATCTTGTTGAGTGCTTTTTCTAGAACTGACTGCACGGTCCGTTGCTTAGGTTGGGCCTGAAAACCCGCAAAATTAGTGCCATCATAGGCTAAAGTTATCATATAACGCTTCGTCATTAAAATTCCTCAATTTCTCAAAAATATCAAAGCAAGGGTCACTAGGAAAAAGAATACTAGCGCTAGCGTATCTTGTAAATGCCAAACTTGCAAACGATACTTGCTTCGCCCTTCTCCTCCACGATAACCACGCGCTTCCATCGCAGTTGCCAGATCTTCCGCCCGCGTCAAGGCACTGACAAATAAGGGGATCAATAGCGGGATCACGGCCTTTATCCGGGAGATCAAACTGCCTTCACTAAAATCGACCCCACGCGAGCGTTGTGCATTCATGATCTTAGTCGTTTCATCCATCAAAGTCGGCACAAAACGCAATGCGATCGACAACATCAAAGCGATCTCGTGCACTGGGACCTTTAGTTTCTTTAACGGTTGCATCAACGATTCAGTTGCATCCGCGATCGCAAGTGGTGTCGTTGTCACGGTCAAAAGTGTCGACATAAAAATGATCAACACAAAACGACAAAAGACATAAAAACCATTGACTAAGCCAAACTGTGTCAAGGTCAGTGGTCCAAATTGCCAATAAGTCGTGCCGCCACGGGTGAAGAAGACCTGCAAGAGGACTGTAAATAAGATCAGCCAGATCAACGGCATGACCCCTTTGACAAAATAACTCAGGCTGATCTTTGAAAGTAAAACACTGAGCAAGGTCACAGTTCCTAATAGCAGATATGATTGCCAGTTGTTACATAAAAAAATGATCAACACAAAGTAAAAACACAAGATCATTTTGGCACGGGGATCAAGGCTATGTACCAAAGAATCACCCCGTATATAACGTCCGAGTAATAATTTATCCATTTTCAGCCCCCTGTTCTTTTATTTTTGTCGCTAAAATTTGTGCTAATTCATGTTCAGTCAACGGTAGCTGCGCAAATTTCAATCCCCGTTCGACTAACCGCTGCGCAAATGCGGTCGTTTGTGGCAGATTTAAGTGATGTGCTTTTAGCCAGTCGGGATCAGAAAAGAGCTCAGCTGGTGTTTTATCGGCGAGCAAGCGTCCTGATTCCATCACTAAAACTTGATCGGCAAAATTAGCCACATCGTTCATTTGATGGGTCACTAAAATGATCGTCAATTTTTCTTTTTCATGAAGTCGTTTGAATAACGCCATCATTTCGGCACGTCCGCTCGGGTCTAGGCCTGCAGTCGGTTCATCTAAAACTAAAACTTTAGGTGACATCGCTAAGATCCCTGCGATCGCGACCCGACGCATCTGCCCCCCAGAAAGCTCAAACGGTGAACGCTCCAACACACTTTCATCTAAATTAACGAGTTTGGCTTTTTCACGCGCGATCTTTTCAGCTTCTTCAGCCGTTACCCCAAAATTTTTCGGTGCAAAGGCAATATCCTTTAAGACCGTCTCTTCAAATAGTTGAGCTTCAGGAAATTGAAACACGAAACCAACTTCTTGGCGCAACTTGGCCAACTCTTTATTTTTAGTCGCTGGCGTTATCACCTGCCCATTGACTGTCAAACGACCACTAGTAGGTTTTAAAAGTCCATTTAAATGCTGGAGCAAGGTGGACTTTCCACTCCCAGTATGTCCAACAATAGCGGTAAAACTTTGATCTTTGATCGTAAAGCTCACATCTTTTAGAGCTTGTTGGGCTAACGGGGTCTCGGCTTGATACGTATAGCTTAATTTTTCAAGTTGAATTGCCATAACCAGTCCACCAATTCCTTTTCTGTCAAATATTTTTCGGGTACTTTGATCCCCAGCTTAGCTAGCTCATGCTTCAACCGTTCGGGATAAGGTACATCTAACCCCACTTTACTCAATTCATTGCCCCGGGTAAAGATATTTTCTGGGGTATCATCATCGATCACTTTACCTTGCTCTAACACAATGATCCGATCAGCCAGAGCCGCCTCATCGATATCATGTGTGATCGAAATGACTGTAAAACCTTCTTCTTTATTCAAGCGTCGCATTAAAGCAA
Source organism: Ligilactobacillus animalis (assembly GCF_009933595.1). NCBI lineage: Bacteria > Bacillati > Bacillota > Bacilli > Lactobacillales > Lactobacillaceae > Ligilactobacillus > Ligilactobacillus animalis. Next base: position 1,547,128 of record NZ_CP047141.1, read on the forward strand.
CTAACTCGGCTCGGCCCTCGGGATCAAGCATACTGGTCGATTCATCGAAGATCACGATCTGTGGTCTAATCGCCAAGACGCCTGCGATCGCAACGCGCTGCTTTTGTCCACCCGAAAGTCGGACCGGTTCGTGTTTGGCAAAAGCCTGCATGTTAACAGCTTCCAAGGCTTCTTGAACATGTTGATGCATTTGTTCATAGGGTACACCTCGATTTTCCAAGCCAAAGGCCACATCCCCTTCAACATCTGCGCCCACAAATTGATTATCCGGATTCTGAAAGACCATCCCGATCTGATCTCTGATCGCCCAAATATTTTCTTCATTCAAAGGAAGACCGGCCACAGTTATCGTCCCCTCAGTTGGCGTCAATAGCCCATCGAGCAATTTAGCCAGAGTACTCTTGCCACTTCCATTATGGCCGATCAAAGCGACCCACTGCCCTTGTTCGATCGTTAAATCGATCTGCGACAATGTCTTTTTTTGACTCGCTTCATCGTACGCAAAGCTAAGATTTTTTATCTCAATAATTACACTCATTTAGCTTCCCCCACTGAAATTCTAGTTGCTAGTCTGCAACCCTTTAGGAATAATATACCACATTCTCACGTTTTAATTTGCCAATCTGAGATTTTACTTCTAAAATTAAAGTCACGAGGTGAAATTTTATGAAAAAAATCGGGATCATCATCGGTAGTACGCGTCCTGGGCGCCGGAGCCCCTCGATCGCTGAATGGTTCGCAAAAAATCTGCCTCAAGCTGAGCTGACTTACGATATCATCGATCTAGCTGATTTTGACTTACCCTTCTTAGATGAAAGTGAAATGCCCCAAACTGGTACTTACCAGCATGAGAAGACCAAACGTTGGAGTGAAAAGATCGCTGCTTACGCGGGCTTTATCTTCATCGTTCCGCAATATAACTGGGGCTATCCTGCGGTCTTGAAAAATGCGCTTGACTATCTCTATTGCGAATGGCAAGGAAAACCCGCTTGCTTAGTTACTTTTGGTGGACACGGTGGCTCCCAAGTCCAGATTGCCTTACGTTTAGTCATGCAAGGGCTCAAAATGCCTGTTCTTTCGGTAGCACCGATGATCACGCTCTCACCTAGTGCAAGTCCAAGTGAAGCCTTAAAGACTCTAAGTACATATGAACCTTTACTTCCAGCGTTAGCAGCTGAGTTCAAACGCTCTTTAAGCTAACTAAAAAGCCGACCGGTGCTGGTCGGCTTTTTAGTTAGCCATTACTATACGTTTGCCAAAGCTTGAGCGATCGGTGTATCACCACTGCTCATCATGATAACTTTTTTGCGTGTATTGTCATGTTCCAAGATCTCAGCTAAGGTCAAGGCCACATCTGGGATCGGATTTTTAGAAACTTTAGTCGCCCCGACCGTGATCTTACCTGTACCAGGTTCTTCGGTCAAAGCTGTTGGTTGTAAGATCGTATAATCTAAGTCCGTGTTATGCACTAGATAGTGGTCCGCAAAGAATTTGGCAATGTTATAATCCATGATCTGAGCTAAACCGTTCTCATGCCAAAATTCTGGTTCTAAGGCATGTAATGAGCTCAACATGATATAACGTTTGATACCATTCAACTCGGCTGCTTGCATCGTCTTGACAGCCCCAAAAGCGTCGGTCTGTAAGAGATTTTTACCACGTGAACCGGCTGTAAAGTAGATCGCATCTTGTTGACCGATCAATTCTGCCAATTCTTCTTTTGAAGCATGCAGATCTAATTTGACTGCAGTCACTTGGGGTGAATCCTTCAACGAGACATTTTCCGGATGACGCGCAGTTGCGGTTACTTGATGCCCCTTAGCAACTAGCTCTTTGACCAATTCTGATGCAACTCGACCAGTAGCACCGACTACAAAAATTCGCATTATATAATTACCTTACTTTACTTTAAAACATCATTGAGCGCTTCACTCATCGTTGGATGGGTATAGATCTGATCACGCAACATTGTGTATGGTAATTTAGCATTGATCGCCAAACTGAGCAAATTGATCAACTCGTGTGATTCTTTAGCATAGATCGTAGCCCCTAAGATCAAGTCAGTTTCAGGATCGACTAAAACTTTAAAGAGTCCCCGAGTATCCTTTAAGACCCGGGCCTTAGGAATAGCTGCAACTGGTAACTTGAAGAGCTTATATTCGATCCCTACTGCTTTAGCTTCTTTTTCATTTAGACCAACTTTAGACAATGGCGGTTCGATAAAGACGCTATAAGGCACATTTTTACGATCACTGATCCGACGTTTGCCAGCGCCAAAAAGTTCATCTTTAATGATCCGGAAATCATCTAAAGAGATATAGGTGAATTGCAACCCACCTTTAACATCCCCGATCGCCCAGACACCAGGAACACTGGTATGCAATTGATCATCAACGACCACTGTTCCACGTTCATCCAATTTGATCGCGGTATTTTCTAAGCCTAGTTCGCTAGTCCGCGGTTTACGTCCCGTCGCAGCTAAAACTTTATCCGCTGTTACGGTATGTTCACCATCGTTTTCATAGACGATCTCAACTTTATCCTCAAGGTCGCAAACTTCTTTGATCTTGACACCCAACTTAAAGTCGATCCCCAAAGCACTCAAGTCATCAAAGACCATTTGGGAAATATCATCATCTTCTCTTGGAATAAACTTATCTGATGCATCCAAAACTGTGACCTTAGCACCATAATTGGCAAACATGCTAGCAAATTCAAGCCCGATATAACCAGCACCAATGATCACCAATTCTTTAGGCAATTCACTTTGATCCATCGCACCAGTTGAATCCAATAGATACTTGCTATCTGCTAGACCTGGGATCGGTAATATCACTGGTTCAGCTCCAGTATTGATAACGATCCGTTCCCCTTCAAAATCTAGGGTCTCACCAGCAGGCGTCGTTACTGTGACTACATGGTCTGACTTGAACTTAGCGGTCCCATCTAAAACACGCACAGTCGGTTCGTCAGCCAACATGTGGTAATTCTTATCCCGCAAGAAAGCTGTCATCTCATTTTTACCAGTAACAGCTTGACTGAAATCAGCCTTTTTCTCAGCTTCAATGATCAAGCGTTTGGAGGGTAAGCAACCGATATTGATACATGTTCCCCCATACATCTGGTCAGAACGTTCGATCACTAAAACTTCCTCGCCTTTAGTTGCCAAAGTCTTGGCTAAAGTTTTACCACCCTTACCAAAACCGATAATAATATTTTTTACCTTTTCCATTTTCACTCCCACTTTCTTTTACTTACTACTCTTGATTATACAAACATTTTCCAACTTGTCACGAAACATGCTTACAAATTGTAAGTTTGATAAATAACCACTCTCATACTGAAGTTACCGCTTTCGTTTTGCAAAAGCAATTTTTTTGCCTAAATACTAAAAAAATCAGCACCCATCCAGGATGAGTACTGATCTTTTCAACTATTTGATTTGACGTTTACGACGTCCGACAGCTAAAAGTCCAGCTCCCGTAAGTCCGAGCAAGCCAAGTAGCGATAAGTTATTTTCGTTGACATCCCCAGTTTGTGGTAATTCAACTTTTGGTTGCGCTTTAGGTGTTTCCACCTTAGCCACTGGTTTTACTTCGGGTTGTGGTTCTTCTACCTTAGTCCCTTGTTTGACCAATTGAGTAACTGGTGCGATCACTTCTTCAGTTTCTTCAGCGATCAATTCACCGGTCTCTTCATCAACGCGATAAGTTATGGTCTTGATCTTTTGTCCTTTTTCCCCTGCTTGTACAATGACTGTCGTCCCCACTGGTAAGGTCGGATCGGCTTCACATAAGATCGTGAAATCGAGTTCTTCGACTACTACCTCTGGCTTGGTCCCGACCAAAATGATCTCAGTTACTGGTTCTTTAGTTACTGTACCATTTGGATGTTTGATACCTACTTGGCCTGGGATCGCTACGACTCTTTCCCCTTTAGCTAGTGACTCATCGCCTTTATAGCGTGTTTGGTATGGGATCTGTGTCTCTTCACCACTACCACGCTTGATCACACGGTCGATTGCTGCGATCGTTTCAGTCGCAACACTTGAACTTAATTCACCCGTTTGTTCATTTACCGCAAACGTTGTCGTTTCGATCGTCTTACCCGCTGTGCCTGGAACTACGATCACTTCTGGATCATCTTTTTTCATCGTTGGATCGTCTTGGTAGATTACTTGTGGTTCAATTGCTGTTTCAACTACAACCGGTTTAGTCCCAACTAAGATCAGTTCAGTTACTGGTTCTTTAGTTACTGTACCATTTGGATGTTTGATACCCACTTGACCGGCTACTTTGACTGCTTTTTCACCATTTGTCTTGGTTGCATCAGCTTTATAGCGCGTTTGATATGGGATCTGCGTTTCTTCACCGCTACCACGCTTGATCACACGATCGATCGCTTTGATCATTTCAGTCGCAACACTTGAACTTAATTCACCCGTTTGTTCATTTACCGCAAACGTTGTCGTTTCGATTGTCTTACCTGCTGTGCCTGGAACCACGATCACTTCTGGATCATCTTTTTTCATCGTTGGATCATCTTGGTAGATCACTTGTGGTTCAATTGCCGTTTCAACTACAACTGGCTTAGTACCCACTAAGATGAGTTCAGTTACTGGTTCTTTAGTCGTTGTACCATTTGGATGTTTGATACCTACTTGACCAGCGACTTTAACGGCTGTTGTGCCATTTGCCATTGTTTCATCAGCTTCATAGCGTGTTTGGTATGGGATCTGATTTTCTTCACCACTACCACGCTTGATCACGTGGTCGATCGCTTTGATCGTTTCAACGGCTGTACTTGAGCTTACTTCACCCGTTTGTTCATTGACAGTAAAGGTCGTTGTTTCGATCGTCTTACCTGCTGTGCCTGGAACCACGATCACTTCTGGATCATCTTTTTTCATCGTTGGATCATCTTGGTAGATCACTTGCGGCTCAATCGCAGTTTCGACCACGACTGGTTTAGTCCCAACTTCGATCACACGAGCAACCACTTCGGTCAAGACCTTACCATTTGGATGAACGACCCCATCGACCCCAGCCACGACTTCACGTGTCGTCTTATTTGCTAACTCGACATTAGCAACATATTTGGTTGGCTTAGCTACAATAGTCGTCTTACCAGTCCCGCGTTTTACGATCTGATCGACCGCAGGAGTCGTTTCGACTGTTGGTTCTAAAGCTGTTACCGCCCCAGTTTTGCGATCAACTTTATATTTAGTCGTCGTTACTTGTTTACCAGCCTTACCAACTTGTTCGATCACTTCTGGATCAGTTGGTAAACTCATTGGATCAGCCGTGTATAAAGTCGTAAAATCTAGCGTCTTTTCTTCGACCGTTGGCTTGGTCCCAACTAAGATGATTTCGGTAACAGCAGCTCTAGTGACCACCCCATTTGGTTGCAAGACACCATTTTTACCTTTAACTTTGATCTCTTGTTTGTTTAAGTCTAATTTTTCACTTGCTTGATAAATTGTTGTATATGGGAGCGAAGTTTCTTTACCCACACCACGTTTGATCTGATGAGTTATCGGTTTAGCAGTGATAACTTCTTGCGGTGGCTGGGCAGTCACTTTACCTGTGTTTAGATCGAGCGTGTAGTTGATCGTCGTCACTTTTTGGCCAACCTTACCCTCAACCAAGACAACTTCTGGGGCATCGGCCCGCATCTTTTCATCAGTCACGTAAATCGTTTCAAATGGGATCTCTTCTGAAGTCGAAGTTGGTTTCGTCCCGACTTCGATGATCTCATTTGTTGGTGTTGTAACTTCAAAATGAGCTTTTGGTTGCACATTTGTTGATAATTTAGCTACTGACGTGCCATCTGCAGTTACGTTAAATTCGATCGCACGTGTTTGTGTTGCTTTACCTGCAAAAGCATAGCTGACTTCGATCGGCGTATCATCTTTCGGTGTATATTCATCCTGAACTTTACCAGCAGCTACTTTAAGATCTTTTACCTCAGAGCCAACTTTTAATTGAGCAGATGTGATCTGCAATTCACCTGATGGATCAGCGATCGCGATCGTCAATGGCTTATATACGATCGTTGGGATCAAGTTTGGTGTCACACTGAGCAATCCAGCTTGATCATCCAATTTGTATGGCATCTTAGCTTTTTGAAAGGCTTTTTCCGCAAAACCAAACTTTTTGAATTCCTGTTTGTTTTGGCCGGTATTTCTGATCGAGATCACCCGTGAACCAGCTTTATTCAATAGATTTACCAAAGCTTTATTATTGATCAAAGAATTCTCATTTTCTGTAAAGAGGTCAGTCTCTAAACGAATTTCTGCATTTTTAAGATCCTCATCGGAAATATTAAACCGTGCTGGAATTTGATCAGCTGTGATCGTGCCAATGCTTTCTAATGGTTTGATCGCTGTATCTTGTCCTTTGACCGAATAACTTGCTTTAGCATCATCAAATTTTTCTGGGATCCGCAAAGCACTGATCCAAAGTAACTTGTCGCCATCTTCCATCTTATCCCAGAGTGGTGCTAATTTAGAAACGTCAGTCGATAGATACATATCGACTACACCACTATTTTCAACTAAAACGACGATCAATTGTGGCTCTCTTGTCACACTAGCTTCAGTTTTTGGACTAAAGGTCGCCGTAGCTGTACCATTTACTGGGTCATAGACCTTAGTCGAAGCACCTTTTTTACCAGCTTGAATGACTTTCGTTTCACCCGCAGTAAGGTTCTTATTTTCACGATATTCTGTTTGGTAATTGATCTCACCACTTGGTCCGTGCTTGATAACTTGATTGACTGGATCGGTCACCTTCACTGTTTCTTGGGTCGTTAGTTCACCAGTCTGTTCATTTAAAGTATATGTTTTTGTCGTCACTTTTTGACCTGCGACCCCTGCCACCGCGATCACTTCTTTATCTGTGACCTTCATGGTTGGATCTTCTTCGTAGACCGTTACAAATGGAATGGCTTCAGTTGTAGTTTCCGCCTTAGTCCCGACGCGAACGATCTCTGCTTCTGGTTGTTTGGTGATCTCTTCACTCGTTTTAGCAACGAATTGGTTATTTGCCCCTAGAACATGTGTCGTAATGACTGTTTTTTGCCCTGAAACACCCTTTTTCTCCACTTGACGTTGGCCCCCGAGCAGTTCTGGATCTGCTTTATATACGGTTTCATACGGTACTTCTACTTGTTCTACTTTATCAGCCGGTGCTTCTAATTCCTGGATCACATCATTATAGGCTTTAGAATCAAATTTATTAGTTGCAACTAAAGCGTTATTGATAAAAGCTTGGCCCTGATGCTTAGCTGGGAAAGGTTGGCCATACCCTTGATTAGCCGTAGCGATGTATATATTGAAGGAAGTCACTTTATTTAAACGACCTGAAATATTGACCGTAAACTCGATCAGGCTTTCTTCGTTAGGTCTGACCTTAACATTTTTGGAATAATAGTAACCATCTCCAGTCAGTGCAACAGAAGTGCCATTTACTTTGATCGAACTTGGCAGTTCATAATTAGAATTACTGGTCAACTCGATCGAGATCGGTAATTCTTTACCTGTTTTTGCACTTGGGACATATTTAACTTCTACACGAACGACTTCAGATCTTGTGGTATGTTTTTTCTTATCCACATAACCATCCATCGCCGTTACTTCAGCACCACCATTTTTAATCGCAACTTGACTATCTAAGCTATAAACTTTAACTTCATTAGCTTTAGCCGCTCTAAATCCTGAACTTTAGCTGTATTCGTTTTCAACAACAGGAACTGAATCTGCCTCATTAGTTACTGTTTTTGCCTCTGTATTTGCTGACGCTTCAGGAGCTTCAGTATCGACCACTGAGTTTTCTGTTTCCGCTTGAATAGCTGGAGCTGGTGTCACAGAAGTTTCAACTGGTGTTTCTGTATCCTCGACTGTCTCTGTTTCGGTGTTTTCCGGCATCGTTTCAGTCACTTCGGTCGATGCTTCAGTAGATTTTAAAGTATCATTCTCAGATGTCTCTTTTGTATCGTCAGTTTCTGTCATTGTCACTGCGGGATCAACCTGAGTATCCGCTGACGCACGATCCACTCCTGTATAGGTGGCAAACATAGTACCTACCAAAACAGACGCTACCCCTACACTCAATTTCTTTATTTTAAAACGTTGCTTTTTAGCAGATAGTTTTTGGTTAGATAATTTATGATTATTTTTTGAAAGCATTTTTTCCTCCAATTGATCTGACCTTAAGTTATCATTCTACAATTTAATATTAAATTTTTACTAAGCAAAAAACAATTTAAATTATGAAAATCTAAAGGTTATCTTCTAAAAAAACGTTTTTATCCAGCAAAAGATTAATTTTTTTATCTAATGCCTTAATTTAACGATTTACATTTAAAAAACGGTTTTCTCAAATAGCTAAAAAACGCCTAATAATAAAGTTTTAGTCCGCAAACTCCTAAATTCAAACATAAAAATTTTAAGTTATATAAACTAAAAAAGAGTGCCCTAAAAAAGGCACTCTTTTCATCGTTATTTAAGATTTATACCAAAAAAATGAAGATAATAAAAAATCACTTTTTATAACGAAGGTTTCACAGATCCAACACCTGCTACTTAGGACTAGACTCGGTTTTACCCAACATCGTAACGCCCAGTTATCGCTATAAAAGTGACACTAGTAATATTCGTCGCTAATAATTAAAAATTAGTCGACCAATTCAAGAACAGCCATCTTAGCTGCATCGCCGCGGCGTTCGTTCATCTTGATGATACGTGTATAACCGCCGTTACGGCCTTCAAAACGAGGTGCAACTTCTTCAAACAACTTTTGCAATGCTGTTTGAACAACTGCCTTATCGCCATCTTCTTTAACGTCTGCAACAACATCCATCATGAATGCAGCAGCACGACGACGAGAAGCTAAATCACCTTTTTTACCCAAAGTAATCATCTTTTCAGCAGTCTTACGTACTTCTTTAGCACGTGTTTCTGTTGTAACGATACGACCGTTAACGATCAAGTCAGTTGTCAAGTTGCGTAACATTGATTTACGGTGTGCGCTTGTGCGACCTAATTTACGGTAAGCCATGAACAGTTCCCTCCCTTAAATTTTATATTAGTCATCATGACGTAATGACAAGCCAAGATCTGCCAATTTAGCCTTAACTTCTTCCAAGGACTTGCGACCAAGGTTACGTACCTTCATCATATCTGCTTCAGACTTGTTAGTTAAAGCTTGCACAGTGTTGATACCAGCACGCTTCAAGCAGTTGTATGAACGTACAGATAAGTCAAGTTCTTCGATTGTCATTTCAAGCATTTTTTCTTTATGTGTTTCTTCTTTTTCGACCATGATCTCAGCATTCTTAGCTTCATCTGTCAAATCAACAAATAATGTCAAATGCTCTGTTAAGATCTTAGCGGACAAGCTGATTGCTTCACTTGGTGTGATCGAGCCGTTTGTCCACACGTCTAACGTTAATTTATCATAATCATTTTTTTGACCAACACGTGTTTTTTCTACTTGGTAGTTGACACGTTCGATCGGGGTATAAATTGAGTCGATTGGTAAAACGCCAATAGGCATGTCTTCAGCCTTAGCTTTGTTTTCCGTTGCGGAAACATAGCCTCGACCCTTGTTAGCAGTCATTCGAGCATGGAACACAGCGCCATCAGCCACAGTACAAATATATTGATCTGGGTTGAGGATTTCTACATCACTGCTACCTTGAATGTCACCGGCAGTAACTTCTTTTGGCCCAACAACATCAAATTCCAAAGTTTGAGAATCTTCAGAATCAAGTTTAAGTGCGACTTTCTTTAAGTTCAAAATGATCGCTGTTACATCTTCTAAAACACCTTTTACAGTTGAGAATTCATGTAACACACCATCAATTTGAACATCAGTGATCGCCGCACCTGGTAAGGAAGAAAGTAAGATACGACGTAAGGAGTTACCTAAAGTTGTACCATAACCACGTTCAAGCGGTTCAACGACAAACTTGCCGTAATCTTGGCCTTCTTCGATTTTATGAATTTTTGGTTTTTCAAATTCGATCATTCTTATCTTTACCCCTTTCAAAACGTTACGTGTAATCTGGTTGAAAACATTATGAGTCTATCCTCAAAATGAATACTGATCCACATTAAACACGACGGCGTTTTGGAGGACGGCATCCGTTATGAGGAACTGGTGTAACATCCTTGATAGATGTAACTTCAAGACCTGTTGTTTGAAGCGCACGAATAGCAGCTTCACGACCAGAACCAGGACCTTTAACTGCAACTTCAACAGTCTTCATGCCATGATCCATTGCACCCTTAGCTGCTGCTTCAGCGGCCATTTGGGCAGCAAATGGAGTAGACTTACGGGAACCCTTGAAGCCTAAAGAACCTGCTGATGACCATGCTACGGCGTTACCATGAACGTCTGTGATCATAACAAGTGTGTTATTGAATGTTGAATGAATATGTGCAACACCGCTTTCGATATTCTTCTTTACACGGCGCTTACGAGACTTTTTAACTGCCATGAAATAGCTAACCTCCTTCTTAGATTATTTAAATTATTTCTTCTTACCTGCAATTGAAACTGCTGGGCCTTTACGTGTACGCGCATTGTTCTTCGTGTTTTGACCACGAACTGGTAAATGACGACGATGACGTAGACCACGGTAAGAGCCAATTTCGGAAAGACGCTTGATGTTTAAAGAAACTTCACGGCGAAGGTCACCTTCTACCTTGTAGTTATCAACAACAGCACGGATCTTGTCTTCTTGATCTGCTGTTAAATCGCGAACGCGAACGTCTTCTGAAACACCTGCTTCAGCTAAGATCTTCTTAGCTGTTGTATTACCGATTCCGTAAATATAAGTTAAGCCGATAACGATACGCTTGTCGCGTGGTAAATCGACACCTGCAATACGAGCCATTACAATTACACCTCCTGATTAATTATTATCCTTGACGTTGTTTGTGCTTTGGATTATCGCAAATAACCATAACGCGACCTTTGCGTTTGATAACTTTGCAATGTTCGCACATTGGTTTAACTGATGGTCTTACTTTCATGAATTATACCTCCTAAATATTTTTGAAGTACAATCTATTTAAAGCGATAGGTAATGCGACCCTTAGTCAAATCATAAGGGGACATTTCAACAGTAACCTTGTCTCCTGGTAAAATACGAATATAATGCATGCGGATCTTACCGGAAACGTGAGCTAAAATCTCATGTCCATTTTCAAGTTCAACTTTGAACATCGCATTTGGCAACGTTTCTTTGATCGTACCCTCAATTTCAATCACATCATCTTTCGCCACGCAAAAGTACCTCCTTAAATTGGTTTTAAAACTTTACACGTAAAAATGTGAGAAGCTTTTTATGGAGTCCCACCTTTTTCCGCAAGTTCTGTTTGCTCAAAATGGCAAACTGAGCCTATTGAAAAGATAAACCTGAATTATCATATCATAGTGCCAAGCTGGATGCAAGCACTATTTTAAAAAAATGACAATCCAGGTGTATCTTTTTTATTTGATTTTAGTTGATTTGATCTAAAACAGCCTTGATATCAGCAAAAACTTTATCGATATCTTGGTTACCATCAACTTCATGCAAGATACCTTGTTTCTTGTAGAAGTCTAATAATGGTGTGTTCATCTTGATATTAACATCAAGACGGTTCTTAACTGTTTCAGGTTTGTCATCTTCACGTTGATAGAATTCGTGTTCACCACAACGATCACAAGTACCTTCGACCTTAGTTGGGTTAAAGATCTTGTGGTAAGTTGCGCCACAGTTACGGCAGATATAACGGCCTGTCAAACGTTCCATCAAAGATTCTGGGTCAACATGAATGTTGATCACACAGTTCAATGGCTTGCCTAATTCAGCCCCGAATGTTTCCAAGGCTTCAGCTTGGGCCATGTTACGTGGGAAACCATCAAGCATGTAACCATCATTAACATCATCTTTAGCTAAACGTTCTTTAACGATACCGTTCGTTACTTCATCAGGGACAAGTTCACCCTTATCTATGTAACTCTTAGCTTCGATCCCCATTGGAGTATTGTTCTTCATTGCTGCACGGAAGATATCCCCCGTGGAAATGTGTGGAATGTGATATTGGTCCACGATCTTTTCAGCTTGGGTACCCTTGCCCGCACCTGGCAGACCCATCAACATAAGATTTAATGCCATTGTAAAATGCTCCTTTATACTTCAAGATTACGTTTTGAACTTTCCCGTTTTATATAACCACAAATACATCGTGATCACCAAGGTATGCTCCATACCCAGCTCGGTTTAAACGTCCATATTGATTATACCACTAAATAGCCGTAAAAATAAGGGCTTACCTGCGCTAAAATGCATTCATACTCTATATAAAAAACAACAAGCAAAGTTGAGCAACTTTGCTTGTTGTCAATGGCAGTTCATTATTTTCTGATAAAACCGATATATTCACGTTTCATCATCATACCGTTCAATTGACGCATTGTTTCAAGAGTTACCCCTACAACAATCAAAAGACTAGTACCACCTAGACCGATCGATTCATTCAAGCCCCAAACAGCCGAAGCTACTAATGGGATCAATGAAACGAGCCCTAGGAAAAGTGAACCTACTGAGCTCAAACGCATCAATAAGCTTGAAACATACTTTTGTGTTTCACGCCCTGGCCAAACAGAAGGAATATAGCTTCCTTGTTTTTGCAAGTTTTCAGCCAATTTTTCAGGGTTAACTTGCACAAAGGCATAGAAGAACGTGAAGACAACAATAAGCACTGTATACAAGATCATACCTGGTACAGTTTGCATATTGAACAATTTGCTCATAATGATGTACCAATTATCTTCCGAGTGATTTTGTGTAAATAACATCAAGATCGTTTGCGGAGTTGCGATAAATGAGCTAGCAAAGATAACTGGGATAACCCCAGCAACGTTCACTTTCAATGGTAAATATGAACTCTCTGAAGCACCTGCGAGGCGTCTTGTATATTGGATCGGAATCTTATAGTTAGCTTGTTGAACATAAGTTACGAATGTAACGATCGCCAAGATAGCTAATAATAAGATGACAATATATAAGATCGGTTGCCACAAGTCTGAGGCACCTTGGAATTCTTCAACAAATACCTGACGAATACCATCTGGAACACGGGCGATGATACCCGCCATAATGATCATTGAGATCCCATTACCGATACCACGATCAGTGATCATATCACCTAACCAAGTCGTAAACATCGTACCACCAGTCAAAATCAACCCGATACTGATGTATGTTTGTGGACTTGGATCTTTCACCAAGTTCAAACTACTCATATAGTTGAACCCAGCTGTAATCCCGATTGATTGTATAAACGCGAGCACAATGGTCAGATATCTAGTCCACTGATTTAACTTGCGCCGTCCGACTTCACCTTGTTTACTCCATTCAACAAATCGTGGAACAATGTCCATTTGTAATAACTGAACAACGATCTGAGCGGTAATATATGGAGAAACACCCATTGCTAAAATGGAATAGTTAGTCAAACCGCCACCGCTAAAAGTGTTCAAGATACTAATTAACCCTGAAGACGCAACACTATTCAATGCTTTAGCGTTGATCCCAGGGACAGTGATATACGTGCCTAAGCGAAATACAACCAAGACACCTAAGGTAAATAAGATTTTATTGCGAATCTCTTTTACAGCAAAGGCGTACTTTAGTGTCTTAAGCATGTATTACATCACCTCTGCTTGACCGCCTGCTGCTTCGATAGCTGCTTTAGCACTGGCAGAGAACTTATTAGCTTTAACAGTTAATTTCTTGTTCAATTCACCATTACCTAAAACTTTAACGCCATCTTTTTCATTCTTAACGATACCAGCTTCCACCATCAATGCTGGTGTTACTTCTGCACCGTCTTCGAATTTGTTTAAAGTTTCTAAGTTTACAATAGCATATTCCTTGCGGTTGATGTTATTGAAACCACGTTTTGGCATACGACGGAACAATGGCATTTGTCCACCTTCAAAGCCCAAACGTACTTTACTACGAGCCTTTTGACCTTTTTGGCCACGACCTGCAGTTTTACCGTTACCGGATGAAGTACCACGACCTACGCGGTTACGTACTTGGCGTGAGCCTTCAGCTGGCTTTAATTCATGTAATTTCATTAGGGTTGGCACCTCCTTATTTATCTAAATAATAATTATTTAGCCAATTCAACGTCCACTAAATGATTGATCTTGCGAATAGCACCGCGCATTGCAGCGTTGTCAGGAACGACAACAGAGCTGTTTACACGTCCAAGGCCTAAGCCCTTAACGATTTCGCGTTGATTTTGAGGACGTCCGATGACAGAACGAACTAAAGTAACTTTTAAGTTAGCCATGAATTTGTCCTCCTTATTACTCTGCTAAGTGTTGAACAGAAACGCCACGTAAAGCAGCAACTTCTTCAGCACTCTTCATGTTAGCTAAACCATCCATTGTTGCACGAACAACGTTGATTGGTGTGTTGGAGCCTAATGATTTACTTGTAACATCAGCAACTCCGGCGAGTTCCATAACGGCACGAACAGCACCGCCAGCAGCAACCCCAGAACCAGCTTCAGCTGGCTTAAGTAAAATACGACTACCGCTGTATTGACCGAGAACTTCGTGAGGAAGTGTTGTTCCGACCATTGGAACTTTAACTAAGTTCTTACGAGCAGCATCAACAGCCTTACGGATAGCTTCTGGAACTTCTTGAGCTTTACCTGTACCGAAGCCCACGTGGCCATTATGGTCACCGACGATTACTAAAGCAGCAAAGCGAAGACGACGTCCACCTTTAACAACTTTAGTGATGCGGTTGATCGCAACAACGCGATCTTCTAAATCTAATTGAGCTGGATCAATAAAAGTCATAAACGTTATTTCCTCCTTTTCCTAAAAGTCTAAGCCGTTTTCGCGAGCAGCTTCAGCCAAAGCTTGCACACGACCATGATAAAGGTATCCGCCACGGTCAAATACAACTTCTTTGATACCCTTGTCTGCAGCACGTTTAGCCACTAATTCACCAACAGCACTTGCTTGAGCTGTCTTTGTACCAGCGCTAACTTCACTGTCTAAAGTAGAGGCACTGACCAGCGTCACACCCGCTACGTCATCAATAACTTGAGCGTAGATGTTTTTGTTTGAACGATAAACATTTAAGCGTGGGCACTCAGCAGTACCAGAGATCTTACCACGAACACGTGTATGGCGCTTTTGACGCGTCTTATTCTTATCTGGTTTTGAAATCACTTTTTTCACCTCTTAGTTTTATTTAACAGCAGATCATGCTGCAAGATTATTTACCAGTCTTACCTTCCTTACGACGTACATATTCGCCAACGTAACGAATACCTTTGCCTTTGTAAGGTTCTGGTGCACGAGTTGCACGAATGCGAGCAGCGCAATCGCCAACGTCTTCTTTGTTAATACCAGAAACGATAATTGATGTAGCTGATGGAGTTTCAAATTTGATTCCATCTTCTTCTTCAAATTCAACAGGGTGAGAATAGCCCACGTTTAACACGAGCTTCTTACCTTGCATTTGAGCACGGTAACCAACACCACGAAGTTCAAGTTCTTTCTTGTAACCTTCTGTTACACCAACTACCATGTTGTGGAAGTTAGCACGGGTTGTACCATGCATTGCTTTAGCTTTTTTATCATCGCTTGAACGTTCAAATGTTGCAACGTTACCATCGATGTTGATCTTGATAAAATCAGAGAATTCACGAGTTAATTCACCCTTAGGACCTTTTACAGTCACAACGTTTCCGTCTTGTTTTACTTCAACGCCTTCAGGTAATTCAACTGCCTTATAACCAATACGACTCACGAGATGGACACCTCCTTTTGAACTTTATATATTACCAAACGTAAGCGACTACTTCGCCACCGATTTTCTTAGCGCGAGCATCTTTATCTGTCATAACACCTTCAGATGTTGACACGATAGCGATACCTAAACCGTTAAGAACCTTAGGCACTTCGTCAGCTTTAACGTATGAGCGTAAACCTGGTTTTGAGATACGACGGATACCAGAGATAACGCGTTCGTTGTTTTTACCGTATTTCAAGAATACACGGATGATACCTTGCTTGTCATCTTCGATGTATTCTACATCACGAACAAATCCTTCGTTCTTAAGGATTTCAGCGATGTTTTTCTTCATTTTTGAAGCAGGAACTTCTACAGATTCATGCTTGACCATGTTAGCATTACGAATACGTGTCAAGAAGTCTGCAATAGGATCTGTCATTGCCATGTTATTGCCTCCTTTTCCTTGTTAATATGGACTACCAGCTAGCCTTTTTCATGCCAGGGATTTGACCCTTATGAGCAAGTTCTCGCAGGCAAACACGGCATAACTTAAATTTACGATATACAGAATGAGGACGACCGCAACGTTCGCAACGTGTGTATTCTTGTGTTGAGAACTTAGCTGGGCGCTTATTCTTTGCTACTTGTGACTTTTTAGCCAATGTGAAACCCCCTTATTTAGCGAATGGCATTCCAAGTTGTGTCAAAAGTTCTTTGGATTCTTCGTCTGTGTTAGCAGTTGTAACGATAACGATATCCATACCACGAACCTTGTTAACATTATCAAAATCAATTTCAGGGAAGATCAATTGTTCGCGTACGCCCAATGTGTAGTTCCCGCGGCCATCAAATGCACGCTTGCTTACACCATGGAAGTCACGCACACGAGGCAATGAAACTGAAACTAATTTGTCCAAAAATTCGTACATACGTTGTCCACGTAAGGTAACCTTGGCACCGATTGCCATACCTTCACGTAAACGGAAGCCAGCGATAGATTTCTTAGCGCGGGTAATAACTGGTTTTTGACCAGAGATAAGCGTAAGTTCTTCCACAGCTTCATCCAAATTTTTAGCATTGCTTACAGCATCACCAACACCCATGTTGATAACGATCTTATCAACCTTAGGTGCTTGCATGATTGATGAGTAGTTGAATTTTTCCATCAAGGATGGAACGATTTCATTAGTATATTTTTCTTTTAAACGGTTAACCATGAAGAAAGTATCCTCCTTTCTCGACTATTCACTGATTTTTTTAACGTTAGAAACATGAATTGGTGCTTCCATTTCAACGATCCCACCGTTTGGGTTTGCGTTGTTAGGTTTTTGATGCTTCTTAACGATGTTTACACCTTTTACGATCACACGATCATTTGCTGGGAAAGCCTTGATAACAACGCCTTCTTTACCTTTGTCCTTACCAGCGATAACTTTAACTTTGTCATTGCTCTTGATGAACATTTTCTCTGCGCACCTCCTTGCCAAATAGACGGATATTATAATACTTCAGGTGCTAAGGAAACGATCTTCATGAAGTTTCCGTCACGTAATTCACGTGCAACAGGTCCGAAAATACGTGTACCCTTAGGTGACTTGTCATCACCGATGATAACAGCAGCATTTTCATCGAACTTGATGTATGAACCGTCAGCACGGTGTGCACCAGATTTTGTACGAACAACAACAGCCTTGACAACATCGCCTTTTTTGACAACGCCACCTGGTGTTGCTTGTTTAACAGTAGCAACAATAATGTCACCGATATTAGCAGTCTTCACACGGGAACCACCCAAAATCTTGATAACCAAGATTTCGCGGGCACCGGAGTTATCAGCGACTTTCAAACGACTCTCTTGTTGGATCACAGTATGTGACCTCCTTTCGCTATTAGATAGATCAGAATACGAATGCTTTGTTAGTTATCGAAAATTAGATAATAACTGCTTTTTCAACGATTTCTAATAAACGGAAACGTTTTGTAGCTGACAACGGACGTGTTTCCATGATCTTAACAATGTCGCCAACTTTTGCTTCATTGTTTTCGTCATGTGCCTTGTATTTCTTTGAATACTTAACACGTTTGCCGTAAACTTTATCGTTCACGTAAGTTTCAACAACAACAGTGATTGTTTTTTCCATTTTGTCAGAAACGACACGTCCTTGATAGACTTTGCGTTGGTTACGAGCTTCACTCATGCGCGATTAGCCTCCTTTTCGTATTCTTATTTGTTCAATTCTTGTTGACGCAACGCAGTCTTGATGCGTGCGATCGTTTTACGAACTTCTTTCAAGCGTGCGGTGTTTTCTAATTGACCGGTAGCTAATTGGAAGCGTAAGTTAAATAATTCTTCTTTGAATTGCTTTTCTTTTTCGAGCATTTCAGCAGTGGTTAATTCATTAATTTCATTAATCTTCATTTGATTCGCCACCTACCTCACGTTTTACAAACTTAGTCTTGACTGGGAGTTTGTGGGAAGCTAAACGCAATGCTTCACGAGCAACTTCTTCAGAAACACCACCAATTTCAAACATGACCTTGCCACGTTTTACAGGAGCTACCCAGCCTTCTGGAGCACCTTTACCGGAACCCATACGAACACCAATAGCCTTAGCTGTGTAAGACTTGTGAGGGAAAATCTTGATCCAAACTTTCCCACCACGCTTCATGTAACGAGTCATAGCAATACGAGCAGCTTCGATTTGACGGTTTGTGATCCAATGTGAATCAGTAGCTTGTAAACCGAATTCGCCGAATGTTACTTCCTTACCGCCTTTTGCTTCACCACGCATTTTACCGCGGAATTCACGACGGTGCTTTACACGTTTTGGTACTAACATAGACTATTTCCCTCCTTTACCGTTATTTTTCTTTGTTGGCAATACTTCACCACGGTAGATCCAAACTTTAACGCCCAATTGGCCGTATGTTGTTGTAGCTTCTACCCATGCGTAATCGATATCAGCACGCAATGTATGCAAAGGAACAGTACCTTCTGAGAATTGTTCGATACGGGACATATCAGCACCGTTCAAACGACCAGCAACTTGAACCTTGATACCTTTTGCGCCAGCACGCATTGTACGTTGGATAGCTTGTTTCATTGCACGACGGAAAGCAACACGGTTTTCCAATTGTTGAGCAATGCTTTCACCAACTAATTTTGCTTCTAAGTCAGGCTTCTTGATTTCCACAATGTTGATGTGTACTCGCTTGCCTGTCAAGTTGTTTAATTCTTTACGAAGCTTTTCAACTTCAGAACCGCCTTTACCGATGACCATACCTGGTTTTGCAGTATGGATAGAAATGTTAACACGCTTTGCAGCACGTTCGATTTCTACGGTAGAGACAGCAGCGTCGGCTAATTTCTTTTCGATGTATTCACGGATGTGTAAGTCTTCGTGTAAGTTGGAAGCAAAATCTTTTTCAGCATACCATTTTGCATCCCAGTCACGAATGATACCGACACGTAACCCGGTTGGATTTACTTTTTGACCCACGCGTTATCCCTCCTTATTTAACAGATACCACAACTGTAATGTGACTTGTACGCTTGTTGATTGGGGAAGCAGAACCCTTTGCACGAGGACGGAAACGCTTCAAGGTTGGTCCTTCGTTAACATAGGCTTCGCTTACATAAAGATCTTCAACATCTAAGTCAAAGTTGTTTTCTGCGTTTGCAACAGCAGATTTCAAAACTTTTTCGATTAAGTAAGCACCAGATCTTGGTGTGAACTTCAAGATACCGAATGCTTCAGCAACGTTCTTACCACGGATAAGATCGATCACAAGACGTGCTTTACGTGCAGGGATTCGAACTGTCTTGGCAGTTGCTTTTGCTGATGTTACTTGTTCAGCCATGATTTATCCTCCCTTATTATTTCTTGCCTGTCTTCTTATCGTCTGCGGCATGACCATGGAATGTACGTGTTGGCACGAATTCACCTAATTTATGGCCGACCATATCTTCTTGGATATAAACCGGCACATGCTTACGACCATCATATACTGCGATTGTGTAACCAATAAAGCTAGGGAAAATCGTGGAACGACGTGACCATGTCTTGATCACTGATTTCTTTTCTTGATCAGCTTGTGCTTCAACCTTTTTCATCAAGTGTTCGTCGACGAAAGGTCCTTTTTTCAAACTACGACTCAAAGTATGTCCTCCTTTCGGAACAATAATCGCATAAAATTTACGCGATTAGGAGATTATTTCTTTTTACGACTACGTACGATAAATTTGTTTGACTTAGCTTTCTTAGAGCGAGTCTTAAGACCTGTAGTCTTCTTACCCCATGGAGACATTGGAGATGGACGACCAACAGGAGCTTTACCTTCACCACCACCGTGTGGGTGATCGTTAGGGTTCATTACAGAACCACGGCTTTGTGGACGCTTGCCCAACCAACGGGAACGACCAGCTTTACCGATGTTGATAAGTTCGTGTTGTTCGTTACCAACAGCACCGATCGTAGCACGGCATGTAACTAAGATCATACGAACTTCACCAGAAGTCAAACGAACGATTGCGTATTTGCCTTCTTTACCAAGTAATTGAGCTGATGTACCAGCAGAACGAACCAATTGGCCACCCTTACCTGGTTTTAATTCGATGTTGTGGATAACTGTACCAACTGGAATGTTTTCCAATGGCAATGTGTTACCAACTTTGATATCAGCATCTTTACCGGATTGAATTTTTTGGCCAACTTCAAGGCCTTTTGGTGCAAGGATGTATGATTTAACACCATCAGCATAAACAACTAATGCGATGTTAGCAGAACGGTTTGGATCATACTCGATTGCTTTAACTGTTGCAGGAACATCGTCTTTAATACGTTTGAAGTCGATCAAACGGTATTGACGTTTGTGTCCACCACCACGGTGACGAACTGTGATATGACCGTAAGAGTTACGACCAGCTGTCTTACTCTTAGATGCAAGCAAGGACTTTTCTGGGGTTGTTTTTGTGATTTCAGCGAAATCTGAACCAGTCATATTACGACGACCGTTAGAGGTTGGTTTGAATTTTTTGATCCCCACTATATTTCCCTCCTATGATTAATTTAAAATTTTATTCTTCGTTGAATAATTGAATATCTTTTGATTCTGGTTTCAAAGTAACGATAGCTTTACGACGCTTACGTGTGTAGCCTTCGTAACGACCCATGCGTTTCTTTTTACCTTTAACGTTCATGATGTTAACTTTAGCAACTTCAACTTCAAAGATGTCTTCAACAGCATCTTTAACTTGTGTCTTGTTAGCACGTAAGTCAACTTCAAATGTGTAGCGTTTGTTGTCCATTTCATTCATAGAAGCTTCTGTGATGATAGGACGTAAGATTACATCGCGTGATTCCATTATGCAAGAACCTCCTCTACTTGAGAAAGAGCTCCTTTTGTGATGACCATCTTGTCGCTGTTTACGACGTCTAATACGTTCAAGCCTTTAGCTGGGATAACTGTTACGTTAGCCAAGTTGCGTGCAGCTAATGCAGCTTTTTCGTTGTCATCTTCAAGAACTACTAAAACTTTGGATTTAACATCTAAGTTGTTCAAAACTTCTGCAAATGCTTTTGTCTTTGGAGCGTCGAAGTTCAATGTTTCAACAACTACCAAGCTATTGTCCAATACCTTTTGAGAAAGGACGGAGCGGATAGCCAAGCGACGCACTTTACGTGGAAGCTTGTAAGCATATGAGCGAGGTGTAGGACCGAATACGGTACCACCACCAACCCATTGTGGTGAGCGGATAGAACCTTGACGAGCACGACCTGTACCCTTTTGACGCCATGGCTTACGACCACCACCGCGAACAGCACTTCTGTTCTTAACTGCGTGTGTACCTTGACGAAGTGATGCACGTTGCATGATCACAGCATCAAAAACAACACTTTCATTTGGTTCGATACCAAAAACTGCATCGTTCAATTGAACATCACCGTTTTGTGTACCGTCTTGATTAAATAATGCTACTGTAGGCATGTGTATTTTTCCTCCCTTCCTCTAATTATTTAACTGTACTCTTAATTGTAACGAATGACTTGTTAGCGCCTGGTACGTTACCCTTGATCAAAAGTACGCCGTTTTCTGTATCAGCTTTAACGATTTCCAAGTTTTGGATCGTAACTCGTTTGCCACCCATACGTCCTGGTAATAACTTACCTTTCATAACACGGTTGATGATAACACCCATCGAACCTGGTCGACGGTGGTAACGGGAACCGTGAGCCATTGGTCCACGACTTTGACCCCAACGTTTGATGTTACCTTGGAAACCATGTCCCTTGGACGTACCTGTTACGTCTACGATGTCGCCTGCTTCGAACAAGTCTGCCTTGATTTCGTCACCGACTTTGTATTCTCCAAGCTCAACATCGCGGATTTCACGAACGAAGCGCTTAGGAGCAGTATTTGCTTTTGCTGCATGACCCTTAGCAGGTTTGTTAGCATTCACTTCACGTTGGTCATCAAAACCTAATTGAACAGCTTCGTAACCGTCATTTTCAACAGTTTTAACTTGTAATACAACGTTAGAACCAACTTCAACAACTGTTACAGGAACTAATTCGCCGTTTTCAGTGAAGACTTGTGTCATACCTACTTTTTTGCCTAAGATTCCTTTAGTGGTCATGAGTACACCTCCAATTAATTTTTATAGTTTAATGTAATTTATTATAATTTGATTTCGATATCAACACCAGATGGTAAGTCAAGTTTCATCAATGAATCAACTGTCTTTGGTGTAGGATTTACGATATCGATCAAACGCTTATGTGTGCGCATTTCAAATTGTTCACGAGAATATTTGTATTTGTGTGGTGAACGAATAACCGTGTAAATTGTACGTTCCGTTGGCAACGGAATAGGACCGGAAATTTGAGCACCTGTTCTCTTAGCTGTTTCCACGATCTTGTCAGCGGATTGATCTAAAATGCGGTGTTCGTATGCTTTCAAACGAATACGAATTTTTTGTTTTGCCATTATGTTACCTCCCTCGTCTATTTTAAAAATAAGACTAGCTCCGTGAAAATTCCCGTCACGCCTGTGGCAAAGCTCCCGGGTGTGTCGCAACCTTTCACATCATAGCTCATTTAAAATATAAAACAACTGAATTATGCACTTGTCCCTTGCACAAGTACTTTTCTATATTATTACAAACAAAAACACAAATCAAGTATTTTTTTGAAAATATTTTTATGAAAGCGTTATTTGTGCTTTTACTTTACAACTAGATCACTTTTCTTCTATTATAATAAGAAAAATATATACGAGGTATCTCAACATGAAAAAAGCTCTACTCATTATCGACTACACTAACGACTTTATCGCCGACGACGGTACGCTTTCCTGCAAAGAGCCTGGCCAAGCTATCGAAGAGACTATCCTCAAATTAGCTGACACCTACCTAGCTAACGGTGATTATGTTATCTTACCGACCGACACCCATCAGTTAAACGATAAGTACCATCCTGAAAGTAAATTATTTCCCCCACATAATATAGAAGGAACTTGGGGACACCAACTTTACGGTAAGTTAGCAGAGTGGTACCAAAATAATCAAGCCAACGAATTAGTCTGGCAATACTCCAAAGATCGGTATTCCAGCTTCCAAAATACAGGCTTAGATAACTTTTTACGCACCCGCAAGATCGATACGCTCTGTTTAACTGGGGTCTGCACTGACATTTGCGTTCTGCATACTGCCGTGGACGCTTACGACCTAAACTACTCACTTGAGATCCCTAAAAATGCCGTGGCTAGTTTTGATCAAATCGGACACGAATGGGCTTTACGTCATTTTGAAAGTTCTTTAGGTGCAAAAGTATACTAATATAATAAAGTAGCATGCAGCCTAGATTTAAACTAGCAAGACATGCTACTTTATTTTTAAGCATTTAGTTTAAATTTTTCCTTTTACCTTGCACAAAAAACTTAAACTTCTTAAAATTAGGTTGTACCAAGAAGAGAGAAGGTCATTAATTATGTACTATAATGCAGCACTAGTGCTCGAAGGTGGTGCCATGCGTGGGCTCTACACTTCAGGTATCCTTGATGTTTTACTAAAAAAAGATATTCAATTTAAAACCGTGATTGGCGTTTCAGCTGGCTCTTTGAGTGGTGCTAATTACGTTTCCAAACAATATAAGCGAACTTACAACATCAATACGCAATACCGCGATGACAAAGAATACATCTCAATGGCTAATGTGCTCAAAAAAGAAAGCATCATCAACCTTGATTTCTTATTCGCAGATCACGGACCAACTTGGCATAACTTTGATGTTAAAGCATATGAACGCTCGGAAACTAATTTCGTGGTCGTAGCGACTGAATTGACAAGTGGCAAAGCCGTTACTTTCAATAAACCAAAACCAGGCAAACCATTTGTGAATGCTTTAGAAGCTTCATCTTCTATGCCTTTTATCTCCAAACCAGTCCAAACGGCTAAGGGATTATGTCTAGACGGCGGGATCGCTGATTCGATACCTTATGATCTAGCTCAACAAGCTGGTTTTGATAAGATCGTGGTCGTCAGAACTAGAATGCGCGATTACCGCAAAAAGCCAACTAGTTTTGCTCTTCAAAAGCTCTATCATCGTCATTTCAAAACTTATCCTAACTTTGTCAAAGCTGCGATCGCACGACCAGAAAATTACAATAAGTCGGTCAAAACTTTGAATCAATTGGAAAAAGATGATAAGATCTTTGTTTTAGCACCAGAAACACCTGTTAAAGTCGGCCGTTTAGAACATAACATCAAAAAACTCGATGAACTCTATCAAGTAGGAACTACCAATATGGAAAACAACTTCGATAAGATGATCGCTTACTTAGAAAGTTGATTTTATGTATCACAAAAAGACCGCTGGGATAACCCCAACGGCCTTTTCTTATACCATCAATTATGATTAAGCGTTGCCGCCGTTTTTCTTGATGATTTCTTCTTGGATAGCCTTTGGCACTGGTTCGTAGTGATCCATTGTCATTGTAAATGTACCACGACCTTGTGTTGCAGAACGTAATGTTGTTGCGTAACCGAACATTTCGGACAATGGAACAAATGCGTTAACAACTTGTGCGTTACCGCGAGCTTCCATACCTTCAACACGGCCACGACGAGCTGTCACGTGACCCATAACGTCACCCAAGTTATCTTCTGGAGCAACAACTTCAACCTTCATGATCGGTTCAAGAATTACAGCGCCAGCCTTGGATGCAGCGTTACGCAAGGAAAGTGATGCAGCAACCTTAAATGCAGCTTCAGAGGAGTCAACATCGTGGTAGCTACCATCATATAACTTAGCCTTAACGTCGATCAATGGATATCCAGCCAAGACACCATTTTGCATAGCTTCCTTCAAACCTTGTTCTACTGAAGGGATGTATTCACGAGGAACAACACCACCGACGATAGCATTTTCGAATTCGAAGCCTTTACCTTCTTCGTTTGGTGTAAATTCAATCCAAACGTCACCGTATTGACCTTTACCACCAGATTGACGAACGAACTTACCTTGTGATTGTACTTGTTTTGTGAATGTTTCACGGTAAGCAACTTGTGGTTCACCAACAGTAGCTTCAACGTGGAATTCACGCTTCATACGATCAACGATGATATCCAAGTGCAACTCACCCATACCAGCGATCAATGTTTCGCCTGTTTCAGGGTTTGTTTCAGCCTTGAATGTAGGATCTTCTTCAGCAAGTTTTTGTAAAGCAACGTCCATCTTATCTTGGTCAGCCTTGGATTTTGGTTCCACAGAAACTTGGATAACCGGTTCTGGGAATTCCATGGATTCAAGGATCAATGGGTGCTTAGGATCTGTCAAGGAGTCACCTGTTGTTGTGTCCTTCAAACCGATAGCAGCAGCGATATCACCGGAGAATACTTCAGAGATTTCGTTACGGTGGTTAGAGTGCATTTGCAACAAACGACCTACACGTTCACGCTTGCCCTTTGTAGCGTTCAAGACGTATGAACCAGCTTCCAAAGTACCTGTGTAAACACGGAAGAATGTCAAACGACCAACGAATGGGTCAGTTGCGATCTTAAATGCTAAACCAGCAAATGGCTTGTCATCATCAGCAACAAGTTCAACAACTTCGTCTGTATCTGGGTTTGTAGCGTTATATGGCTTAACATCTAATGGAGATGGTAAGTAATCATTAACACCATCAAGCATCATTTGAACACCTTTGTTCTTGAAGGCAGAACCAGCAAAAACAGGGTATACATCTAAGCTAAGTGTAGCTTGACGAATAGCTTTCTTGATTTCTTCTTTAGAAATTTCTTCCCCACCAAGGTATTTTTCCATGATGTCTTCATTAACATCAGCTAATGCTTCGATCATTTCTTCACGGCGAGTTTGTGCTTCTTCCAAGTATTCTTCTGGAACTGGAACTGTTTCCCAGCTAGCACCAGAAGCATCTTCATCGTAAAGGTCAGCTTGCATTTCAACCAAGTCGATAACACCTTCGAATTGATCTTCAGCACCGATAGGCATTTGAACTGGCAATGGGTTTGCTTGCAAACGGTCCTTGATCGTGCTTACAGAGTAGTCAAAGTTAGCACCAATCTTGTCCATCTTGTTGATGAATACGATACGTGGAACACCATATGTTGTAGCTTGACGCCATACGTTCTCTGTTTGTGGTTCTACACCAGATTGAGCATCCAAAACAACTACCGCACCGTCAAGAACACGTAATGAACGTTCTACTTCGACAGTAAAGTCAACGTGTCCTGGGGTGTCGATGATGTTGATACGGTTGTCTTTCCATTGCGCTGTTGTAGCAGCGGATGTGATCGTGATACCACGTTCTTGTTCTTGTTCCATCCAGTCCATTTGTGAAGCACCATCGTGTGTTTCACCGATTTTGTGGATCTTACCTGTGTAATACAAGATACGTTCGGTCGTTGTTGTCTTACCAGCATCGATGTGAGCAACGATCCCGATGTTACGTGTTTTTTCCAATGGGAATTCACGCTTGTTTGCCATTTGAGATTTCTCTCCTTCCAAAAATAAAGATAATAGTAGTTCTTTTTTCAAAAAAATGACTACTATAAGATTTACCTATCTAAATCATATAATAGTCATCCTAAAATTACCAGCGATAGTGTGCAAATGCGCGGTTGGCTTCTGCCATCTTGTGTGTATCTTCGCGCTTCTTAACTGATGCACCTGTATTGTTAGCAGCGTCCATAATTTCTTTAGCTAAGCGTTCTGGCATTGTGTGTTCCCCACGTAAACGTGAGTAGTTAACTAACCAACGCAAACCTAATGTTGTACGACGTTCTGGACGAACTTCGATCGGAACTTGGTAGTTAGAACCACCAACACGGCGAGCTTTAACTTCCAAAACAGGCATGATGTTCTTCATTGCTTCTTCGAACACTTCTAATGGATCGTTACCTGTTTGTTCCTTAATAATATCAAAAGATTCGTATAAAATTTTTGATGCAGTCCCGCGCTTACCGTCTAACATCAAACGGTTGATCAAGCGTGTAACCAATTTTGAGTTGTAAATTGGATCTGGGAGCACTTCGCGTTTTGCAACGGCACCTTTTCTTGGCATCTAAAATGACCTCCTCAAATTCTAGCTACTTCTTCGTAATTAAGTATTTTTTAGTTATTTATGTTTAATTATTTCTTAGGTTTCTTAGCACCATACTTGGAGCGACTTTGCATACGGCCGTCAACACCGGCTGTATCTAAAGCACCACGAACGATATGGTAACGAACCCCTGGTAAGTCTTTTACACGACCGCCACGGATAAGAACAACACTGTGTTCTTGCAAGTTGTGGCCGATACCTGGGATGTATGCTGTAACTTCGATCAAGTTAGACAAACGAACACGAGCATACTTACGTAAAGCAGAGTTAGGTTTCTTAGGTGTCATTGTACCGACACGAGTTGCAACCCCGCGTTTTTGAGGAGCAGGATTGTTTGTTTGTACTTTCTTGTAACTGTTATACCCAAAGTTTAAAGCTGGGGAATTAGATTTTGAACCTTTAGACTTACGGCCCTTACGAACTAATTGGTTAATTGTAGGCATATCTAAAGCTTCCTCCTTCCTTGTCTCATGTATTATTTTAAGTACACACATCCAGGAGTTTCTTTTTTATAAATAAAAAAATAACGTCCCGATGTACGTCGTTTAAATGTGTGCTAACTTGCTCACAGCCAGCACGATCTTGGGCTGATCCCAAGAGAACTGTTCACATAAAGCACCTTTTACAGATTAACACGTTTAAACAAGGGATGTCAAATAATATTTTCAAATTATGTGCAATTTTTTTCCAAGGTCTTGCGTATCTATAAAGTGAGGAGGAATCTTAACATGCTGATTACACTGATAATCATCTTAGGTTTATGTCTGGGGTCATTTGCGACCTGTCTGGCTTACCGCTCTAAATACCGCTGTTCATTGCTCTATCCGCATTCTTTTTGCGAAACGTGCCAACATAACTTGACGTGGTGGCAATTACTCTCCGTTTTAGGTTATGTTTTACAAAAAGGGCATTGTCATTTTTGCCACCAAAAGATCTCACCCTTAAGCACCTACATCGAATTAGGTTTTGGTCTATTACTGGGGAGTGTCTGCTATTTTTTGCCGTGGGAGATCTGGCCTAATTTCATTTTGACGAGTTTTTGGCTACTTTGCTTGAGCCTAGAAGATTGGCAAGATACGACTATTTCTCTTTACCTATTGATATTGGGTGCCATCTGCTTACTAACGCTTGCTCCCTTGCAGCTTTCCTTTACCCAAGTCGTTTTATTTGGTGTGCTCTTTTGGGCAAATTGGACTAAAAAGCTTGGCTATGGTGATACCTTTGTTATTTTAGTCCTAGGGATAACACTAGGTGATCAAACTTTAGCTAGTATTTTATTTATCGCCAGTCTGACCGCACTTATCTATGCCAAATATACAAAACAACATGCGTTTCCCTTTGTTCCTTTTTTGTCTGTGGGGTATCTTTTGAGCTTGCCTATTGCTTTAAATTGGGCTAAATTTTAAAAAAAATTAAGTCCAAGGGTCTATCTAAGCAAAATCAAGCGGTTTCAACTATAATTTATAGTGTATAATGATATTTTTATATAGAGGTGAATTATTTATGACACACAAAATTATTTTAGATACTGACCCAGGGATCGACGATGCAGTGATGATCTCAACTGCTTTGACCGACCCCAAGCTAGAAGTCGCTTTGATCACTACTGTTGCTGGTAATGTTACCGTTGATAAAACGACTAAAAATGCTTTGACACTAGTCGACTTTTTTAACAAAGATGTCCCTGTAGCAGCGGGCGCAACTGATCCATTGATCAAAAAATTCGAAGATGCGGCTCGGATCCACGGTGAAAGTGGTATGGCTGGCTATGACTTTCCTGAACCAACCAGTAAGCCGCTCGCTTTGCATGCTGTCCAAGCTTTACGTGAAACACTCATGAACAGCACTGAACCGATAACTTTGATCACTACTGGAGCGTATACCAACATCGCCCTGCTACTGCGTGAATATCCTGAAGTCAAATCTAAGATCAAGCAGATCATCGCAATGGGCGGCTCATTAGGTCGTGGCAATATGACTAGTGCTGCTGAATTCAATATCTTTACTGACCCGCATGCAGCTCAGATCATATACAACTCTCAGCTCCCGATTGTTATGGTTGGCTTAGATGTTACACTTGCTGGCCGGATCAGTGATGAGACGACAGATAAACTCAAACAGTTTGGGCGTGCTGGTCAAATGCTCCACGATATCATTGGACATGACTTTGACCATGATGAAAATGGAACGGCGATCCACGATCTACAGACGCTCTTTTATCTCGAACATCCAGAAGCTTTTGAGACTAAAGATTACTGGGTCGATATCGTCACAGAAGGACCTGCAGTAGGTGAGACCGTGGCTGATATCCGTGGTGCCTATCATGATGGTAAGACTAACGCTAAAGTCTGTGTGGGGATCGACACTGCTGCCTTTAATCAATGGTTATTAGAAAAGGTCAGCCAAAACATGCAAAATTAAACCAAACAAAAAAGCATCTCGCATTTTTTTGCGAGATGCTTTTTTAGTATATCAGCGATGCTTAGTTTTCATCATCTGCTTTAACAGCAGCCATCGCTTCTTTTGCTTCAAGTGATTTTTCCACGTCGGAGATCGAGTAAACACTGTCAGAAGCAGTACCTACTTCTTCAGGAACAATGTCACGGTACTTCTTCATACCTGTACCAGCAGGGATGATCTTACCAATGATAACATTTTCCTTCAAACCGATCAATGGATCGTTCTTACCACGGATAGCAGCATCAGTTAGGACACGTGTTGTTTCTTGGAAGGAAGCAGCAGATAAGAAACTGTTTGTTTCCAAGGAAGCCTTGGTGATACCAAGAAGGACAGGACGTGCTGTTGCTGGGATACCGCCGTTGATCAAAGTATCAACGTTGTTATCCTTAAAGTCGTTGATATCCATCAATGTACCTGGCAACATGTTTGTGTCACCTGGATCCATGATACGAACTTTACGCAACATTTGACGTGCCATAACTTCAACGTGCTTATCAGAAATTTCTACCCCTTGCATACGGTAAACCTTTTGAACTTCACGCAAGATGTAGTTTTCAGTTGATAAGACGTCACGCACTTTGATCAATTCCTTAGGATCGATCGAACCTACTGTCAAGGCTTCACCACGGTGAACATAGTCGCCTTCTTTTACCTTCAAGACAGAAGTAAATGGTAAGGAGTATGTTCTGGTATCTGTTTCACCTTGAACTGTAACTTCTTTTGTACGTTCAGCTGGGTTTTCTTCAACTGATTGGATGACACCCGTAACTTCTGTGATCGTTGCACGACCCTTAGGATTACGAGCTTCGAAGATTTCTTGCACACGAGGAAGACCTTGTGTGATATCGTCTCCGGCAACCCCACCGGTATGGAAAGTACGCATCGTAAGCTGAGTACCAGGTTCACCGATAGATTGAGCAGCCACAGTACCAACTGCTTCACCCACTTCAACTTCATCCCCCGTAGCCATGTTACGGCCGTAGCAGTGTTCACAAACACCATGACGTGTGTTACATGTGAAGGCGGATCGGATCGTGACCATTTCAACACCAGCATCAACAACTTGTTGTGCCATTGTTTCATCGATCATAACATCAGCTGGAACGATAACTTCGCCTGTTTCTGGATGTTTAACAGCCTTCATCGTGTAACGACCTAAGATACGATCGTATAATGGTTCGATCATTTCGTTACCTTCACGGATAGCTGTCACATCTAAACCACGGTCAGTACCACAGTCTGTTTCACGAATGATAACATCTTGGGCAACGTCTACTAAACGACGGGTCAAGTAACCGGAGTCGGCTGTCTTAAGCGCCGTATCGGTCATACCTTTACGAGCACCGTGAGTGGAAATAAACATTTCCATCACAGAAAGACCTTCACGGAAGTTCGCAATAACTGGAAGTTCCATTGTCTTACCGTTAGGAGCAGCCATCAAACCACGCATACCAGCAAGCTGCGTAAAGTTAGAGATGTTACCACGAGCACCGGAATCACTCATCATTTGGATAGGGTTAGATGGATCCATCTTTTCAACTAGCTTAGCTTGGATATCATCTTTAGCCTTGTTCCAAATAGCGATAACACGGTTGTAACGTTCGTCTTCTGTGATCAAACCACGACGGAATTGCTTAGCAACTGTCGCAACTTCTTTATGAGCACGTTCAACGATCTCTGGTTTTTCATCAAGATCAGTAACGTCAGCGATACCCACTGTCAAACCAGATTTAGTTGATTCGTAGTAACCTAAGTCTTTCATGCGGTCCAAAAGTTCTGCTGTAGCAGTAACTTTGTAGTCTTTGTAGACTTGAGCGATGATATCTGATAAGAAACCAGACTTGAATGGTGCTACAAGATCAGCTTCAGCCAAGTATTCATGAATATCTTGACCTGGTTCTAAGAAATACTTATCTGGTGTCTTGCCAGACAAGTTCTCTGCAGTTGGTTCGTTAAGGTATGGGAAATCTTCTGGTAAGATCTCGTTAAAGATCGCTTTACCAGCTGTTGTCACCAAGATCCGGTCTTTTTGCCAGTCTGTAAATGGTGTTCCCTTAGCAGCCAAGGAAGATGCTTGCAAACCAATACGTGTGTGCAAGTGCACGTAGTTGTTTTGGTAAGCTGTGCGAACTTCGTTGACGTCTTTGAAGATCATACCTTCACCTTCACGATCTTTTTCTTCGATCGTAATGTAGTAGTTACCGATCGTCATATCTTGAGATGGTGAGATGATCGGCTTACCATCTTTAGGTGCCAAGATGTGGTGAGCAGCAAGCATGAGCAAGCGTGCTTCTGCTTGAGCTTCATCAGATAATGGCACGTGGATAGCCATTTGGTCCCCGTCAAAGTCGGCGTTGTAAGCTTCACAGGCAAGTGGATGCAAGCGCATAGCTTTACCATCAACTAAGGTAGGTTCAAAGGCTTGGATACCCAAACGGTGCAATGTAGGGGCGCGGTTGAGCAAGACTGGGTGTTCTTTGATAACATCTTCTAAAACGTCCCAGATATCATCGTCACGACGATCGATCTTACGTTTAGCATTCTTGATGTTAGAAGCCATACCACGCTTAGTCAATTCACGCATCATGAATGGTTTGAACAATTCCAAAGCCATTTCATGCGGGATACCCATTTGGTTAAGTTTCAACTTAGGACCAACGTCGATAACTGAACGACCAGAGTAGTCAACACGCTTACCTAACAAGTTTTGACGGAAGCGACCTTGCTTACCTTTAAGCATGTGAGATAAGGACTTCAATGGACGGTTACCAGGACCTGTTACCGGACGACCACGACGACCGTTATCGATCAAAGCATCAACAGCTTCTTGCAACATCCGCTTTTCGTTTTGCACGATGATGCCAGGTGCATTCAAGTCGAGCAAGCGTTTCAAACGGTTGTTACGGTTGATAACACGGCGGTATAAGTCGTTCAAGTCACTTGTTGCAAAACGGCCACCTTCAAGTTGGACCATTGGACGTAGATCTGGTGGAATAACAGGAATTGCATCCATTACCATCCAGTCAGCATGGTTGCCGGAATTCAAGAAGGCTTCCAAGATATCCAAACGGCGAACGGCACGTGTCCGTTTTTGACCCGTTGCTTCTTTTAATTCTTCTTTTAATTCAGCACATTCTCTTTCTAGATCTACATCGCGTAAAAGTGTCCGGATAGCTTCGGCACCCATTGCTGCTTTAAAGCCATCACCGTATTCTTCACGTTTTTCACGATATTCACGTTCAGTTAAGAGTTGCTTTCTTTCTAAAGGCGTGTCCCCACCATCAGTAACTACATAAGATGCAAAGTAGATGATCTCTTCAAGGGCACGAGGGCTCATGTCAAGCACAAGACCCATTCGGCTAGGGATACCTTTGAAATACCAGATATGTGTTACAGGGGCAGCAAGTTCGATGTGACCCATACGTTCACGACGAACTTTTGCACGTGTGACTTCAACGCCACAGCGGTCACACACAACGCCCTTATAGCTAACTTTCTTGTATTTTCCACAGGCACATTCCCAGTCTTTTGTAGGTCCGAAAATCCGTTCATCAAACAGACCGTCTTTTTCTGGTTTCAACGTACGATAGTTGATCGTTTCTGGCTTCTTGACTTCACCATAAGACCAGCTTCTGATCTTATCGGATGAAGCAAGGCCGATTTGCATGCTATCGAATTTATTGACATCGATCAAAGGACCGACCTCCCTTTCTTATTTTGAAATACGAGTGTTTACTACTTTTCAACTTTTGTTTCTTCTTCGGCTGGTTTTGAGCCTTCTGCTTCAGCTTCTTTTTCTGCTGCAGCTTTTTCGCGCTTAGCTTTTTCTTCTTCCGAAACTTTAGCTAATGCATCGACTTTCATGATGTCATCATCATCTTCGTCCATATCGCGCAATTCGATCTCTTGTTTTTGAGCGTCGAGCACTTTCATATCAAGACCAAGTGATTGTAATTCCTTAACTAAAACGCGGAATGATTCAGGCACGCCTGGTTGTGGAATTTGTTCACCCTTAACGATAGCTTCGTAAGTCTTAACACGGCCGACCACGTCATCAGACTTGTAGGTCAAGATTTCTTGCAAGGTGTAAGCTGCCCCATAAGCTTCAAGGGCCCAAACTTCCATTTCCCCAAATCTTTGGCCACCAAATTGTGCTTTACCACCAAGAGGTTGTTGTGTAACCAAGGAGTAAGGTCCAATTGAACGAGCGTGGATCTTATCATCGACCATGTGAGCGAGTTTCATGTAGTACATGACACCAACAGCGACACGGTTATCGAAGGCTTCACCTGTACGGCCATCGTAAAGAACTGTCTTACCGTCAGATGGAAGACCAGCTTCTTTCAAGGCTGCCCAGATATCTTCGTCACGAGCACCATCGAAAACTGGTGAAGTTACGTGGATACCGAGTTTACGTGCAGCCATACCCAAGTGCAAGTCTAATACTTGCCCGATGTTCATACGGGAAGGCACACCCATTGGAGAAAGCATGATGTCGATTGGTGTACCATCTGGCATAAATGGCATATCTTCTTCAGGGATAACAACAGAAACAGTACCCTTGTTACCGTGACGACCAGCCATCTTATCGCCGACTTGTAATTTACGTTTTTGTGCAATGTAAACACGAACCATCATGTTAACACCAGGTGCTAATTCATCACCAGCTTCACGCGTGAAGATCTTCACGTCTTGGACGATACCGCCACCACCGTGAGGCACACGTAAGGAGGTATCCCGAACTTCACGTGCTTTTTCACCAAAGATCGCATGCAATAGGCGTTCTTCAGCTGATAATTCAGTCATACCCTTAGGCGTAACTTTACCAACTAAGATATCGCCATCCTTAACTTCAGCACCGATGCGTACGATACCGAACTCATCTAAGTTCTTCAACGCATCTTCACCAACGTTAGGAATTTCACGTGTCATTTCTTCAGGCCCGAGTTTTGTATCACGAGCTTCGGATTCATGTTCTTCGATGTGGATCGAAGTATAAACATCTTCTTTAACTAAACGTTCGTTGATAGCGATAGCATCTTCGAAGTTGTAACCGTCCCAAGTCATGAAGGCGATAAGTGGGTTTTGCCCTAAAGCTAATTCCCCTTCTTCCATTGATGGGCCATCAGCTAACACATCATCAGCATCAACGTGGTCACCAACACGTACGATCGGTGTTTGGTTGTAGTTCTTACCACCGTTAGAACGACGGAATTTCATCAACTTGTAAGTGTCTAAAGAGCCATCTTCGCGACGCACGCGGATCTCACGCGCATCAACGTATTCAACTGTACCGTCATGGTCAGCGATCAAAGCATCACCGGAGTCATGAGCGGCTTTGTATTCAATACCAGTACCAACTAATGGAGCATGTGGCTTGATCAAAGGAACCGCCTGACGCTGCATGTTAGCACCCATCAAAGCACGGTTGGAGTCATCGTTTTCCAAGAAAGGAATACATGCTGTAGCGACCGCAACAACTTGTTTTGGTGACACGTCCATGTAGTCGACTTTATCAACGGAAATTTCGATGTTTTCATTTTTATGACGAGCCATAACAACATCATCAACGAATGAACCGTCATCGTTTAATGGTGAGTTAGCTTGAGCTACGACATAGTTATCTTCTTCATCAGCTGTCAAGTAGTCGATCTTGTCAGTAACTTTATGTGTATCCCAAGAAACACGACGGTATGGTGTTTCCACGAAACCATATTTGTTAACACGAGCATAAGTGGACAAACTGTTGATCAAACCGATGTTAGGACCTTCAGGCGTTTCGATCGGACACATACGACCATAGTGAGTATAGTGAACGTCACGAACTTCATAGCCAGCACGGTCACGTGTTAAACCACCAGGCCCTAAGGCTGAAAGACGACGCTTATGTGTAAGTTCGCCAAGTGGGTTTGTTTGATCCATGAACTGGGACAACTGGGAACTACCAAAGAATTCCTTGATCGAAGCAACAACTGGACGGATGTTGATCAATTGTTGTGGTGTTACCGTTGCGATGTCTTGGATAGACATTCTTTCACGAACCACACGTTCCATCCGTGTCAAACCGATACGGAATTGGTTTTGTAATAATTCACCCACAGAACGGATACGACGGTTACCCAAGTGGTCGATATCATCAACGCTACCTAAACCTTCTTGCAAGTTGAAGAAGTAGTTCATGGAAGCCAAGATATCAGCTGGTGTGATGTGCTTGTATTCCAAAGGTACATTACCGTTACCGATCATGTTGATCACGCGTTCTGGATCTGTTTCAGAGTAGACCTTGATGATCTGTAAGGTCATTGGTTCTTGGACCACACCTTCTTCAGATGGATGGAATGTTACCATCTTGAAGTCATCACGCTTGAGGTAAGGAGCTAGTTTTTCCATAGCTACCTTATCTAAAAGGTCACCCTTGTTGACGATGATCTCGCCTGTTTCTGGATCAGCTAAAGTTTCAGCTACACGTGTGTTCAATAAACGTGTCTTCAAATCAAGCTTTTTGTTGATCTTGTAACGGCCAACAGCTGCTAAGTCGTAACGTTTTGGATCAAAGAAACGAGCTGTCAAAAGACTACGTGCAGAATCAGCTGTCTTTGGTTCACCTGGACGTAGGCGTTCGTAGATATCTTTCAAGGATTCTTCAACCCGAGAATCTTCCATGTTCTTGTGGATATCTTTTTCCAAAGTATTCATCAATGCATCAGTTTCACCGAGTATTTCAAGAATTTGTGAATCTGATTCGTAACCCAAAGCACGGATCAATTCTGTCAATGGAATCTTACGTGTGCGGTCGATACGTACATACGCAACATTTTTAGCATCTGTTTCGTATTCCAACCAAGCACCACGGTTAGGGATCACCGTTGTACCGTAGTTTTCACGGCCATTTTTATCTAATTCAGAGTTAAAGTATACGCCGGGTGAACGAACTAATTGTGAGACAATAACACGTTCAGCACCGTTGATGATGAATGTTCCTTGCTTTGTCATCAATGGGAAATCGCCAAAGAAGACGTCTTGTGACTTGATCTCTCCTGTTTCCTTGTTGATCAAACGCAAAGTAACGTGTAATGGTGCTGAGTAGTTAGCATCGTGTTCACGTGCTTCGTCAACCGTGTACTTTGGTTCTAACAATTGATAATCTACAAATTCAAGTGATAAGTTCCCTGCGAAGTCTTCGATAGGCATGATGTCTTCAAACATCTCACGCAAACCTTCGTCTAAGAACCATTTGTAAGAGTCTGTTTGGATCTCGATCAAGTTAGGCAGATCTAGAACTTCTTTGATTCGAGAATAACTTCTGCGTTCACGGTGTTTGCCGTATTTTACTAAATGTCCTGCCAAGTTGTTCACCTCTCAAAATATTTACTGTAAATTGCTGCTACAACTGAAAATTAATATTACAATTATGTTACAAATAACTTTTTACAAAAATTTTCAGTGAATTTTGGCAAAAAAAAGCAAAAACAGATCATGTTTAATAAAATAAACCTCACTATTTTTGCTTCTTCGTTTACCTGATCCGGACAATAGATCGTATCAAGCATCTAAATTCACAGTTTTTGCATCTATATAGTGTAGCAATAAAAACCGGTACTGTCAATACTTTTTGCGCGTTTTCTGAAAACTATTTCGTCAGTGTCGGCAAACGTTCTAAATGATGATAAGCGCAAATATCTTCATCTAAAATTTTCAAATTTTCTTGCCTGGCACGCGCACGACTCCAAGGAGTCCCTTTTCGATGGGTCAAATTTTTCTCCGGATCATCCCAAGCTGCAATATATTGTTGCTTACACTGTTCAACTGTTGTTTTGATCGTCAAAAGTAATTCTGCAGTTTTTGGGTAGACCGCTAATTTTCCCTCAAATAAACCTGACTTTTCTAATTCATCAGTATATTTATTTTTACGATAGACTTCTCTTTCGACCGGTCCATGTTCAAATGCTTCAAAGTCAGCGATAAAGGGAGGTTCACGATATTTTTCTAAGTAATCAGCATAAATATAATATAGCGTCTTTTGTAATAAGAAAGAATTTAAATGGTAGCGTTGTACTAAATAAGCTGCAATATCAGTGGCATTCAATTGACTCAACCGTCTGACCTTTTCAACTAATTCAGATACGCTATCTAGTTGTATTGCATCAGAAAAATATGGATCCATACGCTGAATATCTGCAAAAGTTGTTCCTTCGCTGTTTATCACATGAATACTGATCCCCGCCAAAAAGTCTGGCGAAATATTTCGTAATTCACTTCTTTTTTTTAAAAATTCTTCTTTGTCTGTTGCAGCAAAATGATAAGCTAATGCGATTCCATTTTGCTTAGCTAAAGCGATCATATGAAGCATTACTTTCCACCATCCTCTTTCGTTCATGTTCTTCATGCGCAAAAAAATTATCAGCTTTGTTTGCAGAATCCCAAATCTGTAATTCCCACGGAAAACTATAGTTATTGATCTTGAAATAACAATGAATTGCATGATATCCACCAACATCACGATCAATAAATCGAAATAACTTCTTATCATCACACTTTAAAGTTAATAAATCTCTAATTCCGTCTAGATTTTTTTCAATATCTGCCAAAATGATCCGAAAACCCACCAAATCATTTAATGATTTATTTACAGAAATTCCGCCAAGAGATTTTTCCCTGTAAGAGTACTGTCTGATTTTATCATAGGTCGTCTTTTGGGATTTCACACGATAACTAAAATCAAAATCCAATAAATAATCTAGAAAGTCATATTCTATCTTTTCCATCAAAATAGCTGAAAATTTTAAATATCCTGGGATAAGTTCATGTAAGAAATAATCATCTCGCATAATATTGCCTATATTTAGTTTCCGTAAATTATATTTGCTCATATTTACTTTTTGTATAAATTTTTGAGAAAAATATAAATACTCTTCTGAAATAGTATCGATCAACTTTGATAGTACTACTAATGTATCTGACATACTCTCACTCCCCAAATACAGAGTAGTACTAATACTGGCTAACTACAACTTCATTTATTTAGCTTAAAATATCACTGATCTGAGCCAGCAAACTAGCTTCCAGATCGATCTTGATCTTAGGATCAGCTACCTGTTGCTTACGATTCAACCATAGTGTATCGATCCCGGCATTTTGGCCACCTAACATATCTGAACTGAGCGAATCACCGATGATCAGGGCTTTTTCTTTATCAAAACCCGCGATCTGATCAAAAGCACGTTTGAAAAAGAGTTGCGACGGCTTTTGGGCACCTAACGTCTCTGAGATGAAGATCTGTTTGAAATATTGATCAAACTTAGATTCTTTTAGCCGCTTTTCTTGGATGAATTTAACACCGTTAGTCACAATATACAGCTCATAGTCACGTGCTGCTAGATCTTCCAACAATTCACGTGCTCCAGGCAGGGGTTGATGACCATTAGCTAAAAACTGCAAGTAACGTTCATTTAAGCTATTATTAGCTAATGTTTTACCAAAATGCTCCTTAAAAAAGGTCGGAAAACGGATCGCCATCAACTCATCCCGTGTGATCTCGCCACGTTCGAGCTGTTCCCACAGTCCTTGGTTATATGTGGCATAGGCCTGTTTTACCGTAGCAGTCGGCTCGATATCGACTGAAGTGAATAGCTGGTCGAGCGCTTGGTCTTGAGCCGCATGAAAATCAAGTAAGGTGTCATCAACGTCAAATAATAATGTCTGGTAGCGTTTCATCTCTTATACATCCTTTTTGTGTTTTTGCCAGTTTAGCACAAAAATCTTCGAACTGGTACTATTTTTTCTTCGTTGCGATCGCGATCGCTGTTAAAATGATCGAACTCAAGCTCTCAAGATCGATCGCATTACCATCTTCAAATTCTTTGATCAAAACTTGGCCGATCGCTTCGGTCACTGAAACGGCTACACCTGCACTGATCGCACCTCCTAGAATACTTCCAGCACCTGGGACTAATTTGAATAAGCTACCTGCTAAGCTCCGCCCCATCGTTGTCGCAAAAGTGGATTTGAGCACACCTTGTACCATACCCTTAGAAACATTTTTACCGTACGTCCGATAGATCTGCACGATCATTGCGGTTTGGATCGGCATCAAAGCTATCGCGTCGGCAAATGGGATCGGTGTTGCCGCCACTGTGGCTGCTCCGATTGCTGCTGTATGAACCGCTTTTTGTGCCTTTTGTTTAGGTGTTTCGACTACTTCATTTTTATCCATAAAAATACCTCCCACTTTTTTCTTTCTACTATATAGTATAGTCGAAAACTAGCAGGAGGCATTTATTTTGCCTAAAACTTATAAGAAGGTTAAGGTCCGTTCATTTATCCTTGGGTAAAAATAGATCCCTATATACGACTGCAATGATCGGCAATAGCACTAAAGCAGCTAAGGCCATGACCCATTGATTTTCACGGTTAGTATAAATAATAGCTACATATACTATGAATAATATCAAACTCACAAGAGCCGATAATAATTTTTTATTTTTCATACGTTTCTCTCCTCTATAATCATTGAACATGTTACAATATTCCCATCATTTTCCACACTATACCCTAGCTCTACCTAAGAAATATATCCCTAAAAATTGACACGCTGACAACATATCCCTGAGTAAAATAGCGATTTTCCCTGCCTATTGCTTAACACAGTGACAATTTTTTATGGAAAGGAATCACAAAATGAGAGAAACACGGGAAATGATCATCAATGCTGTTATGCGTTTGGCTCTGCAAAACAAGCAGCGATCACACTTGACTTTAACTGAGATCGCAAACGAAGCTAGCATCTCACGCCAAGCCATTTATCAAAAGCATTTTAATAGTGTTGATGAGATCTTTGACTACATCCATGCAACTATCGACGAACAGATACTGCAAGTATTCCAACAAAAAGTCCTCTGCTTGCCTCCAACTGAACTCTATCACGGGATCGCTGTACATATTTTGCCACTGATCTACCACCAGCGCGAGTGGCTTAGAGTCCTTTACAGCACTAACATTGATCTAAAATGGCGGCACTACTTATATGAGAGGCCAGTGTCACCTCGGAATATCTGACAACACATCCGCCTCTAAATACTCCCTTTTCACAAACTATGACCGTCAAACTTTTGACCGACCACTTGATCACGGTCATCTCGATCTGGTTAAGCGATGAGATCCCGCTCCATCCGTCCAAATTTTCACCGATGTTCTTGGATCTTAGCTTCATCTTGCGTCGGATCTTTTTTAGCTTCTTGTAGCTCAGGGATGATCTTAGTCACAAGCTCTTCTTCATAAATTTCCAAACCTGCGATCAAGATATTAGTAACTCTGAATAAGTTCAAATTTTCGGTATAGAAGGCATCTAATTGCTTATTATCTTCGACTAAGATCTGTTGATCGACACCGAGTTTATTTTTCAAAGCATCGATCCGATCAGAAGTAGCTTTAAAGATATCTTGTTTCTTTTCTGGAACTAATTTGCTTGGCTTTTTCTTGAATAAGCCAAAGAAACCTCCCCGATCTTCTTGTTGTGTTTCTTCACGTTCGACTTGATCAGCAACTTCTTGTAAGTTGATGCTCTTGATCACATTAGCCAACATATTCAGATCGGCACTGACAGATTTACGATTGCTATCATCAAGACCTTTTTCCATATATTTCTTGGAAAAGGCATCAATACTATCAGCGGCTTTTTGACCGTAATTCGTCAATGTGATCCGTTCTGCATAGTTGAGCTGTTTAGATTGCTTTTCAGCCAATTTTTGATCATTTGCATCTAGCTTGTTGTAGAGCGTTTTTTCAACTTTAGGTGCCTCTGTTTGTGCCGGTACATTGGCAGTATCATTGCCCAATAATTCCGATACGTCATTACCCGCTGATGGCGCTGGGGCATTTGTCGTGACAGGTTTAGCGACCACACTTGCTACTTCATCTGCACTTTTGGCGACTTGCTTGGTTTGCTCTTTAGTCTGACCGTATAATTCACTCATTAAATCGTCGCCTTGACTAACATCTAATAAATCTTCAACACTCATTTGAGGACCCTCCTATATATGTAAAATCGTTTTAGGTCCATTATATTTAAAAACAAATTCATTTGATATTGTACATATACACGACTAATTCCATGTATTTTTCCTTGCAAAAACGCAAATAAAAAAGTACCAGCAAATTTTTTGCTGATACTTAAATGGTTATTTCTTAACTGGTGTCTTTTCAGCCCGTTTGAGTGCATCTTGGATACAATCAAGATACAACTTGCTGGCATCTTCACGTCCACCAAAGTGTGTCCCATCAGTGCCTTCAAAGACTTCTTGGTGTGCTCGGGCAACTTGATCCCAGTCGCCGATCGTGATGAACTTGTATTTGCTTGGTAAAGTCCGTTCCCACACACCCAACTTATATGAGTTATACGAAGAATCGGCATGGCCATCATGCGGGGTGATGAAGATCAAATGATGCCCTGGTTTCAAGTCATTGATCACCTTTTGAGTTTGTTCTTGATAATCATCTAACGAGTTGGTCCCGATACAGATCACCACGTTTTTACGCAATTGCCCACTATTTTGTAGATTCATCAAAACATCATAAGCTAGATTCATCGTGCGGTTACCTTCTGCGTCGATATCGACGTCTGTCATGTGTTCCAACAGATAACTGCGACTGCCAAGCGTCACACTATCGCCGATGATCGTCGTTCCAGCTGGGATACCCGTATTTTGATCGGCCGCTACTGGCGTCTCATTTTTAGGCGCAGTCGCTTTGGCGTACGCCATATCGAGCTTACCGACATCTTGTTGGATCCCACCTAACATCAAGTTTTCTTCCAACGAAGAGATCGTCGGTGCTTGTAAGCAGAGGAACACCCCAAAGCCAATCGCTAGTGTCATAAAACCACCTAAAGGAGCTACGATCTGTTTGAAATTGACTTCACGCCCAGCCAATGAGACCGATTTACCACGGAGAAGCGGTTCTAAGAAGTAATACGAGAAGCTCGCAAAAATGACCGATAAGATCGTCGTCAAAAGCGCGGCGATCCCGTTACTGAATTGCTTGGGTAAGATGACAAACAACGGCCAGTGGAACAGATAAACACTATAGCTGATATCTGCGAGGTAGACAAAGATCTGAGGCTCTTTTACATCCGGCGTCTTGCGGTGTAAGATATTCGCCCCAAAGATCGCACCCGCGGCAAAGAGACTCGCTAAAATAAAGCCAAACATGTAAGTCTCACGGCGATCAAAGCGCAGGAAGTAAGCCAAGATGAATAATAGTGCTAAATTTATCATCATAAAGGCTAAAGCTTTATTTTTAGTCCAATGTTTCTCAACACTTGCACTGAAAGCTGGCATCAGATCTTGGATCCCCGCGATCGACCCTAACACGCTCCCGATGAAAAATGGGAAGATGTGAGTCACACTGGAGAAGTAGATCGGTGAAAATTCACTCAAGCCTTGGGCTCCTAGATACATTGCGGTCGCACTTCCTACGGCAAGCAAAGCTGAGCCAGCTAGTACCCGCAACCGGAATTGCTTGACCGACGTTGAGACTTTAGTCAATAAGTAAAGTAAAAAGCCCCAGATCAAGTAGAATTGAACTTCGATCGCTAATGACCACGTATGGACGAACAAATGCGGAATAAAGCGCGATTCATACGTTCCACCCGTGTTGATCTCAAAGATGTTGGTCACAAATCCGACCGCTGATGTGATCTGGCGTGTCAGGTCAGTGATGTAATCTTTACCGACCAATAAAGTGAACGGTAAAACGATACAGATCATCAAGCCCAGGGGAGGCAAGATCCGCATCACGCGCCGATAATAGAAGTCCCGCAACCTAAATTTTTGCGAACGACTGAACTCATCGATGATCAAGGCGGTGATCAGATAGCCTGAGAACGTAAAGAAGATATCGACCCCGAT
The DNA here is from genome assembly GCF_009933595.1 of Ligilactobacillus animalis. Lineage (NCBI taxonomy): Bacteria > Bacillati > Bacillota > Bacilli > Lactobacillales > Lactobacillaceae > Ligilactobacillus > Ligilactobacillus animalis. Next base: position 1,590,936 of record NZ_CP047141.1, read on the forward strand.
AAAACCACCGGTATAGCGCATTTGAAAGAAGTGATATAAGAGCACACAGATCAGACCCGTGATCCGGATCAAACTAAACCATTTGATTCTCATTTGTCTTTGTACTCTCCTTTGACATAGTTACCGGCTTGGATGACGTGGTCTTTATCCTGCAATTTGCCCGCGCCATTTGCGACACCCTTATGGAAGATCCCCGTAAAGGTCCAGCCGTTATGTGACTTGAAAGTACCCCGGCCTTCGAAATGCCCGTCTTTGAAGCCACCGGTATAAACATCGCCGTTTTTGAACTTGAGCGTACCTTTGACGGGTTTACCCTCATTTGTCGTACCTGTATATGTGCTGCCATCTTGGAAAGTCAACGTGGTCTTCTTTTCACCTGCGTTGCTGAAAAAAGTTATCAGCACACAGACCACGATCAAGATCCCTGAGGCTAGCAAGATAATATTTTTTCTACCCCACATAGCTAAAATGTTTTTCCTTTCTTTCTAATCAATTTATTATAATAACATATTTTACGCTACATAATAAACAGAAAACTACGCAGAAAGTGATAAAAATAAAAAATCTATATCCAACTCCTTAAAGAATGGGATATAGATCTTTAGATGTTATAGTTCGCCACGGCGTCTCAATTATGCAACTACCTTATCGTAGCCATATTGTTGTGGAATACCTTTAGCTTCCATATTTTTCTTATGACGCTTTAATTCAGCAGTTGACATCGAACGTAAATTTTGATCGAATTTCTTTTCAGTTTTCACTGCTTCATCTTCGGCCCATTTTTTTGCTGCTCCTAAAAAATCCATCAATCCCATAATAATACCTCCACTGTATCAATTTATAATGTTTTTCCCTTAGTATCTCATCAACAACATTAATTAACTTCATCTTCATCAACGAGTGCCTTCAAAAGTTCTATAGCATCTACTACCTCATTAAAAATATCGCACAAACTAGACATACGCTCATCTCCTCGTAAAAATTCTTGCTGACTTACTTTATGAATATATTATCCCGCATCACATAGACATATATTGTCACACAGCAAAAAAGCATCCAAGATTTTGGACGCTTTTTGCATATGTTGCTCTAGTATATTACTGTAGTAGCTTTTGCTGACATAAATTCCATTAAGCTTGATAAAACTGTGTTATTTTTGTCCAACCGTTTTATTCAACATCTTAGCAGCTGAAAATACATTATTGACAATTGCAACAATTCTATCCTGTTCTGTCTCGCTTAATTCATTAAAATTTCGATTAAATCGCTCAACTCTTAATCTTGCACTGTTCATTTCAGAAGTAAATTTAGAGGTTTGCCTACGTAGAATTCTAATTTCTTCTGCTGTTCCTTCAAGTATTTTAGACTGCGCCTCTATTTTTTTAGTTGCTTCATTAGCTTGGGCAATAGCTTTTTTATTTTTACCATTAGCCATTAATGAACCACCAACAATTCCTGCAGCTGCTATTCCCCAACCAACAGGACCTGCAAGGCCTAATATGGTACTTCCAAGAGCTGTGCCGCCACCACCAGCTGCTAAAGTTCCACCACCTAGCCAAGCAAGTGCTGCATTCCTTGCTGCCACCCCAGATAATGCCGAGATAGCTGTTCCAGTGGAGGCAGTTCCAAATGTTGTTGCAATTGACATTGCAACTGAGGGTCCCAAAGCTGCTACTCCACCACCAATAGCTACAGCCGATACTGCTCCACCGTAAACTTTCTCCAACTCATCTGCTTGAACTTCAGCTTCACTTATCAAGTCTTCATATCGATCGTATTCGATTTTCACCTTTTTTAGCGTCACATTTAGTTCTGTAGGCTTTTCTCTAAATGAATTGATCAAATCCCACATTGTAAATACCGATTTCTTTAGTCTGTCCCTTTCACGATACAAATGTTCACTACTACGAATAACATTTTTCTGATGTCTTTCCATCTGCTTATATTCTTTATTCATTCTTTCAACAGCAGCCTCACGTTCTTCACCATGGAACATAGAAAATCACTCCTTAATTATTGAAAAAATTATAAATATCTTCCTTTGAGCTCAAATAATTTGTGACATTATTCAACTTTGCAAACTCTACACTACTTTCAAATTGACTTTTCGCAGACTGATTCCAATTAGTTGCATTTTCTTGAAGATTTGCATATACTTCATATTCTTTCAACATCTCTTTCATTATTTGAGAATATTTACTATCAATATAGCGTAGTTGAGTCTGTAATTGAATTTCCAAATCTTCAACACTGTGTGTCATACCAAAAACCACTTGATTCCAAATTTTATCAATATTTTTTATATCATCTTTAAATTCATCTGATTGGATAAGACGCTTAATTGTAGCTATTAACCCACCAAAATCAAGCTCACGAATAGCATTCGGTAAATCAAATTGTGCTTTCATTAATGAGCGTATTAAATCTTGTGATGTAGAAATCCCATTAGCTACTGCAATTACTTTGTCAGTTTTCCGCTTAACAATTTCAGCAGATACAGGTGAATTTCGATATCTCAAAAATCTATAGATAATACTACTAATTGTATTTATAAACTCGGCTAATCCATACTGGACTCCGATATTAGCAATCCACATAGCATCAAAATGGTTTTCTAACAACCAACTATTGACACTAGCCGAAGTAACTTCTCCAATATTAGGTAGCAATGATAGACCAGGAATAGGCAACCCTTGTTGTGTGCCCACATCAGAAGCTAAATGTAACAAATGCTTCACTACCGCTGCTGGCAAAATCATAGCGTCATTTTTTACATACTCAATGCTAGTAGCAGTGGCTGTCGTAAATGTAGTAGGTTCACCTATTTGATACCCCGAATCTGCCCGTCCATAATCTGTAGGGACAACATTTGAGGTCTTCAAAGAAATAAGCGCATCTTCATCACTAAAAGTTATCGTTTCACTCATTAAATTTATTGGACCAACCAACAAACCAACTAGCGGATCATGTGCTAATGTTTTGTAGCGATGATTCATTCCAGACAGTCCAGTCTTAGTAATTTTAGTTGACGATCGAGCTATTGCATCGTAACTTGTTGGACCAAGTATCCACTCACCATAATTTTTATTTTTAATTACATTTTCAACAACTGAGTTATGCTTTACTAAATTAGCTGATTCTTGATCATTTAGTCTACGCATATTCAAAATCTTTTTTCGTGAAAGATATTGGCGCAAAATCTGTAATCCAGCTATTAATGCCACAAAATCTAGGTCTTTACGCGTTAATTCTAATTCTTGCGAATCATTTACTCGTTTAACAAGTTTCTTTACATCTTCACCATGCGGAAGATTCAATTCACTCATGACACCATCCCTTATTCTTTCGAGTTATCAACCAAAGCAATTGCTACTCCAGCAATAGTTACGCATGCTCCGCTAATAGTTAAAGCAGTATGTGCTGTGGCTAATCCAGCGGCTGTCGTAATTGCCCCAGCCACTGCTGTTACGGTTCCTGCAATTTTTTGAGTATCTTGTTTACTATTTTCTTTATGCCTGACTCCTCTACTACTGGGATTTTTTTGACTTTTGGTGTTTTTCTTATTCACTGTCTCCTCACCTTTTTTCACAGTGGGGGCAAGTTGATGTAAAAAGTCGATTCTTTCTTGCGAAAAATTAAATGTTAAATCAGCCAAAACATCATACAAATATTTTTCTGTCCATTCATCTTCACTTTTGAAAGTTTCACCATCATGCTCTTCAATCAGATTAGGAATTTTTCCCATAGCAAATTGAAGTTTTTCATCAAAAAGCTTTAATGTTGGATCAAGTAATATTGAATCTTTCATACTTACAACCACTTTTGTCCGATTCCCACTCTTCACACTTTCCTTAAAAAAATTGTCTATAGCCATCAGTCTATCCTCCCTATATACTTAAAACATTGTTCAACTTCGCCTCAAGATTTGCTAGCCATTCTAATGTTTGACGATTTTTTTCAATTTCGGCTTCAGATAAATCTTTTTGCGATTTAACATTTTCTAAGCTCTTCATTTCCTCTTGCATCATAGATGTCAACCGTTCAAATTCGTGTTCGAAGAATTTTCTAGTCTTAACTTCCTGTGTTTCAGCATATGCAGTTATCTGCGGCACATAATCTACTAACATTGGTTGAACCCCACTAAACATATTGACAAAATCTTTTTTCTCAACAAAATCTTTTTCTGGTGTATCTTCTACGTATTTATCACCTTTAAACCATGTAAATGGGTTATACCATTTCTTTTGACTTTCAAAATGGTATTCAGCTTCACGATGTTGTACATTCATTTGTTCAATATTTCCAACACTCGATTCTATATCGGCATGAATAAATTCTATAGGACTTCCTAATTCCATATCCATGTCCGATTCATCCAAGATTGAGTTGATTCTGCTTTTATATTCATCAATCAAATCCTGTGTTTGTTCATTAATACAGAATTCTACCAATTCATTTAACTCAACTTCAACACGTTGTCTAATATCTTCTACTTCTTGGACTAAACTTTCATATTCCGTTTTAGCTTCATATTCTTCAATTTCATCTTGCAGATTATCAACTTGCTCATTAAAATCAGCTATCGCTTGCTTAATTGATTTGTTAGCTTCTTTTTCAACTAACTTAGAATAGCTAATTTTATCAATTTTACTTTGCAATTCTTTACCATTTTTTGCACTTTCAAGTTTTGAGTTAATTTCAGCAGCTTTAGCTCGAAGTTTATTTCCCAATTCCTCATTTTCACTAATCTTATTCTCTAACGAACGTTTAATATTTGCTTTTTTCAAGCTGGCTTCAAATGTTGCAACAATATTTGAAATTTTTGCTGGAATAGCATACTTTTCTACATATAATCTAATTGCTGACTCAATTGTAGGAACACCACTATAAATTAATGCCTGTTCTTTTTTATCCTTCTCTTCAATTGCTTTGGCTAATTTGCTATCTATTTCTCTCTTAATAGATGGAATTTGTGGAGCATACTGTTCGAAATGATGATCTTCCCGCTTAATAGCTCGTCTAATCTTTACAAATAACTCAGCTTCTTCATCGTCATCTATGTCCAAATCATCGACTGATTTCCCCTTTAAGATAGTTCTTAATTGCAGCGCATTCAATGCGCTTGCCGCATAAATATTTGGATTCTCAATTCCGATATCATCCTCTAAGTAGCTCCGCACATTAGCTAAAGTTTTAGAAACATCTTCTGTTTTAGCTTTTAAAGCGTCTAATTTATTGACAACAAAAATAAATCTATCCCTGGACTGTTTGCCTCCTACACTCATAGTATCCTTAACTCTAGTCAAAAAATTTTTATCATCTTTTATACCCAATTGTGTAGCATTTAAAATGTACAATACTAATGTCTTTGAAGATTTCCCTAACATTTTCCATGTTGTCTTTTTATGCTCTTCTTTTCGAGCATTATTTGGTCCAGGCGTATCAATTAATATTAAATTAGAATCATTCTCTTTCGACCCAATAAATGGAATATCCCCTTCCATGTTAATGGTTGCTACGTTCTCATCACTATTCCACTCTGTTGTTTCTTTAATGGTAACATTATCACTTTCGGCAATCTTCATATTTTGCTTATCAAAAACAGTTGCCTTAAAATTATATAAGTCGTCATTATCCTTAATATTAGTAATAATTGCAGTACATGGTTCTTGAGAAGATGGCATAATTTCATCTCCTAATAGAGAATTAATAAGTGTTGATTTGCCAGCACTCATTGTAGCAATTACATTTATTGGAAACTCATCACTTTTAGCTTTTTCAAAGGCATCTGCCAATTCTGGAGTCTTCAAATCCTCCACATCACCTGCTTGGATTTCTTCAAAAATTTCTGTGATTTGACCAATTTTATCAACCACTTCTTCAGTTGGTGCCTCGTAGTTAATCTCAAAATTAAATTCTGGATTTTTTTTGACATATCGCTCACAAGCTTCAACCACATCTTCATAATCATAATTAGTACCATGGAATGTGAACTTAAAATTTTTGTCCTTTCCTTTCGATGTGATATATTCCGGTAGTTCTTCCACCCATTCCTGCAGGTGTTTACCCGCATCAATATCAAAATTTTTATCATCAATTCTTATATCTGTTTTAACTGTATAAGGATTGTATTTAACATATACTTCACTCATAAAATTCCCTCTACTTTGTATATTTCAATAATTCATTCCCTAACTGGTAAATGCCACTTAATACATCAACTGTATCATCTATATCTTCATTACCAGTCTTATATAACTTATCCTTGGTGAGTTTTCTAGTTAGACGTTCTAATTCAAATTCATCATCATCATCTAGAGAATCTGTACCACTCAAACATCCTAGTAATGCAAAATAACTTGAAACCGGCAATACAGTGGGCTCTAAAAATCCTAACTCACTTAGTTCTTCCTCTGCATCAGATATACTTTGTTCAACAGAATCATTTTTTTTGTTAAACGTATCTATTTTATTAAGCGCAAAAATTACTGGTTTATCAGCTTTTTTTACAAGTTGTAAATTCTTCTTCTCATCATATGTACCCGCTTGTGTAGCATTTAGTACACATAAAATAACATCATAATCAATATTATTTAGAGCATATTCAGTTAACCCCAAGTGATTATCATTTCCAGAATAGTTCGTCCCAGGAGTATCAATAATTTCAACTGGGAATTCATTGAATCTCTCTATGTAAGTACTGATATAGATGTCTTTCTCACTGGAACTTTCACTAATTTTGATAATTTCTTGTTCAGTTTCTAAATTTTGTAATTCATCTTCAAGTCGGCTAAAGCCAGATTTATCTACCTTATTTAAAATGTGATAAATTTTACCAGTGGCCGACTCATTTTGTGAAAATAGTATTTTTTTACCAACAAGCGCATTGATCAATGTTGATTTTCCTGCACTCATTGTTGCAGTAACAAGAACTTTTAATCTTCTGCGTCGCCTGGGAAACAACTCAGTATCTTGATTGGCATATCTTACCTTCAATCCACTTGAGTCGGTACTACTCACCTCACTCTCTACATTCGCTCTAATGGCACTACGAATCTCATCTTTATATGTTTCAGAAATATCTTCTACTTTTTCTTCTGTTTTTGATAATTTTTCCTCATAAATTTGAATGATCTTTTCTAGCTCTGCTTGCTTTTGAGATAATACTTCTAATTTTTCATTGGTTTCTGCTTGAGCTTTTTTTAATTTCCCAAAAAACATCAGGACACCCCTTTAATAATAATTGTTAATAACACTTTAATTCTCTTACAATATTATAGGCAATTCTACTTGATAAAAGTTAAAAAATACATTATAAAAAAATTTATATTTACCTAGTTTTAAAAGGTTTTATAACGAAAAACACGTAAAGTTTGTCACAAAAAGCATCCAAAATATTTTGAACTCACTCATTATCTTGTTTACACTAATTATCCCTTCTCGCATAGACAATATGTGTCACAAAATAATTACCAAATAAAAAAACCATATTCAGAAAATTCCGAATATGGCTTATATTATTTACATTGTTAATTCAAGAGATATTCGATTCCATTCTCGCTGAAGCTCTGCGTCTTTTTGTTCCAAATCATGGATATGTTTTACCTTATTCCTAAGAACTTGTACAGCCCTAAATCCCATATCAGCGACATTGACGTAATTCAACTTCAATAAAACTGTTACATTTAAACCACCACTACGTACCAAAGCATCCACTACATCGCCTGCTTCAAAAACAGCAGTAGTAGTTAACAACATCCTGCTTAAATCTTCTTTGTAGGAATCTGCTAATTCTCCTGTCTGCTCATCTATATAGAATTTTCGCTTAAAGGACATATAGATCCTTATCATAACCTCTTCTAATATAACTGGAATAGATTGAGCCGTAAACATTCGCAGATCAAAGCCTTTTTCATAAAGCCATGTGCTTACCTCACCAAAATTTTTATCGCCTATTTTCCCAAAGTTAAGACTTTGTAACGTTCCGAAAAATGGTGCTGGTAAACCTGCTCCACGTTGCATAGATGTGCTCGAGCCCGCGATATCAGACATAATATGTCCAAACCAATTTTTTACAGATTCAGCAATTTTAACTATCATATTTGATGAGCTAAATTCCAATCCCTGATTGACTGTAGTTACACGTTCTATCCTACCATTATTAAAAATCGTTGTTTTTCCTGTAATTTGATCCATTATTCCTACAATCAAACCTAGCAAATCAGGCCAGTGCGCAATCGATTTGATATGATGATTATTAGGTGTAAATTTATTTATTCCACTTTCAATAATCGAATCATGAGTTGCCGCATCGTAGTTCACAGCATACTTTCCTTCAAGAAATTTAATTGCCGTTTTTTCGCTACTAAATTTTCCACCATCAGGATTAACAAAATTAGCGTACCCGACTACAACTTTACTATACAATTCATCAACTTTACGGCGCAACATATCATTCCCATTATTTTTTTGTCGCGTTATATCACCTATTAAAAACTTATCTACTAATCCCATTATTATTCCAACAGAAGCAGCAAACGCATAATCCATCCCATCTAGGCGTGATAACTTAAAGTCTCTGACGATCTGTTGATTTATTTCAACTATCTCACGCTCACTTAGAACTTTGAAATATGGATCATTCATATCAAGTTTTCTAACATTTGCATAATTTTGAGCACTAGATAACAACGCATCCCAGCTATCGGTATTCAGCAACTGGATATCTTCATATTTTTTCTTCTCTATTGAGTTTTCTAAAGCCAATATACCTGCCAGCTCTGATAACTCATCGCTAGATAATCTATTTTCTTGCAAGAGTCGTTCTGTATCAGTAAAAAGTTTACTTTCTTCACAAAGTTTTTGTTCAACAATATCAAGATCATTGTTCAAGTTATCCAGTCTTACTTCACCTAACTCTAGTTGGTCTTGATTTACAGCTAATATTTCAGCTAAATCATCAAAAAGATCATCTGTTTTTTTCATTATTCTCACCTAAATTAGTTATTTAGCTTTGACCAGAGCTTCTTACCCACATTTTTAGCATTAGCCATAGTTGCAACTTTGTAATACTCTATATTTTCTAAGATTGCTTTACATACTTTTAGGTTTTTTAGCTCACTTTCTTCATTAATGCGGTTTTCGCCTTCTTTATAATTGTATACTTCGTCCAAGGCCATTCCAAACTTATCCCCATTAATATTTTGCTTGAGTAAATCATTCAACTTTTCAACTTCTAAAGTTTCTGGAAGTTCACTCAAAATCAATTCACGTTTCCGATATTCTTCATCTTGTTTTGCGTGATTAATTGCATTATTAGTTTTAGACAATCTCTCTACTAATTTTTTCAATTGTTCACGAGCTTCATCACTTTTGTTTATCTTTGCTGATAAGTCTACTATTCTTTTTGTAATATAATTTATGTCACTCAACATCAATTGCATACCCATTTCGTGTCTCTTAATAGCTTCTTGAAGTAATGTTTGACGAATAATACTGTCTTCAGTTTTACTACTTGATAATTTTTTAACTCCATTATACCCAACGATTCCAGCTGTTGTAATTCCTGCTACAGCCAATGCAAGTCCCCCAGTTGACATTGTAGCAAAAGCTAAGGTCCCTAAACCTAGTTCCCCAAACGCTCCAACCACTACTCCCGTAACACCAAAAGCAGCTAAAGAAGCTCCTGCGGCACCTGCTATACCTGCAAGTTCCTCCCGCATTTTCTTTGCTTCCTTATCAGTAGTTCTTTCCTCAATGATTTTTTTATCTTGTTCACTTTTTTTGATGAAGACATCAATCTGTTCATCCGTAACTCCTAATTTTTCTTGAATATCCTTAAAATATTCTTCTTCTCTAACTTCATCATACTTTTCAAACGGAGTTGTTAATATTAAATCATTCACTAAACCTTGAAAAATTTCACTTTGGCTTCCTTCAGGAATTTCTCGTTTTAATGTTGAAATCAAACTATCATTATCTTCCATTTCTGCACTATTACGATATTTTCTTAGCTCATCAGATAATTTATCCCCCAGCTGTAATCCACCAATCAAGCCTGCTAAACTGACATATTCTTTAGTTTCAACTTTCCCATCATGCTTAATAAAATTAGTTACAATTTTCAAATATGCAAGAATAGCTTCATCACTACAATCAGTCAAAATAACTTGGTGATCTGTGCTAACAGTTTCACTTACCTCATTAGCCAATTCATTTAAAAAATCACCTAACGCCTTCAATGTATCTGTGACATATCCCTTATGTAATTTGATATCATCAGATTCCTCTAATTTAATTACCAAATCACACTCAATACTTTCTTTTCCTTTTGAATTTACAATCTTATTTTCAAGATATTCTACTTCCACTACCTTACTTAAATCAATCTCAACCGGGGCTTCAAAAGCTTCTTTATAGAAAAGTTTTTCCCCTGTAAAAACAATACCTTCCTTCCCACTCCCCAAAAGTGTTGTATCATAAATTGCTGCAATGAATGCCGGATTTATGCCGTTAGCAATTTTTTGTGCCGCATTAACAACTTTCTTTTTTTCTTTATCTGTTTTTGCGGGCGTAATCAATACATTGCTATCATCAAAATATTTTGTAACATTTTCTCTAATAAATTCTTCTGATCTCATAATAGTTACCTCCACTTTTAATATATCTTTATAATACAATAAAGCGCTTACTTAACACCATCTATTTGCACATCATAAAAATAGCCCGATCCCCAAGAACCGAGCTACTTTGATCAATCGAACCAATCTTCTGGATCACCTAAAAATTGGTACATATAGTTGTAGACTTTTTCTGCCACTACGTACATCTTTTGGTAAATTTCCTCTAACATCTGTGGGCCTACTTTCTTGATTTTCCAGCATCACTGCGCTTTTTGCGCCAGCTACCATCATTGTTACGTGAACGATTTTGCCCTGCTGTAGGACCAGTTTTGACGATCGGTCCATGGGTATTTCTTGGTGAATTGTTAGTCATTAGACTTCTCCCTTCTGTGCAATGTTTTAATCTTCATCCAATGCATTGCCTAGTGATCCGGTGATCAAAAGCTACCACTAAACTTTCAATTGATCACCTTATGTTTTATATTATCCGCCGCTAAATAGACGTATAGTGTCATCTAATGCAAAAAGAATAACTTTTTTCACTGCACAAAAAAAGCTCTAGCAGATCTGCTAAAGCCTCATTGATCATCTTCAGTTATCTCACTTATCATCCGTCGCACACTGCGCTCACTGTAACCAGTCAATTTTGCCAGCTCACGTACATTCAAGCGATCCATATTTTCCGCGATCTTCTTGCGCGCATAATCTTTAGAATGTAATTTGGAAGGAAAATAGATGGTGCTTCCTCGCAAATTATCATAGACCAGATTGACCACCCGCTCGCCAAACAGCTCGTAGAATAGCTGATAAATTCCGTTGTACTTATTCATCTTAACAATTTCCTCATCATAGTTTGTTGGCAAGCATCGTTTTTCTTTGATCACATCTTGCACAAAACGCAAACTATAGCCTAATTCTAGGGCTAAAATACGTGGTTGCTTGTGATCTTTATGCTTTAAAATATAATATTCACAGTACTGCTTAGAATACAGCCGCATAGAGAAGTCATATTTGGTACTCTTGACCATTTCAAACAACTTATGTGTCCGTTGCTCTCCAATCAGTGCTGCCATCTCTTGATATGTCTTCTTGTAATCCGAAATCATGGTGCACTCCGAAAAATTAATCTTACTTTAAGTATATACCCTTATTTGCTGACATTTCGACTGGTATTTTCATAAATTTTATCCTTGGAAATTATCTCGATAAATCCTAATTTATCAACCTTATATTCGGCATATTCTATGAATTTGTCAACAATAAATATAATTTTTTAAATTTATTTTAGGTTGCCTATTTTTTGCAATCTGCTACCGGTGTGCCTTTTTCACGGGCTTTACGTAAATTGTCCAAGACCCATTTTTGGGAATAACCGTACTTGCGCGCTAGTTCACGTGAATTGCGTCCGTTATATTGCTCAGTGATCTTTGTCGCAGCGATCTTGCGGTCATAGAGATGACTTGGGATCACTAATTGCGAGCCTTTATAGTGATCATGGACCTTCAACATGCTTTCTAGACCGATCAAATTTTGTAATTCCTTATAAAATGAGTGCAATGCCTCAATATCGATTTCTTCTTTATCCATAATGATAAACTCCCTAGCATTAATACATCCCAAATTATATAAAATGCGTCTTGCAGTTGATATAGCGGTCTTCAACGTACTTATACATGTAGTTTTACATGAAAAAATACCTGACCAAATTTTTGAAATTCGATCAGGTATTTTCTTATACAAACCAAATGCCCACCATTCCTAAGCCTTCAAACCCCTTTTGAAAAGATTTTCTAGTAAAAACCGTCAACTGGGAGACTATCTCTTCTTGGGCACGGGTGAATTTTGTCTGTTTAGCAAGTGACAGCCTCGAAAACTCTCTTTTCAGCGCCTCGATTGCTTCGGGCACCTCGGCGTACTGGACTGAAAGTTTATCTGACGCATTTATTTTGTTATACGCATTTTGAACAGCTACTTTAGCTGCTTGATGGTCTAGCAGATCATATAGTTCTGTGAATAGCTCGTTGACTTTTTGAATGTTTTGCTTTTGTTTTGCCTCTTTCATCATATCCCCCCAGTCTAAATATTTACACGTAAATTCTACCATGCTAGATTTTTTATGTAAACGTTATTTTTTACCTAAATCGAGACAAAAAAATACCCAACGCATTTTTTGCGTTAGGTATGTAAAATTATTTAATATATTTTAGCGAATATTCTTTGATCGTTTCATGATCTTGCCAGACAATATGATCGCCTTTGACTTCAATACCGCCACCGAAGCCACCCATTGTTGAACGCAAAAGTAAGCTGTTGCCAGTATTTTCTTCAATATTGTAAGAATTGTCGTAATGAGTCGGTGTTGTCGCACTATCATGTACCACATGAGCAGTCTGCACCGTATCAACACCTGTGATGATCATAACATCATCAGGATTAGTAACATTTTCCCAGATCGATGTTCGACCATCGACAAATAATGGATCAGGTAATGATGTAGCACTACTTGTTGATTCACTATTAGCTGCTGCATTATTTCCCGCAACCTCTACACTTGTGCTAGAAGCTTTTTCACGTTCAGATGAACTTTCCACTGCTGTTGAGCTTTCTTTTTCACTAGAACTTTCTTTTTTCTTAGCTTTGGACGAACTCGTTTCTTTTTTGGAACTTACCACTTGCTTGGTTGGAGCACTTGCTGTTTGGTTAGTAACCGCCTTGTATGCAAAGAAAACACCGCATAGTACAACTAAAGCTCCGATAACTAATAAGATATATAGCCATGGACCTTTTTTCTTGCCCGTTGAAAAATTATAACCACAATTTTGGCAAAATTTTGCTCCAGGAGCATTATTATTTCCACAATTTGGACATTGCATAGTCTTCCCTCCTAATCTGCTTCATAGATATTATCGTCATCATCATAGGAACTACTTTCGGTATTACCTTCTTTTGACTCTGGTTGATAGTGATAAGTCGTGATCTGACCTTGATTGTTCACAGTCAAAACATTGTCAACGATGCTGATTTCCCCTCTATCGATTCGCCCTTGTGGCGGACCACTCATAGGATGAAAACTTTCACCATTGTTTTCGATCCCGCTAATATCATAAGTTCCATCTTCTGGAGCCTTACTTCCGTTTGAAATTGTCACAATTGTCGTTCCATTGATCGTTAAAACTGGGCCATCATCACTGACCCAAGTCGTCGTTTGACCGTTAGCTACAACAGGTGTTGGCGCATCTTGATCAACTTCTTGCTCATCTGATGAATCTGCATCATCATCGGAACTGGCATCTTCTTGGGTTGAACTATCATCTTCTGATGAATCTTTATATTTATATACTTCGGTTTTCAACTTAGCACTCGTTTTTACTGGACGTTGAGCCAATGTATTATGCACCAAGGTTATTGCACCGACCGCGATCAGACTAAGAAACAATCCGATAAATACCCCTAAGATATACTTACCAGCATTATTCTTTTTAGGTGGGATCGGTTGAATGAAAGTTTGTTGTGATGCTGACAAACTTTGTCCACAATTTTCGCAAAATTGTGCGCCAGGTAAATTATCTTTTCCACAGTTTGGACATTGCATCTAACTTCACTTCCCTTCACGTACAAAGTAAGCCCATTCGCCATCTTGAACTGGAAAAGCTAAAACCGTTCGTTCAACACCATTTATCTTATGCTTTTCCAAGCGAAATGCTAACCAGGTACTAGCATCTTTATTTGCAAATACAATAAGTTTTGATGACTTATCCACAATTCTCAGTGATAGATCTATTTTTTGTAATTCTTTACTCGACTTCACTCTGTATGTGATCTTACTAGGTGTGATCTCAAATGATCGAAGATTCTTATCTAACACACCCTTTTTTGTTTCCTCAACAAATTTCCACTTACCAGTAACATCCTTAGGTTCGATCTTATCGTATTTCACATACTTAGGGTCATTGTTGATCACGCCAAAATGATATGCTAGGCCCGTCCCAATTGCTGTAAAAAGCAAAAAACTAACAATAATGACTACTGGTAATTTCGAACGACTAGCTTTGGGCAAAATAAGCCCACATTGCTGACAATACTTCTCTCTAGGTGAATTTTGATATCCACAAGTTGGACAGATCATAGAAGCACCTCTACTTTCTTACGTAATATCCCCAGCTATCATCAGAACTGTTATAGACAGCAAGGACAACATGCTCAATTCCGTTTACTTTACGCTTTTCCAGACGTAATTCAACCATATTAGCTGTAAAAATATTATCGGTATCTGAAATGATCACTGTGTCTTCATCAGTCACAGTGCTGTAACGTACAGCAATTTTTTCACCTGAATCCGTTGTGATCTCATCTTCACTGATTTTTATCTCTTCGGTCATCGTGTCTTTTTTGCTCTCGTCAACTAATCTCCAAGTCCCCACAATATCAGCCAGTTCCAATTTATCAGCTGTCTTATACTCAGGATCATTACCGCCTAACATATATAAGCCACCAAAAATCAACACGACTACGGCTATACAGATCCCGATGATCGCTGGAACAGGCAAGCCATTTTTCTTAGGTGGGGCATACATTTGCAACTGCGCTCCGCAATTACTACAAAATGCAGAACCAGCAGGATTTTGTTGCCCACAGTTAGGACAATTTAACATCAATTCTCCCCCTAATTTTGAGGTGTATTTTGATCATCGTTTGGTTTTTGTGATGGTACTTGTTGTGGTTGGTGTTGATTTTGTACCGGTTGTTGTGGTGCTTGTTGTTGATTCATATATTGTGGTTGTTGACCATAATTTTGTTGTTGGTATGGTTGTTGCATTTGGTTAGGTTGTTGATACGGTTGGCTTTGGTATTGTGGGTGATCGACCAATAATAAATAAATATTGTAAAATGGCACTAAAACTAACCATGGATTATTGGCAATGTAACGTGTTCTGCGTACTGCGGCAGCTAACAAGCTGATTCCGGAAGCACAGCAGAAAACATAAAAAATAATATAAAATAGATTCCCTAAAAGTAACATAAGTTCGCTACCACTACTGAAACCCGTAATCGCAAAAAAGTACATGATCATATATAAGGCCAGACCTACAATACATTGTCCTAAAGTTCCCCACCAATAAACTGCCTTCCGTGTTTCTGGCGTCTTAAAATCAAACGTATTTGCAGTCACATACTTTACACTATCCCAAAAACCTAAATTAGGTTGTGACCCCATTTGACCTGGGACAACATTTTTAAATTTTTTGATATTATTTATAAATTGATTTACCCGTTGTTGATATTGCCCCGTTGGTGGTACTTGTTGTTGGTATGGTTGTTGCCCTGTTGGTGGCACTTGTTGTTGATACCCCTGTTGCATGTTTGGTTGTTGTGGTGCTTGTTGGTAGCTTTGAGGATTTGGTTGGACCGGTGGGGTTTGTGGCTGTTGGTTCACCGGTTGTCCTTGATTACTTGGTGCTACATTTTGGGTAGCACCACATTGGGGACAAAATTTCGCCCCTGCTTCTAACTGTTGACCACAGTTTGAACAAAATTTATTTTTCATAAAAAACACTCCCTATAACATTTATATACAGATAGATCCATATAAGCACATTATAGAAAAGGAATAGTGCAGTTTATATTGCACTATTACGTGTCTTTTTACTTGAAACTTTATCACAAAATTTCGGTTGACAGTGCACAACTAACCTGCTATCCTAGTTCGTAGATCAAATTGAACGGAGGCGTCGCCATTGAAATTCTAAATTCTGCACAACAAACAAGTTTAACAACTCTGGGAACAAACAGGGTCAGTTTCACTTGGGCAGAATTTAGGGTTTTGGGCTGATGCAAGATGACTCAGTCTGCCCTTGTGCAGGCTTTTTTTGTTCCTCAAAAATTGGAGGAATGCCTTTATGTCGAATATCTCGATCAAAAATCTTACTTTTGCTTATCCGGGCCAAGCTGCTCTTTTTGACAACGCCAATTTTGAACTGGATACTTCTTGGCGTTTAGGTCTTTTAGGGCGCAACGGTCGCGGTAAGACTACCTTATTCAAATTATTACAAAATAAACTTTCTTATACGGGTACGATCAATGTTTCCGTGCCCCTAGCGTATTTTCCACAACCTTTGGGCGATCAAACACAACTGGCGCTTTACTGTCTGCAAGAGACAGGGAACTTCTTAGAATGGGAACTAACACGTGAGCTCAAATTATTTGGGATCAGTGAAGATCTCTTGTGGCAACCATTTAACACGCTCAGCGGTGGGGAACAGACCAAATTGATATTATGTGCGCTCTTTTGCCAAGCTGACCACTTTTTCTTGCTCGATGAACCGACAAATCACCTCGATCTAGCAGGGCGTCAGGAATTAGTGACTTACCTAAAACAGAAAAAACAGGGCTTTATCGTCACGAGCCATGACCGCACCTTCTTGAACCAAACGATCGACCACACCTTAGTTATCGAAAGAAATCAATTGCGCTTAGAAAATGGTGATCTTGTATCATATGAAATGCAAAAGAAACGCCGGGATAGCCATGATATCCAGCAAAATGAAAAAACACGCCACGAACTAAAACGGCTCAAGCAAGCTGCTTTGACTAAAGAAAATTGGGCAGCGCAAGCAGAAAGACAAAAGCAAAATAATTCGCACGCTGACAAAGGCTTTATCGGTCGGCGCGCTGCCAAGGTGATGAAACGTGCTACCTCATTGAAGTCGCGTGCCGAAGAGCAGATCAAACAAAAAGAGACGCAACTTAAAAACCTCGAAGTCAGTGAACCACTCAGCTTAAATTACCAGCCGACCCACAAACAAATTTTAGTGGAAGCCAAGAACTTCACACTTGCCTACGACCAACAGCTATTTTCACCTTCGAATTTTGAGGTCAAAGCCGGTGAGATCGTAGTCCTAAAAGGCAACAACGGCAGTGGCAAATCCAGTCTCTTCCAAGCTCTTTTGGGAAGCACAAATGCAACTGCGAGTGGTGAGCTGTCACTAAACACCCAAAATATCAGTGTCGTGCGCCAAGATTTCAGCGCCAACCGGGGAACGCTCAAAGAGTTTACGCAAAAACGCGACCTCGACTACACGCTCTTGTTGACACTTTTGAAAAAACTTAGCTTTGAGCGCCACACCTTTGATGTTTTACTCGAAAATATGAGCTTAGGCCAACAAAAAAGGGCGAATTAGCGGCTTCACTTGCTACCCCAGCCGAGTTGTATCTGTGGGACGAACCCCTAAACTACTTGGATACCTATAACCAAGACCAGCTGCTGGCTTTATTGCAAGAAACCAAGCCCGCCCTTTTAGTGATCGAACACGATCAAAATTTCAGCGATCAGATCGCTGATACGGTCGTCGAACTAAAATAAGCTCCCTATAACTACAATGGCGTTGTAAGCTAGAAAATTTCTAACTTACAACGCCATTTTTTACTATATATCCAATTCAGCACTGATCTGTTTTGAGATCACCACACCTAGTGTCAATAACCCTAACAAAGCAGCACTACCTAACAGAACGCTACCGATCCCCCACAGAGATATCAAGAAGGAATGAAACTTATTTTGCGGGAACTAGTACTGAACTTTATCATAATAAAAAAACGGGGTTTCACTCGTATTTTATCAACTTTGATTCGGGTAGTCGTCTAGAATTGATGTCAAAACAGCGCCTCAGCCCACGAGTCGCCGATAGTCTTGGATATACGCACATTGCACTATCCGTCGGTACTAAAGCCGATGTGGATGCCTACGTTGAAAAATTCTTAGCCACCGGTTTCCCACTTTTGAATGGTCCACGCACAACTGGTGATGGCTACTATGAAGCTGTCATTCAAGATCCTGAAGGGAATTTACTTGAACTTACAACTGATTAACAAAAAAAGCATTTCGCCACTCTCATAATGATATTGGCAAAATGCTTTTTTAGCTCTTAATTATTCACTTTTTCTTTTGCTGTTTCAACTTTTGGATCTTTGACGTTCAAAGTGATCTTGCCCTTCTTAGCTCCGATCGTCACCGTCGAACCTGTGACGATCTTTCCTTCTAATAAGGCTTCACTCAGGCGGTCTTCGATCTCATTTTGCAAGGCACGTCTGATCGGACGAGCCCCGTATTCTGGATCAAATCCAGCTTTAGCTACCACATCGATTGCAGCTGGCGTGATCTTCAAGTTCACATTGCGTTCAGCTACCCGTGCGATAATATCTTTAGCCATCAACTTCACGATCTGGTGCAACTCATCTTTTTCAAGTGAGTGGAAGATGACGATCTCATCGATCCGGTTCAAGAATTCAGGTCTAAAGCTCTTCTTGAGCGATTCTCTGATCTTAGCTGACATTGCAGCGTAGTCATCGACCACATTACCGGCGCCAAACCCAACGGATTTTTCGTCCCGCAAGGCTGTTGCCCCTAAGTTAGAGGTCATGATGATGATCGTATTTCTAAAGTTGACTTTGCGGCCCTTAGAATCGGTCAAATAACCATCATCTAAAACTTGCAATAAGATGTTGAACACATCTGGGTGGGCTTTTTCCACTTCATCGAGCAAGACGACTGAATATGGCTTATTGCGGACCTTTTCGGATAATTGCCCACCTTCATCATAGCCGACATATCCTGGAGGAGCACCGACTAAACGACTAGTGGAGTATTTTTCCATATACTCACTCATGTCGACCCGGATCATCGCATCTTCTGAGCCAAACATTGCTTCAGCCAAGGCTTTAGCTAACTCAGTTTTCCCGACACCAGTAGGTCCTAAGAACATAAATGAACCGATCGGACGGGTCGGGTCGCTCAAACCACTGCGCGAACGGCGAATAGCTTTAGCGATCGAACTGATAGCCTCATCTTGGCCGACCACACGCTGGTGCAGGATCTTCTCTAAGCCGACCAGCCGTTGACTTTCAGTCTTCGTCAATTGGGTAACGGGCACGCCAGTCCATTCTGAAACGACAGTGGCCACATCTTCTTGGGTCACCACAGCTTTAAACTCGCCTTTAGCTTCTTCTTCGGCTTGTTTAGCTGTGAGTTTTTCAACTTTTTCTTTTAATTTCAACACTTCTTTGCGCAATTTAGCCGCGTCATCGAAGTTTTCGTGTAAGATCTCCTCATCATAGCTATCACTGACTTCTTTTAGCTTAGCTTTGGCTTTAGATAACTGACTGCTCTTTTCAGCACTCATGATCCGCAACCGCGCTGCTGCTTCGTCCATCAGATCGATCGCCTTATCTGGCAAGAAGCGCTTCGTGATATAGCGCGAACTCAACTTGACGGCTGCATCTAAAGCATCATCGTTGATCTTGACTTTATGGTGCTTTTCATAGCGGGAACGGACACCCTTTAAGATCTCAAGGGTCGCTTGTTGGTCAGGTTCATCGACCATGACTGTCGCAAAGCGCCGTTCTAACGCAGGATCAGATTCAACGTATTTTTGATATTCATCTAATGTCGTCGCTCCGATGACTTGCACTTCACCCCGCGCTAGAGCAGGTTTTAAGATATTGGAGGCATCGATCGCACCTTCAGCCCCACCAGCGCCGATCAAAGTATGCATCTCATCGATAAACAAGATCACATTGCCATCACGGTAGACTTCTTCTAAGATCTTCTTTAGACGGTCTTCGAATTCGCCTCGGTATTTGGTACCAGCTACAAGCGAGCCCATATCGAGCATCATCAAGCGTTTCTTCGCCAAATTCTCAGGGACATCCCCATTGACGATCGCTTGGGCTAAGCCTTCTGCGACCGCTGTCTTACCCACACCAGGTTCGCCTAGTAATACTGGATTGTTTTTCGTCCGGCGACTTAAAACTTGGATCACACGCTTGACTTCACTGGTGCGCCCGATAACGGGATCGGTGTCTTCATTTTGTGCGATCGCCGTCATATCACGGGCTAAACCATCTAGCGTTTCTGTCTTAGAACGTTTTTGCGCTTCACTGGCTTGCTTAGCTAAACGTTGACGTTGGCGGTCAGTCATGCCCAATTGGCGCAACAACAACTGCCGCAAACGCCGAGTATCGACTTGTAAACTGTACAAGATCCGCGAAGATAAAATATTTTCATCATTTAATAGTGCCAATAATAAATGTTCGGTCCCGATCTTAGACGAACCCATCATCATCGCTTGGCGCAAGGCATCATTTAAGACGGCCTTGGATTTTGGTGAATATGGTAAATAACTATCTGGTGCTTGACGGCGCAAAGTCCCATACCCTGCGAGCCGCTCGATCTCTTCTTTGATATCGACACTACTTACGAGGTTTTGCCTTAAAACTTGACCGGCAACACCATTTTCCTCCAAAACAAGGGCTAACAATAAATGTTCGGTCCCGATCGCTTGGTGCTTGAAGTAGTTAGCCTGTTCTTGTGCAAGTAACAAGACTTGGTTAGCACTCGGTGTGTAAGATGTTGAATCCATAAGATCCCCTTCTTTCTATTATTGATCAGCACAACGCAGACGATTTAAAATGCGATTCAAGATCTTGGCACGGATCGCCTCTTCTAACTCATTGTCGGATAGTACTAGCGTGCTTTTCTCGATCGCAGTCGCTACTAAATGTGCTTCTTTATGTGTCAATAGCTCATTTTCATAGAGCGTTTGAATGATCTGAAATGCCTTGGTCTCGCTGATACTGGTCCCAACGTACTCGATCAATTCATCTAAAATATCCGGGTCACTGATCAAATCGACCTTGGCGATCCGAATATACCCACCTCCGCCCCGCTTACTCTCGACTAAATAGCCATTTTGCAAAGTAAAACGCGTCTTGATCACGTAATTGATCTGCGAAGGTACGCAGTCAAATTGGTCTGCGACTTCAGAACGTTTGATCTCAACTTGGGAAGCTTCAGCAAGAATACTCTTTAAATATCGTTCGATTATATCGGAAATATTGCGATTTTGCATAAAACTATCCTCAATCTGTTTGACTAACTTTGACTATAATTATAAACGTTATCCACCATGGTTGGCAATGAATTAGTGCTAATTTCTAGGGCTGATGATTTAAAATTTCCTTTATTTATCTGCCGTGAAGATCACTGCCCACACAACATGTTTAGCTGGGCAAAAATATACGAACTGAGCGCCCGTTCCTTTAGCCTGGTCAACTGAGATCGCTTGATCAGCATATTTAGCGGTCGGGCTAGTCGGATCTCTTTCCCATTTAGCATACTGTGTCTTCGTCCCCGTAAAGCTTTTTTCCTTGGTGTAACCTCTTTGCTCGTACGGCGCCAATAGCTCAGCCGTGATCTGGTCGAGCTCTTCTTTAGTATCGGCTTTAGTATAATGCTTAGCCGAACTACTGTGACTAGTTGTTGAAGAAACCACTTTATCTTTGACCGAGCTCGCTTTTTTAGCAGGTACGACTGCCACCGTGACACCGTTTTTGCCCCACGTCACGTGATAGCTACACCCACTGACTACGAGGACAAAAGCCCCGATCAGCAAAAGACAAACTGAGCGCTTTATTATGATTCCCCCTTTGAAACAAAAAGAGCCGTCCTGTATAGGTACGACTCTAACTAGTAATTGATCGGGATGACAGGATTTGAACCTGCGACCCCCACGTCCCGAACGTGGTGCTCTACCAAACTGAGCTACATCCCGAGAACAATTACTATTATAATACTAGTTTGTTAAATGTAAAAGGAAAATCTTATTTTTCTTCGGGATACACTAGACCCCAATCTCTTCTAAGCTCGGTCATGATCTCCATCACATCGGTCGAATAATCTAAGTGCATCACATTTTGGCCCCCAGAAACGGCTTGTTCCATATCAGTCACCTCATAGAACAAGGCATCTGCAGTTGCTCCACTTTCGATCACCTCTTGGCCACCATCAGCGGTATAAGTGATCGTTGCTTTTTGGCCCCGCGGATACTCATAGATCTCGATATATCCCTTATCAAAAGCGACCATCCCGCGTTTTGGTTGCTTAGCGTGCAACGTCAAAGCCAGTGTCGCCATTTCACCCGCTTCATTTTGCAATAAGATACCCGCTTGCTCGTCGACACCGCTGGGAGCTAATTTGACTTGGGATGCAACTTTATCGGGTTTTTGCGACATGAACCAGCGCGCAAAGGACAAAGCGTAGACCCCGATATCTAACAAAGCTCCTCCTGCCAACTCTGGGTTAAAGAAGCGATTGGTCATATCATAGTCTTTGTAGCTCCCAAAGTTCAACTGTAGCATGCGCAATTCACCCAAACGACCGCTTGCGATCACTTCGGCTAATTCTTTATAGATCGGCATATGGTACAACGTCATCGCTTCAGCCAAGATCACATTATTTTTTTCTGCCAGTTGCTTAGCTTCTGTCAGTTCAGCTGCATTCAATGTGATCGATTTTTCACAGAGCACATGTTTGCCCGCAGCTAAAGCTTGACGTAAATATTTGATGTGAGTGTTGTGTGGGGTCGAAATATAGATGATATCGACTTCAGGATCACTGAAGATGTCTTCGATCTGATCATAGACCTTAGTGACCCCATATTTTTTGGCAAAATCAACTGCCTTACTGTGTGTTCGATTAGCCACACCATATAAAGTACGCCCGTGAGCTGCCATGGCTTGTGCTAATTCATTTGCGATCACACCACAGCCTAAAGTTGCCCAATTATAATTTTTCAAAAAAATCCCTCCAGACTAATATTGCTACCTCGATCTTAGCAAAAACTTTCCCCCAAGACAAAGAACGTGAATTATCAACGTGATTGTTTTATCATATTCTTAAAGGAAGGTGATCACTATGACAAACACTTGGCTTTATAAGCAATTATTTACCAATTGGAAGAAATTTGAAGTTACCTATGTCAGCATTTTGATCTTGATCCAACTAGCCGTCTTTTGGATTGTCCCCGATAGCTTGATCGGTATGATCTCGGGGGTCACAGGTACGTTATCACTGGTTTACGGGATGAAAGGACGCAAGATTGCCTTTATCTTTGGGACGATCCAGTGTCTAGCCATGACTTATGTCGCTTGGATCAGTCATGCCTATGGTTCATTTGCAATGGACATCTTCTATGTCATCTCGCAACCCATCGGCTGGTTCATGTGGGGCCACGACCAAGCAACGCATCGTTTTTCGCCTGCTAGTCGCAAAAAACTCTTTGTTGGGGCTTTTGTCGCTTGGCTTATCGGCTGGTGGATCTTAGCTTTGTTACACGGACAACTACCGTATTTTGATTCGATCAATTTTGTCGTCAGTTTCATCGCTCAACTGCTCTACATCTTGAAATACCAAGAAAACTGGTCGCTTTGGATCGTGGTCAATCTTGCCAATATCCTCTACTGGTCGATCCTAAGCATCCAAGTCATGACCGGTGCCACTGATATCGGCTCTTTAGGTGCCTATCTCTCCCAAGTTGCCTTGCAAGCAGCCCTGCTCTTTAACTCGATCTATGCAACTAAAGTCTGGGCCAGCGGTGAAGCCGACAATGAAGGTGGAACTAAGTAAGGTGAGCGATCTTTTGTTCAATATTTGCTGTTCTATAATAGGTACGCTTGCAGCTATCACAACTACTGTAGTTAAAATTCAATGATATACAGAATAGGGCTAACTATCTAGTTAGCCCTATTCTGTATATTTTGTTGATTCTAGCTTGACGATTTCGCCATTTTGGAGCTGCAGTTCAAGCCCATTTTCAGCATACGGAGACTCAGCTTCAAAGCGCAGGCGGTAATTTCCATCCGGCAAGCCAACATAAGAAAGTTCTCGCAAACTATCAGTATTAAAAGCATATGGATCTTGAGTTGCGATATCAACATAGTAGTAATATAGCCCCTCTTTGACAAATTGTGGGATATCCAAATTATAGTAACCACCCAAAGGCAATTTTTTTTGCTGATTTTTAGCGATCACAGCCGCTACTTTTTGGAACTTAGGATCAGTTTCTTCAAAGGGATACATGCAAACTCCGATATTAGTGATCTTTTCTTTGGGAAACAGTGTTTTAAACTGCTGTTTGATCTGTTTCAATTCTACTTTAACAGCTGGCTGTTGTTGGGCTGCACTTTCTTTTAGCACCACTAAGCTTTCGGTAGAACGCTGATATCGACTATCTAATTCACCTTTTCGCAATGCTTTAGTCCCGATATCGATCTGCTCTAGCTCGGACGGCTTGAAATTTACCCACAGCTTTTTTTGATAAGTTTTTCCAGGCTCTAATTTTTCGGTATAGGTGTAACTACCATAATATCCGCTTCCAGCCTCGGTCCGATCTCTACCGACTTTGGTAACCTTGATATCGCCCATAAAGCCAGCTTGGTGATATTTTTGCGTCAATTCTTTTTGTAACGGCACGATCAAGGAGTTTTCTTGGCGTAAGACCGTATATTTTCCCAGTTGGATACCACCGGCGATGCCGACGATAAATATAATGATCCAACTTAACAGTAACTTGGCCACTTTAGTATTCCAGGTACGATAAGCCGTTTTGTCAACAGCAACCTTCTCTATTTTACGCATTTGGAGCAATAAGCCGATCAACAACCCCAGCATACAAATAACACCTAGGGGGATCAGGAATATGAGGAAAAAGATCAAGATCGGTTCTTGGGCACATAGATACGCAAATACCGTCCCACCGATCGTATAAAGTCCCAAAAAGAGATTAACTTGGCGCAATAAATTTTTCTGGCGCCACTTTACCTCATCTTTCATACAAATCTCCTTTTTACTCTTATTTAACCATATCTAGAGGCCTTTTCCTAAAAATTGAGCTTGTTTTGTCCAAATAAAAACCACCCTGAAAACAGAGTGGTCATTGTTATTCTAATATACTGCCCCTTCATAGAAGTTGTAGTATGGTTTATTGAAATCAAAATCAGCTAGCTCAGAGACTTTGATGACTGTATCAGCAACGCCCCAACTCATCAAGTTGATTGGCTTGCCGTAATCTTCATCGGGGATCACCAACACGATATATTTGCCTAACCCTTTGGCTAAGCCTAACTCGACCCCACAACCGATGTCTTCTTCATCCGGTAGATAAGTACATAAGAAGATATCTGAACTCTTGATCCCGACACAGTCCCCATTGAACGTTGCCGTTTGCCATTCTTTATCTTCTAGTAATTCAGGATGTTCATCCACGCGTAAACCTTTATATTGATGCGCCAAAGGAACATAACTGTCCGCATCATTTATCGTCTTGTTTTTCTTGATCGCTGCCATTACTTGTTCATAGGCTGCGTTTTGCTTTGGTGTAAACCACCCAGCTGCAAAATATACTGTCTTTGTCATCCGCATTCGCCATCCTTTTAAAAATATGCACCTTTTATTATGAACTTTCTAGCTAAATATAACAAATTGTGCACTAATTTCCATAGCGTTCATACGCACATTCGACTTGGTAACCTTGCCTTTGGGCATCTGTAAGCGACATTGGCGTCCCACCACCATGGCGTTGTAAACCACGGCAATTAGGATCTAAGTGATAGCGTCCAGGAATGCTGGCATTAACATAGACCGTTTGAGTGTTTTGCACTGGATCTGGCGCTTGATAAGCGTAAGTCACTGGTGTTTCACCTTGTTCAGGTCGTGGATCGATCACTTCACTTGAACTCGTCGCTACACTTGGAGTTTCACTAGCTGAACTTTGGGTTGCTGTAGCCGTTTCAACGCTTGAACTACTTACATGACTAGCACTACTACTTGAGCTAGTTTCACTTGAGCTTTCAGAAGTCGAACTCATTGAACTTGTAGAACTTGAACTAGCAACTTTATGCTCACTTTTAGCTGGATATTTGTGATGAGACTGTCCTAGAGCACTCAACTCAGAGATCCCAAAAACTAATAATGCGATAAATACAAGTACTACTGTTATCCCTGCAAAAATCTTATTGTTGTTATTTTTCACCGTTAAACCTCATCTCTAATAATCGTCATCATCATCGTTACTGTTATAGTATAATTCGGTGCTTTCCATATCATCATCGGTCGTACTGTTGCTATTAGCTAGCCCCCACAGCAATGAAGTCCCAAGTAACCCTAGACAGAGTACAATCACCGGAACTAGGCCTTTGATACCATAAACTTTTTTACCAAATTGACTTTGTTTTTCTTGGCGATAGCGATTATTTTCCATAGCGGTAGGCTGGCACATAAATACTAGTACGATAATGTTTCCGACTGGGATAAATTGCAATAAGACCCAAGCCCCATCCATGCCGATATCATGCAAACGTCGAACAGTGGCCGAAAGATTTAATAAAAATAGTGCAATAATTGCTGTGACGGCAACAAAAATAATAAAATTCACAAGTGCTTGGGCGATCCTATATTGACCAATACCATTAAAGTATCTGAGTGCAATATTACAAGCCCAAAGTCCGATAAATACAGCCAGCGTCAACAATGCCATTCCTAGGACACCATACCAATAATCAGCCCGGCTCATACATTTACCATACCGGAAAATATCTTTTAACATCAACTTAGTTGAACTTAACAGACCCGCTACTGGTTGTGAAGTTAGTTCAATTTCTTTAACATCCTCCACCGCATCTGCTTTTTGTTCAACTGGGATCAACTCTTTGCCACACTTGATACAAAACTTACTGTCATCGGGATTTTCTGTCCCGCACAATCTACAAAACACGTTATCTTATCCTTTACAAAAAAATAATTCTATATAAGCAATACAAATAAATATCTTATCATAAAGTTAAGTCCCTTTAAACTTTCCTAAATAAAAATAGACGCCTAGTAACCACTAGACATCTATTACCTGCAAATATATTTAAAATTTGCCTGAATTAGTTAATTCTGTTTTAGCCGGGATCGGTTCAGTGACCGCATAACGTTCAACGATTTTTCCAGCTTGTAAACGGAAAATGTCAAAAACAGCGTAAGCTCTAGAATTGATCAATGCTTGGGAATAGGCCACAACGTAATTACCATGTCCGATAACCTTAAAAATAAAATCATATTCAACGTTATTTTCTTGCAAATATTCTTGATAAGCACTACTTCCGTCGGCGATCTCATGTTGATGCGAAATAATATCATCAGCTACATATTCCGAAAATTTTTCTGTAGCATGGTTCTGCAATACTTCGACTAAAAATAAGCGGACTCGCTTTTTATTTTCTTCTGTCTTATCTAGGTCCTCAAGATAATAACTACTATAGATAAGGAGCCATACACTCAAACAAAGTGCGACCACATGTGCCAAGAAAAGCTGTTCGGTCTTCCAAGAAAGTTTTGCGCTCCAGTTAAAGGCAAAAGCACCCAACATCCCCGCTAAATTGATTCCCACTAAGATCAGCCCCGTCTTGATCTCAGGTCCACGCTGAAAGTAAAGCTGCCACTGATTATAAGGTCCGACCGTTATGAATGTCAGTGGTAAAAATAAGATCAAGGTCTCAAGTAATGGTCGCTTTTTTTGCCAAATCTGACGCTCAAATGTAAAGCGGAGTGGCTCAGGTGGTTTAGGTGCTGTATCAAAGCGCACCAAACTCAAAGAAACAAGCCCAACTACGTACAGGATCACCGCCCCACTGATAAGTGGTAAGCGCAATTCGATATTCCCTAATTGATCCGCCTCCAGATAACCGCCTACAAAACTCACCAAACTGACTAACATATAGTTATGTGAAAATAACTTTCCTTGATCAAGCTCTGAATTCTTAGTCCGTTCGACGATCCAGGAAGTCAACGTCCCTGAATACAACGAATCACCAAGTGCTGTCAAAATAGCACTCAAAATCAAAACCACTAGATGTTTATCAAATATTGCCACGAGCAAAAGTCCACTTCCACGAAAAAGCGCACTCCAAAAGGTCATTTTTAAGGCACCAAATTTATCCGCTAAAAAGCCTGACGGGATCTCAGCTACACAAGTCACCAACCAAAAAAGGGCTAAAAATAAATTGATCTGACCATAACTATAACCGACTTGTTGCATGTAAAGATAGATTGTCCCTGTCCACAAGCTCAAGCCTAAAGCATAAAGCCCCGATAGACCTTGATAACTCAAAACAGCGTATTTATTTTGCATATAAATATCCCCTAAAATATATTTCCCACTAACTTTCACCCCGTCCATAAGTTAAGCCTAATACTTAAAAAACACAACAAAAAAGCCTGCTCCTAAACAGGAACAGACTTTGACTAGATCAAAATTTTATTCAACAGTCACGCTCTTAGCCAAGTTACGTGGCTTATCCACATCGTAACCACGTTGTAAACTTACATAGTAAGCCAACAATTGTGTTGGTACGACTGAAACAAGTGGTGATAACAATGGATCAACTTCTGGTAAGATGATCTGATCACCTTCAGCAGCTACATCACGGCTGGAGATGAATAAGACATTTGCACCACGCGCGATAACTTCTTGCGCATTGCTTCGTGTATGCGCAGCTGTCTTAGGATCGGTGATGATCGCTACGACTGGTGTGCCTTCTTCGATCAAGGCGATCGTGCCGTGCTTTAATTCACCCGAAGCAAAACCTTCAGTTTGAACATAAGAAACTTCTTTTAACTTCAAAGCAGCTTCTTGCGCTAACGCATAGTCAACACCACGGCCGATATAGAACGCATTGCGTGTTGTCGCAAACATATCTTGAGCGACCTTTTCAATGTCACCTTTTTCATCAACTAATTCTTGCATCCCGTTAGCAACTTTCGTCAATTCAACCGCAACATCAAAGTCCTTAGCAGCCTTGATGTCCTTAGCTTCACCGTAAGCTTTGACCAAGATTGCCTCTAAAGCGATCTGAGCGGTGTAAGCTTTAGTTGAAGCAACAGCGATCTCAGGACCAGCATGTAACAATAAAGTATAAGTTGCTTCACGTGAAAGCGTTGAGTTAGCCACGTTTGTGATCGTCAAACTTGGATAACCCCATTCATTAACTTGAGTCAACACTTGGCGACTATCAGCGGTTTCCCCACTTTGTGTCAAGAAGATGAAGAATGGTTTTTCAGACAACAATGGTGGGTTGTAAGCAAATTCAGAGGCCACATGAACTTCAGTTGGAATATGAACTAATTTTTCAAACAATTCTTTCCCGACTAAACCAGCATGGTAACTTGTCCCAGCGGCCACGATGTATAACCGATCTGCCTTGGATAAAGCATCCAATAGTTCTTGATCGATCTTAACTGAGCCGTCTTCATTAAAGTATTCTTGGATCAAAGTGCGCATCACGCCTGGTTGTTCGTCGATCTCTTTTAACATGTAGTATGGATAAGCACCTTTTTTAGCGGCTTGTGGATCCATATCGATATGGAATGGTTCACGTTCGACAGCATTGCTAGCTGGATCCATGATCTGGATCTTATCTGGTTCAACTACCACGACTTCACCATCCATCAATTCGATGAAATCATGCGTTTGTTCAAGCATTGCAGTGGCATCAGAACAAACAACGTTGAAGCCATCGCCCACACCAAGTAACAATGGGCTCTTGTTTTTAGCTACAAATAACTTGCTTGGTTGGTCTTTATCCATCAACAAGAATGAGTAAGATGAGCTTTCATCAACTAAGCCCAAGACTTTGCGGAAAGCAGCCAAAGTATCCATACCTTCATCAGCAAACTTACCGATCAATTGCACGATGATCTCTGTATCTGTGTCACTCTTTAATTCAACATCAGCCAAGTATTCATCACGCAATTGGCTAAAGTTACCGATCACACCGTTATGAACTAAGAAGAAACGTCCATCGGCTGAAACGTGGGGATGAGCATTCTTAACACTTGGGACCCCGTGTGTTGCCCAACGTGTATGCCCGATTCCAGTCGAACCCTTGACTTCTGGTCCAACTAAAGCACGGAGATCAGCGATCCGGCCTTTTTCCTTAACTAAAAAGCCATCACCTTGTTGGTCATTTACATAGATACCGGCTGAGTCATAGCCACGGTATTCTAATTGTTGTAATCCATCTAATAAAATATCTGTTGCATTTTCATTGCCTGTTACGCCAACGATACCACACATAATTCAATACCTCGCATTTTAAAATTGGTATATACCTTAATTATTATTTTCAAATCTCATAGAAGTTAGTTACATCAAGTAACAAGACTAAATATAGCGCAACAAAATTCTTCTGTCAACCAATATATATTTAAATTGGTATACCAAAAAATATAGGTATCAAACCCAAAATATATACTATTTCCTAATAGAAACTATTCAAAGGTCTCTTTTTTCAAATGATAGCGGTATAAAACTTGGTGTGCGATCGGTTGGGCGATAATTGCTTCAACGAGAAAAGCTATGCTAAAATTGCGAGGCCATTTACCAAAAAATTCACTCACTGGGGCCCAATGGATCGCCCCTTCACCGATCCAAGCTCCGATCAAAGTTATGAAAAACGACATCAAAAAGACGTTGCATAATATATTGATCGTGATCTGTGACCGAAAACTGTCTTTTGGATGCACGATCAGGTCCTTGAGCTTGCCGGATGGTTTTTGTGTCAAAATAACTAAGCTCACCACTGCTAGCCAGATAAATGGTAATACTCTTAACGTATTTTGCCAGACTTCAAAGCTAAAGCCTAACTCAAACATGCTGATCAAAGGAGCGATCAAGTTCACTGAGATCAACGACACGATCAACAAAAATAAAACAAATTCCCGGTGATTTCGGGGTAAGCGCATGTAAAAATCCATAAAAAACTTCCTCTCTTAGATAAAAAATAAGGGTCCAGCAAAACTAATTAGTTCTGCTGGACCCTTATACGCGAAAACTTCATCTGTTATTTTAACAAACCTTTTGGAGATGCGCTAATGTTTTTTCCTATATTCCCGCGCGTTTCTGGCTCGTCTTCCAATCGATGGCAAAATCAGATACTGCTTTAGCGATCGCAGGATCAGCTAAACTGGCGGCATAGATATCACTGCCTGCAGTCACGGCTTGAGCACCTGCCCCCAGTGCTTTAGTTACTTGGCTGGCATTTTTAAAACTAGCCGCTAAGATCTTGCCCTTTTGCGTGCTTTTTTCCCGCGCACTGGCTAACTGTGCGATCAGTGCCACCGGATCAGTATCTAAATTCTCCATGCGATTGTAATACGGGGCTAAATAATCGGCTCCGGCTTCCAACGCTAAAAGTCCTTGCATCGTCGTATAGATCGCAGTTGCAGTGACCTTAAAGTCCGCTTGCTTTAGCTGTTTAATCGCTACTAAGCCTTCTTGGGTGACCGGGATCTTGATATAGAGGTTGCCTCCAAGTTCTGCTTGCAATTTCTTAGCTTCCGCAACCATCCCTGCAGTGTCCTTAGCTACAACTTGGACATGTAGGCTCGGTTGCGGGCCGATGAGCTCACGAACTTTTTTCAAATGTTCAAAAAAATCCAACTCTCCTTCACGTTTAATGATGGTCGGATTAGAAGTCACCCCTGCTAGGGGCAAGATCTGCGCCCATTTTTTTATCTCCGCTAGATTTACTGTATCTAACATAAATTCCATTTGTCGGCCTTCTTTCTATAATGCATGTTCGGTTCGGGCAATGATATCATCTTGCGTTGCCTTAGATAAAACATTGAAAAAGGCGGAATATCCCGCCACTCTGACGATCAGATCACGGTGCTCTTCGGGATGCTTTTGGGCATCGAGCAAGGTTTCTTTTGAGACCACATTGTACTGGATATGGTATCCATGTAACCGATTGAAAAATGTCCGCAATAATGCGATCAACTTCTGCTTGTCCTCTTCTTTAGCCAAAGTCTGGGGGTTGACTTTTTGATTCAACAGCACGCCCCCAACGATCTCATGCGTTGGTAATTTAGCGATCGATTTCAAAACCGAAGTCGGACCTTTTTGATCCATATTATGTGATGGTGAACACCCTTCCGCTAAAGGCGTCCCTGCATGGCGGCCATCCGGTGTCGCCAAAGTGCCACGCCCTTGCCCGACATTAGCCGAGATCGAAGACGTTCCTGAATACCGAATACCACCGATCGGACCCCGTCCATAGCGCGTATTAGGATATTTAGCGATCTCTTCGATATATACATCATAGGCAGCCGTCACTAATTTGTCAGCATAATCATCGTCATTACCATACTTAGGCGCTTCATTGATCAACATCTGCCGGATCCTTTCACCCTCTTCACCAGCATAATCAGTCTGCAACGCATGCCACAACTCTGCTGGTGTCAAACGTTTTTCGCTAAAGACCAACTTTTTGACTGCCGCTAGTGAATCAGCTAGATTAGCGATCCCTACTTGAAGCCCTGAGATATAGTCATAGACTGCGCCCCCTTCTTTTAGATGCTTGCCCCGCCCGATACAATCATCAGTCAAAGCCGAGCACAAAATATCTGGCACTTCCCTTTCAAGACTTAGATCGATCGCATTTTCGACGATCACACTCATCTTAGTCAAATAGCGCAAGGTCTCATCAAAGGCAGTGGTCAATTCTTCAAATGACTGCATCTCAGGAAAATATCCATAGTTTGGAGTGAAGCGCTTACCAGAAACTGGGTCGATCCCCCCATTCATCGCGATCAACAGGACTTTAGGAAAATTCATATAACTCATCCCAGTGCAACGATAGCCCCATTTTCCAGGAACAGCGGTCTCGACACAGCCGATTGCACTGTAATCATACGCATCTTCCACGCTGACACCTTTTTGGATAAAGGATGGGATAATGATCTCATCGTTGTTGAAAGCCGGCATCCCAAAGCCAAGTTTCATCACTTCGATCGCTTCATTCATAAATTCTGGATCTAACCCGGCATGATAGCGGACCGTCAAATTAGGCTGTGGCAGGTGTGTTTGAGCAACTGATCTGAGCACCATAAATGACAACGGATTGACAGCATCTTCTTTTTGGCGTGTCTGCCCACCGATCGTCACATTTTGATAGAGCGGACTTCCTGCCGAAGAAAAAGTATGGGCTTGGCTTCGAACCTTATTGATCGTCAACGTCTTGATCCACAAATTGGTCAAGCGCTCAACGATCGAAGCTTTAGTCTCGCGCCCTGCCTCAAGATCAGCTTTAACATAAGGATACATGTATTGATCAAATCTTCCATATGATAACGAATGACCATTCGATTCGATCTGAAGGATACATTGGATAAACCAAACCGCTTGGATCGCTTGCGCAAATGTCTGGGCTGGTTCATAGGGAACAGTTTCACAGATCGCTGCGATCTCTAACAACTCTGCTTTCCGAGCAGCCGACGCATCTTTGGCTTGTTTGCGCGCTAGATCAGCAAAACGTTGGGCATAATTTTTGACTGCCGAGATCGTGATCAAGATCGCATCATAAAAATGATATTTATCAATGTTTTCCGGTACCGTCAGATCAAGTTTGGCCTTAGCTTGCTTGGTTTTTTCTTCAAAGCCACGCAGACCCTCAGTTAGTAATTTTTGATAATTGACCGCTAAATGCGCATCGCCCGAGTTCATCTTACCTTCCATCCCAAAGAAGCCCGTTTCCATATAAACTTGAACTTCTTGGGGTAACATGGCCCCCGCTCGCGCCCGTAACGTATTATCCTCCCAGAAAGGCGCAAGCGCACGCAACTGCTCTTTAGTCTCTTCAGTGATATAAAAAACATCCCCATCACGTTTTTCGAACAGATCAAGTTCAGCTAAAACAAACTCCAAAGTGTACTCAGGAAATATCGGAGCATCCTTATCACTAGAAGCTTGATTACCCACGATCATAGTCTCATCATCGATATAGATCGACATGTTCTCTAAAATATTTTGGAGCATATAAGCTCTTTTCAAAACATTTGGCTTAGCTTGATGTTTTTGGTAGCTTTCTGTCACCAAAAGTGCTCGTTGTGCATCAATATACGGCTTTTTATCTAAAACTTTATTGCGATATTTATACATTCGCGGTGTTAAATAACCAAAGTGCTTTTGCGAATTTTGTTGTGTCTCATTGGTGTATTTTTGGGTAAGTAGTTCGAGTGTCATCTTCCGCTCCTCCCTTTCGTTTGAAAATAATAAACTTTCTTTCGTAATAAACATAGCATGTTATTAGAAAAAATACAAATGTTTTCCCTATTTTAGACGTAAAAATCCGAGCTATAAACAACAAGAGATCTATTACAATACGTATTATCGCATCGTAATAGATCTCTTGTTATCCATGATCGCACGCTTTACTTAGACTTTGGTTACTTTGACTTGATTTTGCAGGAGATACGCTTCTTTAGTTGCACTGATATTCTTATCCGTAATAACACCACTGATCTGGTCAGGGGTAAATTGACCAACTGTTCCACGTTGCAAGAACTTCGATGAATCGGTCAAGATCACGACTTCATCGGCAACTTCAGCTATCGCATGAACGACTTCGGTGCGCATCAAATCCTTACCGGTAAAGCCGACCGCTTCAGCAAAGCCATCGGTACCGATAAATGCAAGTTGCACGTGAAACAATCTGATCATCTCTTTGACTAGTGGGCCCACCGTCACCTGTGAGTTCTTTTGATATTCGCCCCCGAGTAAAACGATCTTACACGAGTCATAGCACTTAACATAGTCGGCGATAAAATAAGAGTTGGTCAAGATCGTCACGCCCCGCTTAGTCCGACAGATCTCCTCTGCCAATAACGCACACGTCGACCCCGACTCGATGATGATCGTTTCATTATCGTTGACTAATTCAGCCGCTTTTTGTGCGATCTTTTTTTTGACATCGTAGTGAAATGACAATCTAACATTGATGTCATCGCCACTATTTAAGACCGCATAGCCATGCTCTCGATGCAATAATCCCTTTGCTTCAAGTTTATCTAGATCTTTTCTGATCGTGACCTTCGAAACCCCTAATGTCTCGGACAGCGTATTAACATCGACTTTTCGCTCTTTTGAAACTAATTTTATGATCTTATCTAAACGTTCCATTAACTTCACCCCAAATTCTATTTTAATCGATTCTGCTAAAAAGTAAAACTCTATTTTCTTTCGTTCGTAATTGAAATATCTTCGTTTTATTGCTATGATAAAGAAAAAAGCAAGTGAGGTGTTAATAATGGTTGTTACTGACCGTGGTATCATTTTTAATATTCAACATTTTTCGCTCCATGATGGCCCGGGGATCCGCACGACAGTCTTTTTAAAGGGTTGTCCTTTGCGTTGCCCTTGGTGTGCCAATCCTGAATCACAACGTCGGCGCCCCGAACCGATCCTCGATGCACAAACTAAAAAACAAACGACGATCGGCGAAGAAAGGACTGTAGACGAGATCATCGCCGAAGTCCTAAAAGATATCGATTTCTATGAAGAATCTGGCGGTGGCCTTACCCTTTCAGGTGGCGAGATCTTTGCACAATTCCACTTTGCCAAAAGCATCTTGCAACAAGCGAAAGCAAAAGGGCTCCACACTGCGATCGAAACGACCGCCTATGTGGAGCCCCAGAAATTTGCGGAACTCATCGAATACGTTGACTTCATCTACACCGATCTTAAGCACTACAATACGCTCAAACATCGCCAAGTAACGGGTGTCCAAAATAACTTGATCATTCAAAATATCCAGTATGCTTTTGCCCATCACAAGCAGATCGTTTTACGCATTCCGGTGATTCCTGGCTTCAACGACTCATTGACTGACGCCAAACATTTCGCACAATTATTCAATGAGCATCAGATCACTGATGTTCAACTGCTCCCATTCCATCAATTCGGTGAAAATAAATATCAACTTCTAGGACGCAAGTATGAATTTGAAGATGTCAAAGCCTTACATCCCGAAGAGCTCCAAGAGTATCGCCAAGTCTTTTGTGACCACGGCATCAATTGTTATTTTTAGCTATCATCGTTAGCGTTTACATGATATGATCAACTTAGAAAGGAGCATAAGGCAATGGCTGCGAATTTTAAAAATTATATCATCCGTGGAACAGAAATGTTTATCTATCTTTTTATCATAGATTTTATCATCGAAATGTTCTTGATCAAGGGAAATGCCAAGCTCACGACTGTATTAGGTTTACATGTTGAAAGTTTTATCACACCTGATGAACAAGAAGTAAAGCTCTATCTCTCCCAGTATTCACTTATCCCCTATCTACTTTTCTTATTTTTCTGGACAAAATTTTTCAAATGGAAACAACAACGAGCTATTCCTCCTTTGCATAACTAATTATCGAAACTAAGCATTGGATACCTTGTGGACAATATTTTATAATGTTAGCGATAAGATGAAAGGGGTAGATTTCATGAAAAGCGCAATTTTTGAAAAAGCAGGTCAAATGATCATCGAAGAGGTCGAAAAGCCAAGCCTCGAGCGGGATGATGATGTGATCATCAAAGTCGTACGGGCGTGTGTTTGTGGCTCAGATCTTTGGTCATATGCTCACGGCGACGATAAAGCAGCTCACTCAGAAAATAGTGGGCACGAAGCTTTAGGGATCGTTGAAGAGATCGGTTCGGCGATCACTACGGTCAAGCCTGGCGATTTCGTGATCGTTCCATTTACTCATGGCTGCGGTCACTGCGATGCTTGTCGCGCTGGCTTTGATGGTACTTGTGATAACCATCCCGGCTACAGCAATTGGTCAAGTGGTTTCCAAGCCGAATACGTTCGTTTCCACTACGGTAACTGGGCTTTGATCAAGATCCCTGGCAAGCCAGCTGATTATACTGAAGGTATGCTAAAATCATTGTTGACTTTGGCTGATGTCATGCCAACAGGTTACCATGCTGCGCGCGTGGCCGATGTCAAACCCGGCGATAAAGTAGTCGTGATCGGTGATGGCGCGGTCGGACAATGTGCTGTGATCGCAGCTAAAATGCGCGGGGCTTCACAGATCGTCCTAATGAGTCGCCACAAAGACCGCCAAGAAATGGCTCTAGCATCTGGTGCGACTGCAGTTGTTGCCGAACGTGGGCCAGAAGGGATCGCCAAAGTTCGCGAGATCTTAGGTGGCGGGGCAGATGCTGCCCTTGAATGTGTCGGGACTGAAGCTTCGATCGAACAAGCACTTGGAGTTTTACACAACGGTGGGCGCATCGGTTATGTCGGTGTACCCCACTATAACAACCGACCTTTAGGCTCAACGTTTGCCCAAAATATTACGATCGGTGGGGGTTCTGCTTCCGTGACGACATATGATAAGCAGATCTTATTAAAGGCTGTTCTCGATGGTGATATCGATCCAGGCCGGGTCTTTACCCAAACTTATAGCTTGGATGATATCGATCAAGCTTACAAAGATATGCAAAATCGCAAAACGATCAAATCAATGCTCGTTATTTCTGAATGATCGACCAAACGCCTTTCAGCTCATTGAAAGGCGTTTTTTACTACGAATATTCTTGCTTGCTGTATAATGAAATTAAGAATAAATTTAGAAAAGAAGTGGCTTTTTTTGCTCAGTAAAACACGGACTTATCTCTTGATCTTCAATCTTTTTTGGCTAGTATTACTGCTATTTGAACAACTACTCAAAAATTCGTCCAACAGTAATATATTATTTTTATTGCTTTCTGTTTTAGCATTAGTCGGCTTGGTCTTCCAAGCTCTTTCTTGGTGCAGTTTAAATCAAGAAAGAATGCGCCTCGACTATGCTTTATACGGTACCGCTTGGGTGCTGTGCTTTTTATTTGTACTGTTATTGTAATTTTGATCGTAATCTATTTGGATCACGATCTTTTATTTTAGATATTTTCTCGGTTATAATTAAAGTAGAGAGAAAGTCTAGGGGGAATACACATGCGTTCGCGCTTCTTACTGGTCTTCCAGTTGCTATTGTTGTTCATCTTTTTAGCCACACATCTTTTACTACACAAATATGATTTCTTCCCAGAATTTTTAGTACTGCTCACAATACTAACTAACTACTTTGAAAGAGATAATAGACATCCCCTCAGTATGGTCGGATTATTGCTAATGATCTTAGCTACGGTGAT
The DNA here is from genome assembly GCF_009933595.1 of Ligilactobacillus animalis. Lineage (NCBI taxonomy): Bacteria > Bacillati > Bacillota > Bacilli > Lactobacillales > Lactobacillaceae > Ligilactobacillus > Ligilactobacillus animalis. The sequence goes on from NZ_CP047141.1 coordinate 1,629,400, forward strand.
CTATTTCTTTAGTGGTGTGATATAAAAAAGCGTGGTCTCACCCGGAGATCACGCTTTTTTATAGGCTATTTACTCGCTACATAAGTAACATCTAGAACTTTACCAAGCAATTTTCTAAGAATAGCTAATTTGCTTCAGTATTTCTACCACTTCTCGCAACTATTGCCAAATGTTAAAACACATGTTATTATTTGCTTACAAAAAATAAGTTTATATATAAACTAAAGAAAGAAGGAAGGATATTTCTTATGCAAATTGAATTAGGTATCTCTACTTTTGGTGAAACGACTCCACTTGAAAAAACTGGGCAAGCCATCAGCCATGATGAGCGGATCCGGGACTTGTTAGAAGAAGTTGAACTGGCAGATAAACTTGGGATCGATGCTTTTGCAGTTGGTGAACACCACCGCAAGGACTTCGCCGTTTCAGCTCCAGAGATCATTTTAGCAATGGCTGCAGCGCGGACAAAACAGATCCATCTTTCCAGTGCCACTACTAACTTACCGACGATCGATCCGATCAGAGTTTACGAACAATATGCCTCGATCGATGCGGTTGCCCCTGGCCGGATCGAGATCATGGCTGGACGTGGTTCTTTTACCGAAGCCTTTGAGCTTTTTGGCTATGATCTGGCAGATTATGATGATCTTTTTAAAGAAAAACTAGATATGTTACTAAAGATCAACGAAAATGAGATCTTAGACTGGCCTAAAGGAAAATTTACACCTAAGATCGATCATAAAGGTATCTATCCTCGCTCAAAAAGACCATTACCGATTGCTTTAGCTACTGGTGGTAGTATCGATTCTACGATCCGGGCAGCTGAAATGGGCCTTCCGATCGTCTACGCAACTATCGGGGGCAAGTTTAAAGATTTCCAACCATTGACAAAACTCTACTGTGCTGTCGCTGAAAAAACTGGCAAAGATCTCACTAAGATGTCGATAGCTGCGCATTCTTGGGGCTGGTTAGCTCATGACCGCGAAAAAGCGATCAAGGATTACTTCTACCCGACTAAATTTTTGATCGACACGATCAGTCAAGAACGGCCTCATTGGGCCGGCCTATCATACGAAAAATATCTTGAAAGTATCAACTATGAAGGGGCTATTTTCGTCGGTGATGCTAATATGGTAGCTAATAAGATCATCAAGATGATCTAGACTTTAGGTCTAACTCGCTTCTATCTCCATTTACCTGTCGCTTCCATGCCTCACGAAGATGTCATGCAAGCGATCGAGATCTACGGCAAAGAAGTCGTCCCTAAAGTAAAACAGTATTTTGCTGATAAATAAGCTAACAAAACATACTAATCTAGTGTTGGATGATTACTCGACGGAGTAGTCGTTCAACACTTTTTCTTTTACTATGTAAAGTGGAGATGAAGCCAATGCCGTGACTGCTTTGGACACATGATGTCGTAAACAAAACTGGCAGCTTCACCATTCAATTGTGAATCTCGTCTAAGTATGTTGGCTGTTAAAGTCCTGTTGAGAAAATTAGATCTGATTGGATTAGATGGAGGCAGCTCATCTCCAAGTAAAGCGGAGGTTTATTCTTATGGATTTATTGAAAACTGTTTTTGGTATTGATGTTAGCAGCCGGAAGTCTAACGTATGCATTATGGTCAATGGCCAAAAAGTTGATGACTATGCCATCTCCAACGATATGGTAGGCTTCAATCAGTTGCTAGATGACCTTAAGCAGGTTACTAAACCGCAGATTATCTTTGAAGCAACTGGTGTCTATTCCAGAAGACTCCAGGCGTTTTTGGACATGCACGAATTGCGCTATGTCATGATGAACCCGCTGGAAGCCAAAAGAAAGACAAAGGATGACCTGCACCAGAACAAGACCGATAAGCTTGATGCCTTGTACCTTGCCAAGCTGCAGTCTGAGCACCCGCAACGGCTGGCCTACGTTCAAAGCAAAGAATATCAAGAATTGATGGCCAATAACCGCATCTATGAGCAGGCTTCGCACGATCTGATAACCAACAGGAATAGACTGCACAAAGCCATTCAGCTCACTTTCCCAGAGATTGAGCACTTAATGGTTAACCCGAGAGGGAAAAACTACTGGAGTATTGTTCTCAGATTCCCACACCCTGATATCGTATTAGAAACAAAAGAAGCCGATATCATCGACTTCTTAAAAGGCTTATCTGGTATTGGTAAAAAGCGCGCTAACGACATAATGCAAAGTCTTATTCGTTTGGCTAAAGTCGCATGCCCAGCTGTCAAAAAGGACAGTGCACATATTCGTGGCCTCGAAATGGCCATTAACAATATTCTGAGCGCTGAAGAGGCGTGCCAGACAGCTTTAAAGGAGATGACCAAGCTCGCTCCCAAGCGGGATCTGGAGATCCTCACAAGCATTCCAGGCATCGGCGAAAATACCGCTCTAAGAATCATTAGTGAGCTTGGGGATATCAGACGTTTTAACAACCCTAGCCAATTAAATGCCTTCGTTGGCGTTGACCCTCAAGTTTATGAATCTGGCAACCTCACGGCCCACCTGTCAATTTCAAAGCGTGGGACAGCTATCGGCAGAAAGGTGCTGTACTTGGCAATCAACCAAATTCAGTCGGCTAAGAAAGCGGGAAACCCTTCTCATATTGCGGATTATTACGAGAAACGAAAACGGTCTTCTGAGACTGCAAGTCACAAGAAGGCCGCTATCGCATCGATCCATAAATTATTACGGACGATCTTCGCTTTAATTAAGAATGATCAATTATATAGCTATGACGTAGCCAAACATAACCAAAGACTTTTGTCATAAAAATTGATCCAATAGATATTATAACAGCCTCTTTTTTGAAATTACAGAAGGTGGCTGTATTTATCATGCCCTAAATCAGATATTTAACTCGATTCTCCGGGAGCCATTTCCCGATTAGGCCTGTATTTCAAAATAAAATTGCTTAAAATCGTTGATAACACTTGACTTAGAGTAGAAAAAAGCGTGGTCTCGCTCGGAGATCACGCTTCTTTTTACCGAAAGGCTTTATCTTAAAGCTTTTCTTTGGAGACAATGTTCAAGTTGTCATCCAATTCATAAACAACTGGTTGACCTGTTGCCATTTCAACGTCCATGATGTCTTCATCAGAGATGTTTTCAATGTATTTTGTCAAGGCACGTAATGAGTTACCGTGTGCAGCAACGATAACGTTCTTGCCATCCAACAAGTCTGGAGCGATGTTGTCTTCCCAGAATGGCCTCCAGGGACATGCTGTAAATCCTATTATATCAATGAAAACTCAACTTTTTGATTATTTTTCATTTCGTCATCTATTCGACATGTGCACGTTACGAAATGTTACGATATGTAAAAATAGCCTTAGAAAATACCACCAAAATTGATAAAAAAAATAAAGCCTTAACAGCTTTATTTTCTTATGCTAAAGCTAATAGTTTCACCACCTTTTTATCTTCATTCATGACTTGATCTGGGAGTAAGTCAATATAGTACTTCTGCGTTATCGAAATATTCGAATGACCCAAAAATCGAGAAATATAGACCAGTGATATCTCCCCCGAATTTAACATCATACTAGCTATCGTATGTCGCATAGTGTGAGTTGAAAATATACCTGACAATCCTAGTCTTTTTTGTAGCCTCTTATAGGTCAAATTTATACTTGAAGCTGGTGGTATCTTACCTTTGTAATTCAAAAAGATAAGTCGATCAGGATTATGCAAACCACGCTTGAACATTTCTCTTCGTTGATATCTGACCCATGTAGTTATTTTATTCATTACATCACGTGACACAGGGACTTTACGAACACCATTCTTAGTCTTAGGTTGTTTAAGGAATTTGTGATAGCTATCCCATGATTCATCAATACGAAGTGTACAATTTATTTCGTCGATATCATCTTCTTTTAGTGCTAAACATTCACCTACACGCATAGCTGTTTGAGATATGACAAACAAAACAAAGCAATTTACATCTAACAAATTGTAGTCCCTATCTAAGAGATATTTTTGAAGTTTCCTAAAATCCTTAACCGCCATAAACTTACGCTCATTTCCCTTGGTCAAGCTAGGGTCGGCAATAATGTTTATACTCCCAGCACTTGGATTACGTGGGATTATACCATCATTGAATGCATCTCTTAGGCAAGATCTTATCCTAGTTAAGTCTTTACGGGCTGTTTCATGACTGCGATTTAGCTGATTAAAGTAAGTCTGAATATCATCACGAGTAAGGTTCCTAAGCTTTATCTGACCTAAATCTTTTCTTTTTATCCTATTATAAGATGATTGATAATTATCGACCGTATTAGCTGAAACAACTGGTGCCTTATACATTGTTATCCAATGCTTATAGTAATCAGCAAATGTCATATCTGTCTTAGGTGATACACTACCTTGAAGATAGTTATGCTCCATTTCGACCAACCAATCTTGAGCATCACTTTTCTTCTGGAATGTCTTTTGTTTACGATAGCGCTTCTTACCAGCTCCTTTGGTAAACTCTGCAAAATAGCCGTTGGTTCGTTTAACTATCCTACTCATCAGCTTCAACAACCTTCTTCTTGCGTCTTGATTTTGGTGGATTCTCCCAATCAAAAGTCCACGGTACCAATGTCCAATGATCACCTTGTAAGGCTAACGGATGTTTAGGTTTATGTTGTCCATCTGCTAATTCTACAATCTTATCCAATTGACCTTCATCACTACACATCCGACCATACATTGCCAATCGGTCACTAGCAATTTGATATCTATTCGTGAGTGAGCCAACAGAAACAATGACTTTTTCAACTTCCTTAGTCACTTTAAGTAATTCTGTCATTGAATCGATCTCATAAGCATCCGCTAAAGTCCGTTCATTAGCTGTGTTACGTGAAATAGGCTTTGTGAACAAATTGCCAATAATAACAGCCCCATAATCATCCATACGATACACTTCATTTTTAATGAGCATTGTTGTTAGATCTTCTTCAACAATCCCAAGTTTGCTAGGATAATTAGCTAATACTAAAACTGCTGGCTTATTTTTATCCCAAGTATATTTAGTCCAGTATGTGCTGTCATCCTTAACTCTCTTTTCAATCAAAATCTCTGTTGTAACAGTTGTTGTCTTTACTTTCTTTTCTGCCATATTAGGCACCTCCATATTTTAATTATCAAAAGAACCTTAGAAGCCGTAACTCCTAAGGTTCCTTCATTATTAAAATATATACTTGCAGTTTGTTTAGATACGGCGAACAATAAGTTGAAATATCCCCCCTAAGTCCCCTAATCACCCAAAATACTTCACAGAAGTTCCAGTACTTTTCGTCTTTCAGCTACCTTATCTTCAGAGACCAAGCCCAAATAGTAACTTTCTGTGATTCGAACGCTAGAGTGCCCTAATAATCGAGAAACTGTGACGATATTTACACCTTTGTTCAACAAATGTGATGCAATCGTATGTCGTAAATTATGCAGTGAATACTGTGGTGAAAATCCTAATTTCTTTTGCAACTTTTTAAAAGCAGATGTCAATGAGACTACACTTCCTACCGAGCCATCTTTCCTTGTCATCACTTGCATGTTTGAATCTAGCGACAGGTTGTTCAAGTCGGCCCAGTATTTTATTTTATCAACTAGCCAGTCAGGGATAGGAACTACCCTGTGACTTGCTTTAGTCTTAGGTGCTACTAGCTCACCATCCCATGAATGATTTACTGTCAGAATACACTCAGAAAAATCAATATCCTTATAGCGCAAAGCCAGTATTTCGCCACCACGTAGACCAGTACTGATCGCTATACTTAAGCCTAGCATATTGCGAGTATGCCAATCATTCTTCTTAATAGCAAATCTTATTAAATATTCTTTGATAACGTTAAACTCAGACAACGGTAATACCTTATCATCAACATTCTTGTAATAACTGTCATCGTTCCCTGTAATCACCACATCATCTGCAGGATTTACTTTTGCGGTCACAACTGAGATACGCATAGCATAGCGCAACATTGAGCGAATATGACTCAAGTCTTTACGCAAAGTTTCATGACTGTATCTTTTTGATAACATATTGAATACACCTTGCAACTGTTGGTGTGTTAGAGTGCTGACTTTAATTCGGGAAAGATATGGACTTAAACGATTTTTAGTAGCTGAATATGATTTTAAAGTGTTTTTGGCTAACCCTTTCTTTTTATTAGCGACCCATAAATCATAAAAGCTCATAACTGTCATTTTTCTTTGGTAAAGCAAGGCTTTTGAACCTCCTAAAATGGCTGACTGTTGTGTTAACCATTCATTTGCTTCACGTCTAGTCACGAAAGTTTTATTTTGTCGTATCCGATTTTTACCACTACCAATGGATAGTTGTACGGTATAACCAGCGCTTGTTTTCTTAACTACTGACATAATGAAACCTCCCATTTTATATGGAAAAGAGCCCCGCAAGGCTCTTTTCCGTCATATTCTCAAACTACGTATTCAAACCAGTTTTCAGCACGTTTTTTGACATACTCAAGTAACTGACTTTGAAGTAATCTGACCTGTTGTGATTCACCCACGAACAACCTAGGTAGCTGTGGATCATTCAACAGTTCTTCCACTATCGAACGTCTAACACCTAATAATTTAGATGCTTCATTGATAGTTAAGATCTTGTCATTTATCAAATTTTCTTCACTCCCTTACTCAAAATTAAATCATTGACATACTCAATGCTTGATTTTGAAAATGAGCAATCCCGACCATAAAGATTTCTGAATTGTTTCTTGAATTCTGGCCAAAAGCTTTTAGGCTTATTGAATCCCTTGGAATCTTCATCAGTTTCATCCAAAAAATCGAGAAACGCATTTAAAATTTCTGTCTTAGGCGTCCTAGAGCCATTCTTACGTTGACATTTTTGTCGTAGAAACATGTAAACGGGGCCCCTAGCTTTATCAAAGTACTCATCAGTCTCCCTTTGAAGTGAGCCAGTTATAACTTGTGAAAGATCATAGTTATATTTAGATTTAAGCTCTCTCAAATACTCAATAGCTCTAAAGGCGATCTGATCCTTTTCAGATTCCAACTTCCCATTCAAATCTTTATCGGCACCCTTACCGACAAATGTATTTGGAAAGTTAAGTAGGACCACCCGTCGACTAAAGCCGATCGTATTTTCTGGTATCGGTAATTTGTTAAAGGATAGGGTCACTTTTAAAGTAAATATCGTTTGAACCATTATCTTGTTCTTACGATTTACGGACATCTCATTACCCTCAACAATATTTTTGATACCTGCAAAATCACTGATGTTATCCCCGCTTTCTTCTAAAATCCAAGCAAAACGTCCTATCATATTCTCTTTGCCAAATTCACCATTGAAATGGTTTAATGAATTATGAGATACATTGCTCGAACCTAGAAGTCTCGTGATGACATGGATCAATGTAGACTTACCACTTGCTCCAGAGCTGTACATAAAAACAAGCTTATTGACTGCTCTATCTACCTGAAGCTGTACCGCCAACCAATACCAAACAAATTTGATTTTATCTTGATCGTCATTAAAGGTCGTCTTTAAAAATCTATCAAAGTTAGGTGTGCTACCTTGTTTAGGTGAAACATCTGACTTTCTAGTTGATAGGTACTTAGGATCAAATGGTACCAGCTTCAAACTTTTTAAGTCTAAGGCTTGATCCCTAAAAACAACAACTTGCTTATTTACATCAGTATCTTTGTACTGTGCAACTTTTCTTTTCAATAAGCGCACTGTTTCTTGTTCGAAGTTATGAGACCATGGAGTGTCAAACACCCCTAACACCCGAACAATGATTTTACGTAACCTATAGCCAACCTCAGCATCAACGAAAACACCTTCAGACCACTCATAAATATGCAGATTATCATTGATGTTACATAACGTTAATGCTGTCACCAAAAAATCCACCATTGTTTCGTGAGTCGGTTTCTTCCCAACGACTTTTTGAATGTAGTTCACAACGTGTCCTTCATCAGGCAACTGTGCAGAATCTATCGATTCCCCAAGATGTTGTTGAATATGAGCAATAATGCAAGCATTAAACCCATCCACTCCGCTGTCTACATAAGGAGACATAACCTTTTTTAATTCATCAAATTCAGTCATTGGTTCCACCCACCTCATCTGCTTTACTGCCTTGCGTGCGCATCTCTTCAAACAAATTGCTTTGAATTTTTGATGCATTAGCAAATGGATTATTGGAAGTATCGGGCGTCTCACTTACGTTCTTCTTTGGAACGGGTGTGCTAGCCAAAGCTTCCAACTCCTTTTCTATGTCATCTTCAAGTAATTCATCAGTAGGATCTTGCTGAAGTGAACTGGAAGCACTGTCTCCGACTTGCGCTTCTCCATTATCTGTACTAGCACTAGTCGTTTGTTTTTGGATTGAATTCCCAGCATTTACCAAGGATGGTCCTGTTGATTGGCCAGTGTTTACACCAACTTGTTGAGTAAATTGATTCATTGCATTAGTGATGATATTCGTCGTTTTTGCCGAAATCACACTCGGATCATCAAGAACAATATCTTTTAACGAAGCAAATCCAGATTCATTCACCGAGACTCTTGCCCAAAATACCAGACCAATTATATCGGACCCATCGATATTTGGATCAGCTTGCCCAGCATACTTTTCAGCACTGATCTTGACAACAATATTCTCCAAGTCTTTTTGCGAGAATATGCACACTGGCTTGTCAAAAGTCTTTCCACTTGAGCATAATTCCAGTTCTACTGATAAGAAGACATTGCCATTCTTAGATTCCTTCCAAGAAGCACTCTTAACTTTAACGTCAATATACTTGCCGTTATAATCTTCAAACGATACTTTGTTGCCGGTTAACTGACTTAATTTCATGATTCTTCACCGCTCCTTTTAATTTTTAAAAAATTTTTGGTCACATAGGTAGGTAGTTCTTGCTCAACCACTTGTGAAGCAGTCTCTGTTAGTACCCTATTGACACTTTCATCATCCAAAGTTCGTGGTAGCTCTAAGATCACTTCATCATGTCTTGGTATCAACACCCTAACACCTGAGGAACACAACTTGATCAACAATCTTTTCAAAATAACAGCACCTAATCCTTGAATTGGAAGATTACGCAACTGTGCCGTTGAAAATTCACGAAACACAGGTGCATTACCGTAAGGTGTTACACGAATGAATGGATTACTTGCATATGAATCTAAGCCCTCACTAAGCTCTGGATAAGCAGTACGTATCTTCTGTTGGATATTGACATCGGCAAATTCATCAGTAAATTTACGCAAATTTTCTTTAAGGGTAAACTCACTAGCTCCATACAGATACGGTGTCAGTAAGGATTTCCCCAGCTTATGGCATTTGTCTATGGATTCACTGCTTAAAAACTGTTGTCCTAAGACTGCATAAACATCTTTTCCAGCAGTCAATTCTTGTTGCATCACCCTACACCCTGTAAGTGCACTAGTAATTCGCATCTCTTGTTGACAAAAGTCCAAACGCCAAATGTTATACCCCTCACTAGGTTGTAAGAAGTCATACATCACCTTTGGCAATGACATAAGCGGAAGATCACGACAGCTCATTCGGCCCGAAACAGCAGAAAAACTCCGGTATTTTCCTGTAATTGGAGCAACAGAATCCAACACATTGCGCCCAAGTACCGCTTTTCCAAGTATCTTACATTGCATTCCCCAAAAATTCTGCTTATTGAACAGTTCACGTGCTAAAAGTTGATTCTCACTGATCAACGCCCCCTTACCAGATAATTCCTTGTGAGAAATTCCCGTTTTGATGCACAATTGTTCTACAAGCGAAGGCGTTTCATTGTCAAGAGCTGTATCAATGTTAAAATACAGCTCTAGATCTTTGATACGCTCCCGAAGCTCTTGTTGTGATTCGTACCATCCCTTGATATCAAACAAAATTTCGACATCATTTAATTGGTCGATCACTGGAAGCATTTCTAACTCAAGTTCAGCTAACTGCTGAAGCGCTGACACCTGACTAATGACTCGCTGAGTTTGACTATAGACATCAGCTTCCCTCAAATTTTTCTGGGGAAAAGCGCATAGGTTGCACAAATCCACATCTGGAATTCTTTTTAAAGCATTCAACATTTTTACCCCCATCCTGTAATACGAGCACTTTACTTAGTATCCTTGTTCTTATCAGAATTCAATGTAACTCTATCTGACACCTAAAGCATAACCCAATAACCAAATTCAGAAAATGGAATTAATTAAAGCCTAAAAATAAAGCTTTCTTTATTTTTTTCATCATATATGATATAAATACACTGATGAAAATTGTTTTCAAGAATTTATAGCTAAAATAGGAGTAAAAAAAATGCAGAAAAAATCGACTACTTTTTCTAAATCCGACATCCTGCTTAATGCAAAGAAGATCTTTTTAACCAATTATCGTAACCATTTTCCAAAATCTCGCTTTAAAAATTGGACTCTGGACTTTGATGGCTTTCTTTCCGATGATCCAGCCTATAAGACTTTGAACAACACCTACAATCTTGTATCAAAAAACCATCATTCCTTAAAATTCAATGCTCTTGAATTTTCTCTATCTTCTGAAAAATACCGTATAACTGGAGAAACATCCACTCTCAATCAATACCAGTTCGCACTGTTTGAATACGTTGTTATTCCTGAAATAATCGTCTTCCATCTACTTAAGCCAAAATACAATTCGCAAAAACAAACTTTTACTGTCATTAACAAAGATATAATCGACTACTTCAAGGATGATGTAATGCCACGTGTAAAAGATACTTTTTACGCTTCTGATTTGATGACTTATATACTATTACGTGAAACAGCAAAAAAGCTTTCGATAGATCAAATCAACCAAATAAATGAAGATATAGTGGAATATTTTGAATTAAAACACACCAAAAAATATAATCGCCTCATGAAGAATTTAATTAATAATTCCTACCAATACTTCATTATTACTGCTACTTCTGAGTCCCATCTAAAATTAAGATTTCCTTTTAGGGAAATCGCAGAGCGCACAAGTGGTTTTTCGCAATTTTCCAAATTAATCGACGTTCATAGCTCATATTATGATCCTATATGGTCTTTTTTTCTCTACAAATCTATTTCTAACACTAACTGGTCACTCACCGAGTTATTTGAAAAATTTTCAACTTTGTATGTTAAGACTGCTCAATTTCTCAAAGAAACAAAGTATATGACTTCTACAATAGATAGCTTTACCTACTATAAAAATAACAAGAGACTATCTTATGACGCTCTAAAATATGTGGATGAAAGATTTAGGGAATCACCAATAATAGTACCACCAACTTATAAAAATAAACTTGCGTCTCTTAATAGTACAGTAGATCATCTTGATTTTACTAACTTTTATATAAACCACAACACTACCAATAACACCTTTCCGCTGGAATGGTTTTTGGCATCAGAGACAGTTAGGCTGTACAACTCTATAACAATACTCTAAAAAAATGACCCATAACCATTGAAATAACCCTGAGTTAGCCTCACAGCCAACTCAGGGTTTTGTTTGGGTCATTTTTTCCATTACTTATTAGTCATCTCCTAATTCTCGGATAATTTCCATACCAATCTGAACTCCTGCTTCGATCAAAATTCTGATCCATGTATCCATATGTTACACTCTCCATTCTTTTATTGTTCCGTCAGAGCCAATAAATCCAATGCCCCAGACATCTTTATTTTGATTGTTTGCAATAATAAAGCCTGTTACATCTTTAACAGCAAAACTCGTTACACTGACACAATGCTCGTTGTTTGGTACTAGATTCTGAACTGCTTCATCTAGTTCACAACGCTCTAACAACACTGTCTCGTACACTGTTCTATTTTCATCAATCGTTATGCGCATGATCGTTTCAAGCTCTAAGATCAATTCTCTTTTCGCCAATTCATATCCTACCAAGACTCACTCCACCCCAATCATTTGCTAGCAAGCTTCTAATGTCATCACCGTAAATAATGCTATCCAACAATACTATCTCCATCATCTCCCCTGCTTTCTTCAATTTTTGTGTGATCTTTAAATCATTTTCTGATGGTGTTGTGTCACCTGATGGATGATTATGGACCACGATAAATCGGATTGAATTAGCTAATAATAGCGTCTTAAAAATTTCCCTAACTAAAACTGTAGATTGGTTGAGTGTTCCAATTGATATTATGCTAATAACAGTCGGTTTATTCTTTGTATCCAATCCAATAACTAACATCATCTCTCGGTCTGCTTCTTTTAAAAATGGTTCTACTAAATTTGCTGTGTCATACGGTGTTGAAATAGCACTTGCGCTTAGTTGTTCCCAACCTTCTATCTTAATACGTTCCTGCTTCAATCTTATGAACTTGACAACTTCTTTCTCCAAATTTGGCCCTCTCCTTTATTTAGAAATCAATGCAAAATAAAAAGAGCAAGCCACATTATAGTAGCTTGCTCATAATTAAAATATATATTTGAAAATTACTTTGATTACGTCTTAGAACTAAATACTTTTATTTCTCAACTCATTCTTAGTTTTGCGATAATACCGTTTACTACGTCATTAATTGTTTCAAGATCAGCAGTAAACCATTCGCGAGGATGGATGATCTTACCATTTGGTGCCTTGATATCGATATCAAGCTGATAATTAGATAGTGCATGATGAATAGCCGTTTCAAGGGCTTCTGAACTTATATTAATGACCTGGATCTCTTCACATATTTTTACTGGACCATATAGATATGTGGACTCATTCTCAGCGTTGGCGATTCTTTTTTTCACTGAACCGTTTGTAACCCCTACCTTATAAAGAGGATAATCCTCTTGAATCCTCTTGATCTCAGGATTATTACTCTCAGATTTAAGAACATAGATATAACCGGTTACTTGGTCGTCACTAGTTAGTTCTAGATTAGAATCTTCTGGTTCCGTAACTATCTTCCCGTATCCATGACGTTTTTTACTTCCATATAATGACGCGATCAAGCCATTTCTTAATGGTGTATTCTCAGTTCCATTTTCATAAATAACGTGGACCCGAGCATCAATAGTATTACTGCCCCGGGTATTGCTTTCGAACTCTGAACCAATAGATTCAATGTACAATAACTGCCCATTTAACACATAAAATCCATGTAATTCGATCTGATTACTCTTAAAGTCCACCAAACTTCTTACACCTGATGCTAATTCGGCTTGTACCTTTTTAAAGAGAGGTTCATATTGGGCAAAGTTCTCCATCCGTTTACGCTTAGACTTATTTTCTGGTCTATTTTCCTGTTCACGCTTAAACTCATTTAGTTTCTGAGTATCAAATAGTTTACTGTTGATTGTATTATCTGTGTTACCAAATAGTGCTGAGTCATCACTTAAGATATCCTCTAGTGAAGCAAAGTCTTGTTTTTCAGTTTTAACTTGATTTTTTAATGATATGTTGTCATCGCCAGCTTTTAGCAGGCCTAATTCATCATATGGTTCAAGTAGTTCTCTCATATCTTCACGACTACGGTATCCCTTCAAACGACTAGCAAATCGTCTTTCTCTCAAACGTGCCATATCATGAGTTTTCTCGGGTTCTTTACCATCATGTTTTTTAATCCATTCAGTAATTTCTTTAAAATTTTCAACATCAGGATCATAACTAGTTTTCGGCTTAATAATAGGCTTTTTTACTAATAATTCCTGAGAATCAGGGTCATTAAAGATATCCTCTAAAGAATGAATAGATCGATTTTTATCCATTAGCCTGTGACCTCCTTACTCTAAGCTCTTCAATCTTAGCTAATGCATACGCCATTCTAACTTCTTCTTCATTATTGGACTCTTTACTTGGATGTCTACCGTTTTCGATAACAAACACCTTAGCATTCTTATATAGTTGAACTAGTTCATCATCTGTAAAATCGTACTTATGCGCGTCAATTGATCGTTCGATAATTCGCAGAGTATTACTATCGATGTCTTGTGACATTACGTCATAAGCTCTTTGGAACGGATTGATAGACTCGATCAAGTTGATATCTAACTGGTCAACATTGATGAACTTATCAGCCATTCGCAAGAATTGATTAGAGTTTCCTTTATCATCTTGTGTAGTTTCTACCTTAGCATGGCGCAAAATAGTATCAGCAATTGCATATTGACTGACTTGTTCAATTTCATCGTTACTTAGATCAGGGTAACGAGTCATAACTACCTTGGGTACCAATTCTTTGTTCATTACTTCTGCATTTACATTGGCCATAATACCCTTCTTAACTGATTCATCTTGTAAAATAGCTGCTTTTAAGTCGGGTAGATCATTCTCAATGATGCTTTGGACCCGTTTTGTTGACGGTTCCTTTAGACCTTTGATCAAGATATCAGTTTCACCGGTTGGCTTTTGATCCTTATGCTTTCGTCGTTTGAGATGGATCTCTGGTGCTAATACTTGTTCCATCAGTAAAGAAACTGTGATAGCTTTTAAGATCTGATTAACTGCATATTGAACTTCTCCATCATTAGCATCAGGTTGTTCAATCATATTAGTAAACTGAGCATGATTTTTATTAGAGCTGTCTCGGGTAACACGCCCAATAATCTGAACTATCTCAGTTAAAGAACGACGATAGCCAATTGTTAATGCTTGTTCAGCCCAAGGCCAATCAAATCCTTCCTTAGCCATATTTAAGGCCACAATAATATCCAAGTCTTCAGAACCATTTAGTGTCCGTAAATATTCTGCGATCTTTTCTCGGCCATCTTCATTAACTAGGTCAGCAACCTTTAACATTTTCCCATCTTTATTTTTAATGTAGTAAACACCAGTTTTTGTATCCTGATGGTCAACATCCCCGATTGCATCAAATATACGATCAACCTCATCATATTTATCCTTAGTTGACTCACTAGAGTTAACACTTGGAATATGAATAATTGTCTTTTTAGACGTATCTAAGGCTTCATCCAAGGCATCTGTATAACGCCCCTGGTAGAACTTATAGTCTATTCCAAAGGATTTTAGATACTGATAACCATCCAACTGTTCGTAGTAAGTATAGGCGACCTTATCGAACTGCTGCTCATCCATTGGAGATAAGATCGGAGCAGAATCTCCACGGAAGTATGAACCGGTCATTGCTAAAACATGAGCTTCCGAATTATGCATAATATTTCGTAAAGCATCACCTAATACTGAACTATCATCCGACGATACGTGATGAAATTCATCGATTGCGATCATTACATTATCAAACTCACTATCATCTTCTATTTCCTGATAGGCAAAACGCAACGTGGCGTGAGTACATATTAAGATACGACCATCGTCAGCACGTAAAAATTCTTTAAGTCGTTTAACTTTGCTTTCCGATCCACCGTTTGTTGTTAAGTCATACTTAGAATTGATTTTCCAGTCTTCATAAAAGCCATATTTAACTAAATCAGTATCTTTGAATGAACTACCGATTGATCTTTCGGGAACCGCAACAATAACTTTTTTTATTCCTTGATTAGCCAATTTATCTAAAGCTACAAACATCAATGCTCTCGACTTACCAGATGCTGGTGGAGCCTTAACTAAAATATACTTAGATTTACGGTGTTGATAAACCCTTGCTTGCATTTCTCGCATTCCAAGTTCGTTAGTATTAGTACTTTTACCTGTTTGGTGGTAGTTTACTTCGACGATATTTTTATTTTTCATTATTTTCCTCACTAACTTTTTTACTGTACATATCTAGTAACAGAGACAACCGTTCATTATCATCCCTAAACGGGCGATCACGATAGGCACGATCAACTACCTCATCTAATTCTCGGTGAGTGGCTAACAATCGGGGATTCATTGGTTTGGGATTCTTCTCAGCAAGTGGCGAACCATATAAGTCTGCTAGGGTCCCCCCCTCCTCATCACGAATATCAAGAATTTTCCAAACAAGTTCCTCTATTTCATTCTTTCGACGTGTAGATAAATTAGGAACTGGAAAAGTATTATATATAAAATCTGATGAATATCTATAGTCATTCTTTAAGCGCCCGCCAATATTTCTCATCCAAGTCATATGCATTACCGATTCTAGTAAGCCAAACAAGTATAATGGAGCATTATAAATAGCTGTAGCAGTATCGGAAACGATCACATTAGCATCTAAAATACTTAATGGCATGTATGGTCTATTTTTAGAACTAACTCTTGGAATCAAAATAGTATTACCACTATAATCATCAGGCCGAGAAATAAATTCAAACCTCCAGGGATGGGAGGCAAGTTTGTTTGTAGACTTCTTCTTACTATTAAGTCTCATTTTCTTGACGATAGATATCCTCTCTTTAACAAAGTCAGTATCTTTAATCTTTTCATATTCTGATTTTGTTAGCCATAAAACGAACCTTTCATCACCATTTAATGAATCTTTGGATCCAACAAATTTATGGATAAAGGGCCTTACTTCCTCAGGAACCTTACTCAAATCATCTCTATTTATTATTAGCCCTCCACCATCTGTAGGCATATTTCCTCTATACATTGTTGGTAAATCAAATAAACTCTTTTTACTTTTACTGACAATTACGGTACTCTTCGAATCTGTTAAATAAGGACTAATATTTTTAACTTTCCTATAAGAACTTCCACTAAAAAGATATTTTTTATCATGAACAAGTGACTTACTAGATAAACCAATAATTACTACTATTACTGCTGCAGTTCCTTTTGCATTATTATTCCAAGTAAACGATTGGTAAGCAAAATCAATCGTCACTTTATTTAAAATCATGGGCCACAAAATAGGGACTTGTTCCCCTTGACAAATTGAATTTGTGGATACAAAAGCATATTTTACTAAAGAATTAGAACAAAATTCTGCTCCCTTAATAAACCACCCACTAACATAATCTAATTTTTTATATCCATTAACAGAATACAATTCAGCAATTGCTTTTAAATCTTGCTTTTGCTCTTGATTTTGTAGGCTGGAGCCCAAATAGGGTGGATTACCAAACAAATACACTTCATCGTCTTTTTCATGTGGTAATACGTCATTCCAATTAATTCGCAAAGCATTTTCACATACGATTGCCCCTGCATGTTGTAAAGGTAACGTTGGACGAACTGCATTATCAATTTCTTTTTCTAGAAGTTTGTTCATTTGGTGTTCTGCAATCCATAAAGAGAGCCTTGTCACATCACAGGCAAAATCATCAATTTCAATTCCATAAAACTGATCAAGTGTAACTGATGGTACATACATAGTTGCAATTCCCATCCCATTTAATTCTCCTAAAATGTCGATTTCCAACTGTCGTAACTCTTTATAAGTAATTATCAAGAAATTACCAGATCCACACGCTGGATCCATAAACTTAATTTTCCCAATCCGATCATATAGAGTATTAAGTTTCTTTTGATTACCTTTAGCGCTTTTAAATTCTCGTCGTAAGTTATCCAGGAATAGTGGTTTAATAACTTTCATAATGTTTGGTACCGACGTATAGTGCATTCCTAAATGGCTACGGCTGTCTTCACTAGCCACCGCCTGAATCATCGATCCCAAAATATCAGGGTTAATCTGATCCCATTCTAATTTTTCGCCAGCATCAATAATTAATTTCCGAGAAAGAGTAGTAAACTTAAGTGACTCATGTTGTTCCTTAAAAAGGTCACCGTTAACATATGGAAAATCATCCAACCAGCTTGGCGTATCACTAGGACGGTTATCTTTGTTTACATCTAAGATACCAAACAGATCCTGAAAAAATTTATCCAAATTCGATCCATCTTCTTTAGTTAATGCTTTGATCCGATTAGTGAAGACATTTTTCTGAAAGATATCAGTATCTTCAGCAAATAAGCAGAATAATATCCGAATTAGAAATAAGTTTAATCCATGACGACTTACATCTGGGTTATCTTTGATCACCACATCATAGAGTTTAGCAAACCGTTCGGCAGCCCGAATATCAGCTGGATTTTCTTTATCAAAATCAGTCTTTTCAATTCCGTTCCAAGCTAAAAAGAATTCAAACTTTTGTGGTAACCGCTCAAATTCGACATCAAGGGTGTCACCTGTCTTAGTATCTTCAGCAAGGACACTTTCAAAATCTGTCACCATAATATAACGAGGTTTTGCATTTAACTCATTAACTTTTTGTTTAAGCTCTACAAACCTTTGCATTAATTGACCATCATTTACAACCTGATGATAGTATAGACGGTTTTTGAGATAAACCGCTCCTGATTCTTTAGCAAGATTATTTGTTCCTTTACGTAATTTTGTTATCGTTGCTTTAGGGAAGTCGTAGATAGACAGGAAATCATAAATGAATTCATCGTGGTTATCGTGATGAATAATATCCGTAATTCTATCTTCAATTTCAGTGATTATCATTTTAGCACTCCAGTCAACATTATTATTTTTCTATAATTCTATTATATAGGAAACAAATATCTAGTAAAATTTTGAATTTTTAATTCATATTATGTGACTAATCTACTTTAAGGTATATAAAGAGTGAAGCGGCTAGGTAGTTTGGGTAGTTAGGGTGGTTTGGGTACTTCCTTCAATTTATTTCCCGAGACATACCTATCTCTAATATTTGACACAAGTCGTCATTTATTCGTCATGAATCGTCACGATATGTAAAAAAAGCGTGGTCTCACTTAGGAGATCACGCTTTTATTGAAAGGCTTTATCTTAAAGCTTTTCTTTGGAGACAATGTTCAAGTTGTCATCCAATTCATAAACAACTGGTTGACCTGTTGCCATTTCAACGTCCATGATGTCTTCATCAGAGATGTTTTCAATGTATTTTGTCAAGGCACGTAATGAGTTACCGTGTGCGGCAACGATAACGTTCTTGCCATCTAACAAGTCTGGAGCGATGTTGTCTTCCCAGAATGGGATAACACGTTCCAAAGTAACCTTCAAGTTTTCACCGCCAGGGATGATACGTGGGTCTAATTCTGCGTAACGACGATCGTTTGCTGCAGAACCTTCATCGTTTGCATCCAATAATGGAGGCAATACGTCGTAAGAACGACGCCAGATGTGAACTTGTTCGTCACCGTATTTTTCAGCTGCATCAGCTTTATTCTTGCCTTGTAATGCACCGTAGTGACGTTCGTTTAAGCGCCATGATTTTGTTTCAGGGATCCATAATTGGCCTGATTCTTCAAGTGCGAAGTGCAAAGTCTTGATGGCACGTGTTAAAACAGATGTGTAAGCTTGATCAAATTCGATACCAGCTTCTTTTAACTTGCGGCCAGCTTCCTTAGCTTCACGTTCGCCTTGTTCACTCAAGTTGACGTCAACCCAACCTGTGAAAAGGTTCTCTAAGTTCCATTCACTTTGTCCGTGACGGATAAATACTAATTTTGCCATTTAGTAAAAACCTCTTTCTTATGTTTATGATACAAAGATATTTTACACTGAAATGCAAAAAATTGATAGTGCTTTAGTGAATTTAGCTTTGATTTTCATCTAAAGCTTTCAGCAAAGCAGTCACGGCACGTTCGATATTTTCAGGTGTCGTGGCTAAATTGATCCGAATATGTCCCGCACCCGAAGCGCCGAACCAATCGCCAAAATCGACTGCTAAACCAGCCTTATTTTTTACAAAGAACTCTAATTTAGCTGGATCCACGACTGCACTAAGATCGATCCACATTAGATATGTTCCTTCTAACGGTGAAATGACGATCTGTGGATAAGCTTTAGTTAGATTTTCCTTTACATAGTCATAGTTAGCTTGGATCGTTTCCAATAGACCTTCGAGCCACGAAGTACCATGTTCATAGGCAGCAGCTGCAGCCACCTTGCCTAAAATACTACCGGCTGGGGCAGCTAAACGCTCAACTAACTTGTCATAGCGCTGACGCATCTGCGGATTAGGGATGATCACATGACTATTTTGCAGAGCTGCCATGTTAAAGGTCTTCGATGGCGCATCGACAACGACTAAATTATCGCGATACTTGCCTTCGCTGACTTCTAAAGCTGAGATAAATGGTTTATCTGTCAACAAAAGGTCATGGTGGATCTCATCTGCGATCACGAGCACTTGCTTTTGACGACATAATTCGAGTAGCTCGGCTAGTTCTGTTTCAGACCAGACACGGCCGACTGGATTATGCGGTGAACATAAGATCAATAACTTCACTTGCTCTTCCGTGATCTTTTCTTCGATATCGGCTAGATCCATCGAGTAGATCCCAGCTTCATTCTTGAGATCGGAAACGACTAATTTACGCTCATTATTTTCAATGACCTTCATAAATGGATAATACACTGGTTGCAAGACCAAAACAGCATCATCTTTTTGCGTCAACAAGTTGACTAACGTGCTCAAAGATTGCACGACCCCTGTGCCAAAACGCATCCATTCGCGATGTAATTCGATCCCATAGCGTTCTTTTTGCCATTTAAAATAAGCTTCAAAATACGCATCCGGTGTTAGTGAATAGCCAAACGCACCGTGCGCGATCCGTTTTGTCATCGCTTCAAGTGCTTCTTTTGGTGCTTTAAATTCAGTATCAGCGACCCAAAGTGGCAATAGATCTTCTGCATCGAAAGTTTCTTTTAAATTATCCCACTTGACCGAATCAGTATTTTTGCGGGCAACAGCATATTCTGCCAAAAATTCCTGCTTATTCATTTTTACGCTCCAACTTTCTAACTTTCTTCAAACGTTCACCCTTGGCATGGACCGGCTTTACGCCTAAAACGTCTAACATAAAGGTAAAGATCGGAATACCCACGATCAAGCCCCAAACACCAAAGAGATGTTCTGCAACAAATAAGACGACAAAGGTGTAAAACATCGGTAATTCCGTGCGGCTAGCCATGAATTTTGGATTTAAGATATAGGCTTCCAAAGCATGAACAACGACTAGCATAATAACAATATAAAAGACATAGCGCAACCCACCGACCGAATAGCCGATAAACATCATCGGGATCGCGGAAATGATCACCCCAGCTACAGGGACTAAACTCAACACAAAGACCATGATCCCTAAACTGAGCAATTGAGGCATGTTCATGATCGCCAAACAGATCGTGGTGATCACCGTATTGACGACGGCGATCACAAATTGAGCTTCAAGTACGACCCCAAAAGTATTCACAAAGATCTTGGCAAAATGATAAATATCTTCGAATAACCACGCAAATGGGCCACTCAAAAAGCCTTTAGAAAAACGATAGAGATCGTCTTTTTCAATCGTAAAAAAGAAACTCAACAGTAACGACATCACAAACGTAAAGCCGATCGAGCCCAAACTCTTAAGATAGCCTAGCGCGATCCCAAAGCCACCCTTGAACTGTTGCATGATATCTATCTTACCAAAGTAGCGGTCGATATAGTGTATCAGATCCTGCGCTCCATGCGGTGGATGCTGATAAAAACTCAATAATGAATTGATCATCGCTTCGGTTTGGACAGCGAGTTTAGGTACATAGATCGTCACTGCCAGATAGATAAAACCGATGAACAATAGATAGGTCACGATCACGATCAATTGCGATGGGATCTTCACATACCGCCGAATATAATTGGTCAGCTGTACCACTAAAAATGTGAAGATAAACGTCAGCAAAATGATGCTGATCAAGCTACGTAAAGCATACAAAACACCAATGATGCCTAGTAAGACGACGAATCGTCTCAAGGAGACATTATTGATAAACTTTTTCCAAAGATCCATAAACTTTCCCCTTACTTAAAGATAATAATTTAAGTATACCATTAATAATTGATAAGTGTAGTAAGTCGAATATCACAAAAAAGACCGTGCTTCTATAAAACACGGCCCTAAAACAGTTACTTGATCTTATCGTATGCAAATTGGATGTGATATGAACGCTTACCGTTCTTCGGTAAGATGATATCACCAAAGTTTTCTTGATTGATCGCATCTGGTAAGGTCTGAGCTTCAAGCGCTAAACCTTCGCCTGGGATCGCTGGTTTACC
The DNA here is from genome assembly GCF_009933595.1 of Ligilactobacillus animalis. Classification (NCBI taxonomy): domain Bacteria; kingdom Bacillati; phylum Bacillota; class Bacilli; order Lactobacillales; family Lactobacillaceae; genus Ligilactobacillus; species Ligilactobacillus animalis. The sequence goes on from NZ_CP047141.1 coordinate 1,651,332, forward strand.
TTGATCACGTGTGAACTTGATCTCAGTATCTAAGGCTGGCATATTGTACATTACCAAGCCGTTGCGATCGGAATCGATCGTGATCTGGCGGCCGCTATCTTCATCACGTAAAACAGCGATCGGTTCTGTCCCTTTACCCGGCTGGTTGACCACAAAAGCATCATCAAAGCCGTCAGCTTCGTCAGCGGCTACTTTAACATTGCGGAACTCTCTAAAATCAAGTGGTGTATCTTCGACATCTTTGACCCGGCCAGTCGGAATATTATTTTCGTCCGTCTCTAACGTTGCACTGCTATTGATCTTAAGTGAGTGGCTGGAAAGGTCTTGGTGGTCACTCAAATTGAAGTATACATGGTTGGTCGGGTTGAACAAACTATCTTTTGAGCCACCCAATGCACTAAAGGCGATCGTCACTTTGTTATTGTTATTTAAAGTATAGATGATCGTTGCCAAAATATTTCCTGGGAAACCATCCATCTTCTCGGTGATCTTCTTTTGGAAGATAACACTCACACTATTTTTATTGCGTGAAGTGGTATAGTTCCAGTTATAAGTGCTAAATCCATTTGCGCCCCCATGTAACGTATTACCGTTCTCATTTTGTGGCAATTGAATCTGCTCACCGTTTAATTCACACTTACCATGCGCGATCCGGCCAGCTACTCGACCGATCACCTTACAGATATTTTGAGCGTTGGCATAGTAATCCTTTGTATGATCAAAACTCAATAATAAGTTCTTCTTCCCCGCACCACTTGGAACGTTAAAAGCTTGCCAGATTGCTCCCATCGTCAAGCATGAGATCTCGACTCCGTTATCGTTGACCAAAGTGATCTGAGTCACTGTATGTCCATCAAAGGTATCAAGCTCTTTTCTAAAGATATCCATCAAAAATCTCCTCCAAATCTCACTTATAAATGCGTTATTTAACTACTCTTATTTTACCGCATTTACACTTTTATTTAAAGCGCTTGCACAGATGCTTAGCGACTTTTTAAAACTTCAAAAATTGGTATAGTTTGCAGATTTTTCCTTAAAATAATCTTAAGTATTAAAGATAAGTCCTTAGACCCCCACTATTTAAGGCACTCAAATAATGATTTCTGCTGATTTACTTATCAACAAATGTAAAACGCTTGCAAAAAATTTTGATCCATAGTATGGTATAGACGTTAATACAACCAAAGATTTTTCTAGGAGGGGCTTTTTATGGCTGAAACAGTAGTTGAAAAAATTGAATCACGACAGAACCACAGTAAAGCATGGCGTTTATCCGATAAGGAAAGTGGTTGCTTTTTAGATGTGACCTTTAATATTGATCTTGAAAAAACGATGAAAGAGCAACGCAACTTCTCCTTCTCTCGCTTTGTCTCGGAACAATTGAACGAGCTTTCAAAAATGGTCCCTTCACTCACAAGCAATTATAGTTTAGCGATCGATCGCGCAGCTGTTGGTCCGGCTTACTTGCCATTGGATAACGCCAAGGCAAAACCACTCTTGACCCAACTCGCCTAGATCGTATCAGGAAATGGCAGCTGGCATTTCCTTTTTTTGTGGATAAATGCAACGCAATGCAAAATGCGCACTTGAGCTATGTAGCCGTAACGTGCAATTCAGAGCAGAGACTAGTAAATAAGAGCCACCGACATCGTAATGCAAAATACACATTACAATGTCGGCGGCTCTTATTTATACGTTTCTAAGCACTCTGAATTGCACTTCTTATTTGTCATCATAACCGTTTGGATGACTTGAATGCCATGCCCAAGCTGTTTCGATGATGCGTTCGATGTTATCGAATTGTGGCTTCCAACCCAAGATCTCACGGGCTTTGTCGGAACTTGCAATCAAGGAATCCGGATCACCGCCACGTCTTGGAGCGATCTCAGCTGGGATCTCTTTGCCCGTTACCTTGCGAGCTGCTTCAACGATCTCAAGGTTGGAGAAACCTGTCGAAGAACCTAGGTTGAAGGCATTGGACTCATTGCCCTTGCGTAAGTAATCTACCGCTAAAATATGAGCATCCGCCAAGTCGAATGGGTGCACATAATCACGCACGTTGGTCCCATCTGGTGTGTTATAATCATCACCAAAGATCTGTAACTTATCCCGCTTGCCTTGAGCTACTTGTAAAACGATCGGTATCAAGTGCGTTTCTGGACCGTGATCTTCACCGATCGAACCATCTGGCTTAGCCCCCGCCACGTTGAAGTAACGCAATGCGACAAATTTTGTCCCGTAGGCTTCATCTGCCCAACGCATGATCTTTTCCATCATCAACTTACTTTCACCGTAAGGATTGATCGGATCTTGTGGATCACTTTCCATGATCGGCATTTTTTCAGGAATACCATAAGTTGCTGCGGTGGATGAGAAGACGATATTTTTGATATCAAATTCATTCATAACTTCCAACAACTTGATCATCCCAGCCGTGTTGTTATCAAAATACTTCAATGGCTTTTTCATCGATTCTGCGACCAATGAGTAAGCTGCAAAGTGGATCACTGCATCGATCTCAGGATTTTCTGTAAATACTTTACGCATGAAATCTTGATCTGCAAGATCGCCTTGATAAAACTTAGCCTTATCATTGATCGCAGCCCGGTGACCCGTCACTAAGCTGTCAACTACTACAACATCTTGGCCTTGGTCTACTAAGCGGTCAACTGTGTGTGAACCGATATAGCCAGCGCCACCTAAAACTAAAACTGACATTTTATTTCCTCCCAGCAGATGAGTTTCAATTCTCTCAAAAATATTCTACCATTTATTTGCCAAAATAGTTAGTAAAATTTTAGTAAAACTCATAATATTTTTTATTTCTTGTTGTTTTAGTCTTCTTGTGGTTAACTAGAATTTAATAAGAACTAGTGAAAGGGTGAGAACTACGGCCGAACTTATTTATAAACAGATCATCTCTGATCTCAAACAAAAGATCTTTGATCATGAATTCCCCGATATGAAACTACCCGATGAACGTACGCTTGCCAGTCAATATGATGTTAGTCGTAGCTCGATCAAGCGCGCGTTGAATCGCATGGCAAATGATGGGATCATCTTCAAAAAAAGAGGCTCGGGAACTTTTATCAATCCCCTATACCTCAAAAATGAATCGGTCTTCAACTACGAAGAAGGTTCTAACTTAGGGGTCACCGATAACTTCCAAATGGACGGAAAAAAACCTAAGATCAAAGTCTTGAGCTTTGACGTCGAACGTCCCAGTGAAGAATTGCAACGCGATCTCTTCTTAGATCCAGAAGATTTTGTCTACAAGATCGTGCGCTTGCGTCTCTTTGATGACCAACCATTTATGATCGAAACAGGCTATATTCCGATCAAGATCGTGCCTAAACTAGATCAACAAACGATCAAAGGCTCGATCTTTAACTACATGCAAGATAAGCACAATCAGTCAGTCACTAAATCATTTCTCTCAGTCTTTGCCGAGCCATCAACGCCTAACGATCGTGAATTATTAGGCTTAAATGAACACGAACCGACTGGGATCATGGAAGGTGTCTTTTTCTTAGATAACGGGACACCGTTTGAATATTCACACATGCGTTTCCACTACAAATATTTGAAATTCAATACCTTTGTCAGTGTTGCGCAATAAGCATAATATTTTACAGCTCACATAAACATTGCTATACTGTGAGCGATATAAGCTGGGGTGCCGTTTGGCTGAGAAATACCCATATCACCTGATCTGGTTAATACCAGCGGAGGGAGCTTAGCATTTTTTCGTGCGCCCAGACCACCACACCCCTGCTTATATAATCTAAGCAGGGGGTTTTTGTATGCAAACATACGATCCAAATTCAACAAAACAACATTGGCAAACCAAAGATATCATCTTTCTTGCCCTTTTAGCTGCCTTTTTTGGTTTGATCTATCAAGGTGCAAGCTATCTATACTACGCTTTAGCGGCAACTTTCCTTAAACCTTACGCCAATGATCTGATGCTTGGGATCTGGCTGATGGCTGGTCCACTGGCAGCGATCTTATTGAAACGTCGAGGGGCGGCTTTTTTAGGCGAATTTCTCGCTGCGACCGCTGAGATGTTGCTCTTTTCCAGCTGGGGTGCGGCTAACTTGATCACGGGTGCTTTACAAGGGGCTGCCAGTGAACTAGGCTTTTTGACTTATGGTTATAAAAATTTTGGCAAAAAAGCACTGACGTTATCTGTGATCTTTTCAGCCATTGTGACCTTTGCTTGGGATTATTTCCAAAGTGGTTACCAGGCCTACCCACTTTCGATGTTATTGACTTTATTTGGTATCCGGCTATTATCTTTAGCCTTTTTTGATGGTGTACTCATCTACCAGATCGCAAAACTCGTCTCGAAAGTTAAGGTGCACATCTGATGGTCAAATTAGAACTTAGAGAACTGACTTTTAGCTATGCCCCCGGGCGACCACCGCTCTTTGAAAAGCTGGATTTTTACGTTGAGCCCCAAACTTGTAGCTTATTAGCTACTCCTTCGGGCAGTGGTAAATCGACCTTTTTTAAATTGCTTTGTGGACTGTATCCTCAATTTGGCGGACAGATCACCCATGGCGGTATCTTTTTAGAAGATCAGCCCCTCGAACAGATCGTGCCCTTTGAGCGTGCTAAACGGATCGGGATGCTATTTCAAGATCCTGACAAACGCTTTTGTATGGCGACTTTAGACCAACAATTGACCTTTGTCCTTGAAAATTTACAGCTCCCAGCTAAACAGATCACTGCCCAAAAGCAACGTATCTTGCAAGAACTAGAACTGACTTCGCTCAAAGATCGCCAACTCTCTACGCTGTCAGGTGGACAAAAGCAACAAGCGGCCCTCGCCTGTGTACTGGCGACCGAAAGTGAGATCATCTTACTCGATGAACCCTTTGCTAACGTTGATCCGACTAGTAAAGCCAAACTGTTAAAGCTATTATTGAAATTAAAAAATCAAGGCAAGACTTTTATCATCGCTGATCATGATCCCAGTGGCTACCAAGACTTGCTCGACTTTGCCTATCGCTTCAATGCCGAGCACAGTCGTCTCATCAAGTTCGACTTGTCCAAATTGACGTCAGCCACTCCGGCTCCCCTAGATCGGCACCCATTAAAACCCGGGAAATTAACTTGGAAACAGCTCAGTTTAACTCGCGGGGAAAATTTATTGTTGAAACCACATGATCTTACCCTTCCCCAAGGGCAACTCGGGCTGTTGGGCGGAGCAAATGGTGTGGGGAAATCGACTTTATTGCAAGCGCTTTGTACCCTTATCCCCTATCAAGGAAAATTGAGCTATGCTGGGCAACGTCCACCGCATTTTTTCAAACAGCGTTGGGCCAAAACAGTCGGCCTCATGCTCCAAGAAGCGACGGCGCAATTTAGTTGTGCGACCGTCCAAGAAGAACTCGCACTTGTCAGCCGCAATACTTTAGCGCCCCACTATTGGACTAAAGAACGGCTTGCACATGCCAAACAGGTCCTGGGGCTGGATGAACTTGAGCCCCGCTCTGTTTACCAACTCTCCGGCGGGCAGCAACAAAAACTCCAATTTTTAAGTGTTTTAGCAATGGGACAACCGGTCTTACTTTTAGACGAGCCCTTCGCCAATCTCGACCAAGCTAGTATCCAGACTTGCTTGACTTTGCTCAAAGACAGTTGCCAAGCTGAACAGACCGCTGTCTTATTGACCTCGCATCAACGCGTAGGGATCACTGAACATTTGGATTACGAACTTATTTTTGAAGATCAAACGTTAAAGCTAGGGGGAAACGAAAATTGACAAAATTTCGCTTAAATCCTACGATCCAAGTCATCCTCATGCTTGGTCTAGGGCTATTGCTCGCTTTTGCCCATGTTTTATGGCTAAATATCGCTCTTTGTGCTCTGTGCTTGCTTTACCTGGCTAGTCAACGCGTGTCTTACAAAAAGCTCGGGCTCATCTTATTGGTCAGCTTGCCCCTTGCCTTTGGAACATGGTGGTCCTTTATCGCCTTTAGTCAAACAAATGCTTGGGCCAATGCAGCCCTGTACACCAGCCGGCTCTTTTGTTATTTATTGCTAGGCTGTTGTCTGCTTTTGACCACGAGTTTAGAGAAGATCTTATTTAGCTTAGTCTTACATCTCAAGCTCTCTCAGACCTTTGTTTATGGCTTTTTAGCCGCTGCTAATATGGTCAGCGCTTTACAAAAGCAACTCCGCTTGATGCGTTATGCTGCTTTGAACAAGCAACACCCGTATCACTTCTATACCCCCGCACTCTATCTAAAGTTGATCGTGACCTCTCTTCAATGGTCCGATGCTTTAGCACAAGCAATACGAGTCCAAGGTTTTTTAGAGGGCTATCCGCGAACTTTTAGCTTTCAAGACCACCTGCCTAAGTGGCAATGGGGTCTAGCGGTGATACTTATCACTTTATACGGTGTTTTAGCCTTTTTAAATTAAATCCAAGTGAGTTTGTGAGGTAATTACTTTAAACAATGGGAGCACTTTGATGCAACAAACGCATCAGGGTGCTCCCATTGTTATTTACTAGACGTTATTGCCCTATGATAGCTCACCACTTCACAAACTAAAACGTTTACATTGGGTGCTAGTTAGCTTATGATAGTAATGGATTTAACTATATGAAAGGGGTTTACCTCACCATGGAAAAAACATTGATCATCAACTCTGGTAGTTCTAGTTTAAAATTCAAATTATTTGCGATCCCCACCGAAGATGTCTTAGCCAGTGGGCTGATCGACCGGATCGGGATCGAAGGCTCGAGCGTGACCGTCAAATACAACGGTCAAAAATATCACCAAGAACTGCCGATCCCAGATCATGCTTTTGCCGTTGATCTCTTGTTGAAACTTTTAGTCGAACTCCATTTGCTCAAAGACCTAAACGAGATCACCGCCGTTGGTCATCGGGTCGTAGCTGGGGGCGAATACTTCGACCATTCCGTCGTTATCGACGATGATGTGATCAAAAAGATCGATGAGATCAGTGACCTAGCTAGTTTACACAATCCGGCTAATCTTTTGGGTATCAAAGTCTTCAAAAAATTTTTGCCAAATGCTTTAGCTGTTGCTTCCTTTGATACCGCCTATCACCATTCGATCCCAGAAAAAAATTATCTCTACAGCGTGCCGTACGAATGGTACGAAAAATACGGTGTCCGGCGCTACGGAGCCCACGGGATCAGTCACCGTTATGTCGCTCGCCAAGCCGCAGCTTTGATGCACAAATCGCTTAAAGACCTCAAGTTGATCACTTGTCATTTGGGAGCTGGTTCTTCTCTATGTGCTGTCAAAGATGGCAAGTCTTTTGATACAACGATGGGCTTTACCCCACTGACTGGGGTCACAATGGCGACTCGTTCGGGTGACGTCGATGTCGAACTAGTGACTTACATGATGAAAAAGTTAAACATCACCGACCCAGAAGAAATGATCTCGATCTTGACCAGACAGTCTGGACTTTTAGGGATCTCGGGCGTCTCATCTGATATGCGTGACGTCATCGCTGCCAAAGATGCAGGCAACAAACGCGCACAGATCGCCGTTACGCTCTTTGTCAAAAATATCGTCCGCTATATCGGGCAATACTACGCCGAAATGAAAGGCCTAGATGGGATCGTCTTTACCGCTGGGATCGGAGAAAATTCCGATGTGATCAGAAAATTAGTCTGTGACGAACTCGAATTCATGGGCGTCAAACTAGATGACACGCTCAATTCTAAGGGTGAAGAAGGCTTTATCACTAAACCTGATTCTAAGATCGCTGCTTTGTTAGTTCCGACTGATGAAGAATTGATGATCTCACGTGATATCGAAGTGATCAAGCTCCAAGAACAAAAAGAAATTCCGAGCGAAAAGCCTTTATTATAGGCGTTTGTTCCGTAAAATTTATTTTTGGTACGTTCCAATATTCAAAATGGTTGACATCTCCCAAGAAAACGTTATTATAGAAGTGTAGAAAGAAATTAACAAAGGAGATTTCGCCATGACTGTAGATTACTCATCTAAAGAATATTTAAACAAACTTGATGCTTACTGGCGTGCCGCCAACTATGTTTCCGTGGGACAACTTTACTTAAAGGACAACCCATTATTACGTCGCCCACTTGAAGCATCTGACGTGAAAGTCAAACCGATCGGCCACTGGGGTACGATCGCTGGGCAAAACTTTATCTATGCTCACTTGAACCGTGTTATCAACAAATACGACCTTGATATGTTCTATGTCGAAGGTCCAGGTCACGGTGGTCAAGTTATGGTCTCCAACTCATATCTTGATGGTAGTTATACTGAACTTTTCCCAGAGATCACGCAAGATGTTGAAGGGATGAAGAAACTCTTCAAACGCTTCTCATTCCCAGGTGGGATCGCTTCTCACGCTGCCCCTGAAACACCAGGCTCGATCCATGAAGGTGGCGAATTGGGTTACTCGATCTCCCACGCAACTGGGGCTGTCTTAGATAACCCTGATCTGATCGTGGCTGCTGTTGTTGGTGACGGTGAAGCTGAAACTGGTCCATTAGCTGCATCTTGGATGTCAAACAAGTTCATCAACCCTATAAATGACGGGGCTGTGTTACCGATCTTAGACTTAAACGGCTTTAAGATCTCTAACCCAACGATCTTGTCACGTGAATCAAACGAAAACTTACGTAAATACTTCGAAGGTCTTGGCTGGGATCCGATCTTTGTTGAAGGGACTGACCCTGAAAAGATGCACCCAGAAATGGCTGCTGGCTTAGATAAAGCTATCGAAAAGATCAAAGCTATCCAAGAAAATGCACGTAAGAACAATGACAATTCATTACCTGTATGGCCAATGATCGTCTTCCGTGCACCTAAGGGCTGGACTGGTCCAAAGGAATGGGATGGAAAACCGATCGAAAGCTCATTTAGAGCTCACCAAATTCCGATCCCAGTTGACCAAAATGACATGCAACATGCTGATGCTTTGGTCGAATGGTTGGAAAGCTACCGCCCAGAAGAATTATTTGACGAAAAAGGTGCTTTGATCCCTGAATTGGCTGAATTGACACCTAAGGGCAACAAACGTATGGCAATGAACCCACATACAAATCCTGGTTCATTGATCCGTGACTTAGCTTTACCTGATTTCCGCAACTATGCTGTGGATACAACAACACCAGGTAAGAACAAAGAACAAGATATGACTGTTTTAGGTCGTTACCTTGAAGATGTTGTTAAATTAAACGATGCTAACAAGAACTTCCGCATCTTCGGACCTGACGAAACAATGTCTAACCGTTTAGCACCACTCTTCAAAGAAACAAACCGTCAATGGATGTTGGATATCAAAGAACCTAACGATGAATTCATGGCACCACAAGGCCGGATCATCGACTCACAATTATCTGAACACCAAGATGAAGGCTTCTTAGAAGGTTACGTCTTGACTGGTCGCCACGGTTTCTTCGCCTCATACGAAGCTTTCTTACGTGTCGTTGACTCCATGTTGACTCAACACTTCAAGTGGTTACGTAAAGCTAAGGAAATTCCTTGGAGAACAGAAGTACCTTCCTTAAACGTGGTGGCTACTTCAACGGTATTCCAACAAGACCACAATGGTTATACTCACCAAGATCCAGGTCTTTTAGGTCACTTAGCTGATAAGAAACCTGAATTTATCCGTGAATACTTGCCAGCTGATGCAAACTCCTTGTTGGCTGTCTTTGACAAAGTCTTAAATGACCGCGACAAGATCAACTTGATCGTTTCATCTAAGCACCCACGTGAACAATTCTACTCAGCTGCTGAAGCTAAAGAATTAGTCGACAAGGGTCTTAAGATCATCGATTGGGCTTCAACAGATCAAAACGCTGAACCAGATATCGTCTTTGCAGCTGCAGGTACAGAACCTAACTTGGAAACTTTAGCTGCGATCTCGATCTTGCATGAAAAATTGCCTGACTTAAAGATCCGCTTCATCAATGTGGTCGACTTGTTGAAACTCAGAAGTCCTAAAGTTGACCCTCGTGGTTTGAGCGATGATGAATTTGACATGTACTTCACTAAAGACAAACCAGTTGTCTTTGCCTTCCACGGTTTTGAAGGCTTGATCCGTGACATCTTCTTTGATCGCCACAACCACAACATCAAGATCCACGGTTACCGTGAAAATGGTGATATCACAACCCCATTTGACATGCGTGTCCTAAACCAAATGGATCGTTTCGACTTAGTGAAATCAGCTGTCTTGAGCTTGCCTAACCCAGACAAGTACGGCGAATTAGTTGCTGAAATGGATAGCATCATCGCAAAACATCACCAATACATTCGTGATGAAGGTACTGACCTACCTGAAGTCGAAGCTTGGGAATGGAAACCATTGAACAAGTAATTTTGATACTAAACGAAAAAGTCCTGTTTTTCAGGGCTTTTTTGTTTACTTTCAAATCGATCTTGCACTAGAATTTAAGCAGAAATGGGGGAATTTATCATGACAACTATCTATTGTGTGCGGCACGGGCAAAGTGAGGCTAATTTAGCGCAGATCATGCAGGGTAGCAAGATCGACACGCCACTGACTAAACTCGGTCAACAACAAGCTTTAGCCGCTAAAGCCAAGCTAGCTAATGTAAGTTTTGATGCCGTCTATGCCAGTCCGCTTAAACGGGCCGTCCAAACCGCTAACCTCATCAGCTCAACTACACCAACTTTAGATGAACGACTAGTCGAGTTTGACTATGGGACTTGGGACGGCCAGCTTTTGACCGATCTCTATGCCCAATATCCAATGTATTTTGATGAGCATCATAACTTGTTACCTAATTCATGGGAAGTTTCAGGGGGACCGACATATGCGCAAGTCACTGCCAAACTGGAAAGTTTTTTAGCTGAAGTTACTAAAAAGCATCCCGACCAAACACTTTTAGTCGTCAGTCACGGGTTTACGCTCAAATTACTGGCAGCGTTACTTTTAGATATCGGGAATTTACAAAATCTAAGCGAACCCGCCAATGCTTCGCTCACTAAATTATTGGTAACACCTGATACCCAGACCCTCGTCTATTACGGAAAGTAGGTGCAAGACTATGCAACGCTTTAAAGCTTTAGTTCAAGCACAAACTACCTTACTGACGGTCTTGCCTCTGCTCTTAGGAACGATCATGGCTGCTTATTACTACCATCATGTAAATCTCGGTGAGACTTTTTTGTTGATTTTTTCGGCGATCTGCTTTCATTTAGCGGTCAATGGGCATAATCAATTAAGTGACTATCGCCGTTACCAAAACTCGACCGCCGCGCAAAATAGCACTAATAATATCATCAAATGTTTCGATATTTCTATCCCGTGGGCTTACAGCGTATTAGCTATTCTACTGTTGCTCTTTGCCGGTAGTGGCCTTTATCTCGCTTATCTGAGTGGCTGGCCTCTATTGCTCTTAGGAAGTTTAAGTTTTTTAGTCGGCTATTGTTATTCCGGTGGTCCTTATCCCATGTCACAGATTCCCTTAGGCGAGTTGGCTTCAGGGCTAGCAATGGGTTTAAACATTACTTTGATCGGAGTCTACATCAATATCTATAACGCTCCGACCTACAATAATTGGTTTTGGCTAACCGGTAGTATCGTCACCTTACCGGCTGTCTTTACGATCGCTAACATCATGCTGGCCAATAACATCTGCGATAAAGATGAAGACGTTGTGATCGGGCGTAAGACACTTGCCTATTATCTAGGCACCAAGCACAGTTTGACTTTACTACAAGCTAATTATGTTTTGAGCTATCTGGGACTGATCTTAAGTGCCGTGCTCGGCTATCTACCATGGCTTGTACTCTTGTCCTTACTCACCGTCAAAAGCGACTATCAGCTCGTCCAAGGCTTCGTCAAAGCCCCCGATAAAGTCACAACGTTCCCACGTAATGTCTTACTGTTTCATAAGATCGTCGGCCTCGAAGTTATCTTAGGCTTACTTGGTTTGTTACTGTGATCAACATAATGATATCAATACGGCTCTGAGCTAAATCGAAACGTGTTCGACAAGTAAATAGGCAAGTGGTCTACCACGCTGAAACATAGTAGACCACTTGCCTATTTATATGATTTTTAGAGCATTATCTCATATTCCTATATCTTAACTTTATTCAATAACAATGAACTACCAACAACTGAGATCGAGCTAAAGGCCATCGCTAAGCCGGCTAATTCTGGGCTGAGCGTCAAGCCCCAAGCCACGAAAACACCAGCTGCGATCGGGATCCCGACCACATTGTAGATCAAGGCCCAAAACAAATTCAATTTGATCCGTTGGAAAGTTTTTTGACTCAATTTCAGAGCTTTAACGACACCCATGAGGTCATTTTGGACTAAAACGATCCCGCCGGCTTCGATCGCAATATCAGAACCAGCTCCCATTGCGATCCCAACATCGGCCGTCGTCAAAGCGGGTGCATCATTGATCCCATCCCCGACAAAGGCGGTTTTTCCTTGCTTTTGTTCTTGTTCGATGTAGTTTGCCTTTTCTTGCGGTAAGACCCCAGCAATAACCTCATCGATCCCAACTTCTTTAGCGATCGCTTGGGCTGCTCGTTCATTATCACCTGTCAGCATTACTGTCTTTAAGCCTTGAGCTTGTAATAAGGCTAAAGCTTGCTTAGAAGTCGGTTTCGGGGCATCTTGAATAGCGATCATCCCAATAACTTTACCCGCTAGACCGACCAGTGAAACGGTCTTACCTTGAGCTTGTAAGTCATGGAGCGTTTGCTGTTGCTCGGTGGTCAATTCATCATCACCCAAAAGCCGTTCATTTCCGATAAAGGCTACTTGATCTTCAAATTTGGCAGTTACGCCCATCCCTTTTTGGGCTTTAAAGTCAGTCACCGGACTTAGCTTTAGCTGTTCTTGTTCCGCTTGTTTTAAGATCGCTTGGGCTAATGGATGTTCCGAATCCGCTTCCAGGCTAGCTGCCACCGTTAAAACTAAGCCACCGTCTTCGCCGACGACATCAGTTACGACTGGCTTACCTTCAGTGATCGTCCCCGTTTTATCTAGGACGATCGTTTTTAATTGGTCAACTAACTCTAAAACTTCACCATTTTTGATCAAAACACCCATTTTAGCACTCCGACCCGTTCCGACCATCAAAGCTGTCGGTGTCGCTAATCCCAGCGCACACGGGCAAGCGATCACGATCACAGCGATCGCATAGAGCAAAGCCGTGATCGCACTTGCGCCTAAGAAGACGTACCACACAACATAAGTCACGATCGCTAAGATCATTACTAACGGGACAAAATAATTTGAGATCTTATCCGTTAACTTTTGGATCGGTGCATGACTGGTCTGGGCTTTTTTGACCAATTCGACGATTTGGGATAGTAAAGTTTCCGCACTGACTTTTTTAGCTTCAAACACCAAAGTTCCATCGGTATTCAACGTTGAACCAATAACTGGCTCACCCTTTGTCTTTTCGACGGGCATACTTTCCCCAGTCACCATCGATTCATCGACCAAAGAATCGCCCCGGACAACAATACCATCAACTGCGATCTTTTCCCCTGGCTTGACCTGGACCAGATCACCAACTTTAACTTGATCTAAAGGTATTTTGACCGGTTTACCAGCGCGTAAGACCGTCGCCTCTTTAGCTTGCAGATCGAGAAGCTTTTCAACAGCGCTCGAAGCATTATTGCGCATTCTTTCTTCAAAGACTTGTCCTAATAAAACAAAGACCGTGATGAAAGCAGCACTTTCAAAGTACACGGGGCGTCCTGTGGCCATCGCAAAGATACTGTAAAAATAAGCGACCGCCGTCCCTAAGGCCACCAAGGTATCCATATTGGCATTATGATGCTTAAAAGCTGCATAGGCACTACGCCAAAATGGATAAGCAGCAAAGGCCATGATCAATGTCGTCGTGACCAATGCGATCCAATTATACCCAGGCATCATTACACCAAAGGGCATCAAGAACATGTCCACCAACATCGGTAACGATAAAACTAATGCAAGCCAAAAACGTTTTTGATATGACATCATTTAACGATCACCTTCCCATGAAACATGTTCATCCCACAAGCATAATTGAACTCACCCGCCTTATGCGTATCGATCTTGATCGCATGGCCTTGATCTTTGGGCAAGGTCTCATTGATCCCAAAATCTTCAAAGACGACTTTTTCCAAACATGCTGATGGATCTTTACGTTCAAAAACGATCTCAGCCGGAACATCCTTTTTCAAAACAACAGTATTTGGCGTATAACCCCCATCGACTACAACTTTTACTTTTTGCAAATTTTTATCTTCCATCGTTGCACTTACCTCTTTTTGTTCATGTTTGCCAAAGAACCACCAACTGATAAAGCCGATCAAAACTACTGCTACAACTAGTGTCAATGCTTGTGCCATTTATTTCTCCCTCTTCCGTTTACATTTGTAATCACAACTATATAATACACCTATGTTTACAAATGTCAACAAAAAAGTTCAGCCTACTTACGACTGAACTTTCACATATTATTTATTTTGCCAGCGTAAACAGTAACGCTCTAAACCGCTGATCGTTAAAAATAAAAGAAACGAGACCACACTGATCACAATGATCCCACCAAACATCGCTAAGTAATCCAAGCGATTCCACTGGTCCATGATATAGTAACCCATACCATACTGTGTCCCATACATCTCTGTGAAAAATAGCGTGGCAATGGCGGTCCCTAAAGCGATCTTCAACGCAGAGAAAAAGCCCGCCAAACTCGCTGGCCCCGTAACATTGACAAAAGTCTGCCACCGATCAGCAGCCAACACATCTAGCACTTGATACATCGTGGCTGGGATCTGTTTGACCGCATCCCGGACTCCAATGATGATTTGAAAGACGATGATCAAAGTGATCGTAATGATCTTTGAAGCATTGCCCAAGCCCGCTAACAGCATGATCACAGGCAGTAAAGCGATCTTGGGGATCGGATACGTAAAATACACCAGTGGTTCAAATAATGCTCCAAATTTAGGCAAACGAACGCTCATGATCCCCAATGGAACACCGATGAGTGTCGCAAACACTAAACTCATTGCCAGGCGATACAAACTAAAGTAGATATTCCACCACAGATCCATATTCAGCAAGTGGGGAAAATACATATATACCGCCCAAGGAGTCGGCAAAAGTGGCCGATCCACAAACCATGCCCCAAGCGCCCACAAAACATGCAAGATGAGCACAGCATACAGCAACTGCAAGCCACGTTTTACCATAATGTTGCCACCAACCCTTCTAATTTCGTCAAAGCCGGCGTCAAGATCTCTGGACGGTCGCGGTTAGTAAATGAAACTTCTTGAAGTGGATTTTCGATCAAGCGTGGCTGGTCTTTAGTCAAGATCAAGATCTGGTCACTGAGTTGTAAAGCTTCTTTTAGATCATGCGTGACCATCAATGTCGTTACCGGGCTTTGTTGCCACTGCGCTAAGAACAACTGTTGAGCCCGGCGCTTGATCACCGTATCTAAAGCGGAGAAAGCTTCATCCAACAATAACAGATCAAGGGTCAAAGCAAAGGCCCGCGCTAAGGCTACTCGTTGCTTTTGGCCTCCAGAAAGTTGACTGGGATAACGAGTTAAAATGTCGGTCAACTCCAAGGTCGCACACAGTTGCTGTACTTTTTTAGTATCCAGCTTTTGCCCCTTGAGCTTAGCCCCTAGTTCGATGTTTTGTCTAACACGCTTCCACGGTAGTAAGCCATAATCTTGGGGCACCAATGCGAGGGTGGCTTGCTTAGGTGTGACCGGTTTACCATTTAAAGAGATCCCACCACTGTGCGGCAATAAGCCCGCGATCGCATTTAAAAGCGTCGTCTTCCCACTCCCAGATGGACCCAAAATAGCTAAGATCGTCTGTTCAGGGATCGTCAAACTAAGATCGGTGATGACTTGACGCTTCGCATATCCGATCGTCAAGTGCTCAAGTTCAAACATTACTTAGCCACCGGTAATTGGTAATGACTAGCATCGATATCACTTTTCAAGATGCCCTCTTCTTTAGCATAGTTGAAGGCTGCTTGAAGCATCTTAGCTGGGACACGCCCTGCTTTTTCATAATGAGGCAAAGTGTAGTTTTTAGCGACCGCTTCTGGGAAGCCAAGATCTTTGGTCAAGATCGCTTGATAATCACTGGCCTTATGCTTATTGATCTGAGCAACTGCTTTATTATAGGCGGTTGTCAATTTTGCCAAAGTGGCCTTGTCATCGCCCAATTTCTTGTCTACACCAAGGATCGTTGTTTGGTAAGTCTTAGGATCACTTTTAGCGATCTCTTTTAAGCCACTTGCTTTAGCCATACTCAAAAATGGATCAGGTAAGATCGTGGCGTCGGCTTGCTTTTGTTCAACTAATTGCAAACGAGCAGGAATAGCTGGGACTTCCTTGATCGTTACGTCACTAGCGGAAAGACCGTTTTGCTTTAATTGTTGATAGAGGTAAAATGTTGGGGTTTGACGTGGCAAAGTTGCAACTGATTTACCTTTAAGATCAGCCACATTTTTTACGCTATCATCACTTGTGACGATCCCAAAATAACCGGTCAAGCCAGTCGCACTCTTCCAACCTAAGTCACCATTGACATAACTAGCCAAAGCGACCACATCAGTCACAGCAGCATCCAATTGTCCCCCGGAGATCGCTGCATCACGTTCTTTAGGTGATTTAAAGTTAGTCAATTTGACATCCAGACCTTGATCTTTAAAATATCCTTCTTTTTGCGCAACATATAATGGCAAAGAATCCGGTGCTGGCATCGTTCCAATATTTAAAGTAACTTTCTTATCAGATTTTGCTGAAGAGGAGCTATTTTTAACGGCATCTTCACTCGGAGCGCACGCACTCAAAGTCAAGACGACCAATAAAAAGGCGCCTAATGCAGTAAGTAATTTAGTGTGTTTCACCAATAACATCTCCATCCATAAATTTTTAGTCACTGAAAGTTTAAGAAAAAAATTATCAACTGTCAACTAAAATAGCTCAGTTTGCAAGCGGGCGAATAACTCCGTAGAAATAGAAATAACGAGAGCTCTATCACGATCACATCTTGATAGAACCCTCGTTATTTATACGGCGCAACTCACGCACCCGACTAATGTTTGCCCTTGACAGCTAATTTAACTTTAAAGCCAAAGACTTCTTTGAAAATGCCACTCTTGTTCAACAAGGCGATATACAACAGAACAAAAGCTCCGCCAAAGACCGCTGCATACAAGAAGGCCGTCAATTTATTTTGTGGTAGATAGACTAGACTGATCAATTCGTTTGTCAGATAAGCCGCTAAAGCTACCAATAAATTGATCACAATGATCAACTTCACATTTCTCATCTGACCTCTTACCAGATAATGCTTCTTGATCTGGCCATACACCCCTAAGGAGATCAGTAAAAACGATACTGTCGTCGCACTTAAAGCACCGTACGCTCCCCAAAGATAGGTGAACGGAACTTGTAAGGCTAATTTTAAAATGATCCCTAAGGTCAAATAACGCACAGCTAGACGATGTTTACCAAGTGATTGAACGATCGTAAAGAAGTCCGTAAACAGTGCCAGTGCGATACTTGTAACTAGGGCATATGCTAATAAGTTAGCTCCCAAACGACTAAATGGGAAAAAGACCCCGTTTACTTCCCAAGACAACACCGCTAATAATAGCGAACTTGGCAAAAGTGTCAGTAGCATCAATTCGATGTTTTGTGCGATCGTTTTACCGATCTGATGCTTTTCATTACGCTTGGCCAATGTTGCTAACAACGGCAAGGAAGATTCAGAGATCGCGATCGTTAACGAGATAACGACCGTCGTGATCTTACTTGGGTTGGCTGAAAAATACGTGTACAGATCTTGGGCTTGTAATGCATCCAATCCCGTCAGATCGACCATGATATCTTTAAAGGTCAGCTGATCGATAAATTGATAGATCGTGATCGCGGAACCAACAAAGATAAATGGTAAAGCTTCTTTGAAAATATTTTTAAAGATCGTAAAGACATGCATATCATGAGCAGGAACACTTTCATGGTAAAGCTCGCGGTAATGCCCCATGCGCTTTCTCGAGTAGGCGATCAGATATATGTAACTTGCTAAAGCCCCGATAAAGGTCGCAAACGTACTGTAATTGACCGCTTTGATGTAACTTCCATGTTGGACGAGCATGATCCAATAAGTCGCCCCCAAAATAAAGAGCACCCGGATCAATTGTTCCCATAATTGAGAAACGCCCATCGGTTGCATATCGGAATTACCTTGATAAAAGCCCCGGATCATACTCATCGGTGGCAAGATGATCAAAGTCGGCACCATCACCCGGATCGCTGTTGTCGCCACCTCAGTCGAAACGACCGCACTTCTTTGCGCGATCATTGGAGCAAAAATATAGAGCAATAGCCCACACAACGAACCCGTAAAGAGCATAAACAACATCCCGTATTTAAAAACATGGACACTATCTTTAAAGCGATTTTGCCCATTATACTCAGCAACTTGGCGGGCGATTGCAGTCGGAAAGCCAGCTACTCCGAGCGATAGAAAAAGAGCATACGGTGTATAAGCTGCATTAAAAATAGCTTGGGCAGCATTTTGATCACTAGGTGAACCGATCATCATCAGCCACGGGATAAGATAAATGATCCCTAAGACCCGTGAAAGGATACTCCCAAGCATCATCCAGAAAGTTCCGGATAATAGTTTGTTTTTCATTTCGATTCTCGCTTTTCAATTTAAACTCAATATTTAGCCAAAATTATGGCCACACAATAGACATTATATACTATAATTAAAAAATTTTCTTTTAAATCATAAAAAAAGCCGATCATGACTCCTACATCATGATCAGCTTAGATAGCGGTAAAAATAAACCATATCCTTCAAAGAGATCCCCTCAGCATAGATCGGCTGCGGGTAGCTCAAAAAGAAATCAGGTTCGATGCGCAAAAAGCGGAAACCGTTGCGCAGATAAAACCGCATGTTATTCAAATCAGCATCACCAGTCCCAACGATCAACCGTTTGACCTGCGTGCTTTGGGCTAAGATCGCATATTCGATAAGTTTTGTGGCGATCTTTTGGCGTTGAAATTCAGGCAAGACCGCTAGATTTTTCAATTCAAAGACGGTCGGTTCTTCCGTCGGCACGATCAAAGCCACACCCACTGTTTGGCCAAATTTCTTGGCTAAATATAGCTCACCCGTCTGCAAATACGCTTGCACTTTAGTCTCATCTTCATCGCCCAATAGCAGCAGCTCTAAAAACTGTTCTCTGTTAGTACCGTGATACTGCTCTAGTCTAAATTTAACAATGAAGCAGCATCTTCATCTACGATCACCGTCACATTTGGATGCTTTTGCAAAATACTTGCAGGAACAGCGGTCGTTACTTCACCTTCGACCATCGCTTTGATCGCTTCGGCTTTGTTTTTGCCAAATGCTTCCAGCAAGATCTTCTTTGAGCGCATGATCTCGCCGATACCCATTGAGTAAGCATATTTAGGCACATCTTCGTAGTTGTCGAAGTAACGTGAATTAGCTTTGATCGTTGAATCGGTCAAATGGATCTTAGAAGTCGTTGAATCAAAGGCACTTCCTGGTTCATTGAAACCAATATGTCCATTTTCACCGATCCCGAGAAGTTGGAGATCGATCGGATTGTCTGCGATCACTTGGCTGTAACGCTTAGTCTCGGCATTGGCATCGAGGTTCATGCCATCTGGCAAGTAGGACTTCTTGAATGGCTTTTTGTCAAAGAGATGATGTTGCATGTAGTAGTGATAGCTTCGTTCATCATCAGGAGCTAAGCCTACATACTCATCCAAGTTGACTGAAACATCATCGCTAAAGTCAAGGTCGCTTGCAACTATTTGTTCATAAGTTGTTTCTGGGGTCCCACCAGTCGCTAAGCCAAAAACTTTGGCACCGCTATCATGTTCTTGTTTAAAAATTTCTGCTGCTTTTTTGCCACCTTCAAATTTGTCTTTAACTACAATAATTTCCATGGTCCATTCTTCCTTTCGTATTGGTATAGTCCAATTATAGTTCTAAGCGTTACCAAATGCAAGCAATATGTTTTGATACTTTTAATCAAGTTTTATCGTAGCGCAAACTTGGCCATGTTGCTCACACTCTTGTTCAAGCAATGTCACTGTTTCACCCGAAGTTACCAATACTAAAACTGCAGTAGCTTTACCTGCCGTGATGATCTGTTGGCGATCCATTTTGCATAATCGTGTCTGTGGATCGACATTTTGGCCTTCTGTAACTAAGAGCTCAAACGGTGTCCCGTTCAGTTCGACCGTATCTAAGCCTAAGTGCAATAACAGTTCTGGACCTTGTTTAGTTTTTATCCCGATCGCATGCTTAGTTGGAAAAATATTGGTGATCTTACCAGCAACCGGTGCATAGATCATATCAGCTGTTGGTTCGATTGCAAAACCTTGACCCATTAACCCCTGTGAAAAAACTTCATCAGGCACCTGGGCTAATTTGATCAGTTTACCGTCAACTGGTGAGCTTAGATCCAATTTCTTCTTTTTTAGTCCAAACATATTTAATCACCTTTTCCTAAAATTTGATTGATCTCTTGGCTAAAGAGATTTGCTTTCCCGCCAAAAACAGCTTGGATACCGCCACCTACTTCAAGCACAGCTACGGCACCTAAACTCTTGAGCGTTTTCTTATCAACTTTACTCTTATCAACAACAGCTACCCGCAAGCGCGTCGCACAAGCTTCGACCGTTTCGATATTTTCAGCCCCACCTAAGGCCTTGATCACAGTTTTAGCTTCAGCATTCAAAGAGCTATCTGTAGCCTCAGTTTGCACTGGCACATCTTCTTCGATTTCCATCCCTGGGATCGCAACTTTGAATTTCTTGATACAGAAAGTAAAGACAAGATAATAAACGACTGCCCAAACGGCGCCAAAGAGAATAACGCGCATCCAATTAGTCTTATCTTCACCTTGTAAGATCCCAAACAATAGGAAGTCAATGAACCCACCGGAGAAGGAATTTCCGATCCGAATGTTCAATAGATCAGCGAACAAGAATGATAACCCATCTAAAAATGCATGGATCACATATAACCAAGGTGCGACAAATAAGAAAGTATATTCGATCGGTTCCGTGATCCCAGTCAAAAATGAAGTCAAGCCACCGCTGAGATACAAACCACCATCTTTTTGGCGATTTCTCTTTGGCAAGCAGCGATACATCGCATAAGCTGCGGCTGGCAGACCAAACATCATCGTTGCAAACCGACCGGCAAAGAAACGAGTACCGTAAGTGAATAACCCGGTATGGTTAGGATCAGCTAGCTGTGCAAAAAAGATATTTTGTGCCCCTGAGATCGTATGCCCGGCGACAACTTCGGTCCCACCTAATGAGGTGTACCAGAAAAGCGGATAGATCGTGTGGTGTAGCCCAACTGCTCCGGTCAAGCGCAATAAGAAACCATATAAGAAAGTCCCAAAAGCTCCCATATGAGCAATACTTTCACCAGCTGATCTTAGCCAATCTTGGATCGGAGGCCAGATCAGATAGAAAAAGGCACCGATCACGATCGCAGCTAAAGCTGAAATTATCGGAATAAAACGCGAGCCCCCAAAGAAGCCTAAAAATTGCGGTAACTGTATTTTACGATAATGATTATGCAAATAAGCGACAGTACAACCGATCACGATCGCACCGACAACGCCTGTATCGATCGTTGTGCCTTTGGGTGAAAATAATTCCAGTAAGCCACTGATCGTTGCCGTATAAACTAGAAATGAGACCCCACCTGCTAAACCAGCGGTCCCTTTATCAGCGGTCGCCAAACCAACTGCGATCCCGATCGTAAAGATCAACGCCAAGTTAGCAAAGACGGCATTGCCAGCAAAACTCATAACTTTTAAGATCGTTTGGAGCCAAGCTTGGTCTAAAAATGGATAAGTTTTGACCGCACTTTCATTACTCAAGGCTCCACCTAGGCCTAGCAAAAGACCTGCGACTGGCAAAATAGAGATCGGTAACATAAACGCCTGTCCTAGGCGGGAAAATTTCTTAAACATATTTATTACCCCCTTAATTCATCGATAAAACGGGTCGCTATTTCTTTTGGTCGAGTGATTGCACCTCCGACAACGATGCCTGCGACCCCTAATTCTTGAACTTTTTTTGCTTGCGCTGGTGTATGGATCTTACCTTCTGCGATCACATCTAGACCGGCTTCGACCAATCCTTTGATCAACTGATAATTAGGGCCATCAACACTGACACTTTCTGCTGTGTAACCAGCTAAAGTCGTCCCGATAAAATCAACTCCCGCCTTAGCTGCATTTATTCCTTCTTCCAAAGTAGAAATATCGGCCATCAATAATTGCTGTGGATACTTTTGCTTAACTTGCTGAATAAACTCATTGATCGTCAAGCCATCAAACCGCTCGCGTAAAGTACAATCTAATGCAATGACTTCAACACCTGTCTCGACCAATTCGTCAACCTCTTTCATCGTTGCCGTAATATATGGTTCATTCGGCGGATAGTCTCGTTTAATAATTCCAATTATGGGTAGATCAACAACTTCCTTGATCTCCAAAATATCTCGAACTGAATTAGCTCTGATCCCGACTGCTCCAGCCTGCTCAGCTGCCAGCGCCAACAGTGGCATTACTCCACCCTTTGGCGTATACAGTGGTTCTCCCGGCAAAGCTTGACATGACACGATCAAGCCACCTTTGATCTCACGTAGAAATTCATCTTTTTCCATACCCCTCACTCCATTTTTATATTTTTAGGAGAGTATCTCCAACAACAATATAACACCTCTGTTGGTTTTTGTAAACGCTTTTATCCGTTTTTGGAGAAATATGGAGAATCACTCCGAAAAAGTGTATAGTTATAGATATAGAAAGAGGTCATTCACATGAGATTAAGCGAAAAGATCCACCAAAATTATTTTTCTCTAACACCAGCCGAAAAAAAAGTTGCCGATCATTTTTTATGGGCTGGGACTGATATCATCTATGAAACAATGAATGATATCAAACAAAAAGCCAATGTTGGCGATGCAACGATCGTTCGACTCTGTCATAAATTAGGCTACGATGGTTTCTCTGATCTAAAAGTCGAAGTCGCCAAAGAAGATTATTCAAGTAACGTGCACCAGACAGCACATTCTCCATACGCAAGCATCGAAACGGCTTTGACTAAAACGATCAGCACTACTTTAAATAAGCTAAACAAAGATGTGCTGACAGAAGCTATCTCCTTGTTAGATCAAGCGCAACGGATCTACATTTTTGGTGTTGGAGGCAGTGCACTCTCCGGTAATGCCTTAGAAAGTATGCTTTTACGGGTCGGAGTCCGCGCCCAAGCCATACCAGATCCTCACTACCAAGCTCAATTAGCTGCAGTCACAAACGCGTCTGATCTGATCATTGCATTTTCTCTGACTGGACGAACTAAAGATACCCTGGAGCCACTTAAACTCGCTAAAAATAATCAGGCTAAGGTCATCGCGATCACGACTTATCCCGCTTCCCCGATCGCAACACAGGCTGATTTAGTTTTACAGACAGCAGTTGATGATTTTTTGAATGGCGGTTCCTTAGTCGGGCGCCTATCACAACTTTTGATCGGTGATGTTTTAGTCTATGAATACGAGAAACTCCACGCAAAAGAAACTATAACTGCACGCGAAAAAGTGGTCAGAGCTATCTTAAACAAACGTAAACAAGAATAAACTAGAAAACGATCGAATCAAAAACTGATCCGATCGTTTTTACTTACATTATTAAACTCAGTATCACACCGACAACGACCAAAGTTCCCACCAGAACTAATGCTTGCCGAGCTTTGATGCGTTGGTCAAAGTTATCTTTCATAGTGTTCACCTAAAATATCTGTTTTGCATAATGCTCAAACAGCGTGACCGTTACTTCTAACGTATGATGTGCTCCCGGTAACTCATAGTATTTAAGGTCTGTATCATTAAAACCGCGATACTTTTTCATTTCCTTGATCTGCTTTTGCAAAAGCTCAGCTGCGGGATCACGACTGCCCGCTCCGGCTAAGATCTTAAAATCCAGATCAGGGTATTTCTTAGGTGTTTGGGCCAATTTTTTGGCGGTCTGCTTGGTTGCTGTACCACCACCATCTTCTTGGATGACCCAACTATCCCCACCTAGGGTAACAAATGTCTTAAAGTATGGCAGTTGTTCTTCAAAAACATACCAACTCGTGATCGCACCCATCGAAAAGCCACCGATCGCCCGGTGTGCCCGTGTTTGCTGGAGTTCTTTTTTGGTAGTACTTTTAGCATATGTGCTATATTTAGCTTCAACTTTAGGTACTAAGGCCCCCATCAGTTCAGTTCGCGCAAAAAAGCGACTCAATTTATCATCTTTTTGATAATCGCCCGTGACAAAAGCTTGGCTCGGATAAAATGTCGGAAAGACGACCAAAGTATTCTGCAACTTACCTTGCTTAGCTAATTTATCTAACACCTGCTTGTAGTGACTGTTTTCATAAAAACCAGTTGCTGAATCCCCCGAACCATGCAAGAAATACAACACATCGTACTGCTTTTGTTTATCATAATTAGCTGGTACATAGACTAAAGCCTTTTTAGAATAAGTTTTACCTTGATAGCGGATCTTATAGGTCACCGTCTCAGTCTTAGAGCCACTTGCATGGACTGGCTCACTAAAACTGAGCAAGCCCCAGATACAAATGCTAACAACGATGATCTGTCTAAATAGTTTCATTATGCTTCGCCCTTTTCGAGTTTTTGTCATGGATCATGATATACACCAATAATAACACAGCTAGGCCAGCGGCAACATATAAGACCGTGTTGCTAGCGATCCAACCGTATTTTGCGACCAAGATCCCGATCAAAGCAGTGGCAAGCGTTTCGCCAAAAATATATTAGAAAAAGCCCATAAAACCCGTCGAAGAGCCTACAGCAAACTTCGGTACGACTTCATTGACCATCAACCCGACCAGCGTTAAAGGTGCATAGATCAAAGTCCCCATGAGCAAAAGATCGATCACGATCACCGTTTTATCGCTGCTGAAAAAATACGTGGTCAAACAAATAACCTTACTGTTATAACGTTTTAACAGCTTTAATTTAGCACAACATTCACCTTCGTGTTAGCGCTTACGCTTGTGATTTTTATCACTATATTTATAAAAATGCATCCAGCTAACTCTCAACTGAATGCTAAATACTTATACATAACAATAAAATACAGTTATTTCAGGAATGACCCCAAACCTAGCCGAGATCCGTGTCATTCCGATCCCAGTGTTGACATAAAGCTTAGTTGCTGGCGCGCAGAGCTATCGTGTGACAACTTTAAAGGCAAACGTTACAATTAGTTTAGATATTCAAAATGAAAGGGCTTATCATGTCATATATCACTCAAAAAAAGATTTCGCAAATATTTAGACAAGATGTCATGCAAAAGGGCTTCAAACATGTCAGTGTGGCACAGATCATGCACCAAGCCCAGATCCGGCGCCAGTCATTTTACGATAACTTTGACGATAAATACGACCTATTATCTTGGACTATCCAAGCAACAATGGAAGATATCATCGATAGTAATCTCGATTATCTCCCGTGGCAAGAGATCATTTCGCTAGTCTTTTTTGAGCTACAAGAAAATGCCAAATTTTACAAAAGCGTCCTTAAAAATCAGGTCGAAGTCGATGTCGTCCGGGAGATCGCGTGGCATATCCAGATCCTCTTATTACACATCCTACGCAAAAAAGGCCTGATCAAAAATCGTCAAGCCTATGATTTTGTGGAGACTTATTGTCTAGGTCTGACCTACACGATGACCAATAATCTCTTTTTGCCTGAACCAAAAGAATACGATGAACTCGCCCAAAAAGTTTGTAATGCGATCGAATTTGCTTTTGGTAACTATTGATGCCACGCGTATGTCTTGACGGGGGCTTCAAGCGCTTCTAGCCAAGGCTCGTGTAATTTCAACAATGTGACTGAAACTCCCGCGAGCCCGTTGGCAGTGAAGAGATCGCCCACCTTGATAAAGGGTAAGTCTATTCCTTCTACTTGCAACAATTCGACCACATCAGCGGTAAAGATCAATTTTTCAAGCTCGGTCAGCTTTCCTAGTCCATTGATCAAAACAGCATAGCGCTCTTGCGGATACCAGCGCTGATTCAACCGCAACTTATTGACCAATTCACGCGCGATCAATTCTGAAGCGCGCAGTCGTTCCTTGCGATACCCGGGTTCTCCATGGATCCCGACACCATAATAAATCTCATCTTTTTTTAGGGAAAATTCCTTTTTCAAAGTCACCCGAAATTCGGACCCATAAAAAGCGACCCCCAGTGTCGTCAAATTAGCCACGAGCTGCTCTGAGGTTTGCTTTAACTGGGATAAATTCGCCCCTTGTTGCGCCAAATAGCCCAAGATCTTAGCAACTAAAACAGCCCCGGCTAACCCACGGCGTTCTTTTTCTAATAACTCACTATCAACTGAAATATCATCATTAACAACACAACTGGCCACTTGCCAGCCTTCTTTTTGCAAACACACACTAGCTTGAGTGAAATTTTCTACATCAGCTGGAAAATTTTTGACAATAAAGAAGGCTTGTTTTTGCTTAGTCACTTGTTTAGTTACACGAATGATCTCCGCTACACTTGGCGGGCTAAACAGCATCCCTGTGACTGAAGCACACAGCATCCCCTCACCTACATAGCCCCAATCAGCCGGCTCATGCCCAGCCCCACCTAAAGCGATCACGGGAACTGTCTTATCGGCAAAGCTCTTAGCGATAAAACCTGTCGTCTGGGAAACAAGTTTTAGATCAGGCGCAACGAGCTGTACCCCACGTCTAAGGTCATCTATGATCTGCCCCTTTGAATTCAGTAATTCCATCTCATCACCTCGCCCCTTAATTCTAGCGCATCCCCAAAACCTTTGTCGGACACAACGTAAAATCTGTCCGTTACGATGTTTACGCTTACATTATATAATAGAGCTGTCAATAAAAGAAAGGATAGATGATAACATGAAAAAGATCATGAATGATCCAAGCAATGTCGTATCTGAGATGGTCGCCGGCCTAGTCTCAGCTTATCCGACCTACCTAACGCAACTGCCAGAAACGACAGCTGTTGTACGGGCCGATCGTGCTTCCATG
Source organism: Ligilactobacillus animalis (assembly GCF_009933595.1). NCBI lineage: Bacteria > Bacillati > Bacillota > Bacilli > Lactobacillales > Lactobacillaceae > Ligilactobacillus > Ligilactobacillus animalis. Next base: position 1,678,479 of record NZ_CP047141.1, read on the forward strand.
CAGGGAAAAGTTGGGCTCGTCAGTGGAGGCGGTAGTGGCCATGAGCCGGCTCATGCTGGTTTTGTTGGTGACGGTATGTTGAGTGCCGCTGTCTGTGGCCAAGTCTTCACCTCACCGACACCTGATCAGATCTATGAAGCGATCAAAGCAAGTGATACTGGTGCTGGTGTCTTTTTGATCATCAAAAACTACTCGGGTGATGTGATGAATTTTGAGATGGCAAAAGACATGGCCGAATTAGACGACATCAAAGTCAGCTCGATCGTTGTCGATGATGATATCGCAGTCGAAAATAGTCTTTACACCCAAGGCAAACGCGGTGTCGCAGGGACAGTTTTGATGCATAAGATCTTAGGAGCGGCTGCTGATCAAGGAGCGAACCTAGCTGAGATCGAAGCCCTCGCTAAAGAAGTCATGCCACATCTCAAGACTTTAGGGGTGGCTTTGAGTGCCGCAACTGTTCCTGAAGTTGGCAAACCAGGCTTTGAATTAGCCGATGACGAGATCGAATATGGAGTCGGTATCCACAGTGAACCTGGTTATCGCCGTGAAAAACTCCACCCTTCTAAAGAGCTAGTCGCAGAAATGCTCACAAAACTCGACGAAGCTCTACAGTTTGACGCTACTAAAAAATACGCTGTGCTCATCAACGGTATGGGCGCAACACCTTTGATGGAACAATACATTTTCAGCAATGATGTCTTTAACTGGCTCAAAGCAAAAGATATCACCCCTGTTTTCAGCAAAGTTGGCAACTATATGACTTCGCTCGAAATGGCAGGGATCTCATTGACCGTCCTCGAATTGGCCGATGAAAAATGGCTCGAATATTTAAACTATCAAGTCGATACGATCGCTTGGTAAGGAGGAATTTGATATGGAACTAACAGTTGAAACTTTGACTACCTGGATGAATGATTTTGAAGCTAAGATCGCCGCTAAGAAAGCTTATCTCAGCGACTTAGATACCCCGATCGGCGATGGCGACCACGGCAATAATATGGCTCGAGGCATGCGTGCGGTGACTGAAGCACTTGCGACCAAAAATCCAGCCGATCTGACCACTGGACTCAAATTAGTCGCAATGTCTTTGATCAGTAAAGTTGGTGGGGCTGCTGGACCTTTGTATGGAACTGCCTTTTTAGAAATGGCCAAAAAGAGCAATACAACGGCTGAACTCAGTGAACTCTTGGAAGCTGTGGTCTTAGGCATCAAGCAACGTGGTGGGGCTGAGCTTGGTGACAAAACAATGGTCGATGTTTGGGAAGTCGTTGTGCCCGAATACGCAGCTGGGCAACTAACATCTGAAAAGATTGCTCAAGCAGTCGAAGCAACTAAAGAACTCGTTGCTAAACGCGGTCGGGCTTCTTATTTAGGAGAACGCTCAGTGGGCCACCTCGATCCCGGAGCAGTTTCAAGTGGTTACCTTTTTGAAGCACTATTAGAAACGGAGGGCGAGCTTAAATGAGTTATGGGATCTTGATCGTCTCACACGTTGAACAGATCGCCCAAGGTGTACCTAAGTTGCTCCAACAAGTTGCACCCGATATTGCGATCACTTTTGCTGGCGGTACCGATGACCATGAGATCGGTACTAGTCTTGATAAGATCACCGCAGCTTTAGAAGACAATTCAGCTAGTGAGATCTTAGCCTTTTATGATCTTGGTAGTGCTAAGATGAATCTCGAAATGGCAGGCGAATTTAGCACAAAGCCAGTCCACTTGTACGATACAGCTTTGATCGAAGGGGCTTATGTTGCAGCTTCCCTACTCCAAGCTGGGGTTGACTTGCCCGAGATCGAAAAACAACTAGAACTATTACAAATAAAAGGAGATGGATAATATGTCAGGCTTTTTAGGTGAATTTTTCGGAACCATGATCTTGATCCTCTTAGGGGTCGGCTGTGGTGCCGGTGTTAATTTAAAAGATAATTATGCTCGGGGCCAAAACTGGATGTTTATCACGCTTGCTTGGGGCATGGCGGTGACCTTTGGCGTCTATGCCGCTGGTCAAATGGGCTCGCAAGGACACTTAAATCCCGCTGTAACACTAGGTTTTGCTAGTGCTGGTCTCTTTTCTTGGAATGAGGTCTTACCTTATCTTTTAGGTCAAGGTCTCGGGGCCTTTGCCGGCGCAGCACTCGTTATTTTATACTATTATCCTCAATTCCAAGCTACCCCAAACAAAGATGGTAACTCAGTCGGCATCTTTGCCACCGGTCCTGCGATCGATCGCCCATTCTTTAACGTCTTGAACGAATGCATCGCAACTTTCTTCTTTATCTTGATCTTGCTTAACCTGGGAAATTTCACCACTGGACTTAAACCGCTGATCGTTGGTCTTTTGATCATGGTCGTTGGTCAAAGTCTAGGTGGAACGACTGGCTTTGCCTTGAATCCAGCCCGTGACCTGATGCCACGTCTGGCTTACAGCATCCTACCCGTTCCCCATAAAGCTAATGCTAACTGGGGCTATGCTTGGGTACCGATCGTTGGACCACTTTGCGGTGGGATCTTGGCAAGCTTTGTCCACGTTTGGATCAACGGTTAAGCTAAGTAATTGACTTTTATTAATTGTGCACGATACACTCATCAAAGAAAGTGTTTACAAATAAGGAGGATGACCACATGGAAAAATATATTATGGCGATCGATCAAGGAACTACCAGCTCACGGGCGATCATCTTCGATAAAGCAGGTAACCACATTGGAACCAGTCAAAAAGAATTCACCCAGTATTTCCCTGAAGCTGGTTGGGTCGAACACGATGCACACGAGATCTGGAATTCCGTCCAATCGGTGATCGCAGGTGCCTTTATCGAATCAGGGGTCAAACCAGAACAGATCGCTGGGATCGGAATCACCAACCAACGTGAGACTACGGTCGTTTGGAATAAAGAAACCGGTCTACCGATCTACCATGCGATCGTTTGGCAATCGCGCCAATCAGCTCAGATCGCCGATGAGCTGAAAGAACAAGGCTACTCAGATCTCTTTCATGAAAAGACCGGCTTGATCATCGACTCTTACTTCTCAGCGACCAAGATACGCTGGATCCTCGATCATGTTCCCGGAGCTCAAGAGCGCGCTGAAAAAGGCGAATTGCTCTTTGGGACGATCGATAGCTGGTTAGTCTATAAATTAACTGACGGTAAAGTTCATGTGACCGACTACTCCAATGCCAGTCGGACGATGCTCTTTAATATCAACACCTTAGAATGGGACCAAGAAATCTTGGATATTTTGAATATTCCCCGGGAAATGTTACCTAAAGTCGTTTCTAACTCAGAGATCTACGGCTTGACTAAAACTTATCATTTCTTCGGTTCTAAAGTTCCGATCGCCGGAATGGCTGGTGACCAACAAGCCGCCCTCTTTGGCCAAATGGCATTTGAACCTGGCATGGTCAAAAACACCTATGGCACTGGCTCATTTATCGTGATGAACACCGGCAACAAGCCACAATTATCTAAAAATAACCTGTTGACCACGATCGGTTATGGGATCAACGGTGAGATCAACTATGCGCTTGAAGGCTCGGTCTTTGTTGCCGGTTCATCGATCCAATGGTTGCGCGATGGTCTAAAACTCATCGAAAAAGCCAGTCAATCAGAAGCTGCCGCACTTGCTTCCAAAAATGAAGATGAAGTTTACGTAGTGCCTGCTTTCGTTGGACTAGGTGCACCTTACTGGGACCAAGATGCCCGGGGCGCGGTCTTTGGTTTAACCCGGGGGACGACCGAAAAAGATTTCATCAAAGCAACTTTACAAGGCATCGCCTACCAAGTCCGCGATATCCTCGGTGCAATGGAAGAAGATACGGGGATCGATATTCCAGTGCTCAAAGTCGATGGGGGCGCCGCTAACAACGACTACTTGATGCAATTCCAAGCAGATATCTTAAATACCCCAGTCCAACGTGCAGGTGACTTGGAAACGACCGCTCTTGGTGCAGCTTTCCTTGCTGGTTTAGCCGTGGGGTACTGGCAAGACTTTGATGAGATCAAAGCAGTTATCAAAGATGGCAAACGGTTTGAAGTCCAAATGGATGACAAACGACGCAATAAATTGTACGGCGGTTGGCAAAAAGCAGTCGCTGCAACACGTTACTTTGAATAATCCAATTAGATTGGAGTGATTTGATGCCTATTTCACGACAAAAAAATATTGAATATCTAAAAAACAATCCTGATGGCTGGGACGTGATCGTTATCGGTGGGGGTGCAACTGGCTTAGGTGTCGCTGTCGACGCAGCCTCACGTGGTTACAAGACCGTCTTATTAGAACAAAGCGACTTTGCTAAATCGACCTCAAGCCGTTCGACCAAACTCGTCCACGGTGGGGTACGCTATTTAGCCCAAGGTGATGTCCGCTTAGTGCGGGAAGCCTTACATGAACGGGGACGCTTAGCACGAAATGCACCTCATTTGGTCAAGAACCAAAAATTCATCATCGCCAACTACAAGTTGTGGGAACAGCCATTTTACAGTGTTGGAATGAAAGTCTACGATGCCCTAGCCGGTAAATTAAATATCGGTCGCTCTAAGATATATTCCAAGGCAAAGGTCATCGATGCGATCCCACAGATCAAGCATAATAAATTGGTCGGTGGTGTGATGTACTATGATGGTCAATTCGACGATTCACGACTAGCTGTCAATCTCATGCAGACTGCGACTGAATACGGGGCAACTTTGGTCAATTACGTCAAAGTGACTTCGGTCCAAAAGAAATTCGCTAAAGTAGCTGGTGTCACCGTAAAAGATGAATTTACCGGCGAAGAGTTCAGTCTACGTGGTAAAGCTGTCATCAATGCAACCGGGATCTTTGTTGACCAGATCCTTGAGATGGATACCAAAGATCATCAAGCTACCGTACGACCTTCGCAAGGTGTTCACTTGATCGTCGATGGATCATTTTTAGGGGGCAATGATGCGATCATGGTCCCGAAAACTTCTGATGGACGGGTCTTGTTCTGTGTGCCATGGCATAATAAAGTCATCTTAGGCACAACGGACACGCCACTAAAAGAATTCACCTTAGAGCCACGGCCACTGGATGAAGAGATCGATTTTATCCTTGAAACAGCCGGTGAATATCTCGAACGCAAACCAACTCGGGCTGATGTCTTGGCTGCTTATGCTGGCTTACGTCCATTAGCTGCACCAAAAGATGGTGACGGCGATAAGACTAAAGAGATCTCACGAAGCCACAAACTCTTTTCAAATGAGTCGGGGCTGATCACGATCACTGGTGGTAAATGGACGACTTACCGTCAAATGGCCGAAGAAACAGTTGATCTAGCCATCAAGGTAGCCGAACTCCCACCAAAAGATTGTGTGACTCGTGAGTTAAAGATCCACGGTGCTAAACAGACGACCGAAGCCGAACGCAAAGATTGGCGCTATGTTTACGGAAGTGACCAAGCAGCCATCTTACGCCTACAAGAAGAGCCTGAACTTGCCTTACCACTTCATCCTAAATACGAATTTACCGGAGCCCAAGTAGTCTGGGCAGTGCGCGAAGAGATGGCACAAACGCTAGACGATGTGTTAGCGCGTCGGATCCGCGCCCTGTATCTTGATGCTCGGGTCGCAAAGGAAATGGCGCCTAAAGTAGCTCACATCATGGCAACTGAGCTCGGTAAAGATCAAGCTTGGGAAGAAAAACAAGTCAACGAGTTCTGCCAACTCGCTGACGGCTATATTTTACAATAACCTCCTTTTGACGTAACTTCGCTGAGCTAGCGTGAAGTTACGTTTTTTGATTATTTTCAAATGTCTCGGTACTTTTTAGCAAGCCTAGTACATCGACCGTTGGCATCAAAAGCGCATCTTTACCATCCAAAACTGAGACCATGGAGATAATACTTCGAGCATACGGCAATAACAGCGCTACCCCATTTAAGCCTAAATAATCGGTGATCTCATTACGTTCGAGCTTGGTCGTAAGCGTAAAATACCCCCATAATTCTAAATAAAGTTCTTCACGTTTTCCGTGATACACGGTCGTCAATTCAACCCGAGCATTTTTATTATCAGGCGTTGTTTTAATCATACTGCTAACTTCGAGATTTTTCCCCTTATCTGCAACTAATATCTCGGCCTTTTCTTGGCGCTGAAATACCAATTTATGGATCTGATACTTTTGAAACTCTACATTTTTAGCTTCCATTGTTGCCACCCCCGTACTACTCCTTGACCACATTCACCACTTTCAAGATAGTCAGTTCTCTCAGGTCCTTGATTAGTATGGATCTCACTGACAACTAATGGTCCCATACCATAAACATGACGAACATGACGTTGATTAGCATATTGAACAAATCCTGTACTAAATTCTTTTTGAAACTCAGGATCTTCTTCTAATCGGCGTGCTAGCTCATCTAAACGCTCACGTACTGACTTGACCATAGATCTTCCTCCCTTGCTATTCTTGCACTTTGTAATAGCTCATTATACCCTGGTTTACTACAATAAATGACTTTGATCCGATTACTCAAATTTCCATATTTGTCATGGAAAGCGGTTGTTTGGGGTGTCTTGTCATATCTACCAAATCCCCGAACAACTTTTAACTTGGCTTTTTGACAAAGATAATCGATTTTTATTCCTACGGGTGTCGTTTCGGAAAAGCCTGCTAAATAACTACTAAATGCCAATACGCGTTCTTGCTCAAGGTCTGTCAGATCTAGTAGATCTTTTTCGTAATCAAATTTCACACTACATTCGACGATCTGAGTTGGGCCAGCTTTTTGCATTTGCCAGTAACGAGTATTACCAAAATTATCCCAAAAATACATCCCATCACCTTCCCAATAGATGTCCATTGGATGGTTACTTACAACCGATCTTAGCGCTAAAAGTTCGGCTACGATCGGCGTAAGATTGCAGTGAAATAGCGGTATTTTCATATTAGGCATCCGTTTGATTCCCCTTATAATATGCATAAGTTTTTAGCTTGTCAATGATTTGAACGCTCTATTTATAAAATACGCAAAAAGCACCAAAACTTTTTTTAGAATTGGTGCGTTGCGCAAATTTTATTTTTGCCGTTTTATCCAGTCTTGGTACCAATAAAGTGATTCTTTGCGTAGGCGCTCCCCAGATTTCTACTCCATCCTCAGATCGACCCTTTGGCAAAGCATCGATCAGCCAGCCCCACTCACTTGCTTTTAGATATGGATTTTTCGGCGAAAAAAAGACTCTTCCTGCTGTATTCTTTTTTGTTGTCCACTTAAGACACGACTGTTGTAGTACAACAAATAGACAAGATCTACGCCCACTGCTTGCAAGTGGTTGCGTATTGCGTACGATTTAATATAAAATTAAGCTTTATTATTTTTCATATAAATGAGTTTTGATAGTGAGTAGTTTATTTGCATTTATCTTTTTATGCGCTCTCATCAGTAGTATTTATTTTTGGAAATTCAAGCCAAAAAAAAACGCCACGCTAAAGCTAGCATCATCGTTGCGGTGTTAGCCTTTATCTTATGTGGAGCCTTTGCGCCAACCACTAAAACAGAAGCTGATAGTTCAGAAGCACAGGCTAGTTTGAGTTCCAAAAAGAAAGCAGATGAAGCTAAAAAGCGTTCCGAAAGTATCGCCTCGTCTGCTAAAGCTGAATCTAAACGCAAAGCGAGAGAGAAAAAAGCTGCTAGTGAAAAGAAAACCAGTGAAGAAGCTGAAAGTAACAAAGCAGCATCCGAAAGCATTGCTCAAGCACAAGCTTCATCAGAAAGTTTAGCCCGAGCAGAAAGTGAACGCGTAGCAAAAGAAGAAGCCAGTCGAGCTAGCGAAAGTGCTAAAGTACAGGCACAAGCTGAGTCAGAAAGCGTCGCTGCTGCACAAACTGCAGCTGATCAAAGCTCTACTGTAGAGCCTGCTGCCTCAAATGGAGGCGGTCACCCAGTCAATAACGGTGACATGAATACCGCAGATGCCAATGCACAAGGTGTGATCGTGGGCAATGCCAATAGCATAATCTATCACGTTCCGGGCCAACGAGGCTACCGTATGAATTCATCCAATGCGGTCTATTTCAACACCGAAGCTGAAGCCCAAGCAGCTGGTTACCGTAAAGCCTACAGATAGCCGATAAGAGCACGTTTTTCTAGCGTGCTCTTTTTTAGTACGATCACACTAAATTAGCGGTTTTATACAGCGATCTCCTTTTGTGAAACCCCTACCATTTTAGTGAAATTAAATTATATTTAAAAATAAATCTAAGGGGTATGTCATTATGGAGAAAACGTCTAAAAAGCACTCTTTATTGAGTGTTATCGCAATTATTTTTCTATCATTTTCATTTTTGACAGCTTGCTCTAGTGGTAGCGAAGATAGTTCAGAAGCTGAAGCACGTTCAGAAAGCATTGCTAAAGAAGAAAGCGAAAAGGCTGCTAGCGAAGAAGCTGAAAGTGAACGTGAAGAGTCAGAAAATATTGCCGAATCCGAGAGTGAGGAAGCCGAAAGTGAACGTATCGCGCAAGAAGAAGCAAGTCGAGCTAGTGAAAGTGCCGCTGCTCAGGCTCAAGCTGAACAAGCACAAGCTAACAATAACGACAACAATAGCCAAGCTGGGAATGCACCGGTCAACAATGGCGATATGAACACCGCTGATGCTAATGCACAAGGAACGATCGTCGGTAATTCTCGAAGCATGATCTATCATGTTCCCGGGCAACGGGGCTACCGTATGAACTCAGAAAATGCGGTCTATTTCAACACTGATGCCGAGGCGCAAGCAGCTGGTTATCGTCGTTCATTGAGATAAAATTATAAGGTCTACAGAAAACGAGATTTTCTGTAGACCTTATTTAATATCATACATATGTTGTATGGGTAACACAGGTTTGTCCAATTGCCTCTCAAAAATGGGACAACCTTAATCGCTACTACTTTGCCGATAAGATTCTTGCAGTGAAGAAATATATGCTTCTTTTTCTGGGGAGATATAGAATAAATTCTCAAAATCTTGATAAAAATGGTCTGTATGACAGATAAATGAACCACAATAGACTGGTCTTTCATCCGTTGATTTGTCTGATTGAATACGCTCAATATACTGCGTCCGATGGTTTTTGGCATCACACTCATAGTACCACGCTGGCGCTTGGGGACCTGGCGCATCGGTATAGTCGATCGGATCACCAACAATCTCATATTCACCTGTATTCTCTACGGCAGGCGCTACTTCTTCGGTCGTATCATAAGTCGTCTCAGCTTCTGGCACTTCTACTGTGGTGCTTGATGCCTTTGATCTAGACTCACTGCTTCGTTCCGATTGGGCTTGCGTCACTTTTTCTTGGCGGATCTCTTGTTGGCTCTTGTCGATCTTTTTAGTTGAATTGATCAAAAGTAGCATCCCAATGAGCAATCCAACACTAATCGTCACTGCAAAAATACTTAATACTTCTTTCCATCCATTCATGAAGGCACCTCCTAGAGCAAATATAATACCTAAAAAATTATTGTTTTATATCTATATTTTATCATCCAATAGTTATCGTTGTATAATTTTAACACTACAAAAATACGCCATCCATGAAAGACAGCCTTAACACATAAACTATTTTAGCAAACATGCACTTAAATAAGTCGCACCCAAAACTGGAAGTATGAGTAACCATATCGGAAAATTAAAATACGTGGCAATAACAGCACGAATGCCGCTACTAGCTGCAGCATAAGTAGCTTTTCGTTCTTTTCTGAAATCCATCAACTAATTTACTTTCTATCTCTTTAGTAACGTGATCATGTCATACGACCTAAATTTCGCATTAACTTAAACACATTATTGTATCTAAAGTCTAGAAATTATAACAAATTACTAATTATCCCCCTTTTACTTACTAAAAGTGCTACAGTGAAGTCCCAAGTAAATCTATTTACTTAAATATAAAATAAAAGGGGGAAATATATATGGCACTAAAACCTAAGGTCGTGCTCCATTTTCCAGCTTTTGCAGTCGCTAATGACAAGGAAGGCTATGATTTTTTTGTTTTAGACATTCAAAAACTAGTCATCCGAACTGAAAAAATGGATCTAGCAGAATCACTTTCCTATGCTTCAGCCATCCTTGAATATCACGTAGATAAGAAGTGGCGAGAGCTTCGAAGACCAGTTCCACCCACGCTAGATAGTATTGCTAAAAAACAGAAGACGGTCCCAAATTCATTTTTTGTTTCACTTCGCGTCAATGTCATGCAACACATCAAAGCCTGTGAATTTGAACCAGTCACCATAATGATGCCAAGATGGTGGCTTCTCACCAAAGATCTCAATGCAAATGCGTTGCGTGGCATCATTTACGGGAATCATCCTTTTATATAGAGCACAAATAGGACGGATAGCTACCACTATATGGATATATTCGCCCTTAATTGTATTTACTATCATAAAAACTATCTTCGCAAAATTTTGTTTCGCTGTGTTGGTGGTATCATTGAAGGATCAGCTACGATCTCATCAATAAATGCTAGTGTTTCCTGATATACCTCTTCTTGAGTCATCATATCTAAGATCTTGACACCACCAACAGCATTAAAATGTCCATTTATAAAACCATAACTCCAGCTCTGATTTTTGATAACATCTTGTCTATCTCTGATACCCTTTACTATTCCAAGCATGACCTCTTTGTTTGAAGTTAGCTTACTGGAAAAGAACCCTACAGCTTTTCCTAATGCATTCTCTGCACAGAAAAATTCCATTAATTCATACGGGTCATCGCTTTTTTCATCATACAGTAGATAGCCTAACCACCAATATTTGGAAATACATTGGATCAATTGTTCACGCTTAGTCTTCAAAAGTAACGCATTTTTTACCTTTGTGCGATCATTACTTGATAATAGCTTTAGTGTATAATCTAGGTAAACTGTGTTGGCTAAAGTAAACCATAAATTTTCTTTAGAAGCTTGAGCAGGAGTCAGTTCACGTAATGATCCATATATGAGCTTTGTATTATTGATATAGTCATTCGGTGTTGTTAATTCATGGAAATCAAATGGGATGTCAGCTTCGTATGTCGGCGCTTTTTCAAATATCTCAAGTAATGCCTGTTTGTCGCCTGTCCGATATAATTTTTCATATTCATCATCTATATCTCTGCCGAAAGCTTCAATAAATTCTTCCGTAAATAACTTAATCCTCATTTTTAAATAATTCCCCCACTTCTTCAAATGAACGCTCAAGTAGATCATCTAAGATCAACTGTGCTAATACGATCGCTGAAATACGTTGATCTTTTAACTCATCGATACTATGTCCTAAAAGTTCAACTTTTCGGTCTAACACTTGATACCACTTGTAATCCTCTAGCTCAGACAAACCAGAACTAGCTACCCTATTCAACAGTTCGATCACAGCAGGAAAAATAACCATACTTAAAGCTATTTCAGGATAATTAGTCGATTGCACATAAGCTTTATACTGCTTTTCTGGTAAATAGACATATACAACATGGCTATCCATATTCAGTTCTAACTGCTTGCTATCCTTAGACTTAGCTACCTTTATGATAGATGAGAGTTTTTTAAAACTTTCCACTTCAGACAATATGATATCAACTGTAAAGCTAACTGCTAAAGGATCTCCTTTTTCTAAATCAGGAAAGACAGCTTAAGCTATTCTCACAGAGCTTCTCTAAAAATTTTACTCTTTACACAGTGGTTGACAAAGAGCCACAAAAAATGAGCAGAGGCTGTTAACCTCTGCTCATTTATGCCAAGTCCTAGGCTCGTCATCTCTACTTACTAAATGCCTACTGAATCAATTTTTTTAATGATACTTGGTTCTCTTCTATATATTTTCTTACAGATTCATACACTGCTTTTCTCTTCATTAAAGTAGCAGGTGGGGTCTGTTTATAGCCATCATTACTTTTTATTACATCTCGAATTATTAAAATCCCAACCTTAATCAACGTATTTATTTCCGCCTCTTCATCTAATTCAGATAACTTATGAACCGTATTTAGTAATAGAATATCCGTTGTATTAACGAATAAATACTCATTAAATATAAATTCTTCTTTTTTTACACCTAGATAATGTAAAAAATCATTTTTTTCACTATTTCTTCGCATACGCCTGTACGACGTAATTACACCTGAAATCGTTTCATATGTTTCAAGCGACTTGATTACCTTTGCAGCATTAATCTCCCCTAATATTTCTTCAATATTATCATTTTCAAATAATGCTCCCTTACCACTCTTGGCAATATGAGCGTATTTATCAACATAATATCCTGTATAACGTTGAATTACATCTGACAATTTTAATACTTGTAATTCTTTCCCCTTTAAATATTCAGAATCGTATTTCTGTTTATGAGATAGTTCATTAGTTTGTCGTTCAAGATAATAATTATCTTTCAATAAATCTTCCTGTAGATCTCTCACAATTGGATGATTTGCTATAAAATAGCTTTCTTTAATTTGTGTCTGCGAATTTAAATATTTTGTTATTTTGGCTCGTTCGCTATATTTTTTTATCTTTATTACTCTTACTAAAAGATCTGCATCATCTCTTAACCTAGAGTCATCATATGCTCGTGCCAAAGTCGTCACCGTTTGACACCCATTAACAATAGAGGCCCCTTTCATAAATAACGTGTTATTATTGGGACTATTCTTATAATCGTCACAGATAAATGTTATTCCATTGTTGTAATAATAAAACATTCCCGATGTATCATTTCCACTAGCAGTTTTATAGATTCCTTCATTCACTTTTGAATCACTTTCATATAATCGAATATTTTCATCAAAAACAACAGACAATTCATCTTTGACAGACTCTACAAGTTTTGCCGCGTTAACAACACCTACGCTGGATTCAATATTTTCTCCTGCATAAGAATTCGCCATATTTTTATATGTTAGTTTCACATCTACAGAAGTATTTTTTTGAGATTTTTCAAAAATATTTAGTATAGTATCTCTATCATAAAGTTTATATCTAAAATCGTAATCATCTTCATATTGAGAACTTCTGTTCCTTAATACTTCTACATTTGCATTTGATTTTATTCCTTTATTATAACTAACAAAATTTATGTTAAATTCATATACTTCTTCGTCACGCAGATACTCTTTCATTGCAATAAAACTTTTATTAGCTTTACCAGATTTATATTTGTTATCAACCAATGCATCAAAGCCATTAAATGTTTTCAGTATATCACCTTGCTCTATTTCCTTATTGATATTTTTTTCTGTTGGAAACTTAAATTGATATACATGCAATTTCTTATCATTCAAATATACAGCATCTATTCCATAATCACCATTCCCATCAATTATAACTTCACCAATTTGTTGATCATCTAATCCAACCTGATGCTTCAAAAACCAGTGTGCAAAGGCTAAGGAGTCATTAGGATACCCTTCCCTATCCTTTATACTATTCAATATATCTTTCAATTTTCGATAATAAACTTGATACTTTGTAATAGGCATTATATGTTTCCATTTCATAATTTAATAGACGTATATTATTATACCCGAAAATTATATAATGATGCCTACTATTTTTCTGTCAACATATAGTATCTATCCGCATCAACTGGGACAGCTAATTTCAGATCCATTGAAACAATCGGATCCTCTTTGCCATCCTGGCGTTTAGAGAACTCTTGCTGCATTGAATCCTTAATAATTTCACATGGCCCTAAATAGATAAATGAGGTCCCTTCATCATCAGACTTTTTAACAAACATGTGCATGTCCAATGCTGGCTTGCCTTCTTCAACACCACGGTAAAGTTTTTGAATCTCAGCTCCCTCAATCCGCCGCTTATTCTTTGAATACATGTGCATCACACTTGGATTCTTGAAATAATCACCGTATTGAATAGTTTCGCTAATGTTTTCACTCTTATGATATGTGATAAAAATTGGACACGTATCGTGATCTTTATCAATAAAATATCCGCCAATGTTTTGACCTGGAACACACTTGTTGAAGTTTAGCAAACGACAAGCATCTTTTCGTTCATAACGACAGCCAATGGTAAATGGCTGACTTGCATCATATTGTTCTGCTTTAAGTAGCCCCGTTTTAATAGCATCTTCAAACAATATCTTAAAATCATTGTTCTCTAATTCTGCCTTGATTTTATCATTAAACCGATAACTACCTGCATGATGTTCAGTAATCTCTGTGTCACCATAGCTCACTTTATTAGGCTTCGATTTATCATCAAAAAATGCTAACGATAAAATTCGATCAACCGATCCCAGTACTGCGTCATTTATATAACAACCTGCTTCTTTTAAAATCTGAACATATTGTTCATCAGTCAATTCACCTTGAAGAAGGGAATTTAGCAGTAATAATTCATGTTTACGTAAACCATTACTCAACTCAACCGTTACAAAAGAAAGCACTTGTTCTTGGAAAGGCGTTAAAACAAATTCTTCTTCATCCATTGCTAGCAAGAAAGCATTATATTGCTTATACTTACTTGCAATAACACTTTGATCAATTGAGTCACGCTGCAAATCGCACATTAAAGGTACACGACCAAGCTTATTTTTCACATTCATATACTCATCATGCAACTTTTTCTTCAAGGTTAAATTTGACTGGCTAATTGATTTATAAATGCGCTCTTTAGCAATCTTAGTGAAATTAATCACTGAAGTTCCAAAGATCGGTTCAAGATCTACAGAATCACGCGCGCTATCCTTGCTGTGAGATTTATCGCCAGTCAAAGCGATTGGAATCAGATAGTTATTTTTATAATTTCCAATAAAATCAATAATCGTCACGTATTCCTTATCTTTGAATTTACGCAAGCCACGACCTAATTGTTGCACAAAAACAATGCTCGATTCGGTATTACGCAACATAACAACCTGATTAACACAAGGAATATCGATACCTTCGTTAAAGATATCCACAGTCACAATATAATCAATCACGCCAGCTTCAAGTTGGCTGACAACTTCATCACGTCTAGCAATGCCATCTTCACCGGTTAAAGCAATGGACTTGTAACCGCGTTTACTCAATAATTCAGCAATACCTTTAGCTTCATCTTTACGACTACAAAATACCAATCCATGCAATTTGTCGCCTGAATATCCATAATACTTAGTCTGTCTAACAATATAATCTGCACGTTCTTCACTGACTAGCCGTTGTAGTGAGGTAGTATCGTCAATTGTCTCACCATTTAATTCGTAATCCTCAACTCCATAGTAGTGGAATGGGCAGAGCATATTCTCTTCTAGAGCGTCTTGCAGCCGAATCTCATAGGCAATATCATAATTAAATAATTTGTAAACATTAAAATTATCTGTTCGTTCTGGGGTCGCAGTCATCCCTAAGCAAAATTTTGGCGTAAAATATTCAAAAATCCGTTGATGCATCGAAGCACCCAAGTGATGTGCTTCGTCAAATAGAATATAGTCAAAACTATCTTTGGCAAATAGTGCTAGATTTTCTGGCTTGGAAAGTGTCTGAACTGTAGCAAAAACATATTTCTTGTCTAAGCCTTCACGATTATTGCCACTATAAATTCCATAATCATTGCGATTACCACCAATTACTTTATAGAAACTTTCTAATGATTTTTGCAAGATTTGCTCACGATGGGCAACAAGCAGAAAACGTTTAGGCTTAAAACTCCGTACATCAAATGCACCAAGATAAGTCTTCCCTGTCCCCGTTGCAGAAATAATCAATCCTTTTTGTTTACCACTTTGACGCAATTCAGTTAACTGATCTAAAGCAGCTTTTTGCATCTTGTTAGGTACAATTTTGCTATCAGTTTGATAAACTTCTGTACTTTCGGCTACATCAGCGGCTGCGATCAATTTTGGATGATTCTTTTTATATAGCTCGGTGTATTCTTCAATCCAAGTATCTGTGAGCTCGACTCCTCGGTCCCACTCGGCTTCAATTTGTTTGCTGATATTTTTGGTAATCTCTGCATTATCCAATGAAGTAACTCGTAAGTTCCATTCATAGTTCTTCATGATTGCATTGCTTGTGAGATTAGAACTACCGATAATTGCGGAATTATAGCCATTTTCGTGGGAAAACATGTATCCCTTAGCATGGAATGGCAGTGGTTCAGCAGTTTTTTGATCTTTACCCGTATAGATCCTAACATCGATATTAGGAATATTGGTTAACATTTTAAAAACATCTGGTTGATTGAACCACAAATAAGTTGAGGTAAGGATTCTACCACGTACGCCACGTTTGTCTAAATCTTGAAAAACGGATAAAAACTGGGATAAACCAGCCTTAGTGATAAACGCCACTGCAAAAATGAAATCATCACATGTTTGCAATTCATTTTTCAAGATTCGATAAACATTAGTGTTGGCTGATTCATTGGCAACCAATGACGCCGATAAACCACCGACCGCAGAGTATTTATCCCGATCCACAAAATTATTAAGTACAGTATTGGAAATATTATCGATCAAATGACTATTCAAAACTAATACTCCTTAAATCAACTTTTTCGATTGCTTTTTCAACCGGGATATCGGCCGGGGCCCAATTAAGTTGCGACAACTCATCAACTGTATGCCACTTAACTTCACTATGAGCTACCAAATCAAAGTTGTTTGTTAGCAATTTGGCATAGAATACTGTTAATTCAACGACACCGAATTCATATTCATATTTTACAGTTTCAGTAACTTGTGGCCCGACTAAAATTTCATCCTTAAACTCTTCTTCCAGCTCACGTTTTAAAGCTTGTTGTGGTGTTTCGCCAGGTTCAATCTTTCCACCTGGAAATTCCCACAAATCACCCAGTACTCGATCTGAGCTGCGTTTGGTTGTTAGAACTTTATTATCATCGATGATCGCTGCACCGACTACTTTGATATGTTTTATTGGCACTTTCTACACCTCAAAATCACTTTCTATATGCACATAAATACTCTTAACTCTAGTATAAATATAATACATATACCTTGACTTTGCCAAATTTCATTTATCTATGCCAAGCACCTATGTTTATCTCAATTTCGAGCATCGAAAACATCGATCTACCTCTTAGTAAAAACAAGAAACTCCATGAAAACTGGCCTAAGCCAGCTTCATCGAGTTTCTATAAAATTATTCAACTACAATTCATCCATTCCCATATCAATGAAGTATTGATATGTTTCATCAAGTATTTCATCTCTTGGGATAAATATAATCATTTCTTTACGTGCTCTAGTTAGTAGAACTCTATAGTTATTTTCAACAATAGTATCTATATCTTTGTATTTTCCTTGTTGCTTATTACGTTGATATCCTCTGGTCATCCACTTATTACCATATCGGATATAATCACCACTAAATACAACAATCGGACAATCAAGCTCCAATCCCTGATTTCCATATACTGAACATACCTTAGTTAACTCTTTACAACCACCACTAAACCAAGGACCATACTCTCTCATAGAAACAGCATTCGATCCGTTAAAACCAATATTCCAGCCCGGGAGCGCTTTACTAATGATATTTTGCTCAGCAAAGTTAGATACCAACATTCCATACTTCCATTCTGGATGATCTTTATCAATATCTGCTGCTCGCTCCTGAATCTTAGAGAAATCACGAGTCACACAAATTCTCATTGATGTTTTTTGTAATTTTTTAAATTCTGATTTAGCTTTTGATAAATTAGTGTGAGTATAGCAAATAGCCTCCTCTACCCATTTACTACAATCAATAAAATCCGCTCTCAGAGATGTTGGAAGAAACAGATCATTATCAACAACCTTTCTTTCCCCAGTTACCTGAATCTTATCAGCTAAATCTTTAGAAGCTAGTACAATCCAATCGCCATGTTTATTAAGCGCATCTTCCCATAATGACAGCCCTGCTTCTTCTCCAGTATAAATTACCTGTCCATTGCCATATAAACCAATCAGTACCGTATAGCCTCTCCTACTATAAATTCTTTCCCCAATATCAAATAGACCTTCTGGTTCAGTGAATCCTCTTTTAAGTTTTTCAGCGTCCCATGCTCTTTGTGCCTCATCAAAAATAAGAATAGATTGCTCAGGGACTGCTACTTTAGGAGAAAAAAAGGTCGCTTTAAATTCTTTCATACCTTGTATTGCATTCTCCCCCATATGTCTATTATTTCCAACCTGATTAATTTGATATTGAAGAACTTCTATAAGTGGGCCATTTCCAGAAAGATAGACCGCATTAGCTTTTCCATTCTTATTTGCTTCATATACCACGCTCTGAGCAACTGCAGTCTTTCCAGCACCGGGAACACCATTTATCAAAATAAGTAATTTTTTATTTTTCTTGCTTGCACCACTGATATACCAAAGTACCTTCTTAAGACAATTTTTATTGACATCTGAAATATACGGAATTCTTCCTTCACGATACATTATTTCAATCGCCTTAAGCATATCGGGCATTTCAGTCTTAGAAGAGGAAAGCCATTCTTCAATAAATTGGCATGAGCGTTCTCCATTAAGTTCCTGCTCTATAGTACTGCAAAAATTATCAGCTGTAAGAATATTTATTCCTCTCAATTCGCCAGGCTGAGCATCTCTATGCGTACACACGAGATAGCTTTTAACTTCTAAATTTTTATCTATTGTTACTCTATGATGATTCATAAGCCATTCTTTATATCTAATAGCCTGAGCTACATCATCTTTATTGTCATCAACCTGAGGAGCAGGTTTTCGTTTGAATTCTAAAGAAATTACCTTTTTATCAGTAAGTAAGAATACATCTGGCCTTTCATGGACTGTTCCTGGGAGACTATATTCAAAGACTAGTTCAAATTCTTTAGCAGCCATATTCAAATCTGACAGTGTACATGCGATAAATTTAAAGCAATCCATCCATACAGATTCCTGACTTGGGCTTACAGAATTACCTGTGCGTGATGAGTTATCCTCACTCATCACATCATTAACATGATCTTTAAGCATTTTCACCCATATTTCCAATTGTCTCTGATCAGCAGATATAATATCTCTTATCTTTAGCTTTAAAGCATAACCTTTTAAAAATTTACTCGCGCTAAAATCTTTTACTGGTTCAATACCACATACTTCTTTTGCAATAGCCAATGTTTCAACATTATACAGCCCATGCCATAGTCCTCGCCCCGGATCCCATCTGAATTTAACACTTTTCATCTTATCTCTTGTAGCTTCATCCGGAATAATACCATTAAAATTTATTTCAATTCTATTTCCTTCTGTTACGGTGTACGTTGCCACTTCAAGCCCTCCATCCCCTGTTTATCTAAATGTACATTTTTAAATTTTTGCGCAAAAAAAGGACATCAGATGCCCTCCTGTTATCCAATTAATTCACCACAAATAATCAATAAAGGAGTGTGACATTTATGTCCTATAATTATTTTATCTTAAAAATGTTAGATATTAAAGAAAAAACTCGGGATAATCGACTGAATTAACCAAACTTCTTGGTAATTAGAGCTAGGTACAGCTATTTACAACTTAAAAAATCAAATATTAAAAAATATAATTATTCAACCAGAAGATCGAAAGGTACTACTCGAATGCTGCTACCAAGCCGGAGCTGTTGTGACTTTAGAAGTCAACAATTTTTTACTAATTGATTATATTTTCATAAAAAAATACTTCCCACATTTCTACCGAAAGCCTATGGTTGTCGTAATTTTGAACATCTCAAAGCTTGGATCTATCTTCAGACATATCTTGGTAAAGATACAAGAAGCTCTGTGAAAACAGCCTAAGCTATTCTCACAGAGCTTCTCTAAAAATATTTACTCTTTCAGTGATTGACAAAGAGCCTTAATTAAAAATTTATACGAAGTATATACCCATAAGATAACCGTTAGCATTAAATCATTTACAAAACATATAGTATCAGTGAGTGCATAACACCTAAAATTCTATTATTGAAATAAATACTTATATCTTGACCTACATCTCCTAATTTTATACAAACTCTTGTATCTTTTACTCTTCTCCGTCAATTCCTAGTAACTCTTCCCTAGCTTTAATATAATTTCTAGATAGTTCATAGTTTTTCTTCTTTTCCTCATCTTCCAATGAGCTGAAACTAACAATATCTTCTATTTCTTCCCTACCAATCACATCTCTATTAATTTCTGCTATAACTTGTGAATTCATATTACACTTCCTGTAGTTATCTAATGCTATATGGAGTAGTTTATCCAAGGTATCTTCAGGAGTATTAATCAGATTCGTTTCTTTCACTGGAATTTTGACTGTTATCCGTTTTAGCTCATGCTTATCATCATTTTTCCATCTCTCCACTAAACCAATACATTTTTCTGACCATACTCGCTCTATTGTAGAGATAATTTCAGGAGCTTCACTTATACGCCTATTATATCTATATATTCCCTCTTCTTCCTCGCTAGCAAAAATACAAATTTTATAATCATCACTAAATCTATTAACAAGTACTCCTTCATTAGTATTACTACATTCGCCACTAAAAACTAGTCTCTCTGTGCCACATTGTATATACTGTTCATCTAGTTCTATAACTATTCCATTTTCTTTCAAAAACAGCTTTAACTCCGAGTCGCGATTCAAGACACCACGTAAATTTTGTAATCCATATTTATTTAATTCTTCAAAATCTGCGGTTGTATAATGATACCCCAAGATATCACTATTTAATAATATATCTAACGCATCACGGTTCTTTAGTATTTCTTGAACCTGCACTTCATCTATGTCTAAATCGTAGGACAGATTTTTGTT
Source organism: Ligilactobacillus animalis (assembly GCF_009933595.1). Taxonomy (NCBI): domain Bacteria; kingdom Bacillati; phylum Bacillota; class Bacilli; order Lactobacillales; family Lactobacillaceae; genus Ligilactobacillus; species Ligilactobacillus animalis. Next base: position 1,699,211 of record NZ_CP047141.1, read on the forward strand.
ACTAAATTTAAATATTCTACCTAGTTCATCATCTTTCAATCCTGTCAACATCTTAATTGCTTCATAATAGTTGTTTTTTAAATCAATTAACATTTATATGTTCCCACATTTTTTTCACTCACTGCTTTACCTTTATCTCATCAGTAATATGCTACCTTATCCATTCATATATCTAAGCACTTTTTCTAAGCTTTCCATACTATTTGCTACATCAATATATTCATTACTTCCTGGGGCGTATAATCCTACCCTTTCCCAATAGTACCTATTTTCTTCAAAATAGTTTAATAATCGTTTTTCATAAGTTCCTGGTTCAGCAGCTTTTTCCCCAAAGTTCACAAACTTCCAATCGCTTATAGCATAATATGCAAAGCTATCAATAACAATTCCTGGTAGTTTATAACTTTTATAGAAATTATCTCTAACGTATCTTATATGTCGACAAGTAGCTACTAATAACCCATTACTCAAATTATTCTTTTCACGAATAGCACTTTGTTCTTCTTTTGGATTTGTAGATCTCCATCTACCTCCCATATTTGAATCTGCATGAGTATAACTTCCATCTAAATTCTTAAAAGCTGGTAATATTTCAAATGATATACCATCATAAAAATTTATCTTTACTATTTGACCATCTGCTCTTATATCACTATTTGGATAGCTCACTTTTAGTGCTTGTCTCACAGCCTGTAATAGTTTAGACTGTCCATTACCTGTTAGTCTATTATAACTATCAAATTTAGAGAATGGTAAACATACTAAAATATCTATATCGCTAGTACTTATTGCAGTATTTCTACCATAAGAACCAACATAAATACTGTTACTAGTTTCACTTGCTGTTCCCCAAAACTCCCTATTGACAGCCTTAGTTATTTGTCTATATCTACTAGAAATATTATCCCTCTCATCTTTAGGGATAATATTATCATATCTTATTACTCTAGTTCCCACTTGTCTATTTCCTCCTTAATGATTCTGGTAAATTTGCATCAATCTCCTCAGTCGAAAAGCTATTGTCTCCATTAATTTTTAAAGCTTTTGATGCCTTTTTTACAGCTTTATCGGTCGTACTTGGGGCTTCCCTATAGATTTGATCTAATTGTTTTATAAAATATTCATATTCACTTAACAGTTCAAAATCATCTTTACTTTCTAATTTTACTTTAACAAGCAATATCCTAAGCTTATCTCTGATGCCTAATAATTCATTTGCTGCTTTTTTATGATTTATTATTGAATTTTGAGTATCGAAAGACTTAAAATGCATGCTACTAAGCGTAATTACAAATGAAATCATTGTCGCTACGAATTTAATCAAAAATTGATCTGTGAAAATCAACGATATCAACCCTACAGAAGTTAACGCATTACAGATTAATCTAACAATTTCTAATTTTTTATATTCCCCCGCTAAAATATCCGACTGTTTTTCTTGAATTTTATGCGACCAAACAACACTCATATATGAATATCTGATATTATCTTCTAATATACTTTTTTCTTCTAAATTAGCCATACCTTGCATCATTTCCTTAACATAAGTTATTAAGTCTAAATTTCACTTGTGGAGTTTATTTTTCTAAAGATAAAAAATCTACTGACCCCACCACCAAACTGCCAGCTTGCAATAAATATTCCTCTAAATATCTGCACGTATTCCCTTGCATAGTGAAATACTTATCGCCGAATATTATACCATATCCTCACCCCCCACAAACATTCGTTCGGTTGATTGAACCTTATTAAAGATTGAAGCAATTTATTACCTTCATATCTTCAAATATATTTCATCGTCTAGAAATATTTCACTAATAAAAGAACACTATTTCTACCATACATAAGCATGTAATTGATACTTTTTCTTCGATATATTCCTTGGAATTCTTGAAAAATGGTAGAAAAAGAGCACAAAAAACTGCGCCACTTCATCCGAAGTTAGCGCAGTTTTTCTTATCCTTCCACAGCCACACCTTTAGACCGATATCCCTGCAACAGTCCCAGACCCTGGAATACTGCTTCCTTATATGCGATCTCGGCATTCCATTCGACTGTTTCCAAGATACAGGTTGCATGATGCAAGTCATCAGTGGTGATCAGTACCCCATGGCTATCCAGCAAGAAGATGTTATTGGCAGCTTTATTCCCTAAGGCCAGCAAGTGTTCATGGACCATATCTGCCAATTCTTTAGAACAAGCTGGGCGATACGGTAAACATTTGATCTCACCTAAGTCTAGATCGTGGCTCGTTACCTCAGTTACATTTGGCATATCACGTCCGATCGTAGCCCAAAACATTGATTTAGGTGCATGCGAATGATAGACGACCTTGATATTCTTATTGGCTTGATAGGCCTCTTGGTGCATATTCACTTCACGGGTCAGGCGCCCTGAACCATCGATCTGTTGCCCTGTTTCTAAGTCCACTACTAAGATCTGACTGGCTTCGAGTTCGCCAAACCAAGCTTCTGACATAAACGTTGGCGTCATTATCATATAATCATGCCCTTTTTTGATCTTAACATGACCATATTCAACATCCTCAGGGGCGGTTATTTTCTGGGAAATATTTCCCCCAGCTACGTTAGTCATTTTCCGCTCAAACATCTTTCGTGCGACCCGTGCCATATCACGCCGCTCTGCTTCAAATAAAAATGTCTCTGTCATCGCATTTTCCTCCTATCATCAAATGCTTTTTGCAAACGTGCTCGTTTAGCTTCACGTTTCTTGTTATATTCTGCAAATAATACGTCATCACCTATGAAATACGTTACGGTCGCAAGGCTTCCAGCCGCTAGTAATAACCACAGATCCTGCTTGATCAGACTAGCTAAAAATAAACTTACCGCTAATAATAAACATAGTGACCAAAATCCCTTTGACGATAACATCTATTTCACCTTCTTTTTCTGACTAAAGTTCATCCCATCTAAGGCATTTAGATCAATATTTTGATAATCGTTGACCTTCTTTTTATCACCAATATGCATCCCATCTAAAGCGTTCAGATCAATGTCTTGGTAGTTTGCGCTTGCCTTTGGTGCAACTGTGCTAGTTGTTGTAACACCTGCTAGCGTCGCATAGCGTTTACTTGGCAAAGCGATCTTTTGTTGGTCTTTATACAACCAAATAAACAGCACTGTCCAAATAACTGCAGCTACTACTGCCCACCATTGTCCGGCAAAGGCTTGACCAAAGAGCAAACGAAAATCGGGGCCTTCGATCGTTGACCAGGATAGTTGTTGTCCGGCTGGAACTTTAAAGCTCCCGGTCTGAACTGCTAATTTAGTGATCATTGGCGCAAAGTACGTCCCACCATACAAGAAGATCGGAGTTGAAATGATCCCTAAAACGATCATTCGCAAAAGGTTAGCCCCAGTCAAAAGCAAGGCAGCTACGGCAAAGGAAAGATTGATGATACCCGCAAATGGTAGGATATTATTATTTGGTAAGATGATTGCAAAGAGTAGTTCAACTGGCACTAAAACGATAACGGTCACCCAAAATTCACTGCGTCCGGCTAAGATCGGCCAATCTAAACCAATGTAGACTTGACGATCTTTGAAATGCTTTTTCATAAAATTACTCATAGCATCTGCGATCGGGTTCAAAGCCTCCATGAATAATTTAGAGATCATTGGGAACAGCGTCATCGCAGTTGCAGCTTGGATCGCTAGCATCAATGATTTTGATAATCCATAACCTGCACCAAAACCTAACAAGATCCCAATGATAAAGCCCATAACTTTATTTTCCCCGAAGATACCGATTTTCTTTTGAATAGCTTCCGAATCAATGGTTTGTTGAAGATCGGAATGTAATCTAATAATTTATTTATCGGATTAAGGATAACGGCAAATAGCGTAATGAAATGTGGGACCGTTACTCCTTCCATCCCTGTCATATCTTCAATGTGGCGTTGCCAAACATCACCGATCTTGAGTTCAAAGATGATCTGGATCGAAGCGACAATAAAGCCTAAAAACATATTATTGGTAAAGTAATACACGATAACATAGGTAAAAATCTTGTTCCAAACATTCCACATATCAACATTGAGCGTTTTAGTCCAGTTGAAGGTCAACATCACAAAATTGATCGCTAATAACAACGGGAAAAAGAGAAAAGCTACTTTATATGACCACGTGATCGCTGCCACACCGGTCCAACCGGCATCGACTGCATTTAGGGTCACTCCCAGCGCTTTAGACATCGCCTTCCCAGCTGGTGCAATGATCTCTTGCATATAGTTAACAACTAGATTCATCCCCGAAAAGGCCACGCCCAAGGTGATCGCTGCAATAAATGATTTCTTAAACGACAAACCTGCGACTAGCGCAATGATCAACATGATAAGTGGCACAAACACAGGACCACCTAAATTCAAGACGAAATTGACGATCTCTTTTAAGACTTCCATTTAGCTCACCTCTTTCAACTTGCCATTTGTTGCAATGCCCAAATGATCTTTCTAAATGAATCTTCAGCATTATTCCCTGTCAAAATATTGACTCCATTAACATCAACGATTCCGTGGTTATCACAAATATCTTGGATCTCTTGTGTTGGTTTGGCGATCCAAACATAAATATCATATTTTGGTAACACGCTTGCCAAGCCTTTAAAATCAGTAGCTTCGACTTCGACTCCGCTGATATTATGATCATCTAAGAAACCTTTGATCAACCCAACAACTGTTTCTGAAGTTGCGACACCACTACCACATGCTACGACGATTTTTGCCATTTTAGATTCCTCCCATTATTTATCAAATTCACGTTGTAAAAATTCAAACATTTCATTTTCTGCACTAATACTAGTCAAACCAGCCACAAACTCTTGATCTTGTAGCAACTTCATGAACTTTTGGAGTAAGATCACTTGATTTTTGGAATCGGTGATCCCCAGAAAGAAGAAGTACTGGGCTTGCATTGGTTTGTTTAACCCCATCTGCAACACATCTAATAACTTTTCATTTTTGACCATACAGATGAAGGCCTGGTTTACATGTTCAGGATCAGTATGTGGCAATGCTACTGGTAAGTATTTTGTTACTAATCCAGTCGGAAATTCCTGTTCGCGTTTTTCTAGGGCCCCAGCATAACTTTCCTTAACATACCCTAATTTCTGCAGACGCTTGCCTACTTGTTCAAATAATTGAGTCTCACTTTCAGCAGTAAGATCTAAAAAAATAAGTTCTGGATGCAACATCGCATGATAATCAACTGGCATAAACTTCTACCTCCTCGATAAACCGATTTCATTTATTTACAATTTAATTATAGTACTAAAACACTTCAAAAAATAAATGTTATTAAATATATGACAAACATTCAAAAAAGTTTTATTATATTGTTCAAAGGTTCAGAATTTATTCAAAGAGGTAAGTAACGATGAAAAAACAGCAACGGCGACTCGAAAAATTATTAGCAGTTCTTGAAGAAAACCAGCATATCCACATCAAACGGTTAGAGGAGTTGATGGGTACGTCAACTTCAACACTGCGCCGTGATCTGATAGAATTGGAAAAATCCGGTATGGTTCGGCGGACATTTGGCTTTGTGACGCTCTTGAAGAAGAATAATATTGAATTTACCACGACTTACCGTGAAGCCCAAAATGCTGAGGAAAAGAATAAGATCGGTTATTTTGCCTCCAAGTTTATCAACAGCAGTGATGCGATCTTCATTGATACTTCAACGACTTGCCAATATATTCTTGAACATTTGAACGACCAAACCAACATTAAGATCATCACTAATAATTTAGCAATCGCTGAAAAAGGCCGTCTCCAAGCCAGTCTACATATCTTTTTGGCTGGAGGCGCCCTTAAACCTTATTCTAATTCATTTTTAGGTGACGACACCATCAAGTATCTTGCTAATTTTCACGCGCGTATGGCTTTTTTCTCCTGCAATTCGATCAGTGAAAAAGGTGTCTTCATGGCGGACATGGAACAGACCCGTTGCAAGCAAAATATGCTCAAAAATGCTGATCTATCCATTCTATTAGTTGATCACACTAAGTTTCGCCAAGACACTGATTTCATCAAGATGGTCCCGATCCACAAACTGGATATCATCATTACCGATCAAAAACCTGATACCACGTTCTTGAAACTGTGCAAAAATAGCGATGTGCAGGTAGTGTACTGAATGTTAGTAATTTTATTTGGGACAATTCAGAGTATTATCAAGTTCTTAAAAAAAAGAAACTCATATTACAGACTCCCCATCTTTTGTCCACTAGTATGACTAGAAATGATTTACTTCCTTAGCCTCTAACTCTTTATCGTTATTTTTATAAAATTACGATAAAAGGCGAATTCTCGCATTTAACGAAATTCGCCTTTTACTGAATATTTCTTCATATCTTCTTAATATTCACTTCCTTGAAATTCATCCCACATAGCTTGGTAACGTTTAGCATTCGCTTGAACATGAGCAGATATTTTCTTATAGTCACTAGACTTCAATTGTACCATCTAAAAACATAGCCCCACTTCTTCTCCATGGACATAGATATGAACATAAGCCCTTTGTTTCTTATGATCATATTCATTCGTTCAAATTTCAATAATAAACTTTCCAAAACTATCAAGTATAATATAATTCCAATCAAGCTGCTACGGTAAAATTTAATAAGCTATTTCCCTAAATTCCCGGCAGATCTGCTTGGCCGACTTGCTCACAGCTTTGGCCAGCTCGCCTTCGATCGCTTCAGGCAAGATCTCAATGTCATGGGTAATATTTTCTTGTATCTCATTGATATATGAATCGAGCTCAGTCATCCCTTTTTCAAGAAGCGTATCTTTCTTAGCTAGCTTGCTTGGAGCTACAGTTTCCAATATCATCAAACGTTGCACTAATTTTTTGATCTGTTTTAACGCAGTCGCGACCACCGTATGATCATTGGCCAAAGTTCCTTTGTATACCAGCTGAGTCTGGGTCTGAAGTGCCATTTGGATAGCTAAAGTGTTCATCATGACCGCCTTCTTTGCTGCAAAAATTCCGCCTCTAATTTATCCTGGTGTCTCCGATCGTCCACACGATATTCTTCCCATTCAAGCTCTAATTTTTGGCGATTTGTTCGATAATCATCACGCGCAGTTTCGGCTAAGCTTGCATGCAACCGTTCCACTTTGGAAAGTTCCTGTGGCTCGGCATCATTTTGGCGTAAACACTGATAGGTCACATCAGCTATCTCATAATAGATTTGATCCAACTTGTGGTCGAGCATGGCAAGCTCTTCTTGCTGCTGTTCATATGATTTTTACGGTGATCTTTGCTTTAGCGTTTTTGAATATAATCAGCGTAACCTAATGCAGTATCGAATTGGCTCACTGGTGACTCAAAGAGTTAGACCAGATCTTTGGTTTGAGATAAAGTTTCATCCACACTAAGACTCACTAATATCCGATGTTTTTTATAATTTGCACAACAAAAATAGACCTACACCGTTCAGCATAGGTCTAAGTCCTCTATTTATCGTTATTTTTTCAGTGCTAATTCCATGATTGCTTGGGCTACTCCATCATGGTCGTTATCCACGGTATGGTGTGTGGCAACTTCTTTGACCGCTGGGATCGCATTCCCCATTGCAACACCTGTACCTGCAAATTTGAGCATTGAGATATCATTTTCCTCATCCCCGATCGCCATCACATTATCTGCCGTCAAATCAAGGATCTCACACAATTTAACAAGTGCATTACCCTTATTGACGCCTTTTGCATAGGCTTCGTAATAAAATTGTGCTGTCTTCATCAAGTCTAAGCGATCTTTGACAGGTTCAAAATATTCCTGCTTGGCGATCGCAGGGTCAAGAATTTCAGCATCTTCGATATACATAGCTTTAACAAGCGGGATCTCGCGCATTTCTTCGGGCGTCCGATACGAGACCGGCATCGACACCAAGTTTGCTTCGTAGAGTGTGTAATAGCCAATATCCTTGTTACACGTATAGATCCGCTCGGTATTGATCACTTGGAAATGCAAATTTAATTTGCGAGCGATCGCTTCTAAATCGACAAAATCGTCGTAGCTGATCCCTTTTTGGAAGATCAGCTTACCACTCGTGGTCTCAACGACTGCCCCACCAAAACAAACTACATATTGGTCATCTTGGTCCGCTAGATCTAGCTGGGCTAATAGATCAGTCACTCCTGCTAACGGACGTCCTGTGCAAATGACGACTTTGATCCCTTGAGCAGTCGCTTGTTTGATAGTTTCTTTGACTTTTGGCGTTAGCTTCCCTTTAGAATTGACCAAAGTCCCATCAATATCGATCGCGATCAGTTTAATATCCATAACAATATTCCTACCTTCTATTGCATCTGTCTCTATTCTACACTAAAGCGCTACCAACTAATACATAATGATACTTTTGGACTAATTCTTTGATCTCAATTAGTTTTAGGCATATCTTAGCAGTTGAATCCCCATTTTTGCAGAACGTCCTCCCCACCATTATTACCGCTAGCACCCAACATAGAGCACGGATCCATTTAATATCCCCCATCATCGTATAGAAAATCTGTCAGTGTTTTTTCATTATCTACCGTAACACTTGGAATACTTTTGCTCAATGAAACTAGATCTGTCATACCCACTTTTTATCCACAAATTCCATATTATCTGGTGATGACCCTGCATCTGAAAGGACACTTTTTGCAGTTTTTTTTCGATTTTGTAATTGAGCTTTTTTCGATCGATCCATCCATAAATATTCCCCCATATATTATTTTGTGTTCTCATCAATATGCCACTACCTTATGAAGCAACATAAAATATATTTCAATCATCTTCTTCACAAAGTTCTTTATCTTCCCTAACAGTTTTAAATAAACGAATAAATTCTTCAAAACCTTCTGGCCAAGCGTTACTCCCACTTGTCTCTAGGATTTTGCCACTAGCTAAATAAGCAGTAAATGACCATTGTGTACCATCACATACTCCAGGAAAGATATAGTATTCTTGAAATTTATCTATCTCTAACCTATCTAAAACAGTATTGATTTGTTCAAATTGACCATTTGAAATAGTAACTTTAGTGATAGTTGGTTTATCATCAACTAAACTCTCGCCCTCAATTATTTCCATATATCCTTCAACCAGATCCAATGTGTAAGCTTCAGCGGACCCAAGCCCTTCACTAGTAGCCTTGATCCAACTCTCCCATATATCTTCTACTCTGCAATGATCTCACTTAATTTAGGTGTCACAGCCTCAATGACTTGAGCTGTAAGTGCATCGGCGCTTTGCATCAAAGCTAGTGTTTGGTCAAGATCTTTGGCCTGCAATTTAGCGTAGACACTAGTCGCCATGATCGCTGCGCCAGCACCGTTTGTGTTGACTAATTTTGCCTTATGGTAGGCGACAAATTTAGCTGCCGTCGGTATTTGATAATAGATCCCTAGACTATCGACATAGACACAGACACGTTCACAGCCCCATGACTGCAATTTATCCGGCGACCATCGACATCATTTAAATACACATACGTAGCCGTCGGACGTTCGACCCGCAAAGCATCACTTAGGTCTAACTCATTATTTTGGGCTTCAGCTTGGAACAGATCACCGTTAGTATCATTTCCATACACCGTGATCAACTTTGTCTTGAGCCCTAGATTATCCAAGTTCGTAGCAATATTACGGCCCATCCCTCCGATAAATGAATATACTCGGCCCGGAGTCGATCCTGTAGTACTTACTTGGGCTTTGGCAGCCCCCAATACGTCTAAATTGACAGCTCCGATCACAGTTACTTCATTTTCCGCTGGAAAGACATAACCCCGACCAACGATCAAGCCTTCTTTGATCAAGTTAGAGATATGCGATCCGATATTTGAGCGCGTCGTTCCGGTTTTTTCAGCCAATTGTGCCTGCGTGATCAAGGAATCTTGCTTGATCAGTGCTAAAATTTCTTGTTCCCGCTTAGTTGCCAAAATAAATCTCCTCCGTTAATGTCATTAGCTCAATTATACCATTACAGTGTAAAGAATTGCGGTAAACTCCGTAGAAATAACGGTATCTCAGTCAGGAGGCGCTTTTTGCCTCGTGGATGAGATATTGTTATTTCCTAGGAGTTGCAATTCGGAGCACGACTTCATTACAGTGCGCAAAAAAGGTGGTGTCTCTAACTTCACAACCTGATTTACTCACCCAAATGAGCGCAATGAATCCATGATAAGTTGGATAAATCTTGGCCGATCGATCCCTAACATGACTTCCGTATTCTTTTCTTTACCCGTCAACTCATAGTAATCACAAACCGTCTCACCGCGAGTCAATTCACCCGTTGTTTCAACATCCACGTTCATTTTCTTGGTTTCAAACAGCGTCTCATCGATCAACCAAGCGATCGTACATGGATCATGTAAAGGTGCGCCATCAAAGCCCCATTTAGGATCTTTATGGTAAATTCCAAAGAACTCCAGTAACCCATGAAAGGCTTTGGCTACTTCATTATCGATCTGGCCTACTTGTTTGATCTCATCTTCTAAGATCTGTGCTTGATGAGTCACATTTAACGGTGCCATCACCAATGGGATCCCCGCATTTAATACGATCTTGGTGGCTTCAGGATCAACAAAAATATTAAACTCGACTGATGGTGTCCAATTACCAAGTCCCATGGCGCCACCCATAAAGACGATCTGCGCTAATTTTTCCTTAGCCAGATCAGGATAGACGCGCAAGAATAAGGCAGCATTGGTCATCGGACCCGTTACCACTAAAGTCACCTTTTCATCACTTTCCCGTAAAACTTTCGCCATCAATTCGATCGCGGTCATTGGCTGAACTTCAAATGTCGGTGTCGGTAGCTCAGCCCCATCCAGACCGGATTCACCATGAACATTGCCTGCTGTTTCCAATTCTTTGACTAGTGGCGTCTGGTTGCCACCAGCCACGGGGATCTGGGTTTGCCCTAATAATTGTAAAGTCCGCATTGCATTATTCAAAGTCTTTTCGGGTGTCTGATTCCCAGCTGATGTTGTCACCGCTTTCAATTCGATTTCTGGAGAAGCTACTGCTAACAATAGTGCTAAAGCATCATCATGCCCTGGATCACAATCCAAGATAATTTTTTTCGTCAAAATCACCACGTCCTTTCATACTTTAAAAATACAGCCCGACGATCGTTCCCGTCAAGACAGATGCTAAGGTCGCCCCAAGTAAAAGTTTCATTGAGAACTTGGCTACATAAGCACCTTGCTTTTCACTGATCGCTTTTAATGAACCAGTGATGATCCCGACCGTGCCAAAGTTAGCAAATGAGACCAAATAGGCTGAAACGATCGTATTATTAAATGATCGCTTAAAAAGCCTTCCAACTTCTCTAAATGAAGCGGAAGGCTTTTTAATATTTTTAGATTTCACCCAGTTGTTGGACTTCTGTGAGCGCAAAAGTTGGCTTTTGTTCCAAGACAGCCTCCCAATCAAAGGCTCCCCAGTGAACGCCCGCCGTTTTGACTCCTGCTGCATGTCCCATTTGGATGTCATAGATCGCATCCCCGATCATGACTGATTGCTTTGGATCAAGTCCATAGCGCTCCAACAAGACATCGATCCCATCTGGAGCGGGTTTATAATTTTCTACTTGGTCTGATCCGACTAGATCATCGAAGTAGGTAGCGATCTGCAAAAGCTCTAAATTGCGTCGTAGTGCTTCACTGTGCTTACTAGAGACCGCATAGATCTTTTTACCATTATCTTTCAACTTAGCTAAAACTTCCTTGATCCCCGGATATAACTTGACCTGACTAGCTTCCAGTGCCTGATAATGCTCCCGAAAGCCGGTAAACATCGCTGGTAGCTCAGTCTTAGCCCCCATCAGTGGAAATGACTTTTCGATCGGGATCCCCATGTAGCCCCGGATCTGGTCACTACTTGGCAAAGGGAGCCCAAAATCTTTAAATGTCGCTTGAGTCGCTAGAACCGCAGTCTCCCCTGAATCAACCAAAGTTCCATCAAAATCAAACATATAATTTTCCATCTATTATTTCCCCCATAGAAACTTGATCAAGGCGCGATCAACTTGTGAATTATTGTGCAACTTACTGTGTTGCCCCATTTTACCACGGATCTCTTTTTCTTGATAACTTTTAGCGCGTGGACTGACTAAATAGCGCAAGGTTTGTGCCGACTTGACTGGTACTGGTCCATCAGACTCACTTCCATCCAAGACATCACCATAAATATTCAACACCTTTGCCCCTGCTGGATAGGTCTCACGTAAAACTAAAAAATTCTCAAAATCCCCCGCTGTGACATTGGGTCTGCCCGCTTGATCAAGCGTCACATCAGCAGGCATTTGGTCGACTAACCCGTTAGGAAAAGCTGCTAAGGCTACTTGCTTATTTAATTTGGGTAAATTAGGATCACCAGCGTTATCGCGCAAATAAAATAAGATCGCCGAATTACCCATCGAATGTCCGACAAAGTTTAGCTTTTTAAATTTATACTTAGTCTGTAAAAGCTCAACGGCTGCTTTTAAATATTGCGCTTCCATCATCGCATTGACATTCTTGTTATTTTCAAAATTGATCTCGACCAATGGATCCTTGGCATTTTTAGGTAAATTCCCAACTAAGTGGGCCTGCCCGTAAATATCGACATCAATGCGCACAATGGTATTAGTCACTTTAGCTTTGACGGCTGCCTTGACCATGTGCTCCTCGGCGCGGTAACTACTGCCCCAACCGTGAACAAAAAGCGTCGGGATATTTTCTTTAGCTTGGGCAGTCTGCATGCCAAATAGCAAGCACGCCACGAGGCCCAATAATATTTTTAGTATCTTTTTCATCGTCTCTTTAAATAATCATCCTTTTTAGCTTCAACGATCACTTCAACTTGTGCCATTGAAAGTGGCTGGCCAAATTCAGGTTTAGTTGTTAGATAATCAAATTCTGGTGAATCCACTCCAACATTGATATTTTCCTTAGCATTGACGGCATAGTGATGGATATGGCCGTGTAAGTTGATGATCTTTGGTGCGATACCAAGCATCAGTGGATAGTGTGTCAGGTAGTATTGGCGGTGATCGTATTTGATCAAGGCACCTACGTCATGGAAAGTAAACTTAGGCTTGCCGTTGACCTCATAATTGTGTTTGGCTAAATATTTAAATAAAGCTCGATTATCATGATTTCCCTTGATCAACACTAAATTGCCATTCAAACGTTTTAAAACATCATAAACGCCTTGCTGGGCCTTTCTTTCCGGCCGGATAAAATGCACGGCGATATCACCTAAATGATAGACCGTATCGCTTGGATCGACCACTTTATTCCAATTTTCAATGATCGCTTCATTCATCATTGAGGCTAACAAAAAAGGACGGACCGCAAAATCCGTGATCCCTAACAAATGTTCATCAAAAAAATGCGTATCTGAAGTTACAAATATCATCACTTCACCCCCCAAAACTTAGTATAACCGTCTTAGGTAGCTAGCGCAAAACCAAAGTCACGCTTCTTCGATAACGTAGCCTGATCCCCGCTTAAGCGGTCAGCTTGATCATTTTCTCAGCTCTTTTGACCTGTTTTTTAGCAATATTGATGGTCACATCCTTAAGCTGGACCGTATCACTTAAAACTTCCCGCTTTTTTCGCCGAAGCAAGGCCCGGATCCGCGCTAGTAATTCTTCAAATTCAAAGGGTCGCACCAAATAATCGTCCGCCCCGATATCTAAGCCCTTGACCCGATTGGCTAGGGAGTCTTTAGCCGTCAAGATCAAGACGGGAACGATATTTCCTTTTTGGCGTAACTTTTCGATCAGGGTAAAACCGTCCATCAACGGTAACACAACTCCTATTAAATAATGATCCCCCTATGATGCGTGTTGCATTTTGCATCATAGGGGATCATTATTTATGCAAGGTCAACTCACTTTGAATCACTTTCTTACCTTAATACAAGAAATCTATTCTCAAAAAGCTCAGACCTATCCACTGTAAAATTCTTAAAAATTTTTCTATAATGAAGTGACGGCTTGAAACAACAAAGGACCGCCAATCTGTAACGGAAGCGAATATATTTTATGCAAATTACCGAACTCTTACCCGAATTGATCACTAAACTTGCACCAACCGGGCCTTTTCCAACTGATGTCTCAGCCCAATTTGCCTACTGGCGTCAACTTGTGACTAGACGCCAGCCAGGAGACTTACCCAAACATTACTTACAACAAGAAGATCAACTATTAGATCTCATCTGGCAAAAGCGTGGCTACGTTGAACTCAGCGATCTAACCGAATATAGACCGGGAATATATTTGGCCAAAGGTGATCTAACACGATTGAAAGTCGATGCGATCGTCAATTCTGCTTCAGACCAAATGCTTGGCTGCTTTGAACCAGAACATATCTGTTTGGACAATGAGATCCACGTTCTAGCCGGGAGTCGGTTGCGCGAAGAATGTGCTTTGGTGATGCAACACACGTACCTAAAACCTGGCCAAGCTCGGATCACTGCTGGGCACCACCTACCAGCCCAACACATCATTCATGCCTTAGCACCTAAAGTTACGGGCGAACCGACCTTACAACTCCAACAACAGCTAGCTGCTTGCTATGAGGCTACTTTGACATTAGCGCTAGAAAATAACCTCCGCTCGATAGCTTTTTGCAGTCTAGGGACTGGACATAAAAATTTCCCCAGCCCATTAGCTGCTCAGATCGCACTCGATGTCACTGAAAGCTTTCATGCTAAACATCCTGAAGTAAAAATCATTTTTTGCCCTTATAAAGACATCGATCATAATCTTTACCACTATTTATTAAATAACTAGCCAAAAAAGGAGATGAAACTCTATGAGTCTCATCTCCTCTTTTGTTGTATCAACACTCAGTGACTACTTATCAGATCAGTGCAAACACCACCATTAAACTCACTTGGCCCCAAAGTGTTTGAAAAATGTTACTTGTGAGCGGTAAATGCACCAACGTAGCCGCAAAAGCTAAAGCTACAATGTAGAAAAGCCCACTACGAAAGTAATCAGGCCACTTAAAATATAGTCCTAGATAAATCACAAATAACAGCCCGATCCCCCACAGTATCGTAGGGCCAAGGGGATAGATCAAAGTTTTTGGCGTAAAATGATCACTCAATAGCAATACCCCTAAATAGATCATGAATGCTACACCCGTGCCCAAATAGCTACGCCACGGGACACGGTTGAAAACATCATTGCCTAGCAAAGTAAGTATGATGTTGAGTAAAATGACCATCCCAACTATCTCAATAACATATTCGACAAGATCGATCTCGGTATGCATAAATGCTAATAATGTTAGCAAACAAAAGATGAATACACTCAGACTCAACTTTTCTTTTAAGTTCGTTTGCTTATCAGCATTTATCTCAGTTAGTAGTTCATCGGCTGCCATCTTAGGATCAGCGCCAAAATATTGTTGTGCTGTTTGCCCTTCCGCCTGCGCTTCGAGCATATCCTGCAAGATCTCTAACAATATTTCTTCTGTTACTACCTCGTCTTTACCTTTGGCCCGTAAATATAACAAAAGCTTTTCGTAATATTTTCGATTCTCAGGCATTAACTTTTCACGTAAATGGTTATTTTATTCGCTCAATAGCTCCATCCATATTTCCCCCTATCTGTTCGATGACCGCTGTCACTGTCGCTGTAAGTTGTTGCCAATCAGTAATAAAATTTTGGGTCTGCATTTGGCCACTAGTAGTTAAGTGATAATACTTTCGCTTTGGTCCCTCATTTGACGTACGTAACTGACTTTCTAAATAGCCTTGCCTTTCTAGTTTTTGTAAAAGAGGATAGACCGTCCCTGCACTGAGATCAAAAAAGCCTAAATTCTGTAGCTTGGTAACTAATTCATAGCCATAAACTTCTTGTTGGCTGATCACTAATAAGACACAGCCTTCCAACGTTCCTTTCAACAGTTGTGAATTATTCATCAGCTTCACCCTCCTACGCCCCAATTATATATTTTCTCCACTACTATGTAAAGCATAATAGCGAAATATCCCTGTAGATGTGCGCTTTGTCTGATATAACCAACTGGTGTAGTTCCGATATAGTGCTAAGCGGTTTTCACGTGAAACATTTTGCCAGCATAAAATGTCAGCGATACCATTACTATTTACTAGATCTCCGTAACCGTTTGCCTCTTTTTTAGCATCACCATCTGCATGCCAGAACTTTTTCGCCCGTTTCCGCAGATCAGATTCAAGCGGATTAACACCATCAAGATTGCCATGTGAATAGCGATAGCGCCACGGCACACGCCCTTTTCCATGTGGGATCCCATAATTAAAAGATTCAGTATCTGCCAATGCTCGCAATTCTGAAACGGTGTATTTTTCAGGATCTGAACAAAATTTTCCTGTTTTTTCCTGCTTGATCACATTCCACTGACTGACAAACTCCAACGTATCGACATTGATGATAAATTCTACCATTCGTGCATCGTTGAAACGCGAAAAATACCCATAGCTCGAGTTTTTAGCTAGTTGTACCTTCATATTTTCTGGTACAAAATCACTTTGTTCAGCTAAGTGGCGATTGTGATAATTTGCCCCCGTTTCAAAATCCAGCTCCACGCCACATTGCTTGGCATAAACGGCTAAACGCCAAAAATCATTGGGCAAAACCGGATATGTTTGACGTAAATAACTGATGGCTTGCCGATCGATATAACCCCGGAAAAGATTTAAGCGTCGAGTAAAATCAGAATTTTCTTGTACTAACGGTCGGCTATTCTTAGGTGCTTTTCCATATAATTGCAAGACTAAAGCTCTAAAAAGCACATTAAATTCAGCTAACGGTGCGAGGTCAGCCCAAATATGATATTTAGCTGTTGGAGCAAGCTGTAAAAAGTTATGTTCATCTACATATGTTCCCAAATGATTCAACACTAACTGAATTTTCAAGCGTGCTGGCAACCAAGAGCGCTGCAACATTTTAGTATATAGTGGGGTCCCAACTTCATGGATCTCTTGCCAACAATCTATCGGTGAGCTAGCAGCTTGTTTGAAATAGTTTCGCCGGTAATAGCGTAAACTGCGCTTATCCCAACCTTCTTTAGCTAAATTTGACAATTGCTGTTCTAACGTCATCATCTCCATCGTATTCCTTTCGCTTTTTAAGTAACAATACCATGAAAATAACTTTCTTTTCACGCAAATGACTTATTTTGCAAAAACGTGTGAGAAAAAGCAACTCCTAGAAAATAACAATGTCCTACTTATGACGCAAAATACGCATCATAAGTAGGACACCATTATTTATACGGAGCTACCCGTGCAGGCAAACACTCTATTTAGTATAATCCACATCCTTAGTTTCCTTAGTTGTCAACCAAGCGATAACTGAAGCTACTGCTAGGACGAACATATATAATCCCGCTGCGTGGAGACCAAAACGTGCGATCAGCCAAGTCGTTACTGATGGAGCTACGGCAGCACCTACTACCGCTGCTAAATTATACGTGATCCCCGCACCTGAGTAACGAACTTTGGTCGGGAAAAGCTCTGGTAAGACCGCACCAACTGGGCCATACAGTGTTCCCATGATGACAAAGCCAACACTTAAGAAGAGAAACATCCCTAAAACATTGTGTTGACCACTTAAAAAATACGGGAAGACTAACGAAAAACCAACTAAGCCAACTGTAGCTGTCAATAATACCTTTTTACGTCCAACTTTATCCGCTAACATCGAAGTCGTCATGATCAAGACTGCAAATTCAACGATCGCTCCCATCAAAAACAACAACATTTCCGAATGGCTAAAGCCCAACGCTGTCGTCGCATATGCTAAAGACCAAGTCTTCAAAGTGTAAAACATCGCATAAGTCCCACCCATGATAAATGTTCCTTTAACGATATCTTTCCAATAGCAGGAAAAGAGTTCCTTAAGTGGCGTCTTAGTCGTGGTGTCATTTTCTTGTGCCATTTGGAATAACGGTGTCTCTTGCAAATGATGACGTACATATAACCCGATCACTACCAATACCGCAGAAACTAAAAATGGTACGCGCCAGCCAAAAGCTAACATCTGCTGTGGCGTCAATAATTTTTCAAGTACAAAAAATAAACCATTACACAAGAAAAATCCCAGTGGAGCACCAACTTCTGGGAATGCTCCGTATAAAGCGCGTTTATCAGCTGGTGCGTTTTCTGTTGCTACTAAAACTGCCCCTGACCACTCACCGCCAAGCCCGATCCCTTGGACAAAACGACAAGCGCATAAGAGTAACGCACCCCAAACTCCAACACTGTGATAACCCGGTAAAAAGCCGATCGCGATCGTTGCACCTCCCATGACTAGCATCGATAATACTAAGGTCTTCTTGCGACCCAAGCTATCGCCAAAATGCCCGAATAAAAATGAGCCGACTGGGCGTGCCACAAAAGCAACACCAAAAGTCAATAAACTCAAGACCGTTGCCAATAGTGGTGTCATCTGTGGGAAAAAGACCTTGGGAAAGTACGCAGCTGCAGCTGTCCCGTAAGCATAAAAATCAAAAAATTCGACCGCTGTCCCGATCATCGAAGCTAAGATCACCGTCTTGACTGAACTTCTAACAACTGCTGTTTCCTGTAATTTTGTTTCCATTTCTATCGTCCCCTTTACTTATGTATCTACTACACTATAACTACTCGATTTTCGGCCCTCCTTTGAAATTTAAGCTACAAAAAAGGCGCGGCAACTATTTTCGTCAAACAGTTGTCGCGCCTAAAAGATCGAGACTTCCTGTCTGCACCAGCTGTGATGCAGACTAGCTAAACTATCCGCACCACCTAAGAAATGATCCGAATAATAATAATACTGTTGTTGGTTTGAGATCGTTTAGCCATTGTTCTCATCTTTTTTCGCCTCACTTAAATTTGATAAGCCAAAGTTTATCACACAATAAATTAAAAGACAACAAGAATATTAATTAAAATTTTAGAAATAACAGCTAAAACGCTTGTTTCCCGCTTTTTGATAGCGTATACTTTATAAAAATTATTTTGAAAGGAAGTGGTGGTATGCGTGGAAAATTGCATACCGGCGAACTATATCTACCTACCGATGAGACGATCGTAGCCGAACAAACCGCCTGCCTAGAATTGCTCTACGATTTCAATCAGACGCGCCCCCGTGAACAAAAAAAGCGCCGTGAACTATTACAAAAAATGTTTGGCAAGATCGGACCAAATTGCTATATCGAACCACCTTTTCATGCTAATTTTGGAGGTAACCATTGTTACTTTGGTGATCATATCTACGCTAATTTTAATTTAACTGTGGTCGATGATACTTATATCCATGTTGGAGATCATACAATGTTTGGCCCCAACGTGACTTTAGCAACAGCCGGGCACCCGATCTTACCCGAACTCAGACAAGCAGGCTACCAACATAATCAAGCGATCCATATCGGAAAAAATTGCTGGTTAGGAGCTGGAGTCGTCGTTTTACCCGGCATTACGATCGGTGATAACACGGTAGTCGGCGCTGGGAGTGTCGTCACTAAAGATCTCCCCGCCAATGTAGTTGCAGTCGGCGATCCTTGTAAGATATTGCGTCCGCTAAATGAATATGACCGTAAATATTACTTTAAAGACCGCCAAATAAAATGGGAGGAGTTAACATGACATCTTTGAATCTACCTTTAGCAAAATATGCAACGCTTGAAACCAGTCGGCTGACGCTTCGGCCAATTCAGTTAAGTGATGCCGCTGATATGTTTGAATATGCGAGCGATCCTAAAGTGATCGAATATGTTAGTTTTGAGCAACACCAAACTTTAGCTGACACTCAAAAAGCTATCGCTGATCACTTCATGGTGGCTCCTTTAGGTCGATTTGGGATCATTCATCGGCAAACAAATAAATTTATTGGGACGATCAGCTTAATGGATCTGACCCCACATGGTGCTGAGATCGGCTATGTTCTCAATCGTAAATTTTGGGGCCAAGGCCTAGCTCCCGAAGCTGCCCAAGCACTGCTAGAGCTAGCCTTTCAACACTTAGACCTAAAATACATCCAAGCTTACCAGCTCACATCTAATCCGCAAAGTGCCCGTGTCCTTGAAAAGATCGGGCTGAAATGTATCGGGACTTTACCAAACTATTTACCTTCAGCCGCTGGGATGCTCGATACCAACCTTTGGATGATCACTCAGGCTGAATATACGGCGTCCACTCCCCATTAAAATTACGCCTGACTTTGCTATTTCTTCAGGGTCAGGCTATTTATTTTTTAAATTTATGTTAACCGGTTGACACAAAGAGGAAATAAATGATATAACTAAATTATAGAAAGAAAGCGCTAACACAAAAAATGTCAACCGGTTGAAATTTTTTTGATTCTAATTTGGGAAGGTGAAATTTAATGAATTGGCAACATAAACTCGGTAATTTAAAAAATCCATCGTATCTCCAAAGTTCGAGCACCATGTTTTTATTCTTTGCTTCATGGGGCATCTGGTGGAGCTTTTTCCAACTTTGGTTAACTTCTAAG
Organism: Ligilactobacillus animalis; assembly: GCF_009933595.1. Lineage (NCBI taxonomy): Bacteria > Bacillati > Bacillota > Bacilli > Lactobacillales > Lactobacillaceae > Ligilactobacillus > Ligilactobacillus animalis. The sequence goes on from NZ_CP047141.1 coordinate 1,719,703, forward strand.
TCAAATGGTTTAGGCCTCTCAGGTAGCGAAGTTGGGACTATCTTTTCGATCAACTCAGTCGCCAGCTTGGTTCTAATGTTCATCTATGGCACGATCCAGGATAAATTATTCATCAAACGGCACTTATTGATCTTTAATGCTATTCTGGCAACTTTGATCGCTCCATTTTTCATCTTTGTTTATGCTCCCTTGCTTCAAAGTCACTTTATGCTAGGTGCATGGCTCGGAGCACTCTTCTTGTCGGCAGCTTACCTCTCAGCTGTCGGGGTCTTAGAAGCGACTACTGAACGTTTTTCGCGCGTCTTTGGTTTTGCTTATGGCCAATCACGGGCATGGGGCTCATTTGGTTACGCTGTTTCCGCGCTGATTGCCGGGTTTATCTTTGTCAAAGATCCAAACCTCAACTTCATCGGCGGTTCCTTGATCGGGCTTTTCTTGCTTTTAGACCTGCTGTTTTGGAAACCTAAAGAAGAACGCGATGCTTTAAAAGCAATCGATGAGCTAAAATCAGATAACTCTACCCCTAAATTAAAGGATATGTTTGGGTTGCTCAAGTTGCCTGTCCTTTGGCAGATCATCTTTTTTGTAATGTTTTCTTGGACTTTCTATAACGTTTTCGATCAGCAAATGTTCCCTGAATTTTACACCAGCCTCTTTTCTTCTGCCGAAGTAGGCCAACAGACATACGGAACTTTGAATAGTATCCAAGTTTTCATTGAAGCATTGATACTTGGTCTAGTGCCGATCCTTATGAAAAAGATCGGTGTCCGAAAAACTTTACTTTTAGGAACGGCCATCATGTGTTTGCGTATCGGTCTTTGCGGTTTTATCACTGATCCGATCGCGATCTCTGGTGTCAAAATGCTCCACTCACTCGAAGTTCCACTCTTTGTTCTTTCGATCTTTCGTTACTTTACCTTGCATTTTGATACTAAATTATCGGCAACTTTATATATGATCGGATTTCAGATCGCAGCTCAAGTTGGGCAAATTATCTTATCAACACCACTAGGGATCTTGCGTGATTCGATGGGCTACAGCATGACATTTAAGATCATCGCCCTCATCGTCTTGATCACTGGTATCTACGGTTTCTTTATCATCAAAAAAGACAACGAATTTGTTAACGGACAGCCACTAGAAAAATAACTAAAGGAGAATTTTTATGAAACAAATGATCAAATTAAACAACGACCGCTATCGCTTAGGTTATCATGTCAGTGCCCCAGCTGGTTGGATCAATGACCCAAATGGTTTTTGTTATTACAAGGGCTATTATCACATTTTTTACCAATACCATCCCTACTCCGCTGACTGGGGTCCAATGCATTGGGGACATGCCCGCAGTAAAGACCTCGTGCACTGGGAAAGTCTTCCGATCGCGCTTGCCCCTGACACCAAAGCCGATGAAGATGGTTGCTTTTCTGGCAGTGCGATCGTCAAAGATGACGTCTTGTATCTGATCTATACTGGTCATCATTATTATGATGATGGTGATCCAGATCATTTCTGGCAAAATCAAAATCTAGCTTACAGCACAGATGGGATCAATTTTACCAAATATGAAAATAATCCGATCATTGCAAGCGCTCCTGAGGATAACACCCACCATTTCCGTGATCCTAAAGTTTGGGAAAAAGATGGCAAATACTACATGATCTTAGGTAGCCAAGGAAAATATGGTGTTGGACGGGCGATCATCTATCGTTCTGATGATCTCAAAGATTGGCAATATTTAGGTGAGATCGCAAAAGCTAACGGTTTGACCACAGAAGGCTTTATGTGGGAATGCCCTGATTTCTTTGAATTAGCTGGTAAAGATATCCTCTTACTTTCACCCCAAGGGATCGAAGCACAAGGCCAAAAATATCTCAACTTATTCCAAACAGGTTATTTTGTCGGGAATTTCGACTACTCCACTAATACTTTTGAACACGGCGGTTTCACCGAGTTAGATCACGGTCATGATTTTTATGCGACCCAAACAACACTGGCTCCCGATGGTCGACGGCTGGTTTTTGGTTGGATGGATATGTGGGAGAGTAGATTTCCGGAAAAAGCTGATGGTTGGGCAGGTGCTCTGACTTTACTACGTGAATTAGAGCTAAAAGATGACCAGCTCTATATGCGTCCTGTTAAAGAAGCAGTTCAATTACGGACCGCAGAAATTTCTGCTTGGAACAAACAGGTAACTGAAAAAACTTTGCTCTGCGAAAATGAACATCAAGCTGAGATCGATCTGACCCTTACAACAGATCAAGCATTCGAGCTCGCCTTTACTGATCAAGATAAACAAGTCAAGCTCACTTTTGATCAAGCGACACATACTTTTACACTCCTAAATGGTGATGCCCGCTATGCTTCGATCAAGCCTAATTCTGAGCTCAAACTACAGATCTTCATCGATACTAGTTCACTTGAGATCTTCATCAATGACGGTGAAACTGTCTTTACTGAGCGTTTCTACTTTGATAATGCGCCACAGGTTTGGCTCACTGCAAAAGCTCAATGTTTGACACAAGTTTATCGCTTAGACGGTCAAGCGATCACATTTGAATAATAAGCTATCTAGTGAGACGTGTTCAACAGTCCAAGTACTGTTGAACACTCTTTTTTAACTCTTCGGCTAAAATTTTGCTAAAATTGATTAGAAGAGGTGATGGATTTTGCGACCTAAACTAGAAGATGTGGCTAAACTAGCCAACGTATCTAAAACAACTGTTTCACGCGTCCTGAATAACCGTGGCTATTTGAGTCAGGAAACTATCGAACGTGTTTACAGTGCAATGAAAGAACTCAATTATCAGCCAAATGTCGTCGCACGTCAGTTATACAAAAAGCAAACCCGGATCATTGGACTACTTTTTCCCACGATAGCCAATCCTTTTTTTGGTGAATTGAGTGCGGAACTTGAAAAACGGCTCTATAACGAAGGTTTTAAAGTTCTGATCGGTAACTCAATGAACGATCCTAAAAAAGAAGCGCATTACCTCAATCAGCTGTTAACAAAGCAAGTTGATGGTCTGATCGTCGGGACACACAATCGCGGGATCGCCGAGTACAATTATGAACATCTACCTGTCGTTGCGATCGATCGTAATATGAATCAAGATATCCCCGTGATCGAATCCGATAACTATAACGGTGGGGTCCTGGCAACGACCCGCTTGATCAAGCGCGGTGCTAAAAAGATCATCCACACTAATGGACCGATCGAGCTCGAAACACCAACTAAACGCCGGCGTCTGGCTTATGAAGATACGATGAAAAAGTACGGTCTGACCCCACTCACGATCACGGTCGATTTTAATATCCCTTATAGTGAAAAAAAGCAGATCTTTACCCAAATGTTCCACGATCATCCCGACTTAGATGCTGTATTTGCCTCTAATGATATCGATGCTGCTTTGATCATGCAACTAGCCTTAGAACAAGGCAAACGCATCCCAGAAGACCTTCTACTCGTAGGTTACGATGGTACACAGGTGATCCGCAACATTTTACCGGGCTTAACGACTATCGTACAACCGATCGAAGACATTGCTAAAACAGCAGTTGAAGTCTTGAAACAACGCATGAATAATGAAGAGACCTCGCTAGAATATGTCCTTCCCGTAACTTTACGTGAAGGTATCACCGGATAAAAAATGAGCCTAGGAACTTGGCCGATCCCAAGTTTCTAGACTCATTTTTATTTAGTAATTATTTTTGCGAACGTTTCTCAACAAATGCTCCTAGCCCTAAAATTCCGGCTAATAACGTGATGAACGCTCCAAGTAATTCATATGCTCCAGCATTAGTTTCACCTGTTTGAGGCAAAGCTTGTTTAGCCAAATGCTTATGTGTTCCACCCACAGATCCGTGGCCTCGCTTAGCATTATCCTTTACCGCCAAAACTTGTTGTGTCACTTGTTTAGTCTTTGTTTTAGCATGAACTTTTACTGTGACTCCAACTTCAGCTTGGCTCTTGTCAGGATATGTCACTACTACGGTCGCATGTTTTGTGCCTACAGTCGTGACATCGACAGGCAGTTTCCAGCTATAATCAGTTTTGTCCGGTAGTTCATCTTTATTAGCTACACCTGCCTGTGGAGCCGGGACCTTACCTAGCTCGGTCGTTACCACTTGTGGTCGTGGTGCATATTTATCTGCATCAGTAGTTGCTTTGACCTGCTTTTTAACAGGATTTAGCACCACAACTTTTACTGGTAATTCATCTGTGGAGCCATCTGGATAGGTCACTACTACGGTGGCATTTGTCTCATTTGGTGTCGTCACATCTACTGGAGTTTTCCAGCTATATTGCGTTTTGGCTGGGAGATCTCCACTATTTGTTACACCACTCTTGGCTGCTGGGAGCTTACCTAAAACAGTTGTCACTTGCTGTGCTTGCGGTTGATACTTATCTGCATCAGTTGATGTTTCGTTTTCTTTATCAGAAACTGGAGCTAAAACTGATACTGATACAGGCAGTTCATCTTTAGAGCCATCGGGGTAAGTTACAACTACAGTGCTTTGTTTTTCACCCAGCGTTGTCACGTCTACTGGACTCTTCCAACTGTATTGTGTTTTAGCTGGAAGAGTAGCGCTATTGACCACACTATCTTTTGCTTCTGGTTGCTTGTTCAGCTCTGTTCTTACTTGTTGAACTTTTGGCGTGTATAAGTCGGCATCTGTACCCACTTTTACTTCGACTTGTAGCTCATCTTTGCTACCATCCGGATACATCATTTCCACTGTGCCTTGTTTAGCACCCGGCGTTGTCACGTCTACTGGTGTCTTCCAGCTGTACTTAGTATCGGAAGGTAAGTCGGCACTGTTCGTTACTCCACTCTTGGCTACTGGGACCGTACCCAATTTCGTCGTCACAGCTTGACTTTGAGGGGTATATTTTTCTGCATCGGTTACCACTTTTACTGGTCCTTTGTCAGAAGTTGGAGCTAAAACCGTTACTGGTACAGAAAGTTCTTCTTTGGAACCATCGGGATATGCTACTACCACTGTGCCCTGCTTATCCCCCGCTGTTGTTACATCTACTGGACTCTTCCAGCTATACTGTGTACCCGCTGGCAGCTCTAGGCTATTTGAGACTCCACTTTGGGCACTTGGCTGTTTTCCTACCTCTGTCGCTACTTGTTGACCCTTTGGCGTATATAGATCAGCATCTGTGCCCACCTTTACTTTAACTGGTAACTCGTCTTTGCTACCATCTGGATAGATAACTTCCACTGTACCTTGTTTATCGCCTGGTGTTGTTACATTCGCTGGAGTCTTCCAGCTATATTTGGTACCTACTGGCAGATCTGTACTATTCGAGACGCCAGCTTCAGCATCTGGTTGCTTGCCCCATGTCTGTGTTTACCACTTGACTTTGAGGCTCATACTTATCTGCATCAGGCACTACTTTTTCTGGTCCTTCTGCATGTTTTTTGTCAGAAGTCGAGGCTAAGACTGACACTGGCACCGAAAGTTCTTCCTTAGAACCATCAGGATACGTTACTACTACAGTACCTTGTTTTTTACCTGGCGTGGATACTTCTACTGGATTCTTCCAACCGTATTTAGTATCTACTGGTAGCTCTTGGCTATTGGAAACTCCGCTTTTGGCTTCCGGTTCCTTGTTCAACTCGGTATTTACTTGTTGACCTTTTGGTGTGTATAAGTCAGCATCTGTTCCTACTTTTACCTGTACTGGCAACTCGTCTTGGCTACCATCCGGATATGTTACTACTACGGTACCTTGTTTTTCGCCTGGCGTTGACACTTCTACTGGATCCTTCCAGGTATATTGTGTATCTGTAGGTAATTCGTCACTATTCGCTACTCCACTTTTGGCTTCTGATTCTTTATTCAACTCAGTATTTACTTGTTGACCTTTTGGTGAGTACAGATCAGCATCTGTTCCTACTTTTACCTGTACTGGCAACTCGTCTTGGCTACCATCCGGATATGTTACTACTACGGTACCTTGTTTTTCACCTGGTGTAGACACTTCTACTGGATTCTTCCAGCCATATTTTGTATCTACTGGGAGATCTCGGCTATTTGACACTCCGCTTTTAGCATCTGGTGTCTTACCTACTTCTGTCACTACTTGTTGGTCCTTTGGTGTGTACAGGTCTGCATCTGTTCCTACTTTTACCTGTATTGGCAATTCATCTTGACTGCCATCTGGATATGTTACTACCACTGTGCCTTGTTTTTCACCTGGTGTAGACACTTCTACTGGATTCTTCCAGTTGTATTGCGTATTTACAGGTAGCTCAGCACTATTCGCCACTCCGCTTTTAGCTTCTGGTTCTTTATTCAACTCGGTATTTACTGGTTGAGCTTTTGGTGTGTACAAATCGGCATCTGTTCCCACTTTCACCTGCACTGGCAATTCATCCTTGGTTCCATCTGGATATGTTACTACTACGGTGCCTTGTTTTTCGCCTGGTGTGGATGCTTCTACTGGATTCTTCCAGCTATATTTAGTATCTGCTGGTAACTCAACACTATTCTTTACTCCGCTCTTGGCTGCTGGAACATTACCCAATTTTGTTGTTACTTTTTGGCTTTGAGGAGTATATTTTTCTGCATCGGTCATCATCTTCACTGGCTTTTTGTCCGAAGCTGGAGCTAAGACTGTTACTTTTACAGGTAACTCGTCTTGACTGCCATCAGGATACGTTACCACTACGTTGCCTTGTTTTTCACCTGGTGTAGACACTTCTACTGAATTCTTCCAATTGTATTGCGTATTTACAGGTAGCTCAGCACTATTCGCCACTCCACTTTTAGCTTCTGGTTCTTTATTCAACTCGGTATTTACTGGTTGAGCTTTTGGTGTGTACAGGTCGGCATCCGTTCCTACCTTTACCTGTACTGGCAATTCATCTTTGCTGCCATCAGGATAGGTCACTTCCACTGTACCTTGTTTTTCGCCTGGCGTTGTCACATTTACTGGATTTTTCCAGCTGTATTGCGTATTTGTAGGTAAATCAGCGCTATTCGCCACTCCGCTCTTAGCCTCTGGCGTCTTGCCTACTTCTGTCACTACTTGTTTACCTTTTGGTGTGTGCAGGTCGGCATCTGTTCCTACTTTTACCTGTACTGGCAATTCATCTTTGCTGCCATCAGGATAGGTCACTTCCACTGTGCCTTGTTTAGTACCAGGTTTTGTCACATCTACTGGATTCTTCCAGCTGTATTTTGTATCTACTGGAAGTTCTTGGCTATTTGACACTCCTTTTTTAGCATCTGGGGTCTTACCTACTTCTGTTTTCACTTGTTGACCTTTTGGTGTGTACAGATCGGCATCTGTTTCCACTTTTACCTGCACTGGTAACTCATCTCGGCTGCCATCTAGGTATGTTACTACCACTGTACCTTTTTTAGTACCCGGTGTTGTCACTTCTACTGGGCTCTTCCAGTTGTATTTAGTATTTCCAGGTAGATCAGCACTATTCGCTACCCCACTTTTAGCTTCAGGTAGTTTGTTCAATTCAGTTTTCACTACCTGTGCAAGAGGGGTGTTTAAATCAGCCATATTAGGATCAACTGCTACATTTACCGGAACGTTCAAATCAGTTCCATCCGTAAATTTTACACTTACCATACCAGTAGCTTTAGGAGTCGTCTGATCTAGAGTTGGCTTTTTACTCCAAACAACACTTGCTACTTCAGCTTCGTGTTGAGCCGTTAGATCTGGCATTTGAAGTACTGAAGCAGCTTGCGGTAAGCTTTGCTCCAATGTTCTTGTTGCATGAACATCTGGTTTAGCACTGGCACCATACATCGTCACTGGGACTGGAAAATTACCCAGATCTGGGAAAAGTCCTACTTTAGGGAAACTTACCTGTTTATTTTGGACATCGACTAAAGCCATCATCGGCTCAGTTTCAGTCTTATCGCTATCTTTAGCCACGACTGTCGTTGGTGCTTGTGCCCAAGTTACTTTCACACCTGGCAACCCAGCCCCAGTTTGTGTATCAACAAGATTCCCATTTTTACTTGGAACATAGGTCGTAACTGGCAAATACCGACCAGTTTTCTCATCTTTGGTATAAACAGTCAGACCATTCAACGCCTGCATCGGAGCTGGTAGGATATCCTTATCACTCGTCTTATGCGTGAAGACTGGTTTCACTTCACCCAACAGCACATTTCGATCATTAAAGACAGCCTTAGAATCACTATTCAACACGGTCACTGGCGCATAGGCGACGACTTTTTGCCCACTCGTAAAGCTGACCTCTACTGGGACATTATATAATCCTACGTCAGTCGTTACAGTTGGTGCTACTGTTAGTGTCCCTGTAGCATCAACTTTTGCCCAACTGAATTCACCCGTCGGATCAAGTAACGTGTACTTCACATTGCTTGGTTGGACTCTATCTTGATATAAAACATTTTCACTTTGTGTCGTATTTTGCATGACTGCTAGTGGTTGGTAAACCGGATGAAAGATATTTAAGTCACTACCCATCTCCAAATTAGTTGCACTCCACCAGTTAAAGTAATTATTAAAATCATCTTTAGTAGCCTGTGGCGTAGCTTGGGCAAAACTTACACTTGAATCAGGTGACAAACCAAATGGCGTCCCTTCTTTTCTAGCATTTAAGTAATTCATGGAATAGTCGCCTAACCAGTTGACTGATTTCAAATTTTTGACATTCCATTCATAATTCTTAGCTTGCGATACTTTATCGTTATTGTATTTAACATTGGCGATCGTTCCGTATTTAACTGGCACACTTTGATCATCGGCAGCATCCATCGTGATCTTATTGTCCGTTGCTTCCAAACGGAAAAGCATCCCTTTTTGTTTACCTGTCCGCACCATCTTAAATAGCTTAGGTGCTACGACATTGACCCGGTTTGTTGAGCCAACGCCCCACATCGAGACCATCCCGAGTGGATACACGGGAGAATGATAGTTGTCCGTCACATCCAAATAGGAATAATAACCCAGGTTAGATTTTTGTAAACTATCCTTTTGCAACGCATCTTCTAAAACGACCGAACCGTGATCGACATTTAACGAGTTCGTCCCGTTGTTTCCACCAACACCACCATAAGAGATCAATGGAGTTGCTGCTTGCTGGCTATTTTCATCAACTTTACGCACAATTTTTAGGAGAGCGTTTGGCTTGACCGTCAGATTCCCGTGAACATTGCCCGTCGTTACATCGGAGTTATTAAGTCGATCACTGCTGCCCCAATTTAACGTGATGACCCCAGAGTGGGCACCAGCACCAGTACTATCGATCCCAACATTCGTTACGCCATTATTGTCTTGGTAAGTTTCAACGTCTAACTTAGCCCCATCACTTAAGACTAAATTATCGGGATTCCAGACTGCATTAGAGACACCATGTCCCATTTTAAGGATTACCTGTCCACCATGTTGCACGCCAAATGCATGGTCATTATTTACAAAATAGACCCCACGTGTATTGGGAGCTTGCGTCGCATTGACGACTAATTTCCCAGTTGGGCCAATGACTAGATCATTTTGCGTAGTTGCAGGAGCACTGAGAACTACAGCTGCTACCACACTCGTTCCACGTTTTTCTTTAGTGAACGGATCGACCGTCAATTCGCCATCGACCTTAGTATTCCCATTTGTTACATCAACAGCCCGTGAGTTTGCCACTAGGCTTTCCCAAGTACCACCCGTTGGCACTGCTACATTAGGCGCAGTTGTATTGACTTTAACGTTTAATTTAGCATTCTTTTCAACATGCAAAGCCCCTGCTGTAAGATTTTGGGTCTCGTTACTATAGGCATTATTGGTCGTTAAAACTACATTAGCGCCACTCTTTACGTTTACTTTTCCATTAGCATATACGTTTTGAGGTGTACTTGTATTATTGACCCCAGCTGTTAAGGTAACATTTCCACTCAAATCAACATTATTCGCCGTCACATTGGCACTCGGTGAACTTTCTACATAAGTCGGTGTTGCAGATACATCATGCAATTTAACGGTCGCATTCGGTGCATGGACTAGCACACCGTTACCACTAGCTTTAACATTATCAAAGTTGACAGTGGCATCAGTCCCATTATTTTGGAAACTAACGACCCCATAACCATGTGGATCATTTGTCTTTACGTTGACATTTTTAAAGTTGAGTTGCCACTTATGGTCAGGTGTTGTGGTCTTATTATAAAAATAAAGCGAATGGTCGCCTAAGTTCAATGTCGTATTTCGTTCATCGACTTTAGAGCCCCAAACGGTCACATCCCGTGCTACACCAGGTTTATCAACGTTGACGTAGTTGTCAGTATCATTAGTGACATCCTTGTCCAAAACGATCTCGGCCACATTTTTATCGTTCAATGCCGTTTGAAACTGGGCCATGTCTGACACATGACTAGCATCTTGGCTCGGGACCACTTCAGGTTGAACTGGCTGTTGTTGTGGCGTAGTTGGCTGTTGTTCTAACACCGGCGAATCTGTTTGAGTTGGCACTGTTTTTTCAGGTGTAGCTGCCTGTGCTTGTTGTGGTACTTTCGTTTCAGGCGCTACAGGAGCATTAGTCGACACTGCCTCAGGTTGTTTTTTAGTTTCATCCTTTTGTTCAACTGTATCTTTAGTTGCACTTTGCGCTGTATTGGGTTCGACTTGGTCAGCTGCAACGTGGTTAGTTCCTGCATATAAAGCAAAAGTTGTTCCAACTAAAACAGATGCGACTCCCACCGTAAATTTTTTGATCGCAAATTTTTGCCGTTTAGGTGCTAATTTATTTGCGTATAGATCTGTATTATTTTTTGAAAGCATATTTCTTTCCCCTATCTTTAGAATATGCTCCCCCTGTACTTCCTGCTCAGCTTTGTTATAAAACTTTTCTTGGAACAAAACAACTTTTTTCCACGAACGATCGCTGGTTTATTCTATAAAAATTGTTTTATACAACAAAAAGACTGTACCTATAGTAATATAGATTTATTGTTTTAAATAAAAAGCCTTGATCTATATCAGGCCAAGGCTTGGAAATATTTCCTAGGTTATTTACGATATTTTGTTGCACGACCAGCACCGACTTTGGTCAAAAAATGTTTTGTGTTAAAATATCTGTCAACAACTTTTCTTGCAACTCTTTTTCTAACATCACAAACTCTAGATCCTGTTTACCTGCCAAACATTCATCAAATGTCTTATCCATTTCCCATTTCCTCTCGCCGTAATCATAGCATCGTCGCGGTTATTTTGCGACGATTCCATAAATCGTCGCAAAACGATTGAGATGATTTACAACGATCGCATCATGCATTATAAGTATTAATTTCCATGAATAACAAGCATTTTACAGCCTACTACTTCCTCACTATACTAAACTCAGAAAGGAAGTTGATACTATGCCTGAAGCACTGGTACTATACTACTAAAAATGTTGCCCAAGTTATCGCCAATAAATTAGATGCAGATATCGCTGAGCTCCATGCTAAACACCCCTACACTAGCGCTGATCTTGATTGGCACGATCCCCAGAGTAGAATATCGATCGAACAGCACCAACATAATAGTCGGGTCGAGATCAATGACGACCTACCCAATATTTCCAATTACAATAATGTCATCATTGGTCATCCAATTTGGTGGGGCATCCCACCGTGCTTGATCACAACTGCTATCGACAAGCTAGATCTTAACGGTAAAAATCTCACATCATTTGCTACATCGGGTGGCAGTGGTTATAAACGCTCGCAAGCTAATATTGAACGTACTCTAAGGAAAAATAACTATAATGTCACTATAACTCAAGGAGCTGTGTTGAATAATCAGCACCAAATCGAGACATGGGTGAAAACATTGAATTTTAGGTAGGTGCCGTATTTATTTAGATGACACTATAGTAGTGTTCATCTAAATTTGTGCTACCATAAGCACAGAGGGAAAGTGATCATTATGACAACTACACCAACTACGATTTACCTTAATGATGATTTAAAAAAAGAGTTAACAAAAAAATTAGACTCTTTAGGCATCACTCTTAACACTTATTTTAATATCGCAGCGCGTCAATTCGTGCTCCAAAATCATCTACCATTTGAAATTTCAGATGATATTCCTACTGAGAAAACCGAAAAAACTGTAATTCTCACTAAGGCTAAAGAACTAAAATTGATCAAAGATGATTCTGTCTCTTTTGATGACATTGACGAAGCCATCAAATTTCTTGATTCAGAGGTTTAAATATGTTTAATGTCATCTTTGAACCACAGTTTTTGACCTATTACCAAAATATTAAGAAAAATCATCCAGAAATCTCAAAAGAACTCGCTACTGCTTTAACAGAACTCAAAATGCCTGGACAGTTCCTCTGGTCTATAAACCACACTACTAAATACTCGTAACGAAAACTATAGTGGCTATTATGAATCTCATCTTGCTGATGGTAAATTTAATGTTTTGGTAATATACTTACCACATAAAAGCAATCCCAGAATTCGCTTGATAAGAATGTGGAGCCATCATGAGTTGTTTCAAGGTCCACTAAAGTAACCTTATCGGATAGCCATTTGAAGTTTAGGCATAATTCCGTTAAAATTACACAGAAAATTTGTTCAATAGTGGGCTGGCAGGAGAGACTCACTTATCCATAATAACAATTAAAATCGACCTAGATAATCTCACTGCTATGAAATCACCTAGGTCGATTTAGAATGAGAAACTAATTTCTCTCAGACTCTTCAATGCATTGTTAGTGTCCACGATGTTTAGCATGTTTTTTCTTTTGTCTCAACAAGTAACGTCTTTCAGTTTCTTGCTCTTTACTAACTTTAATCGCTTTTTTCTTCATTATTTTCTTTTCTTCGAATTGTCTCTTTAAATCTTGTTGTGCCTTAGTTCCAATAGAAGAATTTTTTATAGCCTTATGAGCTAATCTTTGAGCTCGTTTTGGATTGACATGATATTCTTTTTGTTTTTCAATACTAGTTTTGTAAAACTTTAGTTTAGAAAATTTAAAATTTACCATATTCAAAATTTGGGGCATATGTGGCATTGATGTTCCAAGATTTACTTGAGCAACATAATACTCACTACCATCAGTCCGTTCAAAGATAGCTTTATAAAACGGATAATCGAAAATAATTGTCAGTGCACCTTTAATCACAATGCATCCCTCCTAATAATTGCTTTTAAGAAAGATGGACATCCTAGGAGGAAGGTTACTGATATATTAATACATTCGGACTACCAACCGAAATTGTGTTTTTACTTTCTTATTTACATTCTACGCACTGTATTTTTATTATACAAGTATGCAGTATTTAAAAGAAAAGCACCTTATAATTATTAGAACTATATCTAACAATTATAAGGTACTTCAAAATTTGGGGGCTATTTTAGTTCAAAAGTCCCTTCTATTCCCATTCGATCGTTGCCGGTGGCTTAGACGTGATGTCATAGACTACACGGTTAACGTGAGCTACTTCATTTACGATGCGCACGGAGATCTCTTGTAAGACATCCCATGGGATCTTCGCAAAGTCAGCTGTCATCCCATCGATCGAAGTCACAGCACGGATCCCGACTGTGTAATCGTAAGTCCGGCCGTCACCCATAACACCAACAGAACGGATACCTGGTAACACTGTAAAGTATTGCCAAATTTCTTTATCTAAACCGTGCTTAGCGATCTCTTCACGCAAGATAAGGTCAGAGTCACGCACGATCTGAAGTTTTTCTTCCGTGATCTCACCGATAACACGGATCCCAAGACCTGGGCCTGGGAATGGTTGACGCCAAACGAGTTCATGTGGCATCCCTAATTTTTCACCTAATTCGCGGACTTCATCCTTGAATAAGGTGTTCAATGGTTCGATCAATTCAAATTGCATATCTTCTGGCAACCCACCAACGTTATGGTGTGACTTGATCGTTTGCGCTGTATCTGTCCCAGATTCGATCACGTCAGTATAAAGTGTACCTTGAGCCAAGAAATCGATACCCTTGAGTTTAGTTGCTTCATCATCGAAGACACGGATAAATTCATTACCGATGATCTTACGTTTCTTTTCTGGATCAGAAACGCCAGCTAATTTATCCATAAAACGTTCTTTAGCATCAACTTTAATGATGTTTAAGCCAAATTTTCCACCTAGGCTTTCCATAACTTGTTCAGCTTCGCCTTTACGCAATAAGCCATGATCAACGAAGATCGAAGTCAATTGGTCACCGATCGCTTTGTGTAACAAGACACCAACAACCGAAGAATCGACCCCACCAGAAAGACCAAGCAAGACTTTACGATCACCGACTTGTTCTCTGATCTTAGCAATTTGCATGTCGATAAAGTCTTCCATTGACCAGTTATCACGAGCACCACAAACATCAAACGCAAAGTGACGTAAGATATCATTACCGTATTCACTGTTACGTACTTCTGGGTGGAATTGCAAAGCATAGAAATTCTTGGCTGTGTTAGCCATTGCTGAAATCGGGCAGTTTGCACTTGTAGCGGTAACTTCAAAACCAGCTGGAACTTCTGTAACTAAGTCGCCGTGACTCATCCAAACAGTTTGTTCCTTAGGTAGATCTTTGAACATCACTGTATCAGCATCAGCCACTGTGATCTCTGCTTTACCGTATTCCTTATTATCAGCGGCTTCAACTTTACCACCGAGTTCTTGTGTCATCAATTGCATCCCGTAGCAGATACCCAACACGGGGATACCTAAATTAAAGATCTCAGGATCGACTTTAAATGCTCCCTCATCGTAGACACTGTTTGGACCTCCAGAGAAAATAATTCCCTTAGGCGCCATTTGCTTGATCTCTTCAGCCGTGATCTTGTGTGATAATAATTCGGAGTAAATACCGAATTCACGGATCCGACGAGTGATCAATTGGTTATACTGGCTCCCAAAGTCCAATACAATGATCTTGTCAAAAGCTTGCATGTCAACATTAGCCAAGATATTCACCTCATCATAAAATTTTTGCATGTATTATCTTACATTGTACTCATTGATTTAAGCTGGGTCAATCGTTTTTCACGTACATTTTTCATGAATTTAATTAAATTTTAGCTAGAACCCGAATAAACCTGCTCTAGTATTTGCGTAACAGCAACTCATTTATCAAATGATTTTTCCCTTTAACGATGATCAAATCAGCACGATTTCTAGTCGGTAAGATATAATCGTGCAAATTAGGATGATCGATCTCATCCCAGACTTTAGCCGCCATCTCAAAAGCTTCTTCGCGATCTCCCAAAGCATAAGGATAGTAATAGTTCTTAGGGTCTTTAAATGCTGTATCTAGCAGCATCCCGAAGCGTTCCAAATACCACTGCTTGATGTCTTCTTCCTTAGCATCGACATAAATAGAAAAATCAAAGAAATCACTCACATAGATCTTCTGTTTACTTGGCAACTGCAAAACATTGATCCCTTCGACCAACAAGATATCTGGCGAAGCGATCTCTTCGTATTCACCGGGAATGATATCGTAGACCTCATGTGAATAAACGGGAGCCTTGGTAGGTAAATTATTCTTAACATCATTGATGAAACTGATCAATCGTTCCATATCATAACTCTCAGGAAAACCCTTGCGACTCATCAAGCCTTTTTTCTTTAACACCTTATTTGGATATAAAAAGCCATCAGTCGTGATCAATTCGACTTTTTTATCGGGATAAACTTCGCTGAGCAATGTCTTCAACAAACGCGCCGTCGTACTCTTACCGACAGCTACCGAACCCGCGATCCCCAAGATAAAGGGCACTTTATGCGGACGTATCCCTAAAAAATTTGCCTGATCATCTTGGAGCTTTTGATGAGTAGTCACAAACATCTTGAGCAGATAGATCAAAGGCATGTAAATATCGGCCACATCTGCAGTCGAAATACGGTCATTTAGCGATTTTATCTTTTGCAGTTCAGCCTCAGTCAAAGGAGCGATATGGTCTTTATAAAAACCACTCCACTCTTTACGTGAGATCTTATAGTAATTTATTTGATTTTCCATGCGTATTATTTCCTTGTATAGCGTTTTCTATCTTATAATAGACAATTATAGCACGGATTTTGTATAAATTTACCAATAAAGGAAGCGGAAACATGACTAAAGTAGTATTATTCGGTGATAGTTTAACAGCAGGGGTCGTTGATGGTCATTCAAGTCCGATCTTTACCCGACTTTTAGAGGATAAATTCCCTGATGTTGAATTCATCAACCGTGGTTTACCTGGTGATCAAACACGTAATGCCTGCAAACGACTACGTGAGGATGTCTTAAATGAGGTCCCCGATATCGTAGTGATCTTCTTTGG
Source organism: Ligilactobacillus animalis (assembly GCF_009933595.1). Classification (NCBI taxonomy): domain Bacteria; kingdom Bacillati; phylum Bacillota; class Bacilli; order Lactobacillales; family Lactobacillaceae; genus Ligilactobacillus; species Ligilactobacillus animalis. The sequence continues at coordinate 1,735,977 of NZ_CP047141.1, forward strand.
CACCAATGATGTTTCCAGCAAAGAAGTCTTCTTGGCTAATTACCACAACAATTTAGCTTATATGCTGACCTGCATCAGTCCTAATAAATGTCTCTTGGTCACACCGGGGATCGCGGGGCCAACGCGCGCCAATCTGCGACCACTTTCCAAGATGGAGCAGTATGCTAAAGAGACTTTGACTGTCGCAAAGGAATTCGAGATCCCTGCCCTAGATTGGTTTGATTACTGTAAGACAAAAGATCCAAAAGAACTACTTCAAGAAGATGATCTACATTATTCCAAGAAAGCTTACCAGTATCTCGTCGATCAACTCGAGCCTCTCTTAAAAGCAAAGCTCGCAAACTTAAACTAGAGTGTGAAACAATGCGGGTAGTGCCGTACAGATAATGGGAAATCAAGCATAATGCGCTTTTTGCATTCTGCTTGATTTTTTATTATCTGCTAGGTGCTGCTTTGTCGAACACGTTTCAATAGAGTGTGAAACATGCCGTATAAATAGCTAAGGATCAGCATGATGCATTTTTTGCATCGTGGTGATTTTTTTATTATCTGCTAGATGCTGTCAGCTTTACACACGTATTTGATAATGTGTCTCGTAAAATATGTGAAGACGAATGTAGCGATCAAAAAAATAAGCCACCTCAGTGAGGCAGCTTACTGTGCTTAACGTTTGATCAAATGATATAAATTTTTATCCACAGTTGCAAACAATGGGGATAACTCTTTGATGGCTAAAATATCCAATTGATGCATTGCCCGTGAACAGATCGTATAGACCAGCTGACGTTCGCTCTCATCATGGTAATTTTTTTGATCGGCATTCCACATGATGACTGCATCAAATTCGAGCCCTTTAGCTAAATAAGATGGCACGATCAAAGTTCCAGCGACCAAACGCTGATTTTCCGTGCGGATCAGCGTCGTTTTGACGCCTTTAGCTTGCAACAAGTTAAAGAGTTCTTCACATTCTTCCAAACTCTTCCCGATGATCGCCGTTGTCTGTTTCGCAGCATCATTTTTAGCTAAAATATCCACAACATCATTCACTAAAGCATCTTTGTCCTGGTCAACAATGATCGTTGGTTTCTTCCCGTTACGCTCAAAAGCCGTCACTTTTTCACCGTTGACTAAGACTTCCTTGGTAAAGTCCGTGATCTGTTGGGTCGAACGATATGAGGTCGTCAACTGCACGACTTTTGTCTTTTCTTTTGGAAACATCGTGCTTAGCTCGCTCAAAAGTGTATGACTGTTTTCCTTCGTAAAGATCGCTTGATTCAAATCACCGAGCATCGTAAATTTAGCCCGCGGAAATTGGGTTTTGAGATACGCCAATTGAGAGGCCGTATAGTCTTGGATCTCATCGATAAAGACATGCTTGATATCACGTTCACCCTTCTTACCCGTGATCCGATCATATAGGTAAAGATATGGCGTTACATCGGTCAAGGATAAACGCCGCTGTTTGAGCATGCTGATCGTCTTTTCGATACCCGCTTCCCACTCTGCTTTAGTCAGCTCAAATTCGCTTAGATCCAACAATTCCGGTACACTGCGTAAGAAATGCACATATTGGGCATTGATGTTTAAGAAACGATTTCGCATGATCGCAACTTGGATCTTTTTGTAGTCTTGCATGACATATTGGCGCGCTAAGAAATTCAGCTCTTTATCGCCATTTTCAAAATTACGCGGTTGATCGCCATACAACTCATTTAGTTGTTGTTGGGAAAGATCTTGGACCGCTTTTTGAACTTCATCGGTTTTCGCCGCTTGAGCAACTTTAGAATTTAGGCGCTTGATCAAAGCTTCCTTAGTCGCACTCAAGCGATTTCCTAAATGATAATTTTCATTAAAGCTGTAGTAGATATCTCTGATTTCTTTTTTAGAGAAGAAAATTTCACCATTGTGCATGATGTTTTTGAAACGCATCCCACTTTTTTCAAGGTAATTACTGTAAGCTGTCGCAACTTTAAAAAATTTCAAACTATCCTTAACAGCCTTGATCTTTTGGTCGATACCTTGGTTTTCTTCTTCAAAACGTTCTTGTAGTGTTTCAACTCGAACTTTTGGTAAACGTCGATTGGTAAATTGATGATAGGTCATCTGCACCATATTTTGTTCCCCTAATTCGGGTAAAACTTGGTCGATATAGTCATTGAACAACTGGTTCGGTGAAAAAAGCACTACTTGACCGGAGTTGAGGTTGCCCCGATAGCGATACAAGAGATACGCCACTCGTTGTAAAACAGCCGAGGTCTTACCCGAACCAGCTGCCCCTTGAACAAATAACAACTCTGAATCGGTATCACGGATGATCTTATTTTGTTCTTTTTGGATCGTCGTCACGATACTTCTCATCTTCGTGTCGGAACCTTCATCTAGGACTTCCAACAACATCTGATCTCCCACAGTTTCATCCGTATCAAATAGCGTTACGATCTTGCCATCTTCGACCATGAATTGGCGTTTTAATTCGAGTTCGACTTCACGCTTGCCCACGGGTGTCGTGTACTCAACTTTGCCTAAACCACCGTCATAGTAAACACTTGAGATTGGAGCCCGCCAGTCATAGACTAAAAAGCGGTCCTTTTCATCAGAAAATGAAGCTAACCCGATATAGATCTTTTCTTGTTTTTGTTCACCTTGTTCTTTGATGTCGACCCGGGCAAAATATGGCTTTTTCTCCATCTTTTCGAGCACATCTAAACGTTTGGCGGCTTGCGTTCGGTTATTTTCCCGTTCGGCTAATTGCTGTTGTTGTTGGCGCACAGTTAGAGCGGTCTCCATCATCCCCGAATAAGTCCCCGTCTTGATACGGAGATTATTCTTAAAATCATCTTGGATCGCTTGTGCATCGCTTTTGGCGGTGGCTATATTTTTTTGCGCCTTTTTTTGCGCTTGCTTGATCTGATCGACCACCCGATCCATGCGTTTTTGTTCTTGTTGCTTAATACTTTCAGCCATTATTTACCCTCCGCTCAAACAAATTTTCGATATTCTATTGTAGCATATCTATTTTTCTTTGTCGTGTTTTTGAACTCAAGGAAATGATTGTGTATAATGAAACAAACATTTTCTAAGGAGGAAATCTCATGTCAGTTTCTGTACTGATAGTTACACTCGTGGCATTTGTCACCCCGATGGTCTTACAACGCTTTAAGATCAGCGTTTTACCGACCGCAGTAGCAGAAGTGCTCGTCGGGATCGTGATCGGTAAAAGTGGCTTTGACCTGGTTCAAACTGAATGTGTCTTAAGCTTTCTTTCAAATTACGGGGTCATTTTCTTACTTTTCTTGAGTGGTATGGAGATCGATTTTTCACTTTTCAAGAAAAATAACGGGCCACTTACCCCGCTGGCACGCAAAAAAGCAGCTAATGCTCCCTCAACTTCTCCCGTTCAAGTAGCTGTCGTTGCCTATGGTGGTAGTTTGTTGATGGCTTTAGCCTTAGCTTTACTATTTAAATTCTCGGGTCTATTCAGTAACTTTGCCCTGGCAGCGATCCTGTTTTCAACGGTTGCGTTAGGGGTCGTGATCGCTGTTTTGAAAGAAAATGAATTGTTAAACAAACCACTCGGCCAAGCTCTACTACTGATCGCAGTCCTCGGTGAGATCGTTCCACTACTATGTCTGACCGTTTACAGTTCATTTGTTTCCGGCAAAGGTGAAAGCGCATGGTTGATCTTCTTACTTTTCATCGTCGGAGCTTTGATCTTCAATCGTTTCCGGAGTTTCTTCACTTCGCTAGATGAGATCAACAAATCGACTACACAAATCGACATTCGCTTAGCTTTACTGGTCATCACCACGTTAGTCGTTTTAGCCGAATCGGTCGGGGCTGAAGATATCTTAGGGGCATTTATCGCGGGGATCGTGATCAAATTGCTCCAACCAGCTCACAGTACTCAAGAAAAGCTCGATGCGATCGGCTATGGGATCTTTATTCCTTTCTTTTTCATCTTAACTGGGGCCAAGATCGACATTCCAGGCCTACTAGGTTCACCTAAAACATTGATCTTGATCCCGCTGTTTTTTGCGGCTTATGTTTTGGCTAAAGTTCCAGCTTACTTTGGCTTGCGTCAACGCTTCAAGCGGATCAATGCTTTAGCTGGCGCGATGCTTTCTCAAACAACGATCACTTTAGTTCTGGCTACTTTGACGGTCGCTCAAAACTTAAAAGTCATTACAAGCGAACAATCAGGGGCCTTCATTTTAGCCGCTGTTGTAAGTTGTATCTTAGGACCGCTTGTCTTTAATAAATTGCACAAGCCTGAACCGGAAGATCTCAAAAAGACCAAAGTTACGATCATTGGGGTCAACTTGGTCACGATCAATACAGCTGAACAGCTAAATGAAGATTGGTATGACATCCAAATGTATACCAACTGGAAAAAGAATTATAAAACCTATGACTATCGTGACAATGTGCACCTGGTCGATAGTCTTGAACCAAAAGATCTCATTAAAGAACAGATCTTTGATACTGATATCCTAGTCTTAGGTCACTCTGATGTTGATATCAACTATTCTTTAGCTTTAGCTGCGAAAGAATACGGCGTTGAACGCGTTTTGACTCGGATCCAAAATAGCGATCCGACGAGCATGGCAGAAATGGATAAACGCCTCTCTGACGCAGGGGTCGAATTCTTTACGACTTTTGCTACCACTGTTGGCATGATGCGGGCGATCATCGAATCCCCATCGACCCTTGATTTGATCACTGGTGATTCACGTTTATACGAAGTCGTTGTGCGTAACTCCAAATTTGCTGGGCTTGAATTACGCAAATTACCATTTATCAAAGAGATCACTGTCAGCCGGATCTTCCGTCACCACAAAGCGATCCCGGTCAATGGTAATACACAGATCCAAGTTGGTGACCACTTATTGTTCTCGGCTAACAAAGACGTTGTTAACGATATCCGTAAAAAGATCAGTAAACTAAATGATTATGAATAAATAAACCATGACACGCAACATTAATTTGTTTGCGTGTCTTTTTGTATACCGCTTTCATGGTATAATTAAGACAAATATATTTGTTATGGGAGGAATTTTTATGGCATATTCGATCTACTTTGTCCGCCATGGACAGACTTATCTCAACCGCTACAATAAGATCCAAGGCTGGTGTGATTCACCTTTGACCCCCAAAGGAATAGAAGATGGGCATCAAGCTGGTAAAAGACTCGCCCACCTCAACTTTGCCCATGCCTTTCACAGTGACACAAATCGCGCGGCGCGGACATGTCGCTATATCCTAGAAGAAAATGTTGCTAGTGCTGAAGATCTGACCCCAAAAGCTTTGCCGAGTTTTCGAGAACAAAACTTTGGCTATTTTGAAGGTAGTGACACTAGCCAAGCCTGGTTGATGATCGGAGCAGATCATGGTTGTCGGACCTTTAATGACATCATCACCAAGTACTCGATCGAAAAAGCACGTGATTTTACCAAAGAAGTCGATCCCTTCCATGATGCAGAAAATAACGCTGAATACTGGCAACGAGTCGATCAAGGTTTTGAATATCTCGACCAGATCGCGTCAGATGGCGACAAGATCTTGCTTGTGGCCCATTCAACTTTGATCCGCAGTTTGACCTCACGCTTTGCCCCTGAAGTCGACATTACAGTCAGTCCCAAGAATGGTTCTGTGACTCGGTTTGATGTGGACGATAACGGTAAGATCAAATTAGCATACCTCAATCGCTATCAAGATGACGCTAAATATTGATATCCCCTACAAAAAAGTAGAAAAGCCTGCTTGAATTTCTTAAACAAAAAATTCAAGCAGGTTTTATTTATTGATCTGAGATAAGATAATTTTTAGCACCTCATTTAATTTATCCCCTTTTTCTCGATGCTTAAACCCAATAAGTTTATGTACTTTCATATTATTTTTTAAAATATCAAACTGAATTATCGGTGTAGTTTCGTCTGCGGAACCTTGAATAAACAATATTGGCGAGTTAACTCTCTTTTTTTGAACGATCTCAAAAAAATCAGTTGCACCTTTATCCATATACTCTTTTAACCATGATCTTTCTGTTGAAAACAGATATTGATACCTTAAACTAATAAATCCACTAACAACAATAACTTCTTTAATCCTAGAAATATCTGTTAATAAGCTTGCTAAATATCCGCCATAACTATCCCCTAAAACATATAAAATATACTCACTGTATTTTTCGATAACTGCAAAAATTTTACATCTTACGAATTTTAAATCCGTAGTTCCACCTTCGCCAGATACCAAAGGATAATTCACTATGACCACATTGATTTTATTTTTTAATAAATATTTTACGAATGGATCATCATCCTCGTTTTTAATACTAAAATCAGGTCCCCCATGTAAATATACAACTATTTTTTTTGAAAAAAAGTATATACTCTATTATTTCTTTTTCCATTAGATCACCTGGTTGATAATTTTAAGGGAATTTTACACAAAACACATTGAGCTATAAACATCATACCTAATGTAAGTAAAAAATCTATGATAAGTACAGTGACATCAAGACTTCCAAATGCTACTGTTCTAATAGCTTGCAACTGATATGTCAGTGGATTGATCATAGTCAATATCCTAACTATCAATGGTAGATCATCTGAAAAAACATATAATGTTGGCGCAGCATACGATACCGGACTAAATATCAAGGTCATCACAACATCTCTTTTCTCATAAGTTGTTATCTTCGTACTTAATAAGATCCCTAGAGAAGTCCAAAATCCTAGCGATACGATCACGACTAAAATAGCTAATAAAAATAAGCTAACTTTATATATTCCTTCTGATACTAGTCCAAGTAACAATAAGATAAAGCACTGGAAAAGTAAACCAATAATTGGAAAACAATTCATTCCAACTAAATAATGCCACGGCTGAATACCATTTAAAAATTTAAGTGCTAATAACCCGTATTCTTTATCTATTGTTGCGCGGTACATTGCTTGTGACATTTGTGTTGTCATAAAAAATGTCAATATCCCAGTCAGAGCATATTGTTTGTACAAAACTGTTACATTATCGATTTTTACTTGCCCCAAGCTCGTATTCAATGACAAAACTAATAGTCCATAAGTAATAAGTGGTTCCATTGCCATTGATAGCAAAAGCCCCTTGTTCTGTTTAAATGCATGCCATTCTCCAAAAGCAATAATTTTTATTGCTTTTACCCCAGTAGAAATATTTCTAAAATTTTTTGGATCCATGGTGCTTCCCTCTTTCTTTCAAGTATTTTTCCCGCAAGCTTGTTTCCCCATTTAAAAAATCATTTAGATAACCAAAATATTTTTGTTCCCCACTATCTAAGAAAATCAACTTGTCAGCATAATTTTCTAAAAGTGTGAGATCATGAGATGATACTAGAATCAGCGCACCTTGCCGACTACGCTTTTTCAAGAATGAAAATAGTCTCTCAGAAGTTTCAACATCAAGTCCTGTAGTGGGTTCGTCTAATATGTATATCTGTGGATCTTTAGCTAATTCTCGTGCGATCTGGACTCGTTGTTGTTGCCCCCCTGAAATATGATCAACTGGTGATGAACTTATTTCAGTAATATCTAGTAATTCAATCATTTTTTTACAATTTTTGGCTGCTTCTTTACGAGGAAAACCAGCGAGCACAGGTCCTTGAATAATATTGTCATACACATTCATGTACCAATCCATAATTTGATCTTGTGGACTAAAGCCAATATCGTTAAATGGATTTTTTCTTTTTGTTTGAAATTCAAGTAACACTTTCCCTGTAATTGGTTCTAAAATTCCTACCAAAGTATTTATCAATGTACTTTTACCAACACCATTAGCCCCAACTAATACAACGAAATCACCTTTACTCAGCATAAAATCAATATTTTTAACCACAACATCTCTCCCGTATCCAAGAGATACATCTTTTAAACATATCACCTAAAAATTCTCCTTATATTAATTTTTATATTATGATTTCATAGATTAAAAAAATATTCAAGTAGGAATTTTTTATGTCAAAAGATTTTAATTTTTTAGTTAAGGAACTATAGTAAAATCCGCGATTGGTCAGTGAATCCCTTTCAGATGAATCTAATTTTTGTCTAAATATAATTTGACAAATGTAGAACAGCAAGCACTACTACATCAAGTTCTATAATACACAACGCTATCAAACCAGACTAAACAGCCTAACTCCGGAAGAATACCGAAATCAGGCTGCCTAGGATTTTAATTATTTAATTGCCTACTTGACGGTGCCAGTGCAATGCGTCTTTTTGGGGCTATGAGTTCTACTTCACCAAAAGTTTGTCGTAGATCTCACTTACTTCCGATGCACTGTAGTTTATAAATTCTAAGATCGTAGCCAGTGTTTTTTGCCGATCATAGCCTTTAGCTACCATCTTTTTGATCATCACACTGATCGTTTTTTCACGCTCTTCTTTTTGAGTTGCTTCTCGAGTCTCTTCTCTAATATATGCCTTAAGTGACGCAATTTCCTGTTTGTATTCCATATAATGGTCCTTCTTTCTGGTATCTGTTTTTAATTCAGTGACTAACTCATCCAGTTTTCGAGTAAAATCATCAGTCACTTTGGAACTAGCTAAGTAATTCAAGAATGCAGCTAATCGCTTCGATACTAATGACAATTTGTTAGATTTAATGTTCAAAATGATATTATGGACACCTGTATCCAGTACCTTGCGATTTTCATGTAAAATCATCTTTGTCGAGTATAAAGGTAAACCAGAGCGACCGTAATCAAAGTCACAAATGAATATCACATAGGTATCAGCCTTTTCATTGTAAGCACATCCCGAAGCTAGTGCCCGTCGCACCAAATTACTTTGGTAGTAAGAGATCCGTTTACTTAGATCATGTTGATCAACGACTTGCATTTCAAGATCAAACATCCGCCCACGATCATCTTCAGTATAGACATCAAAGCGAACTCCATGATTTTTAAGGCTAGCTTTTTGAGTATATTCACTTATGACTTCAAAGATCTCGGTAACCGCTAACTCGGGTAAGATCAACTGAAGTAATTCAAGACAAACTTCTGGATGTTCTGAAACGATCCACGCAAAAATCACGCTATTTTTGAAAGTTGCCTGTTCCCAATTTGGAAGATCTTTTTCCTGATCATTCATTTCCTCATCCCCTTTTGAGCCTATTTTGGACCTAAGATAAGAAAGTCTCAAGTATAACGAACTGGTGCTATAATGGTAATTTTTCCACTAAAATAGCAGATATTCATGGACCTATGCTAGTTCTTCAAGGACTTATCCTGCTAAGATGACATCCCTATTAGTAACTTTTTAGTGTCCTATCAGTTGCTAAATCATTTCACATTTAATAAAAAGACTACTAGAATTTTCAAGCTAAACTCTAGTAGTCTTTTGTACTTATCAACTTTTATCGTTCGAATCGTTGTCAATACTTCGCTAGGGCTTTGGCAGTCAAACTTGTCGGGTGAGCCAATAATTCTGATACTGTACCGCTGAAAACGACCTTACCGCCATGTTTTCCGCCGCGTGGTCCAAGGTCTAAGATGTAGTCAGCATTGACGATCAAATTCAGATCGTGCGTGATCGTAATGATCGTTGCACCTTGATCGATGAGTTTTTGCATGACTTGAAGCAAGACTTTCACATCTAATGGGTGCAACCCGATCGTCGGCTCATCAAAGACAAAGAGCGTTGTTTCTTGCTTATGATCCAAGTGCTTTACCAATTTCAAACGTTGCGCTTCACCACCAGAAAGGCTCGGCGTACTTTCACCTAAATGCAGATAACTCAGCCCAACTTCTTTTAATAACTCTAACTCCCGTAAGATCTTAGGCTCAGCTTTAAATACGTTCAGAGCTTGATCAACATCCATATCTAAAATATCCACGATCGAATAACCATTCCATTTGACCGCTTGGATCTCAGGGCGGAAACGTTTCCCGGCACACAGTGGACATGTCTGTTCCATATCAGGTAAATATTGGACATCTAAGGTCACGACCCCAGTTCCACCACACTCAGGACAGCCACCTTGCTTATTGTTATAGGAAAAATAACTCGGCGTATAGTGGCGTTCTTTAGCCAGTGGTTGTTTAGCAAACAACTTCCGCAAATTGTCCATGATGCTCGTATAGGTTGCTGTCGTCGAACGGGTAGTCTTACCGATCGGACTCGCATCGACGCTGACAACATCTTTTAGCGGTGAATCAAGCTCGCTCACTTGTGCCGGTAAGCCTTCTCCCTTAGCTTTGGCCTTGATCGCTGGCACTAAGGAGTCTAAGATCAAACTGGTCTTCCCTGCTCCGGAAAAGCCTGTGACAGCGGTCAAACGATTAAGTGGTAGATCAACTTTGACATCATGTAAATTATAGTGCTCGCTCACAGCGATCGTAATTTTAGCTGTATCCACTGGCTGGATCGGACGAGCTATCAACTCAGCGGTCCCATTCAAATACGGTCCGATCAACGAATTTTTATTTTTAGCTAATTGCGCTGGAGTCCCAGTGGCAATGATCTGGCCCCCATTATCCCCCGAACCAGGCCCGATCTCAATAATATGATCAGCTGCTCTGACGATATCAACATTGTGATCGACAACGACCAGCGAATTGCCTTGAGCGACTAATTGTTTAAAGACATTCAACAAACCATTTATATTATCAGGATGTAACCCGATCGACGGTTCATCTAAAACATATAAGACCCCCGTCGTTTCTGTGCGAAGAGTCCTAGCCAACTGGATCCGTTGCAACTCACCTGTCGAAAGCGTGTTACCATTGCGAGCTAGCGTCAAATAATCCAAGCCTAGTTCTAGCAAAGGCTTGAGATCATCATCAAATTCAGCAAAGATCGCCTGTGCCATGGTATCCATCTCAGCTGGCAATGTTTTTAAGACTTGCATTTTCCATTCTGCTAAAGCGTGTAAGCTAAGTTCGGTAACTTCAGCAATATTTAATCCACCTGCTTTTTGACGCAACAATTCTGGCTTGAGTCGCGTTCCATGACAGGTCGGGCAAGTCGAATAATGGAAAAATTCACTGATCTTTTTTTGCGCCCGTTCACTTTTACTGGTTTTCGCCGATTCTAAAACAGCCTGACGGGCATTTTCATACAAAACATTGAAATCATGAAAGACCCGGCCAGTACTTGTGCAAAAATCCATCTTGAACTTCTTTTGGGGTCCATTTAACACAAAATCTTTTTCTTTAGCTGTCAATTCTTTAAAAGGCACATTGATCCGGACCCCTGCTTGTTCAGCCACACTAGGCATGAAGTTACGCCCCGGTAAGCGCCAAGAAGCAACTGCTCCATCTGCCAACGATAACTCTTCATCGGCGATCAACTTACTTTCATCTAACTGGCGCACATTTCCTGTCCCCTGACAAGTTTCACATGCCCCCGTCGAATTAAAAGTAAAATCTTCTGCACCATAGGCATAAAACTCCACTCCACAAGTAGGACATGTCAGTAACCCCATCTCTTCACCGGACTTACTCATCGCTTGGGCAACTTTCAGATCCGGACCAAATGCGTGCCCATTGGGACAAACAGGTCGCCCTAAGCGCGAAAAGGATCACATTTAGCAATTCACTCATCGTACCCACTGTTGCCCGTTCAGATGGGATCGCGGGACGTTGGCGTAAGGCTAACGCTGATGGGATATGTTTGACACTTTCGACGTTAGCTTTATTTCCGGTCTTGAGTCGTCTTCTAGTATAGGTCGAAAGGGCTTCTAAATAGCGCCGTGAACCTTCTTCATATAAGATCCCCATCGCAAGTGAACTCTTTCCCGAACCCGAAAGACCCGAGATCGCCACAAATTGATGTAATGGAATATCAATATCGATATTTTTTAAATTATGCACTTTGCCCCCACGAACTTCGATCTGTTGGGGCAGTTTTTCTATTTTTTCCATGTATACCTCACTAAAAAAGCGGACTCAGTCATTGCTAAGTCCGCTTTGCGCTTCAATTAATTTAGAATGCTTGAATGATCTTAATGACCCCGATCAAGATCAAATAAAAGGCGATGATCAAGACCAATGTTGTAGCTGCGATCAAGGGGTTGAACAATAAGACAAACCCGATGAACAAAGCAATGATGTTTAAGATCAAGTTCAAAATGTAATAGCCTCGGTTCAATTGCTTGAAATAGCCAGCTGTAGCAATTTCAGCGATCGAATCAAAGATGAACCAAAAGGCAAAGATATAGGCGATCACAATGATACCCGAAGCTGCTCTGAAGATAAACAAGAGACCCAAGATGATGTCAACGATCCCCATAAAGAGCAACCAACCCGAGCTTTCACCAAATAAATTACCGATCCCACGTCGGAACCATAATTCATAAAAGCCCTTGACTAAAGCACCGATCCCAATGCAGATCGAAATAAATTTCAAAGTATCATCGGGGTTCATGTATGATGCGATCCCGGCGATCACAAAAACGATCCCGACGATCAAACTAAACCAGTCGAATGCACGATGTTTTGTTTGCATAACGAAAAACCACCTTAAAAAATTTTAATATCGGTTACCGATTTTAACACTCTCTTAAATAATTGTCATGCAAAAACACTTGAAAAAGTGAGCCAAACTGACTCACCTTTTTCCTATTCTCCTAAAAGTTCCCACACATGTTGGGCGATCATGTATTCCTCATCAGTTGGGATCCGCATTACGGTCACCGTCGAATCGGGCCCCGAGATGATCGTTTCAGCCCCACGCTTTTTATTTTCAGCTTCATTGATTGTTACGCCCATATAGGCTAAGCGTTTCATGATCTCTTCACTTGTCTCAGGTGAATTTTCTCCGATTCCCCCAGTAAAGACGATCCCATCAACACCGCCCATTTCGGTGATATACTGACCGACATAGCGTAAAATGCTGTTATAGAATAATTTAATCGCTAATTCAGCGCGCTTGTTGCCAGCAGCAGCGGCATCTTCGACGTCTCGCATATCAGCTGAAACTCCAGAAACGCCCAAGAAACCGGATTTTTCATTCAGTAGATACACCATATCGGACATCGATTGGACATTTAATTTCTTCATGATGTAGTTGGCCAGAGAAATATCGACATCCCCTGCGCGAGTTGCCATTTGGATACCGCTGAGTGGGGTAAAGCCCATCGAAGTGTCAAATGAGCGTCCATGCTTAACAGCCGTGATCGAGGCCCCTGCGCCCAAATGACAAGTGATCAATTTGAGGTCTTCAAAAGGACGCCCCATCAATTCAGCTGCTTTACGAGCCACGTATTCATGACTGATCCCATGAGCGCCATAACGTCGAACCCCATATTTTTCATACCATTCGTATGGTGTACTGTACATATAATTTTCTTGTGGTAATGTTTGATGGAATGCTGTATCAAAGACAGCTACGGATAAAGCATTAGGCAGGTATTTACGAAATGCTTTGATCCCGTTTAAGTTGGCTGGGTTGTGCAATGGTGCTAATTCCGCTAATTCTTTGATCTTAGCGATAACATCATTATCGACGACCACTGGTTGGCTGAAATATTCGCCCCCAGCCACGACCCGGTGTCCGATACCTTTGATCTCGCTTAGATCCGCGATCAAGTTTAATTCTTTTAAGACATTTAGTAAAAGTTCTATCCCTTGTAAATGGTTGGTGATCTCATGGTCTAGTTCATACTTTTGTCCATCACCATATTTCACCTTGATCTTTGAGCCGTGGATCCCGATCCGTTCGATGATCCCACTTGCCAAGGTTTCATGTGTTTCATTGTTAAATAATTTAAACTTTAAACTCGAGCTCCCCGAGTTGATGATCATAATTTTTTCCATAAGCTCACCCCATTAAAAATTTACCTAACTTTATAATAGTATAATCTTTTTATTCAATCAAATTTAAAATGTAAGCGCTTTCTTTTTTGGCATAAAAAAAAAGCCGGCTATTTCGTAGCCAGCTTTCTTTGATCATCTTTGGCCGTAATAAGCATTGGCCCCATGTTTGCGATAATAATGTTTGTCGAGTAAATATTGTGGAACACTAGCTTGTTTAGGCGTCAGTTGTAGCGTGTGGAATGCCATTTGGGCGCTGACCGCATCTCAATTTTCGATCTTTGTATATGTTTGGTAATGCTCTAAAGTATCTGGTGCTACTGAACTATTAGTCAAGAGGGCATCGACATTATAGAGACTATAAAAGTTATAAAAATCATTACGATTAAACTTGTATTTATCCATTACAACATATCTTTCTTGGGCATTATTCAAACCAAGTGCCTCAGCTTGCCCTTCTTCGGTGTTAGCTGCCATCATGTTATCATTATTGACCCCATTGACACCTACAAACGCCTTGGTAAACTTGAGATCTTCGAGTAATTTGATCGTTAAGCCACCGATAAATTCTCCCGAATGTCGCCGATAATTGCCTCCAACTAAGATCAATTCAGCTTCGGTCTTTTGCCAAGCTTCAAAGACCGGTAAACTATTGGTCACGACCCGCAAAGTTTCTGGCTTTTCAACATAATTTAAAATCAATTCAAGAGTCGTACCAGCTCCAATATAGATCGTGTCACCAGGTTTGATCTTTTGCGCAGCTAGTTTAGCAACTTCTTGTTTTTCGACCAAATGGATCTCTTTTTTCTGATTACGCGAGAGTTCGACCTCTTCAATATTAGCGATCTTTTGAGCGCCTCCATGTAAGCGGATCAACTTACCGCTCTTATCGAGTTCATCTAGGTCACGCCGGATCGTCATATCTGAAACACCTAGCGTATTGATCAGTTCATTTACCGTAACGATCTCTTGTTGATCAACGATCTCTAAAATTTTTAACAAACGTTCTTTTTTTAACATCGCCTTAGCCCCTAATTTTATGATAATTCAACTATAACATAAACGGACAAAAGCAAACAGATTTCATCATCATAGCCCAAATTCTCCCGCTAATTCTTGATCATCAGCGATCCGTTTTTTGATGCTCTTGTCAAATGCCGTATCAAAGTCAGCTAGATCTTCTTTTAGCTGCTTTAGTGGTTTTAATTGCTCGTTTAGTTTCTCAACTGGCTTGGTATATAAGCTTTCCTTATCAGCTCCGGCATAATACAAGACCGCCAGTATTTCTTCTTCCGTGAGATCAGTCCCGATCTGGCGCGCCATCTGCAAAGTCTCATTCCAATTGGCTTCTAACTTCGCCTCGATCTGTTTTTGCGTCTGTTCGAGCACTTCGATCCCTGCTTGGCCGTGGTCTTCGATCGCAGTTTTTAGCGTATAAGCCAAAGCTGCATCTAGTTTGATCTTGCCACCTTTAACGCTATATTTATGTCCATACTTCTTGCGCAGTCCACGTATCTTAGCTAAGCAAGTGGCTAAATTCGTATCAGCTTTTGCCACTTTTGTTTCAAACGTGGCCTGTGTTTTGGAAACTGTCACTTTATGATGTGAATATCTAAGCTGACCTTTTTCATCGAACCAGTTAGCTACGTTATGATTTTCATTGATGAGCTTTTCTAATTTTTCTTTACTTATCGGGATCGTCTGGCCATTTTTCAAAATAAGCTTTACATCAACTAACTTTACTTGCTGATATTTTGATTGTTTTTTTAGCTGTGGCATTTTTTCTACAAAATATTTACTTGATCTTAGTCGCTAGCAGTTTGCTAAATAAGTGATAAAAAATACACTAAAAAGCGAAAATTATCCCCTAAATATTTTGTCTTCATCATAGCCCTTTTAGCAAACTTGTCAACAAAAATAGCGCGGGCACCACTATGATGCAAAAATGTATCATAGTGGTGCCCGCGCTATTTATACGGCGCTGACCGTATTTTTTGCTAGAACATTACACTTCTGAAATTGTATTTCTTCTTCAAGTAGCGTCTTACTAGGTAACCTAGACCGGCTAAGATAGCATAGACGATCGGTTCCATCGTCCGGTTGATCGAAACTGGGATAAAGCTGATGATCCCAAAGGCAACGATCCAGATCAAGATCAATTCTAATGTGATCAGCAAAGTCTTGATCCAACGCTTTTTACCCTTTTCTTTGCGGGCTGATAGCATACTACGATAGAAGAACGCTAAGCCGACCCCAGCGATCGTTGAAGTTGCTAACAAGGTGATCCAGCCACCACTGACATCAGCTTGTTGTGGTGAAAAGACGCCTAATAAGGTATACATGATACAGAACATGATGAACATGATCAAGCCGTTATCTAAAGCTAAGATCCAAAACTTAGGTAGTTCAGTAGGAGCTTCTGACTTTTTCGGCCCATTGATGATCAATTCAGCTTTTTCGGTGACCGTACCATAGAGCTTAGTTGCCACAACACCTTGCTTTTGTTTCTCCTTTAATTCTTGATACATTTCGTTTAAAACTTGTTCTTTTTGTTCCGGATCATAATTTTTTTCGGTCAAAGCCTTATCCAAGTGGAAAAGATAATCTTCATTACGCTTGGTCAGACCGGAAAATTTCCCATCACGCATCGTCACTTCAACTTCTTTGGCACGTGCTTGTTGCTGTTGCCCTGCTTTTTCATTGCGTTTACTTTCTGCCATGAACTTTTCCCCCTATCGCTTAAACGTTAAATCTAAATTCGATGATGTCACCATCTTGAACTTCATATGCTTTACCTTCGAGGCGCAAGCGACCTGCTTCTTTAACAGCTTGCATGCTACCATACTTATCTAGGTCAGCAAATGAGACCGTTTCAGCGCGGATAAAGCCACGTTCAAAGTCAGAGTGGATCACACCAGCAACTTGTGGAGCTTTCATTCCTTGTTTAAAAGTCCAAGCTCTAGTTTCCTTACCACCAGCAGTAAAGAAGGTTGCTAAGCCAAGTAATTTGTAAGAAGCACGGATCAAGCGGTCAAGCCCAGATTCTTCGACACCTTCCATTTCCAAGAATTCTTGCTTTTCGTCATCATCCATTTCAGCGATCTCTTCTTCAGTTCGGGCACAAACAGCCAAAGCTTGCGAGCCTTCATTTTCCGCAAATTCTTTGACCTGTTGGTAGTACTTAGAGCTTTCTGGATCTGCCATATCTTCTTCGGCAATATTTGCCACGTAAAGCACAGGCTTAGAAGTCAACAAGAACAAGCCCTTAACGATCTTTTGTTCATCTTCGTTGAATTCAAGCGAACGCACTGGTTGTTCTGCTTCCAAAGCTGGTTTGATCTTCTTTAAGACTTCAAATTCAGCCACTGCATCTTTATCCTTAGTACGTGCTACTTTTTCTACGCGGGCATAGCGTTTGTTGACCGAATCAAGATCAGCTAAGACTAATTCTAAATTGATCGTTTGGATATCTTCCAAAGGATCGACTTTATTAGCCACGTGGGTGATGTTTTCATCATCAAAAGCCCGCACGACATGCACGATCGCATCCACTTGGCGAATGTTTTCCAAGAACTTGTTACCTAGTCCTTCACCCTTGCTAGCACCCTTAACGATCCCAGCAATATCAGTAAATTCAAAGGTCGTGTGTACGATCTTTTTAGCGGGAATGATCTCATCGATCCGTGCTAAACGTGGATCTGGAACTTCCACCATCCCGACGTTGGGGTCGATCGTTGCAAAAGGATAGTTCGCCATTTCAGCGCCTGCCTTTGTGATCGCGTTAAATAGTGTTGACTTGCCGACGTTTGGCAACCCGACGATACCTGCTGTTAATGCCATTTGTTTTCCACTCTTTCTTAAAAAATTATTCCCCGGCTTTTTCTAAAACTTTCTTCATCTTCTTATCGAACTCTTTACGTGGCATCATGATCAAACGTTTGCAGCCGGTGCATTGGATCTTGATGTCCATCCCCATGCGAATGATCTCCCAGCGATTGACGCCACAGGGGTGAGCCTTCTTCATTTCAACGATATCATGCAATTCATACATAAGCATCCCTCACTTAATCTAAATGAATATCTAAAATATCCAAAATGCGGTTCAAATCATCCATTGATAAATACGAAATTTCGATCTTGCCCTTTTTTGAGCGTGCAGTGCTTTTGATCGCAACATTTGTCCCAAAGCGCTCCTTTAATAGGTCTTCACTCTTCTGCAAATGTGGATCCAAAGCAACTTTTCTTTTAGCAGCTTTTTTATGGTGTTTCTCACCATTTAGTTCACTGACTAATTGTTCCAATTGGCGGACGGTCAGATTTTCTTTGACCGTCTTTTTAGCTAACTGAACTAAATTCTTCTTGTCTTTTAATGATAACAAGGTCCGCGCTTGGCCCATCGACAATTGACCTTCTTGCAACATTTCCTTGACCTCTTTTGGTAAGCTCAACAACCGTAGATAGTTAGCGATATAAGGCCTTGACTTCCCTAAGCGCTCGGAAACTTGAGCTTGGGTCAAATGCAAGTTTTCCATCAGCGTGTTGTAGGCTTGCGCTTCTTCCAAAGGTGTGAGATCTTCGCGCTGAAGATTTTCTAGCACCGCGATCTCCATCATCTCTTCTTCATCTAGTTGACGCACGATCGCTGGGATCGTTTTTTTGCCAGCTAGCTTGGAAGCACGGTATCTTCTTTCGCCCGCAATCAATTCGTAGCCCATTACACTTGACGAACGCACGATGATCGGTTGAAAGACACCTTGTTGTTTGATCGACTCAGCTAGTTCTGCCAAACCAGCTTCGTCAAAGATCTTTCGTGGTTGATAAGGATTTGACCGGATCTCATCGATCTTTAGTTCGACCACAGTTTCTTCGGCTTGAGCATCCTCTTCAAAAGTCGAAAATAAAGCTTCTAGCCCGCGCCCTAAGGCTTTGTTTTTCTTATTTGGCATCAGTCGCCAAAACCTCCTTTGCCAAAGCTTCATAAGCTAATGCTCCCTTAGATCTTGGATCGTAGTCAACGATCGCCATTCCGTAACTTGGAGCTTCTGATAACTTGATATTCCGAGGAATCACCGTTTGATAAACTGTGTCACCAAAGAAATTTTTCACTTCAGCAACGACTTGATTGCCTAGATTAGTTCTAGAATCAAGCATTGTCATCAAAACACCCTCGATCTTTAGAGTAGGATTGAAGTGTTTTTGCACTAATTTGATCGTGTTGACTAATTGGTTCAAGCCTTCTAAAGCATAGTACTCACTTTGAACAGGGATCAAGATCGAATCACAGGTCGTAAAGGCATTGATCGTCAATAAGCCCAGTGAAGGCGGACAATCCAACAAGATAAAATCATATTCATCCCTGATCAAGACCAAAGCATCAGCCAAACGTTTCTCACGCGCAAACTGTGAGGCCAACTCGATCTCAGCTCCAGATAACCGGATCGTGGCTGGAACAACGTCTAACTTATCGCGTTTGGTATGTAGAATCACATCTTCTAGCTCGACTTCATTGACTAATACGTCATAAATATCTTGTTTGATCTGTCCTTTATCGATCCCGATACCGCTCGTTGCATTTCCCTGGGCATCCATGTCGATCAATAACACTTTTTGCCCGAGGTCAGCAAGGCTGGCAGCCAAATTAACACTGGTGGTCGTTTTACCAACGCCACCTTTTTGATTTGCTAATGCAATAACTCTTCCCAAAATTATCCCCCCTAGTCTTTAGCGACTGGAATATCAATAATGATGCGATGGAACTCTTTTGTATCTTCTTCGGTCACGTTAACTTTAACACCTGATTTTTCAACCATTTGGACCGCTTTTTTCACAGTGTTGACAGCAACTTTTTGGTTAGGTGCCACGTTTTTTGTGGTCGTCTTAGTTTTTTTCTTCTTTTCTGGTTTTGGTTGGTTCAAGGCCGCGATCGCAGCTTCTGTTTCTTTAACTGACCAATCATTTTCCTTGATCTGAGCTAATAATTCTAATTGGGTAGCTTCATCTTCGACCGTCAACAAACTCCGACCATGGCGTTCAGTGATCGAACGGTCTAAGATCGCATCTTGGACTTGCGTTGGTAACTTCAACAAGCGTAATTTGTTCGCCACAAACCCTTGGCTCTTACCCATTTCTTTAGCTAAATGTTTTTGCGTCAATTCGTTTAATTGCATCAAATGAGCATAGGCTTTAGCTTCTTCAACTGCAGTTAAGCCTTCACGTTGTAAGTTTTCGATGATCGCTAAAGAAGCTGATTCAGCATCACTCATCTCACGTACGATCGCTGGAACTTTTTCATAACCGAGCTTAGTTACCGCCCGAAAACGTCTTTCACCAGCAATGATCTCATATTGATCATCACCTAACTTGCGCAAAACGATCGGTTGCAACAAGCCGTGATCATAGATCGTATCTGCCAATTCAGCGATGCTTTCTTCACTAAAGATCGTCCGTGGTTGGTTTTGGTTCGGTACGATCTTGCTCAATTCGATCTCTTGGACCCGATTTTTGTCGTTTGGTTCTTCTTCCTTGTTCTTCTTAAAAAATGAAAATGCCATTTTTATTTCCTCCCTTGGGGCGCCTGTAAAGGCTGCTTAGCTGGTGTGCCTGGCTTGCGCGGATATTTATTTGGCGTTGGTTTTTTCTTCGAGATCACGATGATATGCCGTGTCTCATCACTCTTAGGCAAAGCGGTCTGGATATCTTCCTCAATTTTACCACCAAGTGTAGCCACTGCATACTTAGCATCCGCTAATTCTTCATTGGCTTTTTGCGCCTTTAATGCGATAAAACGCCCATTTAACTTGGCCAATGGTAAGCAAAACTCGCTTAGGACCGATAAACGCGCGACAGCCCGCGCCGTTACGACATCAAAACTTTCACGGAATTCACTCTTTTTACCGGCAAATTCTTCCGCCCGAGCATGATAAAAATGCGTATCTGTTAAGTTTAATTTTTGGGATAATTCCTCTAAAAATTTGATCCGTTTATTCAAAGAATCAACGATCGTGACCTTCAAATTCGGAAATGCGATCTTAAGTGGGATCGATGGGAACCCCGCCCCCGCACCAACATCACAAATACTTAAAGCACGTGTTTGAATATCTTTGACTTCAAGCGCCGGTAAAAGTGAATCATAGAAGTGCTTTAAATAGACCTCTTCTTGTTTGGTGATCGCAGTCAAGTTGACGTGTTCATTTGTAGCAACTAAAAATTCGTAGTAGGTTTGAAATTGTTGCATTTGCTCATCAGAAAGTTCCACTCCCCGCTTCGCCAATGCCGCTCTAAATTCTTCTGGTGTCATTTGTTCCCCTTATCTGATCTAATTGTGAAACATTGTTTAATTTATATGTTTCACGTGCTATTATAATAGTAATTTATTTAATGCGGAAATACAAGTCTCGCCCCCGCAAATCAAGCTTAAATTTGGAGGATTTTAATATGGAACAAAATAGTATCATCAATTTCAATGAACCACTTGTCCCACGCTACCCTAAGATCCAGACCAATCTCGTCTATGCCTTTAAAGACGGATGTCCCTTAACGTTAAATCTCATCACTCCCCCTATTCCCCCAAACGTTAAAGCTCATTTTCCCCTACTCATCTATGTTCCTGATATCGATGAACATAATATGGTCAAGATCGATGAACGGTTTGCGCAAATGCTCGAGATTGCCAAACGTGGCTATGCTGTAGCTTTAGTTTCATACCGTACCACTGCTGACGTCACCGCCATGGTCAAAGATATCCACTCAGCCACTCGCTTTTTGCTTGATCATGCCTTCAAATACGGTCTTGATCCTTACCGCTATTTACTATTTGGCGAAGGTCTAGGGGGATATTTGAGCAGTTTGAGCATCTTAGACCAAGGTCAACAACGGTCAAATGATGAAGATGTCAGACGTTCTCCTTTACGCTATAAGGGCGGATTACTATTGGAAACGTCACTGACACCGCACCCTTTTTCAGGACCGTTTCTCAGTGAATTGCTCTTACAAAATAGCCAAAAATTACCACCGATCTTGATCTTAAACGGTACAGCTGACCATACGCTGACCGATAAACAAGCCACTGAGCTCTTAACAACCATCCAAGCGCGTGGAAGTGAAGTTTCATTATTCAACTTTGAGGGGGCGACCTTGAGTTCAGATGCCTTCTTCACTCCATATAGCTTAGATTTCTTATTCGAGTTTATCAAGCATAGTTTTACTAAAAAATAAACGAGGTCGTTCAAATGGATCAAACACAACAATTGGCACAGCTTCATGCCTACACTTATGAAAAGCTTTCTCACGATCACACCGGTCACGACATGGCGCACATTGAGCGCGTTGTCAAGATGGCCCGTAACCTAAATGAAAAACTCGGCGGTAATAGCTTTGTGGTCCAAGCTGCTGCCTTATTACATGATGTTGTCGATGAAAAATTATTTACTGACATTGACCAAGCTAAAGCCAGCGTTATTGCACAAATGCAAGCTTTGGAGGTGAGTCAAAGTGACCAAGACCACATCATGGAGATCATCAGTAAGATGTCATTTTCTCACTCTTTAGCTGGCAAACAAGAGCTTAGTCTCGAAGGTCAGATCGTCCAAGATGCCGATTGGTTAGATGCGATCGGGGCGATCGGGATCGCTCGCGCCATTTACTATGGTGCACGTCATGAAGAAAAACTCTACGATCCCGCGATGCCACCCCGAGAAAAACTCGATAAAACGGCTTACCGTGATCTTTCAAATGAAACGATCATCAACCACTTTTACGAAAAGCTGTTCAAGATCAAAGACATGTTAAACACTGCCGAAGCTAAAGCGATCGCCCAAGAGCGACACGAGCTAATGGTAGCATACGTTACAGCTTTTAAAACTGATTGGTAAAGTTGGGCTATCATCAAATAAAATACTTATCAGATATTTATTTCAATAAATTTAGTATAAAAATTTATTGTTTATATATTTTTAAGTATTTTGTATCTAATCCTTAAGAAAACGATTACTTTTTCTTTAGCTTAAGCGCCTATACTGTAACCATAAGCTAAAGCAAAACATCACACAGGTGTAGTCCTATAGCTGAAACATTACCTAGTCAGCCCCCCTTGCTACTAGGTAAACATACTCCTTTTTTCCTCCGCACTCCCCTTGCGGAGGTTTTTTTATAGAAGTGTGGAGAAAAATAGGATACTGCATCATATATAGAAAGGATGATCATTATGAAAAGAGATATCGACCCTTATAGAGACCGTTATTTGAAATCCAAAGCAACGACTAATGGTATTTTATGTTCAGCTTTTATTTGGTATTTGATCTTTGGTCTCTTTCATATCATTATCACTTGTTTGATGCTGTGGTTTTTCTGGATCATCATTGACCCTGTTGGACGGATAACCGAAACGATCAACACAACTGTCCAGCAAACACGACCCCAACAGCAACATTCCACCACACCCGAAACTACAGAAGATAGTACTGATACAAGTGATGTCTATCAGGCTGAATAAAATTGATGATCTTAGTTGCAAAAAATCTATTTTTAAGTAAAAATAACTTTATAACACACTAAGAAAGGATGGCTAAAATGGAACCAGAAAACGATCCATACAGACACGCCTATCTCAAGGCAAAAGCTACGACTAATGGTATTATGCATGCCTTATTCAACTGGTGGTTAGCTTTTACGTTATTCAACTTAGTGGTCGTCAGCCTCTTCTTGTGGGCTTATGATCCGATCGGGCGTCTCAATGATGCACTTGCTCCGGTCACCCAGTCTCAAAAGCAAACACATCCTGCTTCTGATTCAAGTGCTGAAAGTCAAAGTAATATTTACGAAGCACCAAATGAATAACTTACTAACAAGTCAAAAAGACCCACGCTGAAAACTTTTCACCGTGAGCCTTTTTCGATCACTTTACAAATAACTTGTCATAAAGCACAATAGCTTCTTCTGCTGTAAAATGAGTCAATTCTGTAACCGTAGTAATGACATCTTGTTTGGAATATCCTTTAGCAGTCAGGCGACTGATCATATCACAAACAACTCTTTTTTCACCTTTGGCCCATCCCTCGGTGAGGCCTTCTTTTCTACCTTCCTTTCGCCCTTCGGCTAGACCTTTTTCTCGTACCTCTTTACTTACTTTCTTTGTTTCCCTAGCAAGGCGTGAACGAAATTCTAATTCATAGAACATATAATCACCTTCCTTTTGCGTGTTAGTTTTCAAAATAACAATATCATCAGCTATCTTACATGTAAGAGCACTCGTCGGAACATCTGTATCTACATATTTCAAAAAAGCCGCCGATCCTTGTGAAACAGCCGAAAAATCTTTAGCTTTAGCGTTTAAAATAATGTTATGTTCTGCTATATAAAATGTAGAACAATATAGAAGTTTAAGTACATTCTTCTACATTGTTAGAAAGAATTATATAGTTTTTCCTTTCCTAATTTTATTTACTGCCGTCAACATTAGTATTCCCATATCCTAACGAGAGGGTAATGACAGTGACTAACTCTTACAGTTTAAGGGTGTAGCCCACCCCTGTATTTTTTATATCAGTGCTAATAAATTCAACACTACGTTTTCATCTCTATCCATAATATTTCCGCATTCATAACAGATATATTCGTTGTGCTTAGTTCTATATTTTAAGTTGCCATTAAGCCCAACTTTTTCTTCACCAGTCTTAATATGACCACACTTAGAACAGCGTTGGGTGCTTGGATAATACTTATCAGCTAAGATAAGTTTCTTACCGTTCCAATCGCACTTATAACTCAGTATCTGTCTGAAATAACCAAACATTGAACGCTGTAGCCCCTTGGAAGCGACATGAGTCATCTGCATTTGTTTAACCGCCAAGTCTTCAATTACGATCTTGTCGTATTCTTCAACTAATTGAGTTGTAAACTTCTGCATAATATCATGTTGGATATTAGCTACTTTGCGATAATCACGTTGCAACTTGGCTCTCGTCTTAACATAATTATTACTTTTAGTAGCTCGTTTCCCATTCACAACACTCTTTCTAGCCAACATACGTTGATAATGTTTGATACGCTTATACAATCGTTTTAGATTATCTGGCAATGTATTAATTTTGCCTTCCGTATAGTTGATATGCCCGACATTGACATCAATAGCTGTTACATGGTCAGTTTTAGGCTTTGTTTCAATATTGACTTCAAAAGGTAAACTTGCCCAATATTTACCATTTTCACGGTAAATTGAAACAACTTTTAATTCACCAGTTAACAACTTAGCGCCACTCATGCGTATGTCATACCAATTCTTAATTCTATGTGGTTTATCCAAGCGCAACTTACCCTTAATAATCTTGGCACGGTCAGTTTTAAAACCCTGTCTAGTGGCTTTCTTTGATTTAAAACTTGGTTTACCCCAATCAACTTGTGCCTTATCAAAAAAGTTCTTCCACGCTTTAGATAAATCTTCGATCGCCAACTGTAAACAACGTGCAGATAGTCGGTATTGCCAATCCTCTTTATTTGCAACCAATTCATCACGAACCTTGTATTGTGTTGGTTTTAACTTTTTATCTTCTAAAATCAATGATTCTTCATACATATCATTCCATAAAGCCAAACCAGTATTCCAGCAATATCTGCGATAATCACACAAGTCATCTAAGACTTTCTGCATGGTTTTATTTGGATAAAGTCTAACTTTTTGGGTTCTTAACACCATTATTTTCACCACCTTTCAAAGATTTGTCGTTTTCTAGTTTATGCTTATATTTACGTAAACCATATAAACGACAGGAAAATACGTGTACAATACTCACCATATCATCAATCATTTCTTGCATTGGACTAGTTTCAACATTATTCAATACCACGATCTTAGTATTGTGTATCTTACATAATCGTTCAAACCACTCATAACCAAAACGAATAAATCTATCTTTATAAGTAATGTAAATCGTATCAATCTGATTATTCATTACTTCTTCTAGCAATTTATTCCACTTTTTTCGATTGTAGTTAAGCCCACTGCCAACATCAGTAATTGTTTCATCTAAAACAACGCCTTTAGCGTTAACGTATTGCCTAATAAAGTCAATTTGATTTTTTAAATCATCTCTTTGACTATCGTTGATACTCTAGCATAGGCAACTACTTTGCGCTTGTTGGACTCTGATTTACCAATATAGTTTAAATATTGTTCTTCAGTATAATATCTTCGATTGGTGGGAGTCCGATATGCTTTTAACACACCTTTACTATCCTAAATTTGCAAAGTTCTGACTGTAACACCTAAACGTTCAGCCATTTCTTTCGGTTTTAACATTGTCATAATAACCACCCACATTTTTACTTCTTTCCATGGTTTGTTATAACACATTTTTCTATGTTTTTGGTAACAGTTAACCACTCCTATATCGAGTATCAGATCACTTTCTTTTACGCATACTTCAGTCGTGTATACTGGTAAACTTGCACCAAAAAAATCGAAATCACAGATAAAGATCACATACGTATCAACCCTGTCATTATAGTCTTGCCCAGCCCCCAAAGCATGCTGGGTCAAATAACTTTGATAACATGAGATCCGCTTACCTAAATTATGTTCATCACTGACCTGCATCTCAATGTCATACATTCGTCCATGCTCGTCTGCAGCATAGATATCGAAGCGCGCCCCGTGAAAGACGGTATTTTGCTTATGCGTATCCTCTTTTTTGATGTTTTTAACGTCCACGATCTCTAAATCAGGTAAGATCAGTTGCAACAGCTCTAAACAAATGTCTTTATGCTCTGAGATGATCCACGAAAAGATCATTCCATCCTTAAAGCCCGCTAATTTCCATGCTTTAAGGGCCTCTTCATAAGTACTCAAATCCCCCATCCCCTTCTGACCTTATTTTGGATCTGTGCGCAGGATTTTTCAAGCCCAAAGACTTGCCTTTATACTGGGATTTATAGCACTAAAATGGACTTAAATCTAACACTAAAAACTCTGACAAAATTTTTCCGAGAATTTTTTAAATCGTAATTCAAAAGCTCTCACAGTTTAATTGACGTGTTCTCTTAAAATACTTAATCGTAATTTAGAACTTTTTAGGCTTCCCAACGCTTGACAGTAGTAAATTCAAACGTTAGTATCGTTAATGGTAATCATTACAATTTAAGAGAGGATATATTTATTATGCGAAAAAAATTATTTAGTTTCATCTTACTCGTGAGTGCTTTTCTAGCATTCTTCACCTTTGATCACAAAAATACTGCTGCTGCATCTGACAAGCTAAATGTCGTAACGACCCTTGATTTTTACGGCGAAACTGCCAAGGCCGTCTTAGGCGATCACGGAATTGTCACTTCATTGATCACTAGCCCTAACGTTGATCCCCACGACTTTGAAGCAACAACTAAAACAGCTAAGATCGTTTCCAAAGCCGATCTTGTTATCTATAACGGTGCCGGCTACGATAGCTGGGTCAAAAAATTGAATGGTAAAAAATATCTATCTGTGGCTGATGTCATGAAAGTCAAGGAAGGCCAAAATGAACATCTCTGGTATGATCCAACGACCATGGAAAAACTCGCTGACCGTTTAGCAACTGAATTTGGCAAAATGCAACCTAAAAATAAGGCTGCCTTCAAGAAAAATGCTACTAAATATAAAAAAACTTTAGCTAAATTAACACAAACGCTAGACAAGATCAAACAAAACAGCAATAATCAAAAAGTAGCTGTTTCAGAACCAGTCTTTGACTATTCTTTGAAGAAGATGGGTTATAAGATCGCTAACAGCCACTTCGCTAAAGCAACTGAAGAAGGTAGCGACCCATCCTATTCTGACATCAAGAAATTGCAAAATGATATCAAAGGTAAAAAGATCGCTTTCTTTGTCCAAAATACCCAAAGTGACAGCTCAGTGATCAAAAATATCGTTGAACTCTGCAAAGAAAACAACATTCCTGTCGTCAAAGTTACTGAAACTCTACCTAAAAACAAGACATACGTAACTTGGCTACAAGACGAATACCAAGCTGTCTTAGATACTCAAAAATAGAAAGAAGTAGTTATTCATGAAATCGATCCTATCAGTGCATAACTTGGATCTTTCCATCCCCAACCGCAAGCTTTTCTCCAACCTCTCCTTTGAGATCCCTCAAGGTAGTTTGACCTGTATCACAGGTGAAAATGGTGTCGGAAAAACAACGCTTGTCAAACACTTATTACAAGATCTAGCTAACAACTATACCGTCCACACGGTCTTTAATGTCAAGCGCGATGAAGTCCAATACGTACCACAATTGCGCAATATTGATGATGAGTATCCCCTTTGCATCAAGGATTTCGTAGCATTCGGTCTCAAAAAGCGCAATTTTTTTTGGAACCGCAAGCCTTTAAACGAAAAACTTGAACAGATCTTGGCAGAGACAAAACTGACGCGGATCAAAGATCAACCTTTAGGCAAAGCTTCTGGGGGCGAAAAACAACGCGCCTATCTAGCCCAAGCGCTCTGTGCTGATCCCAAGTTGCTCATCTTAGACGAAGCCACCGCGAGCTTAGATACGACCAACAAACACGAATTGTTACAAATGCTACGTGAGGTCATGCAACAACACGGGCTAACGATCTTATTTATCACACACGACCCCGAGCTGATCGAACAATACGCCGACTATGAACTTCATTTGGAAGATCAAACTGGTGTCTTACTTGAAAAGGGGGCTAAAAAATAATGTTTGATTATGATTTTATGCGCTATGCCTTTATTGCAGGGATCTTCATTGCTTTGATCTGTAGTGTTATGGGGACCTTTGTGGTAGCACGCCAAACATCTTTTTTCACCCATACGCTCTCTGAGATCGGGTTTTCTGGCGCTTCATTTGGGATCTTTATCGGGATCTCGCCTTTAGCGGGGATGCTGACTTTTACTACGGCTAGTGCCTTATTGATCGGGATGTCAGGTGAACGGCTCGGACGGCGTGAAGCTTCGATCAGCGTCTTTTCCGGCCTTTTCTTAGGGCTTGGGATCTTATTTTTATCACTCTCAGATAAACAAGCTAATTATGCGACAAGTATTTTATTTGGGAGCATCGTTGGGATCGACCGTAGCGATATCGAAGTTTTGATCGCCCTTAGCGTCTTACTATTGTTGACGATCACGATCTTGTTCAAGCGCCTAGCATATAACTCTTTTGATTCTCAAGGAGCTCAGTACAATCAGCGCTTCAACAAAACGATCTCGATCATCTTTTTAGTAATGCTCGCCTTAACGATCAGTATTACAGCTCAGATCGTCGGTGCTTTACTGATCTTTGTGCTCTTAACGATCCCAGCTTCGGCGACAAAATACTTCGCCCATCGGCTCTACCAGATGATCGTTTTAAATTTCATCTTCATTCTGGCTGGTGTTTGGCTTGGCCTATACTTTAGCTACCTCACTGATTGGCCAGTCAGCTTCTTTATCACCGTGATCGAGGCCCTGATCTATGGGGCAGCGATCGCCAAAGACCATTGGGCTAACCATCAAAAATAAATAAACAGGGTAAGTAGAACGTGTCGATACGAGCTACTTACCCTGTTTGTTTAAATACGGCTATAAATAATATGCTATACCGATCTTGAATCCAATTGGCTCGTTTGAGCACCAGTTGTCCATCTGCAAGCAAGAGAGCTTCTTTTTTTGTAAAAAAATAGCCGTGTCCTTGCAAGAAGACACGACTACGGTTAAAAATTTTTGCTACTTACGCTTATTATTTTCATCTAACCAGCGCTTAAGTAACAACATCCCAAGTATAGCAAAAACTTTTTTGATCACTAACTAAATATAATGATCTTATTTAAAATTAGAATGTCAGTTCAATGAGATAATAGCCAACTACTACCGCTTGGCATCCCATTCTTGATAGAATTGATCCAAATATACTTTTAAAAATTCATGGCGTCCCTGCGCTAGTTTCGTGGCATAGCTTGTATTCATGGTGTCCTTTAACTTAAGCAATTTTTCGTAAAAATGCATGATCGCTGTATCCTTACCATTGCGATAATCTTCCAAAGTGAGGTTTTCTCTAGGCTTCATAGCCGGATCGTGGATCGGACGCCCAACGTGGCCTGAATAACACATTACCCGTGCGATCCCGATCGCCCCCATAGCATCTAAACGATCAGCATCCTGAACGATTCTTCCTTCCAAAGTAGAAACATTTTCCTTTTGGTTTCCACCCTTAAATGACATCTTTGAAACAATATCCATAACATGAGCTAGTGTTTCACTAGATACGCCATTATCGACCAACCATGCATGTACCCTTTTTTGGCCAGCTTCTTCGCTCTCATTTAATTTTCCATCAGCAATATCATGTAATAATGCTGCTAATTCACAAATATAAATATCCGCTTTTTCATGTTTAGCAATTTCGATAGCATTATTAGTAACACGAAAAATGTGCCACCAATCATGGCCACTACCTTCATTATTCAAAGCATCATATACATATTCGCGTGCATTTTTGACGACCAATTCTTTATTTTCCATAGAAAAACTCCTTTGTAATTTAAGGAACGCAACAGCTGAGTAATGAATGCCACCTAATCTTTAACATTCAGAAAATGCTTGCTTGTGAAATGTACAATTTTTAGCTAACTCACTACTATCCCAACCATCTCCCCCTGTTTTTCCAGTTCGCTTTAATTCTACAAGATACTTTCCCATTACACCAACTATTCATCTTTTAAACTATATTTCTACTTAAAAAAACTTTTATCGTTCGTGTTTTACCAGTAGATTTATTTAAAAATAAATGCTAAAATCAACGCTTGTAGGGGTAGGAATTTATGCGTTACGGGCTCATGGAACGGAATGTGAACGTGAGCAGAAAGCCAAACCGTCATTTTGGCTGCGTGTATCTTCCGCATTCACCAATAATCTAACCATTGCTGGTGCTTGTCTCCCCCCAAATTATTTTAGGGAGATGTTTTTTTATGACGAATTTAGCTTGGAGAAGTCCAAAACTCACGACAAAAACGATCACTTTAGCTGCGATGCTCATCGCCTTGCAGACTGTCTTAGCCAAGATCTCATTTGGCTCAGATAATCTAGTCAAATTCGGGCTCGGTTTTATGGGAACGACTTTGATCGGTTACTTTTTGGGACCATGGCTCGGTGGTGTTGCCCTTGTTTTAGCTGATCTGATCAAAAGCACACTTTTTTCAACCGGTAGCACTTTTTTTATCGGTTATACTTTTAGTGCCTTTGTTGCCGGCTTGATCGCAGGGACCTTTTTATACCAACAAAAGGTCTCTTGGCAACGCCTAGCAACATATCAGTTCGTGCAGATCTTTGTCTCAAATATTTTCTTCAACACGCTATGGATCCATTTGATGTATCAAGCACCGATCTGGGGACTATTGAGCGTCCGCGGACCAAAAAATCTGATCATGTGGCCGATCGAAGCTACGATCAGCTTCTTGATCCTACGCGCGGTCTCACGCTTAGATAGTCGCTTAAAACTTTAATTTTTGATATTTCACCGGCTAAGTATCTGCTTAGTCGGTTATTTTTTACCAGCAACTGAGCTAGATAGCGGAAACATGTTCGACAAAGGGCCTCACTATGATCATAGTGAGGCTCCTAGTATCATTATTTTATGATCGCTTGGACCCGTTTTTTTAACTCTGGCAAGACCGTTTGGGCAAACCACGGATTTTTACTTTGCCAGAGTTGGTTACGGGGTGAAGGATGAACTAACGGGAAGCACTCTGGTAAATATACCTGATAGTCGCGCACGACATCGGTCAACTTTGTAGTACTTTTAAGGTGGAGGTAATGTTTGGTCGCATAACTTCCCACTAGCAATGTCAGTTCGATATCAGGCATCTGTTCTAACAACAACGGATGCCATTTTTTAGCAAAATCTTTCCTTGGTGGTAGATCCCCGCTTTTGCCCTTACCTGGAAAATAAAAATCCATCGGCAAGATCGCAAACTCTTTTGACTGATAGAATTCTTCACGAGAAACTCCCATCCAAGCCCGCAAATTGTCACCACTAGGGTCATTCCAAAACAACCGTGTATCCTGTGCCCGTTTGCCTGGTGCTTGTCCCACGATCAAGATCTTGGCTTCTTTTGGGGCTACATATAATGGATCGATCCCAGCTTCGGTATATTTTTTATTCGCGGGATCATTTTTTATCGCTTCAAATATCGTATCTTGCATATCGTTCACCTGTCCTTATCCCCAGCCTAGCACACCAATAAAAAAAGTGCCACACAAATGCGTGACACCAAGCCTTTGACGTGACCGCCAAAGCGCCCCTGCCAAGGAATTATATTATACCATGTTTATTTCAGCGTAGTTGCATAGATCGGACGTTCTTTTCGCTCGAAAGCTTTCATAAAGTCGACCAGTGCCTCTACCCCTTCAATCGGAAAGGCATTATACATACTTGCCCGCATTCCGCCAACCAAAATGTGGCCCCGAATATTTTTTAGCCCATTTGCTTCAGCTTGAGTGATGAATTTTTCATCAAGCTCTTTACTTTCCGTTGTAAAAGGAACATTGGTCAACGAACGATCGGGTGCATGCGCCGTTCCCAAAAAGAGTTTTGAGTTATCCAACATCTCATACAAGAGTGCCGTTTTAGCCTCATTTTGTTGTTGCATCTGCTTTACGCCACCCTGTTTTTTAGCCATTGGAAAACTAGCCCAGCCGCATAGATCGGAAAAACTGGCGGCGTATTTAAATTAGAGTCACGTTTGATCAACTTCACATAATCAAGCATTGAAGGCAGATCCTGTTCTTTGTCTAAAAGCGATTCTTTAACGATCACTAACGTCAACCCAGCTGGACCGATATTCTTTTGCGCACTAGCGTACAAAAGGCCATACTTTTGGACATCATGTTGATAGCCCAAGATGTTTGAAGATATATCTCCGACTACCGTTTGCCCTTGTAATTCAGGCAACTTGCGATACATCGTCCCTTCGATCGTGTTATTGATCGTCAAATGCACATAATCATAGGGTTTATCCAGTGTGATCTCATGTGGCAAACGGCTATAAGCGGAACTTTTGCCTGAAGCGACCACATCGACTTTGCGCTCAGGCACAAGTTGAGCATCTGCGATCGCTGTTTGCGACCAGTGTCCTGTGTCGACAAAAGCAATATTTTTCGTCTTCCGTGCCAGATTCAACGGTATCGTCGTAAATTGGGTCGACGCTCCCCCTTGTAAAAATAAGATCTTGTAATCTTTAGGCACAGCTAAGAGCTCTCTTAGATCGGCTTTAGCAGTTTGAAACATCTCCTCATATAGCGCTGAGCGGTGACTGATCTCCATCACACTCATCTCACTATCACGATAGGATACTAACTCAGCTTGGATCTGAGCTACCACTTCGGGTGGCATCATTGCCGGTCCCGCTGAAAAATTATATACTTCCACAGCTCGTACCTTCTTTCTGTCTCTAATTTTAAAAATTAATAATTGATAATAATAAATTTATTGAACCTCGCCTCAAAAGTCAATATTTACCGTGATTTTAAAGAGATATTTAAACTATATCTACTAGAAACATTAATAATTATTGATAGTAACATTAATTAATATCGATTTAACTTTTTTGTAATATCATTTCAAGCTTGATATACACTTTTAAATCTAAATAACTTTAATTTTACTAGCATTTACTTCACTGCGGTGGCTTATATTTTTTGTAACATTTTTGTAACATTATTTTTTAAATGTTTTGCTCTTTCTTCACCAAAAGCCTTGTTATATCAACGTTTATAACATTTTATTCATCTTTACTAAATCTTAATAAATTTATTTCCCCAATATTTTCAAGGTTTCGCGGTTATTTATTACAAAATTTGGTAAAATGTAATCTTTTTTGCATTAGGTTGCAACATAAATGGATTAAAATAAATGTATCAGTCAAATTGAAGTTAGTCGTTTAGAAATTATTGAAAATTATTAGGAGTGAATATAAATTTTGAATCATACAGCAAAAAAACTTTTAGTCGGTACAGTCGGAGCAGCCGGATTATTCTTGGCTACAACAGCAACAGCAAATGCAGATACAACTCATAAAGTTGCTAAGAACGATACAGTTTGGGATCTTTCACAAAAATATGGTGTTTCTATCCAAGCGATCGAAGCTTTGAACAACATCGACCAAAACTCTCACTTGATCGTTACTGGTCAAACATTGAAAGTTCCAGCTAAAGATGCTCAAGTTTCTGAAAACAACAATACAGCTCAAGCTGCTGACAAGAAAGCTGACACAGAAAACACTTCTGATGTAACTGTTAAAGCTGGTGACACACTTTGGACACTTGCACAACAATACAACACATCAGTTGAAAAATTACGTGAATTGAACGGCTTAGCTACAGATGCTTACCTCATTCACCCAGGTAATGTTTTGAGGGTCAATGGTACAGTTCAAGCAACACAACAACCTGCTCAAACTGAACAACCAGTGCAACAACAAACAGAACAACCTGTCGTACAACAAGAAGCTACACAAGAACAAGCTCAAGAACCTCAACTTGTTGTTTCAGCTAACCACACAACTCACACAGTACAAGCTGGCGAATCACTTTACTCGATCGCACAAGCTTACGGTGTAACTGTTGATTCTTTACGTTCTGCTAACAACTTGGGCGCTACTTTACTTGTTGGTCAAACATTGACGATCAATGATCCAGCTAAAGACCCAGCTCAAGAAGCTGCTGCTCAACAAGCTGCACAAGAACAAGCAGCTTCTCAAGCTCAACAAGAAGCTGCCACTCAACAAGCCGCACAAGAACAAGCTGCTGCCCAAGCTCAACAACAAGTACAACAACCTGTACAAAACCAAGCACCAGCTCAAACACAAAACCAAGCACCAGCTCAAACACAAACTCAAGCTGCTGCCCAAGCTCAACAACAAGTACAACAACCTGTACAAAACCAAGCACCAGCTCAAACACAAAACCAAGCACCAGCTCAAACACAAACTCAAGCTCCAGCACAACAAACTCAACAAGTGCAACAACAAGCACAACCTGCGCAAGTACAACAACCTCAACAACAAGTTGTTTCAACTTCTGCTGATGGTAGTGCGATCGCAGCTTATGCACAATCATTTATCGGCACACCTTACGTATGGGGCGGTTCTACACCATCCGGTTTTGACTGCTCAGGCTTGACACAATACGTTTACGCACACTTTGGTAAACAAATCGGCCGTAACACGATTGCTCAAGAATCTGCTGGTACACATATTCCAGTTAGCCAAGCACAAGTTGGTGACTTATTATTCTGGGGTACACCAGGTTCAACTTACCATGTTGCGATCTACTTAGGTGGTAACAGCTTCGTTGCTGCTCCAGAACCAGGTCAAAGCGTTAAGATCGGTAACATGGCTTACTTCATGCCATCATTTGCCGTACACGTAAACTAAAAAATAACTTTTTAGACCATGTGAGTTTAGGCTCCATGGTTTTTTTTGTGCACTGAAAAAGATCTGGCATAAATTACGACTAACAAAAAATATCAGCATGATGCGTATTTTGCATCATGCTGATATTTTTTGTTATTTGTACGGTGCTGACGGCCAAGCTCTCACACTCTATAATTCAACGATCGCAAAACCTGCTTGCCCTAAACGTTTGTCTTGTTCAACTAAGTTTTGCCCCAGTAATAATTTACAATTTTGTGGCAATACGATCTTAATGCTCCCATAGCCTAAGTTAAACAACGCAAATAGGCGTTTATCACCTAAACGACGGCTAAAACTCAAATAAGAATACTGATTGCTACATTGGCCCCATTCAAATGAACCTTCACACAATACATTGTTGTAACGCGTCCGCATCGCCAGTAAAGTTTTCAAGAAACGTTGCATCTCATCGCTTGCTTGATCATCTTTCCAATCCATACATGGCTGTAAGGCAGCTTCAGTCCCTGCTTTAAGTCCTTTTTCAGTACCATATAGGATACTTGGCGATTCTGGTTGCATGAACATAAATGCTAAAACTGCACGTAACAATTGGACATTGCCCTCACACTTGGCTAAGATCCGCTGTGTTTGTGGACTATCTGCCGCCAAAAGCGAAGCCGAAAGCGTACTTGGATCAGCCCGTAATTGATGCTCATTTAGCGCATAGGCCAATTCAGTCGGTGGAATATTTTTAGTGATAAAAGTTCCCTCAACTAATTCACGCACATCGATCGAATTATTACCCGCAAAGACATCATCATGTTCAGTTTTTTTAGCGATCGTATTTCCTAAAAGATAAATATCTTCCTTAACTTGACGTAGTGTTTCTAGCAGGTAACGTTTGAAGGCAGCCGGGATCTCATTAGAATCCGCAATGCTCCAACCATCAATATCAAAGTTACGTGTCCAGTACGTCAAAATATTACCAAAGTGCGCTTGGACCTCCGGATTTTCCAGATCGACTTTTGGCATATGGGGATTGTTGTTCAAAGCCTCATAGGTCAAACGTTCAGAATAGTCAGGTAATTCACTAGGAACGTAACGCACGGGAAATTCCTTGATCAAAAACCATTTGGCAAAACTCGACCGGACCCCATATTTACGCACATCTTGCCATTGGAGCGAGAAATCACTTAGATGATCACACGTGATATCTAACATGACCTTCATCCCCCGTTGATGGATCGCTTCGATCAATTCTTTGAACTTCTCTTTAGTACCAAAGGCTGGGTCGATCTCATAGTAATCGATCGTATCGAATTTGTGGTTGGAATAAGCATCAAAAACTGGACTTAAGTAGATCCCGTTAAAGCCTAACCCTTGGATGTGATCTAACTTATCGATGATCCCCTGCAAATCGCCACCAAAAAACTTCGCTTTATCCGCTTCTTGGCCCCATTCAAGTGTATCTTTAGGATCTTTTTGCTGATCACCATTGGCAAAGCGATCTGGCATCAAACGGTACCAGATCATCTTTTTCGTCCATTCTGGCGTTGTCGTAGTCTCATCCAATACTAAATACGGCGTCAAAAAGCCCGTCATCTCTTGAACGGCTTTTGGAGTATAGAGTTGCATCAAATTAGCGTCATATAAAAGCTCATTACCTTCACGATCGAGTAGATGAAAGGCATATTTTAGCTTACGCGTTGCCGGGATCGGCAATTTGACTTCCCAGACGTCATAGATCCCATTTTGCAGGCGCTTATCCATTTCTTTAGTTGCATATTCCCACGCATCTGTTTGACCTGAATCTTTGACCAGCATCTGGGGTGCCCCAAAGATCACCCGCACCCGCGTGATATCGCGATGCTTGGTCTTTAATTGTAACCGATAGTTTTGTTTATCCGCCATGTATGCCATCTCGCTTGCTGGGCGGTGATAGATAGCTGATCTTTCCATACAAACCTTCCTTTTAACTAAAGTATTTAACTCTATTATAGCCCAGATAGCGCAAAAAAAGCAGTCAAGAAAACCTCAACTGCTTGAACTAACTTATTAAATTATTTGGTAAACTCACCATCAGCGATCTCATCTAAAACCGTCTTGGATGGGATAAAGAATAGTTGTCCTGATAAAATATCTGAGAAGGACAACAAGAAATCATGTCCTTTGAGCATCGACAGTAACATCAATTTTGTCACTTGCCAATAACGTGAATACCCCATAAAATACGTTCCCGTCTTACCGGAAGCCGGGTCAGAATAAGGGACATTCATCCGAATGATCTTTTGTTCTTCACCATTGATCTCAACTTTGGAGACAACATTATGCGCATTTTTGAACTTCTCATCGTCATCAAGTTCAAGGTCATTGAACTTTTGTCGTCCGATCGCCTTCTCTTGATCTTCAGTCTTGAGCTTGTTCCAAAAATCCATGTTATGCAACCACTTTTGGGCAAAGGCATAAGATCCATTGACAAATTCTGGATCTTCATCCCCGACTAAAGCGTATTGGGAAGCTAACTCCATCTCGGGTGCTTCTGTCCCATCGATAAAGCCGACGATCGCCCGCCCTTCAAAGTAACGAAAGCCCTTCGTTTCATCAACAACATTGGTGATATCACGTAAAAAGAGCATAAATTGTGACATTGCTTCGTAAACGACCGCTTCATCATTAGCCCGAATGTGGAAGAAAAGATCCCCTTTAGTTGCTGGCATCTCGTACTTATCACCGCGCAAAGTCTGATATGGAACAAGCTCTTTTGGTTTCGGTGCATTAGGGAATAAATAATCCCAAGCATCACTACTAAACCCAAACGTTGCCCGTAAGCAACCTTCATTGTCGCGAATATGCAACGAACGCAAGATAGCTTGGTAACGATCAGCAAAAGCGGTGATCACTTCTTGTTCATGCTTTTGATCTTGACGCTTTAATTCAAGTACCGTGAATTGCACGTGCTTACCGGCGTCTTTCCAAACATCTTGAGCTAATTTTGGTTCAACTGTCATTTATTTGACCCCCCTCATATCTTCGCTTTAATTTTAGTCCTTTATCCTAAATTCAACAAGCAATATTATTCAAAGATCACAAAGCCGTTCTTTTCTAATTTACCGTCTGCAAAATTTTGTTCCAGGAGCGTTTTACCAATTGGGGCTACCGCATACGGTTTTTCGCCCAAATTAAAGACCGCACAGAGCTTAGTAGCATCTTTTTTTCGTGTTAATTTTACAACTTGAGCTGTATCATCTACTTGCCAAGCATAACCGCCATAACTGAGCACAGGTTGTTGGTCTTTACGCAATTTGATCAAAGCTTTCATAAAAGCGAGCATCTTTTGATCTTGCTCCTCTTTATCCCAGACCATGCAGGCCCGACATGCTGGATCATTACCACCAGCCATCCCCACTTCGGTCCCATAGTAAATACATGGTGAACCCATTTGCAGAAACATCAAGGTCAACGTCAATTTTGCTAGATCTTTATCACCTTGGCAAAGTGTCAACAACCGGGCTGTATCATGCGTATCCATCGAATTTAACATCACTTGGTTTGTCGGCATGCGATAGAGCATCAGCTGTTCATTCAACCGTGAGGCCATCTCGCTGAGGCTGATCTTTTTAGCTACTATCCCATCACTTAAAGTTTCTGTAAATGGATAATTCATCGCACCGTCAAATTCATGTTGGTTGACCCAACTTTGAGCATTGTGCCAAACTTCACCCAAAACATAAAAATCTGGCTTCAAATGATGTGTCAATGAATAGAAGTGCCGCCAGAAGTGGTGATCGATCTCATTTGCCACATCTAACCGCCAAGCATCGATATTGAACTGTTTGATCCAATACGATGCGATCTCATGCAGATAATTTTGCACTTCACGCGAAGCCGTGTTTAGCTTCGGCATATGCGGTGTGTTAGCGAAGACTTCATAAGTCAGGTCACGAGCAAATTCATCATTATCCGTCTTAGTATAGCTGACCGGAAATTCATTGATATGAAACCACGAAGCAAAGCGCGATTCTTGCCCATGTTCGATCACATCTTGCCACTGCATCGAAAAATCGCCCAAATGGTTAAAGACCGCATCCAACATGACTTTCATTCCACGTTTATGCGCTTCATCGACCAAACATTTAAAGGTCTTCTTGTCCCCAAAATGCGAGTCGATCGTAAAGTAATCGATCGTGTCATATTTATGGTTGGAATGCGCCGTAAAGATCGGGCACAAATACAGGCCGGTGATCCCAAGCTCTTGTAAATAGTCTAAGTGGTCGATGATCCCTTGCAGATCGCCCCCAAAGAAGTTTTGCCGTGTTGGCTCAGCACTGCCCCAGGGTAAGGTACCCGCTGGATCATTGGTCAGATCCCCATTGGCAAATCTTTCCGGAAATATCTGATACCAAACTGTTTCTTTGACCCATTCAGGTGGATCGATCCGATCGATCTCATGTAAATACGGCATGCGAAAACAGGTCAAAGCTAACATATTTTCCGCCGTCGCTGGGACGAATTTGCGATCATCATAAAGCCACTGGTCGCCCGCTTTGTCAGTAAGCTTGAAAGCATACTGTAACCGGTGCAAAGGTAGCGTTACTCGAGCTACAAAATAATCGTGTGTCTTAGTAATAAAGGCCCTCTCCATCGTAACGGCCTCATGCTCCCAGGCTCCCGCATCTTTTTCATTGACCTTAGTTCCATACGGGTCACCATATAGCAATTCAACTTTAGCTACATCATCGTGTTTGACTTTCAAGCGGATCTCAAAAACTCCATTAGCCCCTAAATAAGCCATTTCACTGTCAGGGCGGTGATAAACTGCTGCAATATCCATTGTTTTTCCTCTCTTTTTTTATTTTTGTAAAATAAGCGATCCATATGGCGCTAGTTTGACTTGATCTGCACTAACTTTAGCATTTTGGCTCAATAGCACCTTAGTAAAGGCACCACACGGATAACGCTGCTCATGTTCACTCAAATTACAGATGACCAACACTTGTTTATGCTCATCTATCACTCGACGATACACATACAACTCAGAGCTAGTATTTTCTAAAATAAAACGCCCTTGGATAAATATCTGTTGTTTCTTTAACTGTAAAATTTGGCGGTAGAAATTCAATACACTGTCAGGATCGCCCATTTGTTCAGCGATACTGGCAACATTTTCGTCTTTCGACCATTTCCATGGCTGAACTTTAGAAAAACCAGCATAAGCCGTCGTATCAAACGGTAACGGCAAGCGCGCTGCCATTTTATGCGCTTGACTAGCTTTGTGCAAGATCTCGCTATCACGCCAGCCTTTTTTCTTTGCTTGCTTAGCAAAATCAACGATCTGCGGATCTTCAAAGTCCGCCACCGTGCCTAATGTCTGCGAGCGCATGCCCAATTCTTCCCCATAATAGATGCAAGGTATGCCTCGCTGTAAGTACATCAACGTTGCCAGCATTTTTGCACAAGCTTTAGATCCCATTTTAGGTGCAAAACGACTCAAGATCCGGGGCATGTCGTGGTTGCTCCAATACAAAGTGGGATAGCTCACTCCTTCAAGTCGCTTTTGCCACTCGAGCATATTGGATTTAAAACCGGGAATATCTAATTTCACAGGCTGTCCTATCTGAGGCAGGTCGGGTTCGACTTGGCGCTTATCTTCGGCAAAGTAGCGGAAGGTCACGACCGTATCACAGCTCTCTTTTGGGGGCGTCGTATAATCCACCGCAAGATCGATGTCGGCACTAGCTGCTTCCCCTAAAATGAAGATATTCGGCTTTATCTGGTGTAATTGAGCGATAAATTCTTTTAAGTAAACTTGAACTTGCGGTAAATTAGCATAAAACATCTCGGCGATCTGGGGCTCAGCTGACTCAGCTAACATATCTTGCTCGAAGTCGGCTTTGGCGATATGGATAAAAGCATCCAATCTAAAGCCATCGACCCCATGCTCGAGCCAAAACTTAGCGATCTTGAGCATTTCGACTTGGACTTTTGGTTCAGCCCAATTCAGGTCGGGCATTTCCTTAGCAAATAGATGAAAATAGTAATTATCTGGATCAAGCGGATCTTTTTGCCACACACTTCCGCCAAAAAAGGAACCCCAATTATTGGGTGGGCCCCCATTTTTCCCTCGATGCCATAAATAACAATTACGAAATTCACTGTCTTTGTCCTTTAAAGCTGCTTGAAACCACGGATGTTGATCAGAGGTATGATTCATTACAAAATCTAAAATGATATCTAAGCCCAAGGCATGTGCTTTGGTCACTAATTCATCAAAATCTGCCATGATGCCCAATTTTTCATCGATCTGATAGTAATCCGCCACATCGTAACCGTTGTCAATTTGTGGTGAAACATAGATCGGATTGAGCCACAAAGTATTTACCCCTAGTTGCTTTAAATATTCGAGCTCAGCTGTGATCCCCTTAAGATCCCCGATCCCGTCATCATTACTATCCTTAAAACTTTTAGGATATATTTGATAGATAATGCGCTCTTTAGCACTTAATGTACTCACTTTTTTCCCACCTTTCTATAAAAACTCATACCCTAATCTTATAAAATAATCAGACTTTTTGCAATCGCTTGCAAAAATATTTTTCAGTTATTTGCTAATTGACCACAAAAAAATACGCTCGGAGAAAATAGCTCCGAACGTATTTCGCTTACTTAGGCTTAACCGCAATAATTGATAAATTTATCGCCAGCTAAGTTCTTGTAGTAGGCACTCATCGTTGTTTGGTAGTATGGGTAGACCCAGATAGCTGCGATCCCAAAGGTCAGAAAGACAAGCAACCACCAACCGATAAAGCTCAATTGTAAAACAAACATTTCGAATTTATGTCCGTTCATCAATTCTCGACTAAGTGTGATGTAGTCAAGATAATTCAAGTTGTTGGCTTCACCTTTTTGGTTTACATCTTTGTAGATATAGTATGTTTGTGAGTAGGAATAGCTCTTGATGAGTCCTGGGATAACAAATAATAAGGTCCACAAGAAAGTAAAGATCGCTTGTAAAATATACAAGACTAAAACTGGTACAAAGTATTCGCGGGAGAAGACGGAGAACATCCCACGAACTGGACTAAAATCATTATTTTTAGTCCGCAACCAATCAAGTGTCGTATAGGCGATACCTGTTGTGATCAAAGTACCGATCAAACCACTAAATAATTGGCCACCACTATTAGCTGCACCATTACTTGCTGTTTCAGTGATCGAAGTTTCACTACCAGAAAAAGCACCGCTTTGGGCCAAGTATGCGACAAGAGCAATTGCACCAGCAATAATAACACCAGCAAAAACTGCACCCAAGATCGGAATAATATTCAACACGATAGCTTTTCCCCAGTTACCAGCAAGCAACTCGCGCGCTTCGGCTTTAAGTTCGCCTCTAGTTTTCATTAGAAAAACCTCCTAAATTTATTTAATAAATCTCATTATACTATATTACCTACAAAAACGACAAGAAAAACTATTTGTCGCAATCTTTTTTGGGACAAGTGTGCCACATATGGGTAAAAGTGGCAATCGTTTCCCTTTTCTGCTGTAATGTGCGAAAAAAAGCAGCTCCTAGGAAATAACAATGCGCCCCCTAGGATGCAAAATACGCATCCTAGGGGGCACACCGTTATTTCTATGGAGCTAACCGCTTTTTTTCGCACTCGTTTTTTTATTCAGCAGTGATCGCGATCAAGTTGTCACCGTGTTTTACTTCGTCGACATCGATGCGCTCTACACTTTCGTAGTTCATCGTGTTAGTTACGATCACCATTACCGTTGTGTCGTAACCAGCTTGCTTGATAGCTTCCAAGTCAGCTGTTCCTAAAACGTCACCCTTCTTGATCTTTTGACCTTGAGTTACGTTAGATGTGAAATGTTGACCCTTCAAGTTGACTGTA
Source organism: Ligilactobacillus animalis (assembly GCF_009933595.1). Taxonomy (NCBI): domain Bacteria; kingdom Bacillati; phylum Bacillota; class Bacilli; order Lactobacillales; family Lactobacillaceae; genus Ligilactobacillus; species Ligilactobacillus animalis. The sequence goes on from NZ_CP047141.1 coordinate 1,779,048, forward strand.
TCGATACCTACGTGGATCAAGACTTCTGCACCTTGATCTGTCTTGATACCATAAGCATGCTTTGTTTCATAAGCCACTGTGATCTCACCATCTGCTGGCGCATAGATCGTGCCGTCAGCTGGAACAACTGCCGCACCATCCCCCATCATCTTAGTGGAGAAGACTTGATCGTTAACTTGGCTCAAGTCGATAGATTCCCCATCAACTGGTGAATCAACTACTTGATTTTCAACTCCAGAAACTTTTTTAGCTTCTGTCTTTGCTTCCTTAACTTCTTTTGGTTCACTTGGTGCTGCCACTGGAGCTGGATTCAATAATTGGCTGTGGCTCTTACCATAGATAAATGTCAAGGCAAATGCGACTGCAAAGGCGATAAGTTCAGCTACGATGTACATTGGGATCGATGAAGCGTTGATCGATAAGAAACCAAGGAAACCAGCGGAACCAAGAGAAACTGCGATAACGTGCATCAAACCAGCAAACATCGCTGCAATACCAGAACCGATCAAAGCACAGAAGAATGGGAATTTATACTTCAAGTTGACCCCGAATAATGCTGGTTCTGTGATCCCAAGTAAAGCTGAAACACCAGCTGAAGATGCAAGACCTTTCATCTTCTTGTCTTTTGTCAATGCCCAAACTGCAAAGGTCGCAGCACCTTGCGCAACGTTAGCCATCGAAGCTACAACAAAGATAAAGTCACCTGCGCCTTTACCGTTACTGAAGGCTGTGATAAGTTGTGTTTCGATCGCAGGGAAACTTTGATGTAACCCAGTCAATACGATAGCTGAGTAAGTAAGACCAAAGATACCCATCCCGATAAAGCTTGTTGTGTCATATAACCAAACGATACCATTTGTTACCCAATCAGAAAGTATCTTCATTGCAGGACCAACGATCGTGAAGGTCAAGAAACCTGTTAACATAACTGCGATCAATGGTGTAAATGTGAAGTCAACTGCTGATGGTAAATGTTTGTGTAACCATTTTTCTAAAACAGATAAGATCCAAACTGCTGCTAAAACTGGAATAACTTGGTAGTAGTAGTTATTTTGCATAACTTGCATCCCAAAGATATCCCATGATTTACCGGCTAATAAGTCAGGACTTGTCATGATCATCCCGATCGCTGCCCCGAGGTATTGGTTAGCCCCGAAACGTTTAGCCGCCGAGATCGCAACTAAGATCGGCATGAAGATAAATGGTGCTGCCGACATCAATTGGATCATGCTAGACAAGCCTTTGATCGCTGGATTCATTTCTACGATCGCTTGTGGTCCAAATAAACCTTTTGATGTTAAGAAGTTGTTCAAAGCCATCAACAAACCACCCGCAACTAAAGCTGGGATGATCGGAACAAAAATATCAGATAAGAGCTTGATAAAGGCCATGATCGGGTTGAACTTCTTACCTTGTTCAGCGATCTTCTTAAGATCTTCCGTTGAAGCTTCCTTCAAACCAGTATCTTTGATCAATTCATCATAAACAAAGTTGACATCCCCTGGCCCAATGATGATCTGATATTGACCATTTGTTTTAAATGTCCCCTTAACGTCTGGATTGTTATCCAACGCTGCTTGATCGATATTGTTATCGTCTTTTAAGACTAGACGCAAACGTGTCGCACAGTGAGCTGCCCCCACCATATTGTCGCGACCGACTGCTGCGATGACGTCTTTTGCCACTTTTTTGTGATCCATCGTAAGCACTCCTTTTTGTAAACGTTTTACATTTTCTACATCTATAATGATAGCGTATTTTTAAAATATGTCAATCGTTTATCACAAATTTATTTTAAAAAATTTAAACACAGAAATTTATTTCGATATAAAATGATATACGTTTGACACAAACCACCGTAAAAGTTAAAATTCAATATATAGACAACGTTTTCAAAAACACTAAAAGAGAAGGGATCTTCAACTATGGAATGGACACGCGAAACGCGCTATCGGGCATATGCCGACTGGGGCGCTGAAACACTCTTAAAATTACAAGCACAAGCAGCTAATTCACAATACCAATTGGGTTACCATATCCGCCCAAGTTCCGGGCTTTTAAATGACCCTAATGGTTTTTCATATTTCAACGGTCAATGGCATGTTTTTTATCAATCATTTCCATTTGGTGCTGCTCACGGCCTTAAGTCATGGATGCACTTAGTCTCCGATGACCTCGTACATTGGAAAGATCTCGGCCTAGCACTTGCACCCGATACAAAATTTGATAGCCATGGTGCCTATTCTGGTTCCGCTTTACCTGTCGATGATAAATTATTCTTAATGTACACCGGTAATCATCGTGATCAAGATTGGATCAGACATCCATTCCAGCTTGGAGCTTGGATGGATCAAGCTGGCCAGATCACAAAATTAGATGAACCCTTGATCACTCAACCTGCCCACACAACTGATCATTTCCGCGATCCACAAGTTTTCAAACATCGTGATCTCTACTATGTCGTATTGGGCGCTCAAGATAAAGAAACTAAGACTGGTAAGATCTCCTTATTCTCATTCAAAGACCTTAAGGAGTTCACTGATCTAGGCTATCTTGAATTTACTGAAGCTGAAATGGGCTATATGATCGAATGTCCTAACTTGATCTTTGTCGATGACAAACCACTTTTGGTCTTTTGCCCCCAAGGTTTGGACAAAGATGTCGTAGCTTACGACAATATCTACCCTAATATGTATCTTCTAGGTGAAGATGTTCAACTAAACAAAGCCAAATTTGAAGCTGGAGATAATCAGATCCAAAACTTAGATGATGGTTTCGATGTTTATGCTTCCCAAGCATTCAATACTCCAGACGGCAAAGCTTATCTGATCAGCTGGGTCGGATTACCTGATGTTTCATATCCAACTGATGAAGAAAACTGGGCTAGTTGCTTGAGCCAAGTCAAAGAGCTTTCATTAAAGGATGGCAAACTTATTCAACGTCCGGTCGTTTCCATGGCTGATCTGCGTGAAAAAGGCATTTCACTTCAAACAGCAGAAAAAGTTAACGCTAAACAGCAAATAATTGCTGAAAGTGGCGAGCAATATGAGTTAAAATTGACTTTAGATACTGACCAGAATGGTACCCTCCATTTAGCTGGCAATGATGACCTTAGTCAAAGTTTGAAGCTTGAATTCTCAACTGGAAAAGACGCATATTTGACCGTTTCACGTGCAGACATCGGCGCTCAATTTGCAACCGAATTTGGGACAACGCGCACCATTTTGCTCCCAGACCAAAAAGCACTCGACCTGGAGGTCTTTATCGATCATTCGCTCTGTGAAATCTTTGTCAACGGTGGTGAACATGTGATCACTCTACGTTTCTTTGCCGAAGCTGGCAACAAACAGATCGCTCTCACTTCACCAACTGAGGCTGCGTTAAACTATCGGGGTACTTTCTGGAAGCTTAAAAGCATCTAGAAAGGATGGAGCCTATGCGTCCCAAATTAACTGACGTCGCCAAGAAAGCAGGCGTCTCTGTCACAACTGTCTCTCGTGTTATCAATGATTACGGTTATATCAGTCAAAAAACACGGGACAAAGTTTTTTCCGCGATGGAAGAGTTGAACTATCAACCCAACTCCCTAGCGCGCTCTTTACATGGCAAGAGCACCAATCTCGTTGGTTTGATCTTTCCAGCGATCACAAACCCCTTCTTTGCCGAATTAGTCGAACAGATCGAACAAAAACTCTTTAGCGAGGGCTACAAAGTGATCTTGTGCAATGCTGGTTCAGATAAAGAAAAAGAACGTGAATATTTAAAAATGTTATTAGCTAACCAAGTCGATGGGATCATTGCGGGGGCTCATAATCTAGGGATCGACGAATACAATCGGGTCGGACTTCCGATCGTCTCCTTTGACCGTAAGCTTTCCGAGCAGATCCCGATCGTTTCTTGTGATAATTATGCTGGGGGAAAAATGGCGGTCGAAGAGCTCTATAATGCTGGGGCACGCCACATTTATTTCCTGGGAAATCCACACCAAAATGGTAACCCGACCGATCAGCGTTTAGCCGGTTACTGTGACACGATCGACGGTTTGGGGCTAAGTCGGCACATCCATACGGTGAGTTTTTCAGAATCACCTTCACTCAAGTTATTTTCGATCAAAAAATTACTGACTGAAAGTGTGGCTGACGGCATCGTATGTACTGATGATCTAACAGCGATCTTGGTTTTACAAGCGGCCAAAGAGCTAGCGATCAAAGTTCCAGAACAATTAAAGGTCACAGGTTTTGACGGCACGACCCAAGTCCAGCTCTATCATCCTGAGCTCTCCACGATCGTCCAACCGATCTCTGACATCGCCGAGGTCCTAGTTGAAGTCTTAAAGGCTAGGATCAAGCAACCAAGCGAACCGCTAAAACAAATGCAATACACTCTACCGGTGAGCTTCTTACAGAGAGATTCGACAAAGTTTAGAGTGTGAGGGAGCTGAGCTACCGAACACGTTTCAATAGAGTGTGAGGATATGCGGGTTGAGCCGTATGAATAACGTTAAAGTCACCGTGATGCGTTTTTGGCATCATGGTGACTTTATTGTTATTCACTAGGCGCTGCATAGCCGAGCACGTTTCAATAGAGTGTGAAAGCTGGCACCCTACGCCATTCAGATAAATAGAAACCAGACACTATGCGTTTTTTGCATTGTGTCTGGTTTTTTGTTATTCACTAAACTTCAACATCTAAAGCCAAAACAGATCAGCGTCCGTTTTATACGCTCGGGGACCCTTTGAAAGGGCGAACATAGGAAAGATTCAACTATCGGTTTTAGACCCAACATTTGTTTTTCACAGATCGAATTATTTAATAAAAGATTTTGATTCACTTTCCTTAAAACAGGTAAGCTTCAAAAAACTCTATCATGATTTAGATCTACAAGTTCTAAATCATGAAAAGATCCTCTGGACAGCACCATCTGGTTTCGGAAAAACCACGCTCTTTAAGCTCCTACTGGGTGAACTTGTTCCTGATACTGGAACATACACGCTCAACCAGACAAACGTTGACCCTGCAACTGTTCATGCTTATTTTGCCCATGTCGCACAAGAACCGCATATTTTTGCTGATACTTTGCAATTTAACCTATGCTTAGGTAAAGATGTGCCAAAAGAAAAATTAGCACAGGTCATTGAACTGACTGGGTTGACCAAATTAGTCACACAACGCGGTCTAGATTCCGTATTGTAGCCAGCTGGTGCAGATCTTTCTGGAGGCCAAAAGCAACGGATCGAATTGGCACGCGCCCTACTACAAGACCGCCCGATCTTATTAATCGACGAAGGTACTTCTGCCTTAGATCCCAAGCTTTCGGAAATGATCCATGAGAAAGTGATCGCCCACTTCAACGGGACTGTGATCGAGATCGCCCATAAATTAAGTCCTAAAGAACAGGCTCTCTTTACTAAAAAAATCGCTTTAGATGAGCTCAGTGAATAATTTGATTAGTGTAAAAACTACTTTTAGACACAAAATAAAGGCGCTATCCCAAGTGTTCAGGGATAACGCCTTTATTTTCTCTATTTGATCACACATTCCACGCCAAAATGGTCACTGATCAAGGGTTGCTCTTTACCATCAAAAAGCACATGACTTTGCGTAACTTCAAGTTGTTGACTGACAAAGATATAGTCGATCCGCAAAGCTTTGTCATTATTTTCCCATCCATCGATATCTTGCAAGATCGTTGCCCCACCAGTCACCTCTTTAGCAGCTAAATGGCTGTCTTTTAGTTTTAAAGGACTAGCTAAGATCAATTCATGACCTGGAGTATTTTCTGGGTTATTAAAGTCTCCCATGATGACCAATGGTGCTTCTTCGGTAGCCAAAGTAGCTTCTAAGCGATGCCATTCTGATTTAAAATCATTCTTCCACCATGAGAAATGCCCGCTGACAACACACATTTCCTGACCTGCGACCTGTGTCTTAGCGATCAACGCCCGACGCGTATGATAGTCGTATTCATCATCAACATTTGACGTCAAAATGCTTCTTTCTGAGGTGAATGGCTGTTTAGATAACAAAGCCACCCCTTCATGATACTCGTCATAGCCAATATGACCGTAAGCCCATGTGAAATAATAATTTACGCCACGTTCTTTTAAATATTCGACTAATTTTAAAGCATAATTATCTTCGTGCAGATGATGTTGATTTTCTAGCGTATACGGCGCTTGCAAAACATCGGGTGAATCGATCCGTTGATTTACCTCTTGTAATGCGATCACATCATAATCTGCAGCCAAGATCTGTTTACCTAAGATCTCCAAAGCAAGCTCTGAATCTTCACCCAACCAACTATGTGTATTCAACGTTAAAAATTTTGCCACGTAAAATTCCTCCATAAACACAACTAAGCGACGCCAGATATCTGGGCGTCGCTTAGTTTTAAATCATTTAGACTTCAACTGTTCCGACAACTGTCTTAGCAGCTTGATGGCCTAATTTATCAATTTTGACTTCCTTGATATCCTGTACATTAGTAAATGCTACAACAATTGTATCATCTTTACCAGCTGCCTTGATCTGTTCAAGATCGGCTAAGGCAAGTAAGTCACCGGCTTTAACTTTAGCCCCGTCATTAACTTTGACTTCAAATGGTTTACCGTCAAGTCCAACTGTATCAAGTCCCATGTGAACTAAGACTTCTAGTCCTGCATCAGTTACTAGACCGATCGCATGCTTAGTTGGGAAGACGCTTGTTACTGTCCCAGAAACTGGAGCATAAACATTTTGGTTATCTGGTTTGACCCCGAAACCATCACCCATCATCTTTTGTGAGAAGACGGGATCATTAACGTCTTCGATCTTGATCACATCACCATCAGAAACAGTATGGATCTCTTCAGTTACACCTTTGAATTGGATCTTCTTTTCTTCTGTGACTGTACCGCTCATAACGTCGACTTTTGGAATTTCGACACCAGAGTCAAGTAAGTCTTGGACGTCAGATTTCAAAACATCGGCTTTTGGACCGTAAACAGCTTGTACACCTTCACCTTTAACGATCAAGCCCATCGCACCAACTTGCTTCCATTCTTCTTCAGAACCAACTTTGGCACTATCTTTAACAGTTACACGTAGACGCGTCATGCAGGCATCAACGTCGGAAATATTTTCGCGACCGCCAAGCAAGTTGATGATCTTAACAACTTGTGAGTTAGGATCAGCTTGACCATCAGCTGTTGTTGCAGAATCAGAACCTGTATCACCAGTATCGACACCATCGTAATTACCATTGCGCCCTGGTGTTGCCAAGTTGAATTTCTTGATCATGAAGTTTGCGATAAAGTACATTGCTACAGCAAAGAGCAAGGATACCCAAACAAAGTTGAAGATATCTTGACCTAAACCAGCTTTAAATGCCATTGGTGAGCGTGTAAGCAACTCGATGTTACCAAAGGAATGAACACGTAAGTTGATAAGGTCAGCTGATGCAAAGGCTAAACCTTGCATGATCGCATAAACGATATATAGTGGCACTGCAACGAACATGAACATGTATTCAAGTGGTTCTGTAACACCGGTCAAGAAGACAGCAAGTGCAGCTGAGATAAACATTGAGCTGTATTGTTTTCTCTTATCAGGATCAACATTGCGATACATTGCAAGTGTTAGACCCATCAAAATACCAGTTGAACCGATCATTTGACCAACTTTGAAACGAGCTGGTGTCCAGTGTGTTAAGACATAGTTGTATTTAGCCATGTCGCCGGCACCCTTCAAGTTGACCAAGTCAGTTGTCCAAGCAAGCCACAATGGATCTTGTCCGAACACATGGTGACCAGCTTGAGCACCAGTTAAGATCTCGTAAGTCCCACCTAATGAGGTGTAGTTGATCGGGATCGTCAACATGTGGTGTAAACCAAATGGAAGTAAGAGACGTTCTAAAGTACCATATAGGAATGGTGCCAAGAAGCGTGCTGTTTCTTGGGAAGTAGCGATCCACATACCGAAACTGTTGATCCCATATTGGATAACTGGCCAAATAATAGCTAAAATTAACGCTACGATCGTGGAACGTAAGATAACTACGAATGGAACAAAGCGCTTACCATTGAAGAATGATAAAGCATCAGGCAATTTACGGAAGTTGTAGTATTTGTTGTAAGCTGTAGCCCCAACAAAACCAGCAATAATACCGACAAACACACCCATGTTAAGTGCTGGTGCACCTAAAACGTTAACAAAGTAATCACTAACTAAGATCTTGCTACCAAAGATGGTATGTACATAAGCCTTAGAGTCTGCCATCATTTCAGCATTAACGCCAAAGACAGTACCAGTTACGATGTTAATTAAAATAAATGCTAAACCTGCAGCAAAAGCACCGCCAGCACGTTCCTTAGCCCAGCTACCCCCGATCGCTAATGCGAAGAGGATATTCAAGTTATTGATAACACCCCAACCGAGCTGTTCAATAACCCCACCAGTCGTAACTAGGGCAGTCATATTCGGATCGATCATTGCCAATGTTTTACCGATACTGATCATCAAACCAGCAGCAGGCATTACGGCGATAACGACCATCAAACATTTACCGAACTTTTGCCAAAATTCGAAACTGAAAAACTTTTGAAATTGTGCTTTCAACTACCTCACTCCTTTAAAAATTATCTCTAAATCGTTAAGTTATGCAACCGGTTTATGCAATCGGTTTCATTACATTTTTTATTATAGCGACTCTTCTTAAAAATGTAAACCCTTTCGCTTATATTTTTCACATAATTTTTTTAAACTTATCTAAAAGCAAGTATTTTAGCTGTTTACATAGGCAACAAATAAACTAGACCAATGAAAATGTGCTATAGTTAATTTAAAATTGAGCTAAGGAAGGTGGAGATATTTGATGAAGAAGTTTGATCTCTATCTGTTATTGAGCGATCTTTTGCTGATCGGTCTACTGATCATTGAATTATTTTTTGAGCTTGATCTCACACTCCGTATTTTAGGCTATGGAACGGCATTTATTTTACTTATCATGCAGACTTTCTTCTCTAATAAGTATCAGCGTGGGACATCTTGGTTCGAAACGAGCTTATATCTACTCTTTGTCTTTCTCTGTCTGCTATTCATCATCTTTTTATGATCTTTTGTCTACTACCTCTCAGCAGTGGCTTTATTACTGCTGAGTTTTTTCTAACTGCACAAAAAAAGCCGCTAGTCAAATCGACTAACGACTTTGGTCGCGTGGCAACTTCCTACCCTCGCAAGGGGCGATCCCCTAACTACTATCGGCGTTACAAAGCTTAACTTCTGTGTTCGGAATGGGAACAGGTGTAGCCTTTGTGCTATCGCTACCACACTTTTTTGTGAGAACCTTGTTCTCTCAAAACTAGACAATATCTTTATTTCCGAAAACGCTGCGTTTTTGACTTGGTTAAGTCCTCGACCGATTAGTAATGGTCCGCTCCATACGTCACCGTACTTCCACTTCCATCCTATCTACCTGATCATCTCTCAGGGGTCTTACTTCCATAAAGGAATGGGAAATCTTATCTCGAGGTGAGTTTCGCACTTAGATGCTTTCAGCGTTTATCTCATCCATACATAGCTACCCAGCGATGCCCTTGGCAGAACAACTGGTACACCAGCGGTATGTCCATCCCGGTCCTCTCGTACTAAGGACAGATCCTCTCAAATTTCCTACGCCCGCGACGGATAGGGACCGAACTGTCTCACGACGTTCTGAACCCAGCTCGCGTACCGCTTTAATGGGCGAACAGCCCAACCCTTGGGACCGACTACAGCCCCAGGATGCGATGAGCCGACATCGAGGTGCCAAACCTCCCCGTCGATGTGGACTCTTGGGGGAGATAAGCCTGTTATCCCCAGGGTAGCTTTTATCCGTTGAGCGATGGCCCTTCCATGCGGAACCACCGGATCACTAAGCCCGACTTTCGTCCCTGCTCGACTTGTAGGTCTCGCAGTCAAGCTCCCTTATGCCTTTACACTCTGCGAATGATTTCCAACCATTCTGAGGGAACCTTTGGGCGCCTCCGTTACCTTTTAGGAGGCGACCGCCCCAGTCAAACTGCCCACCTGACACTGTCTCCCGCCGCGATGAGCGGCGAGGGTTAGAGTGTTCATACAACGAGGGTAGTATCCCACCAGCGCCTCGATCGAAACTAGCGTTCCGACTTCTACGGCTCCTACCTATCCTGTACAAGTTGTACAAACACCCAATATCAAGCTACAGTAAAGCTCCATGGGGTCTTTCCGTCCTGTCGCGGGTAACCCGCATCTTCACGGGTATTATAATTTCACCGAGTCTCTCGTTGAGACAGTGCCCAGATCGTTACGCCTTTCGTGCGGGTCGGAACTTACCCGACAAGGAATTTCGCTACCTTAGGACCGTTATAGTTACGGCCGCCGTTTACTGGGGCTTCAATTCTGAGCTTCGCTTACGCTAACCCATCCTCTTAACCTTCCAGCACCGGGCAGGCGTCAGCCCCTATACTTCATCTTACGATTTTGCAGAAACCTGTGTTTTTGATAAACAGTCGCCTGGGCCTATTCACTGCGGCTGCACATTGTGCAGCACCCCTTCTCCCGAAGTTACGGGGTCATTTTGCCGAGTTCCTTAACGAGAGTTCTCTCGCTCACCTTAGGCTACTCGCCTCGACTACCTGTGTCGGTTTGCGGTACGGGTGGTCTGATTCTAACTAGAAGCTTTTCTCGGCAGTGTGACATCGATCACTTCGCTACTTTAATTTCGCTCCCCGTCACAACTTGTCCTTAAGACGATAAGCATTTGACTCATCATCAGACTCGTTGCTTGGACGTGCATATCCAACAGCACGCATCTCTAGCCTCCTGCGTCCCTCCATCGTTCAAACAAATCAAACCAGTACAGGAATCTCAACCTGTTATCCATCGCCTACGCCTCTCGGCCTCGGCTTAGGTCCCGACTAACCCTGGGAGGACGAGCCTTCCCCAGGAAACCTTAGTCATACGGTGGACCAGATTCTCACTGATCTTTCGCTACTCATACCGGCATTCTCACTTCTAAGCGCTCCACCAGTCCTTACGGTCTAGCTTCATCGCCCTTAGAACGCTCTCCTACCATGCAACATAGTTGCATCCACGATTTCGGTAATGTGTTTAGCCCCGTTACATTTTCGGCGCAGGATCACTCGACTAGTGAGCTATTACGCACTCTTTAAATGGTGGCTGCTTCTAAGCCAACATCCTAGTTGTCTGTGCAATTCCACATCCTTTTCCACTTAACACATATTTAGGGACCTTAATCGGTGGTCTGGGCTGTTTCCCTTTCGACTACGGATCTTATCACTCGCAGTCTGACTCCCGGATATAGATCTGTGGCATTCGGAGTTTATCTGAATTCAGTAACCCAAGACGGGCCCCTAGTCCAAACAGTGCTCTACCTCCACGATCCTTAACTCCGAGGCTAGCCCTAAAGCTATTTCGGAGAGAACCAGCTATCTCCAAGTTCGTTTGGAATTTCACCTCTACCCACACCTCATCCCAGCATTTTTCAACATACACGGGTTCGGTCCTCCAGTGCGTCTTACCGCACCTTCAACCTGGACATGGGTAGGTCACCTGGTTTCGGGTCTACGTCAACGTACTCATTCGCCCTATTCAGACTCGCTTTCGCTACGGCTCCGGCCTTTGCGCCTTAACCTCGCACGCTAACGTAACTCGCCGGTTCATTCTACAAAAGGCACGCCATCACCCATTAACGGGCTCTGACTACTTGTAGGCACATGGTTTCAGGAACTATTTCACTCCCCTCCCGGGGTGCTTTTCACCTTTCCCTCACGGTACTGGTTCACTATCGGTCACTAGGGAGTATTTAGCCTTGGGAGATGGTCCTCCCGGATTCCGACGGAGTTTCACGTGTTCCGCCGTACTCAGGATACTGGGCTGAGGAAACGAAGTTTCGCTTACAGGGCTATCACCTTCTCTGGCTGATCTTCCCAAATCATTCAACTACTTCGTTTCTTGGTAACTCAAATGTCCAGTCCTACAACCCCAAGAAGCAAGCTTCTTGGTTTGGGCTGTTCCCTTTTCGCTCGCCGCTACTCAGGGAATCGAATTTTCTTTCTCTTCCTATGGGTACTTAGATGTTTCAGTTCCCCACGTCTACCTTCAACTGAGCTATGTATTCACTCAGTGATAACAGGTCTTTACTCCTGTTGGGTTTCCCCATTCGGAAATCTCCGGATCACAGTTTACTTACAACTCCCCGAAGCTTATCGCAGTTAGTCACGTCCTTCATCGGCTCCTAGTGCCAAGGCATCCACCATGCGCCCTTAATAACTTAACCTATATTATCTTACGATAATGGTTATGAGTTTAGCGATTAAACATTAATGTTTTAAACTCTTTAAAACGCGGTGTTCTCGGTTATTTTAATTAACAAAGAAATAAAAGATATTATCTAGTTTTCAAAGAACAAGTTTGAGAGTAGACCTCTCAAAACTAAACAAAGTTTACGATAAAGTGCAGGTTTCCGAAATTATCCTTAGAAAGGAGGTGATCCAGCCGCAGGTTCTCCTACGGCTACCTTGTTACGACTTCACCCCAATCATCTGTCCCACCTTAGACGGCTGGCTCCAAAAGGTTACCCCACCGGCTTTGGGTGTTACAAACTCTCATGGTGTGACGGGCGGTGTGTACAAGGCCCGGGAACGTATTCACCGCGGCATGCTGATCCGCGATTACTAGCGATTCCGACTTCATGTAGGCGAGTTGCAGCCTACAATCCGAACTGAGAACGGCTTTAAGAGATTTGCTAAACCTCGCGGTCTTGCGACTCGTTGTACCGTCCATTGTAGCACGTGTGTAGCCCAGGTCATAAGGGGCATGATGATTTGACGTCATCCCCACCTTCCTCCGGTTTGTCACCGGCAGTCTTGCTAGAGTGCCCAACTTAATGCTGGCAACTAACAATAAGGGTTGCGCTCGTTGCGGGACTTAACCCAACATCTCACGACACGAGCTGACGACAACCATGCACCACCTGTCATTCTGTCCCCGAAGGGAAAGTCCTATCTCTAGGATTATCAGAAGATGTCAAGACCTGGTAAGGTTCTTCGCGTTGCTTCGAATTAAACCACATGCTCCACCGCTTGTGCGGGCCCCCGTCAATTCCTTTGAGTTTCAACCTTGCGGTCGTACTCCCCAGGCGGAATGCTTATTGCGTTAGCTGCAGCACTGAAGGGCGGAAACCCTCCAACACTTAGCATTCATCGTTTACGGCGTGGACTACCAGGGTATCTAATCCTGTTTGCTACCCACGCTTTCGAACCTCAGCGTCAGTTACAGACCAGAGAGCCGCTTTCGCCACTGGTGTTCTTCCATATATCTACGCATTTCACCGCTACACATGGAGTTCCACTCTCCTCTTCTGCACTCAAGTCTCCCAGTTTCCAATGCACTACTCCGGTTAAGCCGAAGGCTTTCACATCAGACTTAAAAGACCGCCTGCGTTCCCTTTACGCCCAATAAATCCGGATAACGCTTGCCACCTACGTATTACCGCGGCTGCTGGCACGTAGTTAGCCGTGGCTTTCTGGTTAGATACCGTCGAAACGTGAACAGTTACTCTCACGCACTTTCTTCTCTAACAACAGGGTTTTACGATCCGAAGACCTTCTTCACCCACGCGGCGTTGCTCCATCAGGCTTTCGCCCATTGTGGAAGATTCCCTACTGCTGCCTCCCGTAGGAGTTTGGGCCGTGTCTCAGTCCCAATGTGGCCGATCAACCTCTCAGTTCGGCTACGCATCATTGCCTTGGTAAGCCTTTACCTCACCAACTAGCTAATGCGCCGCGGGCCCATCCAAAAGCGGTAGCATAGCCACCTTTTACATAGTTACCATGCGGTAACTATGATTATGCGGTATTAGCACCTGTTTCCAAGTGTTATCCCCCTCTTTTGGGCAGGTTGCCCACGTGTTACTCACCCGTTCGCCACTCAACTCTTTATCGGTGAGTGCAAGCACTCGGTGATAAAGAAGTTTCGTTCGACTTGCATGTATTAGGCACGCCGCCAGCGTTCATCCTGAGCCAGGATCAAACTCTCAATTTAAAGTTTGTGACTCTTTATTTTTACTAGCGAATTGACTTCGCAAAATGTTTATTGCTCTTATAACTTAGATAAGAGACCCTGCACATTTGCTTATCGAAACTTTGTTCAGTTTTCAAAGATCTACTGTCGATCGATAATCAATAACTTATCAATCACAACTACTATATTGTAGCAAAATTATTTTTATCTGTCAACCACTTTTTTGAATTAATTTTGAATAAAAATTCAAAACTTTCAATCAAGCGACGACTTTTATATCTTATCAAAAACAACTTTTGATGTCAACAGATAATTTTTATTTTTTTCGATCACTCAAACGAATTAGTTATCCGCTCAAGCAACGATATTAACTATACAGGTATTTCTAGCTATCGTCAACACTTTTTGCGAAAAAAATTAAGATTTTTTACCCATCCGAATTTTTATAACTACTCATGCAAAAATATACGTTTTTCAACCGCAAACAAAAAGACGATCCATTACAGTAGATCGTCTTTTCTATAACTTATTTATTATCCTTCTTAAACAATTGGCTCAAATTGCGCCGTAAGACTTGGAAAAAGGTCAACGAGCGGACCATATCTTCTGGAGCAACATACTTTTGCATCGCTCGCAGTAATTTCTTTGAATCTTTGGCCGCAAACGAAAAAGTCCCATCTTTTTTCGTCTGGATCGCAAACCGGGGGATAAAACGCCCCTTAAACATAACTGAAGCGATCACTTTATCGACCTCATCCCAAGGTATTTGGATATACTTGTTCACATCTCGTTCATTAAAGAACTCAAAACCCTTATTGCCGATCATGATCTTGCCATAATCAGTCAATCCCATATAGGATGTACCAGCCATCACTAGATCGACTTTAGAATTAATTGATTGCACCATTTGCGTTTTCCTCGATTATTGTCAAATTTAGTCTCAGTATAGCACAAAACGGCCTCATTTCATTTACATGAAACAAGACCGTCTTAGCAGTCGCTTAAAGTAAACCGACCACGTGGCCTAAAATACCTACGATAAAGATCGCAATAATAATGATAATTGGAGAAACTTTCTTCTTCAAAAGCCACATACATAAGAATGTCAACAAGAGAGCTGCCAAACCTGGGATCAACGAATTTAAGTTATCTTGTAAAGTCGTTACCTTTTCTGGCGTTAAGGATAGACCTTTACCATTGTTGTATTGGATCAAAGCCTCTTTGATACCCTCTGCACCTTTAGGCAATTTATCCCATTCGATATAAGCGCCTTGTTGGAGTTTAACGGTCGAAACTTTTGGTGTAAAGGTAATGTTTACCCACCGTTCGATCAAACCACCTAAGACGAACATACCCATAATAGAAGCTAAACTCGTAACATATTGCAACATACCACCAGACATATCATCTGTGATCTTAGAACCAGCCTTGTAGCCAAATTCTTGTGTATACCACATAAATGCCCAACGGAGGATGTTCCAAGCTACAAAGAAGATGATAGGTCCTAAGATGTTACCACCCATCGCAAGGGAAGCACCCAAAGCACCTAACATTGGACGTAAGGTAAACCAAAAGACTGGGTCACCAACACCAGCTAATGGTCCCATCATACCAACTTTCACACCTTGGATCGCTGCATCGTCAACTTCAGTCCCGTTAGCACGATCTTCTTCCAAAGCAAGGGTCACCCCTAAAATAGGTGAAGCAACATATGGGTGTGTGTTAAAGAATTCCAAGTGACGCTTCAAAGCGGCAGCGCGGTCTTCTTTAGTTTTATATAATTTCTTGATAGCTGGGATCATTGAGAAGCACCAACCACCATTTTGCATACGTTCGTAGTTCCAAGAACCTTGAAGGAAAGTCGAACGCCATGCGACAGCTAAACGATCTTTTTTACTTAATTTAACTCTGCTTTCAGCCATGGTATCTTTCCTCCTATTCGTAATCATTTAAAATATCGCCAAGTGGGTCACCTGTATTGCTTGAACCGCCGTTGTTACCACCGTTACCAGCGTTCTTCTTAAGTTCAAGGTAGATAAGACCAAAGGATACACCTAAAGCACCTAAAGCGATCAATGTTAAATCAGAAACAGCAGCGATCACAAAACCGATCGCAAAGAATGGCCATACTTCGCGCGTTGCCATCATGTTGATAACCATTGCGTAACCAACAGCAACGACCATCCCACCACCGATCGTCATACCTTCATTCAACCAAGCAGGCATGGATTCCAAGAAACCACGCACTGCAGATGAAGGAATGACTAACAAAGCAGCAGCAGGAATGGCGATACGAAGACCTTGCATTACGATCCCGATGATCTGCCACATTTCGATCTTACGGAAGTTACCTTCTTCAGCAGCAGCATCCATGAAGTGCACGATCGGAACAGCGATCGTACGTGCCAACATTGTTAAGAACAAACCAGCAACAGCTAATGGGATAGCGATCGCGATCGCAGGACCCACACCTTTAACACCTTGGCCACCTTGGACCAAAATAATAGCTGAGGCAACAGCGGCTAAAGCAGCATCAGGTGCAACCGCAGCCCCGATATTAGCCCAACCTAAAGCGATCATTTGTAATGAACCGCCTAAAATAATTCCGGCTTCTAAATTACCGGTCACTAAACCGATCAAAGTACATGCTACCAATGGTTGGTGGAATTGGAATTCATCCAAGATACCACCCATACCAGCAAGAAAGGCAACAAGAACTACTAAAATCATTGATATAGCAGACATGTTATAATCCTCCTAATTCGTATTGTATTTCCAAGTTATCTACATCTTCAATTCTTGACGTGCTTTGTCTAAGATCGAATCCATATTTTCTGGTGAATCACTTGGAACTTTGCGGACGTCAAATTTAACGCCGTCTTTCTTCAATTTTTCGAATGTTTCAACGTCATCTTTATCCAAAGACAAAACTTTGTTAACGGCAACTTTACCGACTGAGTGTGCCATCGAACCAACATTTAAGGTGTCGATGTCAACACCACCTTCGATCGCTTTGAGCGCATCTTGTGGAGTTTCAAACAAGATCAATGCCTTTGTATCGCCGAAACGAGGATCTTTTGCAACTTCGATCATCTTTTCGATCGGCACAACATTTGCATGTACTCCAGGAGGAGCTGCCTCAACGATCATGTTCTTACGCAATTTATCATGCGCAACGTTGTCGGAAACAACGATGATCCGATCTGGATTTGTTGACTTGGTCCATGATGTCGCCACCTGACCGTGTAACAAACGTGAATCGATCCGAGCTAAAACATATTTGATCTTACCATCACCTAAAACTGTACCTGGTGGAATTGCTCCTGTCGGTTGAGCCTTAGCTGTGTTATCAGCACTAGCTTCTTTCTTAGGTTCAAGGAATTCTGGTTTTACTCTGACACCATCTTTACCCGCATCGACTAAATGAGCTGCGATCTCTTGGGCTTTTTCCATGGAGAAGCGAGATGCATAAGCTTCGATCACCATTGGTAAGTTCATCCCAGCCACGATCGCCCATTTGTCTTTGTGTTGTTCAACCAAATTATTAGCTTGGTTGAAAGGTGTACCGCCCCAAAGATCGACTAAGAATAATACTTCTTCTGGGTCATCAAATGATTTGATGGCTTCTTCCATCTTAGCTCTGATATCATCAGGACCTTCGCTTGGCATTAAGGTAACATGAGCTACATTTTCTTGTTGGCCAAAAATCATTTCACCAGATTGGAAAATGCCGTCTGCAAAACTACCATGACTTGCTAAAATAATACCAACCATTATTACGCCTCCTATAATATTTTCAAAACTTAACTCAAAACATCTACTAACTATGATCTAGCTCATCTTTGACTAGACCCTTGTCACAAAGTAACTTCCACAGATCACGTTTCGGATCACTGGAAACCTTGCGATGATCAAGCTCGATCCCGCGCCGTCTGATCCAAGCTAAGGCTAAAATATCTTGCTCATTGACGGCGATCGTTTCGGTGATCATCTTACGTGTCGCATCAAAACTAAGTGACCCTAGATTGACACTTGTCGTATTCAGCCCACCAGCGATCAAACGCATCGCATCTAACGGAGTCTCAACAAGCACCAAAACTTTATAATGATCAAAGCGCTCATCTCTGCACAACCGTAACATCTTAGAAACAGTAAGTACGTGAACCTTGATCCCCGGTGGTGCTGCTTGCATCAAGAGCGTCTTTCTAATATTATCGCCTGCTGCTTGATCACAAACCACCAGGATCCGCTCGATCGCAGTATTTTTAGCCCAATCTGTTGCGACCTGCCCATGGAGCAAACGCGAATCGATCCGCAATAACTTTACATCCATGGCATCGCCCCCAGATCCTTGACTGAACCGATACCTTGACGCCCAACACTTATCAGTTTTTCGACTAATTCGTCTAAACTAAGCGCTTCGGTCCGCAAGGTGCAAGCCTCCAAAAGCATCGCCAAATTGACTCCGCCGACTGCCGCAAAACGTTTCGGATCACGTTCAACGAAGCGTCGCGTTGCTAATAAAGGATTGCCTCCATAAAGGTCACATAAAAACAAGACTCGATCAGTTGTAGCAAATTGTTGTAAGCTAGTTTCATATTTATCTTCCAAAGTGGCTAAGTCTTCCGCTGGCTCAAAGGTCACCGCAATGACTTTTTCTTGTCGCCCTAAAATTAAATAAGAAGATTTGATAAGTTCTTGCGCTAGATTGCCATGACTGGCAACGATCAAACCTAACATCTACTCATCCCCTTCGAAAAATAATTCCTTACACTTTATATATAGCAAATACCGTGCCAACTTTTGTGTATCACGCTAGATCCCCTAATAAATAAAGCAAAAAAAATTCATATAAAAATAATGATACACTTTATTTTGTGTATCACTATTTTGTGTATTAACTTTCGACCATTTCTGTATCGACCAATTTGGCAATATAATACGCTTCAGCTGGCGGAAATTTCAAATTAAGTTTAGCTTCTAAATATTCATCTGCTAATTTCAGTACTTGGGGCCAGTCACTTTGTTCAAATTCAACAGCTTGTTCTTCGGTCAGCGTTACTGGAGCGGATAATAAGACCCGCTCGATCGCACCGCCAAGATGCATGATCAAAGCTAAGCGCCTAGCATCCGTTAATTTTAGTTGCCGTTCTTTAGCTAACAGATCACAGTACTGCCAAAGCACACCGATAACTTTTTTAGGATTGATAAATGTATAATACTGTTCCAAATAATTAGCCGCAGCAGTTTGATCGACTTTAGGTGCCGGCGTTTTAGACTCAACATACCAAGTCTGACTATTTTCTAGATGCTCGATCAATTGCCGTTTACCACGGTCACCTTGAAACAGTTCTTCTAATGAGATATACGGCACCCCTAGATTAGGGTCAGCGATCCCCGTCGTGGCGATAATACGATACTCTTCATTTAATTCGCTTATCTTATCGTTCATCCCCACAACTGACATCGTTAAGACCGAAACATCGTCAATAAGTTGGTCAGCCAAGATCTCATCCAGCATTTGCTTGATCTTTTCGGCTGTCCCTTTACCGGTCGAACACAGCGCCAAGATCGCCCGTTGCCTAACATCTTCTAGTTCACCTTGCGTAGGTTCTTCTGCTTTGCGGGAATATCCGTTAAATTCATTTAACTCGTGATAGACCAACTCAAGATCACTATCGATCAAAGCTGTTTTCCGAGCGGCCTCTAAGACCATGGCAGTCGTCACCATATCGATCGTTTTGACCTTAATATCGGTTTCTTCGGTGATCTTGGCACTAAACGTACTGAGCGAGCCCATATCGACTAGTAACAAGACCCCATTACCACGATCGACTTGTTTGACCTTGGCGATGATCTCATTTAATGCCACAGTCGGGCTCATCTCAAGTGACATATCAAACGCCACTAGATTATCGACATTCAACAACTCTGTTACTACCTGGACCATCGAAGAAGCGGTATGATTACCGTGCGCCGCGACAACGACCCCGACTTTTCCGTGTTTAGGCACAGAATTCAATGAGATCAAAAGTACGGCTAAATAGTACACTTCTGAAGCGGGCACGATAAAATCATAGTGGTCTTCTAACATTGCTTTGATCTTTTCGGCTAGCTTTAGGTCAGCGGGATAATCTTTGACCATTGCCACCAGATCATCTGAGACTTCACGCATCGGGCGCCCCGATTGGACACGTTTGATAAATGAACTCAGATGTAAACTCATCGCATAGATAAAGTTTTCACCGACATGATAACCACAATCTTTTTTCAGCATCTGCATGATATCTTTAGTCAACTGCAGGGTATCTTGATCGACTAATTCATTTAAATTCTTTTCAGTCCGCAAGATCTTATTATCACGATAAAATGACTTCAAGTGGACATTGATATCTGTCATGATGAAGTTATTGACTGCACCTTGTTCTAGCCCCTCTTCTTTTAACAAAGCCGCTTTGTTGCCGATGACCTCATACAGATTATAAGGCAACTCATAGCGGTCACTTTCATTGATACTCTCAGCCGCTCCATCGGGTTGGATCAACAAGACTGGCTCTAATAACTGCGATAATTTACCTAGGCGAGCACGATCACTGGCTAAACGCGACATCCCATCCTTGATGTTTTGGGGAAGTTGCTCGAATTTTAAATTGATCTGTTCGGCTTGATCGACACTATTCAAAAAGCCCTGGGCACAGACTAGCTGGATATTTGATTTCAATTGACCCACATTTCCAAATGTGACACTACCCAGCAAAGCTTTCACAACATCTTCAGTCACTGTGATGTTTTTTTGTGTCCGATTAGCTTCTAACGTCAACAAACGCTTCAAGAGCGCAAGTTGCTCTCGTACACTGCGCGCTTCAAATTGGGGCATCTGGATCGTGATCGGGATCCGCCGTACAAAAGTCTTTAATAGCGAACTCTCGGGATCTTCCGTTGTGGCACAGATCAAGCGAACATCAGCGTGATGGACCTTGGTGATCTCACCTAGCTTACTGTAAGTTCCATGATCCATAAAATAAAAGATCATCTCTTGGCCTTCTGGGGGCAAACGATGGACTTCATCTAAGAATAAGATCCCACCGTCGGCCTTTTGGATCAGGCCATCACGATCTTCTTGTGCACCAGTAAAGGCACCTTTGACATATCCAAATAAATGCGACATCAGTAATTGCGGATTATGAGCATAGTCAGCACAGTTGAAGGTCACAAAATTTTTATTTTCGACCATTGCCTGATTGATCGCAAATTGGTGCATCGCATTAGCAAAATAGGTCTTCCCCGATCCTGTGGGGCCAGTGATCAAAACATTTAATCCGTGAGGCGGATATAAGATCGCGGCCTTAGCTTGCTCGATCTGCGTCTTTAAACTATCCTTTTGGCCGATCATTGTATCAAAAATACTTGATCTAAGTGATGGTTCGGTCGGATCAGGTATTTTTGATACAGTTTCTGCGATCACTGTATCAGTTTTAGCGGTTAGACTTTGATATTTTACCGGTCGTCCGGCAATTTTGCTCAGTTGGCCTGCCCGGACCAATACATTGAGCTCTTTACTGACATTATTGCGCAAGATCCCTAGATCATCAGCGATCTCTTTGGTAGTAACCGCTTTATTTTTAGCTTGAACATAAGCTAAGATCTTCTCTTTTCGTGTCATAAAATCCCATTCCTTTTAGTCATTCTGCTATTAGTGTATCACTTCTGTATCAACTGAAGCAAAGAATTGCAACTGCTAGCCCTTAAGCTATTTTTTGGTTAAAATTGAGATAAATCTACTATAGATAAGAAGGTCTTGTGATGCCAAATATTACTAGCAAAGAAAAACGTGACCGCCTACTTTTTATCATCAAAGTATTGCGTCAGCATGAAGTCTTACGTAACTTTTTAAAACAAAAAGATCCTAAAGAAGTTCGACTCGCACTAGAAGAACTAGGTCCCACTTTCATCAAAGCGGGCCAGTTGCTCTCAACGCGCCCCGATCTGATCTCACCTGCCTTTATCAAAGAATTTCGCAAGCTCCAAGATAATGTCCAGATCGATCCTTTTACCACTGTCAAAAAAACACTTGAAGCTGAGTATAACTGTCCATTGAGCGATATTTTCCTTCAATTTAATGAACGACCTTTCGCATCTGGTTCGATCGGGCAAACACACCATGCTTTACTTCATGATCACACCCCGGTCGTCGTCAAAGTCCAACATCCCAATGTTTCCGAACTAGTCGAAACTGACCTTTCTTTATTCAAAGAATCTTTACGGATCTTAAAATTCGTCCCTGACCTCAGTGTGATCGACCCTAAAGAGATCTTTACCGAGATCCAGACATCCCTTTTGACTGAGATCGACACTCAGATCGAGATCAAAAATGGGATCGAATTCTACCGTCTAAACAACAATGACGGTATCATCCGGGTGCCTAAAGTTTACCCTAAATACTCTGCTAGTAAGATCTTAGTCAATCAGGCCATGCCTGGTCAAAGTATCAAAAAACTAATAGCCACTAAAGCCACCGAAACGAATAAACCTTTACGTACGACCTTGGCTAAAACGCTAGTCAAAAATTTCATCAAGCAAGTTTTTATCGATAATTATTTCCACGCTGATCCACATCCGGGAAACATATTATTTTACCAACTTCAGCCTGATGATCCCGAATACAATGAACTCCAGCCTACACACCAGTTCAAAAAACAACTCAAAAATACAAGCATTGAAGCTACTTCTGCCACGACATTGCCACCTTATCGCTTGGTCTACTTAGATTTTGGCATGATGGGCCATTTGACCAAAAATCTCGCAGATGGGATCGCCCAGATCGTCATCGCTCTCAACACTAAAGATACGCGCCAGATCGGTAAAGCTGTATTAGCAGTTTGTAACCGCACTGGCCCCGTCGATGAAGAAGATTTCTATAATGAACTCGGGGTCTTTTTGACTCCATACCTCAACTTAGGACTGGGCCAGATCGATCTTTCGAGTTTATTGTTCAGTATTGTAAATCTCTGTCGTAAAAATAACTTGCAATTGAAATCAGAAGTAACTTTACTGATCAAAGCCTTTGCTTCTTTAGAAGGCATAGTCGCTGCCCTAGATCCTGAGTTATCTCTAATGGAGGTCGCTCGTCCGTTTGCCCGGGAGTATTTCAAAAAGCAGTTCAACGTCAAAAAAAGCTTGGAAGAGTTAGGCTTTGAACTCTACCAAGCTTCAAAAGCAGCCCCGAAGATCCCACTTAAGTTTGAACAGCTCCTCGATATTTTGACACAGGGGCAAGGAAAGATCTCCTTTAAACTCAAAGATCAAGATAAATTACTAGATCGGCTCGAAAAGATCGTCAACCGCGTGATCTTGGCCATCATTTTAGCCGCTTTGATCATGAGTTCCTCACTCTTAGTCCAGGGAAGTGCTGCTCATCCCGCCATTTATAATATCGGGGTCTTGGGCTATCTTCTCTCGGCGATCGTTGTCATTATTTTGATCATCAGTGAATTGCATCGGCATTTCAAAAAATAGACCACAAAAAACAGGCTTAGGCATAGCTCCCAAGCCTGTTTTTTATCATTGTTATTGGATCTCGATCTTATTAGCAGTAGCAACAGCATCCTTTTCCTTAGGAAGAGTTACTGTCAAGACACCATCTTCATATTTAGCGGTGATCTTATCACGCTCAACATCAGGGAACCGGTATTGGCGACTGACCCGACCATATGAACGCTCGCTCGCTAGCAAATTGCCGTCAGCATCGCTTTCATCACTGAAGCTATCCCGCTTAGCTGTAACTGTCAAAATATCATTGTGATAGTCCAGTTGCATATCTTTCTTATCGACCCCAGGCAGATCGATCAACAACCGATAACTCTTCGGGGTCTCCTCCACGTCAGAACGCATCTTTAGCTCTGAGTCGTCAAAGTTGAAAAATGAACGTCCTAAATTATTGAAAAACGTATCGCTACCATTCATTAAGTCAGAGAAACGATTCGATAATTCATTTGCCATAAATAAGACTTCCTTTCATTTCCTCACCTTTATTGTAGTCCTTTTATTTTAGAATGCAAGGATTTAACTTTTAAGATTTTGCAAAATACACTTTACTTACAAAAAGTATGTGTTATAATTTAGATATAAACTAACGAAACGAGGACTTTACGATGACAAATCCAGTAAATCAAGAACTCAAACAACGCCGTTCGATCTATGCCTTGGGGAAAAATGTTGCTCAAACACCGGCTCAGATCAGTGAAACGATCAAAGAAGCGATCCGCCAATCCCCAACTGCCTTCAACTCACAAACAGTCCGCGCTGTTATCACTTTTGGTGAAAATTCCGACCGTGTTTGGGATATCGTTGAAGCTGAACTGAAAAAAGTTACTCCAGCTGACCGTTTTTCCGCGACTCAAGAAAAGATCGCCTCATTTAGAGCTGGTTTTGGGACGATCTTATACTTCACTGAAACACAAACGGTGCAAAAATTAGAAGCAGATTTCCCACTCTACGCTGCCAACTTTGCCAACTGGGCTGAACAAGGACTGGGAGGCGCTCAACAAGCGGTTTGGACTGCATTAGCTGTTGAAAATATCGGCGCTTCTTTGCAACACTACAATCCGTTGATCGATGAAAAGATCAAAGAAGCCTTTGACATTCCTGAAAGCTGGGAATTACGCGCACAAATGCCATTTGGTTCGATCGAAGCACCGGCTGGAGAAAAAGAATTTTTACCCGATGATGTCCGCTTCAAGATCTTCGAATAATTCGTATTGTTTGCAAAATCATTAAATTTATTTTAAGGTGTTATGTATATTCTATTAACAAATATATATAACGGAGTGTGACTTTTTTGAAGAATACAGACAGCAAGGCAATTTTACTGCTAGGACGAATCAGTTCGGTGCTATCTGTTATCATGTATGTATCCTATATTCCACAGATCATGAATAACTTGAATGGTAATTACGGCAGTCCGATCCAGCCACTGGTCGCCGGGATCAACTGCACGATCTGGGTGATCTATAGTTACTTTAAATCACAACGCGACTGGCCTATTTTTATCGCCAACTTACCGGGTGTCTTTTTAGGCTTCATTACCTTTTACACTAGTTTACATTAAAAAATAAGGTTCCCAACACCTCGCTACACTGGTGTTGGGAACCTATTATTTTTATAAACTTTTTTAATCGTGCTCCGAAAAATACTGTGTTATAGCATAACAGTCACTGCAGCTGCGCCTAGGATCAACACTAGGCCACATACTGTAACTACCATTTCTTTTGAAGTCTTCTTTTGACCTAAGAACCAAATACCGGTCAAAGTTGCTAGTACAACTGATGTTTGCGACAAAATAAAGCCAGTTGCTAGACCATTCATATCTGGTTGGGCCGAGATCAAATATGTCAACGCTGCGAAGGCAAAGAAGAAACCAGAAAAGATCTGTTTGTAAGAAACAGCCTCAACAAATGGTGATCTTTCCTTACCCTTAACTGTCATCATGATCGCATAGACTACCGCTGCTAAAACCATCCCGATCGCTTGGGGTAAGAACGCATGCATCCCATCGATCTTGGCTTGTTGCGGTGCAGCAGAATATAACCAGTAGCCGATCTCACCAACGGCTAATAAAGCCACAGCCTTGGTCAAAGCACTCTTGTTTTCAGGTGTCTTCTTTTCACTCCAGACCGTCATCCATGCGCCTAAAATGATAACTGCAAGTGCGATAAAGCCGATCGTTTTAGCCGTTGCAGTCGGCCAATCGCCTAAGTAAAATACGCCCCAAAGTGACGCCCCTAATAATTGAAAAGCTGTCGTGATCGGCATTGCTTTTGAAGAGCCGACCAAAGTAAATGAGTGGAACGTGATGATCTGTGCCGTTCCCCAACCGATCCCAGAAAGAACTGAGAAAAAGAGCGCTGCACCACTTGGAAGTGCCAAACCTTTGATCATCGCTAGTACTAAAGCAAAGATCAAGGTCCCTAATGTCGAACCTAAGATCTGATTGACCGGTTTACCGCCGATCTTAGATGCGATCGTGGGGTAAAGCCCCCAACCTAATAATGGTCCTAAACCAACTAAAATTGCCGTTGTATTCAATTCAATTTCCTCCTAACCGTTAAAACGTAACGCCACTCTCTAAAATAATGTTGGAATATGGTGTCATTTCACCGGTACGGATAAATGCATGACACTTGTGTAAGTCTTGTTTCATTTTAACATGTGGGATAAAGACGATCTCTGTTTCTGGGAAACGTTCTTTGATTGCTTCCAACTGAGCTGAATTTTGGTCCTTGATCTCTTCTGCTAAATATACCCGTTGAACTTCTAATTCAGTCAACACATTATCTAAAACTTGGAGAAAGCTAGGAATACCATTGGAAACCGCTAGATCGATCTTTTCTGTTTCACGTGGTACTGGCATTCCAGCATCACCGATACTCAATGTGTCAAAGTGACCCATTTGCGAAATTACCCGGGAAATATCTGAATTAATGACTTGTGTCTTTTTCATGATTATGCCTTCTTCTTTTTAATTTAATTCATGCTTGTATGGAATTGACGGTTGGGCGCCAAAACGTTGTACAGTCAGTGAGGAAGCTTTATTACCGTATGTGATCGCTTCAACGAGATTGCTAAAGTCAGGTTTTAACACAGTACTCAAAGCACCGATGAACGTATCGCCCGCTGCAGTTGTATCTACTGCTTTAACTTTAAAGGCTGGCACGATCCCACTTTGACCGTCCATGCTGTAAAATGAACCCTTGCTACCGATCGTGATCAAGACCACCTTAATCCCTAAGGCATGAAGTTTAGCAGCCGCTTTTCGCATGCTTTCTTCATCGACCACTTTGATCCCAGTCAAGATCTCAGTTTCGGTCTCATTAGGTGCGATCACATCCGTCGTCTTGAGCAATTCTTCGGGAACTGTTCGCATCGCAGGCGCTGGATTCAAAATCGTCTTTACGCCAGCTTGATGAGCTACTTCAAAGGCTTTGATCGTACTTGCCAAATCGCTTTCAAATTGGGCGATCACAAAATCACTTTCTTTGATCAAGTCCGCATGTTCAACTACATGTTCTGGTGTGATCTTGCCATTTGCCCCAGCATGGATCATAATACTGTTTTCGCCTTTTTCATCCACAACGATATAGGCTTGTCCAGTTGCGACCTTATCCAATTCAGCGATCCCATCTAATTGGATCTCTTCGTAACCCAAAAGTTCACGCATCGTCTTACCAGCATCATCATTACCAACAGCCCCGATAAAAGCCGTCTTGGCACCAGAACGTTTAGCCGCTACAGCTTGATTTGCACCTTTACCGCCACCAGCTGAAAATACTTCGGAGGCATGGATCGTCTCACCTGGTTTAGCCATCTCTTTCACTCTGATCGTTCGGTCTAAATTGATACTTCCAATCACTGTTACTTTATTCATTGTACCCACCTCGTGTCTTTCTAGCAAATTAATTTTGGTAACTTGTAGTACTTATTAAAACGTTTTAATTACTGCACCTAGAATATAACACACTTTTGAAAGCGTTTCAAATTTTAACTTTGACTGAGCCCCGGATCGCTAATTCAACCGGCAAGATCCGCTTAACATACGGGCTAGTCGGATCCGCTAGCCGTTTTACCATTAAATCAGCTGCTTGTTTGCCCAATTCATAGATCGGCTGGGCAACAGTCGTCAAAGCGGGCGTAACATAGCGACACATCTCAACATCATCGTAGCCGATCACACTGAGGTCATCTGGAACACTTTTATCATTTTGTCTCATACCTAAATAGATCCCAAACGCCAATTCATCACTAAGCGCAAAAACCGCCTCGATCTTTTGGTCTAATAACTCAGCGACAACTGCTTGGCCCCCGTTTTTGGAAAGCTCTGTCTTGAGCTGGAGTGCTTGAGGAAATTCAACTAGAAATCCCTGGAGCCGATGCATAATGTTGACCGTTGCTAAATCAGGTACAACTACAGCAACCTTTGTATGACCCATCTTTTTTAGATACTGTGCCGCCAATAAACCACCATTGAAATCATCGGTCGCGACCTCATCACTGCGTTCGACGGTCGTTTTTTGATCTAGCACAATGACTGGACGCTTTTTGATCTGTAAAATCTCTTTTAATACTTCATCTGAGATCGAAGGGCTAGCAATGATAAAGCCATCGACCCCTCTTTGGGCTAGTTCGAGCAAGGCTTTTTCTTCCTTAGCTCCATTAAAGCCCCCATTGCATAGCATTGAAATATAACCCGAGTGTAACAGCTCTTCTTCGATGCCTTTGACTAAAGTACTGAAAAATGAGTTAGTTATCTCCGGCACGAGGATCCCGATCGTTTTACTCTGTTTACCGACCATTTGGCGTGCCAAATGATCTGCTTCATAACCTAATTCATCTCGAGCTGCTTGAACTTTTTGAACTGTCAGTGGATCAAACTTCATCGCTTTACCATTTAAAATCTGTGAAACCGTTGCGATCGAGACACCAGCGCGTTTGGCAACTTCACGGATCGTCACTTTTTTAGCACACATCTATCCATCCCCCATAAATATAAGTGCGAATGTAGGACACAAAAAAACAGCCCGTACTCAGTAAATAATACTCGGAAACATCATCTTGGAGGTTCACCTGTTGCTCCTAAGATATCATCAAGAAACTGAGTACGTGGCTGTTAAATTACTATAAGGAGTAATCTTCCCCACATCCTTTATCTGTTTTTGATCCTGTTCGCTTTCCAGAAGCACTCAACAAGATCCTCTTTACTAATTGCAATTAGTGGCGTTTGCCTAAAGAGACTACAACATTTTTTGGTTTTAAACTCAACTTGTTGGTTCCATCACCCTCCAACCTAATTATAGGAACAGTGACTAACATTTGGACGCCCTAATTGTGGGAATCTTTAGACCCCTCACTTATTTTATAACATAAAGCCAAACTTTTAGCAAGCGCTAATATTTATAATCAAATTAAAAATTTCGAATATAATTGACAATCTACCAAAACCATGTTATTCTAAAGTTTCTATTATACGGTGCGATATTTACTGTGGAAGGTAAATATCATTAAAAGAGCTGGGAGATATCTCCCAGCTCTTTTTTTGCATCCTGTGATCGTAGTCGTGCTTCTCAAACTTGCGATGCCGTTATTTCTACGGAGCTACCCGCATTTTTCCGCACTGTGATATAAAAAAGACAAGTGCGCTATCACTCGCACTTGCCTGGGTTGAGGATATACATCGTAATATAAAGAGCGAATCTCTACATCACACAATGCATTTTTGAAACTTACTACGTGTAGCATACTTAAAGGAGTTCTACTCCTCACTGCACATTATACCCTAGTTTAAACCATGATTAAAAACGATTTGCCTTTTCTAATTTCGATACATTTTTAGCTCCAAAAATAGGTCGTTATATTTTTCCAAATACTTAGGACCTAGGTCTTCGTAGATCTCCATCTGTTTGATCCGAGCAGCACTTGGATAAAATTCCTTATTGGAAGTGATCGCTTTTGGCAAATATTTCAATGCCGCTTTATTTGGAGTGGAATAACCGATGTATTCCGTGTTTTGCGCCGCATTTTTAGGATCTAACATGAAATTGATAAATTCATAGGCGCCCTGCTTATTTTTAGCTGTCTTGGGGATCACCAAATTATCAAACCACAGATTAGTCCCACCTTCTGGGATCACATAATGCAAATGACTATTTTTTTCCATCATGTCAGCCGCTTCCCCCGAAAAGGTCACCGCTACACTGCTCTCTTCATTTGCCATGTATGTCTTGATCTCATCGGAAACGATTGCTTTGGCATTAGGTGTCAAAGCCTTGAGCTTATTGTAGGCTCGATCAAGATCAGCATCATTTTTACTGTTGAGCGATCTTCCCATGCTAGCCAGACCGATCCCCATAAATTCACGCGCCCCATCAATGAACATGATCTTGTTTTTCAACTGTGGATCCCAGAGATCATTCCATGTCTTGAACTGTGAAGCTTGATAGAATTTATCATTATAAATGATCCCTAAAGTTCCCCAAAAATACGGTACTGAATACTCATTATGCTGATCAAAGGCGAGATCCATAAACTGAGGATCGATATTTTTTAAATTCGGTAACTTACTGTGATCGAGTTTCAACAAAAGATGCTCTTTTTTCATCTTCTGGATCATATAGTCACTTGGAACCGCGATATCATACGAAGTCCCGCCTTGTTTGATCTTCGTCAACATCGCTTCATTTGAATCAAACGTCTCATAATTGACCTTATAACCCGTCTGCTTTTCAAATTTGGTGATCAATTTAGGATCGATGTAGTCGCCCCAGTTATAAATGTTCAAAACTTTAGCATCTGACATACCGGTCGAGCGTTCGAGCCAAACCGTCCCTAAAAAGAGCAAGCCAATGATCAAGAGGATCCCGATCAAAAGTGAACGTAATTTTTTCATCGCAAGAGCCCCCGTTTCTTTTTCTTGGAGCGTGGTTGGTTATCCTTACTGATGTAGTAATAACCGACTACCAATACAAGTGCAAATAAGAAGACTAGCGTACTTAGGGCATTGATCTCTAAACTGACACCGCGCCGCGCCCGCGAATAGATCTCGACTGAAAGGGTGGTAAACCCATTTCCTGTCACAAAAAAAGTGACCGCAAAATCATCGAGCGAATAGGTAAATGCCATAAAATACCCGGCGATGATCCCTGGTGAAAGATACGGCAAGATGATATCTTTTAGGATCTGGCGGTTATTGGCCCCAAGATCATAGCCAGCCGTGATCATCGAGTCATTCATCTCTTGAAGTTTTGGCAAGATCATCAAGACTACGATCGGGATACTAAAGCTGACATGCGCCAAAAGTACCGTCCAAAAACCGAGCGAAAAGCCACTAAAGATCGAGCCTAACGTGATAAATAAGATCAAAAAGCTAGCCCCGATCGTTACGTCGGGCGAAACGATCAAGATATTGTTCAACGATAATAATGTATTGCGGTGACGTCGTTTTCTCAAATAATAGATAAATAACGCCCCAAAAGTCCCGATCACCGTAGCGATCAACGCCGACAAAAACGCCAATAAGAAGGTATTTAGCAAGATGATCACCAGCCGTGTATCGGAAAACAACTCACTAAAATGGCGCAACGAAAAGCCGGTAAAATCATTCATCGTATCGCCTGCGTTAAAAGAATACCAGACCAAATAAAAGATCGGCAAATATAAAAAGATAAAGACTAAGACCAAATACAGATCTGCCCATTTAGATCTAGTTTGTTGCATCATTTGCCACCTGCTTTCTTTTCACCAGTAAAGAGCATCACGATCACCATTGCAATGATCAAAACGACCCCGATCGTTGCCCCTTTGCCCCAGTTTTGTGTCACCATGAAATGCTCTTCGATCGCCGTCCCCAGGGTGATCACGCGATTTCCCCCGATCAAACGCGTCAACATGAAGAGCGAAAGTGACGGGATAAAGACCGCTTGGACCCCACTTTTGACCCCATTTAACGATAATGGAAAGACCACTTTAAAAAATGTCTGCGTCGAACTGGCCCCAAGATCTTTGCTAGCGGCAATAAATGACGGTGGCAATTCCTCCAGGGCGTTGAAAAGCGGGATGATCATAAAGGGCAACTGGATATAGACTGCCACGATCAAAAAGCTAAAATCGGTGAACAGTAATTGCTTGGGTAAGATCCCAAAAAAGCCTAAAAAGCTGTTCAAACCACCATGAACGCCGAAGATCCCGATGAAGGCATACGCTTTTAACAATAAATTGATCCATGTCGGTAAAATGATCAACAACAACCACAGATCTTTATGCTTTAATTTTGTCAAAAAATACGCCGTTGGATAACTGATCAAAAGTGTGATCAAGGTGATCAAAAAAGCATACCAGACCGAATTGAACGTCATCAATAGATACTTGCCCGAACCAAAATACTCTGCGTAATTAGCTAAAGTAAAATGTCCACTTTGATCAAAAAAAGAATATCCGATCACCAAAACAACTGGTGCTAGAACAAAAAAGAGCAACCAGAGAAAATATGGGACTGCTAATAAAGTATTATACTTTTTCATATTGTCCCCCTTAATCGTCGTAACTTTCTAAACGTGCATCAAATTCTGCTTCTGTTTCATTGAAACGCATAACATGGATATCTTCGGGATCAAAGTACAAGCCGATCTCACTGTCGACTTGAGCTTTTTTGGTCGAATGCACGATCCATTCATTGCCCATCTCATCATGACAGACGATCTCATAATGGACCCCGCGGAATAATTGGGTATCGACCTTGACCTTTAATTTACCCGCTTGGACCGTGGTCAACTCGAGATCTTCAGGTCGCAAAACGACTTCGACTGGTTCGTTTGGACGCATCCCCTCATCCACACATTCAAATTCTTTGCCGGCAAATTTTACAAGACAATCCTGGATCATCACCCCATCGACAATGTTACTTTCACCGATAAAATCAGCTACATAGTGATTGATCGGCTCATCGTAAATATCGACCGGACTACCACTTTGCACGATATTTCCGTTATTTAAAACAAAGATCTCGTCACTCATCGCCAAAGCTTCTTCTTGGTCATGGGTCACGAAAATAAAGGTGATCCCCAGACGTTGTTGTAACTCGCGCAATTCATATTGCATGTTTAGCCGCAATTTATGGTCTAAAGCTGATAAAGGTTCATCTAGCAATAAGATCTTAGGTTCATTGACGATCGCCCGGGCAATAGCAACACGTTGCCGTTGTCCCCCAGACATCTCGCTGATCCCACGCTTTTCATAACCGGCTAACTGTACTAAGCGCAAGGCTTCTTTGACTTTAGTTTCAATTTCTGCTTTCGGTGTCTTTTTGATCTTCAATCCAAAAGCGATATTATCAAAAACATTCATATGCGGAAAGAGCGCATAATCTTGAAAAACGGTATTAACTTGACGTTTATTCGCAGGAATATCGTTGATCCGCTTTCCCTCAAAGTAAATATCACCTGCAGTCGGCTCTGAAAAACCTGCGATCATCCGTAAGATCGTCGTTTTACCACAACCAGATGGCCCTAAAAGTGTATAGAATTTGCCCTCTTCGATATCAAAGCTGACTTTTTTCAACACTGGGACATCGTCATCGTAGCTTTTAACGACATTTTTAAAAGAAATAATTGGTTCTTTCATAATTTGCCACCCCTTTACCAAAATAGAAACTAATCTCCATTATACTAAACATTTCCCGCTTTTAAAAAGACCCATAGTCAAAACTATGAGTCTATGATTTATTTTTTAGCTGCGATCACATACGGTACGGCTAAAAAGCAGATCGCTCCTAGCATATTTCCTAACGAGACCCAAAACAGATTATACAGCCACGCTCCGACTGTGATCACTTGCCCAGCTGGTTCGATAAGTGCTGCCGTCAGTAAAGTCATATTGGCCACACTATGCTCAAAACCAGTCGTAAAAAAGGCCAATAAACACCAAAAGACCATGATCAA
This sequence comes from Ligilactobacillus animalis, assembly GCF_009933595.1. Classification (NCBI taxonomy): domain Bacteria; kingdom Bacillati; phylum Bacillota; class Bacilli; order Lactobacillales; family Lactobacillaceae; genus Ligilactobacillus; species Ligilactobacillus animalis. The sequence goes on from NZ_CP047141.1 coordinate 1,812,572, forward strand.
TTTAGCAGCATCATTTTTTGTCTGAAAACTCGACCATAGCGCTAAACAGACGAGGATATTACACAAGATCCCCCGCATGAGCAAGGCTACTGGACCAGCCGTCATCTTGACCACAGCAGTCGCAGTAAGTGCTTTGGCCACCCCGTCAACTTGCAAACCGGTCGCATTATATAGAATTCCCAATAAGATCGCTCCACAAGCATTACCTAACCAGCAGATCACCCATAGATAGCTTGCCTGAAACCACGTATTTTGCTTAGCCAAAGCTCCAACTGCTAAAACAAAATTATTGCCAGTAAACAACTCGCCCCCAGCGATGATCACTAAGCTAAGTGCCACGCCAAAAACTGTCCCCATCAACAACTTAGCGCTTGGAGCACCTTGCAACTGTCCACTGACGGTAAAGGCTAATAAGATCCCAAAACCGATATACATTCCCGCTAACATGGATAATAAAAAATACCCCAGCGGATTTTGACGCAAAAAAGCTAACTTCTTACTCGCAGCCCCTTGAACTGCTTTGATCTGTTCTGTATACATATGCGTTCTCTCCTTTTTGGTATTCACGGGCCCCGCGCCCAATTTTAATTATATCGGAATCAGCCACAAAATACGTACTCAAAACTACGGCAAGTGCTAAAATAAGAGATAGTTAATTTTTTATCTGGAAGTGGTCTTATCAATAATTATGAAATCATCAAACAAAAATACGCCCAATCGCTTTTGATCGGGCTGACTTTAGCATTTTGTGGTGGCTATATCGATGCCTATACCTATGTCTTGCGGGAACATTCGCTGGTCGCGGGGCAGACCGGTAACATCGTCTTCTTAGCCGTCGATATTGCCAGCAAGGGACTTGCGATCACGGAAACGCGCTTTTTTACCTTTATCTTCTTTATTTTAGGGATCTTTGTCATCAGCTTCCTCGCTAAAAAACTAGACTCTCCCTACGTCAAACCTTTATCATTGCTCCCCTGTATCTTGGCTTGTCTATTGATTGGTTTCTTGCCCGTCAGTACCCCCGACTATCTAGTCGTGCCACCACTGGCCTTTGGGATCGGGATCCAAACGACTTCATTTAGCAAGATCGAGGGCATCCCCTACAACAACTCCTTTTCCACGGGAAATATCAAAAAAGGCATGATCGCTTGGAACGGATTTTTCTTCTCTCACAGTTTAGCTGATAAGCATGCAGCTAAATTATATTTAGCGATCACCCTTGCTTTTGCACTCGGTGCTCTGTGTTCAGCTGAGTTGGAAAAACTTTGGGGGATCCATACGATCTGGGCGATCACTGTGATTTTGAGTGCAGTGATGCTGCGGTACCTTTATTTATTGCGACATGAAAAATAACCCGGGACAACTCTACAGATTTCCGCGCCAAAAAATAAGATGATCCGTGTGCTACAGATCATCTTATTTTTTTGACTTTTTTTCAGTCTCATTCTTTAATTATAATTTACCAACTAGATCTAAGCCTGGTTCCAACACATCATCGCCTGGTTGCCAGCTAGCTGGGCAGACCTTATCGCCATGTGCGCGTACAAAGGAGGCTGCTTGAAGCGTTCTGAAGATCTCAGAGGCGTTCCGGCCGATCCCCATGTTGTTGATCGTATATGATTGGATCACACCATCTGGATCAACGATGAAGGCAGCACGGTATGTTTGACCGAGTTCCTCATTCAATACATCAAATGCTTTAGATAATTTACCAGCTGGATCAGCTAACATCGGATATTCGATCTTACCGATACCATCAGAAGCTTCAGCCCATGCTTTATGCACAAACTCAGTATCTTCGGAAACAGAGTAGATCTCTGCTCCAGCTGCCTTGAATTGGGAATATTTAGCTTGTAAATCTTCTAATTCAGTTGGGCAGACAAAGGAGAAGTCAGCTGGATAAAAGAAGAACACGCTCCATTTACCCAAAACGTCTTTTTTGGTGACATCCTTTAATTCGCCCTGCTGATATGCCTTAACTGAAAAATCTTGAATCTCTTGCCCAATGTAATTCATCTAAGAACGCCTCACTTTTTATTTTTCTTTGGTACAACTCTTAGTATAGTCTAGTAAATCTATTTGTCAATCTTTATATAATGGGGTTAATAAAGGTTTTTTAGAATTTTTTTAAACTAAATTTTTTACTGTAAACTAGCTGCTACTAGAACTAAAGTTTCTAAATTATCAGCCTTAAATTCGTAGACCACATTATCTTTATTCCAAGTAAGCGATTGGGTCAAAAAGCCTGCTTTGTTGGAAGCTTCCAAGCGACCACTCCCACGTTGTGATGGTGCTGGTAAACGATAGCGTTCCAAAAGGGTAACGGCCTTGCGGGCAGCTGTTGCTGGATCTTCACCGGCAAATGGGCTTCCATGCATGGTAAAGGACCAGTTTCCTTCATTCCAATGCAAGTAGCGTTGCCCGGCACCGCTATTGACGGTAGCTTGCAAGCCGTAACCTAAGCTGATCTTAGGTAAATTCCCTTGTGAAGCATCATTTTGATACTCGATCTGGCTAACTGCTTCATCGGTCGAAGCATAAGTTTTCTTTGTCAAAGTAGCGTATGGTGATTTATCTTTTAAGCTTTCATCGTTGACTGGTTTAGCATCATTTTCGAGATAATAGTTAGCAGTATAGTTATTTAGATCGCCACTATAAGAGACGCTAACTTTTTTATGACTATCTTCTTTGCCGGATAGTGTCGCTACAAGGGCAGTATCTCCCAAATTTTGGCGCATCGAGATCGCACCTTGTTGCATCAATTCGTTATTAGAAAGTTTATTAGCCGCTGCTTGACTTTCATCGGTCGCACTACTTTCGGTGTTTGAGCTCTGTTCTTGGCTACTGCTTTGTTCAGAACTTTGACTTTCTTTATCTTTATCCTGACTAGTCGAGTTTTGCTTTTGGCTACTGCTCTTTTTAGTCGTTTGAGAGGTGCTTTGTTCTTTAGCATTGGTTTTTGATTCATTATTACTGGAGCACCCCGCCAAAACGACCGTACAGAGTAACGCCAAGGTCACTTTTGAAAATTTATTCATGATCTCATCCTCCGTTATATTCAATTTGTTCAATTATTTCTACCTTAAGGATACATTATTTAGGAGAAAGATACCAAATTTTGAATACAGTGTGTAATACGACTATAACACAATGCGCAGCACGACCACGAACAGTACGCAAAAAAAGACCAGAAAATAACTTCTGGTCTTTCATCACTAACGGCTCAACATCAACATGTTGTAAAGCATACCATCTTTTAATTTATCCACGTCTGCGCCTAAAACTTTGGCGATCTCATAAGCATAAGCCCAAGCTGTGGCTGGTCCGCGACTGGTGATCAAATGATTCTTTTCATCTACGACAACTAAAGCTTCGTCAAAGTTACCGTTTTTGACTTCATCTGCGATCCCAGCTTCCATTCCTGGATATAACGTATATTGGCTATCATCCAACAAGCCATAGCGTGCAAAAGCGATCGGCGCAGCACACATCGCTGCATTCCACTTACCAGCTTTTTTACGTTCGACCATGAACTGACGCAATGTCTCGTTGTCCCGCAAGGCTTCTGAACCGGGCAAGCCACCTGGGAAGATCACGATATCATAGTCCAATAAACTTTCATCCATGACCTTATCACAAGTCAACACGATATTATGGTCACCATTGACGATCTTATCGAATAAACCGACCATATCACATTTGATCCCGGCACGCCGTAAAACGTCAACGCTTGACAGTGCTTCAACTTCTTCACAACCAGGTGCGATCATCACTGCTGCTGTTTTTGTCATTATAAAGCCCCCTAAAATATTTACTAACTCTATTCTAATCCAAAATTTCGTTAAGGGCTAATTTTTGGCCTAAAAACATGTTAAAATTGTAAACAACCTAAATTTATCAAGGAGGTCCATCTAGTGTTAGCTACAGCCTTCATTTTGATTTTTGCAGCTATTTTTAGTTTGATCGTATCAAAATATATTCCCAAAATTTCACCTAACTATGTGAGTATCTTTGTGGGGATCTTATGTGGCCTGATACCACCTGTCAGTCAACACGTTGCCACATTCAATGCCGAAGTTTTCATGATCTTATTAGTCGCACCCTTGCTCTTTTATGAAGGACAAGCTACTGCTTTTAGTTTTGTGCGTCACCATCTAAAAGTCATCGTGGGGATCACCGTTATCATGGTGGCCTTAAGTACCTTGCTTGCTGGGTTTTCGTTGCACTATTTCCTGGGTTTATCGTTGCCTTTGGCCTTTGTTATGGCAGCGATCAGCACTCCGACCGATGCGACCGCGACCGCTTCTGTTTCGGAAGGACTTGAATTACCCAAAAAGACCAACTCCCTTTTAAAACTCGAATCGCTATTTAACGATGCTTCTGGGCTAGTCTTACTGCAAGCAACTGCTGTCTGGCTCGTGTTAGATGAATTGAGTATCCAGCATATCATGACCGACTTTTTCGTTTCGGCTATTGGTGGTGTTCTGGTCGGCTTTATCATCTCAATGTTATTAATGTATTTTAGACAACACATTTTGCGTGTTTTCATCAATACCGTTTCGATCCAAACGCTGATCTATCTGGTCACCCCGTTTATGATCTATATCATCGCTGAGGAACTTCATCTCTCTGGGATCATCGCCGTTGTTGTCTCAGGTCTGTTGCATAACAGCGAGGAACGCGTCGCCTTATTTGCTGATGCGCGCCAAAACTTTACTGCCCGGGAATTCCAGCGAGTCTTCGCTGATCTATTGAATAGTTTGGTTTTTGTCGTCTTTGGGATCACCTCGACCAAGATCATGCTTGAACAATTCAGCTGGTTGAATATTTCGCTCTGGGGCTTGAGTGGTTTGATCTTGTATCTCGTCAATCTACTCGTCCGCTACTGTTATGCACGTTTCAAATTAAAGGAAAATAATTTAGATGCATGGCTGTTTGCGATCGGCGGTGTTCATGGGGCGGTTACACTAGCCTTAGTTTTCACACTACCTGGTCTGGGAGTTGCCAGCGAACACTTTAATCTGATCTTGATGTCCGAATTGACTTTGATCATTTTAAGCATGCTAGTTCCAACGATCGTCTTACGCTTCATCTTACCTAAAGAACCCAATCGCGCTGAAACTTTAGCCAAACTTGACCAAGTTCGCTCAGAAATGGTCCAAGCCGGGATCACTGAAGTTCACAAAATGAAGTTACCGACACCGATAACAAAACTCGTGATCGCCTATTTAAAAGACCAATCCCGCGAATCGACCTTGAAAGAATTTACCAAGCGTTGGCATCGGATCACTCGATTACCAAAGATCCGTAATTCACGTTTTCAACATATGCAGGTCAGGATCTTCCAGCGCTGTTTCTTTGCCGAACGCGCCTATATTCGCCAAGCGATCCACGAAGGCAAGCTCACCTTTGAAGAAGCCTACTTTATCTATGAAGAACTTCTCTTAGCTGAAGCCTTACTGATCGATCCATATAACGAAGAAGAATAGAATAAATGCCACCTAGAGGATCAATTACTCTAGGTGGCTTTTTATACTCCCTTCACTTTGGCAGGTTGACATCCCCACTAAGTTGGCATATCATAAATTTTTATAGATAAAGAACTAGAGGTATTATTATGTCAACACTTTTAGTCATCCAAGCATACGCCAAAGATAAAAGTACGCATTTGGATCGGCTTAACCAACATTTTATTACAAGTTATTAGCAAGCTCACCCCAAAGATCGGATCATTTTTCACGATCTTATCAATGGTGGTACACCTACGCTAAACTCACAAATGTTAATGGCCTTGCGGAAAAAGGAACATCAAAAGCCACTATCAGCGTTTGAACAAAAATTGCTTTGCGAGCATGATGAATGGCTTAATAATTTTATGCTTGCTGATAAATATCTTTTCGTCGCTCCGATCCAACAACGGTTCTTACCCGCGGAGCTCAAACAATACTTAGATCTGATCGTAGCAACATTGAGCGAGCTGGCACCACACAAAAAAGCCTTGCATCTCCAAGCAACAGATCGGACCTATCATCCCAGAACACTCAAGTATTTTTGGGACACATATAAACACAAACATAACCTGGTAAATAAATATCTCCAAAAGCTTTTGGCCTTCCACGGGTTAAAGGATTTTACCACACTACATATTGAAGGTTTAACAAATTGTTGCACCAGCTGCGATCTTTCGTTAAAGCATTGCCAAAAACAACTAACTAAGATCGCGAACGTTTTTTGATCACAGTGCGGAAGAATGCGGGAAGCTCCGTAAAAATAACGGCACCCCAACTTTGAGGCGCTTTTTGCCTCGGAGTTGGGGTGCCGTTATTTTCTAGGAGTTGCATTCTGGAGCACGACTATATCACAGTGCGCAGAAAAGCGGGTCTCACCACGATACAAATACGTAGTGAGGCCCGCTTTATTTATTGTCGGTCTATTAAAATAATTGTTTGCCACCTTCGACAAATAAGAAAATACCGTAAGCAACAACAATGATCCCGCTGATCAAATTGATCCACAACAGCAGTTTATCTGGGATCTTGTGACGAAAGACATTAAATGCCGTTGTCATCCCCATATCCCAAATAAAGGAAGCACTGACGACTCCGATGATGAAAAAGATACTTTCAGCAAAGGTCAAAGTCCCGCGACTAGCCCCCAACATCATCGTCCCATCGATCAAAGCTTGCGGATTAGCCCAACTGACTACAAAAGCGGTCGTGATCGCTTGTTTTAAGCTGATCTTGTTATCATCACTCGTCAAAGCACGTTGGTTAGCGGCCCGGATGATCCCCCAGCCGATATAAGCCGTCAAGAGACCACCGGCTAACATGATAAATAATTTCAACGTATGATTATGGGTGATCAAAGCCCCGATACCATAGAAAGCCGCTAAACAAAAGAGCGCATCAAAGACCCAAACTAAAAAAGTATACAGCCAAGCTCGACTCAATTTATATGATAAGCCGTTGTTGAACACATACACATTTTGCATCCCTATCGGTGCCACGAAGGCAAAACCGATCAATAAACCTTGCCAATAAGCCAAATTACTCTCCCCATTCTCTAAAATACTCTTATTTGAATCATAACATAGATTTTAGTCGAGAGGACAAAAAAGAAGCCAGAGTTTCCCCCTGACCTCTAAAATTATTTACTTATTTAGCAGCTTCCCATGTCTTTTCAAAAAGGGCATAGGAGAAATCTGCTGTCGTTGGAACGACTACATCTGCTTGAGCTAATTCAGTCTCATCTCCTACGGCCACCGCTGTCATTTTCGCAGCTTTGATCGCAGCTACACCCGAAACAGCATCTTCAACTCCAACGCAATCCTTTGGTTCAAGCTCAACTGCTTTGGCACCAGCTAAGAAGATGTCGGGTGCTGGTTTGCCGTTAGCGACTTTACTTGGATCAGCGATCGCATCAAACTCGTCCAATAAGCCTAACTTTTCTAAGATCGCCGGCGCATTCTTGGAAGCTGAAGCAATTGATAATTTAACACCATGATCTTTTAATTCACCGATCAAACGGGTGATCCCTGGCAAAATATCTTCTTTTGTCAAAGTTTCGATCGCTTGCAAGTAATAGCCATTTTTCTTTTCGGCCATCGCCAAGATCTCTTCTTCAGTATAGTTATCACGTAAACCACCAAATTCCAAGATCTTGATCAAAGAATCAGTCCGACTGATCCCTTTTAATTCAGCTTCAAATTCAGCAGGCAAAACTAGTCCTAATTGTTCTTTTGCTAGTTGGCTCCAAGCTTCAAAGTGAAACTTCGCTGTATCGGTGATCACACCGTCTAAATCAAAAATTGCACCTTTCATTAGTTTCCTCCTATTTTACTGTTAATTCTGTTTCTTCGCCATTTAACTTGATCTTCAAAGGTTCACCCTTCAACAATTCGATCTTAGAACCTGTCTTATCGACTTCGATGCTCAATAAACGGCCGCGGAAGTTGATCCGGAACTTGTAGCCGTCCCATTCCTTAGGTAAGAATGGTGCAAATTCAAGTTCACCATCGATCACACGCATCCCTGCAAAGCCTTGAACGATCGCTAACCATGAACCAGTCATTGAAGTGATGTGCAAGCCATCTTCAGTATCGTTGTTATAGTTATCCAAGTCTAAGCGTGCTGTCCGTGAATACATTTCAAAAGCTTTATCTTCTTTGTGAAGGTCAGCAGCTAAAACAGAGTGGATCGATGGAGAAAGACTTGATTCATGCACGGTCAATGGTTCGTAGAAATCAAAGTTCTTTTCTTTTTGTTCTGGCGTGAAGTCTTCTACAAAGTAATAGATCCCTTGTAAAACATCAGCTTGTTTGATATATGGTGACCGCAAGATCTTATCCCATGACCAGTTTTGGTTCAATGGTAATTGTCCTTCTGGAAGATCTTTAACTGGTGTCAGATCTTTGTCTAAGAAGGTATCATGTTGAACGAAGATCCCGAGTTCTTGATCTTCAGGCAAGTACATGTTATCCGCAATTTCATGCCATTTTTGACGTTCTGCTTCGCCAAGATCGAGTTGAGCTAATTTTTCAGCTGAAACTTTATCAGCGATCTCATTTGCATAGTTCAAGCACCATTTAGCCAACATGTTGGTGTACCAGTTGTTATTGACATTGTTTTCGTATTCGTTTGGTCCCGTTACGCCGTGGATCATGTATTGACCCTTGCGCTTGGAGTAATGCACACGATCAGCCCAGAAGCGTGCGATCCCGACTAAGACATCAAAGCCGTTGTGGGTCGCATATTCTTCATCGCCGGTGTAACGAGTATAGTTGTAGATCGCATAGGCAATCGTTCCGTTACGGTGGATCTCTTCAAATGTGATCTCCCATTCGTTGTGGCATTCGATCCCATTGAAAGTCACCATTGGATACAATGCACCCTTCAAACCTTGTTGTTGTGCATTGTGGTAAGCCCCTGCTAATTGATCATAGCGATACTTGAGCAAGTTCTTTGTCACCGATTCGTCAGCTAAAGCTAAATACAATGGAACTGCGAAAGCTTCTGTATCCCAGTATGTGGCACCACCATATTTTTCACCGGTGAAACCTTTTGGCCCGATGTTTAAGCGGGCATCATCACCGTAGTAAGTTGAGAAGAGTTGGAACAAGTTGAAACGAATACCTTGTTGTGATTCAGCATTACCTGAGATCTCAACATCAGCTTTCTCCCAACGCTTAGCCCAACCAGCTGCTTGTTCTGTTTTCAATTCTTCAAATGATTTTTCAGCTTGTTTTTGGCTCAAAGTTTGCGTAGCTTGTGTTAAAGCTTCTTGTGTATCGTAATCACGTGAAGTTACCACGATCACGCGTTTTTCAAAGGCTACTGTTTGACCAGCCGCAACTTGGCCTGCAAAGATATTGACTACGCTCTTTTCAGTCGTTTCAGCTGCCATTGGTCGTAGATCTGTTACGTGGTCAGCTAACATTTCAGTTGTAAACTGTGGTGTACCAAAGTTATTTGGGATCGTTTGTGCCGTTAAAGACATATGTGTTTCAGCTACATTTTGTGCCAAAACATTCCAGAATTTTTCATCATAGTTTGCATCTTCATTAAAAACATCCGCATCAATGTATGATTTGATCTCAACGTTTGCTTCAGTATCGTTTAAGTTTTCAACCGTGATCTTGGAAGCGTATAGTTCTTTTTGTGCTACACTGACGAAACGTTCAAAGTTCAAACGGAATTTTTGACCGTCTTTTTCAACGATAAAGCTCCGGTTCAAGATCCCTTTCTCCATGTCGAGTGCAAGTTCAAAGTCTGAAAATTCATCCTTAGCCAAGTCAACAGAAGAGCCGTTCAACTTGATGTCAACTTTAGTGAAGTCGACCGCATTGATAACTTTACCAAAATATTCAGGATAACCGTTCTTCCACCAACCAACACGTGTCTTATCTGGATACCAAACGCCCCCAAGATAAATACCTTTATGTGTATCGCCGGAATATGTTTCTTCAAACATCCCACGCATACCCATGTATTCGTTTCCAATACTTGTCATACTTTCTTGGAGTCGTTTTTCTTCGGGTTTAAATTCATGTGTGACTACTTTCCATGGATCGATTTCAAAAATTCTTTTCATTACACTGACCACCTTTTAAAAATATAATTTAAACGTTTTCATTTTACATATTGATTATAAATGCAATCGGTTGCATTTGCAAGTAAAAAAAATCTCTTTTTCTGAGATTTTTAGATTTTGGTCGAAGCTCGTTCCACGATCTTATGTGGTACGACTACATGATCGGTCTCCAGCTTTAAATTGTCATTTTCCTTAGTGCTGATCGCTAACGCCGCAGCTTCGGAACCTAAAAAGCGTGGAAAGATCTCAACTGAAGTCAAGGCTGGGCGTGCCGTTTTAGCCAGCAATGAGTTATTAAAGCCCAACAAAGCAAGTTCAGATCGCTCGACCTCACAAATATCACAGAGGTGCTGGATCTCAAGCGCCAATATGTCATCACACGCTACGACCCCGACTTTACCACTACTTTTAGCCATTATCTTACTAAAAGCTTGGGCATTTTGCATTTCAGCAGCCGGAACTGTACTCAAACACAGCGGTGATTCAGCTAGACCAACTTCAGCTAAAGCTGCTAAATACCCCTTATACCGTGCATTTTGTACTTTTTCAGCTAAATTAGTGTGGGCATAGACGACTTGGGCAATTCCTTTGTCCAGCAAGAATTTAGTTGCATCATATCCCGCTTTGAAATTATCATTGTCTACATAACACGTTGTCTCTTTATCGGTATATGGTGAACCGATCACAACATAGTGGATCTTTGAATGTTGCTTGATACATTCCAGCACCGGATCATTGGCTTGGGAATAGACAAATACGAAGCGCGTAATATTTCCGCGCTTGATCATCGTTTCGATATTTTTGATCAGTTCTTCAGTCGTTTGACCAGACGCAACCGAGACTAACTGATCGTGCGCATTGCAGATCGAAGCTAAGCCTTGGATGATCTGGATAAAAAACGGATTGTCCCCCACAGCTTCTTCGCGGGCTGGCAAAATGACCCCGATCGTATTTGAGGTTTGATTAGCTAAATTTTGAGCAGCAAAATTAGGCGAATAATCCAGCTCTCTCATCGCCTGGCGCACCTTATCCTTGGTCTCTTCGCTGATCAACGGACTATCATGCATCGCGCGTGAAGCCGTTGACGGCGAAACACCAGCTCTTTTAGCGACATCTTTTATCGTTGCCATCTGAGCACCACCTTCCATAAAAACGTTTGCATAAATCTAAGTATATACCGTCAAAATATCTTTATGCAAGCATTCATCAAAAAATTATGCTATACTTTGAAAAAATTTAGTCGAGGTACTAGCCGATGAATGCAACTGAAATGTGGCACGCCTTTTGTGCCGGTGATCCAACGCTTGCCAATGCCCCTCATGAAGCTTGGGCTTTTGGCTGTGAACCTGATCTTTTAGCCAAACTTGTTTTGCGCGGGCAAAAAACAGCTACTACATCTTCTTATCCCTTATATGCGCTAGAAAATGAGCCCCTTCCTCAAGTCGGTGAATATAATATCATCTTAGATGGCAACGACAAGGCGATCTGCATCACCAAAACGACCAAAGTCTACCGCACATTATTTAAAAACGTTTCCGCACGCCATGCTTATTTAGAGGGCGAAGGCGATCGGAGCCTAGCCTATTGGCGTAAAGTCCATCAAGCTTTCTTCACTGATGAATTAGCCGAAGTAAAGCTGGACTTTACGCCTGAACTCGAAGTCGTCTGTGAAGAATTTGAAGTTGTTTTTAGCTAAATAAACCGACCTGACCAGCCAGATACTAGTCAGATCGGTTTATTTAGTATTGTGTGTTATTTACGCATGATCCGCAAAGCGTTCAAAACTGCGATCAAAGTGACCCCAACATCCGCAAACACAGCTTCCCACATCGTTACGTCACCAAAGGCACCTAAGATCAAAAAGACAAATTTAATTCCTAAAGCTAGGCAGATATTTTGCCAAACAATTTTTTTAGTCCAACGCGCAATATTTAAAACACGTAAGATCGCCGCTGGATCATCACGCATCAAAACAACATCCGCTGCTTCGATCGCCGCATCAGAGCCTAAAGCTCCCATAGCGATCCCAACATCAGCACTCGCCAAAACAGGGGTATCATTTAGCCCATCACCGACAAAGCCGACTTTGCTAGTTTGAGCTTGTTGTAACTTTTCAACTTCAGTCAACTTATCTTGCGGTAAAAGTTCTGCTTTGACCGTGTCGATCGCCAATTTAGACGCGATCGCATCCGCTGTTTTTTGCCGATCCCCCGTCAGCATCACCGTCTTGATCCCTTGTTTTTTGAGTTCTTTTAGCGTTGTTGCGGAAGTTTGTTTGAGCGTATCAGCGATCTCTAAGCAGCCCAAATATTTGCCAGCATAAGCAACATAGACTAGTGTACCCGTAGTTGTTGTTGGTAATTCTGCCAACGCGATCCCGTGTTCATTCAACAGAGCTTTTTTACCGACCAATAATTCTTGGTCAGCAAAAACAGCCTTGATCCCTTGACCGACCACTTCTTTTACAGTTGCTAATTTTTCGGTCGGTAATTTTCCTGGGAAATACTCCACGATCGAACGCGCGATCGGATGCGGTGAATGCATCTCGGCGATCGCTGCCAATTCAACTAATTCAGCTTCTTTGATACCTGCATTAGGATAGACATTTTCGACCCGGAATTTGCCTTCTGTTAAAGTCCCAGTCTTGTCAAACACTAAAGCCTGGATCTGCGTCAATAATTCTAAGTAGTTGCTCCCTTTGACCAAAACACCAACCTTAGATGAGGCACCGATCCCGGCAAAAAAGCCCAAAGGGATCGAAATGACTAACGCACATGGGCATGAGATCACTAAAAAGATCAATGCCCGATAGAACCATTCGTTAAATGGTTGGCCAAAAAATAGCGGTGGAATGATCGCCAATAATAACGCAGCTCCGACCACGATCGGTGTGTAGACTTGCGCAAATTTGGTGATGAATTTTTCCGTTGGCGCCTTCTTTTGACTTGCATTTTCAACTAATTCCAAGATCTTAGCGACCGTTGATTCACCATACGGCTTGGTCACTTGAACTTCGAGAACACTGTCTAACACGATCGCACCGCTCAAGATCTGGGTTCCAGCTTCGACCAAGCGCGGTTCAGATTCACCCGTCAACGCAGCCGTATCTAAATATGCACTTCCACTAATAACTTTACCATCCAAAGGTACACGTTCGCCTGGTTTGATCTTGATCACTTCACCAAGTTGGACTTGTGCGGGCGCGATCTTAGTTACACTGCCATCTTCGGCGACTAAATTAGCATATTCTGGACGAATATCTAACAATTGTGTGATCGAAGCGCGTGAACGCTCAACTGCAATATCTTCAAAGAGTTCACCTAAAGCATAAAATAACATCACGGCGACCGCTTCGGGATATTGTTTGACAGCAAAAGCTCCAACTGTTGCGATCATCATCAAAAAATTCTCATCGAACCATTTACCTTGAAAGATATGCTCGATCGCTTCTTTGATCACACCAAACCCGATGATCAGATAAGCCACTAGGTAAATAGCAAATTCCAGTCCAGTACTTAAATTTGGCAAATGTGCCACTAAAAATAGCAAAATTGTAATTACGATCTGAATAATTTTATTTTTGTTTGCGGAAATGATCTCCCTCATTATTCTCACCTCTAAATTTATGAATATATGTTCATATTTTCAATTAAAGTGTAGCATTTTTAATTTCACCATGCAACTATTTGAATTACTTTGACTTTTAAGCAAAAATAATGTAGCTTAAAAGTTAAATATTACTTGTGTCCTGTCTGGCCGCCTTGACCTGAGAGGACTTTTTTTATAAATAGTATAGGAGGATTTTATGGACAGTAAGAAATTAACTTTCAGACATTATCTAATGATCGGCTCTTTGATCTTTGGGATGTTATTTGGGGCTGGCAACCTGATCTTTCCCGTTCATTTAGGCCAAATGGCTGGGGGCCACTGGCTAAGCGCTGCAGTTGGCTTTTTAGCCTCAGGTGTTTTACTACCAGTTTTAGGTCTACTATCGATCAGTATCACGCAATCACGTGGCATTTATGAATTAGCGCGTCCAGTCGGGCACAGCTATGCGTTACTCTTTATGATCTTGATCTACGCTACGATCGGACCATTTTTTGCGACCCCTAGAACGGCGACCGTTCCCTTTACGATCGGATTTGCACCACATATTCCACAAAATCAGCAATCATTAGGCCTATTGATCTATTCAGCGATCTTCTTTTTATTGGTATACTTTCTATCTAGTCGAGAAAGTAAGATCACCGCTTTGATCGGTAAGGTGCTCAACCCTATCTTTTTAGTAATGTTATTTGTGATCTTTTTACTAGCTTTTATCAGCCCGCTCAGTTCAGCTGCGAGTGCACCGATCACTAAGGAATATTTGACGGGCGCCTTGACCTCGGGGCTTCTCCAGGGCTACAACACGATGGATGCTTTGGCTTCGATCGCTTTTGGGATCACTGTCGTTACGGCCGTTCGCCAATTTGGTCTGAAGGATAAAAAAGATATCGCTTTGGCAACTGCTAAAGGTGGTTCACTTGGGATCCTTTCGATCGGGATCATCTATATTGCCTTGATCTTATTAGGAGCGCAAAGTGTCTCGACTTTTGGCTTGGCAGAAAACGGTGGGATCACTTTAACGCAGATCTCTCATCACTATATGGGCGTTTTTGGTGATGCATTGTTGGCGACTTTGACGACGATCACCTGTTTATCGACTTCAATGGGGCTTGCGATCGCCTGTTCCCAAGCCTTCCATCAACTATTCAGTCGTTTTTCATATAAAGCGATCTTACTGGTCTATTGCTTGCTATCATTTGCGATCGCTAACCTCGGACTTGATGCGATCATCGCTTGGTCATTACCAGTCTTGATGTTTTTATACCCGTTAGCGATCACTTTGATCTTATTAGGTGTTTGTTCACCATTGTTCAACAATTACGCTTTGGTCTACAAAACTACGACATTTCTGACTTTGATCCCTGCTTTCTTTGACATGTTGAATGTTTTGCCAGCTGGGCTAAAAGAAACTGTGCTAGTCCAAACACTGCTCAAGTTTGCTCAAACTTATTTCCCATTCTTTGAGCTCGGCTTTGGGTGGGTCTGCTTTAGTTTGTTAGGCCTAGTCATCGGTCTGATCGGATATTTCATGCGTAAAAAGTAAAATATAAATAATAAAAGGGTCTATCATGATGTAAAGTCATCATGGTAGACCCTCTTTGTATCCCGCTTATTTTAACAGTCCATGTTCGACTAAATATTTATGGGCGACTACACTGGCCTTTTGATGCTTAACACTGACTTCATAGTTCATTTCTTGCATCTCTTTAGTCGTAATTTTGCCAGCTAATTTTTCTAAACTTTGTACGATTTTAGGATTATCGTTGGCAAATTTTTCATTCATCAACGGTGCTCCTTGATACGGTGGGAAAAAGTTCTTATCGTCTTCTAGCACCACTAGATCATATTGGCGCACTTGCGGGTCAGTCGTATATCCATCGACCAAATTGACCTTCTTTTGCGCGATCGCTTGATAGCGTAGGGCGGGCTCCATGACCGAGATCTTGCCAAAATCTAAATTATAGGCTTGCTTTAAGCCCAAATAACCATCTTCTTGATTGGAAAAATCGGGATCAAAGCCGGCATGGACCTTATCATTGACCCGTGCCAGATCACTTAATTTAGTCACATTGTATTTTTGCGAAAATTCCTTAGTCACTGCTAGATCATAACCATTTTGATACGCCATCGGTTTTAAATAGCGCAGATCATACTGCTTTAATAATTGCTTTTGCGCTAGCGTATAGGTCTTTTTTGGATCACCAGGTGTCTTTTGATCGTAATCGACCAACGCCTCTAAGACTGTCCCAGTAAATTCAGGATAGATATCAACTTGCCCCTTTTGCAGTGCTTTGAACAGAAATGTCGTTCCACCAAAGTTAGGTTTTAATGTCACTTCGGCTTTAGGATCAGCTTGGGTTATCAATTCCTTATACATATTCATCAAGATCTCGGGTTCACTGCCAAGTTTGCCGGCGATCACGACTTTAACGGGCTTGGGCTGTAAAGTTTCGTATACTTTTACCCCACCAACGCCTGCTCCCAAAAGAGCTAAGAGCGCCAAAGTTGCATAGATCCGACGAGAATTTTTGCCGATAAATTTTAAAAGACCACTACAGATAAAGGCTAAAGCTGCCGACAAGATGCCCCCGATCAGCAGATAATCATTGTTATTTTGCTGGATCCCCAGCATGATATAACTTCCTAGGCCACCAGCACCGATAAAAGCAGCTAAAGTTGCCGTACCGATGACCATGACTAAGGCGATCCTGATCCCCGATAAGATCAACGGTAAAGCTAACGGAAATTCGAGCCGTTGCAGTTGTTTCCAGCGTGAAAGCCCAAATGCTTGAGCAGCCTCTTTTAAATTGGGATCGACATTTTTCAGCCCTGCATACGTATTTTGATAGATCGGCATGATCGCATATAACGTCAAAGCGATCACAGCTGGGAGCGTTCCAATGCCAACTAATGGGATCAAGAACCCTAATAACGCTAAACTGGGGATCGTTTGGATGATCCCAGCTACCTGCAAACCAGCCTCACCCCAAAATGGTCGATCACGCAAACTGATCGCTAAAGGGACTGCGATCAAAATAGCGATCACTAATGAAATAAGTGAGATCGTCAAATGCTGCCCCAGTGCCTGTAAGATCTCAGTGCGTTGCACACTGAGCGTTTCAAATAATTTTGCCATTAGCTCCGTCCCCCTTGTTCTGCTAGATAAGCCAGGAGCGCTTGATAGGTGATCTGATAAGTCTGGGCTTGATACGTGAATTGCAACTCAGGCGTTTTTTGCAGTTGGATCAATAAGTCATCAAAACTCTCGAGCTCGATCGCATATTTAGCATCTGCGATCTTAGTCGGATACGTAGTTTGTAATAAATATTCCAAGTTCCAAAAGTGAGGGCATTCAGGATCAAAGAAGTCCTTTACAAATTCATTGGCAGGATGTTGCATGATCTGCGTAGGTGTGCCGACTTGTTGTGAATGTCCCGCATGGATAACAGCGATCCGATCACCCAAACGCAAAGCTTCTTGCATATCGTGTGTCACAAAAACGATCGTCGGCTTTAATTTTTGGTGCAGATCTAAGATCAGATCCTGCGACTGGCGCCTCAACACAGGGTCTAAGGCACTAAATGATTCATCCATCAAAACTAAGTCTGGCTTAGTGGCTAAAGCTCTGACGATCGCCACGCGTTGCTTTTGGCCACCTGAAAGTTCAGCTGGCTTACGTTTGGCAAATACTTTAGGATCAAGTTCGACCGCTCGCAACAATTCATGTGCTCGCGCCCGGCGTTTTTCCTTGCCTACTCCGAGTTGTTCGAGTTGGATCGTGATATTATCTTCCAGTGTCAAATTTGGGAATAAACTGCTATCTTGTAACACATATCCAGTATTTAGGCGTAATTTTTGCTTATCATACTCTTTGATCTTCTTGTCATTTAGATAAATATTGCCTTGAGTGGGGATCGTCAGTTGATTTAACATCCGTAAGAGCGTTGTTTTACCACTACCACTGGGACCCACTAGCACAAAAAATTCCCCAGCATCTATCTCAAGATCGATATGCTCTAAGATCGTGTTCTCACCATATTTCATCCCTACATCTTGATAATGGATCATCGCTTTCACCTCGTACTTTCATATCATCTAGTCTGACGGAAAGTAAGCAAAAATACAATTGATACGCTCAAATCAATATTTCCCCGGAAATAAAAAGATCCCACTTTCGAGACAAAAACGGTCTCAAAAGTGGGATACATGATTTTTACGGAGTTACCCGCTTTTCTGCGCACTGTGTTCGTTAATCCAGCACCATTTGGTTTGTATATAGATCGTAATAGAAACCTTTTTGGGCGATCAACTCTGCATGACTGCCCTGCTCGATCACATTACCGTCGCGTAGAACTGCGATCTTATCGGCATTGACGATCGTCTTTAAGCGGTGCGCGATCACAAAGCTCGTGCGTCCAGCTAGGACTGCATCCATTGCTTGTTGGATCTTTTCTTCCGTCACCGTATCAACGTTAGATGTCGCTTCGTCTAAGATCAAGAAATCAGGGTCAGACAGTAAAGTCCGCGCAATACTTACCAATTGCTTTTGCCCCGTTGAAAAGATCGACTGCTCATCACTGACTTTAGTTGCATATCCATCGGGCAAACTAACGACGAAATCGTGGATCTGTGCTTGTTTAGCCGCGGCGATCATCTCTTCATCACTAGCATCTGGTTTGCCGTATTTGATATTATCGGCGATCGTTCCGGTAAAGAGCAACGAATCTTGCAATACGATCCCAACTTTTGAACGCAATGACTTGAGTGTAAGGTCGCGTACATCCACTCCATCAAAAGTCACCGACCCAGAATCAACGTCATAAAAGCGATTGAAAAGATTCATCGTCGTCGTCTTACCTGATCCCGTTGGTCCAACTAAGGCTAGCATCTGACCTTTATCTACTGACAGATCGATCCCATGCAAGATCTCTTTACCTTCATCATAGCTAAAATGCACATCATTTAAAGCTACTTTTGAACGTAAGCCCTCCTGCTTTTTACCGTCCAAAACTAGATCCTCTTCTGCTTGGGCTTCGACTTTAGCCAAACGTCTCGCACCGGTCAATGCCAGCTGAATCATCGAGTAGATCGAGGTCAATTGTGTCAGTGGTTGGAAATAGGTTTGCGAATATTGCACAAACATCACGATCAAGCCTAGACCAGTCGCTGTATTCATCGAGTCCGCCACGATCAACCAGATCCCCCCAACGATCACGATCGCTAGGTTCAATAATGACAGACCTTGCATCAAAGGAAACAAGAGACCGGAATAGAATTGACCTTTAAACATCGTATCTTTAACACGCTGGTTATATTTTTTAAACTCAGCGATCGATTCTTGTTGGAGACCGTTGCTCAAAATGACCTGTTCACCGTTGATCTGTTCATTGACATAACCGTTTAGATTTGAGATCTCATCTTGTTGGGCATCTAAATATTTCCGGGCCTTTGACATGATAACTAGAGCGATCACTAGCACAAATGGTGTCGAGGCTACAGTGATCAAAGCTAGTTTGACGTTGATCGAAAACATCACGATCAATGTTCCGATATAAAGTGCCCCCTGAGAAACGATCTCAAAGACCGCATTGTTCAAAGCGTTGAAGATATTATCGATATCTGACGTAAATAACGATAAGATCTTCCCGTCTTGATGCGTATCAAAATAACGGATCTTCATACGTTGCAATTTAGCAAATAAGTTTTTGCGCATGCCATTGGTTGCGTCCGCATTAAACTTAGACATGATCATCCAAGCAATGAATTGAGCTAACACATTCAATAAGAAGTACAGTGCCATCAATTTCAATGCCGTATAAAAAGCAGCCATTGAGGCACTCGCACGTGTCACTGGGTCAGCTAATTGAGCGACATACTTAGTCAAAGCCGTGACCGCATTTCCCATGTAGATCGGTGCGATCACTTGGAAAAAGGTCGCTAGTAAAGTCAAAACGATCATAATTGTCACAGCTAGCCAATATTGCTTCAAATACTTCCAAAAGTAGCCACAGGCAATTTTAAAATCCTTCATTTACAGCTCCCCTTCCTCGATCTTATCTTTAGCACGTTGCGTCTCATAGATCTCACGGTAGACCTGTGAATTCGCTAATAACTCCTGATGCGATCCCAATGCTACGATCTGACCTTGATCTAAGACCATGATCCGATCAGCATCCATCACGGAGAAGATCTTTTCTGCGATCACAAAGGTCGTCGTCTGCGTCAATTCTTTTTCTAGCGCTTCTTTGACTCGTTTTTCCGACTTAGCATCTAGAGCCGAGGTCGAATCATCCAAGATCAAAACTTTTGGCTTACCGACGACCCCACGCGTGATCGACAAACGCTGCTTTTGCCCACCAGAGAAGTTCGCCGAACGCTCTTCAACGGGATGTTCATATTGATCATCATAGCGCTCCACAAACTCAGCTGCCTGTGAGATCCGGGCTGCCCATCTAAAATCTTTAGTGGTAGCATTCCGATCACCTTGGCGCAAGTTATCTGAGATCTTACCTGAGAAGAGTAAGGCTTTTTGTAAGACTAGTGATACCGCCTTACGCAATGAACCTTCATTTACCTCACGCAGATCGACCCCACCAACTTTAACGACCCCAGAAGTCGGATCGTATAAACGAGTCATCAACTGAGCTAAGGTCGATTTCCCTGAGCCAGTGGCCCCGATGACCCCGATCGATTCACCTGGAGCAACTTTAAAACTGATATTTTTGAGCGTTTCATTTTCAGCCCCAGGATAAGCAAATGAGACATTATCAAATTCAACAGTCCCATCAAGCTCTACTTCTGGTGCATTTGGATCAAATGTTAAATCTGGTTTTGTATCTAAAACTTCCTTTATTCGGCCCAAAGAAACAAAACCACGCGCATACATCGCCATCGTCATCCCACCAAAGGCTAATGTAAATAACATCTGCATCAGATACCCGATATATGAAGTGATCGCTGCCAGTTCACCCGGGTTATTTTCTACATTTATCCCAACTAAATAAACGACTGCCGTGATTCCCACATTGCAGACTAAGAAAAAGGCTGGCAATAAACAGGAGAACACATAACCGATCTTGATATTTAGATCATTCATCTCATCTGAAACTTCACCAAAACGTTCTTCTTCGTTTTCTTGTTGGTTAAAAGATTTGATCACTCGAATACCTTGCATCGCTTCCTTAGCGATCGTATTACTGCGATCTAATTTCTTTTGGAAACGATCAAACATCTTACCTAATTGCGGGAAAGTCAGCCCGATGACTAAAGCAACGGCTAAAAACATCACGACTTGTAGCCACCAAAAACGTGGAATAGTGACAATCCCCAACACAAAAGCCCCGATGATCATGATCGGCATCCGTAAAACTTGCATAAAGGTCGTCATCACAACATTTAGCACTTGATTCATATCGTTGATCAAACGGACGACTAGGGTACTAGCCGAAAATTTTTCAATATTGCTCAAAGAAAATGTTTGGATCTTACGGTATGTCTCCTCCCGCAGATCACTGGTAACGCCTTGAGCGACCCGAGCGGCAAAATAAACATTCAAGATCCCAGCGATCACCCCGATCACCGCTAAAGCGATCAAGATCATCCCGTAATTGAACATTGCCTGGCGATCATTTTTTAATAAATTATCTAAGATAAATTGTAGGATACGCGGTTGCAATAGAGATGCACCTGCAGCCACAATGATCGAAATGACCGCACCAATGATCGCACCCAAATAGTTTTTCAAGTGTGGTTTTAAGATCTCCATATTCCCCTCCATAATGATAAATTTATTAAGACATTTTTGCTTCGTATGTACAAGTCTAGCGGAATTTTAATTTTTATTCAACCACTCAATTTAAAAATAGTTTTGCTATAATAGTTAGGAAATCTATTAACTCTAGCAAGACACAAGGTGAATATTATGATGGATAATGATTTAAATCTCCCTTCAAAGGAGGAAACAGAAGCCAGTGTACAGATCTTCAAAGCATTTGGCAATGAGACTCGCTATAAGATCTTGTATTTATTATTTGAAAAACAACTTACAGTAAATGAGATCACCGAGGCGATCGGTATGACGCAATCAGCGGTCTCACATCAATTAAAGATCTTGCGCCAAACGGGACTAGTTTCCAGCAAGCGTGACGGGCAACACGTCTACTACACGCTAGCCGACAACCACATCATCACGATCTTCAAGCAAGTAGAAGAACACATCAACGAAGACTAATCACAGTGCGGAGGATTGCGCTCAGCTCCGTAGAAATAACTGCACCCCAACTCCGAGGCAAAAAACACCTCAAAGTTGGGGTGTTGCTATTTTCTAGAGGCTGCATTCTGGAGCACGACTATGAACAGGCTATGCAACAAGGGATCCACTGTGATACATATTTTTGTATCACAGTGGATCCCTTGTCATATCTCATATTCTTATGTAGCTTATCTTACGCGCATGTAGAGCTTATCTACTGGGGCACGGTTACCATCGTGTCCAAATTGCGCTAATTTATTTTCAGGTGAATTATTCCAAGCCAAATAGTCTTGTTCATCTTCCCAGACATTCAACAAGAGGAATTGGAAATCCTTTTTCAAAGAGATCAACACTTTAGAAGCCTTCAACCCAAGGGGACGCGCAGCTTTGTTGTTCCAAGAATCAACAACTGCATTGAAAACTTTTTGTTGATCAGTATCTAAAGTCACATACCGCAATTCTAGTAGGCCGTCCCAATCCGTTTCACCGATCTCTTTTAAGACGCGATAATTCAAACCAGATTCAAACACTGTATGTTCACCGGAAATATCAACGAGCAAATATCCATCTTTATTGGCTAATGCACGATAAAGTAAAAAATTCCGGTCAGCGTAACGGTCTGAGATCGTCGTCAACATTTTTTCTGGTCCTAAGGCCAAATTAATTTCATTTAATGGCATAATTCATCCTTCTTTCAGCAGACTTACTTTATTAGTATATCACTAGGACTATTCTAAACCTATTAGCTAAAAACTGCTAATTATTTCTTTGGATAACCCACAAAATGTAACTTACCACTGATGTATTCGCCTAAAAAGACCTCTGTACTGCTCTTAAAGCCGTTCTTTTGCAATTGCTCATCAAGCCAGGCTTCATCCCGTGAGATCATTTCTAAAATATCGTAATTGATGATCCCATCACTGATCAAGGGGTAGCGAATACTTTCATCATCACCGTATTCGAGCACTGTCAATTGGCCATTTTGTTCCAAAACGGCCCGTTTGACCCGCGCTAACTCATAGATCCCGTTGACCCGCAATCTAAACATCAATTCATCGGCCGTCACCCCGCGTTTTAAACAAGTTTCCACGTCGAGCTTGCCATTTTTGACTAAGATCGCTGGGCGTCCATCGATCATCACCTTGGCTAAGCGATTATGATTTTTTAAAAATTGCAAGACCATCACCACTAAAGTCCAAATGATGAGCACCATCAAAAACTGTAGCACCGTAATATCTTGATTATAAATGATCCCCCCGATGATCCCACCAAGTACGTAATTTTGTACTTGATCGAGTGCTGTCACTGGGGCTAAATTTCGTTTACCAACAATATTTATCTGTAAGATGATACATAACATCCCTAAAATAAATTTGCCAATTATCGGTCCATAAAATTCCACGTTAAAATCCCCCTATTGGATCGTAATATCTTTATTGATCAAATGCGTCCGGGCCAACTTATAACTGTTACGATCGACACTTAATTCGACCCGATAGTACTTATCTTTGACTTTCACGATGATCCCATCCGCAAGACTACGACTGTTGACAGCCACGTCTTTTGTACTGACACCTTCTTCACGTGCAACCGAACGTAAAAATGGTTGGACCTGTGAAGTCGTTAATGTTTGCGTACGGTGTTGCTCATAGTTACTGTAGCCTAAGCCAAACAAGAAAAGCATCACCAGTAACATAATGATACTGATATCGCGGTATTTAGTATCTAAACGATTGCGTGAATACATCAAAACTGCAAACAATAATATAACTAAACCGATCGCAGCTAAGGTATAGATCACCAACTGATTTACCTCACGTTGATTTTGAAGATATTGTAAGGTATAAAATGTCATTTTCATTACCTCAGTCATTTTTTTATTTTTATGATACCGAGGAATTGTCTAAAATACTATACCTATTTTTTTGAATAAAAAATTAAAAATAGAAAAAAACTTCGCTGATCTATCCGACCAGCGAAGCTCTATTACTTAACATTATTTTTCTTTAAATTCGCCTTCGATCACACTATCATCTTCTGAATGGTGTGAATCTTTACGACCATTACTTGGTGCATCAGGTATAACTAAAGCGGCAATGAAGTAGATCAATAAACCAAGGACAATATTTCCCGGGAAAATGATCAAGATCGCACCAATGATCCGGGTGATCGCTTTATCCCAGCCAAAGTATTCTGCGACACCACCAAAGACACCTGAAACTACTTTATCATTTGATTTTGTTAATTCTTTTTTTGTTTTTGCCATCGCAACTTCATCCTTTCAATTAATTGATTTACTTTACCGTATTTTCGCCGGTTTGATTATCTAAAGTCAAGACATCAGCTTGATCTGCATTTTCTTCTAGTGTACCACCATTTGTCTGTTGTTGGTCATGTAATGTATTTTTACCATGTTTGTTGGTCAAACGGTAACCTTGTACTGTTACATTGCCGACACGGATCGCACCATTTGTGTTTTTGATCTCATATTTACCCTTGACTGTGATCGTATCGGCATCAAGATCTGGACTTGGCTCGGTGTCATCAACATCTTCGCTATCACTTTCATCATCGCTATACTCATAACCGTATTCGATGTCAGCTAATTGTGTACTCCCACCATTCAAGACTAGCCCGTCTTTATAGTAGACTCTGCCTCGACCTTCTGTCTTGACTTTGATATTATTTAGTTCACCACCTGAAACCACTAGGTCTAGATCAGCCTCTGCAGTAAATTCTAATTTACCATTGTTGAGCTTAGAGTTGATGATCTGACCAGCGTCAATACCAGTATCAACGTCTGTTCTTTCTGCCGTCACTTCATTTAATTCAAGTTTTTTAGTGTGATTTAAGTCAAGCTCTAGCATTCCAACATTTAGTTTTTCCAAGTCGAGGTTATTATAGATACCTTCAACTTTTAACGTGCTCAATTTTACATTTTCGGGTACCGTAATGACTAATTTGCTATCGACCTTTGTGTGATGATCCGTAAAATCAAAGCTCACTGTACCAGATATATTACGCCCCCGAATGATCTTCAATGTTCCATTTTGATAACTGATCTTTGGTTCAAAGCGTGAACTTCCACTGTAAGAAACGCTATAATCAGAGCCTTGTCTGATATCAAGATCGACCGGCGCAAAATAACCCGACCCATTTTCGATCTCGATCCGATCAAATTCTTTTTTAGCATACGTCTTTTGAATATCTCTATCTTTTTTAACGACTTGGACCTTTAAGCCATCGAATTCGACTGCCTTAACGCCGTGGAACACAGCGCCCACAATTGCGATCACGGCACCGATAGCTAAGATCAACCAACCAAATTTAAATGTCTTCTTCATGGTCACTGCCTCCTTTTTCTTTGCGTTTCTTACTCAAGTTATCATAGAGATACTTGGAGAAGTTGGCGATCCCTTGCAAGATCAAGCGGATCAACCAATAGACTAGCGGGATAACGACTAAAAGCCCCCCTAAGGCTAACAGCCCTAAGCCTAGATAAAAGAGCCCGACTGCCCAACTGCTAAATAGCATTGCGACCCCGATATAGATCAAGAGCCCCATTACAACTACACCGGCGCATAAGAGCACGCCAGCGCCAAAAACTAACCCTGCCAGTAAGACTAAGATCCCGATCAACACTGCGATCATGATCCCACCAAAACCTAAGAGGAATGGTGAAGCTAATAAAGCTAGTAAGATCAACCAGATCATCTTCACATTTGACTGTGGGGTCGCCGTGCGTTGATACTTGACTTCTTCATCGGTCGTCTTGATCGAATAATCAGCTAAGACTTTCCGACTCAATTGCCGTGGTGTGCCTAACCGTTCTTCGATCTGACTGCGGGTCTCTAACCCTGCATCATCGATAAATTCTGAATAAAACATAATGGCATCGGCACGTTCTTCTGGCGTTAAAGGTTGTAAGTATTCTTCTAATTCAGCCAGATATTTTTCCCTATTCATGTTGCCCCTCCTCATCTTGTGCATTTTGCTTGCGCTTATCCGCTGCGGCAAAGACAGCATCTAAACTTTCCTTATAATCATTCCACATTTTTTTGATACGTTGTAAATGGTTTTCCCCGCTCTCAGTGATCTTGTAGTAACGACGATTGCGTCCTTGATAAGGCGCATCGTATGTGGTCACATATTCTGCCTTTTGTAAGCGACGTAAGACCGGATACATCGTTGATTCTGAGATCGAGATCGCTTGCTGCATATCTTGTGTCAGCGCATATCCATAGTAATCTTGACTTTCTAACAAGGCTAAGACCAAACCATCTAATAGATCAGCTGTTACTTTGATTTCCATGCGGTTTTTCCCACCTTTCTTTTTTCTCTGTTATATCTTAACTTCACTAATATTATATGATGTATAATATATAGAGTCAACTAATATTGTAAAATAAATTAAATTTGATATAAAAAGCCCTAAGTAGGCTATAAAACCGCTTAGGACTAGGCTTTTATTTGATTTTTTGATTGATCTTTTTTATCTCTAACCATGTGGAAAGATAATTTCCAAGGTAAATAATGAGATAAATTCCCGTATACATCAGTAAAAAGCTAGCGATCCACAAAATACTATGAGGAAACCAGCCCGCCAGATAAGCTAACGGGAAAAAGCAGATCAATGTCACAAGATAATGAAGGAGCGACATCTTGAGCAAACTCCACTGTTCTTGTTTGAAGATCGATCCGGAAAAATAAAAAACATTTCCCATTAGAGCCCACAAAATGATCGAGCTTGCCATCGCTCTAACTGGGGTCGTAAATAGTTCCATAAACGTTGGCGTTGAGGGCATATATTCTCCCTGCCCCAAAATACTGGAAAAGATGACGGATAAGATCACCCCGATCGCGATCCCCAGGCAACTAGCATTAATTATCTTTTTAAATATTTTCATCTTAGATCCCTAGCCTTTCTTTGAGATTTTTGACACAACGTCTAGCCACAAAGGTCGTAGTACCATTTTTTAGTTTTAAAGCGATCGTTCCTTGCACAGTCAATTCCAAATGATCTAAATAATTCAAGTTAACAAATTCACTGCGACTAATCTTAACAAAATCCGGGGATAAAAGTTCAGCCACTTCATACAATTTCTTCTTTATCTGATAGCTACCGTGCTCGGTGATAGCATAGACCTTACCAGCTTGGCTATTTAAGGAAATGATCTGAGCTAAGGCTAACGGCTTAACGATCTGATCAGCATAGCCCCAAATTTGTTCATCATGCTCAAGTAGTTGGATGACTTGTTGTAACTTGGCCGTCAATTCATGCACATGAAATTCGGCCCATTCTTCGGGTAATTTAGGGTCGATCTCAAATTTACTTTTCATTTTGGCTTTCCCCCTTCCTTTAGCTAAATTCTAGCAAATATTAGGCTGATTTTCGCTAAAGACGCCTAAATGGTCGGTAATGATAGGCAAACGGTCTGAAAGTTAGCTCAAGCGGGCAAAATACGCATCCAAGCTATGTAGCTGAAACGTGTTCGACAGCACAACTCCTAGCAGATAACAGAAGATCCCCCATGATGCAAAAATACGCATCTGAGTTATATAGTGGAAACGTGTTCGACAATGCAACGCCTAGTAAATAACACGGAGAGCCCCACAATGCAAAATACGCATTATGGGGCTCTCCGTGTTATTCATACGGCGCTGGCCGCATTGTCTCACACTCTTAAAATCTTATTTGAACATAGGTCACTACGGCCGCAAAAACTGCTGTTGCTATCAAAACAAAGCCTTTGCCCATGAGCTTTCCTAATTTTTCTTGAGCGATCATCTCATTGACCGGTTTTTCAAAGCCTACTCCGACCCACCAGGTCAATAAGACTACTGCTAATTTTCTAAACCAAGCCAGATCACCTAATAATAATGTTATCAACACCATTGCTACCACAGTAATAGCTGTGACTGGATATTGTTTTAATTTTTCTACCATTACGATTCCTTCTATTCATGTAATTCGAGGGGCAAGCCGTAGGGATCAAAGAAAAAGGTCATCAACTTACCATCAAAGTCATCACGCCGCAACGGCTCACATTTGACGCCTAACGCCAACAAACGCTTCCTTTCCGCTGCAACATCGTCACATTTGAAAGCCAAATGACGCAAACCCCTTGCCTCTCCAGTAGCTCCACTGACACGTTTTGGTGCATTGGGCCTGATGAATAACTCCAATACTAGCCCATCTTTAGCTACATTCAACAAAATATCATCTTTTTCGGGACGAACATGCTCAGATACGATCTTAAAGCCTAATTTGTCGACATAAAAATCAACTGCTTGCGCTCGATCACTACAAATGATCGCAATATGATGGACAAACATTACCCTTCACCAAATTCCAAATGACTGCCATTTTCATCGACAACACCGTATATCTTTTTACCTTCACATTGCCCTAGATCTAACTGTCCGTAGAGTTTTTCTTCATCCGTGATCTCCACGCCATGCATATTGGCTGCCATAAATTTGCGGATGATCGCCATTTCTTTTTCACGCAATTCAGATTTTTCTACGGCTTTGGCTAAAGTATAACCCTCATCGATAAAAACTTTGATCGAACCGACTTTGTACAACATTTCCCAGCTATACTTACGCACTGAATTCTTCTCATCAGCTAGCGACTTGATATAACCACGCTCTTCCCAATAGCGCAATTGCCGCCCTGTGACCCCTGTGATCTTACACATATCACCGATCCCGATCCGAATGTCATGGATAAAGTGGGGTTTGTGCATCTTATGCTTCGTCTCTTTCAAGTTTCTTCCCCCTCGCAAATAATTTTCCTACTTTAGATTTTATATTGTTTAGGCGATTTGTCAACTATCTTGACAAAGTTGGTAAATAAGGTTTATAGTAGGCAACGCACATAAATTGAAAATAATATCTAAAATAATAAAGGAGTGAACTTGTTTGAATAATGCTACACATCCGACCGACATCAATGGCAATAGTTATAATCGTAATCTATTGGTCTTAGTTTTAATGGTCGGTTCTTTTTGTACTTTTTTGAATAGTACCTTGATGAACACTGCTTTTCCTGCGATCATGAAGGATTTTTCGATCTCAACGGCAACCGTTCAATGGTTAACGACTGGTTTTATGATGGTCAATGGGGTCATGATCCCGATCTCAGCTTGGTTGATCAACCGCTTCAGCTCAAAAACAATGTATCTCTGGGCGATGTTGACCTTTTTACTAGGGACAGTCGTTTCCTTTACCGCCCAAAATTTTGGAGTCCTTCTCGCCGGTCGTTTGATCCAAGGTATCGGGGTCGGCGTTTCAATGCCGTTACTTCAAACGATCATGCTCTCGATCTTTCCCCCGGAAAAACGTGGAGCTGCTATGGGGACGGTCGGACTTGTGATCGGGCTTGCACCAGCTTTAGGGCCAACACTTTCTGGGTGGATCGTCGATAACTGGACTTGGCGTGAATTATTCGGCATGATCATTCCGATCGTGATCGCCGTTATCATCTTAGCCTTCTTCTTTATGAAAAGCGTGGTGCCTAACACCCATCAAAAGATCGACGTCATTTCGATCATCACCTCAACGATCGGGTTTGGAGCATTATTATATGGCTTTTCTAAAGCTGGTAACGACGGCTGGAGCGATTTCTACGTCCTCGTCTATCTAGCTGTCGGGGCGATTTTTGTTGTTCTCTTTTGTTGGCGCCAATTAAAAATGGACGAACCTTTCTTGGACATCACAGTTTTCAAATATGGTGAATTTAGCCTGGCTGCGATCTTAAGTGGGGTGGCTAACTTGGCTTTAGTTGGTTCAGAAATGGTGATCCCACTTTACATCCAAAATATTCGCGGCGAATCCGCCTTTCATTCTGGCTTGATCTTATTACCCGGAGCTCTAGCAATGGGGATCATGTCACCGATCACGGGACGCTTATTTGACCGTTACGGAGCTAAATTCATGGCGCTTGCCGGGATGACGATGTTGACTTTAGGCTCGATCCCATTTCTTTTCATCACTAAAGAGACTTCGATCATGTTGATCATCGTCTTTTATGCGATCCGGATGTTTGGGATCTCCGCAACAATGATGCCCGTCACGACTTCAGGGATGAATGTCTTACCGTTCAATAAGATCTCTCACGGGACGGCGGTCAACAATACTTTCCGCCAAGTCTTAAGCTCGATCGGGACTGCGATCTTGATCTCCGTTTTGAGCTCGGTCACCAAAAACTCAATGCCAGCCCACAGTGTTTTGGTCCAAACACCGCTCAAATATGCTGACCTCGCTACTGGGGCTGTTTTGAATGGTTATCATGCTGCATTCTTTATTTCGATCCTCTTTGCAGCTGTCGCATTGTTCTTTGCTTTCTTCTTAAAGAAGGGCAATAATGCACCTAAAGTCACGATCACTAAAAAGGGGGCTAAGTAAATGAGTATCATTATTTTAGTTTTAGCCACGATCAGTTTCTTTTGTTTTACAGTCCTACCTACCCTTAAGCATCGCGTTTTATATGCTTTACTGTCATTGGCGATCATGGTGCTCTGTACCGGTGCGATCGTGTTAAATGATTCCTATAATTGGGGGATGAAAGTTCAAACGGTCACCAAAAAACAAAAACTCGTTTCTTCAGTCCCCGATCACCTCGATGTATTGCTGTACCAACCACTTGGTACTAAGTCAGAAAGAGTTTATCTCTACCACAATTCTTCTGATGAGAAGAAATTGCGCCAAACGCCAACGACTGATACGACTACCAAATACTCGCAAACTGGCAAAACTCCGCAATTAGTCGTAACTGAAGAGCGTTATGTCTACCAAAATGGCCTTTCCGAGCTTTTCTTTGGCATTTTAGACAATAATGATCGTCTCAAACATCGAACTTATGAATTCAAATTGACTGATAATTGGTTTGTTTTGAGCACTAAACAAGCTAAACAGCTTAAAAAATTACTCGAAGAACATGACACCGAGCTCAAGGAAAATATTTCCCAGGTAATTCAACAAGAATTAGCGCAGAAATTGCAACAAAACCCAACGATGTCTAGCACCGAACGGGAGAATGTGCTCAAAGAGTTACAAGAGCAAGCAACTCAACAGTTAGTCAAAAAATTGATCACTCAAGTTCAAACAAGTGATTCTTAAACTAAATTTAAGGCATATTTATAAACAAATTTAAGCAACTAGCGTATAGTTAAGACAGTATCAAGTTAAGATACCATCCAGAAAGGAACATCTATATGGATAAAAAGACTGATATTGTCTCTGCACAAGTTGTAGACGTAAAATCAAACAAGATCACCTTAAAAACTGAAGATGATGAAGTCATTGAAGTTGCCCGCCCTGACAGCGTGGCACATGACATGCTCTTCATCCAAACAATGAAAGACATCTTAAAGAGTGGGATCTGGATCCCTGTAAATAAAAAACTCAAACAACTTTTACGTTACGACTGGTTTGAAACCCCGGTCGAACAATACTCATTTTAATATAAAAAAGCATGCCAAAATTGTTTTGGCATGCTTTTTTGTGTAACTATGCAATTCTTACGTACTGTGCTCATAGTCGTGCTCCAGAATGCAACTCCTAGGAAATAAGCGCATTCTTGCGCACTGTGTTAGTTTACAAATTCCAATCTGATCCTGATCAAGAGAACAAAAAGTGTCAGTAAGATGACCAGCGTAAAGGAAATTACCAGCGCACCTTGATCTCTTGTCGGCTTCTGGAGAAACTTCTGTTGACTGAAACGTTGGTAAAAATAGATCAGTAACGCCCCTACAAAGTTTAAACTCAAGAGTTGTTGTACCAAAGCTAGACTCAAAAATAGTGGACTATCCGTGGCTGAGATCTTCCATAAATCCGCCGCTAACAATAAGTTGAGACCTGCAATGATCGTTACTAGAGCTAAACTAGGCATTGCTTGTAAAGTCGCTGGCAGACTTTTGCCAAGGTCAAGTGCGACCAAATATAGATATCCAAATAAGATCACACTTGAACCGATCCAGTAGCCTAATAAGATCTTCTTGTATACAGCTGGTCTTGCCAGTACTTGTTTCAACATTTTTCTCACCTATCTTTACTCATTTTTTCGGTCAACTTTCGAAAAAGATAATCAACAACGACTGATAATGTGACTAACGACCCGACCTTTTTTTCTTTGATAACGGAAAATGGCGTCACATAGTAATGTAAAGCAAAATTCGAATGACTCGCAAAGGTGTTCTCGCCTGCTCGGGTCATACTTACAAGGGGGACATTTTTTAGCGTCCACATGAAGATGTTTTCCTTGATATTTTCCGTCTCTCCACTAAGCGAGGCCAACAAAACTACATCTTGCGGCGTGATCATCTTCATCGCCATATCAAGCTCTGTCTTATTGGGGATCGTGATCGCCCGTTTACCTAGTTGCAACAGATTTTTAGCAAATTCATCTAAGATTCGCCGTTGCGAAAAACCCGTGCCGTAACAATAGATCGTTTGGGCCTCTTTGAGCTGGGCTGTCAGATCATCCCATTCGATATGTTCCAAGCCTTTGATCGTCTTAATGATATCTGAGACCTGGAGATCGGCAAACATCTCCGTAGCTGGCTTAGCCTCTTTAGTGCTCGTCTTTAAAAAGTATTTGAATTCTGAAAAACCAGTAAAGCCTAATTTCCTGACTAGGCGCAAAACTGTCGATTTAGAGGTATATGTGGCAGTTGCTAATTCAGTAATACTTATCTGTTGGATCTTTGGTCTGTTATCCAGCACATAACGCAAGATTGTCTTATCAAGATCTCCTAAGGCCTTTTGATGTTTTGTGATCAATTCTTCCAGTGTCATGTGCGTCCCCCTACTTTGTTTAACTATGCTAAATTATAGCATATTTCGCACAATCAACTAAAGCGATTACACTATTTGAGTTCTGGCCAAAAATCACGGTTGACTTCGATCAGATCATCCAAGATCTGTTTAGCGACACGCGCATTTGGAATGATCTTGGATAAAGTGAGGGCTTGCCATAATTTTTGATAGGAGTGTTCTTCCCAAGCTTCAACAACGAGCTTTTCGACTGCAACTTGTTGTTCCATCAAGCCCTTTTGGAAACGAGGGATCTGGCCTTGAACTAATGGCTCAGGTCCGTTTTTACCTACGATACATGGAACTTCGACCATCGCGGTTGGTTCAAAGTTACTCAAAGCACCGTTATTTTCCACGATCAACAGCATGCGTTCATGCGTATTGTAGGCGATCGCCCGTGCTAGATCCACGATATAGCTGGCATGTTCATCAACTTCTAAACTGGTATCTTTAGCTGTTCCGGCTTGTGCGATCTTTTCACATTCGCCAAAGACGTGTTTTTCACACCCATTCATAACTTCATTTGCCCGAGTATATTCTGGATCGGCATGCTCAACTTCATCTTGTGAATAGAGATAGTATTTGAGATACGTATTTGGTAAGGTATCTGGATCGACTGCATAGACTTCACGGGCTTTAGCAAAGGTGTGCATCCAACTTGGATCAGTATGTTGTGATTCATGTTCACCTAATTCTTCTTTGAGTGAATAGCCGTATTTAGCTACGTGCTCTTTGATCTGTGGCATCAAGTCGTTGCCAGCATGATCTCTGATATCAGTCCACCAGCCAAAGTGATTTAAGCCGTAGTAGCGCACTTCCATCTCTTTGCGTGACTTGAGCCCGATCGCATGCGCCATCCGTTCTTCGATCCCGACCGGCATGTCACAAATGTTGATGATCTTAGAGTTAGGCCGTAACTTGCGTGTTGCTTCATCCACGATCGCTGCTGGGTTGGAATAGTTCAACATCCATGCATCTGGTGAATATTGTTCCATGTAGTCGATCAACTCTAAGACGCCCCCGATCGAACGCATCCCGTAAGCGATCCTCCCTGGTCCACAGGTCTCTTGCCCGATGACCCCATATTTAAGTGGGATCTTTTCATCTTTTTCACGCATCGCATATAGTCCGACACGAATATGAGCCATGACAAAATCTACGTCAGTAAAGGCTGTCTCTGGATCAGTTGTTGCAACAAAATCGATCTCGGGTGCCTTTTCTTTTAAAATGATCTCGCAAGCATCTGCGATCACTTTTTGACGCGATTCGAGATTATCATAAAACTTGATCTGACGGATCGGAAATTTATCTAAGTTCTCCAATAACATCAAGACGATCCCTGGAGTAAAGGTACTCCCACCACCAGCAATTACAACTGAAAACTTCTTATCCATGTTAAATTCCTCCTCTAATCACCAATGTTCATTAATTCTTCAAATTGTTCTCTGACTTAGGGCACATCTAAGCCCACGATCACTTGTAAAGCATTGCCATTTCGCACGACACCATGTGCGCCACCGGCTCTAAAGGCAGCATCATCTTCGACCAAAGCTGGATCTTTGACGGTCAAACGTAAGCGTGTCGCACAGTTGTTGACTTTTTCGATATTGTCACGTCCACCGACTGCTTCCAAATAGATCGCTGCTTGTTCCCGATAACGATTTGCTGGAGCCGCCTTTTCATCACTTTTACCCGCTTTTTTATCTTTGTAATCTTGCTTGGAGTAAAGCTTGATGTCAGCTTCCTTGTCGATATCGCGCCCTGGTGTCATAATGTTGAATTTTACGATCAAGAATTTGAAAACAACAAACCAGATAAATGTGAAACATAGTCCGATCACGATATGGATGAGCACCGTACCGGCATGATTTGAAAAGACTGGGATCCAGTTTCTCGTCAACAGATTGATCAAGCCCCCGCCCATATCACCAACAACACCAAATGTGTATAGTGTTGCTGCCAAAGTTGCAGCTAAAACAGCATGAACTGCAAACAATGGTGGTGATAGGAATAAGAACGTAAATTCTAATGGTTCAGTGATCCCGGACAAGACGGCTGTCAAGGTTACAGGGATCAACATGGAGAGCACTTTTTTACGATTCTCTGGCCGCGCTGTGAAGTAAAAGACTAACGCGATCCCTGGTGCCCCAAAGACTTTAGAGTTACCATGAAGAGCAAAACCACCTTCTGGGAACAGCGTCTTAAGCGGTTGGGTCGAACGTGAGAATTCGTTTAAGTGAGCAAACCAGTATTGTGTGATCCCACCTTCAACGACCGCGGGACCAAAGACAAATGGGGTATAAACAAAGTGATGCAAGCCTGTTGGGATCAAGATCCGTTCTAAGAAGGTGTAGATCCAGACTCCGACTACGCCTGAAGTAGCTAAGATCGCTTGTAATGAGCTGATCCCAAATTGGATCTTAGGCCAGATATAGCAGGTCAATAAGGCGATCGGTAACATTGCAAAAAATCCTAAAACAACAACATAAGATGATCCTTGGAAGATCCCTAAGAAATCAGGTAATTTCTTTTCAAAATAGCGATTGTGCAAGTAGACCACGATCGCTGAGATAAAGATCGCACCGATGATCCCAGTATCTAACGTCTTGATCCCGGCGATCAGCTTCAATCCACTTTCGCCACCAGCTGCTTGTTTGAAATTAACGCCAAAACTTGAGCCAAATAATTGCAACATTGTGCTGATGAAATAATTAAAGGTCAAATATGTGACTACGGCTTCCATTACCGCCCGCGCATTAGCCGTTTTAGCTTGACCCTATCGGTAGACCGATCACAAACAAGAGCTCCATGTTGTTAAAAACAGTCCAAGAACCATTTTCAACGATCTTCCAAAAGTTATACCAGATCGTGCCTTCTTTAGCTAGATCACCGACTAAAACTGGATTCGTCGCTACGATCGCGATCGAGACCATGATCCCGGCAAACGAGAAAAGCAAGACTGGCGTAAACATTGCGCCCCCAAAGCGCTGGATCTTCTCCATCATAAACCTTCACTACCTTTCCTAAAAAACTTTAGCTTTTCTTACCAAACTAAGCATACCATTTTAATGTATCCGTTTTCATCATTTTCTAGTAAAGTGGCATTTCCTTTCCTCTAGTGGGATAAAGTGTCAACTTGTGGGAATTTTCCCAAAAAAATATCCGCTAAGCAGATATCTGCCTAGCGGATATAACGCTACTAGAATTTAGTTTTTTCCACCAACAACTTGTTGTTATCTTCTAATTTCTTAGCGATGTCTTGGATAAATTTGACGGCATTTTTATACTCGTCACTGGACATATCGACTGAACCAAAGAAACCAGTGACACGGCCCTTGATCTGATCTTCCAATTCAAGTGCTTTGTCAGTCAAAGTGATATAAACTTTGCGTCCATCAGCCTTTGTCTTCGTACGAGTTACCCAGCCTTCTTTTTCCATGCGCTTCAATAAAGGTGTCAATGTACCTGTATCGAGTTTCAAACGTAGACCTAGATCACGAATGATCATCTTTTCTTTACTTTCCCATAAAACTAATAACGTGATGTATTGTGCATAGGTCAAGTTATACTTCTTCAAGGCTTCAGTATAGAAACGATTATAAAAGCGTTGTGCTGTGTAGATCGAAAAGCACAATTCATCTTCCAAATGGTTGGGTTTATGCTCAAACATAGTCAAAATCCTCTCTTAGTTCTTCCCTGTATTTTTGGCATACGCCGGCTCAACAACGACGAAGCGTCGCGGTTCATTACCGCTCGAATAGGTTTTGACCTCGGTATTTCTAGCCAAAGCAGCGTGGATGATCTTTCTTTCAAACGAAGGCATTGGATCCAACCGTTGCCGCCGGTCTTGGCGAATTGCATCCCGTGCAACTTTTCGTGCTAAAAACTGGAGTGTTTCTTTGCGTCGCGCCCGGTAATCAGCCGCATCTAAGATGACTTGGACCTTCCTTTTGCTCTTCCTATCCAAGAAATCCTGGGCTAACAACTGTAACGCATTGAGCGTTTTTCCGTGGCGCCCGATCAAGCTACCTTCCTGCTCGGTTTCAAAATTATAGGTCACGACCCGTTTTTCCACCACCACATCTATCGTTGTCTTGATCCCCATCTTCTGTGTGACATCTGCCAAATAGTAACCTAATTCGTGCAGATATTTCTCCCAGTCTTCAACCTTTTGTTTTGCAACAGCCACTTTTTTAGCGTGTGGTCGTCCAGCATTTTTATGTGTTGTTTCTTCCTTAACAACGAGTTCCACCTCAGCTGGTTTCTTGCCAAACCCTAAAAAGCCTTTTCTTCCTTCGCTGATAACTTTTACTTCGACCTGCGCTTTAGTCTTATGCAATTCCTCTAAGCCAGATCTAATTGCATCTTGTGTTGTCTTGCCCCAAAATTTCACATCGTTTCCCCCTAAATAAAGCAATAAACTACATTTTTCAAAAAAGTGATCAACAAAAATAGCAGACTAACTCGTCCGCAACTCATTTAGTAGTATAGCATACTTATATTGTGTTTCACACAAATATTAGACGTGAAAATGCTTTTATTCAAAAAAGATTAATTTTCTTTGATTTGTAAGCACTCGAAAAGTGGACATTTACTTAATTATGGTATAATCGAGGCGTGTAGTACACAATAATTCAATAAAGGATAGGTGGGAATTTATGAGTTTGATGAACACATACACACTTGCAAATGGCGTTAAGATTCCAGTTTTGGGCTTTGGTACCTGGCAAACTCCAGCCGGTAAAACAGCAACAGATTCTGTTTTAGCCGCATTGGATGCCGGGTTTACCCATATTGATACAGCTGAAATGTACGGCAACGAAAAAAGTATCGGTCAAGCCGTCAAAGCAAGCGGAATCGCTCGTAATGACCTTTTTATCACAAGCAAATTGGATAATCAGGCTCATACTTACGAACTGGCTACTCAAGCCCTTGATCGTTCTTTATCCGACCTTGAGACCGACTATTTGGACTTATTTTTGATCCATTGGCCTAATCCAAAGGCCTTTCGTGACCAAGACTGGAAAAAACATCTCCAAGAAACTTGGCGTGCTTTAGAAGATGCCTATAAAGCTGGCAAAGTCAGAGCTATCGGCGTTTCAAACTTCAAGCCAAAGCACCTTGAGATCTTGGCTGAGACACAAACGATCCAGCCGATGGTCGACCAGATCCGAATCTGCCCAGGTGACGTCGATCGACCGACCATTGATTACTGTCAACAGCACGATATTTTATTGGAAGCTTACAGTCCATTTGGAACCGGTCAGATTTTTAATGACGAAACACTAAAAGCTCTAGCAGAAACAAAGGGCCAATCTGTCGCTCAGATCTGCTTACGCTGGTCGTTACAACACGGCTATTTGCCACTACCAAAATCCGTCCATCCGGCTCGGATCAAAGAAAATACTGAAGTCTTTGATTTTGAATTGACCGAAAGCGAAATGCAACAGATCGATGCCTTACAGGGCGTTGCGGGCTTTGCAACTGACCCTGATACGGCCGATTTTTAAAGATCCTAAGGGGGAATTTTCGATGGGGAAAAAAACAACTGTCAATGAGGCTTTGCTAAAAGATGATCTCTACCAAGCCGTCAATGGTGAATGGCTCAAGACCGCCGTGATCCCAGCAGATAAGGCAACTACTGGGGGCTTTGCCGACTTGGCCGATAATATCGAAGAAACGTTGATGTCTGATTTTGGCAAGATGTTGACAGGCCAAGTTCGACCACAGACTAAAGAAATGGCAGAATTTGTGAAATTCTACCGCCTTGCATCTGATTTTGAAGCTCGTAACAAGGCTGGCTTTGTTCCAGCTAAAAAGTATCTAGATAAGATCTTAGCCTTAAAAGATCTAAAAGCTTGGCAAGATGCTTTACCGGATCTGTTCCTTGAGAGCTATGATGCACCGTTTGAACTCTATGTTTCACCGGATATGAAAGATACTAAACATTACGCGCTCCATGCTGATGTGCCATCTTTATTTTTACCCGATAAGACCTACTATGAACCTGGCAATGAACAAGCGAAAACATTGCTTCAGATCTTAGAACAGATGCTGACTGAACTCTTCAAGTTAGCTGGTTATGATGAAGAATTTAGCCAAAAGACGATCAAACAAGCTTTGGCTTACGACAAAAAGCTGGCTCCTTTCCAAAAGGACAGCACTGAACGCGCCGATTACGTCAAATCCTACAACAAGTACACTTTCCAAGATTTCGTAGCGTTGAGCGAACATGTTGATCTCGCTAAAGTCGTGACGGCTTTACTTGGAAAAGCACCTGAACAAGTGATCGTCAGCGAACCTAAATACTATGCAGCCTTAAATGAATTAGTCAACGAACAAAACTTTGAGAGCATGCGGAGCTGGTTATTTGTCAAAACACTGCTCGATCTGACTGGGTTATTGAGCGATGAGATCCGGGTTTTAGGTGGCACCTATAACCGGGCGCTCTCTGGTTCAAAAGAGGCGATGAAACCGCAAAAAGCTGCCTTTTACTTAGCTACGAACCAATACAGTCAAGTAGTCGGGCTCTATTATGCCCATAAATACTTCGGTGCTCAAGCTAAAGCCGATGTGCACCACATGGTCGAAAAGATGATCGCCGTCTATAAGAAACGACTGGAAGAAAATGAATGGTTAAGCGATGAAACGCGTAAAAAAGCGATCGTCAAATTAGATGCACTCGGGATCAATGTCGGCTATCCCGATGAACTCGATCCCCTTTACTCCAAGTTTATCGTCAATGATGACTTAAACTTAGTTGATAACGTGACGAATTTCACCAAGATCGCAACTAAGCATCATTTTGAACGGATCGATGAAGAGGTCGACCGCACACGTTGGGAGATGCCCGCACACATGGTCAACGCTTACTATCATCCTTCATTTAACATCATTGTCTTCCCAGCAGCGATCTTACAAGCGCCATTTTACAGCCTTGAACAATCTTCAAGTGCCAATTATGGCGGGATCGGTGCCGTTATCGCCCATGAGATCTCTCATGCGTTTGATAACAACGGGGCTCAATTTGACGAACACGGGAACTTAGCTAATTGGTGGACTAAAGAAGATCTAGCCCACTTCCAAAAATTAGCCGAAAAAATGATCGCACAATTTGACGGCTTAGAATTGCCCGCTGGAAAAGTCAACGGCAAGCTCGTCGTTTCCGAAAACATTGCGGATGCAGGTGGGTTGAGCTGTGCGCTTGAAGCCGCCAAAAGTGAACCGGATGCTGATCTGCGTGAATTCTTCATCAACTGGGCTCGGATCTGGGGGATGAAGTCTGCACCAGAACGGGAAAAACTCCTGTTAGCGATCGATGTTCATGCCCCCCATGTCTTACGGGCAAATATCCAGCCGCGTAACTTAGACGACTTCTACCAAGTCTTTGACGTTCGACCAGGCGATGGGATGTATCTAGCACCCGACAAACGGATCGCTATTTGGTAATAAACACAATGATCAATAACAAGAGCCACCACGGAATATCGTGGTGGCTCTTTCTTGTTCCCAAAACATTTTATTTCATTAGAAATTGATGTTATTATAATAGAAAAATTAAAAAGGGACTGAGCTAAATGCGGATCGTTAGTATATGCTTTAGATGGTCATGTTATTTGTTGTTTGGTGCGCTCGCTTTGGTAGCGCTCTTGATGTATCTTGATGCACTCGTTTTTTACCCCAGCTTTGCATATCATTTTGAGTTCTATCAGCTTTATTTCGTGATCACTTTATTATTACTGCCATTTTTTCGTCTCAGACATCCACGCCTGTTCATCAGTGATGATCAATTTGTCTCTTTACGACAAAAGGCTTTAGATCAACACCACCAAGACGTCGCTTCCCATTATTGCGGTGGCCGCTGGGATTCAAGTGGCGTGCGGGTCAATCCCTTTGAGTACACCTCACCTTATACCCAATCCTATGATGGCGCCACCGGCTTAGCTTACAGTTTAGCCAAGAGCTTTTTTATGAGCCTACTTTTCTTGCTGTTTGCTCCGCTCTTTTATCTTGGTATCTTGATCTATCAAAAAATACACTAAAATACACAGAGAGACCCACCGCGATAATACGCAGTGGGTCTCTGCTGATCAGTGGAATGAACTCTTTGGATCTAAAACCATGGCTTCAGCTAATGCAACTTCATTATACAAATCATATAGGTCGGTCGAATCAACTTCCCCTTCCTCCAGTAATCCTGCCAAATACTCACGTTCAATATAAAATGACCATAACAAGGCTTGTTGCTCTAAGGAACGTTCGACCTTGTTAAAGGCTGGACGGCGTGAAACGTAGAACCACTGTTGCCAAAATTGCCGCAAGCTGGTCTCTGAATTTTGGTCACGCAGATCATAGATCACACTTTGCCTGACCTTTTCTGGCAGATACATCTGTTCAACTTCACTGATCGCTCGATTGACCATCTCTTGGCGATACTTTTTCTTTTCGCCTGTATCATGCTCTTCTTTTGGCAAAATAAACCAGAAAACGATGCTTGGAACTAACATACTCAAAATGATCATTACTGATTCAGACATGATGACCAGGTTGAATTGATTTGAACTTAGTCCCAAACTTGCAGCCATAAAGACAAGCGCTAAAGTAACGGCCCCATGAACACCACCTAACGAAAAGATCAAAGCGCTATGGTGACCACGTTTCATGATCAGTAAAACGTAGAGGTACCGAACAAGCAAATTCATGGCATACAAGACGATCCCAGCTGTGATCCAGATCCATGATGAGAAGGTCACATCTTCGTCCATAATGATCCGGACAAAGTTTAAGCCTAAGATCAAAAAGACGGCATTATTCAATAATTCTTGCACTAAGGAAAAAATATTATTTCCCAAATAGAATTGATGCATATCACTGAAACGACTCCGCTGCGCTTCACTGTTATGCAATAAGCCAGCACATACAACGGCAATGATCCCTGATACATGGATCTCTTCAGCTAAGACATAAATGATAAATGGTAATGCAACAGCTAACATGATCTGGGCATTGACTGCATTATCAAAAGGCAAGCGGATCAAGGCTTGGCGGAAGAAGATCGCAATAAAAGCAATAATAGCACCAAACAGTGCACCACCGATCGCTGCAAATAAGAAGTTTATGATCGTGGACCCATAATCGATCTCTCCGCGCAATAAGAACAGCACCGTCGCATTCAATAAGATGATCCCAGAAGCATCATTGAACAAGGCTTCCATCTTTAGCATGTTTTTTTCACCCTTAGGAAGCTGTAGCCCTTCCGAAACAGATTCCGTCGCCGTCGCATCAGTTGGGGTACTGATCGCTGCCATCACTAATGCTAGCGACAAGCCGATCCCCGTGATATACGAGAGTGCAAAACCCGTTACGACTGTACTTATGACTACTAAAACAACTACGATCCCCAAGATAGTTTTGAGTTTGTGCCCCACACGATTGAGATTCATCGCCTGTCCCTCAAAAAATAGCAATGGCGCAATGATCGTGATCATAAAGACCTCAGGCTCAAACTCGGGGATCATATTGTTGAAAAAGGGGATGCTAGCAATTATCGCGCCAACGGCCATACTGACATAATTTTCCGAGATCTTTGGAAAAAACTGCGCTAAAATACTAGCTGCTATCGATGCAAAAATCAATAGTAGCCACCCACTTAATTCGTGCATAAAAATCCCTCCAGTTTTTCTTTCATCATATCAGAAAAACCGAACAAATTACCACTTTCACGCTCTTATCTTAGGTGCTCTTCGGGTCAAGACTAAACCAAGACCCGTTCCAACTATCCCTTGTACTAAATTAGTCGCTATGCCTAAGATCCCGGCACTCCAGCCGTACAACAAACTATCGGCGATAAAATATCCCCCAACTAAAACGACGATCGCTCCGCCACAGACCAGTATTTGCTCTTTTAAGGACTTAGTTTGAGCGGTTCCAACAAGTGCGCCTTGTGTGCCATGGATCACCAATGAAAAGAGTATGTACTGCGGATAACCGCTGAATAGATCGAGCAAAAAGCCACTCAAGCCCCCAACTAGAGCACCACTGCGCACGCCAAAGACAAGCCCAGCAAGAACGATCCCCGCATCACATAAATTGATATTTCCATGCGTAAATGCTACCGGGATCAAAAATATACGTGCCACAGCTACATTTAAAGCCGTTATCAAAGCTAATGTCACGATTTGTCTAGTCTTCATGTGATATCCCCTTCGCTAATTGTGGCAATAACTCGCCCAGATAGATCCCATAACTACGATCAACATTTTGGTCAGCAGTCTGGATCAAAGCTTGTTGCGTCAACCCCGTGGCTTGCTTTATCGCCTGTTCAAACGGAACTTTTTGCCGTAAAAATGAGGCTAAGAGCGCTGCAAAAACATCACCACTCCCATAGAAGTGGCCTGTTACTTTCGGTAAGACACAGGTTTTTAACTGGCCATCCTCCAGCCAAATACACCCCTTTTGGCCATCCAACTCAACTCCAGTGATGACCGCCCGACCTCCTGGACGTAAAAGCCGTTCTACCTCGTGGGCTAATTTAGCTAGATCAGGATCGTTTTGCATTTGGCCTGTTAAAAATTTTGCTTCGGTCAAATTTGGAGTCGCAAAATCAGCTACTTGTAACAACTTTTTTTGCAAAGCTAAATGCCGTTCATCTAAATTAGGGTAGAATTTCCCTTCATCAGCAAAAACTGGGTCGATCACAACTAGATCTAACTCGGCCTGTTTTAAATATTGGTATAGTGCTTCGCCAGTAGCCAAATTATCGATATAACCGACCAATGCTGCCGTGATCTTAACATTTTGTGCTTGCCAATGTGCAAAAGTCTCTTTGACAAAGGAGTAGCAATCACTGACTGCTGGGATGCCAAAGCCTTCACTTTGAGTCGATAATAGGCTCGTAGGCAAGATAGCTAACGGGATCTTTTGTACTTGTAAGATCGGGATCGCCACTGCCAATGAGAGATTCCCGATCGCTGAAAGGTCTTGGGCCACAAGCATCTTTTCATCAAATTTTATCCGCATCAATTCTCCCCCCTGAAATGTCAGTCTTAATTACTTAACTATAGCTTTTTTTTAGTATATTTCAAGTTTCTTGCTGTTGTAACCGTTTTCTTAATCGACAAAAAATGGTATACTTAGTTAGAAGTTAAAGTTGGTTTTAATTTATGAGGGGGTTTTTTTATGACAAAAGTAGCATTGATCACCGGGGGTGCCCAAGGAATTGGACAAGCGATCGCCCGCCGTTTAGCTGATGATGGCTTTGCTGTAGCCGTTGCCGATCGCAATTTAGAAGCAGCTAAACAACAGCCTTTGATCTAACGACTGCTGGTAAAAGCGCAGTTGCGATCGAAGTTGACGTTGCCGATAAGGATAGTGTCTTCCAAGCTGTGCAAAAAGCATACAATGCATTTGGCGGGTTTGATGTGATCGTTAATAACGCTGGCGTGGGTCCGACCACTCCGATCGAAACGATTACGCCTGAACAATTTGATC
This sequence comes from Ligilactobacillus animalis, assembly GCF_009933595.1. Classification (NCBI taxonomy): domain Bacteria; kingdom Bacillati; phylum Bacillota; class Bacilli; order Lactobacillales; family Lactobacillaceae; genus Ligilactobacillus; species Ligilactobacillus animalis. The sequence continues at coordinate 1,856,826 of NZ_CP047141.1, forward strand.
AAGTATACCATATCAACGTTGCTGGTGTTATTTGGGGTATCCAAGCCGCAGTTGAACAGTTTAGAAAGAAAAAACGCGTTGGTAAAGAAATCGTTGGTAAGATCATCAACGCCACCTCTCAATCTGGTGTCGTAGGTAACCCTAATCTCTTGTTATACAGTGGAACCAAATTTGCCGTTCGCGGGATCACCCAAGTAGCTGCACGTGACCTTGCTAAAGAAGGGATCACGGTAACTGCTTTTGCCCCTGGGATCGTAAAACCCCCAATGATGTACGATATTGCCCACCGTGTCGGCCAAAATGCTGGCAAAGATGATGAATGGGGCATGCAAACTTTCGCTAAAGATATTGCATTAGAAAAACTCTCCGAACCAGAAGATGTAGCAGCTGCTGTTTCATTTTTGGCTGGGCCAGATTCCGATTATGTCACTGGTCAAACCTTGATCGTTGATGGCGGTATGCAATTCCACTAAAATTTTGCTATAGTTGACTAAGCAAAGTCATGGCTTTGCTTAGTCTTTTTTTGTGAAATGAGGTTTCTTCCCATGTGGGGTACATTTTTTAATGTTGGTATGATTTTTTTAGGTAGCGCAGTCGGTTCGATCTTTAAAAAAGGGCTCGGTGACAGTTATCATCAGATCGTCATGCAAGCTTTAGGGCTTTGCGCCTTAATGATCGGACTCAACAGTACTTTGACTAATATGCAAAAAAGCCAGCTACCCGTATTGTTCATTGTCAGCCTTGTTACCGGTGGCGTTATCGGACAAGCACTCAAACTCGAAGACCGTTTTGAGCAACTCACCACTCACTTGGGAGGAAGTCGCGCTAGTAGTGGACTTTCAACGGGGATCTTATTGTTTTGCGTCGGCTCCCTTTCGATCCTCGGGCCTTTTGAGGCTGCTTTAAATCATAACTATACATATCTTTTGACAAATGGATTATTAGATGGGATCACCTCGATCATCTTAGCTTCAGCATACGGCTGGGTGATCGCTTTATGTGGGGTCGTGTTGCTTATCTGGCAAGGAAGTCTATATCTCTGTGCTCTCTTTTTTGCCTCAGCTATCTCCCCTGCACTCATGGCCGAAGTTTCGATCGTTGGTGGGATCTTGATCTTTGTCGCAGGCTTAAACATTCTCAAGCTTACCAAGATCAGCGTTTTGAATCTCTTACCAAGTTTATTGATCCCACCACTTGTTTTATTATTTTGGCACTAAAAAAGTCCCTAGGAAAAAATTTTTCCCTAGGGACTTTTTTATTTCGATAACTTGCGCTATTTTCTATTATTTAGTGAAAGCAATATTCTCCCATAAATTGTAACTTTTTTTATCATCCAACGAAACATTGGCTAACTTTTTCGAGAAAACAAAAGTATTGTAGCGGAAATTCATTGGAACGATATAAGCTTCCTTATTCATGTAATCTTGCCACTTATGGAATTGTTTAAGCTGATATTTTTCGTTAAATGCTGCTTTAGAGCTCAATGATTTGATCAACTCTGTATTTTCTTTCGTGACAAAATGTCCTAAGTTATATGGGTCATTAGGCATATAGCTACCAGCAACACCAGTCGTTGGGGCATTAGTTACAGACCAAGCACTTAGCCAAACATCCCAGCCTTTGCCATCTTTAGTCAATTGTTCAACATACGAATTAAATTCTTGGAGACGATTATCCTTTAATTCAACTTTGACCCCAATTTTTTCCATTGTTCAAAATACACATCGATAGCTGTTCGGTCGTTCATTGGACCTGATCCCATTGGCGCTAACAACTTCAATGTGAATTTTTTCCCATTTGGTAAAGTCCGATAACCGTCCTTTTGCATACGGAAACCAGCTTTGTCCAATAATTTATTAGCTTTTTTTAGATCTAATGTATAACCTTTTGCTTTATGATTATTGTATTTTCCAAATACGTCCGGAACGATCGTATTAGCCCGATAAGCAAGACCGTAGCTAAACTTCTTATCAAATTGATCGGTGTTAAGCGCATAGCCCATTGCTTGGCGTAAAGCTCGATTTTGAACTGGTGTCTTACGATCCATCACACTTTCACCTTTATCATTGACACGTCCGACCTTAAAACCGAGATAGGAATAATACTTTGCTTTTTCGCCTAAAACAACATATTGCGATAATTTTCGCACTTTATTATAGGTACTGCCATTTTCATATAGTAAGACGTCAAACTTATTAGCTCGCATTGCTGCAGCAGACTTAGATGGAGAGACCATTTCAACATCTACCTTACTTACATTAGGCTTTTTACCCCCGTAATATTTATTAGGGACCCATTCGATCGATTCACCCCGAACCATATTTTTGATCTTAAATGGCCCATAAAATAGCGGATGCTCTTGTAACTTATCACTTGAAGCTAATTTATCAAACAGAACATCTTTTAGATAGTGGTATGGCATTGCTGTCGAAAGAATGTACCCTGCATGCGGGAATTTGATCTCGGGCTCCAATTCCTTAAAATGGATCACCAAAGTCTTTTTATCTTTGATCTCTAGACCAGAGATCTTGTCGGCTTTACCATCATGATATTCTTTAATACCTTCAATAGTTTGCAACTGTCCATTATAATCAGCTGAACCGGTAGCACGATTAGCTGCAACTTCATAGGTATATTCTAGATCCTTGGCTTCCAAAGGTTGCCCATCAGACCAACCTGCATTTTTCTTCAACTTAACTGTTGCTTCCTTTTTACCATAATCGATAGAAACATTAGCCAAACCACCTTTGGCATACGTGTAATCATCGTTTACTCTGAACAAACTAATTTCGCCAAATTGCGCTACCTCACTTGTAGGAGCATCCGAGCGTAAAACATCAGCAAATACACCTTTGAATACCCCATTCTCAGAAACACCAACGCGTAAGGTCCCATCTTTAACTGGCTTTTTGTGATTGTCGTATTCAATTGGAAGCTTAGCCGCTTGAACACTATTAACGACCGTCCCTGACATCAATAATGTTGTCGCCAGCGCTAAAACACTTTTTACTGCCCACTTTTTCTCCATCTGTTTATCCCCTTTTTATCTTTTGATCATTCTTTTAAAAATACGTACTTCTTTTCAGTTGATACTTCGGCTGCAAAATGATGCCCCAGTTCATCAAAGCCTTTGAGTTGTTCTAAAGTTTTTACTTGATGTTGTGCTAAGTAACGTACAAATTGTCCCCGTGCTTGTTTCGCATGTGTAGCTTTTTGAACATATTTTTGGCGCTTTTGGTCAAATTCTTTGAATTCAACAGTGATAAAGATATCCGCTGGCGTCAAATAACGTTCGATCGCTTTTGCATACTCTTTGGAAGCTAAATTGATCACTGGCTCTTTAGTCTCATAAAGTGCCGTGTATAGATCAGCGCCCCAAAAGTTATACAGATCACGATACTGTGAATCCAGCAATTTAGACCCCATCTCCAGGCGATATTGAATAATGCCATCAAATGGTGCTAAGATCCCATACAATCCCGAAAGGATCCGCAAATTTTGCGCTAGATATTCTACAGCTTCCACTTCTAATAAGTCTGGTGCCATCGAACTATACTGTAAGCCCACATAAGAAAACAAAGCTGGCGTTAGATTTTGGTCGAGCTTTGAATCCTTTAAACGTTGATAGTTCAACTGTGCTAACTTATCGCTACAGTGCCAGATCTCTTTTAGTTGTGGATAGGACAATTGTTGTAGCCACTCAAAAAGTTCTTGTGTCTTTGACATATACTGAGGTCGGCTTTGAACTTCAAAGTCACTCGTAGCATCTTGCATCTTTTTAGCGGGTGAAATAATTATTTTCATGTTTCTCATTCCAATCGTTTTACCCAAATTTTAGCATATTTGTTCCACGTGAAACACGAAACACAGCCCCGCTTTATTTAGTCAATGCTACTTGATCCCAGAGATTATATTTAACATCCGTGGCATCAGCTGAAATATTTTTCACATTCTTACCAACTGTTTCTAGATCATATTGGTAATATAACGGAACAACATACGCTTCTTTTTGCATATATTGTTGCCATTTATGCATTTGTTGGATCCGATATTTGGTATTGAATGCTTTTTGTGAATTCATCTGAGCAACCAATTTATCATTTTCCTTAGATGTAAAATGACCATAATTTAACTCTGATGTTGGCGCAGAGATGTAACTTGGATAGCTAGTTGGTTCCGGTGGCAAACTCCAAACACCGGTCCAAAGGTCAAAATTGTGTTTTTTATTACTTGATAACACATCTAGATAGTTGTTATACTCAAGCGCTTTGCCACTATATAATTTGACATTTAGTCCTACCTTTTTCCATAGTTGGATATAGTTAGCTCGAGCTGCCACATTACTCTCGCTTCCCTTTTGGTCTAACATGGTCAACACCAATTTTTTACCATTAGGTTGTGTTCTGTACCCGTCTTTACCTCGCTTAAATCCAGCCTTGTCTAACAGTTCATTTGCCTTCTTTAAATTAAAGTTATACGCTTTGACACTTTTATCATGATACGTACCATAATTTGGCGAGATCAGCGTATTAGCATGTTTTGTCACTCCATGACCAAACTTTTTAGTTACGGCCTCTACATTCATTGCATAAGCCATAGCTTGACGAAGTGCACGATTACTTATCGGTAAAGATTTATCCATCACACTTTTTCCATCTTTATCGGCATGACCCACTTTAAAGCCAAGATAGGTGATCCCCGTTCCTAAACTCCCCAAAGTTACCAATTTCTTATCATCTTTTATCTTGTTGTATGTTGCACTTGATGTATTTAAAAGAACATCATACTTCCCTGATTTCATAGCTGTTGCAGCTTGAGAAAGGGGTACGATCTCGGTTATGATCTTAGCTAATTTAGGTTTAGGACCACCGTAATACTTATTTGAGACCCATTCGATCGATTCACCTTGAACAATTTTCTTTATTGCATATGGTCCGAAAAACAATGGGTGTTTTCTGACCTTATCGCTTGAAACTAATTTATCGAATGGAACATCTTTTAGGTAATGATACGGATAGGCCACATTCGCTACATAGCCAGAGCCAGCATATTCAGCCGCTGGTGTTAATTCTTTAAAATGGATCAATAAATGTTTACTATCCTTTTCTTCCAAACCTGTGATCTTATCAGCTTTACCTTCGTGATATTCCTTCACACCCTCGATATTTTCTAACATCTCATTGTAATAAGGAGAATTACTATCTTTATTAGCTTGGATCTCGTAAGCATAGGCTGCATCACGGGAGGTCACTGGCTCACCATCTGACCAGCGGGCTTTCTTAGTGATCGAGATCAAAGCAGTATTGTTTTTTCGATCAAACTTAACATTGCCAAAGCCTCCAGCAACATACTTACCATCGTTATCATAGCCAAATAAACTAGCGGAACCAGGTGCAGCCATAACACTTGTTTTCCCGTCACTGTCCAGTTCATCGATGAAGATACCTTTAAATGGCTCATCGCTGGCATACCCTACACGCAAGGTCGCATTCTTGAGAGCTTTTTTATGATTCACATATTCATCTGGGAAACTAACTGCTTTAGCTGTTAAAGGCTGTACACTAGAAACAGTCATTAAACTTACTGCCGTTACTACAGCCAAGCGCTGCAAAAATTTTTTATTTTTCAATTTATACTCCCCTTTATTTTGTTAAACAAACATTGTCCCACACTGTCAATTGCGTACTATCATCGACCGTCATTCCTTTGACATTTTTACCTACTGCTGTCAGATCATAGCTATATGAAAGTGGAACGACATAGGCTTCTTTGCGCATATATTCTTGCCACTTGTGCATCTGCTCGATCCGATATTTAGGGTTAAATGCTTTTTCTGAATTCAACGACTTCAATAGTTTTGTGTTTTCTTTAGTTACAAAATGCCCGTGGTTGAACGAAGACTTTGGACTGTAAGCTGCAGTCGCTGCAGTTGATGGCTCTTGACCCAATGACCAGTTACCAAACCAAATATCAAACTTATGTGAATTACTATGAAGCAGATCTTCATATGTATTAAATTCCAAAGGACGATCATTTACTAACTCAACTCTGACCCCGATCTTTTTCCAAAGTTGCATATAATTAGCTCGGATCTCATCATTTCCACGTCCACTTGCTTGATCTAACAAATGTAATGTCAATTCTTTACCATTTGGCTGAGTCCGATAACCATCTTTTCCTCGTTTGAAACCAGCTCGATCAAGCAATTGATCAGCTTTCTTCAAATTTTGATAATACGGCTTGATCTTATTGTCATGATATGCACCATAAGCTGGCGAGACCATTGAATTGGCCCATTTTTGCAGACCAGCACCATATTCTTTGACGATCTGTTGCGTATTCATCGCATAAGCCAAAGCAAGACGTAAAGAGCGGTTATTCGTAACTAGCTTTTTGTCTAACACGCTTGTACCATTCGCACCCTTATCCCCGACACGAAAGCCCATGTATTGCAAGCCATATGCCATCGTCCCTAGTGTCACATATTGATCGACCTTGCTCGTCTTAGCATAAGTAGCCCGTGATTCATGCAAGATGACATCATACTTATGCGAACGCATAGCTTCTGCGATCTGTGCTACTGGTACAACTTCTTCGACCACTTTGTCTAACTTAGGCTTCTTACCACCGTAATATTTATTTGGGACCCACTCGATCGCTTCACCTTGAACGACTTTTTTGATCGTATATGGTCCAAAGAACAATGGGTGTTTGCGTACCTTATCACTTTGTGCCATCTTAGACATCGGCACATCTTTTAAGTAGTGATAGGGTTGAGCATCATTGTACAGATAACCTGAATCAACATACTCCATCGCTGGTGTCATCTTCTTATAGTGGATCAAAAGGTGCTTGCTATCTTTGATCTGCAGACCCGAGATCTTATCAGCTTTACCTTCGTGATATTCCTTCATCCCCATGATCGTCTCAAGAGCGTCACTGTAGTATTCAGATGTACTATCTTTATTAGCGATGATCTCATAGACAAATGCCATATCTCGGGCTGTCACTGGCTTGCCATCAGACCAGCGAGTTTTCGGTCCGATCGTGATCAAAGCTGTTTTACTACCGCGGTCAAATGAAACATCGGCTAACCCGCCTTTGACATACTTACCATTTTTATCTTTTCTGAACAATCCCGATTGGCCTAATTCTGCCAACCTATTTGTTTCAGAATCGGTCCCCAATTCTTGGATAAAGATGCCTTTAAAGTTCGTATTTGAAGGATAGCCGACTTTTAGCGTGCCACCTTTTAGTTCCTTTTTATGATTAACATGCGTTTGTTTCAACGTGACATCTTTGGCTAAGACAGTACTGGTCGGAACAGCTAGTGTTCCAGCTAAAACTGTTAATAAAGCTATTGTTTGCGTGAATAAATGTCTTCTCCCCATTTTAAATTCCTCCTCGCTTATCCTAAGCGCTGGCGTGCATCAAACGCACGTCGAATAACATTTCCAACATAACTAATGCCCACACACAACAACAATATCAACAACGATGCCGGCATCCAGACCCAAGGCGCCCCGATCATGACATCCGGATCTTGAGCTAATCCGATCATCAAACCTAAACTTGGCACTGATTCCGGCAAACCAAACCCTAAGAAACTTAAACCAACTTCGATCCCGATATTTGATGTCAAGCTCAAGATCAGATCAACAATGATAAGTGAACTGATATTTGGCAAAATATCGGTCAACATGATCTTCCAAGCATTACTCCCTGAAGTCACAGCCGCATAAACATATTCTTTATGCGCTTCAGCTAGCGTCTTAGAGCGGATCAACCTTGCCGTACCGACCCATAAAAAAGCCGAAACGACTAAAATAAAGTCCAACATATTATAATTTGGAATGATCGACACGATCACGATAACTAACATCAGCATCGGTAACAGCATCATAAAATCCAAAAAGCGCATCATGATATTATCGACGAGCCCACCGTAATAACCTGCGACCAAGCCAAAAACGATCCCGATCACTTCAACGATCAATGTGACCGCTAAACCAATATCTAATGAATTACGTGCTCCCAACACTAAATACTTCAAAACATCACGTCCACCTTGGTCGGTCCCCAACAAATGCCCACCTTTTCCGGGGTGGCCGTAGCCGTTTATGATGTCCACATGCATTACTTACTTAGTATTCAAAAAAGCTGCATAAATATAAATAAACAAAATCAGTGCTAACAGTAAAAACAAGAAAAATGTTGCTCCCTTGTCCTGTTTAAATTCGCGCACGATCATTGAGAAATTAGACGTATTCTTTTTCATAATCCTTCCCCCATTATTCGATCCGGACCCGTGGATCGACCAAACTCAAAATGATATCTGACAATAACGAGCCGATCAAAGTCATCGTGCCATATAACAGGACTAAGGCGGTGATCACTGAATAATCGCGGTTTAAGATCGAGTTCATAAATAATAGCCCCATGCCTGGATAGTTAAAGATCTGTTCGATAAAGATCGAGCCTCCCAGCAGACCTGTGATCGAATATCCTAAGAAAGCAGCGATCGGCAATAATGAATTTCTAAAGATATGATGGGTGAAGATCGTCTTTTCTGGTACACCTTTGGCCCGAGCTGTCTTGACATAATCTTGATTCTTATTGTCGATCACCTCACTCCGCAAATATTGCACGACCGCGGTCACACTAAGAACGGCCATCAAGCAAGCCGGTAAGATCATATGATCCAAACGACTCAAAATATAACCTAGCGTCCCGGTAACATCGACTGAGACGGAACCAGAAGTCGGAAACCAGCGTAATTTATACCCAAATAACCAAACCCCTAACAGGTAAAAGACAAAGGACGGGATCGCATATGCAACAAAGGTGTAGATCATGATCCCCTTATCCAATCTCGAATTCTCATACCGCCCTGCGATCAACCCCAATGGAATAGCTAATGAATAACTCAAGATCAAAGTCAATAAATGTAACCAGATCGTATTGCCCATCCGCGATAAGATCAGACTTCCAACGGGTGTCTTAAACTGATAACTCATCCCTAGATCCCCATGGACCATCCGAACGATCCAGTGTCAGTATTGCAGATACCACGGATCATAGACCCCAGCTTTAACACGCAAAGCTTCGATCTGGGCGGGTGAAGTCTGCGGTGTGATCATCCCCGTAAATGGATCTCCAGGCATTAATTTTGCGATCAAAAAAATCACGATACTCAGCAAGACTAATTCTGGGATCATCAGCAAAACACGTCTCAAAATAATTTTCCACATATATCGATTCCCCTTTCAGTGCTCATTCTTTTCTCAAAGCAACAGAATGTGTCCGCGTTACCTCTTCTAACGGATAGACCCGACCATTTTTATCATAATAATCCTCTTTTTGAGCATTATATTCGGCTTCGAGTGCTTGACGCTTTTTGCGATGACTTTCCCGATTTTCTACATCTGTCTGCGGAATAGCAGCCAAAAGACGTTTTGTATAAATATGCAGTGGATCTTGATAAATATCCTCACGTGTCCCAATTTCAACAAAGCGTCCTCGATGCATGATCGCCAAATTGTCACACATGTGATGGACGACCCCTAGATCATGTGAAATAAACAGAAAGGCTACACCATACTTTTTTTGGATCGCCTTCATGTAATTCAAGACTTGAGCCTGTACCGACAGATCCAAAGCCGAGACTGGTTCATCAGCAATGATCAATTTGGGTTTAGTCGCCACGGCTCGCGCAACTCCGATCCGTTGCCGTTGTCCCCCAGAAAATTGATGGGGATACTTATACAGTGATTCCTCATCCAAGCCCACAGTTTGTAGTAATTCAAGTACCAGCTGTTTTAAATCTTTACGTGACAATTTTTCAAAATTTCTGAGTGGCTCACCGATGATATCGATGACCTTTTTCTTTGGATTTAGACTGGAAAGTGAATCTTGAAAGATCATCTGTACGTCTTTGTTGTACTTTAGTTTCTTTTTGACCCGCTTGTCAGTCACATCTTTTCCACGGTAAGTGATCGTCCCCGAAGTCGCTTCGACCAAGCCAACAAGTGCTTGCCCGATCGTTGATTTCCCCGAGCCTGATTCACCGATCACACCGTAACTTTACCCCTTTTGGATCGTAAATGAGACCCCATCGACCGCATGGACATAATCTGTTACATGATTGAAAAAACCTGATCGTACGGGATAATGGACCCGCAAATTCTCTACTTTTAGCAATTCATCACCCATTATCAGCGCCCCCTACTTTAGTTTCATCGGGAAATTTGAAATCCCGCCAACAAATACATCTGACGTAATGGCCGACCGCAACTTGGTGCATTTGCGGTTCACTTTCATGTTCCCAGGTATCTAGCCATGGGACACACGTTTAGCAAAACGACAACCGCTATGTTCCATATTCTTCAAAGATGGCACCATCCCCTCGATCACGTATAATTCTTCTTGATCGCTGTCCGCTTGTGGCATTGAGCGTAAGAGTGATCGTGTATATGGATGTTTGGGATCGGTAAAAATTTGCTTAGCCGACCCTAACTCAACGACCTGCCCCGCATACATCACAGCAACTCGGTCGGCCATCTCTGCCACGACCCCTAGATCATGGGTGATCAAAATGATGCCCGCATGATTTTCAGCTTGGATCGCTAGCAATAAATCCAAGATCTGAGCTTGGATCGTAACATCTAAGGCTGTGGTCGGTTCATCAGCAATGATCAGATCGGGCTTGCAGGCGATCGCGATCGCAATAACGACACGTTGGCGCATCCCACCTGATAACTCATGTGGATATTGCCGTACCACTAGCTCGGGATGTTCTAGACCTACTTGCTGTAGTAATTCAAGCACACGAGCATGTTTTTGCTCATCTGTCATCTTAGTATGGAGGTCCAAGCTTTCTTTGATCTGATCTTCCACACGCATCAACGGATTAAGTGCAGAGAGCGGATCTTGAAAGATCATTCCGATCTGTTTGCCACGGATCTGTTCTAGTTGTTGGCGCCTCGTGCCGACCAATTCGGTCCCACGATATTTGATACTTCCAGTCACTTTGGCTTGCTTCTCATTGTGTAGACCCATAATACTCGTGGCTAAAGTACTCTTACCACAGCCAGATTCACCAACGATCGCTAGAACTTCATTTTCATTTACTTCTAAGCAAACATCATCAAGTGCGTTGTAAAATTGGCCCTCAACTTTGAATGCGGTACTGACATTTTTGATTTCCAGTAACAATATCTCGCCCCCCTAATTTAGCGTGAGCGAATTTTTTACCAATTATATTTATAATTTTTACTTTTGTCAACAACTAATTTACTAAAAGTTTTCACTTTTTAAAACCGCTATTTTTAGGGTCATAATTGCAATATGAAATAAAATTATCAAATCAAAACTAAAAACATTTACTTATCCCTTTATTATCTAGCACTAGCAACGAACATTAGAAAAAAATTATTTGAAAATGTTATTTCTATAAACTCATTTTTGGTGCTAACTTATTTTCTTCAAAAAAAGTGTTGACATTACCAAAAAAAGGTTGTAAATTTAGTTCAACAATAAATATCAGCGAACGCAATGAGAAAGACAAGTAATCGTATGTGCGCCTAAAAGCGAGCTCTGGTCGGTGAAAGAGAGCAGGTCAGCCTTACGATGAAAAATCACTTTCGAGCGTTGTATCGAACGAACTTCTAGTAGATACTCTGGGTACACCCATTACAGTGTTAGCATATCGCCCTTTATTCTAGGCACGGGCCGTATGTGAAAGGTGAACGTAGCGAGGCGTTCATGAAGCAAGGTGGTACCACGCTCTACAGGCGTCCTTGGACTAAGCAATTAGTCTAAGGACGCTTTTTCTTTTAGTTCTGATATTTTGTGCAACTAAAAAAGGAGAGTATGGATTATGAATAACACAGAAAAAAAGATGACATTTAAAGATTATGCTGTCGTCAGCTCATTACTATTTGGCCTGTTCTTTGGGGCTGGGAACTTGATCTTCCCCTTACATTTAGGTCAATTAGCCGGACATAACTGGGGACCAGCAGCCCTTGGATTTTTAGTTACTGGGGTCTTATTACCACTATTATCAGTTTTGGCCATCGCGATCACTCGGGCTAAAGGTGTCTATGATGTTGGTTTACCGCTTGGGACTGGCTTTGCATTGACATTTATGGTCTTGATCCACGCTACGATCGGACCACTCTTTGGAACACCACGGACGGCAACTGTTGCTTATACAGTTGGTTTGAAACCATTTTTAGGGGCTGATAACAGCTGGGGCTTGCTCTTATTTTCTGCTTTATTTTTCGGCGCTGCTTTTGTATTTTCTTACCGTGAAAACAACATCTTGTCTAATGTCGGTAAGGTTTTGAATCCTTTGTTCCTAGCACTTTTGACCTTAGTTTTTGTGGTAGCTTTTGCAAATCCATTAGGTTCGACTACAAGTGCACCTGTTACAGAAGCATACTCTAACTTCTCAAATGCTTTAACAAACGGCTTTTTGGAAGGTTACAACACGATGGATGCTTTAGCCGGTTTAGCCTTTGGGGTCACAGTGGTCACAGCTATCCAACAGATGGGGCAAAAAGATCCCAAGAGCGTTTCACTCGTTACGGCTAAATCAGGTTTCTTCTCCATGGGGGCAGTTGCTTTGATCTACTTGCTCTTGATCTTATTAGGTGCAATGTCTCTAGGACAATTCAAGTTATCGCCTGAAGGGGGCACAGCCTTTACTCAAATCGTCAATGCTTACGCTGGTCCAGTGGGTCAAGCTGTTTTAGCCGCACTTTTGACAGTGACCTGTTTAACGACTGCAGTTGGCTTAGTTGCTGCTTTTGCGCAAGATTTTCATAATCATTTTCCAAAGGTCAGCTACCATGTTTGGTTATTCTTAAGTTGCTTATCTTCATTCTTAACAGCTAACTTTGGGCTCGAAACGATCATCGCTTGGTCAACCCCAATGTTGATGTTCCTCTACCCACTCTCAATGGTTTTGATCTTACTCTCAGTTTTCTCACCACTTTTCAAACGAGAAGGGGTCGTTTATCTTACAGTCGTTGTTTGTACCGTTGTTCCAGCCTTCTTTGATATGATCGTTGCTTTTCCAAAAGTAGTCAGCCAAAGCCAAGTTGGGCTAGTCGTGGCTGATATGCGTTCATACCTACCGCTCGCAAGCATCGGAATGTCATGGGCGGTCCCAGCACTCGTCGGCCTTGTCGTGGGACTTGTTCTCCACTTCGTTCGCCGCGGTAGCTTACCTGAATTATCTGAAGAATAATTCCACCTTGCTTTAAGTGCCTCCACTATATAGATACGCAAAAACTCCTGCAATTATTTTTTATTGCAGGAGTTTTTTACATTATTTAAAACTAAGACCTAATAAACTGATGATCACAAAAGTCATCCCACTGGCGATCACAGGTCCAGCTGCGACCCCACGCAAGAAAACTACACCTAAGATAGTCCCAAAGACTAAGGCAACAGTAACTTGTGGAGTAGCCGCCAACTGATCAACGCCATACCGGGATAAGATCGCAACTAAGATACCACACCCGACTGCGATCCAGCCAGCCGGCATCTTAAAAGCATCTAGCAGATCGCGAAATGTGATCTGACCAGTCGCGATCGGGATCAAGATCGCAACTGAAATGATCGTGACCCCCCAATTGATCCCCCTTGCTTGGATCACTGGGAACCACTTTTCAGATAACGCCGGGATCAATTTGATCGCCATAACTACAAGTGTTGCAATGATCAAAGAATTGTTCTTACCAAAAAAAGAAACTGCCAGGATCAGCAGCAAAAATAACCATGTTTCCATAAATAAAATACCCCTTCTCTTTTTACAATACCTAAATCATAACAAATTTAGCCATAAAAAGCAGGGATATCATAATTTTTATTGAACTCACCTAGTATTCCGGTTTAGAAAAATACTTTACGAATACTATGTTAACTATACCTTCTATAAAAATTTCCATATATTTATTTTCCAAGCCAAGTTTTTGCCGTCATAAGATCATTGATTTTTGACCATATGCTTCTAGATCTTGAAAAATCGTCAATTTGCTTCAATAACCGTTCACTTTTAGGAGAAATTCTATTTTTTTCTGCCAAACTAGCTGTCATCAAATTCTGATAAACAACTCTTGCCTCAGTATAAATATGAACTTAACCTCCAAATTTCCGATCAGCAATACCTAACATAAAGATTTAGACGTTTACCATATTAAGACGATTCTAGCCGCTATCTATGAATTTGAACGCGGTCACTATTCTGCAGCTAAAGAACAAGCCAGTGTGGTTTGGCAAAGTCTGAAAAAAATCGATACTTGGACAAAATTTGACTTATTTTTGCTCAACAATATTCTCTATTTCTTTGATTTAGACACTGCTGCCTCAATTGCTCAAATGGCACTCCAAGCGATCAATACTAACTATCCTCACTTACTGCACTTAAAGTTCGCTCTTATCGAAAATTGTAGTCTTTTACTCATCACAAATAATGACTTTCCCCAAGCAAAGCTCTGGATAGAAAAGGGGAGCCCTCTGTATAAAGAACTATTTCAATTCGACTCTTTGAATACTGCCTATGCCTTCTTAGCACTTTGTGAACAAGATTTTTCTACCGCTGAAAAATATCGTGATATTCTCCAACAGATGGGCGATCCCAGTGGGGCCCAAGACATCACAAAGGAGATCGAGCGCATCCGCTCATTAGAAATTTAAACCAAAAAAGACGAATAACTCAGCAGGAACATTCTCCCGGAGTTATCCGTCTTTTCGCTTAATCTTTCACTTTAGCGATCTTGCCTTGTTCGATATACACCGCTAAGATCGACAAGTCAGCAGGATTGACACCACTGATCCGACTTGCTTGCGCCAAGGTCTCAGGCTGGATCTTGACTAATTTTTGTTTAGCTTCAGTAGCTAAGCCTTCGATCGCCATATAATCAATATTTTCTGGAATCTTCTTAGCTTCCATCCGCTTTAATTTTTCAACTTTCTCATAGGCTTTCTTGATGTAGCCTTCATATTTGTATTGGATCTCGATCTGCTCGATCACTCGCCGATCAAGGGCTTCTGGTGCAGCTGGAATAAATTGCATCAGATCGGCATAGGTCACATACGGACGACGCAAGAAATCACTTGCTAAGACCCCATCTTTCAAAGGACGATCGCCATGAGCTTCTAAATATGCATCTACTTCTGGTGATGGCTTGATGCGGATCTTGGATAACCGTTCTTTTTCAGCAGCGATCTCAGCTTTCTTAGCTTCAAAAGCTGCCAAACGTTCATCTGATATCAAGCCAATCTCGTGACCAAGTTCTGTTAAACGTAGATCGGCATTATCATGACGCAAGATCAAGCGATATTCTGCTCGACTCGTCAACAAACGGTATGGTTCATTTGTCCCCTTAGTTACTAAGTCATCGATCATGACCCCAATATAAGCATCACTACGCTTCAAGACGATCTCTTCTTTGCCTAAAGCATGACGACCCGCATTGATACCGGCGATCAACCCTTGGCCAGCCGCTTCTTCGTAACCTGAAGTCCCGTTAGTTTGTCCAGCAGTGTATAGCCCTTTGATCAACTTGGTCTCAAGGGTCGGACGTAACTGATATGGTGAAACGATATCGTATTCGATCGCATAACCAGGGCGCATCATCTCAGCTTGCTCTAAGCCTGGGATCGAATGGACCATTTGTTGTTGTACATCTTCTGGTAAAGAAGTTGACAGCCCTTGGATATAGTATTCATCGGTATCACGGCCTTCTGGTTCGATAAATAACTGATGGCGCGGTTTATCAGAAAAACGGACGATCTTGTCTTCGATCGAAGGACAATAGCGAGGGCCGACCCCTTCGATCACACCAGAAAACATCGGTGCCCGGTCGAGATTATCACGAATGATCTTGTGTGTCATCTCTTGTGTATAAGTCAACCAACAAGATAGCTGTTGTTTTACATCTAAATAGTTGGCATCGTCACTTTCATAACTGAATAGATGAGGCTCTACATCACCCGGTTGTTCCTCTGTCTTAGCATAATCGATCGTATTACCATCTACTCGTGGTGGTGTACCAGTCTTGAAACGCTTGAGTTCAAAGCCTAAACGTTCTAGATTTTTAGATAATTCGATCGCAGCTTGCGTATTGTTAGGGCCGGAAGAATACATCAATTCACCAATGATGATCTTACCGCGAGCTGAAGTCCCAGTTGTTAAGACAACTGCCTTCGCACCATAACAAGCTCCCGTGTTAGTCACAACCCCCTTGACTTCACCATCTTCAACGATCAGATCATCGACGATCCCTTGGCGTAAAGTCAAATGTGGTTGATTTTCCAACGTATGCTTCATTTCGATCGAATAGCGACTCTTATCTGCTTGAGCCCGTAAAGCTCGAACAGCTGGGCCTTTACCGGTGTTTAGCATCCGCATCTGCACGTAAGTTTTGTCAATATTTTTACCCATTTCACCGCCGAGTGCATCGACTTCACGCACAACGATCCCCTTAGCTGGACCACCGATCGAAGGATTACATGGCATAAATGCCACCATTTCTAAGTTGATCGTGATCAAAAGGGTCTCATTACCCATCCGTGCTGAAGCTAAAGCTGCCTCACAACCCGCATGGCCAGCACCTACTACGATCACATCATAATCTTTTGCCTTGTATTTTTCTCCAAATTGCATAAATACTCCCTTATTTTCCTAAACAGAATTGACTGAATAACTGATCTAATAACTCATCTTGGTAACTATCACCTGTGATCTCACCCAATAGTTCCCAAGCACGGGTCATATCGATCTGAACTAGATCAACTGGCAATTCTTGATCCAAACCAGTTAAAACTGATTCCAAAGCGGCCTTAGCTTGTTCTAACAAAGCAATATGGCGTGCATTGGTCACTAAAACTGTCGCCTGTGAATTTTCGATCCCGCCATAGAAAAGCGCAGCGATATGCTCTTCTAATTCGCTGATCCCTTCATTTTTTAGCACTGAGGTCTTGAGAACTTCAGCTTTATCAACGTATTGATATAATTCATTGAGATCGAGTTTTGGTTCGAGATCCGTCTTATTCAAGACAATGATCCGTTTTTTAGCTTGCGTCAGTTGCAATAACTCGATATCTTCAGTAGTCAAAGGCTCACTGGCATTTAACAATAACATCACCAGATCAGAGCGGTCGATCGCTTGTCGTGAACGCTCGACCCCGATTTTTTCGACCATATCATCGGTTTCGCGGATCCCGGCTGTATCGACCAATTTTAATGGTACACCGCGAACATTGACGTATTCTTCGATCACATCTCGCGTCGTCCCAGCAATATCCGTCACGATCGCCTTATCTTCATGTAACAAATGATTCAATAAGCTGGATTTCCCAACATTAGGCCGGCCAACCAAAGCAGTCGCTAACCCTTCACGCAAGATCTTGCCTTGGCGCGCGGTAACTAAAAGTTGTTCGATCTTTGCACGAACATCGATCGCTTTTTTACGCAACAGCTTAGAAGTCATCTCTTCCACATCATCATATTCAGGATAGTCAATATTGACTTCGACTTGAGCCAGTACATCCAAGATCTCTTGCCGTAAATTCTTGATCAATTGCGAAAGATTTCCATCAAGCTGGTTCAACGCAGCTTTCATCGAGCGGTCGGTCTTAGCGCGGATCAGATCCATCACTGATTCAGCTTGCGCCAAGTCGATCCGCCCATGTAAGAAAGCACGCTTAGTAAATTCACCCGGTTCAGCTAACCGCGCACCATTGGTCAATAAGACTTGTAAGATCTTATTGGTGGGCACGATCCCACCGTGGCAGTTGATCTCGATCGTATCTTCACGCGTAAACGTCTTAGGTGCTCGCAAAACAGAGACCATTACTTCATCGATTATTTCCCGGGTTTTAGGATCGATAAAATGACCATAATTGATCGTATGACTAGAAACTTTAGTCAGATCCTTGCCTTTAAATACTTGGTTAGCGATCGTCACTGCATCATCGCCACTCAAACGCACGATCGAGATCGCCCCTTCTCCAGGTGGGGTAGCGATCGCCGCGATCGTATCAAATTCAGTCACTGTATTTGCCATTATTTCCCTCCGTAAAATTTATCTTTAAGCATAAAAAAAGCGCCTACTCCACACAAAATAAACTTGTCCCCAAGACAAGCTTCTCATGTGGATAAAGCACTTTGACTACTTTATCAATTAAGATAAGAATGATTATCTATAATATAATGTTAAACTTTTGATTTGTCAATCAGAAAACACAGTGCTCCCCCAAGCGGGTCATCCGCTAGGCACTGCTTTGAGATGCACGACTATATACACGGATCAGCGCCGCGGAAATTCTTCAAAAAAGCCATAGAATTGGGATTTATCGCTATAATCAGCCCGATAGCGACTATTTAGCCCCGCTTTTTTGGCAACATCACTTAGCTCGACTAGAAGTTTCCCGTCCTGCCCTAAAAAGCGACTTTTGTTGTTAAAACCAACTGCATAAATGTATTTAACAAGCCGATCCACCAAATATTCTGGATATTCTTCTTGATCGATCTTCTTATAGACTTGTGCCAACACATCTAAAATATCCAATAACCGCGCACTTTGTTCTGGACGTTCAGCTAAGCTATTATACAATTCATGGATCACTTCTTTTACATGCCCCACATCAACTTTTTGGCCCATTTTACTCACCTTGTCTAGTTATTTGCTAAATATTCATCTAATTCTGCTAGATAAAAAGCTTTTTGTTGTTCGCTGATCCAGGAAGCGGCAAAGGAATTCTTAGCTAAGGCCACGATCTGTTCTTTAGTTAAGTCATACTTTTGAGCTAGTGCGTAGTAGTTATCACCAATATAGCCTCCAAAATAGGCCGGATCATCAGAATGGATCGAAACTTTAACGCCTTTTGCTAACAATTCGAGCACTTCTTTGCCCTTCATATCAGACGCGATAAAGTCATTTGAGAGTGGACATGAAGTAAAACCAACCCCTTGTTTAGCGGCAAATTCAACTAGATCTGGATCCTCAACAATATTAGTTCCGTGATCGATCCGTTCAACGCCGATAACCTCTAACAATTCACGAATATGCTCTAATGAGTTGACTTGATCGACATCGGCGTGGGCTGTAACGTGTAAGCCATGCTCTTGAGCGGTACAGAACTGATTGAAAAACTTCATCGGTGGGTTATTGTGTTCATCTGAATCGAGGCCGACCCCAATAAATTTATCCTTGTAAGGTAAGGCCTCAAGTAAAATCTTACGCGCCGATTCCCGGGACAGATCGCGCAAGAAACACATGATCAAACGCGCATCAATGTTTAACGCCCGTGCATCTACAGTTGCGCGATATAAACCATTGATGACTGTTTCAAATTTGACGCCACGACTAGTATGCGCTTGGGGATCAAAGAAGATTTCAGCATGTCGCACATTATTTTTAGCCGCTTTTTTGAGGTAGGCCATTGCCAATTCATAGAAATCCTCTTCGTGCACTAAAACTTCCATTGCTGGATAGTAGACCGCTAAAAATGACGCAAGATCATCATACTTTAAATTCTCCTCTACTTCAGCGATCGTCTTTTGACCGATATCAATGTTATTTTTCTGAGCTAATTTGAGTTTTAGTTCGGGTTCTAAGGTCCCTTCGATATGCACATGCAATTCAGCTTTGGGTAAGTTATGCGTAAAATCACGGGTCACTTCAGTCATGATACAGCCTCCATCGTTCGTTTTTGGTAAAATTTTATCTAATATAATACCATCAACAAGACAAAAGTCAACTAAATTCCGAATGAAAATTCATTCACTAAAGCAACGCATAACAAATAAGACAGCTTTCACCAAAAATGCCCATTCTGGTGAAGGCTGTCTTATCCGTACGGCGCTGACCGCTTTGGATCACACTCTAATCAAAGCGAAGGTGGACTGAACGCCCACTGATCTCAGCTAACCGCAATAATTCATCTGTTGTCGGCAAAGCTTCACCGGCTTCGATCGTTTTTAGCCGTTCCCAGCTAAAGCCTGCTTTATATGCAAAATGTGGCTGATCTAGCCCCATTTCTTGCCGTAATTTTCGGACTGCAAATTGATAATCTACTTGTAGATTACGAACTCGGTAGGCTTGTTTTTGTTCAGGGGTCAATTCGATCATTTTAGCATTGAAATTAGTATGTTGATCGCCCTGTTCCTCGGTGGTAAAAGCTTGTAACTGGCGCTTTTTTTGCGCTGCTTTGGCTAAGATCGCCTGTTTACTGGCAGCCATTTCGCGGATAAAGCCAGCTACATCCGGTAAAGTACCTACCATCAACTCGTTTGCTCGTTTGCCCACTGCATCACTTCATTTCCCTATTTTCACTTAATTATAGCAAAAATAACCCGGAAAATTGCTTAAATCGTCAGATCTTCACCATTTGAAGCAATAACTTTTTGATACCAGTAAAATGAATCTTTGGGGATCCGCTTCAAGCTACCATTACCAAAATCATCACGATCGACATAGACAAAGCCATAGCGCTTCTTCATCTCACCCGTCCCATTGGACACAAGGTCGATACAGCCCCACATCGTGTAGCCCATAAGATCGACGCCATCTAGCTCGACCGCATCTTTCATCGACCGGATGTTTGCATTTAAATATTTGATCCGATAATCATCGTGAACTTTACCATCACTTGTGAGCTCATCACTCCAACCAAGGCCATTTTCCACGACCCAAAGTGGTTTGTGGTATCGATCCCACAAAACGTTCAAAGCTAGTCGCAAACAATCAGGATCAGTGGCCCAGCCCCAAGCATTGGTCTCTAAGTAAGGATTTTTGATCCCATTGATCCCTAAATTCCCACTATCAACAGCTTCTTGTTCATGCGTCGTCAAGACATTTGAACCATAACAAGAAAAGCTCACAAAATCGACCGGATAGTCTTTGAGCAAAGCATGATCTTCTGGCGCAATATCAAGCTTGATACCTTCACGTTCATATTCTTTTAATTTATAGTCAGGATAGCGGCCACCGGCTTGAACATCAGCATAGAAAAGCATCTTTTGGTTGTATTCCATAACTTTGATCTGATCGGCGGGATCACAAGTATACGGATATACCGGCTGATAAGCTAACATCATGCCGACCTGCATATTTTCATCGATCTCATGGGCTAGCTTGACTGCCAAAGCACTAGCGACAAATTGATCATGCGCAGCTTGCGCCCGGCTTTGCAAACTCGAATCCAACAAGCCTGCTCCCATATATGGGGCTAGATCAACGGCATTGATCTCATTAAAGGTCAACCAATACTTCACTTTGCCTTTATAGTGTGTGAAGACAGTTCGCACATAATTTTCAAAGAACTTGATCAACTTGCGATTTTTCCAGCCACCATAGTCATTGATCAGACCAAGAGGCGTCTCGTAGTGCGAAAGAGTTACCAGCGGTTCCATCCCATACTGTTTGCATAGGTCAAAGATCTTATCATAAAAGACTAGCCCAGCTTCATTTGGCGTTTCTTCATCGCCATTTGGAAAGATCCGTGACCAATTGAGTGAGAGCCGATAACACTTAAATCCCATCTCTGCCATCAATTTAAGGTCTTCTTCATAGTGATGATAAAAATCTGTCGCTGTATGACTTGGATAGTAATACCCGTCGACTAACGCTGGTTTTGCACCTACTGGCAGTTCAAAATCGCTCCCCCATTCAAGTGGAGTTGCTCCCGTCGTGCCGTCAGATCTTTTCCACGTAACTTTACGTGGTTCAGTTGCTGAGCCGTTCGTTAAAACATCGACCGCATTTAGACCTTTACCATCTTCAGCAAAGCCACCTTCATATTGGTTGGCAGCCGTTGCGCCACCCCACAAAAAATCTTTCTTAAAAGCCAATCAGCTCACCCTTTCCTGTCTAAACCGTCAACTCTACCTGTTCTAACAGTTCAAACGTATCATTTTCTTTATCGAAGCCATATTTAAAGATCGCCCCATTTGGGATATTGGAGAGCTCGAGCTGGTCATCCCAGCGTTTGATAAATTGTAAACACGCATTAGCATGTGTGACTGCCAAAACGGTGTGACCGCTGGAACGGTGCATCAATTCAGTACAGGTCGTAACGATCCGATCTTGAACTTCAAAATCACTTTCGCCACCGTACTTAACAAAAAGATCACCATACGGGCGCAAGTGTTGTAGGTAATTATGCTCACCTTCAAGCAGACCGAAGTTTTGTTCCTTCAATCCCTTTAGACGCATATATGGTAATGACGTAACTTGACGCAAAGTATCACAACAGCGCTCAGAAGCTGAACAATAAGTCGCCGAAAGATCGACTTCTTTAAAATATTCGCTTGCTCGCTTGGCCTGCTTGATACCGTTTTCAGTAAGTGGTGAATCACTCCAACCTTCGATCTTACCCAATTGGTTGAATAATGTTTCACCATGTCGCATTAAATACAATGTTTGTTTCATAAGCCCTCCATAAAGTATACTCTTTTAAAAATATGACTTTACTTAATTAGTATAACGCTTTCTTTCTGACTAAGCAAAGAACAACTGCTACAATAATTCCTGATTATCATTATCCGTTTTTTTACTTAAATTAATAATAAAGCAGTGCTAAGAAAACCTTAAGATTTCTTAGCACTGCACTAGAATCGAAACGTGTTCGGCAAAGCAGCTCCTAGGAAATAACAATGTCCCAGCCATGAGGCAAAATACGCCTCATGGCTGGGATACCGTTATTTCTACGGCGCTAAACGCTTTGCCTCACACTCTGCCTTAGAATGCACCGCCGGTTCCGCCGCCACCGCCACCGGAACTACCACCGGAGAAACCACCTGAACTACCACTAGACGATGAATCAACATTGGCTGCCGCAATACTTTGTTCAAAACTTGAGGTGAAACTGTCATTCCAACTACCTGCAAAATACAATGCATAGTAAATACCAAAACCAGTCTCTAATTCAGCTACACTAAACTCGGCTTTCAAGGCCTTGATGACCTTCTTCGCTAATCCAAATGCAACTGCATACGGCATGATCTGCTCCCATAAAACAATGTCGCCTACTTCGCGCAGATCAAAACGCCCAACATCTTTTAACATCGATCTGAAACACCGTAATTCATAGATCTCTCTGTCTCCCGTTGGCGTATAACCCGAGTGCGTCATCAAATACTTGGCACTCAATAAAATGATCACGATCCCTAAACCTAAACAGACCCATCTGATCGTTCCACTAAAGATAACTCCCAATAACAATAAGATCCCTAAGTTGACAAAAGCACCTAGCATAACAGTAATACACCAAGTATGCGTCTTTTTATCGATATAGTTATAGGCATCAGCTTGACGTTTTACCCGCTTAGCCCATTGCTCAAATTTTTTACTAAGCGCCTTGGCTTTACTGCGCTTGTTTTTTACCTGCTTAAGGGTCTTTAGATCAAATTCAGTCCCATTTCCGATATTCTTAAAGAGAAAACGCAATAAGCTATCTTCTAAAATTGCCTTATCCTTCAACTTGATCACATAATTTTCTTTGCCTGAAGCTTCAACGATCTCCAACTTTCCTTGACCCGCAAGCTCCAATAAATGTGCACTGAATGCTTGATTATTCGGCTGCATTTGGTTTAATACCGCAAAAGCTACTTCAGGCGCATACTTAGGGATCTCATAACTATGCTTAAGTGGCGGTAATTTGGTCTTTTTATTTCCCGGGTTTGCCACCAAGATCCCGATAAAGCATAGTGAAAGGGTGAACACAAGCCCACTGAAAATATTTTTGATGATTCGTGCCTTTTTTTCCTCAGCTTTACGTTTTTGATTAGCTTCATTAGCCAACTTAGCCTCGGCTTGCTGGACCCTTTCTTTTGCCTTTTCGTTAGACACTTGCGGATTAATAGGTGTGACCGAGGTCGGGAAAAGCATATGTGTCTCCAACATCTCATCGGTATCAAGTTCATCAAGTGTCAGCGTCACTTTACCCTGCTTGCGATCAACATCGGTATAGCCGGTCAAAGGACCATGCGTCCAAGCTTGCAGATCATTGATCGGAGCTTGGGGCAATTGCACCGTCACCTTGACATTATGCAAGCGCACATCCCAACCAGCACCGAGGATCTTCCAATTCAACTCAGCCGTATCTTGATAGTTCGTGATCAAGCCACTCAAAACATAGTGATAGTTCACCGTCAACTTATCATCACTGACTTTATGATAGACTTTGAGCTTTAAATTATCTGCCGTCTTTGTTTGCGTAAATGTATTGTTCTCCCCTGTTGAGCTCTCAGTCAACTGAGTCGTTTGACCATTCTGGGTGATCGAGACCTCAATTCCACTGACATCAGTAACTTTAGTCAGGTTTTGGTCGTAATATACCCCATTAAAATCGCCATCAAATTCATAGGTTATTCGTTGGGTAAAAAATATTTCGCCACCTTCACGTACAATTGCCGTTGCATCATAGTCAGTTATTTGATAATCACCATCTGCTAAAGCCGTACTACTCGCAGTGAAGAATAAGCCTAGACCAACCAACAGACTTACGATCAATTTACCTATCCTGTTCATTTTCATTGCCCCCTTTGCCTGATACTGTCTCTTCTTAATTATCTCAAAATTGTTAACTTAAGACAAAGATTAGCATTAGATCTATAATTATAGGTATACAGATGAAATATTTTTGGGTAACTTAAATTTTTTGTTTACAAATTTAAATTCTACGGTAGAATATAGTTTAGAATCATTCTAAAAAAAGAGGTTATCAATTATGGATAGTAAATTGACTTTAGCTCAGCGCGTCAATATTTTACGTGCGAGTGTCATGGGTGCAAATGATGGGATCATCTCAGTTGCTGGGATCGTTGTCGGGGTAGCTGGGGCTTCTGCCAGTAACTATGGGATCTTTATCTCAGGGATCGCCGGAATGCTAGCGGGGACCGTTTCGATGGCAATGGGCGAATATGTTTCAGTTAGTACGCAAAAAGACTCTGAAAAGCAAGCCGTCGCTGAGGAAAAAGCACGCTTAAAATTGAACTATGAGCATGAATTTGAAATGGTCAAACAAAAATATTTAGCTCAAGGGATCAGACCCGATCTAGCACAAAAAGCAACGGAAGAAATGATGCAAAAAGATCCACTCGTGACCACAGTTCGCGAACGCTATGGCTTAAATATCAATGAGATCATCGACCCGTATGCCGCAGCGATCGCTTCAATGGTCTCATTTCCAACTGGTTCATTATTGCCGATGCTTGCGATCACGCTGTTTCCCGAAAAGATCAAGATCATTGCGACCTTCATCGCTGTTTTGATCGCTTTAGCTTTGACTGGCTGGGGCGCAGCTATTTTAAGTAAGGCTGATAAAAAGCAAGGTATCATCCGCAACGTCATCTCGGGGACACTGACGATGGCAGTTACATATTTGATCGGGAAAATTATTGGGGGGTAGACGCAGATGAAAAAGACAAGTTCAATGAGTGAACGGCTCAATACCTTACGGGCTGGGGTCTTAGGCTCAAATGATGGGATCTTGACCGTGGTCGGCGTATTGTTCAGTGTGGCGGTGGCAACGACTGATCAATTTACGATCTTTATCGCGGGGCTTTCTGATCTACTAGCCTGTGCTTTTTCGATGGCAGCTGGCGAGTACGCTTCGGTCAGCACGCAAAAAGATGCCGAAAAAGCGGCAGTCGCTAAAGAAAAGCAATTATTAAAGACTGATTTTTCAAGTGAATTAGCAACTGTCAAAATGTTTTACGTTGAACGGGGCGTAAGCGAACAAACTGCTGCTTTGATCGCCCAAGATCTGATGTCAAAAAAGCCACTTGAGACCATCATCAGCATCAAATACAACCTAAATCTCGGGCAATATATGAATCCGTGGAATGCGGCTCTCTCGTCTTTAGTCTCGGCTTCGATCGGTGGGATCTTCCCGTTAGCAGCCATGACTTTGAGTCCAGTTCAATATCAATGGCCGGCCACGATCTTAGCGGTCTGTGTCTCAGTCGCACTGACCGGCTATTTAAGTGCTAAATTGGGCAATGGCATGGTCAAGACTGCTATCCTACGCAACTTGATAGTAGGGATCATCACTATGATCATCCACTACACCGTCGGGATCATGCTATAAATACACAGTGCGAAGAATTGCGCTTAGCTCCGTAGAAATAACTGCAGCGCAACTTTGAGGCGCTTTTTGCCTCGGAGTTGTGATGGGGTTATTTCCTAGGAGCTGCAATTCGCAGCACGACTTCACAGTGCAAAGAAGTACAAATAAAGAATAAGCGATAAAGCAAACGCGGGCCCCACCAAGATATGGTGGAGCCCGCGTTATTCATACGGCACTAACCGCATTATCACATACTTATTAGTCCACTTGATATTTCTGTAAAAATTGCTGTTCACTGACAACACGATGGTCGGTCACATCTAAATAGTCACCTTAGTCGGCCATGACATACATCGTATAACCGCAAAAGCCACCACCTAAAGTCCCGATCATCTCCAACTTTAGGTTTACCATAGTCGAAGTATCTAGCGCTGGCATCACGATGCGTAAACGCTTACCGACCCAAGTCAAATAATGCTTAGCAAAAGCTTCTTTGACCCATTGGGGCTGTTCATTAGTCCGACTTACTTGCCAAACTTCCACTGTTTTTCCGTGTAATTTAGCTTGCATTTTGCTCACTTCCCAGCTCTAGTATACGCCAAAAATAATTATTTGTTTAAAAAAATTTGGTCCCTAATGTTATTCATTGTATCTTTCCCAGTTCATCGATCAAGTGCTTGACTTGCTTGAGCGAACGACGTGGAAAATACTCGAACTCACCGTTAACAAACAGGATCTTTCTTTCCTTAAGATCGATCGACTTGATATTTTTGGCGTTGACGATACACGATTGTGAGATCGGATGTAAAAACTCGGATTGCTCGACTAGCTCCTTTAAATTGCCATTAAATTCAGCGATCCCATCAACTTTATAGAGGCGTAGTCGATGTGGGCGCTCAGTCGTTACGATGCAGACGACATCATCAATATTTTCGTTATATATCTTGTGGCCGATCTTATAGGTAAAGGTGTATTTTTGTGCTGTATGACTTGTAGCGATATTTTCTAAAGCTAAGGCCAAGGCCTCTGTTATTCGACCTTGAAATTCCGAGCGCGTCGAATCTTTGATGATATAATCCAAAGCACCGATCCGCCGATGGAAAGTCATTAGTGCCAATTCATCATGCGTTGTTACAAAAATGATCTGCGCTTTAGGATCTTGTCGTTTGATCGCTTCGGCTAGATCCAAACCTGTCCTATCATACTGTTTAGGCGAAAGTTCGATATCTAAAAAATAGATTCCTCCCGTCACTTGATGGTCGGTGACCGCTTGTAGCGTCGCAGCATATGAGGTGTAGTACCCTAAAAATCCTAGTTTCCCCTGTCGCTCATCATCTTGGATCACGATCGCCCGCTCAAGCATCTCGGCTAGGCCTTGGACTTGCGCTAATTCATCATCACATACGAGCACTTGATGTTTCATCTCTCTCACCTTTCTTCCAAAACGACCTTCATCTCAAAGGTAAATTCATGCTTGGCTGACGTATACTCGATAAAAATATTGTTGTAGTCTGATACGATCTCACGCACAATCGTAAGTCCCACCCCATAATGTCCGGCTTTAGTCGAATAGCCCGCATTTTCGATCTGAGCTAATTCAACTTTTTCATGTCGGCAACGATTTTTCAGCATGATCTCTAACACGCCCTCTGTCTGATAGAGTGCCATTTGGACATAAGCACTTGCCCCTAAAAGACGACTTTCTTCGATCGCATTATCTAAAACGATCCCGATGATCCGCACTAGATCAAAGGTATCTAAATGCGCAGGCGTCTTGATCTCTTGCCGACATTCAAAATCGACTTTGATATCATAGCTGAATAAAATGTTTAACTTATTGATAAAGATACTCTTTAACTGTAGATCTTTGATATTATCTACATCATTAAAACGCCACAAAAGTTTATCCGTAAAATTTTTTTGCGAATATTTAGCTAACTGCTGTAAAGCTTGTGCACTCTTGCCCGCCCGAATGCTTTCTTCTAGACTGAGCAACATATTTTGATAATCATGCTTGAATTTGCGCAACTTACGCTGATTTAGCTCTAATTCACGCATATAGGCTTCCAGATCGCGCCGCTGTTCTTCGAGGTCTTTTTTATGCTGATACTGTTTGATCAAAGAGTAAATGATCCCGACAAAAATCAACTGGATCACGGTAAAACCAAATAAGATCCCCGTCACAAACTTACTTTAACTCACATCCCGGATAAAAAGAAACGAGTTCAAAGCAAGCCCCATGTAGCAAATAAGCAAAAAGAAGGGTTTTCCGGTCTCGCTATCCAGCTCACTATCAACTTTAAGATGCACTCCTATGTAAACAAAGATCGCACCACACAACGCCTCAACTGCTAAATGCCCTAAAGCAAAATAAATTGCAGAATAATAACGCCAGAGAATATCACTTGCTAAAACTGCAATGAATGTTAGGCAATTTGCCAGCACTAATCGCCCTAGTAGTGCATAATTACGTGGTTTGGTCCGATAAAAGAAGTAAAATGCGAGCATTTCTAACGCCAAGGAACAGTATTTCCCAACGATCCCCGCTTGATCTAAACTGACCAGGAGTGGCAAAGTAACTGCGATAAAAAGCACCGTCTGTGACCGACTCTTGTTAGGCTTGATCAAAAGGTAGATCGCACTATATTCAATAATCGTTGCGATCAGGCTAAAGCCCCATCGATACAGCATATCCGATCCCTTCTATCATCAAAATTCTTGATTTCATCTTAACATAAGACAATATTTGGACTATACTCAAATACTCGAAAAAAGTTGCCATACTAATACATTTCAGTTGAGCTCGTCTTTGCTTCCCGAATATGAGTAAAAATAGCCCAGTTATGATACTTTCAGTTAGCACCAGCATATTGATGCTATCCTTTATTAGGAAGGATCGAAGGTGCTCAATATGAAAAAATATTATTTCTTTGCTTCATTACTAAGTTTAATACTCTTAGCTTTTTTGACGTTGACGATGACAAAAGTAATTTTTCGTTTATCCTTTATCATCAATTCTCTGTTATTAGTTATTTGGGCCCTCGCTGTTATTCTATTTCATCGGACACTAGTGAGGCTCAAGAAGTTGCTTGCATCTAAAATTTTTTATCTTTTAGGCTATTTCTACGTCATGGTACAAGTTCTCTTAGCAATAGCGCTTGGCGCTTGGCGTTTATCGACTAGTAACTACCCCAAGGGATATAGTTACCGAAATTTGCTATTCGCTTCTATTATTGATCCTCGTCGGAATCATGATATACCTAATTATTCGAGCTATTTGGGTCTATAAGGGGAAAAGCCCTATTAAAAAAGCACAGGCTAGCCTATGCTCTTGTTAGATCAATAATCATGGCACAAAATACGACCAATACAAATGAAATGCCCATTTCAAGATTGATCCAAAATAATAAGATAGCTACAAATATTGCTACTAATACTTTAAGATTCAGAATATATTTATCCATCCAATACCACAGAGTCCAAAATATTCCTACCCCTGTTCCTACCGTGAACCAAAAAAATTCTGCGATCGAATCCAAGATCCCCTGCACGCTACTCACCCCATAATAACTATAATAATTCCAAAACTATTTTATGCTAAAAACTCAAAAAATAGTGCAAACACTCATAAGTGGTCCTTTGGCTAACATATTTATTCGATCTGTTGCCAAAAAGTCTTGCGATAGTACCCATGACACCAAATCGTTACCCCTAAAATAACGAGCGGTATTACAGTATTTGTTACCCAAGCAGGTAATACCGTAGCCAAGAAAATAGCGATTCCCATAATGATCCCTTCAACTAATAATAATACTGCCCCTTGCAAAAATAGTACGATCTGTCCGCCACCGCGTGTAAAAAGTTGTGAGATGTCGACCCATTCTAGATATCGTTTTCGCTAATCTCTAACGAAAAAATATATGGTACATACATAAGTTGCACTTAGGATCCCTATCAAAAAATATACCCACCCCCACCACGGAAAATGAGTGATTATCCCTAAACTAACAGCTACTACAAATGATAGACTCATTTGTAGCCAACAGACGATCTTAAACTTATTCTTGAGATATCGTTTCAAACTAAGTGGTAGACTCTCAATAAAATATAGATTTTCACGATCTAGTGAGATGATGATCGCTCCTAATGAAGTTATTCCATACATTAATGGTGTTAAACATACGCCCACTAGTAAAAAGATCCCATAGTATCTCCCCGTAATATTTTGTAGCGCCAGGTTTTGTCCCCATAAGCCAGGTAACATAAACATTAGTGGGATCATCAAACTCCCCAAGATCACCTGCAATAATAAAGTGGGATCACTCAATAATCTTATATTGTAATGCTGTAAAACCCGATCCAAATTATTAAACTCATGGTGCTTTTTGACGACTTTAGTAACTTTATCACTCATCAATTGAGCATTTAGATCCCTCAAGAAGAGCTTACTCAAGCCCCAGCCCAAGATTCCGATAACACCTAATATCTCTAGTAAACTAAAGATCACCGCTTGCCAACTTGGCATCACGATCAATTTGTAAAATGGTAATGCTATCGCTATCACTTTGACATGTTCAGCTACTTTAAAGACATCTTTGAAAAGAGCATAGCTAAATACGATTATCACCATTGAAAATCCCAACAAGACAAAAGTAATGATCTTTTTGTGGTGCTGAAAGAATTTACTTCTAGTCAAAGAAAAGACGAGTAAATTTCCCAAAAGGCACAACAAAATAACTAATAAAAGATACGCTAAACTCGCAGCCAAGACTCTTAACCAAAAGAAGCCTTGTGCTTGCCAAGCAGTCAATAACATCATGACATAAAGTGGCAAAGTTACTGGTAGTGTCGACCAAAATACCGTCAGCATTTTTGCCAAAAAAAGCTCACTCATCTTAAATGGTAACGGCAAATAAGCATTCAGATCGCGACTATCAAAAAAGATGTTGTAAATAAACATTATTTCCTGGGAAATAGTGACCACTCCAAACCACACGACCATCAGCGTAAATAGTCCCGGCGATCGTATAAAGTCACTTGCTAAAAATATCTACCCAAAGACGACAGCTAATAGGGCCCCACTACCTAGATCCATCAATAAAAACTTCTTGATCAGTTGGTCCCCACTCTTGTGATTCTTCCGCTCTCTTAGCGTCAGTTCAGGTTGACGGTAGATCAGACTTACCTTGATCAAAGCCCATAACCGATGCAGATCGATCATCTCATTCACCCTCTTTCCGGCCGGCTAACTCTAGATAGATCTGTTCTAAAGATTTCCCTGGTTCTTTGGCTAACAGTTCCGCCACGGTACCATTGTAGATCAGTGAACCCTTCTTCAAGATCGCTAGTTCATCACACAATTGTTGAGCCGTATCTAAGATATGTGTTGAAAAGATCACCGTCTTTCCCTTCGCAACGTGCTTTTTCATCATCTCTTTTAGATCATAAGCAGCTTGCGGGTCTAGTCCTTGTAGTGGTTCATCTAAGACCCAGATATCTGGCTCAGATAATAAAGCTCCCACGATGATTGCTTTTTGGCGCATCCCGTGTGAATAGCTCTCCATGACTTCATCTTGGCGTTCTAAGATCCCAAATGAGCCAGCTAATTCTTTGATCCTAGTAGCCTTTTCACTTGCCTTGATCTCATAAGCAGCCGCTAGCGTGTCCCAGTATTCAGCTGCCGTTAGCTGTAAAAAGATATCGGGTGAATCGGGAACATAGCCGATCATTTTCTTGACCAAAAAGCGTTGCTCGGCCAAATCTTTCCCATCAACTATGATCTGCCCCGCATCTGGATTTAAGATCGAGACTAAGCTCTTTATGGTCGTTGATTTTCCCGCTCCATTATGGCCTAAAAAGTCAAAGATCTTTCCCGCTGGGATCACCAAGTTCAAATTATTCAAAGCGATCACATTATCATATTTTTTAGTTACACCTTTGAATTCGATCATCTGTACCACCTCACTGTAAGTATAACTTATCTTTGGCGCAGAAATGGTATTTATCAGATGTGGTCTTTTTTATGACAAATATGTACACGCAAAAAAAAAGCAGCACATGTAGTACTGCCCAGATCGAAGACAAACCTTATTTTATTTAATGAGTGTTTGTCTTTTTTTATGTATATTGATATTATCTGCCCGATGTGTCCACAATGAAAAACCAACAATAATTCCCAACACAATGATCCCGACAAGCGCAAATTTTGCTTTTAGACCCTTTTCTTTTCCATTGTTATTCCTCCCTAACACTTCAAATCCTAAAGTATCGGTGATTTAAATTCCACCATCAACGATAGAGCATTTTACATCTTTGTCCAACACCTTAAATTCTTTCTTACGTATCTTTTAGCTCCTTTCTATAATCCGATCATGCTATCAAAAAAGTTGAAAAAGTATCTCCAAACAGTAAATGGTCCTATTTTTCAGTAAGTGGTCATTTTTCAAAAAAATTATTTTTTAGGGTTACATATCAGCAACTCATTTCGTTATTAGTAGTGTAAGGGCGATCGACTTACAGAATAAATCTAAGGAGGACTAACCAATGACTGAAGCAATCTGGGACAAAAATGCAATTCGCGTAAAACTTGTAAAAAAGGACGGGACAACACGACAACGTTCCTTTAACAATGTGATCCAAGGTGCAACTCCCGATCAACTCCATCAATTTGGACAACTCATCGCTATGTTGACTGGCGAACAGCTAAAAGAAGTTTATGTCATGACCACAAGCCACACTAATTAAGCACGGAGGTAACACATTATGAAAAAATTAGATCTCATCTTCTTATCCACTGCTAAGCATGCGACACACCACATGCAGCTAAACTTTGTCGATACCGATCTTGACACGGAAAAGGTCAAACAAGCGATGCAACAACTCGCTGATCTGAAGTTATTTGTCGACAAGGATAAGAATCCCATGTATGAGGTTCCCATGGGCGCACGGTATGTCACGACCACTGATCACGTTTTATTCGATAATAAACCCGCAAAATAACCCGGGTTAAAAGCCTTATGCCCCGTTAACACCAAAGCACGACCGAGTTGACCTCGGTCGTGCTTTTTACTTTGTCTGTTCGCTTTGAAAGCCCCGTTCAAAGCCATGTGTTATGTCATCTAAATGCAAGAGTCCAGATAGAAAAAGGGCCCCAACGACCAACAATAATAATACGCCACCTAAAATAGTTAGCTTATGTTTTTTCATTTTTATCGCCCTCTCGTACAACAAAGAAGATATATTGCTATTTTTGGTTCTGCGCCTCTCTCATACCATCTCTGATTCCTTGCATAAAGCCATCCCCGTTATCGTTACCACTCAAAGCCAGATAAGCAACTAGACCTAATACTACGAGTACACTACACAAGATGACCACATTACGTTTTTTATGCTTTTTCATCACGATCCTCCTAAATTTCTTAATTTTCACAATATTAAGATAACGCAAAAATGGGGCAAACCGCGAAAATCGTCGTATTTGGGTGTTCTTGTATCCAATTTGAGTAAAATAAAATATATAGGTCTAAATCTACAAGTTAAATTTATCATTAACTGCATAATATAATTCTTTTCTTGGTTCGCTATATGCTTTATTTCTATTAAGCACAAGCAAATTGTATATTTTTCCACTGACCTTAATTCAAAAACTAGCTAAGATGTTTCCTGCATTCTCTAGTCTAGGATAAAACATTTACACTACTCAACAACAACCTACCAAAATTCCAAACTTGTTATGTAAAGCAACATGAAAAAACTAGTATCGTATGTAACATTCTCTATTTTGAAAAAATCCTGCTACCAGTAGGCAAAATCCTGTAACCCAATTGATTTTAGTTAGTAAGGAGTTTATCTTTAGGTGCAAGGAAAGATCGCTCTTTCCTAAAAAACATTGGAGGTATGGTATATGAAAAATTTAGCAGAATATACAGCTTTACCCGAAAATGAACTCGAATCAATTTCAGGTGGGGCAACAATTTCCCCTAAGATCCGCGGTGATTGGGTTGTGGGGTCTGTGGGATTTGCAACAGAATTCGCTGTTGCTTACTATTATGAACATCGAAAGGAGAAGAAACGATATGGTAAGTAAATTAAATTTTCCAATTTTATCAATCGCTGAACTTCAAACCTCGATTGGCGGTTCCAGACCAATCTCCGATGAAGAGAATTCCGAAAATGCAGGAACTTTCTTTACTGCCTTAGGTGCTGGTGCATTTCTTGGTTCACTCGCTGCAGATGCCAATTATACTCCTAAAAAAAGACGTAAAAAGCGACGTTAAATCGCTAATTTTTAGGTAAAGGTCGGTGAATATACATGTTGGTTTTAAAAAAAGTTACTACTTCTGTATGGATCAAAAGTGGCGATTATGCTTGCTTATCACTTGTTAGCTTTTTAGCTAGATTAAACACATTTTCATCTTGGTTAGAACCTGGCTTACTAGTTCTTGTTTTTAGCGGTTTATCCAGCCTAGAATGTAAAAACAATAAATTATTTTTTTCGCAGCTCGAATTCTTAGAAGGGATCATCCTCGCGACTGCCGTCTATGCCATGTGTTTTTATTACCTAGCCGACAGAGAAGTTATGGTACTTTTTGCCTTTGTGATCACTTGCCGGCTATTCGATAAACTCGCTAAGCTCAAATAGTTCGCATAAGCAGTCCCTAAAATTATTTTGATGAGGGTCGGTGAATAGCAATGTCAGTTTTGAAAAAAGCCAGCATCTCTTGGTGGGGCAAAGCTAACTGCTATGTCTGCTTAACGTTCATTAGCACTTGGGCTAGCCTTGATCCAGTCTCATCTTGGCTATCTCCAGTCCTATCAACGCTTACCATCAGTATGCTGTGTGGTCTAGAGTATAGGCAACATAAGTGGACCTTCGCATGGCCAAAGTTTTTCAAAGGATGTATTCTGGCCTTTGCGATCTATGCTATGCTCACATTCTATGCAAGAGATCAACTGGTCTTTATGAGCTGTGTCTTCATTGCCACACTCCAACTGCTCAGTCACCCCGATCAATAGCTCCACACAATAATAGCCAAGAAAAGATCGTAGTTGTTCTTTTTCTTAGCTATTATTGTGTTAAGAATTGAGTGGTTTACGCAAAACGTTCGGCTAGTATCTTGAATTTTTGCCGTGAGACTGGGCATTTCAGTCCGTTAACAAATGTCGCAGTCGCGTTCAACTTATCTAACATGTAGACATTTCCCGGGTTAAGAAGATAACTCTGATGACTTCGCCAGAGACGCGGATTTTCTTTTTCCAAAACATGCAAATTCTTAGGTACTTGGATCGTTTGTTTATCTACGAGCCACAAAACAGCAGCATGCGTGTTAGAGCACTGCGACTCCACATAACAGATCTATTCAAGTTCGACCTTGATGATCTTTCCCCGACATTTAAAACAAAGATCCGTAGATTTTTCAAGCTCCTGCAAGGCGGCCATCAATTCTTGATACCACGTTTGGGCATAACAAAAAATAACTGCAGTTGCCTGTAATTGATAGCGATACATCCAAAAGCAAAGCTCTTTTTGATCAACTAAGAAAATAAATTTCTGACCTGGATTCAACTGCTGGCGCAACTTACAGGTCGCCAAAGTCTGTTGGCACAACTTCTGGGTCAAAACTACGATCCAGACTTGAGCTGACATCTTCTCTAACGCCTGAAGTTCGTCACAACAAGGAACCTTCGACAGATAATCCTTTAATTTAGCATTTGCATCTAACGACAATGCTGGCACAAAATACATAACCTCCATTTTTCATTCCCCCTTTAGCGTAATTTTAACGCAAAATCATCCCCGTGGGTAAAAATGTTTTGAATGAATTTTTCTAAGCCGCTGAAAAATACCGCTTCAAACCTAATTTCCACTGCCACCGTGAAACAATGTACAAAAACAACGTCAGTCCAGCTAATAGAGATAAACTTGTTAGTCCAGCATGCCTTTTGAGCAATAAAATCGGCAAATTGGTCACTGTAAGGATGGGAATGAGCCAAGTAAAAATGATCTGCAGGCTCACTGGGAAAAATGCGCGGGGACGACTAAAGATCCCGACTAGATCTTCAACTATCCCACTCAAGGCGCTGGTCCGCACGATCCAAAAGGCACAGCCGATACACAATTGATTCAATAAAAAAACGACACAAACACCTAATAAACACGCTAAAAAATACCATACTAACTCGAAAAACGCTGGCTGATACTTGCTCAAAAATAAACTTGCGATCACTAAGGAAAAGCCCAGGTCAAAAAGACTGGGAATATCAAACCCTCCAAACGCTGTAAGCCAATAAGGGTCTACCGGTCTAAGTAATATCTGGTCTAATGCCCCAGTTAAGATCTTTTCGCTCAACTGCTCATGCCCCAAAACAAAGAAGAAATTATACCACGCCATGATCAGCGAAGCGGTCGTCACCAACAACAGATAATCGGTGCGATCCCAGCCCTTGACCGTAACATCACTTGAAAAGTAAATATATCCCGTCAACAATTCGATCCCATAAAATACTAATGCTAAAGCTAGCGTTAAACATCCCGTCGCACGGTAGATCATGAATTGTTTCCAACTTCTACTCCAAACACATTGCAAGATCCGCATCAACTCTCGACCCCCTCATACCGCTTTGTTCCCCGTAAAAAAGTGAACTTATAGATCATGGTCAGTAACATGATCCACCCAAGCACAGCTAAAAAGTAAGGCTATGTCACAACAAACAGTTGATAAATAGCCATTTTTATAGGGGAGTATCAGAACTCCCCTACAAACTGTTATTTGCAGTTATCTATACTCATTTGGAATTTCGATATGAAGTGTCTCACACAATAACTTCACATCATGTGCATCATTTTCATCAAACTCGTATCCCAGATGGAACATTACTTGACTATATGGTTCAATACAGGAAACCTCTATTTCCTCAATTCTTCCTTTACCCGAAAAAGTTTCTACCGGAAAACAATCCCCATCATAAAGAATTTCACCTTCGTCCGTATATTCAAAACAATGCAAATCAATAATTCTGTTTTTCAAATCTTCCCATACAGTATGGTTCAATGTTGTATATTCCATCTTAATCTCATAAAAGCCATTAGCTTTCATTATTTCTATAAAGTTCTGATAATCGTTCTTTTCTACAAAAATGTCAATATCATTATGGGCTCTTGACTGATATCCAAGAAGAGCATCTACACCCCAGCCACCATCAAGAAAGACTTTAATCTCCGCATCTATTGCAAATTGAAGAATCTGTTTTACATCTGTTATATTGACCATCTTATCATCTCCACAAATTCTAATTAGGCGACCAGAGGAACTGCTGGTCTGTTTGATAAATCTCTGCATTTAGCAGTTTTCAATGTTGCCAAAACGAAAGTTAAGAAGATGTTCCTTTTCTCCATGTCGCTTTCTTTGGCGTAATTTACAAGGTTATTCCACACAAGATAGTTGTTCAGATACTTGGTAGAAACACCGTTAAAGCCACGCATAAACCTCTTTAGCTGGCTATGGTAGCTATTGATATGTTGGATATTATAAATGCCTTTCTTGGCTTTGCCAGTCTTTAACTGCACAAGGTCAATGCCATTGGCATTTGTAAATCTCACATAGGAGTTCATCTTGTCCGTAACAAGAGTGGAATTGGTCTTAATCCTACCATCATAAATATGATGTAAATCTCTTGTAGAAACTCTACCAGTATTCGTAATCTTGGAGATAGACAAGCCATTCCTATTAACCGCACAAGGAACACATACCTTTTCTTGGGACAAGCCTCTGATATGTGTAGAATGACCACGCTTATGAGCCTTGCGTGGCATAGCAAATGTCTTACTCTTGCTATGATTGCCCTTGTACGAGATGGCGAAAAAAGTTTCGTCAGCCTCAATAATGCCGTCAAGGGTAACATCGTCTGCCATATTCTGAAGTGCATCCAAAATCTTGTGTCTCCAAAGGAATGCGGTGTTTCTGTGAATCCCACAAGCAACAGCAGTCTTACGAATGGATAAGCCATTCATCATACAATCAATGTACTGCTCCCACACGGACAAGTCTTTTCTTGTACCAGACACAATGGAGTTCGTAGCAATCACGAAGGACTTGCCACAATCCTTACATACATATCGCTGTGTGCCATCTTTACGATGACCATTGCGAACCACATGGATACAGCCACAAAGAGGGCATACACGACCATTTGCAAAGCGTTCCTTTGCTACGAAATCTTCAATATTCAAAGACTTTACAAAGGCAGGACTTAAAAGCATTGTTTTAAGGCTTTCCTGCTCTGCGACAGTCAACTTACCGATAATATCTAATGCGTCTTTGATAGTAGGCATATCCAATTACCTCCTTCGGTGGTACTGTTTCTTACTATTATTATACGCTATTTCTCGTCAAAAATCAACCATTTGTTGTGACAGAGCCAAAAGTAATTACTTGATCTCTCTAGCGCTAGTTGGCCAGTCATGATCCGCGCCGGGACATCGGTCACCAGCGAAAAAGGATTGTACTGGAGAAACCTAAATATCGCTTCGGGTAAGCTGCTCAGTGGAAAATACCGCCCACCTAGCATAAGATAACAAGCCGTCACAAAAGCGCGCAGAGGCCACAATTCCAATAGCCAAAAGGCCAGCATCCCAAATAATAGCATCAAACCATAAAACATCAGCAGGGCTAGTGCCAAATAAACTAATAGCCACAGCAAGCGCCACAACGACAGCTCTAGTGTCCATAACAAATACCCGATCACACCTAATTCCAGTAATAGACTCGGCACTTGCGCCCCTAAAAAATGCACTAAACTCTCACCATATAGGGAAACTGGGCGCAATAACAGTGTTGATAAACGCCCGCTTTTGATCTGATCGGCCAATCTAAAAGCTGGCGCCACGCTAAATAACAACGCTAAAAGATTAGTACTCAAAAGATACAGACTCAACTGTTTGAGCGAATAGCCTTTGAGCATAAGAGCATCATTGGTGTATAGCGCCTGCCATACGGAAATATTGACTACTAGCTGTAACCCTAGCAAAATGTATTGCAACCAAAGATCTGTCCGGTACATCACTTTTTCTTTTAAACTCGTCCAAAAAATAACCGCATACTTCATCTTGCTTCCTCGATCAATTGACTGATCAGTTCTTCTAAGCTGACCCCACGTTGCTTGATCGTTAAAATATTTTCGGGCTCAAGCTCAGCTACCTTTGAAAAAAGTTCAGCTGCACTCCAAGTCACTTTAACGATCTGTCCTTTAGCCAAATACTCTACATCAAAGAGTTTTCTAGTCACCAAGTTGTTCACTAACTGATCACAGTCATCATCAAAGATCAGCGCTCCTTGATTTAAGATCAAGAGACGATCAGCTAGCTGTTCCATATCTTTGACATAGTGAGAAGTCGTCACGATCGTCGTCTTATTTTGCTGATTTTCGGCACGCAAGATCTTGTAGATTGCCTTTTGGGTCACTAGACCAAGGCCCAATGTCGGTTCATCTAAAAAAGATACTTGGGTTCATGTAGCAAAACCGCGATCAGCTCACACTTGACCCTTTGTCCTAAAGATAGCTTTCTGACCGGCAGATAGATCAGGTCGGTCGCAGCCAGCTGTTCACTCAACCAGTTGAGCCGTGCATGGTATTGCTCAGCCCCAAGTTCATACAGCGCTGCCAACATATCGTATGTATCGATCGGTGGTAGATCCCAGATCAATTGCGAGCGTTGGCCTAATAAGACCCCGATCTGTTTTAAAAAATGGGGTCTGCGTTCATTAGGGAGCGCCTGGTCGATCACGATCGTTCCTTGGGCCAAGGGTAAGATCCCCGTCAGCAATTTGACTAGAGTCGTCTTGCCTGCACCGTTGCGCCCGATCAAGCCGACCATCTCGCCTTCTCTGATCGTAAATGAGACATCAGCTACTGCCGTGACTTGTTGCTTTCTCCGTTTGAAAAAATCACGGATGACGCCATTTACACCTTGAGCCCGCGTAAATGTGGTGTATTGTAACGTTGCATGTTTGACCTCGATCATGTGCCCAGCCCCCTTTTTTTGTCACTAAGCTTAATGCAACAAAAAAAGCTCCGTAAGTGCAATACAGGATTTAGCACTTACAGAGCAGGATTTAGTTAATCAGCATTTCCAAATAAGGCTACGAGCTTGGCTGCCATTTCTGGATCGAGTTGATCAGCTAATGAAGCTTTATCACTATTATTTTGTTTAGCAACATCAGCATTTAGCGTGGAGCGTTGGCGCATCGATTCGATCACCGCTTGTTCGGCAACTTTAAGGGGTTCAACTTCTAATTTTCCACCAGCGGAATCGGCATGCCCACCACCACCAAAATATTCAGCGGCAAATTTAGCCACATCGAGCCGTCCATTAGAGCGTAAAGAAACACTGTGGCCATCGATCACTAAGGCTGCATCGACATCGTAACGTTTCAACAACGCATGCGCGATCTCCGACTTATAATCACTGGCATAGACAACGCCAAAGCTGTGCCCATCCAACTCACAGGTCTCAACATTTTTAAGGTGTTTTTCCAAATAACGCGTCCGTCTGCCAGCTAAGGTGTGGATCAACAGTTCGTTTGCTTGCCGGTAATCTTCCCAGCCTGTAGCAAAGACACTTTCGACAAAATTGCACGATTTACTCAACGGATAGAACCAAAATAGTTGATTCAATTCATCAGCTGCTTGTCTTTCTTCGACCGACATCAATGGATCATTTTGCCAATCCCAAGTATCATACGCCCGGATCAACTCTACCAATTCCGCCACTTGCGCCCGTTTCTTTTCCGGGATCTTCATAAAATCAGGCTTTTGGCTCAACCAATCATAGACCAAGCTGACCGCACTCGGATTTTTCCCCTCATCTAGTGGTTTGATGCAGTTTAGCGCATAGTTGTTCCGTAATTCTTCTTCGCTTTCATGATGGTCAAAGATCAACCAATGATTAGCGAAGCGTTGCTCGAGCTGTTGGAACGAATAATCGCTATCCGGTGTCATATCCATAATGTAGACATCGGTAAAGCGAGAAATATCGGGTTGTCGGAACCAATAGGATAATTCGCGATCAAGATTGCCTGCCGAACAAGTCGTTAGGTCAAATTCAACGTCCTTAAAAAGGTAAGGC
Source organism: Ligilactobacillus animalis (assembly GCF_009933595.1). Taxonomy (NCBI): domain Bacteria; kingdom Bacillati; phylum Bacillota; class Bacilli; order Lactobacillales; family Lactobacillaceae; genus Ligilactobacillus; species Ligilactobacillus animalis. The sequence continues at coordinate 1,898,035 of NZ_CP047141.1, forward strand.
GCTAGCGTCGTGATCAAGACGGGAGCTCCAAATCCGTCTAAGTCGTTATGCGAAAAAAGCTTGATATGTCGTGTCTTTTTCAAATGTAATTTCCTTTCTAAGATTACGCTCATTTTTTACTCTAGCCTAATTATACCCGTAACAACGCTTTAAAAGCTAGTCTGTGCATGTTATTATTTAAAGTATCGAAAAAACAGTGAGGAATATTACAATGACATTTACACTTTATATGGTGCGCCATGGGCAAACGATCTTGAATAGTTATAACCGTCTCCAAGGCTGGTGTGACTCACCTTTAACGCAAAAAGGGGTCAACGATGCCAAAAGTGCGGGTAAGCATTTAGCCGACATCAAGTTCGACAAAGCTTATCATTCCGATACGACACGTGCCATGCGTACCTGCCATTTCATCTTAGAAAATAACCAACACTCCCAAGATATCGTGCCAAGTGAGCTCAAAAACTTCCGCGAACAAAGCTTTGGCTATTTCGAAGGTAACGACGCAGCTCAAACTTGGCTCATGGTCGGAGCATTACACGGTTGTCGCACATATAACGATATTTTAGAAAAATATAACCTAGGAAAAACGCGCGATCTCTTGCATGAGACCGATCCTTTCAAGGATGCCGAAAATGATGAACAGTATTGGGCCCGAATCAATGCCGGTTTTGAGCACCTACGTAAAAATACAGCGGACGGTCAAAAAGTGCTCTTAGTCAGCCACAGCATCACGATCAGAAGTATTGTCGATCATTTTGCCCCTGATCTAGGCGCTGAAAAATTAGGTCCTAAAAACGGTGCTGTCACAAAATTGACTGTGACTGACGATGATGTCAAAGTCGAATACTACAACCACTACTTAGATAGTGAAACTTATTAGCTAAAAAAGACCGAGTTTTGCGGTCTTTTTTTGTTGCATTCATTTTTATGTAAGCGTATTCTCCTAAGTGTAAATAAAATTCATAGTAAAGGTGGCAATCTATTATGAGTACAAAAGAAAATATCGTCGCAACTTTAGAAAAATTCGTTACCGAACTCAAACAGACCCAACCCGGTACCAAATTTACCGAATACATCGAAGAGACCGTTACAGCCTTTAAGAACAGTTCCGACGAAGCCTTTAAAGCTGAATTACATAAATTCACCAATATGGCGCCAGTCATCAAACGTTCAACCCCAAAATTGAGTGAAAAAGCTAATGAATTGTTCGATAAACTGCAAACTTTAGCGCAAAAATAAGCCGGTCAGCGCTAAATAAATAAACGCGGGATCCATCCATCGTGGGTCCCGCGTTTATTTATCTAAAAATGCGTACTGCCCGCATAGCCTAACATCACAAACATGATCAGCCAAAGCGAAAAGACTAGTAAAAAGATATTATAACTCAGATTGAATAGGCGATTCAGTCTAAAAGGCTTTGCCATATCTAAACGCCAACTAAAATACAACTGAAAGAGCGTAAAGATCACTAATAAGCTTAAGATCCAATATTTCATCGTCTGATCATTGGCTTGGATCGGCACCAACAAATACGCTAAGATCAAAAGCAACAAAGTATTGATACTTACCCCTAGCAAATACTTGTTCTTACGCCGTCTGATGGCCAACATCAAGGCTAGGCCAGCTGTTATCAAAGTCAAAATAACCAGGGAAATACCCAGATATATATCACTTTTGTTAAAAGTTTTAGCGATCACATGACTGATATTATGGTGTTTTTCGATCGCCTGTGGACTAAAATACACTGCGAGTTGTTGTTTGACTTGCGCAGGTGCTACTCTTTGCGCCAGCAGACTGGCAGCCGTCCCGCTGACAAACGCCGTACTATACGCATCACCAGTGACCTTCTGGATCCGATTATCCATTCCCAATGCTAGTTGTTCAGCTGGAGCATAGTAGGTCCGCCCCCTGTCCAGTAGCTCGAAATACTCGTTAAACGTTCCGACCGTGGCAACTCCTCTTATCTGCCCCAAACGCTTGTCCGCAGTAAAAAATAAGCCTCCCTGCGCGAGATACTTATTTACCAGTGCTTTTATCTGTGGCGTTATTTGGTCGACTTTAAAACTGAGATCTAAAACTTCAACGCGATCACTTAAAGCCTGTTGCAAAGCGGCTTGTAGCGCGTGACTAGTGGTATCTACTTTATATGAATAGAGTTTAACATTAGGCGCTAAACCGATCATTTTATAGTGGTTATCTTTAGCTCCGATAATACTCGCGATCTTAGTTCCCTGACCGGTCTGATCAAATGGCTCATTTTGCCCCGAAAGATCGTAAGCAGCTGCGATATTTAATTCATGTCCTACTTTAGGTGAAATCCCTGAGTCAATGATACCGACGCTGACATTTTTTTGGTGCGCTTTAGTTAGATCGATCTTAGGGTAATACAAAGAAACAGCATACCCAGCCTGTTCATGCTTCAACGCAAATTCGCCCGTATGTCCGATCGGTTTACTCACTAAGCCATTACGATAATAAAAACAAATAACTAATGCCAAAAGCAACATTACACAACTGAGCTTTTGGAAAAATTTCACCTAACTCACCACCCTCAATTTAGACCATTTTCATCCCTAAGTATAGCAAGTCTTCACATCTAAAAACAATACTTTTTTAATAAAAAAAAGTTTTAAACAGAATGCTCTGCTTAAAACCTAATTTTACTATAGTAAGACTGCTTCACAGATCAACTGCAAAATAAATAAGACACTCAATAAACATAATAATGGATTTAATTTATCCATTTTACGTGCCGCAAATTTTACCAATGGATAAGCTGCAAACCCAAAGGCTAAACCAACTGAGATCGAGCCGGTCAACGGGATCAACACGATGATCAAAAAGGCCGGGAACCATTCTGAAAAATCGTCAAAATCCAAGACTTTCAACTGTTGCATCATGATCGCTCCTGTAATGATGATCACCGGTGCGATCGCCGCTTGCGGAACATAGCTGAGCAGTGGGATAAAGAATAATGACAAGACAAACATTGCGCCACTGACGAGCGTCATCAAGCCCGTCTTGCCACCAGATTCGATCCCGGCGGCACTTTCAGCTGCGGCAACGGTCGGACTTGTGCCTAAGAAGCCTGAACAAAATGTCGCTACCGAGCTAGCTTCAAACGTCTTTTTAAATTTCTTCGCATCTGGTAATAAACCTTCTAAGATCCCCATCGATTCGAAGATCAAGATCATCGACATCGAAAAAACTGCCAAGAGGAATTTCAAAGAAAACAAGCTACTAAAATCACCTTGAAATAAGAGTGCACTGTACTTACCCAGATCAGCTAAACTGACCTTAGGCGGATCTTGAAGTCCAACCTTAAAGACCACACCCAAGGCACTCGTTACAACGATCCCGATCATAAAACTTCCCTTAGTTCTCTTTAGATATAAAACTAGGGTCAAAGCTAAACCAAATAAGGCTAAAAGCGCTTCTGGATCAGTTAGGTGTCCTACAGCTAAGAGTGAGCGGGAGCCACCTTGTTGGATCAATTTGGCTTTCTCTAGGCCTAAAGTAACTAAAAACAGCCCGATCCCCGCTGTGATCCCGATCTTTAACTCTTGGGGGATCGCTTCAGATAGTTTCTCGCTCGCCTTGCTGAAGGCTACCAGCATGTACAATACACTACTGATGATCGAGATCGCGATCGCTTGTTGCCAATTTAAGTGCATTCCGACCACTAAAGTATAGGTGAAGAAGGCATTGATCCCCATTCCTGGAGTGATGATGATCGGAGCATTTGCCCAAAGCCCCATGATCAAACACCCTAGCGCCGAAGAAAAGATCGTCGCAAACACACTCAAAGTTGCTGGGATATGGGCATCAGCCAAGATCAGTGGATTTACGATGATGATATATGAGATCGCAAAAAAGCCCGTTAGCCCCGCAATGATCTCCGTCTTTTTTGCTTGCTTAGTCAAATTTTTAAAATTAGCTAACACTTTCGCCCCTCGTTTCTATTATTTTTTAACACATTATTCAATTCTAGCAAAAATTTTAGCCAACTACCAAAATTGATTTTTTCGATCTACTTCATATTAAAAAAAGTAATATCGTCCTTTGAAACAAATTCTAATCATCTTATCATAAAACAAGGACCACTATGCTGAGTCCTCGTTATTTGCTTATTTATTACCAAAAATAGCGCAGGATCGAAAATAACATTACTCCAGCCAAGACCAATTTCATCACTAAGACGATCACTCGCCGGCGCCAATTAGGCTTTTTTTCGACGGGAATGTCTTTTCTGACCTTTTCCATTCGTTTTGCGATCCCTTCTCTTAACGGATCTTCACTCATCAGCTTAGCTCCCTAACACTTCTTGATACATTGCCACCGATCCCATCTCAGCTTGCTGTCTTTGGGCTGCCAAGAGGGTATCTAAATATGCTCGGTCACTTGCTGCTCGTTTTAGCTTTTGGACCATCTGCTTGAGTTGATCGCTGTTAGTCAGGATAAAGATCTGCTTTCGTTGCTCATTTTCACGTTTCTTTTCATACCCGAATTGTCAAATTAAGTTAGAAAAGAGATAAGTGTTCATTTGTAAATTTAATTAAAATAAACTTTTATTATTTTGCGTTCAATGTATATCATCTAAATAAATTTACGTTTATCGACCTGTAAATAAATTGCGATAAATCTATAAAAGACTTGCTCTTACTGGCAAATATCCTTATCTTTATATATAGGTAATTATAAAAAGTCGGGTCACAGAAAGTTAAAATGTAAGAGACCACAATGACAATTATTTTCATTACGAAAGGAAAAGCTATATTTCTCTCTCAAACACGTGTTGTTTGCTTACATTCTATATAGCAGGCTAATTATGAAATTCATCGCTATCGTTGGTACTAACGCTACAAAATCCTACAACCGTAAGCTCCTTCAGTTCATGAGTTCACATTTTGCTACGCAAGCGCAGATCGAAGTGACTGAGATAAAAGACATCCCACTCTTTTGCGAAGATTACGAACAGACGCCCCAAAGTGTTTTAGATTTAGCTCAAAAGATCGAAGCTTCTGATGGAGTGATCTTTGGAACCCCTGAATATGACCATGATATTCCAGCAGCTTTAAAATCAGTGATCGAATGGCTCTCTTGGAAAGTCCACCCGCTAACAAAACGTCCGGTAATGATCGTCGGTGCTTCCCTAGGTAATTTGGGTACCGTCCAAGCCCAAGAGAGTTTGCGGCGGATCCTTGATTCTCCTGGTCTGGGTTCTTTTGTATTGCCAGGCTTCCAATTTTTACTTGGCCGTGCGGAAAATGCCTTTGATGAAAAAGGATGTTTGATCGATCAAGGGACGATTTCCTGGTTAGAACAATGCTTTAATGGCTTCATCCACTATGCAACTGCGCTTGAAAAATTGCAACATGCTCAACAAGCACAGGCCAAAAACGAACACATCCCGACCACTCCAGCACTTAAACAGCAAGAAGCTAAAAGTGCCTTACAAGCACTTGATCGGATCGATACTACTACTGGCGCTTCAGAAACTGCCGATATGAGTTTTGAAGAAGCTAATGGGATCAATTTTGTCCTAGACGACGATACCGAGTTTAGTTTCCCAGATGAACAAACGGGCGCCTCAGAAACAGCTACAAAACCAGAAACGGTCACCGAAGAACCGCCATCTTTGATCTATACTGAAGATGCCTTGACTAGCGCTTCAGAATCGACTCCAGCGCCAAAAGAAGAGCCAGTTCTCGCTCCTGCCCAAGTTGACACAACAACGGGGGCATCTGAAGGCTGATGGAAGATCTAGCACATAAAACTATCCACAAAACTTATCGTGGCTTGGGGACAAACATCTACTTAACTGCTTTTGGGAGTGCTAAAGTAAGTGACCTTGATGATAGTTACGCTCTTCTCCAAGCCTACGAGACTGCCTTGACTGTTAATCGCTCTACTTCAGAACTGATGGACGTCAATGATGCAGCTGGGATCAAGCCCGTTGCTGTCAGTGACTCAACTTATCAGCTGACTAAACTTGCGATCAAGACCAGCCAAGAAAATTTTGGGTTTAACGCCTTGATCGGACCACTCGTCAAATTGTGGAAGATCGGTTTTAGTGGGGCCAATGTTCCACCTAAAGAAGCGATCGCCTCACAGCTTTCTTTGATCGATCCTACCCAAGTCGAATTAGATGATGATAAATTCACGATCTTTTTAAAACAAGCAGGCATGCAACTTGACCTTGGTGCGATCGCTAAGGGCTATATCGCTGATCGGATCCAAGATCTCTGGGCTGCCAAAGGGATCAGCAGTGGGATGATCAATCTTGGTGGCAATCTATTGCTCAAAGGACTGGCACCACATCATCCAGATGGGTTATGGCGGATCGGTATCCAAGATCCATTCACTAAACGGGGCAATTCGATCCTCTCAGTCAAATACGGTCCCTGTTCAGCTGTCACCAGTGGCATCTATGAACGCCTGTTGAAAACTAACGGCAAAACTTATCATCACATTCTTGACCCTAAAACAGGTTATCCACATGAGAATAACTTAGCTAGTGTCACTGTTTTTACTAAAACATCGGTCCAAGCCGAGATCGAAACGACGCGGCTTTTCTTTGCCGACGGTCCGCAACCCGATTGGCAACCGACCTCCGAAGTCTATGGTGCTATTTTTATTACTAAAGATAGAACGATCCAGATCTGTGGGCTTGAGCCAGCCGATGTTTTTCTATTAGATGATTCTTTTAAGTTAGAATTCAAATAAAATATCACTGAATAAACAATAAGGAAGCTACCACGATGTAAATTCATCGTAGTAGCTCCCTTGTTTGCTTTATACAAAAAACCGAGCCCCTCGCACTTGCGAGCAACTCGGTTATGATACTACTATTTTTTCTTTTTACTCTTGAGAGCTTTGCGTTTAGCTTTTTCAAGTTTACGTTGACGGGCTTTTTCAGCTCGTTTCTTTTCTTCACGTTCACGTTGGATCTTAAACGGATTATTGATCACAAGTGTTTGAACAACTGAAAAGGCGTTTGTGATCACCCAGTACAATGAAAGGGCTGCAGGCACGTTTAACGCGGTAAAGAAGATGATCAGTGGCATCCCATAAGTCATCATCGTTGTCATCATGTTTTGCTCTGGTTGAGATTTAACACTTAACCAAGACGTTGCAAACGTAAATAACGCTGCTAACACTGGCAAGATGAAGTATGGGTCACGCCCACCTAATTGCATCCACAAGAAATGCCCCGTCTTCAAAGTTTCTGACCGGTAGATCGCTTGATACAAGGCGATCAAGATCGGCATTTGAACTAAGATCGGTAAACATCCAGCGACTGGATTGACTCCAGCCTCAGCATAGAGCTTTTGTTGTTCTTCCCGCATCTTTTGCATGGATTCAACATCTCTATCTGGATATTTAGCTTGCAATTCCTTTAATTTTGGTTGCAATTCACTTGTTTTACGCATACTGCGCATTTGATAGATCATCAACGGTAAGATCACGATCCGTACGATGATCGTAAAGACCACGATCCCCCAGCCATAATTATGGCCAAAAATGTTGCTCAAGGCTTCGATCGCCCGAATAAAGTTCCATACGATGTAATGATCCCAGATCCCAGTACTTTGGGCATTGACTGGATCAGTACTACAGCCGCTCAAAAAGAGCATTAAACCTAAAACGCTAATGACAGCGGCTAGTCTTTTCCCTTGCTTCATTTGCATTTACCTCACTTCGCAAATTGGTCATCCGACAATACTCTTGCCAAGTGCAAGACATGGATCAAATTCTTCTTTGCATCAGCTGTTGAAATTCCAGCAGCACTTGGGCGCGCGATCACGATAAAATCGCAATCTTGTTTTAGCTGCGGCTTTAATTCGGTCAAGCTCTGACGAATCCGACGCTTGACCCAGTTACGTGCGACAGCATTCCCAATTTTCTTGCCGACGGAAATTCCGACGCGAAAATGCTTTTGCTCGGGCTTTTCGATCATGTAGACCACAAACATGCGGTTCGCACATGACTTACCCTGGGTAAAGACTTCTTGGAACTCCGCTTCCTTCTTGACGCGGTATGATTTTTTCATAACCCATCTCCAAATGATTTGAAAAGTCCGCATACACTAAAAAAGACCACTGACGGTCCAGTGGCCTATGCAGACAATACTTTTCTACCTTTACGGCGTCTACGTGCTAACACATTACGACCGTTGCTTGTACTCATGCGTTTACGGAAACCGTGTACGCGTTGGCGATGGCGTTTCTTAGGTTGGTAAGTTCTTTTCACAACAGAACACCTCCTTTTATACAATGTTACTTAATATCCTACAAAAAAAGTAGCTTGATGTCAAGTTCAGACTTACTTTGTAATACTACCATATCTTAGCTAAAATTCAAAGTTTTTTTTCAGTTTTCTCGGCAAAAAAGTAGCTGATTTTTATGCACATTTTATCCACTTTTGCGTTTTTTGGCTGTCGATAAAATTTTTACATCCACAGCGTAATCCCCAAAAGCATCCACAAATCACAGCCTGTCAATTTCTCCCTGTCAATTTGTAAATAACCCTATGTGTATAACTCATATATCTCTTTGATACCAAGGTTTATAGCTTTTGAAATTTTCTGTGCATAACTTTTTAAAATAATTTAACTATCCACACTTTTTTACAACTTGTGGATAACTTAATTAACAACCTGTGATTTATTTTTTACTTTTTTTACCCAACCTGTGGAAAACATTTTTTTTTAATGCTACAATAGGAGCATGCAAAATTTATCAAAAAGGAGGTATCTTA